>NZ_CP035704.1:1200000-2400000 GCF_004168365.1 Pseudolysobacter antarcticus
CGCTTCATGCGCGTAATACGCGAGTCGCGCGGCGGCTTGGGCGTAGAGCGGATGATCTTTCGCGACGACCGATTGCAGCTCGGTCAGCGCTTGTTGCTCGGCGTTGCGCGCGGTTGACCATTCGTTTTTTGCGGCGGCGATGTGCGCCAGCGCTTCGGCGTAACGGGCGCGACGGCGATATCCACCACGGCCTTGCGGTAGCGACAATGCTTGCAGATTTTTCGCGGCGATATCGCCGTGGCCGCTCGCGAGTTGCCATTCGGCATCGAGCACTTCGCTGTCGAAACGCTCGGCATTGTCGGCGGGCAAAGTACGGCGTGTAGCGAGTGCGGCATCAAGCAGTGGACGCGCTGCTGCGAGGTTGTCCAGCTCGAACTGGCAGCGCGCGAGGTTGTGTTGCGCGCGCGCCAGCGACGGATGCGGCGCGCTGAATTTTCCTTGACGAATCGCCAGCGATTGCTCGAACAGCGGCAGTGCGCTGGCGTAGTCGCCGCGATCTTCAAACAGCGTGCCGAGATTATTGGTAGTGCCGGCGCGATCCATCGAATCCGCTGGCAGATGTTTGACGAACAACGCCAGCGCCGCGCGATAATGAATCTCCGCCGCGGCGTAATCGCCACTGTCCTGCAGCACCGCAGCCAGGTCGTTATGCGCGTGTCCGGTGTGCATATTGTCGTCGCCTTGCACTTGCAGACGCAGCGCCAGCACCTGCTCGAAATCGCGTTTCGCCGCAACCAGATCGCCGAGCGATTGCTCTGCTTGGGCGAGGCCGTTGAGCGAGTTCAAGGTGCGCGGATGCGCCTCGCCAAAAAGCGCGCGTTTGATCGTCAGCGCGGTTTCATACTCGGTGCGCGCGGTGGCCGGATCACCTTTGTGCGCGGCCAGCAAGCCGAGGTTGTGATGCGTCGATGCGACATCCTCGCGATGTGCCGCACCGGCCGCGATGAATATCTCCAGTGCATGTCGATAATCGCGATCGGCGCTGACAAATTCGCCCTGACCTTGCTCGACCAGCCCGATCGAATCGTAGCTGTGGCCGATATCGACATCGCTGGCCGGCAGCAATGCCTGGCGCAAAGTCAGCGCCTCACGGCACGCGGCCAGCGCCTGCGGATATTGCGAGGTATCGGTGTAGGCGCGACACACTTCGTGCAGCGCATTCGCGAGCCGCAGCGGATCGGCGCCCGGCGCGCGTTGCAGGGCGATGCTTTGCGTGAGTAGCTCAATACTGCGCTGCGGCTGGCCGATGCTCGTGTAGATTTCGCCGAGCGCGCTGAGCAGGCGTGCGCGCACGAGTGGCTGGTCAGTGAGCGTAGTGCCGAGCAGTTCGCGACCGTGATCGAGCAGATCGCGCGCGCTGATATCGCGGCCACGCGTATTTTCCGGGTCGGCATCGTTGAACAGGCGCAGCAGAAATTCGGTGGTCTGCTCGGCGCTGCGCGCTTCGGTCAGGGCTTGCTGTTCGGCGTGCACGGCGCGATTGCGTTCCACCACCAGCCATGCCGATGCGCCGATCACGCCGAGCAGCGCGAGCATAACCGTTGCCACTGCGGCGCGATGCCGACTGACAAATTTGCGGAGACGATAACCGAGTCGATCCGGCCCGGCTTCGAGCGGCAGGCCGGCGAAATAATTGTCGATCTCGCTGGCGAGCGCGGCGGCGGAGTTGTAACGACGCTCGGGCTCGGGCGCCAGCGCGCGATGCACGACATGATCGAGGTCGCCATCGATGCGCGCTGCGTCGTTGCGAATCCAGATCGCCTCGGCTTGCAATGCGATGCGCGCAGGACGCGACTCACGCCAACTGCCGGTCTTGCCGCCGGATTTGTACGGTTTGCCGCACAGCAGTTCGTACAGGATCAAACCGAGGCCGAATACATCGCTGGCGGTGGTCACGGGCAGGCCGGCGATTTGCTCCGGGCTGGCGTAGTCCACGGTGAACGCGCGCAGCTCGGTAGCGCGTTCACCGCTGGCATCGGCGGCGGTGAGTTTGGCGATGCCGAAGTCGAGCAGCATCGGTGTGTCATCGCCGCGCACGATCACGTTGGCGGGTTTCAGATCGCGATGCACGATGAGGTTTTGATGCGCGTAATGCACCGCGCGACAGAGTTGTTGGAACAGGTGCAGACGCGTCGTCAGCGACGGTGTTTTTTCCGCCCACCAAACACCGAGCGGCAGGCCTTCGATATATTCCATCACGAGGAAAGGCTGGCCCTCGGCGGTGGTGCCGCCGTCGAGCAGGCGGGCGATATTCGGGTGCACCAGTCCGGCCAGAACCTGACGCTCGCGGCGCAGGCGTTCGAGCGCATCGGCGGTGGGAAATCCGCGAATCAGCTTGATCGCGACTTGGCTTTGATATTCGCGATCTGCACGTTCGGCCAGATACACGCTGCCCATGCCGCCGCGGCCGATTTCACTGAGGATGCGATAGTTGCCGACGCGTCTGCCGAGCCACGGCGTGGCCGCATCGAAATGCGATGCGGCGGTGGCGGCGATACTCGCGGCGAGCGGATCGCTGGCTTCGTCGTCGCACGCCAGCAAGGCTTCGAGTTCGTGACGCAAGGCGAGATCGTCACCGCATGCGGTTGCGGCGAAATCGGCGCGTTGCCCCGGCGGCAGCGCGATCGCGGCTTCGAACAATTCGCGCAGGCGGGCGAGGTTGCTCATGCGCGAGTACCTACAGCGTGAGTTCGCGTTTCAGCCACGCACGACCAAAGCGCAGACTACGATCCACGGTCGGCACGGAAACCTCGAGCACGTGCGCGACTTCATCGCGATTCAAACCGCCGAAATAGGTCAGCTCGATCACCTTGCCGGTGCGTTGGTCTTCGCGTTCAAGACGCTGCAATGCCTGATCGAGCACGAGCAGATCAGCACTTTCGTCGACTCGCGCGCTGCTGGATTCGGTCCACGTCACATGCAGCGCGCCGCCGCCGCGTTTTTCCGCCTGCTGCGCACGTGCGTGATCGACCAACACGTTGCGCATGTGCAAGGCGGCCAGCGCGAAAAAATGTGCGCGATCGTGCCAGTCGATATTGCTGTCGCACAGGCGCAGAAAAGTCTCATGCACGAGTGCGGTCGGATTGAGTGTTTGCGCCGGGCTCGAACCAAGCCTACGCCATGCCATCGTGCGCAACTCGGCATACACCAGCTCGGTGAGTTTGGGCAGCACGGCGGCCTGGCCCGCGCGCCAGGCTTGCAGCAATTCGGTGATCGGCGCTTGAGGCGTCAGCATGCGCGCAGTGTAACGGCTGTATCGTGGTAGCGCAGATGGTTGCGGAAAAATAATCCCGGCGATCTGGCTGCAATTTCGCTGCATCGGGTATAAAAAAGCGAGCCAGAGCAACGTCGGTTTGCGACGCTGACTCTAGCTCGCTGATGAGCGCTTGCGGCCGACTGGGATCGAGCCGGTGCGGATCTCAATTCACTGTGTCATCAAGCTCAGGCGAGCTTGACCTGCACATCGACATTGCCACGCGTCGCGTTCGAGTACGGGCAAACCACGTGCGCGTCTTCGATGAGCTTTTGCGCCACTTCGCGATCCATGCCGGGCAAGGTCACCGAGAGTTCGGCGGTGATCGCAAAACCTGTTGCGATCGGGCCGAGGCCAACGCTGCCATCGACCTTGGTGCCTTCCGGCAACGCGGTCTTGGTGCGGCCGGCGACGTGCTTCATCGCGCCGAGAAAACACGCCGAATAACCGGCCGCAAAAAGCTGCTCGGGATTGGTGCCGCCAACGCCGGAACCGCCGAGTTCTTTCGGTGGCACGAGCTTGATATCGAGCGCGCCATCGGACGATCTGGCGGAACCATCACGGCCGCCGGTGGCGGTGGCATGGGCGGTGTAAAGAACTTTTTCTGGTATTTGCATGGTGTCTACTCCGTTGCGGTGGATGAAAGAAAAAGGGGCGTGGGGTCAACTCTGGATACTGGCTTGCAGTGATGCGCGCAGCTGCTGCAATGCCTTCGTCAACACCTTTCGATCGGTGCTCGAACAATCGCTGGCGCAGGCAATTTTGTCGTGCATCACGGCGGCGGCTTTTTGTAGTTTTGCGCCGGCGCTGGTCAGACGAATATGCACCTCGCGTTCATCCTGCGGATTGCGGATGCGGCTGATGAAACCGAGCGCCTCAAGGCGTTTCAACATTGGCGTCAACGTGCCGGAATCCAGCGCGACTTGTTCGCCGAGTGCCGACACGGTGACCGCATCGCGCTGCCACAACGCCATCATCACGACATATTGCGGATAGGTCAGGTTCAATTCGAGCAGGAACGGCCGATACAGTTTGGTCATGGCCAGCGACGCCGAATAAATCGCGAAACACAGCTGATTCTCCAGCCGCAGACTGACCATATCGCGAGTGCTGATCTTGCCGGTTGTGATCGATGTTTTCATGGACTGGCGGTTGGCTGTGTATTTATCACAATTGAATTGTACACAATATAATAATTTGCGCAAGTGATGCATGGCTCGATGCGCAGGCCACAAAAAAGCGACGAGCGCCATCGGACCTGGCGCTCGCCGCTATATTCATGTCGCGCTGTAATGATCACGCAGACATTTGCACGCTGATTCTCAGAACGATGTTTTTTTCCAGGCATCGAGTGCTTGCACGCGTGCGAGCCAGGTCAGCACATTTTTATACTCGGCGATCGGCAATTTCGATTCCTCGATATATGCGAGCGTCGAGGCAATGCAGAAGTCGGCGAGCGTGAGGATGGAGCCTGAAACCCAATCGCGGTCGGCCAGATGATCGTCCAGCACCTTGGCGAATTGCGCAAACAGCAATCCACCACGCTGCAGCTCCAGCGGGTTCGGTTCGCCCGCTCCGATCATCGGCTTGATGAAATTTTCCCAGCCGAAAATGCCGACCGCCGGCGCAAAATGTTGCGAGCCCCAGAACAGCCAGCGATTGATATCGGCTCGTGCTCGCGCCTCGGTGGAATACAGCGTCTGGCCGGGCGTTTTGTCAGCGAGGTATTGCATGATCGCGCAGGACTCCCAGAGCAAAAAATCGCCATCCTCCAGCACCGGCACTTTCTCGTTCGGGTTGATCGCACGCAACGGGATGCGGCCTTCCGCGGTGGCGAGATCGATGAAGACCAGTTCGAGCGGGACGCCGAGTTGTTGCGCCGCCATTACGACGCGGCGGGAGTTGGAAGAAACGGGATGATGATAAAGGCGCATGGGCTTTCTCCTGATGGGCGGTGAGTGGACAGGCGCCATACTGGAGGTTGCCGCTGACAGTTTCTGTCAGGAGCCGTTCGGTATTTTCATCTCAATGCGCCACGCCTTGAGTAGAGCGCTGCGGCGCTGCGGATAACATTCGGCAATAGGCGTGGACGCGGCAATCCGGTCGGTGCGGAAATGGCGGAAGCCGCTGCGCAATTCGCACCAGCCCGCGACGACACGCTTGCGCTCGAAGAATGCCAGCGCGATCGGCCAGATCAGGCGCTGCGTGCAGGCGCCGTTTTCGTCGCTGTAATCGATCAGCAGTTTGTGCTCGTAGCGAATCGCCGCGCGGATGAAGCCGAGCGCGGTTTCGTTGGATGGTTTTGCGGCATACGTCGGCACCCACAAACTCGATTCGGCCATCTTGTCGCGCAGGTCTTTCGGTGTGGCCGTGGCGATCTTGGCCAGTGCCGCGGCGGCGGCTTTTGCGAGCCCGTCATCGCCTTGCTGTTGCACCCAGCGCGCGCCGAGGATTAGCGCTTCGATCTCGTCTTCGGCGAACATCAGCGGCGGCAGGAAAAATCCCGCGCGCAGCACATAACCGAGCCCGGCTTCGCCATCGACCGGCGCGCCGAGTTCGATCAGCGTCTGCACATCGCGATAAATCGTGCGCACCGAAACCGCGAGTTCATTCGCCAGATGCGCCGCGGTCACGGGCCGGCGATGCGCGCGCAACGCATCCATCAGCAGGAACAAACGCGAGGTACGACTCATGCGATTTGCGCGCGCGCTGCCGAGGCGCGTTCGTGTTGCAACTGCAGCCAGCAATCGTGCAACGGCTGCAACACCACATCATCAGCATGTTCGAGAAAGGCGCGATCGATCGAGCGAATTTCCGCCGCGCGCCAGCGTGCTTCATCCCACGACCGCGTGGCGGCAATTAGCGCGCACGCCTGATCGAGATCGGCATAAACATCGCCCGCGTCGCCGATGTAATCGCACAACGCCGGGTCGTCGCGCGCGATCACATACGCGCCGGTGGCCATCGCTTCGGCAATGGAGATGGGCATGCCGATGGGCGAGTGGTCTTTTTGATCGATGCCAACAGCGGTGTGTAAAAAAATGCCGGCCTCGCGCGTGTATTCCGCGGTGCGCGCGTGCGGCATATCGAAATAAAGTTCGGCCGGTGAATTCAGCTCCGCTTTTAGTTTGATGATCTCGTCGACATAGCTTTCGCGTTTGTAAACGGTGCAGGCGATCAGCACGAAGCGGTATTCCGGCAAGCGTTTTGCCGCTTCGAGAAACAGCACGATATCCTTGGAAGGAATCGCCGCGACGGTGCGCAAGACCAAACGTCGATTCTTTTTTGCCGGCTTGAACAGCTCGGTATCGAATACCGATTTCATGAAAGTAATGCGTGAATCTGCAGCAGCCATCAGTTCGCGTTGTCGCGGAAACAGAAACAAGCGTTGCAATGCGCGATTGCCGAGCAAATCCGCCAACGTTTGCGGGTTGACCTCGAAGCCGTGCGCACGCACGGTCACAGGCAACCCAGCGGCCTGCGCAATCGTTGCATACGTCGATGCGCTGGTGATCCAGTGCACATGCATGAGATCCGGCTGAAACTCGGCGATGGCATCCTGCAAGTCGCCGCGCCGCACCGGCACCGCGGGTGGATAAGGCACCGCGACATCATCATTTGACCAGACTTCGATAACCACACCAAAACGAAGCATCGCGCGGATTTCGGTTTCGATATAGGTTTCGCTGAGCTGTGGATAATGCCAGATCGCGTACAGCACTTTGAGTGGGCGCGGCAGTTGCGGTAGCGCGCGTAGTTTCTGGCGGATGCGAAACCAGTTGTCGCCGAAACTGCGCGTATCGGAAATGCGTCCGCTCACGCGCGATCGATAATACGCACCGGCTACTGGCACACGACGGCAGGTTTCATCGCGTGTGTAACGCAGGATCAAATCCCAGTCGCTGAGTCGTGTCAGCGTTTCGTCGAAGCCGCCGTGGCGTTGCACGAGTTCGCGCCGGTGCACAAATATATTGAGGTCGATGTAGTTGCCGCGGCGCAATTCCTCGGCATCAAATGCGCGCCACAGAATTTGCGAACGGGCATGGATTGCGCTGTCGCTCAGGACGATTGCGTAGGCGCTATCGAGCGCAGCATCGGCGGCAAATTCGGCACGCATGCCAGCGAGAAATCCCGGGAACCACGCATTGTCCGAATCGAGGTAAGCGATGAGTTGACCCTGCGCCAACATCAGACCGTGGTTGCGTGCCGCCGCAACGCCGCCGGCATCGCAATGGTGATACTGGATGCGTGGATCGAGTAGAAAAGTTTGCAGGCGTGACTGCGTATCGTCATCGCTGCCATCGTCGATGATCAGCAGTTCCCAGCTCGGCCAGGTTTGCGCGAGCACGCTCTGGATCGCATCCGCAATCAGCGTGGCGCGATTGCGCGTCGGCAGGATAATCGTGAAATACGGCGGCGTGTTTGCTGTGCGCGCGGATGTCTGCCATGGATGACTACCAGCCGCGATGATTTCCAGCGCGCGGATTTTTTCGTGCGACGACTGCTCCAGCGCATCGAGATTTTTCTGCTGCGCATCGAGTGCATGGCGCAGGGCGGAAATCTCGTGGCGAAGTTCGTTTTCGATACGCTGCGTGATGAACTTGCGCAGGCGCTGCAGCGGCGATGCAAGTGTGGCAATTAGACGTTTCAACGGCGGTGATGTTCGGCTGGATTCGGGCATCGCCTATGATGCCACGAGCGTGTCATGGCGAGGCAAAACAAAGCGTCAAATCAACAGCAGCGCGAACGGCCCTTGCCGTAACGCGCCGCCTGGCGCTCGTTGAAAAACTCGGGGTAGGTCATCACCGGTTCGTGTGGATGATTGAGGCGCCGATGCGCGACATACACGTCGTAATCCGGCACGCCGATGCACAGGCGCGCAACCTGCACAGCCTTGCGCCACGCATGGCGCAGGTGCGCGCGCCAACCCCGCAACGCAGGCGCGGGGAAGGGCGTGACGATGTCCGTGTCGATCGGCATGTCAGTGTTATGCCGTCATCGCAATATAAGGTGTTTCGACCGCAGTCGGGCGTATTTCGCGGCGTGCTTTCATCGCTGCGAGCAGGCCGAAGACGATCGTCGAAACCGCGACCGCCATGAACAACGCACAAAGAGTTGTGTCGACATAATCGTTGAACACCACACGTTGCATGTCTTCGATGGTTTTGGCTGGTGCCAGCACTTTTCCGGCGGCGATGGCATCACCGAACTTGTGTGCATGCGCGAGGAAACCGATCTTCGCATCCTCGCTGAAAATCTTCAGCCAACCGGCGGTGAGCGTGCAGATCAGCAGCCACGCGGTCGGCACCAGCGTGACCCAGATGTAACGGTCGCGTTTCATCTTGATCAGCACCACGGTGGCGAAGGTCAAAGCGATGCCCGCGAGCATCTGATTCGAGATGCCGAACAGCGGCCACAAGGTATTGATGCCACCGAGCGGATCGATCACGCCCTGATACAGGAAATAACCCCAGCCCGTCACGCACAATGTCGTGGCGATGAGATTTGCGGCCCACGACTCGGTGCGTTTCAGCGACGGGATTGCGGTACCGAGCAGCTCTTGGATCATGAAGCGACCGACGCGCGTGCCGGCATCGATCGTGGTGAGGATGAACAACGCCTCGAACAGGATCGCGTAGTGATACCAGAATGCGAGCATGCCATCGCCGGAGATGAGTTTGTGCAGGATCTGCGCCATGCCCACGGCCAAGGTCGGAGCGCCGCCAGTGCGCGAAAGGATCGTGGTTTCGCCGATTTCCTTGGCGATGCCGGTGAGGTCACTCGCGTTGATCACAAAACCCCACTGGCTGATCGCAGTTGCGGCGGTATCCGCGGTGGTGCCGATCAACGCGGCGGGTGCGTTCATCGCAAAATACACGCCGGGTTCGAGCACGCACGCGGCGATCAAGGCCATGATCGCAACGAACGCTTCCATGAGCATGGCGCCATAACCGATGAAGCGCGCCTGCGCTTCGTTCTGCAGCATCTTCGGTGTGGTGCCGGAAGAAATCAGCGCGTGGAAACCGGACACCGAGCCGCATGCAATCGTGATGAACAGGAATGGGAACAGGCTGCCCGCCCAGACCGGACCGCTGCCATCGACGAACTTGGTGATCGCCGGCATATGCAGCGGCGGCATCACGAATACGATTGCCACGGCGAGCAATACCACGGTGCCGATTTTCAGGAAGGTCGATAGGTAGTCGCGTGGCGCCAGCAGCAGCCACACCGGCATCACCGAGGCGACGAAACCGTAGCCGATCAGCATCCATGCCAGCGCCTTGCCGTCGAACGTAAACAGTTTTGCGAGATCGCCATTGGCGGCAACCTGGCCCCCGCCCCAGATCGCGAGCAGCAAAAGAAAGAAACCGACCACTGAGACTTCGAGAATCTTGCCGGGTCGTACGAAGCGCAGGTAGATGCCCATCAATACTGCGATCGGGATCGTCGCCATCACCGTGAACGTGCCCCACGGACTGATCGCGAGCGCCTTGACCACGATCAGCGCAAGTACCGCAAGCAGGATAATCATGATCATGAGGATGCCGATCATCGCGATCAGCCCGGCGACATTGCCGAGCTCGGAGCGGATCATCTCGCCGAGGCTCTTGCCGTCGCGGCGCACCGATAGAAACAGGATTACAAAATCCTGCACACCGCCGGCGAACAGCACACCGACGAGTATCCACAACGTGCCCGGCAGATAACCCATCTGCGCGGCGAGTACGGGGCCGACCAGCGGACCGGCGCCAGCGATCGCGGCGAAGTGATGGCCGAACAAGACGTTCTTGTCGGTCGGTACAAAATCGAGGCCGTCGTTGCGCCGGTAGGCCGGTGTGGCGCGACTGCCATCGAGCTGCAACACGTGCGTCGCGATGTAGCGGCTGTAGAACCGGTAGGCGATCATGAACACCGACACGGATGCGGCGACCAGCCACAACGCGTTGATGTTTTCGCCGCGTTCGAGGGCGATCACGCCGAGACAGAACGCGCCGAATACGGCGAATACGAGCCAGGCCAGATTACGAGCGATGATGGGCATAACGGCTCCTCCCCGAAGTGAAGGTGACAGCATCGGATTCTGCCGCGCCAAGGTCAAGACGCAGCGCACATACTTTAGTCGCGGCTGTGGGCTGGTATCGAGCAACGAGAATTTTACGCCGCCTCTCTTATCCTCCGCGCGGACTGATCCGGGCTGGGGAAACATGAAAAAAAGAATGAATCGATCGTTGTTGATCGTGGGATTGTTGTTGTCAGTGTTGCTGCCCGTGAGCGCAGCGTTCGCAGCCGATGCGATTGCTCCGACAACGGAAAATACGCTGCCGCAGTTCCAGATCGAGCACAGTTTTGTGCATACGCTGGCATCGCCGAAACTGCAACGCAGCTACGAGATCTATATCAAGCTGCCGCCCGGTTACGACAAGCCGGAAAATGCGCAACATCGTTATCCGGTGGTTTATCTCAACGACGGGCCGTACACGTTTCAGGTCGCGTCTGGCGAAACGCGCGTGCCGTTCAATCACGGCACGTTCGAAGAATTCATTCTGGTCGGCATTTCGTATGCGCAAGGCGAGGCGGGCGACATCAGTCGCGAACGCGACCTCACGCCGATGCTCGACATCCGCCACAAACCTTACGCCACCGGTGGCGCCCGTGCTTACCTCGGTTTTCTCGAAAACGAAGTCATGCCGCTGGTCGAAAAAACCTATCGTATCGATGCGCACCGACGCACGCTCGGCGGACAATCCTATGGCGGCTTGTTCGGGTTGTGGGTGATGCTCAATGAGCCGGAGCTGTTCCAGAACTACATCCTCACCAGCACTTCGCTCTGGTACAACAATCGGACGATGTTCGAGCAGGAGGCGGCGTACGCGAGACATCACACCGAGCTCAAGGCCAACGTCTATTTTGCGATCGGGCAGATGGAACACCCAGCGCCGTGCGGACGTTTGAAATCGGAGTGTTCGGATTTCGACATGGTCGCCGATCAGGCCGCGATGGTTAAACAACTGCATTCGCACAACTACAAAAATCTGCAGTTGCACACCAAGGTGATTTCCGGCGCGTATCACACCACGACGTTTCCGAGCGGATTGTTGTGGGCGCTGCAGGAGCTGTTTCTGACGCAGCGCGAGGCGGTAAAATGAGCAGTGTGATTGATCGAGCGATCACGCCGTCGAGCGCTGACAATGCGGCGGGAACGGATCGCAATAGCGGCATCGATGCATTGCGCGGCATGTCGATCCTATTCGTGATACTGAACCATGTCGGGATTCGTATTCCGTTGGCGAAGACCGCGCTGGCGACCTTGATTCCGGCGTGGCTGTTGCAGCGTATGAATTACAACGGCTACGAAGCGGTGTTTATTTTTTTCGTGATTTCTGGATTCCTCATCACGCGCCGATCGCAGGAGCGCTGGGGCGATCTGCGATATATGCCGCCGCGAAAATTTTATCTGCTGCGCGCGGCGCGCATCGTGCCATGCCTGCTGCTGGTCATCGCGTTGCTGAGTTTGTCGCATCTGCTCGCTGTGCCGAATTTCGTTATCGACAAGCCCGAGCAATCGCTGCCCGCGGCCATCACGTCGGCACTCGGTTTGTATCTGAACTGGTATGAAAGTTTGACGGGTTATTTGCCGGGCGGCTGGGACGTGCTCTGGTCGTTGTCCATCGAAGAAGTTTTCTACATCGTATTTCCGCTGGTGTGCCTGACTCTAGGCCGCAGCCGCTGGTTGCTCGCGCTGAGCCTGGGTGTGTTGGCGCTGTCGTTGCCGTTCACGCGCGCGGCGATTGTCGGCAACGAAATCTGGCTGGAGAAAGCGTATCTGCCCGGCATGTCGGCGATCGCGATCGGTGTGCTCACGGCAATGTTCGCGGCGCGCTTTCCGTCACCAAAATCGTGGCTGGCACCATTGCTATGCGTTGTTGGTATTGCCGGTATCGGCACTGTGCTGTTTGCCGGCTCGGCGATCTGGCATTTGATCCAAGATGGCGCGGTCTTGCTGCTGTGCGTATCAGCAGCGATCCTCGTGCTTGGCCTGCATTGGCAAGCCGCGTCGGCATCGCCGTGGCAGTTGCGCTGGCTCGGCTGGTTGCGCTCGTGCGGCCGGCTCAGCTATGAAATTTATCTGTTCCACATGTTCTGCGTTTTCGGCGTGATCGGTATCGCTCACGCCAGCGGTTTCAGCGTGGAGTGGGGATTCATCTGGTACGTGCCGGCGCTCGGTTTGTCGTGGCTGCTGGGTTGGATGGTGGCGCGTGGTTTTTCCGTGCCGTGCGAGCGCTGGGTGCGGCGCCGCTTTGGCACGAGCACGATCGCGCCAAGCTGATTTCAGGGTGCGCGAGATGACTTTCGGGCTTCACACAAAACTATCAACAAAAAAAGATACTGTCCGTGTCGATTTTGCGTTCCGCCGTTCGTCGTACCAGTAGAGTCAGGTTTTGCGCCGGGCGAATCCGCCGCAACCCATCTCTCCACCAAAACCCGAACAGGAGATAACACCATGCGATTCATGATCATCATAAAAGCCAACGAAAAGAGCGAGGCCGGCGAGATGCCGGACGAACAGCTGCTGATCGAAATGGGCAAGTTCAACGAAGAACTCATCAAGGCCGGCGTCATGCTCGCTGGCGAAGGTCTGCATTCGAGCGCCAAGGGCGTGCGAGTCAAATTTTCCGGCAGCCAGCGCAGCGTTATCGACGGCCCGTTCAGCGAAACCAAGGAACTGATCGCGGGTTTCTGGCTGTGGCAGGTGAAGTCGAAGGAAGAAGCAATCGAATGGGTCAAGCGTTGCCCGAATCCGCACTCAGGCGATTCCGAGATTGAGATCCGCCAGGTGTTCGAGGCTGAGGAATTCGCGCCCATGATAAGCACGGATGAAGGTCGCGCGATGCTTGATGCTGAGCACGACTTCCGCAAGCGTACGAATATGGTTTGATCGAATCGCGCGCGTTGATCTCAAACGTGTCGCCCCGTCACCGGCCATCGAAATCCAAAGGACGCCACCATGCGATTCATGATCCTGCGCAAGGCCGATAAAAACACCGAGGCCGGAGTGCTGCCGCCACAGAGTCTTCTCGTGGCGATGGGCCAGTACAACGAGGCATTGCTGAAGGCCGGTACGATGCTCGCTGGCGAGGGTCTGCAGCCGAGCGCACAAGGTGTGCGTGTGAAATTGCTGGGTGGCAAGGCGCGGATTATCGATGGACCTTTCAGCGAGGCGAAGGAATTGATCGCGGGTTTCACGATGATCGATGTCGCATCGCGCGAAGAAGCGATCGAACTCGCGCGACGCTGGCCCGCGCAGGATGGCGACGGCAATGTCGAGCTCGAAATTCGCGAGCTCGGCTGCGCCGGCAATTTGCCTGGCATCGATGTCTCGCCGCCGCCGACCAGTGCCGTGCCGCAGCGGCGTTTCATGATCATGCTGAAATCCGACTCGGATACCGAGGCCGGTATCAGCCCCAGCGCAGCAGTGCTGGCGGCGATGGCGCAGCGCAATGCCGAAGGTGTCGCGGCCGGGATATTGCTCGCCGGTGAAGGTTTGCAGTCGAGCGTGCGGGGTGCACGCTTGAAATTTGCGCAAGGCCGGCCGGCGCTGATGGATGGGCCATTCACCGAGGCCAAGGAAATGATCGCCGGCTTCTGGATCATGCGTGCGGGCTCGATGCAGGACGCGATTGACTGGGTCGAGAATTATCCGTATCCGCGTGATCCGCATACCGAGTTCGAGGTCGAGATTCGTCCGCTCTACGAAGCCGCTGATTTCACGCCTGAGTTCATGCCCGAAATCAGGCTCGCCGAAGAACTCCTGCGTGAGGATGTTCCGCGCGCCGCACACCAGCGCACAGCGCAAGCCTGATTCATCGCATCAAGAATATTTCTTCCATGCTGTCGATTCCGTCCGCTCTGATTCGACGTCATCATGCAGCAAACAATTTCGCAACCAATCATTCAGCAAAGGAATCACCATGCAACTGAACGCCTATTTGTTTTTCGATGGCAACTGCGCCGAAGCCATGCGCTATTACGAGCGCACGCTGGGCGGCAAGATCGATCTGTCGATGACCCACGCCGATGATCCCGCGGCGACAGCACAGGTGCCGGCAGACAGTGCCGCACGCATCATGCACGCGCGCCTGGTTTTTCCCGGCGGCATCCTGATGGCGTCCGACTGGATGGTCGGTCGCGCCTATCCGGGCATGAGCGGTTTCGCGCTGTCGCTGGCTTACACCACAGTGGCCGAAGCGCAAAAAGTATTCGACGCGTTGGCCGACGGCGGTGCAGTCAACATGCCTTTCGCTGAGACTTTCTGGGTCGAGGCCTTCGGCATGTTGACCGATCGTTTTGGCACGCCGTGGATGATCAATGGTGGCGCGACAAAAGTCTGAATTGCGCCAGCCGCTATCGATACCAGCGAGAGCGGCCTTGATCGAGCGCTGTTTTTTGCGCGATCGAACGCAAGTGGCGATACTGGGCGCGGAAGAAGCGCAAACTGATTCGGCAAGCGCAACGGCAGCGCTGCGATTATCGTCCAGGCAATAATTGTCCCCCACGCAAGGAGAGTTGAGATGGCTCATTACGTCGATGGATTTGTGGTTCCTGTTCCCACAAAAAAACTGGATGCCTACCGCCGCATGGCGCGCAAGGCAGGCAAGATCTGGCGCGAACACGGTGCATTGGAATACCGCGAGTGCGTGGCCGACGACGCGCCACCGGGCAAACTCACGTCGTTTCCGCAGAGCGTCAAGCTTAAGCCGGACGAGATCGTGGTGTTCTCGTGGATTGTCTACAAATCGCGCAAGGATCGCGATCGCATCATGGCCCTGGTGATGAAAGATCCACGCCTGGCCAGCATGATGGATCCGAAAACCATGCCTTTCGATGGCAAACGCATGATCTTCGGCGGCTTCAAGACCCTGGTTGAGCTGTGAATGGGTGCAGTCCAAATTGGTGAGCAGTGGACTGTCCCGGGAATCGTAGGCGCTTCCAGCCCATGATGGCGATCGCATACGCGTGACGATCACGGAGACCCATCGCGCCATCAACGCAGTCTGGCGGATCGAGTCGGCGCGGCTGATCGCCGGCATCGCGCGGCTCGTGCGCGATGTCGGTCTGGCCGAAGAACTCGCGCAGGACGCATTGGTTTCCGCGCTTGAACAATGGCCCGCATCGGGTGTGCCGGACAATCCCGGCGCATGGCTCATGACGGCGGCCAAACATCGCGCGATCGATCGCTTGCGCCGCAGCAAGCTGTTGCAGCGCAAGCACGAGGAGCTCGCCGACGAACTTGCCGCAGACGATGCGTTGAGCACGTCCGCGATCGAGGTCGCGCTGGATGACGATATCGGCGATGACCTGTTGCGACTGGTGTTCATCGCCTGTCACCCGGTGCTGTCGACCGAGGCGCGGATTGCGCTCACGCTGCGCTTGCTCGGCGGCCTGACTACCGACGAAATCGCGCGCGCGTTTCTCATTCCTGAAGCCACGCTGGCGCAACGCATCGTGCGCGCCAAACGTACGCTGGCCGAAGCGCACGTTCCGTTCGAAGTGCCGCGAAAAAGCGAACTCGCTGCGCGTTTGTCTTCGGTGCTCGAAGTGATCTACCTGATCTTCAACGAAGGTTATTCGGCGACCGCCGGCGCGGACTGGATGCGACCCGCGTTATGCGAGGAAGCATTGCGCCTCGGTCGAATTCTCGCCGAGCTTGTGCCGCAGGAAGCGGAAGTGCATGGCCTGGTCGCACTGATGGAAATCCAGGCATCCAGACTGCGCGCGCGCAGCGGGGCAAACGGCGCGCCGATTCTGTTGCTCGAACAGAATCGTGCGCGCTGGGATCAACTGCTGATCCGGCGCGGCCTGGCCGCATTGAAACGCGCGGAGAAACTCGGCGGCGCGTTCGGTCCGTATGCGTTGCAGGCCGCGATCACCGCATGCCATGCGCGCGCGCATGTCGCCGCGGAAACCGACTGGGAACGTATCGCTGCGCTGTACGATGCACTCGCACAACTGGCGCCATCGCCGGTGGTGGAATTGAATCGCGCCGTGGCGGTAGCGATGGCATTCGGCGCGGCGGCAGGTCTGGAAATTGTCGATGCGCTGATCGGCGAGCCGGCGCTGCTCAATTACCATTTATTGCCCGGCGTGCGTGGCGACCTGCTCGCCAAGCTCGGGCGTTATGAAGAGGCGCGCACAGAATTCAAGCGTGCCGCGGCACTGACCCGAAATGTGCGCGCGCGCGAGTTGCTACTGGCGCGCGCGGCGGCGTGTTTGCGTGAATCGTCTTCGCCGCGAATCTAAAAAAATACCGGAATTCGCAAAAAAGGTCTGACCTCAAAGCCACTTCGAGCGTTTGAGCCATATGAACAAACTCGTGCAGATCAGCACGGTCGCGCCGATCATGTAGTGATAGCCGTTTTCGAGCTCGGGCATGTTGTGGAAATTCATGCCATACCAGCTCGCGATCAACGTAGGCGCGGCGAGCAAGGCGGCCCAGCCGGCGAGGCGTTTGACGACTTCGTTCTGGCTCACCGTCACCATCGACATGTTGACCGTCATCGCTGAACTGAGCAGTTCGCCCATGGCGTTGGTGGCGTCGCTGATACGCGCGGCGTGATCGAATACATCGCGCAGATACACGCGCACTTCGTCGCAGATCAGGTTCGGGAAAAAGCGCGTGAGCTGGTTCAGGATGTCTTGCAACGGCGATACCGCGAGGCGCAACGTGACGAGCTCGCGTTTCAGTCGATACAGGCGTTCAAGCGTTTCACGGCGAAAGGTG
Source organism: Pseudolysobacter antarcticus (assembly GCF_004168365.1). Taxonomy (GTDB): domain Bacteria; phylum Pseudomonadota; class Gammaproteobacteria; order Xanthomonadales; family Rhodanobacteraceae; genus Pseudolysobacter; species Pseudolysobacter antarcticus. The sequence continues at coordinate 1,217,034 of NZ_CP035704.1, forward strand.
TCGTGAAAAATATCCTTCTCGAGTGCGGTGAGTTCTTCCTGGAAGGTATTCACGATCGGCAGGAAATTGTCGACGATGAAATCGAGCACCGCATACAGCACATAACTCGGGCCGAGCACGAGCAGCTCGGGCGTCTGCTCGCAACTTTTGCGTGCCGGCGCGTACGACAACGATGCGCCGTGGCGCACGGTCACGAAGTAGCGCGGTCCGATGAAGATATGCGTTTCGCCGAAACGGATCTTGCCTTCGACCACTTGCGCGGTGTGGATGACGATGAACAGCGAATCGCCATACACCTCGATCTTCGGCCGCTGATGCGCGAGATGCGCGTCCTCGATCGCGAGGTCGTGCAGGCCGAATTCTTCCTGCAGTTTTTCCAGCAGGGCTTCGTCGGGCTCATGCAATCCGACCCAGACAAAACAGTCGGTGCGCGGCAGCACATCGCTGATCGCCTCGATCGTGATGTCGTTGAGCTTGCGTCCGGTTTCTTTCGAATAGACGGCGCAATTCACCACCATCGGTTCGTTCGGCTGACTTGTGCTGGGCAACATCATGGGCGCAATTCCGTTGTCGATATCACGCGATCATGCCGGAGTTGACGTTGCAACGGCAATCGCGAGGGCAGTGCTGGATGCGCGCGACGTAGGAGTGATTCAGCCGCGACGATGTCTGGCGTAGTTTTGCGCCAGCAGCAACGCCACATGCACCGGCAGCAGCAGCGCGATCCACTGCCGATTGTCCTGCGGGAACCACGGCAGGATCTTGGCGAACCAGGCGAATGCCGCGAGTACGACGATCAGCACGGTCAAGCGTCGTGCAAAACGACTCGGCAGCCAGCGTGCGCGCGCACTCGCGATCCAGCTCGGCAGCAGCAACAGGCACAGCGGATTAAACAGCAGCAGGTTTTCGTTGCGCCACGCGAACTGATGTTCGGTGAACGCCCACAATACGATCAGCAGCAAGCCGGAGAGGCCGAGCATCAACACACTGACACTGCTCAGCGTGGCAAGGCTGTAGCGCGCCCACGAACGATCGCGGCGTTTCGCGAGCCAGATCAGCAGTAGCGAAAAAGCGATGCCGATCGCGAAAAACTGCCAGACCCAATACGGCGCAAATTCCGGCGGATCCGGAATGGCCGCCTTGGCCAGCAGCACATCGCGCGCGACTAGCGGCACGGACTGGCCAGCATCGTCGTGAACACTCAGCTCGCGCAGATGGCGCATGAGCTCGGTCGGCACAAAACTTTCGTCCCAGAACGACAGGCGCTGATCGGCAAGCGGGCCGAGGCCGATGTCCATGCCGATCATTGCCCAGAATTCCGGGCGCATCAGACGCAGTGCATCCATGCGATAGCTGAAACCGCGCGATGGCGATGCGGTCTGCAAATGCAATGTGTCGCCGAGCGCGAGATTCAACGCGTCGCGTACTTTGGTCGAGCAGTTGCTGCGAAAATAATCGTAGCGGTAATGCGCATTTTCGGGGCGAAGATTCCACTGCAAAAACTGATCGAGCTTGAGCCGCTGCGCCGGACTCAGGTTCAGATCTTGACGCTGGATCCAACGCCCTTCAGCCGTATAAACGGCTAAATCCTGATTGGCCTCATTAACGTCCATGCGATAGCGCATGATGCCGCGCAGGAAGTTCGGCAAAAAATCCGCTTCGCCGAAATCGAAGATGCCGTAGTTGTAGGTGCGCGCCTCGCCGGTATTGCGATCCTCGACCAGCAGCGCGTTGTGGCCGAAACGTTCCCAGATTTCCTCACCGGGGCCGAACGTCACCAACGCGATGTTGAGATTTTCACCGGGCTGTCCGGCGGTCCAGTTCGCTTCGTCGGCATGGCCGAGGCTGATAGGAAAAAACAGCAGGAAAAAACGGGCGATCAGCGACAGGCAGCGGCGATGCGAAACGTCAACGCGCACCTCAAGCCTCGTTGATGCGGACGCAAAACTGATGCACGCGCCGGTCGTCGGCCTTGGTCACCTGAAAGTTGAACTGGCCGATCACGGCTTCTTCGCCGGACTCGGGCAAATGGCCGATTTCAGACGTGACCAGACCGCCGACGGTATCGAATTCGTCGTCGCCGAAATTGCTGCCGAGATGGTCGTTGAAATCCGCGATCGGCGTGAGCGCGCTGACGAGGTAGGCACCGTCGGCCTGCGCCTGGATGTGCAACTGTTCGGCCGGATCGTCGTCGTCGTGTTCGTCGTCGATCTCGCCGACGATTTGTTCCAGCACATCCTCGATCGTGATCAGGCCGGCGACGCCGCCGTATTCGTCGACGACGATCGCCATGTGATTGCGGCTCTGGCGGAAATCCTTGAGCAGGATATTCAGCCGCTTCGATTCCGGAATCAGAATCACCGGACGCACGAGGGCGCGGATATCGCAGGCTGGCGCGCCGACCACAAAACATTGCAGCAGATCTTTCGCCAGCAGCACGCCGAGAATGTCGTCCTTGTCTTCGCCATGGGCGGGAAAACGCGAGTGGCCGGACGACAGTGCGATATCGAGAATTTCGGCGAGCGCGGCATCTACCGACACCGACACCATCTGCGCGCGCGGCACCATCACATCGCTGACTTGCAGTTCCGAAACTTCAATCGCGCCTTCGAGCATCGACAAGGTGTCGTTGCTGAGCAGGCCGTTGGCCTGGGCGGTGCGCAGTTCCTCGATCAACTCTTCGCGGCTGCGCGGCTCGCCGGAGAAGGCTTGGCCGAGGCGCGCGAACCAGGATTTGGGGGCAGGGGACTAGGGTGGTCCTCGCTCATGGATGTTCGGAGTCATGCCCTTGGGGCGGACGCATTAGTTTAACTCAAGACGGCCGCGATGCAGAAATTTCGCGTCCGCCGAATTTTCATAAGATCATGAAATTCAATACAAACCTCGAAATTTTTGCAGCTTATTGTGGGCCCGACCGCATGCCGGGATTGCGCAATCGTCGTGGTTACGCGTACGGATCGGGGATTCCCAAGCCGGCCAGAATACGACGTTCGATCGCTTCCATGCGTTCGGCTTCGGCCTCGATTTCGTGATCGTGTCCGAGCAGATGCAACACGCCGTGCACGGTCAGATGGGCGTAATGATCGCGCAGTTTTTTGTCTTGCTCCGCTGCCTCGCGCGCGACCACCGGCGCGCAGATTACGAGATCGCCGAGCAGCGGCAGTTTGATACCGGGCGGCAGTTCGACCGGAAACGACAGCACATTGGTCGCGTAATCCTTGCCGCGATATTGCTGATTGAGTTCGCGACCTTCGGCGCCATCGACGAGACGGATCGACAATTCCGCCGAACGCCGGCGTTGTTGCTGCAACGTTGCCGCAACCCAGCGCCGAAACGAAACCGCAGCTGGAATTCCTGCGCGCGCTACTGCGTATGAAAGATGAAGTTGCAGCATCGTTTATTTTTCGCAGCAACGTGCCGTTATCACGATGGTGTCTCGTCGCGACGTTTTGCCTGTTCCGCTTTGCGTAACGCTTCCTGCTGCGAACTCTGCAGATCGAAGGCCTCGTACGCGCGCACGATGCGCTGCACCAGCGGATGGCGCACGACGTCTTTGGCGGTGAAAAAAGTGAAGCTGATGCCGTTGACGTCGCGCAGGATTTCGATCGCCTGACGCAAGCCCGAGGTCTGGTGTTTCGGCAGATCGGTCTGGGTCACGTCGCCCGTGATCACCGCGTTCGAGCCGAAACCAAGTCGCGTCAAAAACATCTTCATCTGCTCGACCGTGGTGTTTTGCGCTTCATCGAGTATCACGAACGAATCGTTGAGCGTGCGACCGCGCATGTACGCGAGCGGCGCCACTTCGATCACGTTGCGCTCGATCAGCTTGCTGACTTTTTCGAAGCCGAGCATTTCGTACAGTGCGTCGTACAGCGGGCGCAAATACGGATCGACTTTCTGGCTCAGATCCCCCGGCAGAAATCCGAGTTTTTCGCCGGCCTCGACCGCCGGACGCACAAGGATCAAACGCTGCACACGATTCGTTTCCAGCGCTTCCACGGCCATCGCCACGGCCAGATAGGTTTTGCCGGTGCCAGCCGGGCCGACGCCGAAATTGATGTCGTGCGTGGCGATCGCATGGAGGTAGCGTTGCTGGTTCGGGCCGCGACCTTTCACCACGCCGCGTTTCACCTTGATCGTGATTTCCTGCGCACCTTCGGCGGCGCGCGCATCGAGTTCTTCGATACCGGATTCCTGCAGATACAAATTCAGGTTATGCGCGGTCAGCGGTTCGTCCTCGGTGCCGTCGTACAAATCACGCAGCACCTTCGCCGCGAGCCTGGTTGAGTGCTCGGCGCCGAGTAAACGAAACAGATTGCCGCGATGGTTGATCTCGACACCGAGCCGCAACTCGATCTGGCGCAGATGTTCGTCAAAAGGCCCGCAAAGATTGGCCAGACGTTCGTTGTCCTCGGGATCAAGCGCGAGGTCGCGATGGGTGATTTCAGTCATGTGGTCAGGGTAACTCGCACGCGGGGCGATGCGCTACTGCTTGGCGGTACCGTGATCAGCACGCAGTGCGCATCACGAGACTGGCATGGTGTGGGAAAGTTGTGAGGGTTCGCTATATTTTTTCGCGTGTTGCAGTAAGATCGCGGCGAGGCCAGCACGCAGGATTAACCAAGCTCGCCGTATTTAGTTATCAGGGATAGAAAGGGGAATAATGAAAACATCAATCTGCATCGCCACTTTGGCGACGCTGCTGCTTGCAGCGTGCTCGTCGATTACCACCATCACCTCGCCGCATCCCGGCACTACTGTCGCCATCAGGGAAAAACAGTTGACCTTGCCGGCCAGCGAAAAACTCAAAGGCACAAGCTTCGGCAACTATGAGTTCAAGGCAGTGGAAACCGGCTTCGAACCGTTTTACGGAATACTTCCGCTGAGCTTCAAAGGCGGGCATCTGGCGGTCGACATCATTTTCTTTGCGCCGGCTGCGTTCTTCAACTTGCGCGAGGTCTTTCCGTTCTATCAGATCGATGTCGAAAAGAACGTGATTCGTTATCGCAAGACCGAGCAGGATGAGTGGCAGGAATATCATCCCAAGGCTGAAGAAAGCGCTCATGCGCGCGTTTATTTCAACGAGAAAAATGCCACGGCGCCAACGCACTAGCAGGTTGTTGAGAGACTTCTCGAAATAGCCACGCTCACAGGCTGCATCAATCGCAAGGCTCCGTGATTGCACGGACTGATTTGCAGTAGCTGAGGATGCTCTCGCATGTTTCGATCGAAGATCGCGTGGCGCGCGATCTTCGATCATTTCCGGTACGGATATTCAGATCAGCGAATCACCAATTATTGTTTTGCAGAAAGGCATGATGCGCTCTCCTTGCCTGCATCACGGACTCACGCTGCGCACATACACGTGATCGAGTTTGAAGCTGCTCCATGCGGTTCCGCCAGCAACCACAGGATTGCCGAACCACAGCGAAGTCGGGCGCGTGAGGCCGGTGTTGGGGGCTTGCAGTTGGCGTGTGCCGTCAACCCATACCTTGATCGAGCTTTGGCTGCCGATCCAGCAGTACTCGATATCATGCGGATTGTTTTGTGCAGGATTCTCCGTGAATACGCTGTTGTACGTGCTCGCGGTTGTACGTGCGCGCACGATGAAGCCGCCGCTGTCCTGCCAGGCGCTGGCGCTGCGCAGGGCGACATCGTCGTTGGCGCCGTTTGCCGGCAGTCCATTCGACAATACCAGCGTACCGGTGCCTTGATTGGCGAAGTTTGTGTAGCGGGCGCTCCAGCGCACCGAAAAATCGCCGGCGGCCGGAATGATCGGCGTAGCGGACGTGATGAACGGGAAGGTCGTGGTGCCGGATGCAAGGCTGATGCCGTGGCTTAGCGTCACGGCGCCACCATTGCCCTGTTGCGTCCAATCCATACTCAATGTCGGGCCGACAAAGGTTTCGATCAGCGAGTCGGTGTGTTTGTTCATGCCGCTGCACTGGACGAGCGCCGGCGCTGGCGTGGCCTCGAAACCGTTGCTGAAAAGGCTGTCGTTTTCTGCGGCGCCGATATCGCAGGCCGCGCCTTGCGGGCGGGAAACACCGCGCTGGTCGGTGCTCACGGCACACGGTCCGGTTCCACCCGCATCAATGGCCGAACTGCCCAACGGCGGAATCATCACGTCGACCAGTCCGCCGTGCAGCGGTGCAGGCAACGTGCCCAGCGTCACCGTGCCGGTTTGCGTGGTCGCGTTGGGAACATATACGCTGGCATCGGCATACGAGGTATGCGAGACGACATCGGTCGTTGTGCCGGTGCTGTTCGCGGCGATGCTATTCGAGATGGTGAAGGTTGCCGTGCCGCCACTCGCACAGATATTTCCGCCTGCACTGCAGTTGGCCAAGGTATCGCCAAGACTGAAAATCGCACCGCCCTGTGCGTTGCCGCCGGTGCCAACCGTTCCTGCTATCACCATGTTGTCAGCGGCGGTGACGTAGCTAAGCGTCAGCTGGCCCGCATAGTTGAAAATCGCGCCGCCGTAGCCGGAACCCTTGCCGGCGGAGCCGTTGCCACCACGGCCGCCGCTCGCACGGTTCTCTGCCAGGGTCACATTGGTGAGGGTAACCGTGCCCGCATCGTTGAAGATCGCACCGCCCATGCCGCCGCCACCGCCGCCTTGAATGATGAATTCACCATTGCCCCCGCCAAAGCCGGCGATGCCGCCGTTCGAGATGGAAATGGCAAAACCGCCGCCGCCGCCGCCGCCGCCAAAGCCACCATCGCCGCCATGGCCCGCAATTCGGCCAGGATCGCCCGCGCTGGCATTTCCGCCTCTGCCGCCGCCGCCGCCGAAGCCGCCGCTGCCCGCGTCGCCCCCATTGCCACCGCTGCTACTGTTACCTCCCTGGCCGCCGCCGCCGCCCAAACCGCCGATGCCGCCTGGGGCCGCGGTGCCACCACTCACGTTACCTGCCCCGGTTCCGCCATGCGGGCCACCGCCGTTACCGGAGTTGGCTGTCTCGCCGACGCCGCCACCGCCAGTGGATCCGGCTGCACTCACTTGACCACCTTGCGCGACATTGCCGACCAGCGCGCACTGCTGCAAATCCAGCGCGCCGCGATTGAAGATCGCTCCGCCCGCGCCCAATGCACCGCCGCCCCCACTACTGCTGCCGCCCTGCGCGAGGCCATTGTGCAGAGTTAGCCCGCGCAAGCTCAGGGTGCTGCCACCGCCGATATCGAACAGGCGAAAGTTGGCCGTACCGCCAGCACCAGAGCGTGCGATCGTGACACCCTGGCTCAAGCCGTTCGCCGTCGCATCGATGGTCAGCGTCTTGCCGCCGGTAATGAAAAATGCCGAAGGGCCGAATTCAGTGCTGCCGGCGGAAAGATCGTTGGTCGACAGCGTCAGAATGATCGTCTGCCCGTCGAGCGCGGCCTTGTCGAACACGATCGTGTCGCCGGAGGCCGCGGCATTGACCGCACCGCGCAATGTCGCGCACTGGTTGCCGACGCAGTCATTGGTGGTGGCCGCGACCGGCTCAGCGGTGCTGGTGACGGTCAGCGTGGTGGCCTTCACCGGCATGGCGATCGCCGACAACAACAGGGCAAAGGCCGATAGTGAGACTATCGGCTTGGACGATGGACGCATGCAGTTCCCCAGAATTGGCTGTACGTAAAGCACCGAGTCTAGCAGCCTGTTGAGAAACTCCCGAAATCGCCACAATCATGCAACGCTTCTCCGCCCACACCGTGCCGCTGGAGCGGCTGGATCTGGTGAGCGACGATCACTTTGGATGCACTGCTCGCACAACGGACGACGCAGCATGCCGGAGTGGGCGCAATCGCTGCGACCTGATGCGTGACATGTCTTCTGGCACATCGTTGCCGCCGCAGATGCGGCTACCCTGATTGATTGTGCTCGCAGCCGACTCAAGGTGGTATCCCGTGTTGAAGCGTTTTGTAACCGTCGCGATGGCGGCATGTTTGATCGTGACTGTGCCGATTTTGGCGAGTGCCGCCGATGAGGCGCCGAAAGATGGCAAGGAGGCGGGCAAGGATGACAGCAGCAAGTTGCCGCCGTTTCCCGTCGACAAAACCATCCACGAAACCACGACGGTCGGCGGCAAGAAAATCAATTACGACGCAACAGTTGGATCATTGCCGGTGCTGGATGACAAAGGCAAAGTCATCGCCGATGTAATGTTCACCGCCTACACGATGCCTGGTCGCGATCGGCCGATCACGTTCGCGCTCAATGGTGGGCCGGGTGCTTCATCGGTGTATCTGAATCTCGGTGCGCTCGGACCGAAAAGAGTGCAGTTCGGCAGCGAAGGGAATAGCCCTTCCGACCCCGCCACGGCGATGGATAATCCGGGCACATGGCTGGACTTCACCGATCTCGTTTTCATCGATCCGGTCGGCACAGGTTTCAGCCGTGCGCGGGTCGAAGAAAAAGATGCGAAGAAAGAATTTTACGGCACCGATGCCGACATCAATTATCTGTCGCGCGTGATCTACGACTGGCTCGTGAAGAACGGCCGACTCACGTCGCGTAAATATCTGGTCGGTGAAAGTTACGGCGGTTTTCGCGGCCCGCGCATCACGCATTATTTGCAGACGCGGCTCGGTGTGGCGATGAATGGCCTCGTGCTGGTATCGCCGTATCTAGAACCGACTGCGTCGGAAGGCGGCGATCTTTCGCCATTGCCATGGATGTTGACCTTGCCGAGTATCGCTGCGGCGAACCTAGAGCGTCATGGAAAACTGACCGATGCTGCGATGGCCGAGATCATCAATTACACTCGCGGCGAATACGTCACCGACCTGCTCAAGGGCCGCTCCGATCCGCAGGCGGTCGAGCGCATCGTCAAGCGTGTCACCGAACTGACCGGACTCGATGCCGCCTTTGTGCGTCGTGCTGGTGGTCGCCTGGAAACGCAGGCCTATCTGCGCGAGATTTATCGCGGCGAAGGCAAGCTCGGCAGCCGTTACGATTCCAACGTCACCGGCTGGGATCCGTTTCCGTTCGATCCCGAGCAGCGCACCAACGATCCGATTCTCGATGGCATCATCGCGCCGACCACCACGGCGATGGTGGATTTTGTCACGCGCACGGTCGGCTGGAAATTTGCCGGCCGTTACAACGCGCTGAGTTACGAAGTGAACCGATTGTGGGATCGCGGCGAAGAGGGACGCAAAGGCTCGGTCGAACAGCTGCGTCAATCGGTGGCGATTGACTCCAAATTACAGGTGCTCATCGTGCATGGCTGGGGTGATCTGTCGTGTCCGTTTATGGCCTCGAAACTGATCGTCGATCAGATGCCTGTTATGGGTGATCCGAACCGCGTGCAGGTGAAGGAATATCCCGGCGGCCACATGTTCTACAGCCGCGCCGACAGCAGCGCGGCGATGCGTCGTGATGTGATGGCCGTCTACGCCGCGCACTGATAAAAAAAGGCCGCGACAGCATCAATCCGTCGCGGCCTTTCGATCACACTGGCAATCGATATTGCCGGTCTTTTGTTCAGCGATAAACGCTGAACTTATCGATCAATGCTCGTGCTCGTGGCCGTGATCATCATGGCCGTGTTCGTCGTGATGGTTGTCGTCATGATGCGGTGCCGGATGAGCGTCGTGATGCTCCTGTGGATTACCGCCAGGGCCGTTGTGTCCGGGCGGGTTGCCAACCGGCCCGTTGTGCCCATAGTTTTGCGGATGATTGATCACCACCGGATGTGATTCGTGTACCTGTGGGTGGTAGCCAGGATTGCCGGGATGGTAGCCCGGGCCTGAGTGATATCCCGGCCCGCTGTGATAGCCCGGGTTCGGGCCGACAAACACTGGTCGATTACCATGGCTCGATCCGACCCATCGCTCGCGATCGTGGTACCACGGACGTTGCCGATAATAACTGTCCCAATATGCGCCGAGGGCGAACGCGACGATCGGGATGCCGATGCGTGCGCCGTAATCGTGGACATACACGCGACGGTTTTCGTATTCGTATTGCACGTATTGTCCGGCGACCCAGCCGCGGTTGCCGTCGACGATCACATCACACCACGCATAACCATCGATACAGCCCTGGATATCCACGCCGATGCCCGCCGGCAAGACATCTACCGGTGGATAGTCGGTGTCCGGGCCGGATCGCAGATTCAGCGACGCAGTGATGAAACCGGGCGAGGCAGAAGCAATCAACGGCGCGCCAAAAGTCAGCGCAATAATCGCAATACAGAGCAAGCGTTTCATATCGTTTCTCCCTTTGTGTGCACCGATTTTATATACGCGCAAGTTCTACTCCCGTGAATGCGATAAATCCATCGCGACCGGGCGTTGCTAACAAGTCTTTACGTGTGTGCGGGTGGCGCGAAATGCGCTGATATCGGCGCGCTTCGGCGCGCTTCGGCGCGGCAAACGCGCATGTGAGTCAGCGCAAAAGAATGCTGTTTTGGCCCGCATCCGCGGCACCTGCGGCATCATGACGATCCGGCGGAATCGTCACTCGGGGTTTTTGCGCGCGCCGCGAGATCGCGGTAGGTGAGATACACACGCAGGTCGAATTCGAGCTGGTGGTAATCCGATTCCATGTATTCGCAGAGCTGATAAAACGCCTTGTTGTGATCGTGTTCTTTGAGGTGTGCAAGTTCGTGCACAACGATCATGCGTAGAAACTCGGGCGCGGTTTCCTTGAACAAGGCGGCGATGCGGATTTCTTTCTTGGCCTTGAGTTTGTTGCCCTGGATGCGCGAAACCGCTGTGTGCAAACCGAGCGCACGATGGGTGAGATCGAGCCGATTGTCGAACAGCACCTTGTCGATCGCCGGCGCGTTGCGCAGATGATCCTGCTTCAAGGTTTGCGTGTAGGCGTACAGCGCCTTGTCGTTTTGTACGGCATGGCGTGCCGGATATTTTTTGCCGAGATATTCGCCGAGCCGGTCCTGCGCAATCATCTCGCGCACCTTGTCCTGCACGCTGGCTGGATACGCGCCGAGGTACTTGAGCGGCGTCATGGAAGTACGAGGTCAGGTACGATCAGCGAACCGTCGGCGGGCTGGGCAATCAGCTCGCGGCCGCGAGGGTGAGCGGCTCGGATTGATACACACGACCGCGCAGCGAATTGGTCATCGCATGCGTAATCACGACATCGACGAATTGACCGATCATGCGCGGATCGCCTGGGAAATTCACGTAACGCATGTTCTCGGTACGACCACAAAGCTCGTTGCTGTCCTTGGTGCTGGTGCGTTCGACCAATACGTTCTGCACACTGCCGATCATGCTGCGCGAAATACGATCCGAGTTGGCGGTGATCGTGGTTTGCAGATGAGTTAGGCGCTGCTTTTTTTCTTCCTCGGGCGTGTCGTCGGCGAGATTCGCCGCCGGTGTGCCGGGACGTTTCGAGTAGATGAAACTGAAGCTCTGATCGAAACCGACATCGTCGATCAGCTTCATCGTCGCGGCGAAATCCTTTTCGGTTTCGCCTGGAAATCCGACGATGAAATCCGAAGAAATACTGATGTCAGGGCGCACCGCGCGCAACTTGCGCAGCTTGTGCTTGAACTCAAGTGAGGTGTAACCGCGCTTCATCGCCGCGAGGATGCGATCCGATCCGGACTGCACCGGCAGATGCAGATAATTCGCGAGCTTCGGTACGTTTGCATAAGCCTCGATCAGCGAGTCGGAAAACTCCAGCGGATGCGAGGTGGTGAAACGGATGCGGCCAATGCCGTCGAGTTGCGCGATGTAGTGGATCAGCAGCGCGAGGTCGGCGAATTCGCCATCGAACATCGGTCCGCGATAGGCGTTGACGTTTTGCCCGAGCAGATTGATTTCGCGCACACCCTGTTCAGCCAGTGCCGCGACTTCGGCCAGCACATCATCGAACGGGCGGCTGACTTCTTCGCCGCGCGTATATGGCACGACGCAAAATGCGCAATATTTCGAGCAGCCTTCCATGATCGAGACAAACGCGCTCGGCCCTTCTTTGCGCGGTGCCGGCAAGTGGTCGAATTTCTCGATCACCGGGAACGAAATATCGACCTGTGGCTGACCGCTCGCACGGCGCGCATCGATCATTTGCGGCAGACGGTGTAAGGTCTGCGGCCCGAATACGAGATCGACATACGGCGCACGCTCGACGATCGCCGCACCTTCCTGTGATGCCACACATCCGCCCACACCAATCACCAGATGCGGTTTGGCGAGTTTCAACTTGCGCCAGCGCCCGAGTTGCGAGAACACTTTTTCCTGGGCTTTTTCGCGGATCGAGCAAGTGTTGACCAGAATCACATCGGCATCGGCTTCGACATCGGTGACTTCCAGGCCATGCGCGGCGACCAGCACATCGACCATCTTGGCCGAGTCGTACTCGTTCATCTGGCAGCCGTGGGTTTTGACGAACAATTTGCCGGACATGGGCGTTTGCAGGAAAGCGAGACAGCCCAATAGTTTACGCGCCGCATCGGGCTGCGGCTAGCAAGCGCTCGTTGTGTGCGGCGATAAATGCGGAAAATCCGGCCAGAACCGTTGCGCCTGATCGCGGTCAATAACGCCACAAAACACCGCGGCGCTTGGCAAAAGGTTATATACGGTTGAAACTAGTACGCATTATGGCTTTTCTTTCCCCACGCATTGATGATCGCTGCCCACCGCGCAGCAGGCACGACGCGTTGCGTTGGGCGATCGGCGCGCTGCTTGGGTTAACGGTACACGGCGTTGCTCACGCCGGTGCGTTGTACAAATGCGTGAATGGCGAAGGCCAGATCGCCTATACCAACAAACCTGCGGGTCTCATCGACTGCGTGAAGCTGTCGAGCTTCGTCGATCCGCCGCCGCTGAAGACGCAGACGAAGTCGGCAGGTATCGATACTACCAAGGTCAGCAATCCGAATTATCGATCGGGACCTGGCGCGTCGCTGCCGGAAACTTTGCCGGCGCCGATCAATGCTGCAGTCAGCGCTACCGCGGCGGTGAGTCCTGCAAGCGCGACGCCGCTGGCGTCCGAGGTCAGTGTCAATCCTTGGCTGAAACCACCGGCGGCGGCAGCCACAGCTGCGACCGATTTCAAGGTGCAACGCGGCTCCGTTTACAAGGTTTCGCGCGCCAACGGCATCGTCGAATACACCAATGTCAAACCGCGCGATCACAGTCCGATCGAAGTGTTGTTCACTTATATCGCCACCTGCAGCGCCTGCGATGTGCATTCGCCGATCGACTGGAATCATACCGCGCTGAATCTGCTTGCTTATCACGATGAAGTAGTCACCGCGGCGCTGCAGTTCGGCGTGCCGGAAGCACTGTTGCGGGCGGTGATCCATGCCGAATCGGCATTCAATCCGAACGCATTGTCGTCCAAGGGTGCGCAAGGTTTGATGCAGCTGATGCCGGATACGGCAACCGATCTCGGCGTGGTCAATCCGTGGAATGCCGCGGAAAATATTCGCGGCGGGGCGCAGTATCTGGCGCAGTTGCTCAAGCACTTCAACGGCGATGAACGTCTCGCGGCGGCTGCGTACAACTCCGGCGAAGCGAACGTGCGCAAGTACGCAGGTGTGCCGCCATTCGATGAAACGCAGGTTTACGTCGAGCGCGTCGGCACCTTGCGGCAGCGTTATGCCGGTATGCCAGTGGCGGCGAATTAACCGCGAATTTTTTATCGAGCGGTTTCAAGTTCCCAAAAACAAAAACTCCCGGCCTTCGCAGACCGGGAGTTTTCTTTTGATCGATCAACCGATCCGCCTATTAGTGCGGCGGATCGGCCATCAAGCGTGACAGCTTACGGCGTGTACTTGCCGAGCAGGGTCACACCCGAGTAGGCAGCATACGCATTGAGCTTGATGTGATAGGTATTGCCCGCCGTCAGCGTGCAGCTTTCAGCATTGCCGGACACATACGGACGGCAGCTGTAGCTGGTCAGGGTCGGCGCGGCGCCTACCTGCACATACATGTCCGCATCACCCGTACCACCGGAGATCTTCACGGTCGCCGCGGTTGCACCCGCAGGAACGGTGAAGGTGTAATCGGCCGAGAGCACGCCGGTCGCACCGGACAAACCGGTCACGGCGACGTTGTTGCTCAGCACGTTACCGCCACCACCACCGCCACCAGCGGTGTACTTGCCAACCAGGCTCACACCGGAATAAGCGGCATACGCATTGAGCTTGATGTGGTAGGTATTGCCCGCGGTCAGCGTGCAGCTCTCCGCATTGCCCGAGACATACGGACGGCAGCTGTAGCTGGTCAGGGTCGGTGCTGCACCGTTCTGCACATACATGTCGGCATCACCGGTACCACCGGAAATGGCTACGGTGGCTGCAGTGGCGCCAGCAGGAACGGTGAAGGTGTAATCGGCCGAGAGCACACCGGTCGCACCGGACAAACCGGTCACGGCGACGTTGTTGACCAACACATTACCGCCGCCACCGCCCGCCGCGTTCACGGTCAGCGCGAGGCTGGTCGTGTGCGAGAGCGAACCGGAAGTACCGGTGATGGTGATGGTGGCCGGACCCGTGGTCGCCGTGGCGCTGGCGGTCAAGGTCAGGGTGCTGGTGCTGGTGGTGCTAGCTGGGCTGAACGACGCGGTCACGCCAGAAGGCAGGCCTGAAGCGGTCAGGGCGACGCTACCGGTGAAGCCACCGGAATCGGTCACGCTGATGGTGCTCGTGGCGTTGGCGCCCTGGGTCACGCTGGCGCTGCCGGGGGCATCGGACAGGGTGAAATCCGGAGTAGCGGTGCCACCGATGTGGTTGATCGCCGTGTTCAGGATGATGCTGCCACGACCGCTGGCAAGGTCATAACCTACCGCTGCGGTGGAGCCGCCATTATTGCCCGAGGTAACGTCATGGAAATCCGACGCTGGCAGGTTATAGATCAACGGTCCGGCGAAGCCGACTGCCGTACCCTTGACCGCAATGACGCGCGCCCACATGCCGGCAAAGATCGGTGCAGCGAGACTTGTGCCGCCGATTTGCTGGGTCGCACCGCTGACGATGACCTTCGAACCGGAGTTCGGATCAGCATCAAATGCGATGTCGGCCACGCCGCGACGCGGACCGGTCCACAGCGTCTGCCAGCTTGGCTTCGGCTCGTAGGTGCTCTGGCTGCCACCGCTACCGCTCCAGACGGTTTCGCTGCTCCAGGTCGACGTCGATGCGTTCAACGTCGTACCGGCTGCGGCGATTACGTACTGCGAGTTGGCCGGATTGCTTGGTGTTGTGCCGCCATTGCCGCACTCGTCAGCACCGGAGTCACCGGTCGAGATCGAGAAGGTCTGGCCCTGCGCCACGCCTTGCGCAAACAACTGGTCGTCAGCGGCTGCCGAACCATCGCTCTGCGCGTCGGTTTCGCATTCGCCGAGCGACATGTTGATGATCTTGGTCGCGTTGGCCGATACCACTGTATTGATGTCGGCGGTGAGGTTGGCGTTCGACAAGGTCGGGATGTTGTAGAAAATGATTTTGCCGATCTGACCGCCGGCCATGCCGACGATGTCCTGGCTATCCAGGCTCCATTCGCCGAGGCCGCTGACGTCCGTGCTGGTGCCGTTGGTGTTGATCGTCTGGGTGGTGACCGTGGCCAGGCCATTGTTCGACGTGAAGGTATTCAGATCGGTAATGGTCTGGGTGATCTTGCCCTGGGTGATGATGCCGACGGTGACGCCAGCGCCAGTGGCCACGCCCGTGCCGCCATAGATTGCCGAGAACTCGGTCGGGAAGTGACCGGTCACGGAAAGTGGCTGCGGACCCGGCAGGGCCTTCATCATCGTGTGCGCCTGATGCACGGTCTGCAGACCCAGCACGGCCAGAACGGTGTCCTGCAACGCGGCCGGAATGCGAACGGCATCGGTATTGGCGAATGCATCGCGACCATCAGCGGTACGCACACGAGCGAACGAGGTCGCAAACGCGGCTTGGGCGATGTCGGCGCTGCCGTCCGCCGAGACCAGCAGGCGATTCGGTGCCACCACGATGTTCTTGAAACCAGCGCTGGCGAGGAAGTCGACGACTTGCTGCACCTTGTCTTCGGTCGGGGCGTGATTGGCAACGAACTCTTCGCTGCTCATCACGCTGGATTGCGTGAGCAAGCGGTTCGGATGGGCGGCGGCTGCCACAAAGGTATCGAGCTGAGCGCGGTTGCGTACTTTCAGAGCGACTTCGATGTGCATCGGTGCGGTGAACGGCAACAGACCGTTGACGACATCGCCGTTGCGCAGCGATGTGGCGCTGGCGAGGGTCGCTACGCTGTTGCTACCCAGCGAAGCGAGGCCGTTGTCGCTGGCGCTTGCCGAAGAAGAGGCGAGTGCCGCAATGACGGTGGATACAAGGATGGATTGAGTCAGAACAGACGCCTTGCGGCGCAGGATTGCGAGTTTTGAAATTGACACGAAATTACCTCCAACGAGTTGGTGTAAATGGGATACCGCGTATGCGGTTCCAGTGTTTTATTTCTGTATTTCTAGTTTTCCCTGTTTGGCTTGCACTGTTGCACGCTCAGCCTTTCCCCAAAGGGCGAGCGCATCATTCGTAATTACGGTAGCTGCGGCGCGGAGTATTCACAAAGAACAAATCGGGCGCTGCTAATGCACTTTGAGCTAAACTTGAAGCCGCTTTAACTCTGAGCGCGGCGGAGCGTAACAGCGGTTTTTCTGACGGTCAAGCGAGCAAGTGCCATAAGTCATTGATACTTTTCGCGATATATTGCGGCGCATCATTAATTTAATTTAAGACTCAGCGATAAATATAATCCGTTTCGTCTGAAACCATTCGAGCGGGTACGGATCAGGACACTGATTCAAAGAGAAAAAAATCTACGAAGATTGCGGTAATTTGTGCCCCGAAACTTGCCGTAAAAAGAAATTTGCGTGCATTTGCACACGGCTTTTCGGCGTGATTTATTTACATTACGCCTAGCTGATGCAAGCCAAAAAAAGCGCTGAGTTATATATCGCGCATTTAAATAGTTTGTTTGATAAATAACATGACGGATGTTTCGATCCTCAAGCCTATTTTTCCGGAAGGCCAAGCTCCAGTCTGATCCAGCGAAGCCAGCGAACGCGGCGCGACATGTGATGCGAAATGTTCCGTCAAAAAAACGCGCGGCAAAAACCGGCGCCGATGCTCATGCAGGTTTGACAATGTTGTTCCGGGCAGAGATTGAGCATGCTTCCGGCGAATGGAATATCAGCCAACGAAGCGCAATATCTCGAGCGTTCGCATCAAACATTCAATCGCCCGATGTGGCAGTGCTGAAGACGTGGTATTCGCTGCGCACGTAGAACTGCGCGCTAGGCGCGAGACACGCGCTGCGTAAAGTTGGAGAAGAGGTCTTTCGCGTGGACTGCCGACGGCAGCCCGACGTTCGATCATCCGCCTGCAGGCGCACTCACTGCTGGGCGCTGCATCAGCGTGAGTTCGGCGCTGAATGGAATGCCGCCCTCATGCAGGCCCTCGATCTTGATCTTCGTGCCGGGGGCAATATGCGCTTCGCGATTGCGCAGTTCATTCTGACCGACTATCGGTTCATCGTTGAGCTTGAGCAGGATGTCGTGCACGCGCAGGCCGGCTTTGACCGCCGGACCGTCGGCATACATGTCGACCACATCGACACCGCTCGCCGCTGCGGGCAGCCCACTATTGATCGGCACTTTTACATCATCGTATTCGATGCCGAGCCAGCCGCGGATCACGCGACCATTGGCGATGATCTGGTCGAGCACCCATTTTGCCGTTGTCACGGGGATGGCAAAACCGAAACCTTCAGCGCCGCCGTTCTGGCGGAATACGGCGGTATTGATGCCGATCAGTTCACCGTAGGCGTTCACCAGCGCCCCACCCGAATTGCCGCTGTTGATCGCCGCATCAGTCTGGATGAAATCCTCGTAGGGATTTTGCACAAGTTGGCGACCCGTCGCGCTGACGATTCCCATCGTCACGGTTTTGCCGAAGCCGAACGGATTGCCGATCGCCAGAGCGACGTCGCCGACATTGGCTGGCGCCTGATCCGCAATAACGATCGCTGGCAGATTCGAGGCATCTATTTTCAGCACCGCAAGATCGGTATCTGTATCCGTGCCTATCACATGCGCCTGTGCAACACGTCCGTCGTACAGTAATACTTGGATGTCATCGGCGTCGGCGATGACATGGTTGTTGGTCAGTACATAACCGTCCGCGCGGAAGATCACGCCGGAACCAAGACTGCGCTGGCGACCTTTCTCGATCGGTCCGACCACGCCGCCGCCAAACATACGCTGGATCTGCGGGCTGATGTAACCGCGTCGGATCGGAACCACTTTATTCGCATAAATATTCACCACGCTTGGCGCGGCATGGCTGACGGCATCGGCGTACGACGCGCGCCCGCCATCATCTGTAGACGACTGCGGATTCCTGCTGTTATGCGCCCGCGTTGCATCGGCCTGCGCGGATGTTGCGGCGGCGACGTTCGCAGATTGCGCCGAGGTCACTGGCTTTGTGCCTAGCCTGCCGCGAACTTGCTCGGCCGCATTTGGCCAGAACTGGTTGACTACATACGCCAACGCGAGTCCGAGGACGATGAATTGCAGCAGAAAGAGGGCGGTTCGAACGGGTGCTTTCATTGAACTCTCGAGTGACAATATTTCTGCAGTCGTGCCCAACGCATAGTAGCGAAAGCGCGCACCAGTTTCGCCGCAGGTCAGCAGCGCCAGTCTGAGCGCGCATCATAATTCGTTGTGCGTCGCGGTGCGCTTCGTTAAACTATCACGATTTTTCGGGGGTTCACTCCCGTTCCTTTTTCTCAATGTTGATCATGCGGAGAGCCGGATGGCGAACGAAGGCGTGAATCATGGCCGTCGCCGCTTCCTTACTGCCACGACTGCGGTCGTGGGTGGTGTTGGAGCGATTACTGCGGCTGTGCCTTTTCTCAAGTACTGGGAGCCAAGCGCAAAGGCCAAACTGGCCGGTGCACCGGTGACACAGGATATTTCCAAACTGGAAATGGGCCAGATGCTCATCACCGAATGGCGTGGCTCACCGATTTTCATCGTGCGCCGAACCAAGGAACAACTTGCGGTGTTGCCGAGCCTGGACGCGTTGTTGCGCGATCCGAAATCGGAAAACACCTCACAGCAACCGGCATTTGCGCAGAACGAATTTCGTTCGCATAAAGAGCACCCCGAATTGCTGGTGCTGGTCGGCGTCTGCACCCATCTGGGCTGTTCGCCGAAGTACGTCGGTGAACTCACTCCCGAGCCGTTCGACCCGAATTGGAAGGGCGGATTTTTCTGCCCGTGCCACAAGTCGCGCTACGACATGTCCGGTCGCGTTTTCCAGGGCGTGCCCGCGCCGGCCAACCTGCCGGTGCCGCCGTATCGTGTGGTCAGCGACACACAGATCGTCATTGGCGTAAATCCTGAAGGAGCTGCGTAATGGCTGGCGTTCCCCAAACTCCCTACAAGCCGAGCAATAAGATGCTGGCCTGGGTCGAAGACCGTTTGCCGATCGGCAGTTTCCTGTCATCGCATACCAGCGGTTATTACGCGCCGAAGAACTTCAACATCTGGTATTACTTCGGCTCGCTCGCACTGCTCGTGCTGGTCAACCAGATTCTGACCGGCATCTTCCTCACGATGAACTACAAGCCGGGCGCGGCCACCGCGTTCGACTCGGTCGAGTTCATCATGCGCGACGTCGACTGGGGCTGGCTGATCCGCTACATGCACGAGATCGGCGCCTCGATGTTCTTCATCGTGGTGTATCTGCACATGTTCCGCGGCCTGATGTACGGCTCGTTCAAGAAACCGCGCGAACTGGTGTGGATCCTCGGCATGCTGATCTACCTCACGCTGATGGCCGAGGCGTTCATGGGCTACGTGTTGCCGTGGGGCCAGATGTCGTTCTGGGGCGCCAAGGTGATCATCTCGCTGTTCGGCACGATCCCATTCATCGGCGATCATCTCGTGCAGTGGATCATGGGCGATTACATTCCGGGCGATGCAACGGTCAATCGTTTCTTCGCGCTGCACGTGATCGCGCTGCCGCTGGTGCTGTTGTTGCTGGTGGTGTTGCATCTGGCAGCTTTGCACGAAGTCGGTTCGAACAATCCTGATGGCGTCGAGATCAAGGAGAAAAAAGATGCGAATGGCCTGCCGCTCGACGGCATTCCGTTCCATCCTTATTACACCGTCAAGGATTTGTTCGGCACGGGATTCTTCTTGCTGATCTGCGCATTCTTCCTGTTCTTCGAACCGACCGTTGGCGGTATTTTCCTCGAGCACGACAACTTCATCGAGGCCAATCGTCTGGTGACGCCGGAGCACATCAAGCCGGTCTGGTACTTCACGCCGTATTACGCGATGTTGCGTGTCGTGCCGTCGTATTTCGGTACGGCAATCTGGGGCGTGCTGGTGATGTTCGGTGCGATCGTGATGTTGTTCCTCGTGCCGTGGCTGGACAAGAGCCCGGTCAAGTCGATCCGTTATCGTGGCTGGATGACACGTACCGCGCTTGCGGTTCTCGTGGTCTGTTTTGTCTGGCTGGCGAAGATCGGTTCGGGGCCGGGCACGGATCCGAGCGAAGTCATCATCGGGCGACTTCTGACTATTCTTTATTACGGAGTGTTCGTGCTCATGCCGATCTATTCGCGCATCGATGCGACCAAGCCGGTTCCGGATCGGGTGACCACGCATGATTAAGCACGCCATGACCAAGTTCGGTCTGATTGTTCTGACCGCGGCGCTCGCTGTGGGTACTGCGTATGCGGAAGAAGGCGAGGGGTTGCTGGCATCGAATTCCAGCGTTGGCAATATCGCTAGCCTGCAACGCGGCGCGCAGACCTTCTTCAACTACTGCTCGGGCTGTCACTCGCTAAAGTACATGCGTTATTCGCGCATTGCCGAAGACCTGAATCTGTCGGAAGAGATGGTGACGAAAAACCTGATCTTCACCGACGCCAAGATCGGCGAGCCGGCGATGGCGACGATCAAGGCTAAGGATGCCGAGAACTGGTTCGGCAAGGCACCGCCGGATCTGTCGCTGGAAGCGCGCGCGAAAAGCCCGGATTGGATTTACACCTACCTGAAATCGTTCTACGTCGATCCGTCGCGCCCGGTGGGCTGGAACAATACGCTGTTCCCTGGCGCCTCGATGCCGAATGTGTTGTGGGAATTGCAGGGTGTACAGACCGCCGAGTTGGCACCGGCCAAGCCCGGCGAAGATGCGCATATCGAGAAACTCGTATTGTCGAAACCCGGCAAGCTTTCGCCGCAGCAATACGATGAAACCATCCGCGATCTGTCCTCGTTTCTGCAGTATGTCGGTGAGCCGGCGGCGATGAAGCGCGAAGCGGTCGGCGTGTGGGTGGTGCTGTTCCTCGCGTTCTTCACCTTCATCGCCTGGCTGCTCAAGACCGAATACTGGAAAGATGTGCATTGAGTGCAACGATCGTGACGGTTATCCGCGATTGAGCAGTTGATAAACACAGTCGCATCGTAATTCCTCGACAAACCCTTGCATCGCTGCAGGGGTTTGTCGTTTTCGGAATCCGGATTTCCGCCGGCCCGCCATCGTGCTGCCGGCATCGTCGGCAATCGCCTGCTCACCCGATGTTTGCTGTAGGCTATGAACACCGGCGTTTGCGTAGTAGATTCGCGAGGCAGGAAGCAGCAATCGCGCGGCTTTCCGGCGACCGCGACGGGGACGCAGAGGATCTGCCCATGGCTGTAAGTCAACGTTCACGCACCGTACTCACGCTGTATTCCTCGCGCGATTGTGTCTCTTGTCACCGTGTTCGGCTGGTGCTCGCCGCGAAAGGCGTGATCTATGATCTGATCGCGGTCAATCCACTGAGCCCGCCGGAAGATCTGCTGGACCTGAATCCGTACAACTCCGTGCCGACACTGGTCGATCGTGACCTCGTTTTGTACGACACTGGCGTGATTTGCGAATACCTGGATGAGCGCTATCCACATCCGCCGTTGATGGCTGTGGATCCGCTGGCGCGGGCGCGGTTGCGGCTGGCGATTGTGCGCATCGAACGCGACTGGCTAGCCTACGTGCCACAGATCAAGGCGGGCGGACGTCCTGCCGACACTGCGCGCAAGCGCTTGCGCGAGGCGCTGATCGCCAGCGTGCCGTTGTTCAAGGCAGCGAAATTCTTTTTGAGTGCGGAAATGAGTCTGACCGATTGCGCCCTGGCACCGCTAATCTGGCGCCTGCCAGATTTGGGCGTAGTATTGCCACGCGAGGCGCTGGTTATCAATGAGTACGGCGATCGCATTTTTCGCAATCCCGGTTTTACGCGCAGCCTGACCGTTGAAGAAAAGGCGTTGCGTCCGGCGTGATTCGTGGCGTACGCAGGACTGCGACATTTTCCGGTTGATCCGCATGACGGCTCCTGCGGTAAACTTGCGGCTACGCACGAGTCCCACGCAAAAAACTACGCGAGCTCATGCAAAAATCCGTCAGCCCGAGTTTTCCATGTCCGAACCTGCAATGAGTTCCAATCGCTCGTATTTGCTGCGTGCAATGTACGAATGGATCAGCGATAACGGACTCACGCCGTATTTGCTGGTAGACGCCAACGCCCCTGCGGTACGTGTGCCGCGCGGTGTGGTCAAGGACGGCCGAGTAGTGCTGAATGTCGCTGCCCGCGCCGTTACCCAGCTCGATCTCGGTCGCGAGTATGTGCGTTTTCTCGCGCGTTTCGGCGGTGTGAGCCAGGTCGTGGAGGTGCCGATGGGTGCGCTGCTGGCGATCTATGCGCAGGAAAACGGGCAAGGCATGATGTTTCCCGCGGAGGATGGCTCCGCTCCGCCACCGATTCCGGAAACCGAGCCACCGCCCGCAAAAAAAGGCCCGAGCTTGCGTGTGGTGAAATAGCCCGCGTTTGTCTCAGTGCAAGGCGTCCGGTACGGCATGCGCCACGGGCAGACTGTACGAATCCAGGCGTTGCCCAATCATGGTTAGGCGCCCTTGGCGGCGGTCGGCGCCATCCGTGCTTAGCTCGAAGTTGTAACTGCGACGCCACGCCAGCCAGCCGGTTTCGTCACGACGGATCGCCATGCGATGCAACGCCACCGTCTGGTCGAGCAATTGCACGTTGCCGCGCTCGCATAATTGCAGGCAAAACCCGCGTGCGCGCTCATGCGCCTTTAGTGCATCAAGCCAGAATGCGGCGGCCAAACCGAGGATAAGTAATGGAATCAGGGAATCGAGCATGATCCTGGTTTTTGGGGTGATAGATGGCGAACTCAAGCGCGCGCATTTCGCACTATAATCTTTTGCGCTTGCGAGCAGGGGCTGGTGCGAAAACATCGCCGCTGCGAGGCTTCGGACGTTTTGCAATGATGTCCTTCGTCGATCACTCGCAAGCTGGCATGTCGAGCGAATTTCGCGAACGCGGGTCGGCTATGGCAGAATTCCCGGAATTCAGCCGTGCGGAATTTGCACGAACGCAATTGATCGGTATGCTGCCGATGACTACTGCAGCTTTTTGAGGGAACGGTAATGAAGCTGATATTTCCCAACGGCGAACATGCTTCGCTGAATCTTGCGCAAGGCGTTACTCTGGTAGGTAGCGATGCTGCGTGCCAATTGCGCTTGAGCGGCGTCGGTATTGCGGCAAGGCACTGCGAAGTCCATATGCATGCCGCTGAAGTGCAGATCGTGCCGGCCGATACGAGCGCCGTGACCTTGATCAATGGTCAGCCGCTGAGCAAAGCGAACGCGCTGAAACAAGGCGATCTACTGCAGTTCTCGAAGATCGCGTGTCGCGTGATGGGGCAGGATGCTGCGCCCGTGCACGCTGCAACGCGCGACTCCGTTGACGATACCGGCCACACACGCGTACGCATGGCATTGCCCAAATTAATGCTGCGCGGTGTTTCCGGCCCGACGTTCGGCAAGACATTTCCTGTGTCCGGCAGCATGACCATGGGGCGTCAAGCCGATTGTGATATCTGCATCACGAGCGACGCGATTTCACGCCACCACGCGCGCTTGCAACTGACGCCGGCCGGTGTGCTGGTGGAAGATCTCGGTTCGGCCAACGGTACCTACATCAACGACAAACCCGTGCAAGGCAGCGTGCCGATGCAAGCCGGCGATGAGCTGCGTCTGGATACGGTGCGCTTTCAATTGCAGGATGCTCATGCGGCAACTTCTAGCGCATCGGCCGCAGCAGTCAAACCAGCCGCGGCCAAGTCAAATGCGATCATCTGGATCGTCGCCGGCGCGGTAGTGGTAGCTATCGGAATATTTCTGGTGGTGCGTCAGTCTGGTGTGCTCTAAGCCGTTCTGCAACGGCTTGATCAGCGCTTCATTGTTGGACGCTCGACGGCGCTGATTCTGGCGAAGCGAGCGCAGTATTTTGGCTACGCGTGTTGAAACTCGATACGCATCGACAGATCGATTGCGCGCAGATGTTTGGTCAGCGCGCCGATCGAGATGAAGTCGACGCCGGTCTCTGCAATCGCGCGTAATCGAGTCAGATCAACGCTGCCGGAAACTTCCAGTGGCACGCGACCAGCGACCCGTTTTACTGCCTCACGCAAATCCTCTGCGCTGAATTCGTCGAGCATGATGCGATCGACGTTCGCGTGCAGCGCCTGATCCAGTTCATCAAGTGACTCGACCTCCACTTCGAGCATCAATGCGGGATGTGCGGCGCGTGCCTGGCGCACTGCCGCGTCGAGCGAACCTGCGGCGGCAATGTGATTTTCCTTGATCAACATGGCGTCGTACAAACCGATGCGGTGATTGCTCGCGCCACCGCAGCGCACCGCATATTTCTGCGCCAAACGCAGGCCGGGTAAGGTTTTGCGTGTATCCAGCAAAGTCGCATGGGTGCCGCCGACTGCAGCTACATATCGCGCCGTAGTGGTTGCGGTGCCGGACAAGGTCTGCAGAAAATTCAATGCACAACGTTCCGCACTGACCAGCGCACGCGCTTTGCCGCGGATCATGCAGAGGCGTGTATTTTTTTCCACATGCATGCCGTCGTGAACGAGCCACTCGATTGTGACCTCAGGATCGAGCGCGATAAAACACGCCTCAAACCATGCACAACCTGCGATTACGGCAGATTCGCGGGTAATCACAAAAGCATCCGCCATCAAATCCGCCGGCAGCAACTCGGCAGTTGCGTCGCCGCTGCCAATATCTTCGGCAAGCGCGTGCAGTACATCGCGCTGGATCAATTCAATCGCAGGCGCAAGCAGTTCAGTTTGGTCGGACATCGATACTTTCACGAACAAAAAAATTATCGCGCTTCAAGCGAGATCAGCATTGGCGGACACAGATACCAGACGCACAATACGACATTGGGCTTTTGATATGCGTTGCGCAAACTCAGGTGGCGACGGGCGGGGCTGCCTTGAGTCGTTCCGCGATGGCACCGAGTGCGCGATCAAACAACGGCACATCGTCCATCAGCGTGGCATCACCCGATTCAAGCTCGCGAGCGAGAATATCGGCTGTCTTGTCGGCCACTTTCAGGCCTTTGTTATTGACGAACAGATAACGACCGCTGATCGGGCTGATCCACGAAAGTTTCGCGCGTTCCTGGTTGCCCGTTTCGGAATCTTCGAACTGCAGCCACGTGCCTACTTTCATGCTGCGCACGCGTTGCATGAATTCGTTGTCGGACGATGTTTCGGCACGAGTCTCGACGCTGCTGATGGCGGCGGCAAGTGTTGCGTCCATCTGTGGCAACGGGAATTCTTCAGGCGCTGCATCTTCGGAAAAATCTTCGCCCGAAATTTGCGCTGCCGCAGAATCGTGAGAGACAACAGGGCTGCGTTGGCTCGAAAATTCGTGAGGATCCATCGCCTGAACCGATCGGCTCTCCGCCACAGGTTTTGCGATGAGTGCACGTGCGTGAAGTTTGCGCAAATCCTCGATCACGCGGCGCATATCGCTCTCGTGATACGCAACTGTGGTCAGGCCATTGCGCAGCGTGTTTTCGAGGCTCGGCAGCAACATCTTCAAACGCAGTCGATCGTCGATGCCGGGCTTGGGCGAAACGCTCCAGATCAGGTCGTCCATGAAACGCAGCGCCGATTGCCACTCGGCAGACGCTTCGCCATGACGCACGAAAATCAGGGTCAGGAAATTGCCCCATGGGCGCGCGAGCACATGCCGCACCAGATCGGGCAATGCCGGATCTTCCAGGCGCAGGCGAATTTCGCGCGCCGCACTGATACGCGCGAGACTGAGTTTTTCGCGACCGCGTGCGGCCTCCGTGACACGTTGTTCGGTCAGATCGATGCGACGCTTCTGACTACTCGTGAAACCGACGAAATCGCGGTGCAAGCGCTCGAAAATACCGACGTCGTCGTCGAAATTATGCAGCAACTCATTGACCGTATGCTTGACCTGTTCGAACAGACGCTGATCGGTGTCGCTGTCCGGACTCCAGCCCACGCTGGCTTCCGCCATGGCATCGAGCAGGCGCCGTGCCGGGTGGGCTTTTTGTGCGAACAGGTGCCGATCCAGCAATGCCACTTTGAGATATGGAATCTGCAGACGCGACAACAGAGCCTGCATTTCCGATGGCAGATTGCGATCCTGCACGATGAACTCGAACAGCATGCCGACCAGGTCGATCGTATCTTCGTCGGCGTGCGATACGTTTTGGGTTTCGGCGCTGAATTTGTTCAGCTGGCCGAGCAACTCCTGCTTGACCTGTTGTACTTGCCCCATTGTCGCCATCGGCGTGGCGGCGGCCTGTGCCTGTTGTTGCGCAGCGATCGTTTGGTGCTGCAGTAGACTAAGCGCATTCAACAGTTCGTGCGCCTGCGGCACATGCGTGGGCATGCCGAGTTGTTGCGTCGGCATGTAGGTGTTGGCGGCATACTCCGGCGCGTTAGGTGTATGTCGGCTGGCGAGTAACTGGCGTAGGGTCTGGTAAATTTCCGATTGCAACTGCGCATTGACGGCGGCTGCGGGATCGGCCATCGGCGCTTGCTGCTGGGCGAAATCCTGCGGATAACCGCCTTGATCCTGACGCAACGTCGGATTGCCATATTGGTCGTTGGTATTTTGTTGCATACCAGCGTTGTTCATGCCGCGTGTCTGCGCGACGAACGGTGTTTGCGGCAATACGCCGGCCTTGATCAGCAGCGCGTTGACCTCGTCGTACAAAGGCTCGAGTCCGCCGAGCACAAACCGTTCGAACAGCTTGAACACGATAAGTTTGACCGCCACCGTGATCTCGAACTCCTGAACGGCAATGCGAAAGGCGTGGCACAAGGGCGCGGGGCCAATCGGATTACTCGCGTCTTCGACCTTGGTGCCGGCGCGAATCACCGAGAGGCGTTGATTTAGTCCGTACAACCCGCGTGCGAAACGGCTTTCGGCCTTGGCAATCATGCTGTTGATCGCCAGCGATTCTTCCAGCTCGCAGTCGTCCAGCAAGGCTAGTCCGATCGGTGCGGAGTTCGACATCGTGTCGGCGCGCACTGCCTGGAGTTTTCCAGAAGCAAAATCGTTGAACAGGTTGCTCAGTTGTTCCTGGAACAGGCGATCGACCAGCTGGCGTTTCTTGCGCACTTCGCGCATGCCATCGAAATAATGATTCTGCACACTATTGTTCTCAGCCTTTTCGGCGAGATCAAACAGCGCGTCATCGAGATTTTCGAACAGGGTGCCAAGCAGTCCGCCGATACGTTTCAAGGCAGCGGTGCGAGCCGTCTTCAGCAATTCGCCGAGGCGATCAGTCTCCGACGCATGTAACCCCTGACGGAGCTGCAGATCGATTACTTTGCCGGATTCAATCGGTGTGGCCATACTCGTTATATGCCTGTAAGGCTTGAGTCTGAATCAAGTCGTACCCACCCCGCACGACTTCCCAGTGATGATAAGAACATTTTCAAACGTGTATTTTCTGTGAACTTGTAAGCATTATGGCGTATGAGGTCACTTGTTGACCATACGCGTCAGTATCTATACCGGAAAGTTTTGCATTTGAATAGTGCCAATTGCCTCATCTGCGAGCATCACCGGAATATCGTCGTCAACGCGATAAATCAGCCGACCATCGGTAGTGATCAATGCAGCGGTGAAAGGTTGCGTAACCCCAACGCCGGCTGTGGTTTGGATGTCGCCGGCGCGGATGCCCGCATTCAGCAGGTCCAGTTGCGCCTTGCTTGCGGGCTTGACTGGCTGTTTCGATACCGGGCAACAGAGGATGTCTAGAAGTCGTTTGTCCATAACAGTGCGCTTGGTAAAAGTCTGCGACTACAATAGCGTTTTTGGGGCGAGCTGACCATGAATGTTGCCGCGAGTATTGCCGACAGCACGACCGTATCCCGTTCGCCGCTGGTCGGTGTAGTGATGGGCTCCCGTTCCGACTGGGAAACCATGCAACACACCGCCGAGATGCTACAGCGCTTAAATGTCGCGCATGAGACAAGAGTCGTCTCGGCGCATCGCACGCCCGATCTGTTGTTCCAGTATGCCGAGCAGGCGGCTGCGCGCGGCATTCGCGTCATCATCGCCGGCGCCGGTGGCGCTGCGCATTTGCCGGGCATGCTTGCGGCGAAAACTCAATTGCCGATCCTCGGCGTGCCGGTGCAGTCGCATGCATTGAACGGCATGGATTCGCTGCTCTCGATCGTGCAGATGCCGGCCGGCATTCCGGTCGCAACGCTCGCCATCGGCAAGGCCGGCGCGATCAATGCGGCGTTGCTCGCGGCCAGTATTCTCGCCTTGAACGATGCCACGCTGGCCAAGGCGCTGGCGCAGTTTCGCGCCGAACAAACCGCGCAGGTTTTGGCCAAGCCGGAACCCTCGCAACCGTGAGTACCGTCGGCATTCTTGGCGGCGGGCAACTCGCGCGCATGCTGGCATTGGCCGGTGCGCCACTCGGACTGCAATTTCTGGTGGTGGATAACGAGCCTAGCGCATGCGCGAGCCAGGTCGCGCCGTTGCTGCGGGCGGATTATCGCGATTTCGTGGCGCTCGAGGAATTTGCCAAACGCATCGATGTGGCGACCTTCGATTTCGAAAACGTCCCGGCCGAAACCGCTCAGTGGCTGACAGAACACACGCGCGTGTTTCCGAATCCGCGCGCGCTCGCGGTGGCGCAGGATCGGCTCGAAGAAAAAACCTTGTTCCATTCGCTCGGATTGGAAACGCCGGCGTTCGCTGCGGTCGATAGTCGAATCGATATCGAAACTGCCGTTGCCAAAGTCGGCTTTCCGGCCGTGCTCAAAACCCGACGTCTCGGTTACGACGGCAAAGGTCAATATCGTTTGCGCAGCGCGGCCGATCTCGATCCAGCGTGGGCCGCGCTCGGCGGCGTGCCGCTGATTCTGGAGGCGTGGATTGCGTTTGAACGCGAGGTTTCAGTGATCGCGGTGCGTGCGCAGGATGGCGAATTCCGCACCTATCCGCTGACGCAGAACTGGCATGCCGATGGAATTTTATCGATGAGTCTGGCGCCCGCGCCGCAGGTCGAAAATCTCAGCGCTAGCGCATTTGCGCATGCACGTGCAGTTGCTGAAAAACTCGATTACGTCGGTGTGTTCGCGCTCGAACTTTTTGTCGTCGACGGCAAATTGCTCGGCAACGAAATGGCGCCGCGCGTGCACAACTCCGGTCACTGGACGATCGAAGGCACCGCCTGCAGCCAGTTCGAGAATCACGTGCGCGCGGTGCTCGGATTACCGCTCGGTGATACCACGGCGATCGGCAGCAGCGTGATGTTCAACTGGATCGGCAGCTTACCCGACGCACGGCCAGTGCTCGCCGAATCGCGCGCGCATTGGCATGACTACGGCAAGACCTCGCGCGCCGGGCGCAAGGTCGGTCACGCTACTTTGTGCGCGGCCGATAACATTGAAATGAGTAGGCGCCTGGCCCGAGTTGCGCGCGCGCTTGATCGCGAAGCACAAGCCGCACCGGTGCTCGAAGCGCTGCAACGCTGAAACAAAAAAGGCCACCTCGAAAGGTGGCCTTTGCGGTTCATGGAGTGCTGCAGATCGACGCTTATTTCAGCGCGCTGGCCGCGAATTCCCAGTTCACCAGATTCCAGAACGCCTCCAGATATTTCGGACGGGCGTTGCGGTAATCGATGTAATACGCATGCTCCCAGACATCGCAAGTCAGCAGCGGTGTATCCGGTCCGGTGATCGGCGTAGCCGCGTTGCTCGTGCTTACGATGCCGAGGCTGCCATCGGCACGCTGTACCAGCCATGCCCAGCCGGAACCGAACGTGCCGACCGCGGCTTTGGTGAATTGATCCTTGAACTCGGCGAACGAACCGAATGCCTTGCTGATCGCATCGGCGAGTTTGCCGGTCGGCTCACCGCCGCCATTGGGCGACAGGCTGTGCCAGTAGAAGGTGTGGTTCCAGATTTGCGCGGCGTTGTTGAACATGCCGCCTTGCGATTTCTTGATGATCGCTTCGAGATCGAGATTTTCGAACTCGGTGCCCTTGATCAGATTATTCAGATTGGTCACATAGGTTTGATGATGCTTGCCGTAGTGAAAATCCAGGGTTTCCGCAGAAATATTCGGTGCCAGTGCATCGCGTGCATAAGGTAGTGGGGGAAGTTCGATCGCCATGAGCGAAATCTCCTGTGCCGTTGGGCGCATGAGTTTAACAGCAAGCGATGTTCGATTCGGGTGATGGCCGCGCGTAATGTTGCAATTGGCGCGGACTGTTACCATATACGGCGTTGCGCCTTGGGCGCGAATCTTTGTATCGAGGACGTTATGGACGTAGTGGAACAGATCAAGACCACGGTGGAAACGAATCCGATCGTGTTGTTCATGAAAGGCACGCCGCAATTTCCGATGTGCGGTTTTTCCAGTCGCACCAGTCAAGTGTTGAAAGCCGTCGGCGCGCAATTCCATTCCGTGAACGTGTTGGAAAATCCGGAGATCCGCGCGAACCTGCCGCGTTATTCGAACTGGCCGACCTTTCCGCAATTGTTCATCAACGGCGAGCTGATCGGCGGCTGCGATATCGCAGTCGAGTTGTACGAGCAGGGCGAGCTCGAGCGCATGGTCAAGGAAATGCAGAAAGCGTAATGGCAGTGTTGCCGATCCGTACGTTGCCGCCCGATTTCGCGCCGCAACCGCACAGCCTGAAAGATCGGGTCGTGCTGATTACCGGCGCCACCGGCGGTCTCGGCCGGACCAGCTCACTTGCGG
The DNA here is from genome assembly GCF_004168365.1 of Pseudolysobacter antarcticus. Lineage (GTDB taxonomy): Bacteria > Pseudomonadota > Gammaproteobacteria > Xanthomonadales > Rhodanobacteraceae > Pseudolysobacter > Pseudolysobacter antarcticus. The sequence goes on from NZ_CP035704.1 coordinate 1,248,122, forward strand.
CTGCGCAAGCTGGCGCGCGCGTGATCCTGCTCGCGCGCAAAGTGCCGCTACTGGAAAAGCTCTACGACGAAATCCTAGCGCTGGGGCAGGCCGAGCCCGCGATTTATCCGCTGAGTCTGGAAGGCGCGACACCGCGCGATTATGAGACGCTAGCTGATACTCTCAAGGCCGAATATGGCCGTCTCGATGGCATCGTGCATGCGGCCGCGCATCTGGCCGGATTGATGCCCGCCGCCGAGATCAAGCCCGAAGAATGGATGCGCACGCTGCATGTCAATCTCAGCGCGCCGTATCTGCTGACGCAAGCGTGCCAGCCGCTGCTCGCGCGCGCCGACGATGCGAGTGTGGTGTTTGTGCTGGATGATCCGGCCCGCAGCAGTCGTGCATTCTGGGGCGGCTACGGTGTCGCCAAGGCAGGGCTGGAAAGTCTGGTTTCGATCCTGCATCAGGAATGGGAAAACGGCCCGATCCGTGTCCATGCCTTGTTGCCTGCGCCGATGCGCACCGCGCTGCGGCGCATGGCGTATTTCGGTGAAAACACGATGCGCATCGCCACACCGCAAATCGCCGCGGAGTCGGTGGTCTATCTGCTCAGTCCGGTGGCGCTGCAACTGCGCGGGCAGATTCTGGATCTGCGCAAGAGTGATGCCGCGCTAAAACAGCAAGACGCGTAACGCGTTTTCGCGGTTACACTGCGCGTTCGACACGCGGCTTATATCGAGGGGATCATGGATACCATTTCTGCCGGCATCCTGCTGTTTCTGATCATGGATCCGCTCGGCAACATTCCGTTGTTCCTGAGCCTGCTGAAAAACGTCGCACCGGAACGTCGGCGCAAAGTTCTCGTGCGCGAATTGCTGATCGCGCTCGTCGTGCTGTTCGCGTTTTTGCTCGGCGGCAGTTACGTGCTGAAGGCGCTGCAGCTGAAGCAGGAGTCGGTCAGCATCGCCGGTGGCATCGTGCTGTTCCTGATCGGCATCAAGATGGTTTTTCCACCGCGTGAAGGCGGGATCTTCGGTGGTGAAGTGGGTGTCGAGCCCTTCATCGTGCCGATGGCGATTCCCGCCGTGGCCGGTCCGTCGACGATGGCCGCGCTGATGCTGCTGACCAACTCTTATCCGGGCCGCACCGTGGATTGGAGCATCGCGTTGTTCCTGTCGTGGCTGGCGACCTCGGTGATTCTTTATTCATCAACGTATCTGTATCGCCTGCTCGGTCAGAGCGTGTTGATCGCGCTCGAACGTTTGATGGGCATGTTGCTGGTAGCGCTTTCGGTACAGATGTTCCTCGACGGCGTGCGCTCCTATCTGCATGGCTGATCGCTACGCACGCGACGGAAAATCACTGAGCGGCGTTTCTTGAATCGATTCACCACCTTGCTGTAACACAGACCCGCTAGCGTGCTTTCCTTCAACACGGAGAGCACGACATGATCAGCGTCGAACGCAGTTTCCTCGAAAAATTTCCGCGCCTGGCGCAAGGCCGCGCGCGTGCATTTTCGCAGCCGGTGATCGAGCTGTTGCGGCGCATCGCGTGCGAGGAACGCATCAATCGCATGCTCGCGGATATCGCGCCGCTGACCGGCTTCGATTTCATCGAACGTGTGCTCGATTACCTCCATGTCAGCTACAGCGTGGCGAATACCGATCGCGAGAATATTCCGGTCGATGGCCGGGTCGTGATCGTGGCTAATCATCCGCTTGGCGCGCTCGATGCGATGGCGCTGCTGCAACTGGTCGGCTCGGTGCGGCGCGATGTGCGCATCCTCGCCAACGACGTATTGCTGCAGTTCGGTCAGTTCGACAATCTGCTTTTGCCGGTGAATGTATTTGGCGCCGAAGGCAGTTCGAGCGGACGCCTGCGCGAGGCATATCGCGCGCTTGATCGCGAGCAGGCGCTGATCGTGTTTCCGGCCGGTGAAGTATCGCGCATGGGGCGCAAGGCGTGCGCGATTCGGCGTGGTCGACGGGATTCGTGCGCCTGGCGTGCAAGATGCTCGCGCCGGTTTTGCCGGTGCATATCGCGGCTTCGAACTCGCCGGTATTTTACGGCGCGTCGATGCTGGCGAAACCGCTGGCTACGCTGTTGCTGGCGCGCGAAGTATTCGGCGCGATGCGGGCGCGGATCGGTTTCAGTTTGGGCGCGACGGTGTCGGCGGCAGAGCTCGAACGCAGCGGATTGCCGTCGGAACTGGTAGCGCAACATATGCGCCGCCATGTTTATCGGCTGCCAAAACGCCGGCCCACGAAATTCGTCACCGAAAATGCGATTGCGCATCCCGAATCACCGCTCGCGGTGAAACGCGCATTGGCGCGTGGCGAAGTGCTCGGCCAGACCAGCGATGGTAAACGTATCCTGCTGATCGATGCTGCGCCGGACTGTCCGGTCATGCGCGAGATTGGCCGATTGCGCGAACTGTCATTCCGCCGTGTTGGCGAAGGCACCGGCATGCGCCGCGATCTCGATCGATACGACGGCCACTACAAGCATCTGGTGCTGTGGGACGAACATGCGTTGGCGATCGTCGGTGCGTATCGACTCGGCGAGGCGGCGAGCATCCTGCAGCGGCACGGCATGGCCGGACTGTATTCGGCGAGCCTGTTCGAGTATTCGCCGCACGCGCAGGAATTTCTGGCGGACGGTGTGGAACTCGGACGCAGTTTTGTGCAGCCTGCGTATTGGGATCACGCAGCCTGGATTATCTGTGGCAGGGCATCGGCGCGTACCTGCGCCATCGGCCACAGCTGCGTTATCTGTTCGGGCCGGTGTCGTTAAGTGCGGCGTTGTCGTTGTCCGCGCGCGAATGGATCGTGCATTGCCATCAGCACTATTTCGGTGATCCCGAGTTGCTGGCGCGTGCTCGCAACCCGTTCCAGATATCCGCCGAAGTAGTACACCAGGCCACGCCTCTGTGGCGAGAATCCGATAGCAAGGCCGGCTTGCAGGCACTCAAGCATCACCTGGCGCAAAGTCATTCCACGCTTCCAGTGCTGTATCGGCAATACGTCGATCTGTGCGAACCGGAAGGCGTGCGTTTTCTGGCGTTTGGCGTTGACCCGGCTTTCGGCTACTGCGTCGATGGCTTGATCCGGCTCGATCTGGCTCGGCTCAAGCCCGCGAAACGCTTGCGCTATCTGGGTTCTGCGCAAGAACAGTGAGTTGCCCACCCATGCGCGACGGTACGGAACAAAAAAATAGTTAGAAAAGTGTCATATTCTGCTGTTAAGCTAGCGTTAATGGGTTTCCGCGTGCTGGTGCCAGCGCGCGATGTGGGGCAAAAAAGCGAGTGATAGACACGATATGCCGGCAGTGCATTGGCTGCGTCCGGCATTATTTCCGTCGCGCAATCGCGCCGATTTGATTAGTTGATGATTGAGGGAAAACCGATGAATAGACAGTTGCGAATGAAGCCACTTGCGTGGGTACTTGCGTCGATGTTCCTGGTGCCGTCTGCGTTTGCGCAGAACACCTCGGCCGCCGCCAGCGGCCGCGTTACCGATGGCGCGGGGCACCCGGTTGCCGGTGCGAAGATCGAAGTCGTGCACGTGCCTTCCGGTACCAAGTCCACGATCACCACCGATGCCGATGGACGCTACCAGTTGCAAGGTTTGCGCGTCGGCGGCCCGTATCGTGTCACCGCCGAGAAAGATGGTTTGAAGCCGACGTCGGTGCAGGATGTCTATCTGCGCCTGGCCGAAACCACTTCCGTCAATCTCGTCGAAGAGGGTGCCTCGCAACTCGAAGAAGTAACGGTAAAGGGTTCGGCGCTCACCGCAACGTTCCAGGCTGACAACAAGGGCCTCGGCACCAATCTGTCGCATCGCGAACTCGAAGCGCTGCCAAATCCGGATCGTTCGATCCAGGATATCGCTCGCGTAGATCCGCGCATTTCCGTCACTGATCGCGATGCTGGCGCCATTTCCGCCAACGGCAAGAACTTCCGTTACAACTGCATCACGGTTGACACGATCAACGCGGGCGACCCGTTTGGTCTGGAATCGAACGGCCTGGCCAGTGTTGGCTCGCCAATCTCGCCGGACGTGATCGAGTCCTACGATCTTTCCACCGCCAACTTCGACGTCAGCACGCGCGGTTGCGTCGGCGCCAACGTGAATGCCGTTTCCAAGAGTGGTACCAACGATTTCCACGGCTCGGCCTATTACAGCTATCGCAGCAAGGATTGGATGGGCGATATCGCGCCGATCTCCGGTGGTACCGAGTTACCGTATACCGGCTGGGATCACGAATGGACTTCCGGCATCACCGCCGGTGGCCCGTTGATCAAGGACACGCTGTTCTTTTTCCTCGGCATTGAGAAAAGCGAGCGCGTGGCAATTGGTACCACCTCAGGCCCGGTTGGCAGCAATAGCACCACGCAGGTTCAGGGCGTTGATCAGAATTTCGTCAATGGCGTGGCAAGCTCGGCCACTGCGCAGGGCATCAACGTCGGCGACCGGACTCTCGCCAACTTGATCGACAAACGTTATCTCGCCAAGGTCGATTGGAACATCAACGACAGCCAGCGTGCCGTGTTTCGTTTCAACGAGACCAAGGAAAATCAGCCGGTTCCGACTGGAAGTACCACCTCGGTGACCTTGAATAGTAACTGGTACTTCAAGGATCGCGATTCCAAGAACTACGTCGTCCAGCTGTTCAGTGACTGGAGTCCGGTTTTCTCGACCGAAGCCAATTTGTCGTACACCAAATACATTCAGTCGCGTGGCCCGCTGACGGGCGTCGCCCAGCCATCGGTGACGGTATCGAATTCGCCAACGACGTTCTCGCCCAGCGTGACCGTAGGTACCGAGTTCTCGAGTCAGGTCAACCAGCTTAATATCGATTCGAACTACGCTTATTTTGCCGGTACCTGGCATCTCGGCGATCACACCATCAAGGCCGGTGCGAACGGCCAGCAGGACAAGGTATATAACGCTTTCATCCAGGGTTATGACGGTAGCTATACCTACCAGGGTTTGGCGAATTTCCAAACCGGTAATTGGGAGGAATACACGATCAAGCGTCCGGCTGCAGGCTATTCCATCGATACCGCCGCTGCTGTGTTCCAGAAAAAACAATACGGCTTTTTCGTCGAAGATACCTGGCAGGTGTCGGATCGCTTTTCGCTGCAATACGGCTTGCGTTACGACGTGCCTGAGTTCGGCAGCAGCCCGATCCTGAATCCTTGCTTTGCTTCCGCTCCGGGAGTTGCTTTCACCGCAACCAACGCGAATGGCTCGACCCTCTGTACCGCGTCCAAGGGTGGCTTCGGTTACGCCAACAATTCGGTTCCCGGTGGTAATGGCACGGTGCAACCGCGCGTCTCGTTCAACTACGACTTCGATACCGAGCGCAAAACGCAGCTTCGCGGCGGCGTTGGCATGTTCGTGTCGGATGTACCGACCGTGTGGTACTCCAACTCCTACGGCGGCAGCGGCATTCCAGTGGTCACCTATGACATTGTGAATACCTCGAACGCGGCGCCGGGCACCCTGTTGTGCAGCAAGGATGGCAAGGCGTTCACGCCGGCCACCGGTGGTGCATGTGCGGCGGGCCAGATCAGCTATGTCAAGCAGGCACCTGGTTACAACGGTGCGCAACCAGTGATCCCGAATACCGGCACGCTGGTGCTCGGTTCCGGCGTTGCGAAGATGGCGGTCGATACCATTGATCCGCATTTCCAGATGCCAACGACCACCCAGCTCAGCCTTGCATTCGATCGCGAATTGCCATGGCTCGGCATGGTCGGTAGCGTGGAAGGCAGCTACGTTAAAACCAACGAAGACATTTTCTACAAGAACCTGAACTTGGGCGCGCCTACCGGGCATGGTCCGGACGGCCGTAATCTGTATTGGGGTGTTTATAGTGCTGCCGGTATTGCGAGTGGTACGAATGCCAATGCCAACCCGGCATTCGGCAACGTGACTGAACTCACCAATACCAGCCAGGGACAATCCAGCAGTTTGACGCTGTTGGTGAAAAAGCCCCTGTCGGACGACTGGAGCGCATCCGTTGCGGCGATTTTCCAGCATTCGACCGACGTCAATCCGGGTACATCAAGCGTTGCCAATTCGAACATCACGGGTAACGTCTGGATCAACCCGAATACGGATCGCGCGTCTGTCTCCAATTACAACGTGCCGAAAGCGCTGAAAGTATCTTTCAGCTGGCAGCACAAGTTCTTCGGTGACAACGAAACCGGCGTCAGCATCTTCGCCAACGGTCATTCTGGCGCACCGTACAGCTGGATTGCAGGTAACGATCTGAACGGCGATACCTACTCGCGTGATCTGCTCTACATTCCGAAGTCGATCTCGGATGTGTCCTGGAATCCTGCCGTGACAGACAAGCAGAAACAGCAGTTCATGGACTACATCAACAGTGATGCCTACCTGAGCAAGCATGCAGGCCAGATTGCCACGCGCAACGGCGCACATACCGCGTGGCTGAACCAGATCGATTTGAGCTTCAAGCAGGAAGTGCCAGGATTTTTCGAGGGCAACAAAGGTGAGTTGCGTCTGGATTTCTTCAACATCGGCAACTTGATCAGCAGCAAGTGGGGTGTGGAGCGCCGTGGACCGTTCCCGCTAACGCGTAACCTCGCCAACGTCACCGGTATCGATCCTGCTACCGGCAAGTACATCTACGACATCAGCGGATCGCAGTACAAGGATGCCAACGGCAACTACGTGCCGCAGAATCTGGTCATCAACGAAGGCCAGACCCCAGGTGCACCGGTACCTTCACAGCGCTGGTCGCTCATGCTGACGGCAAGCTACAAGTTCTGAGTAGAAAGAAATCGCAGTAAATTTGACCGGCGCCTCAGGGCGCCGGTTTTTTTTTGTGCTCGACGCATCGTTCGATGGCTGAAATGCCCCGACGCTGACATGCGGACTTGCGCGCGTCACCCGCAATCGCTATTACTAGCAGGCTACGCTGCGCAAGGGCGCATCGTTGTGGTCATCAGAACAGGAAGGAATTACCAATGGCAAAAACTACCGTCAACGCCCAGATCTCGCCGGTCGCCGGCATGGATGTACTTTCGCGCAATGAAGTCTCGCGGTTGCGCGACGCGACCCAGGGCGGATTGCACGCGCTGCTGCGCCGTTGCGCGCTCGCCGTGCTCACTCAGGGCATCGTCAGCGACGATGCGCGCGGCATGCTCGAACGTTATCCCGATTTTGAAATTCAGGTGCTGCAGCAGGATCGCGGCATCAAGCTCGAATTGATCCATGCGCCGGCGCAAGCCTTCGTCGAAGGTCGCATCATTCGCGGCATCAACGAGCTGTTGTTTGCGGTCGTGCGCGACATCGTCTACATCGCCACACAGGTCGAAGCGGGGCGTTTCAATTTCGACGATTCACTGAGCATCACCCATGCAGTGTTCGAGATCCTGCGCAATGCGCGCGTGCTGAAACCCAACATCGAGCCGAACCTGATCGTGTGCTGGGGCGGCCATTCCATTCCGCGGCACGAATACGAATACACCAAGGCGGTCGGTTATCAGCTCGGACTGCGGGCGCTGGATATCTGCACCGGCTGCGGCCCGGGGGCGATGAAGGGGCCGATGAAAGGCGCGACCATCGCGCACGCCAAACAGCGGCGCAAGAGCAATCGCTACATCGGCATCACCGAGCCCGGCATCATCGCGGCGGAATCACCGAATCCGATCGTCAACAACCTCGTGATCATGCCGGATATCGAGAAACGTCTCGAAGCCTTCGTGCGCACCGGGCATGGCATCATCGTGTTTCCCGGTGGCGTCGGCACGGCCGAAGAAATCCTGTATCTGCTCGGCATTTTGTTGCACCCCGATAACGTGCATATTCCGTTTCCGCTGGTGTTTGCGGGGCCGAAAGAATCGGTTGCGTATTTCGAGCAGATCGATCAATTCCTGCGCCTTGCGCTGGGTGACGATGTGGCGAATCGCTATCGCATCATTGTCGACGACCCGGCTGAAACCGCGCGTGCGATGGCGCAGGGTATGGAAAAAGTGCGGTTGTTCCGCCTCAACAACAAGGACGCATTTTTCTTCAACTGGGCGCTCAAGATCGAGCACGAATTCCAGACGCCGTTCCGACCGAATCACGCCAATGTCGCGGCATTGAACTTGAATCGCAATCAACCTCGGCATTTGCTCGCTGCCGATTTGCGCCGCGCGTTTTCGGCGATCGTTGCCGGCAACGTCAAGGAAGAAGGCATTCGCGCTATCGAACAGCATGGCCCGTTCGAGATCGATGGCGAAGCAGAAATCATGCGCGCGCTGGATGCGATGCTCGCGAGTTTTGTCAGCCAGCACCGCATGAAGTTGCCGAGTTCAAAAGCGTATCAGCCGTGTTATCGGGTCAAGTCGGCTTGAGCGCAGGGCTTGGTGCGATGAACAAGCCACTCGTTTCACTGCTCGTACGCAGCATGGATCGGCCGACGTTGTTTCGTGCGCTGGATTCAGCCGCGAACCAGACTTGGCCGAATATCGAAATCGTCGTTGCCGCCGCGTGCGGCCAGCGCCATCAGCCGCTCGCGGATAACTATCGCGGGCGACCGTTGCGTTTTGTCGTGCCCGATCCGGATCGGCGCTTGCCGCGCCCGGACGCGGCGAATGCGTGTCTCGACGCGGCGACGGGCGAGTGGCTGAATTTTCTCGATGACGATGATGAGCTGCTGCCCGAACATGTCGAGTCGCTGCTGACGGCGCCGCGGCGCGCCGATATCCGCTTGCTGTATTCGAGCGCACGTGTGCACGACGCGCAAGGCAATCTGGTCGGCTACAGCGGGCGTGATGGTTTCCACATGCAACTCTACAATCAGAATCGCAGCCAGCCGGTCGCGACGATTTTTCATCGCAGTCTGATCGATGAAGGTGCGCGTTTTGATCCGACCTTTCCGATTTACGAGGATCAGGATTTTTTCATCAACTGCGCGTCACGCACCGAATTCCAGTGGGTGAAAACCGCCACGTGCGTCTGGAACGGTTACATCGGTGACTCCGGCTGCGGGCTGGGTCCGAACGTGGAGAGTGCCGAGCAACACGATCTGTACTACGCAAAACTCCGCAGCAAATGGGCGGCAGTTTTCGAGCGCTGGAAAAAACTGCCGCAGTCGCTGATCTATCTTGGTCAGCAACATCTCAAAGGCGGCGATCTGAAAGTTGCACTGGGTTGTCTGGAGCAGGCATTGGCCGAAATGCCGGGCGATTTGAACGCGTTGAATCTGTGCGGCATGGCGAACTATCACAACGGCGATTTTGCGCGTGCGATCGAGCTGCTGAGTGCTGCCGAAAGACTCGTACCTGGCCAGCCGTCGATTGTCGAAAACCTGCGGCTGGCGCGCGCCGCTGTTGGCTGATACTGCGGCTACGAGAAAACTCGGCGGCTGATTCAGTCGTCAGCCGCGCTCGAGTGCCGGAATGGATTACAGCGTCGCCGCAAGTCGGCTGGCTTGATCGATCGCGCGCTTCGCATCCAGTTCGGCGGCGACATCGGCACCGCCGATCAGATGCACGATTTGCCCGGCGGCTTGCAACTCTGCGAGCAGATCGCGGCGCGGTTCCTGGCCGGCGCAAATGATCACGTTGTCGACTTCGAGCAATTGCGGTTTGCCGTCGATGCTGATGGTCAGGCCGGCGTCGTCGATGTGTTGATATTCGACGCCGCCGAGCATGCGCACTTGCTTGTGCTTGAGGGTCGAACGATGCACCCAGCCGCTGGTTTTGTTGAGCCGTTTGCCCGGCGCACCCGGCGTGCGCTGCAGCAGCCACACGGTACGTGCCGGTGCCTCGGGTTGCGCCTTGATGCCTTCGACGCCGGCGCGTGCGACCAGTGTTTGATCGATGCCCCATTCCTTGAGCCACGCTGAAATATCCGTGCTCGGCGCGGGCAGATCCTGCACCAGAAATTCCGCGACATCGAAGCCGATACCGCCTGCGCCGACGATCGCCACGCGCGATCCGACTTGGGCTTTCGAGGACAGCACGTCGACGTAACTCAGCACCTTTGCATGTTCGATGCCGGGGATCGGCGGATGCCGTGGCGCGACGCCGGTGGCGAGGATCACTTGATCGAAACGATCGCGACCAAGATCGCTTGCGGCGACGCGCGTACCGAGCTTCAGGGTGACGCCGGTGAGTTCGATGCGCCTGCCGAAATAACGCAGGGTTTCGCTGAATTCTTCCTTGCCCGGAATGCGTTTGGCCATGTTGAATTGGCCGCCGATTTCATCCGCCGCATCGAGCAACGTGACGTTGTGGCCGCGCTCCGCGAGCACCGTGGCGCAGGCCAGGCCGGCCGGCCCGGCACCGACTACGGCAAAACGTTGCGGTGTGGTGGTCGCGGTGTAGTTGAGTTCGGTTTCGTGGCAGGCGCGCGGATTGACGAGGCACGACGCAACCTTTTTCTCGAACACATGATCGAGGCAAGCCTGGTTGCACGCGATACAAGTATTGATCTCATCGGCGCGATTGCTACGCGCCTTGTTGACCCAATCCGGATCGGCCAGCAGCGGCCGCGCCATCGACACCATGTCGGCATCACCGTTCGCCAGAATGCGCTCGGCGACGTCGGGCATGTTGATGCGGTTGGTGGTGATCAGCGGCAGTTTCACTTCACTCTTGAGCCGATGCGTAACCCAGCTGAATGCGCCCCGCGGCACGCTGGTGACGATGGTCGGGATGCGCGCCTCGTGCCAGCCGATGCCGGTGTTGATGATCGTCGCGCCCGCCGCTTCGATCGCTTTTGCGAGCAGCACGACCTCTTCCCAGCTCGATCCGCCTTCGACCAGATCGAGCATCGACAAACGATAAATAATGATGAAGTTCGGCCCGACCGCGGCGCGCATGCGCGTCACGATTTCGACGGGAAAACGCATGCGTTTTGCGTAACTGCCGCCCCAGTCATCGTCGCGCTTGTTGGTACGCGCGGCGAGAAACTGGTTGATCAGATAACCTTCCGAACCCATCACTTCGACGCCGTCGTAACCGGCATCCTGTGCGAGTCGCGCGCAACGCACGAATGCATGAATCTGGCGCTCGACACCACCGCCGGAGAGCGCGCGTGGCGCGAACGGCGTGATCGGCGATTTCAGTGCCGATGGCGCGACATTGAACGGGCTGTAGCCATATCGGCCCGCATGCAGGATCTGCATGCAGATCAGTCCGCCTTCGGCGTGCACCGCTTGCGAAATTTTGCGGTGCCGCGGCACTTCGCTGCGCCAGCTCAGTTTGCCGCCGAACGGCGTGAGCCAGCCGCGCACATTCGGCGCGAGGCCGCCCGTGACTATCAAACCGACGCCGCCGCGCGCGCGCTCTGCGAAGTACGCGGCGAGCTTGTCGTAGTCGCGGGCGCGATCTTCCAGCCCGGTATGCATCGAGCCCATCAGCACGCGATTGGGAATGGTGACGAAGCCAAGATCAAGCGGGGCGAGCAGGTGCGGATAATTCACGGCGCCATTCCAGATTCAAACGATTGTACGAAGATGCCCGGAACTGCACGCGGTGGCAAGTCCAATCTGCGCAGCCAGCGGCCGGCGTCGCCCCGCTAATGCGTGATGCGCAGCACGATCAACGTCTGGTCATCGACGCCCACGCTGCCGCCCTGATGCGCGAATAACGCATCGCACAGAAGCTGCTGCAGTTGAGCGGCATCGCTGACCTCGCTCCGCGCCACGAGCGCCTGCAAACGCGGCATCCCGAACGGTTCGCTATCGGCATTGCGCGCCTCGACGATGCCGTCGGTATACAACACCACGACATCGTCGCGCTGCAGTGCGAGCTCGCTGTTTTGCCAGACATGATCGCGCAGGATGCCGAGCGGAATCTCCTCGCCCTGACCATGCAAAGTCACCGTGCCGCCGCGCCGATGCAGCAACGGCGGATGACCCGCGCTGACGTAATACAGCTTGCGTTCATCGGGCCGATACAACGTACCAAGCGTGGTGAGGAAATGCTGGCGCTGGCGTCGCGAGAAAAAATAGCGATTGGCGTAAGTGATCGCGCCGGCCGGCCCGGCACCGCCATCGCCCTGATACGTGCGCAGGATCGCATCGAACTGTACCGCCTCCATCGCCGACGCTGCACCGTGGCCGGAAACATCGGCGATGATCGCCGCCCAAACGTCGCCATCGGTATCGTTCGTCACACCTTCGACGCGTTCGTTCAATGTGACCAAATCGTAATAATCACCGGCCGCGGTATCTGCCGGCTGCCAGTGCACGGCGTAGTCGAGGCCGCGAATTTGTATATTTTGCGGCAAAAGCAACTTTTGCACATCGGCCAGGCCTTCGATCTGGTGTCGGCTGTGCGCGGCCTCGTCGCTGAGTTCGCGCAAGGCCAGTGGACGCACGATATAACTCACTGCAAGATTGGCCTCGATCAGCATGCGATCCAGATCGAGCTGATCGAATCGATTCGCCTCGACGCTGCCGAGCACCAGCCAGTGATGCACATGGCCGGAATCGATGATCGGCAGCGCCAATAACGCACGCGGCGCGAACAAGGCCTGCGCCAGCGGCAGCGTTTGTTCGTCGGCATTGAGCGTGATGAGGCGCGGTGCGATATCGCGCAGCAAACGCGTACTCAGCGCATCCTCGAACAACGGCAGTTTTTGTTGCGAGTCCTGCGCGTCGTCCACCGCCAGATATTCGGTGCCGTCCGCGCCGATCACGCCGACTAGTCGGCATTGTCCGGGCGCCACTCCGCGCACCAGCAATACCGCGAGCGTGCATGCCGGCAACTGTTCGCCGAAGTAGGTGTAAAGGCTGCGCAGTGCGGCGGCGGGAATCCCGCTGAAGGCACTCAGGCGCAATAAACGGCTCAGCAGCGGAAGTTCGGCGGACATGGCGACGGCAACAGGAAGGCCGCGCATTGTCGCCTGTCGCCGGCATCACGCCAAGCGTTGCCGCGCGTATCGCAGCGAACGCGTGGCTGTCATCGACACGGCGCGACAACGCCGTGTCGATGGCGAATATCACCAACCAGCCAGGACGATTTTTCCGATGCTCTGACCCGATTCGAGCAGCGCGTGTGCCTTGCGCAGATTTTCGGCTGTGATGCTGCCGAGATTCTGCCGCATCGTGCCGCGCAATTTTCCGGCGTCGATCAGCGCCGCGATGCGGGCCAGCAAATGCCGCTGCTCGATCATGTCGTCGGTTTGGAATTTCGCGCGTGTGAACATCATTTCCCAATGGATGCTGACACTTTTCAGCTTGAACGGATCACCGATCGGCAGCGGTGCGCTCGGCTCCACGATGAGGCCGATGCGTCCTTGCGGCGCGATCAGTTCGCCCATCTGTGTCCAGTACGCCGCGCTGTCGGCAAAGTTCACGATGTACGGAATCGCGGTGATACCGAGCGCGTCGAGTTGTGGCTGCAGCGCTTGGCGATGATCAATCACATGATCGGCACCGAGCTCGCGACACCACGCAATCGTATCGGCGCGCGATGCTGTTGCAATCACGGTCACGCCGGCGAGCTTGCCGAACTGGATCGCCATCGAACCCACGCCGCCAGCGCCGCCGATGACCAGCAGATTGCGGCCATGCTCGCTGCCATCGTTGCCGATGCGCATGCGCTCGAACATCAGCTCCCATGCCGTAATCGCGGTGAGCGGAAGCGCCGCCGCCTGCGCAAAATCGAGGCTGGCCGGCTTGCGCGCGACGATGCGTTCGTCGACCAGTTGATACTCGCTGTTGCAGCCTGGGCGCTCGATCGAGCCGGCGTAATAGACCTCGTCGCCGGGCTTGAACGCGGTCACCTGATCACCCACCGCCTCGACGATGCCGGCCGCATCCCAGCCGAGCACGCGCGGTGCGGATTCGACTTTGTCTTTCGGCGAACGCACTTTGGTGTCGACCGGATTGACCGACACGGCAAGCATACGCACAAGCAGATCGCGTGCGGTGGCGACAGGTTTTTCGATCTCGGTATCGAACAGCGAATGGGCATCGCTGATCGGCAGATAACGCGTGAGGGCAACAGCTTTCATCGAAATCTCCAAAATGTGGAATCGGATAAATGCGACACCGCAATCACTCGCGTGCCGCACGGAATCAGAACGCCGACAGCAGCAATCCGCCCTCGGCGCGCACGGCTGCGCCGTTCATCGCGGAAGCCAGTGGGCTCGCGACAAATACCACCACGCTCGCAATTTCCTCGGGTTCGATAAATCGTTGCAGCAACGACGTCGGGCGCGCCGTCTTGAAAAACTGCTGCTCAAACTCGGCGGTACTCACGCCTTGCTTCTCGGCGAAATCCTTGACGAACGTGCCGACGCCTTCGGAGCGGGTCGGCCCCGGCAATACCGAATTGACCGTGACGCGCGTGCCCTTGGTGAGCTGCGCCAGACCGCTGGCGATCGAAATCTGCGCCGACTTGGTCATGCCGTAATGAATCATCTCGGCCGGAATCTGCAGCGCCGATTCGCTGGAAATGAAAACCACGCGTCCGCTATTGCGCGTGAGCATGCCGGGCAGATAGTGCCGCGCCAGACGCGCGCCGCTGAGCACGTTGATTTCGAAAAAACGCCGCCAGTCGTCATCGCTGATCTGCGCGAATTCCGCGACTTCAAAAATGCCGAGGTTGTTGATCAGGATATCGAGTTCGGGCAGCTTTTCGAACACGATTTTCGCGCCGGATTCCGTGCCGAGATCGGCGGCGATGCCATCGACCTTCGCATCGGGTACGGCAGCACGCAATTGCGAAAGCGCCGCATCGACGCGGGCCTGGCTGCGACCGTTCAGCGTGACGTGCGCACCGTGGCGCGCGAGTTCTTCGGCAATCGCATAACCGATGCCGACGGTGGAGCCGCTGACTAGTGCGCGTTGTCCGTCGAGAGTGAAGTTCATGGCAGGTTTCCTGTGGAGTGATCGGCGCATCATAGGCGCGATGCGTTTCTTGATAAATCGCATGATCGATGAAACACTTTCAAACAATTATTGATAATGATTCCGGCGTATGGACAGATTGAGCGATCTCGCGTTATTCCTGCGTATTCTCGAACTCGGCTCGATCAGCGCGGCAGCGCGCAGTATCGATGTATCAGCGGCGGTCGCGAGTTTGCGCATGCAACGGCTCGAGCGCGATCTCGGTGTGCGCCTGCTTCATCGCACCACACGCAGCCTGCACGCCACTGCGGAAGGCCAGCGCCTGGCCGAGCGCGGCCGCGAACTGCTGCAGGAGTTCGAGTCGTTGTCCGAGTCGGTGCGCCGTGATGGCGATGAAGTGCGTGGCCTGCTGCGCGTGAGTTTGCCGGCATCGTTCGGGCGGCGGCACATCTCGCCGCTGCTGCCGCAGTTCCTCGCGCGCCACCCGTCATTGCAGCTCAACGTGCATCTGAGTGATCAGTACGTCGATCTGGTCGAGAGCGGTTTCGACCTTGCGATCCGCATCGGCGACCTGGCCGATTCGAGCCTAGTCGCGCGGCGTCTCGCGCCGAGCCGACGTGTATTGTGCGCGAGCCCGGACTATCTCAAGCGGCACGGCATTCCGCGCAAACCTGCGGATCTGGCGGCGCACAATTGCCTGATCCTCAGCACCACTGCGGGGCGCCAGGATAGCTGGCCGCTGCGCGATGCGCACGGCGAAATCATGCAGCGCATCAGCGGCAATTTCGAGAGCAACCTCGGCGAAGTATTGCGTGACGCTGCGGTGGCGGGCGTCGGCATCGGCCTGAAATCGACGTGGGATATCGCCGAGGATTTGCGTTTGGGTCGGCTGCGCGTCGTACTCGCGAATTTCCCCGTGCGTGATGTGGCGATCCACGCCCTCATGCCGCAGCGGCGGCTGGTGCCGCTCAAGGTGCGCGCGTTCGTCGATTATCTCGCTGCGCAGTTCGGCGATCCGCCGTTCTGGGATCGCGGGCTTGGCCGCTATTTGCGCGCGCTGACGCTGCCAAAAGTATCGGTCAAGCCTTCCAGATAGAGCTGGCTGGAACAGCCATGGCGCTCAATCTCAATGCCTCGCGCTGGCATCGAAAGACGATCATCGCCGCGCCCGAATCAGCTGATCGAAACATCGCTGAATTTGCCGTCGACGAGTCGACGCAAACGTAGCGGATTTTTCTCCTGCAATTCCGGCGGCAGAAGCGCATCGGGAAAATTCTGCAACGCCACAGGTCGTACCCAGCGCAGGATCGCGGCGCTACCGACCGAGGTCGAGCGGCTGTCCGAACTCGCCGGCCACGGGCCGCCGTGGATCATGGCGTGATTGACTTCGACGCCGGTCGGAAAGCCGCCGAACAGCACGCGCCCGGCGCGGCTCTGCAGCACGTCGAGCAAGGTCGCATAGTTGCCGAGTTCATCGACTTCGGCATGCACGGTCGCCGTGAGTTGGCCATCCAGATGCTCGGCGAGTTTGGTCAATTGCGCGACGGATTCCGCGCGAACCAGCACGGTGCTCGGACCGAAAACTTCCTCGGCGAGTTCGGGGTGTGCGAGCAAGGTCGCGGCATCGGTTTCGAGCAAGGCCGGACCACCTTGGCTGCCGCTGGAATCACGCTGCGCGAGCACATCTACGCCCGGATGTTGCGCGAGGGCTTTTATGCCGTGGCGATAGGCCTCCGCAATGCCCGGCGTCAGCATGGTCGCGGTATTGCTCTCGGCGAACAGCGATTTTAATCGTGCTCGCATATCATCGTAGCCAGCGCCATCCGCTGCGAATAGCAAACCGGGCGAAGTGCAGAACTGGCCGCATGCCAGCATCACCGAAGCATGCAAGCCATCGGTGATGGTTTCGGCGCGTGCCGCGAGCGCGCCGGGCAGAATGAAAACCGGATTGACCGAGCCCATTTCCGCATACACCGGAATCGGTTGCTTGCGTTGTGCGGCCAGCGCGAGCAACGCGCGCCCGCCGCGTTGCGAGCCGGTGAAACCCACCGCCTGGATGACGGGATGTTTGACCAGCGCCGTACCGACGCTGTGCTCAGCATCGAACAGCAATGAAAAAATTCCGGCATCCAGACCGCACTCGCGAATAGCCGTCTGGATGGCCAAACCGATAATCTCCGAGGTGCCGGGATGCGCCGGGTGCGCCTTGACGATCACCGGGCAACCCGCGGCAAGTGCCGAGGCGGTATCGCCGCCCGCGACCGAAAACGCCAGCGGAAAATTGCTCGCACCGAACACTGCGACCGGACCGAGTGCACGGTGCATCGAACGCAGATCGGGCTTCGGCGGGCTGCGCGCCGCATCACCGTGATCGATGCGCGCATCCAGCCAGTCGCCATCGCGCAATACACTCGCGAACAGGCGAAGTTGCAGACAGGTGCGCGCGGTTTCGTTGCGTACGCGCGCCTCGGGCAAGCCGGTTTCGCGCGGTATGATTTCGATGAGTGACGGCAGCGCTGTCTCGATGTGGTTTGCGATCGATTCCAGCAGGATCACACGCTGCGCGCCAGCGCTACGCGCGAATGCTGGCGCGGCCGCGGCGGCCAGTGTCGTGGCGTGTTCGATATCGCTACTCGATGCCGAATGGAACTCCACGCCATACGCCGCATTCGCGGTCGGATCGAACGCACGAAAACACTTGCCGCCAGGCTTGCCACGTCCGGCACCGATGATCGAAAGGCCGCTCGATTCAGTCACGATCTACTCCGTTCCAGCGAGGTTTTGCAGCGTCGGCAGGGTGGCGAGCGCGGTCGCGATTTCTGCTTCGGCAGTGGCGCGCTCGGCACCGCTCAAGAGCAGGCGCGGGGCGCGTACGATCTCGCTGCCCATACCGACCTTGGCCTGCACGAGTTTGATCAGCTGCACGAATTTCGGCACGGTATCCATGCGCAGCAGCGGCAGGAACCAGCGATACAGCGCGAACGCTTCGTCATGGCGTCCGGCGCGGGCGAGGTCGTACAAACGCACCGATTCGGCCGGGAATGCATTGACCAATCCTGCGATCCAGAACTGCGCGCCGGCGGCCACGCCTTCGACCAAGACGTCATCGACACCGACGCCGATGGCGAGGCGATCACCGAGCAAGGCGCGAATCCAGCTGATGCGTCGCACATCGGTACTCGACTCTTTTACCGCGGCGAGATTGACATGTTCGGTCGCGAGTTCGGCGATCTGCTCGGGCAGGAAATCGGTTTTGTAAGCCACCGGATTGTTGTACAGGATGCACGGCAGCGGCGTGGCCGAAATGACAGCGCTCATGTGTGCTTTCATCTCCCGCCAGTCGCTCACATACAGATACGGCGGCAGCACCATCAGGCCGCGCGCCCCGGCGGCGTGTGCGGCTTGGGCGAGCTGCACCGCATCGGCTGTGCTGGTGGCGGCGATGCCTGGAATCACCGGCACATCGACCGCGGCGACACAGGTTTTGATCAGCGCGATTTTTTCATCGAACGACAACGTGGCACCTTCGCCGAGCGAGCCGCACGGAATAATCGCGGTCCCGCCGTGTTGCACCAGCCATTGCACATGCTCGCGCACGAAGTCGTGATCGATCGACAGATCGGCATTGAATTTTGTGGTGATCGCGGGCATCACGCCCAGAAAGTTGACACTCATTGTTGGTTGACCTCGAGCGGGGATGGAATCAGGTTGGAAAGTGCGGTGGCGGTAAATGGCGGACGCGTGGATAGAGTGTCGGACCAGCCGAACAGGAACTCGCCCGCGCTGCCGCAGATGCGGCCTTGGCACGCACCCATGCCCCAACGGCTGCTCAGCTTGGCTTGGCGCATGCTTGGCATGTCGCGTACGGCGGCTAGCGGCACGTCTTCGCAACGGCAGAAAAAAGTTTCGGGCGTGGCGAGGTAACGCAGTTCATCGCGCAGTGCGAAAGTTTTGGCGAGGGATTTCGCGAACGCGTAGGTACGCGCGCGTGCAGCGAATAACTCGGCTGCCTTGTCTGCAAATCCGGCGGCGGCGAGACCGGCGATGCGGCCTTCGAGCAGTGCCTTGTCCACACCACCGATGCCGGTACTTTCGCCTGCGGCGTAAACATTCGATTGCGAACAGCGCTGTGATGCATCGACGCCGATCGCGCCGTGTGTGATCACGCAGCCGAACATCTGCGCAAGATCGAGATTCGGCACCAAGCCGAAACCGCACGCGAGCAGATCGCACTCGATACGCCGCTGTTGCGTACCGTGTTTCAGCCAGACCGCCGTCAGTTGATTCTCGCCTTCGGCATGGGTGATCCACGCGTCGCTGTAGTAGGGAGCGCCGACACTTTGCCAACGCAGGCGCGCGGCTTGGGCGAGTTTGCCGGGATGTCGCCACAGGCCGAAGGCAAAGTCTCGGCGCGCCTGTGCGCTGGCCTGTTCGGCGATACACAAAACACGTGCGCCGGCCTGGCGTGCGGTTGCGGCGACGGCGAGCAGCAGCGGCCCGCTGCCGGCGATGACGATGTGTTTGCCGCTGACCTCCAGCCCGGCTTTGATCAAGGCCTGTAGGCCGCCGGCGCCGGTCACGCCGGGCAAAGTCCAACCCGGAAACGGCAGGTAAAGTTCGCGTGCGCCGGACGCCAGAATCACCTGCTCGAAGCGGATCGCGCAGCGCTGTCCGCGCAGATCGGCAATCAACAGATTCGGCTCGGGAAGAAACACCGCGCGGCAGCCGTTTACCCGGCGCGCGGCACTGCGTTCGAGACGCTGCAACCAGCGCCGTGCCGTAGCCGAACCTTGATCGCTATTGGCGCCGCGCCAGATCTGTCCGCCGGGACGGGGATTATCATCGATCAGCAGCACGCGACGTCCGCATTCGGCGGCGCTCACGGCCGCGGCAATTCCAGCCGGGCCGGCGCCGATCACGAGGATTTCGGTGCTGAATGTCGGCTCACTCGACATGAGTAATCACTCGCATTCCGGGCGTGCACAAGACCTGGCACGCGCGCTGATGCGCGTGTCCATCAATGTTGACTCGACACTCGAAACACACGCCCATGCCGCACAAAGCGGCGCGTGGTTGGCCGCTCACCGAGCGGCGCCAATGAGTTATGCCTGCGTTGAGCAAAGCCGCAGCAACTGTGCTGTTGCGAATCAAAAGATACGCCCGCCCATCGATAAAAATTTCGATGTATTCAGGCGACCGCATGTGTCGTCTCCGATGCAAAACGTGTCGGCCAATACGGTGCCGGTGGAATCGCGCAGGTGCGACCGAGCAATTGTGCTGCGATCAATTCTGCGGTCGCGGTGGCGGTGGTGATGCCGAGGCCTTCGTGGCCGGTCGCGAGCCAGATCGATGCATGTTGTGCGCTCGGTCCGATCAGCGGCAACCCATCGCGCGTGGCGGGGCGCAAACCGGTCCAACTGCGCAGCACCTGCACATCGCGCAGAAACGGCAGGAAACCGACCGCGCGTTCGAGCATGTGCGCGAGCAAGGGCGCATCAATCGCGGTGTCGGTCGCATCGAACTGGCGCGACGAACCGATCAGAATTTGTCCGTTGCGGCGCGGCTGCACGTTGAACGCAACCGAATCGGCGTCGCTCGCGTGGGCGCTGTGCAGATAACCGAGTTCGACCAATTGATGGCGCACGCGGCCAGGGTAGCGATCGCTGATGACCAGATGACCCTTGCGCGCGCGCAGCGGCAGGTTCGGCAATAGATCATTGCTCGCCAAACCAGCGGCGACCACGATGCGTTCGGCATCGAGCATCGTGCCATCGACGAAATATATCCGCCCCGGCTCGATCACTTGTACCCGCTGGCCGAAGCGCATGACCGCGCCGAGCGTTGCGGCGTTGGCAGCAAAATGCTGCGCGGCGGCGGGCGGATAAATCACTGCGTCGTCGCGCACCAGCAAGGCGCCGGACAGGCGCGAGATCAGATCCGGCTCGGCGCGCGCCAGCTCGGCGGAATTCAAAATTTGTGCATGCACATCGTGCTGCCGATACATCGCGACTTTTTCTTCGACGGCATCCATTTCGGCGCGATTGGCGGCGATCCACAACGTTCCGCAGGCGTCGTATTCGATATCGTCGGGCAGGCTCGCTGCGCGTCTCATCCAAAGCTCGCGCGAGCGCGCCGTAAGCGCCCATTGCGCGGCGGAATCGTCCATCACCACGATGTGACCCATGCCGCACGCGGTGATGCCGCCGCCGGGGAAATCGGAATCGATCAAAACCGTATTCAGTCCGCCAGCGGCGCACGCCTCGGCGCAGGCCGAGCCGATGATTCCAGCACCGACGATCGCGACATCGCAGCGCGTAAGCGCGGGATTCAAATGCGAATTCCCCAGGCGAATGGATCGTTGTTGTCGATGAGCAAAGTGCCTTCCGCGCAGATGTGCGCTTGGCCGGCGATACGCGGATAAATTCGATCCTCGAACAATTCGATGCTTGCATCGAAGACGCTGCCGATCACGCTTTCCTGACGCCAGATCTGGCCCGGGCGGATTTTTCCGTCGGCGAACTGGCACGCGAGTTTCGCGCTCGTGCCGGTGCCGCACGGCGAACGGTCGTAGGCATCGCCCGGACACAACACAAAATTGCGTGCGTCGATGCCGGGCGTCGGTGATTTTGCGAACAGTTCGATGTGGTCGATTTCAGCGCCGTCGGCGCCGGTGATGTTGGCGCTGCGCAGCGCACGGCGGATATATTGCGTGGCTGCCGTCAATGCGGGCAGGTTGTCCGGCGCGATCCGCAAACCATGATTCTCGACCAGAAAAAACCAGTTGCCGCCCCAGGCGACATCGCCGCTGATCGTGCCGAGATTTTCTACGTTGACTGATACCGACTTTGCATGCCGATACGAGGCCACGTTGCGCAGACTCACCGCATTCGGCGATTCGAGTCGCGCCTGGATGATGCCGACCGGCGTTTCGATGCGATGTTCGCCGATGCCGATGCGACCGAGATGCGCCAGCGTGACCAGCAAACCGATCGTGCCATGGCCGCACATGCCGAGATAACCGACGTTGTTGAAATAGATGACCGCAGCGGCGCAATCCGGATCGACCGGTTCGCACAATAACGCCCCAACCATGACGTCCGAACCGCGCGGTTCGTTGACGATGGCCGAGCGGTAGCGGTCGAATTCGCTGCGCATGCGATCGCGGCGTTGCGCGATGCTGCCATTGCCCAGATTCGGACCGCCCGACACCACCACGCGCGTGGGTTCACCGCCGGTGTGCGAGTCGACAATCTGAAGTTTTTGCGCGTGTGTTGGCATGGCGGAAATAGACTAATGAATGCTGGCGGGTCAGCTTACGCAACGTTATCGCCACTGTCTTGTCCGGGCACATCCCTTTGGTAATGGAATTCGACAAAAGCCTATTTGCAGGTCCGCGGCTGGGGTTGCGCTATCCGGCACCGCACTCCGCGCAAGCAGCATCGTATTTCAACTTGCCAACCCTCTATCTTGGCGTGGGCGAGCCGATACGCGACAATACGCGCCCTTGTCCGGCGCGCCGTCGCGGTGTGCCATGAAATTTTGTGCGAAGGAATTCCATGTCGAGTCACGATATCCGTTCTGCCCAGCGTCCCGATCCCGACCAGGCCATGGTCGACATTGCCAATTACGTGGTCGATTACAAAATCGATTCGACCGAAGCCTACGACACCGCGCGCTACATGCTGCTGGATTCGCTGGCGTGCGCGATGCTGGCGATGAAGTTTCCCGAATGCGTAAAACATCTCGGTCCGATCGTGCCGGGCGCAACTCTGCCGGGCGGCGTGAAAGTGCCTGGGACGAGTCACGAGCTCGATCCGGTGCAGGCCGCATTCAATATCGGCGCGCAGATCCGCTGGCTGGATTTCAACGACACATGGCTCGCCGCGGAGTGGGGTCATCCGTCGGATAACCTCGGCGCGATTCTCGCCGTGGCCGATTATGTGTCGCGCAAAAACGTGCGCGAAGGCGGCAAGCCGCTGACCGTGCGCGATGTGCTGACCGCGGCGATCAAGGCGCACGAAATCCAGGGTTGCTACGCGCTCAAGAACAGCTTCAATCGCGTCGGTCTGGATCATGTGATTCTGGTGCGGCTGGCGTCTGCCGCTGTGACCACAGCGATGCTCGGCGGCGGCAAAGATGAAATCGTCACCGCGGTATCGCACAGCTGGATCGACAACGGCGCGCTGCGCACCTATCGGCATGCGCCGAATGCCGGCCCGCGCAAGAGTTGGGCCGCAGGCGATGCGTGTCGTCGTGCGGTGACGCATGCGTTGAACGCGGTGAAGGGCGTGATCGGATATCCGTCCGCGTTGACGGCAAAAACCTGGGGTTTCTACGATGTCGCGTTCAAGGGCAAGGCTTTTGAATTCGAGCGTCCGTTCGGCAGCTACGTGATGGAGAACGTGTTGTTCAAGATCAGCTTCCCGGCCGAGTTCCACGCGCAGACGGCGGTTGAGTGCGCGATGACCTTGCATCCGCAGATTGTCAGCAAGATCGACCAAATCGAAAAGATCGTGATCGAAACGCAGGAAGCCGGCGTGCGCATCATCGACAAGACCGGCCCACTGGCCAATCCTGCGGACCGCGATCATTGCATTCAGTACATGGTGGGAGTGCCGTTGCTGCACGGTCGCCTGACGGCGTCCGACTATGAAGATGGCGTGGCGAGCGATGCGCGTCTGGATGGCCTGCGTAGCAAAATGGAGGTCAAGGAAAATCCGAAGTTCACGACGGACTATTTCGATCCCGACAAGCGTTATATCGGCAACGCGGTACAGGTGTTTTTTGCTGACGGATCGAAAACCGATCGGGTTGCGGTGGATTTTCCGATCGGCCATCGCAAGCGTCGGGCTGAGGGAATTCCCGTTTTGCTCGACAAATTTGCCGCAGCGCTGGCTGAACATTTGCCGAAACGTCGCGTAGAGCAGATACTAGCGGCCAGCAAACATGCTGAAGAGTTTGATGCGTTGCCAATCAATCACTTGCTGGACTTGTTTGCTCTATAACGGTTTGTCTGACTGCTAGCTAAACGTTGCCGCGTGCGGTCGTCACAAGCCTAGTGTTAAAGAAATGTTTTTGTTACACTGCACAACGATTTCACATTAACAATATAACTATTTGTTAACTATAAGCCGGTGTCGAATACGCTGAGTTATACTGTTTTGCCCTGTAAGCGCTTGGCCGCAAGCGCCCGAAAAATCAATGTATGTAAAGGAGAATGCTGATGAAACGTACTAGTTTGTTTGCCCTGATCGCGCTTGCGCTGAGTGGCGCCACGGTTGCTGCCAATGCCCAGAGTTATGATAACTGGTACGTTGCTCCGCGCATCGGTGCCGTTGCTCCTGATAGTGATCGTGAAACCAAGATTTCCCCACTCGTTGGTATCGGCATTGGTACCTGGGTCACCCCGAATTTCGCTGCTGACTTTGAATACAGCATCAACAATGGCGACAACAAGACTGCATCGCGCGCAGCTTGGGAAGCTCGTGGTCTGAATGGCAACAAGCAGTGGGAAAGCGTCTGGCTTGACGTTGCTGGTCGTTATTTCTTCGGTGAGCAGGGTGCGCAATGGCGTCCTTACATCGTTGGTACGGTTGGTGTAGTTCGTCACGCTGGTTTCTCGTTCAGCCCGTCGGATTCTCCGGTTGATGTGACCGGCGCGATTGTTGGCCATCCGACCCGCGGTTGGGATCCGGCAGCCAGCCTCGGTGGTGGTGTGCAGTACAACCTGTCTGATCGTCTCGCGTTCCGCGGCGAACTTCAGTACCGTTTTGACCGTGACAACAACAGCATCCCGCATCACACCGGTTTCGGTGATGCAATTGCCAGCTTGGCCTTGGTTGTCAACTTCGGTGGTGCACCGACCCCACCGCCGGTTGCTCCAGTTGCACCCAAGCCGCCAGTTGCTTCTTGCCGTGACAAAGATAGCGACGGCGACGGCGTGAATGATTGTGATGACAAGTGCCCGAACTCGCCAGCCGGCAGCGTCGTTGGCCCCGATGGTTGCCCGCAGTCGGTCGTCATCGATCTGCGTGGTGTGAACTTCAAGTTCGATCGTCCGAACACCGCCGAGAAGAACATTGGCCCGACCCTGAAAGAGCCGTCGGCTGAATCGATCGCAATCCTGGATCAGGCTGTCGATACTCTGAAGCGTTACCCGAATGTCAAGGTTGAAGTGGACGGTCACACCGACGGTGTCGGTACCGAAGCCTACAACCAGAAGCTCTCCGAGCGCCGCGCCAAGATCGTTTATGACTACCTGACCGGTCACGGCATTGATGCCAGCCGTCTGGATGGTCCGAAGGGCTTTGGCAAGGACAAGCCGATCGACACGAACAAGACTGCCGAAGGCCGTCAACGTAACCGTCGCACCGAGCTGACCGTAGAAAACCAGTAAGCAAACACCGCTTACCGTGTAATGAAAAGCCCGGCTTATGCCGGGCTTTTTCTTTGGCCGATCACATTAATTTCGAATCAGAAATCAAAACCTGAGGAACCGCCATGACCGAAGCCGATGTCCTGAAGAACGCGTTCGCCATGCCCATCGACAGTCCGGCATATCCGCCCGGACCGTATCGTTTCGTCGATCGCGAATATCTGATTATTACCTATCGCACCGATCCGGCCGCGCTCGCGCGGGTGGTGCCGGCGCCGCTGGAAATACTCGAGCCGATCGTCAAATATGAATTCATCAACATGCCCGACTCGACTGGCTTCGGCCATTATTGCGAGTCGGGGCAGGTCATTCCGGTCAGCTATCGTGGCGAGAAGGGCGGGTATGTGCGGGCGATGTATCTGAACGATCATCCGCCGACCGCGGGTGGCCGCGAGCTGTGGGGATTTCCGAAGAAGATCGGCCAGCCGGAGTTGCGCGTGCATACCGACACCATGATCGGTACGCTCGATTACAACGATCTGCGCGTCGCTACCGGCACGATGGGCTACAAGTACAAAAGCATGGATCCAGCGGCTGCGCTGGCCGGGCTCGGCGCGCCGAATTTCCTACTCAAGATTATTCCGCACGTGGATGGCACACCGCGCATCTGCGAGTTGGTGCGTTACGCGATGGAAAACATCACGCTCAAAGGCGCGTGGAGCGGTCCCGGCTCACTCGAACTGCATCCGCATGCGCTGGCGACCGTGGCGGATCTGCCGGTGCTTGAAGTGTTGTCGACCGTGCACATGATCGGCGACATGACTTTGCCTTACGGCACGGTGGTGCACGATTATTTGGCGAAAGGCTGAGACGAGACGCGGAAACGAATAGACGGAAGGCAATACGATACGACTGGTATCGAGCCGCAGTTTGCGGCTATGCGCTCTTCCGTCTATTCGTCTCCGCGTTTCTCCGTAGTCCGCTCAAGGTTTGACGAAACGATAGTGTCCGACTATCCACTCGTTGCCGTCGGCATAACCGAACAGTTCGGCGCAGGCCATCCAGAACATGCGCCAGCGTTGCTGCCATAACGCGGCGTTTGGTCCGTACGCGGCTTCGAGCACCGGCATGACCTGCGCGCGATTCTTGTCCTGATTGGCCAGCCACAGGTTTGCGGTTTTTTCGTAATGCGTACCCGACAAGCGCCATTGTTCCTCGATGCGGAGGTCACGCTGGAAATATAGCAGCGTATCGGCAGCGGGCATGAGTCCGCCGGTGAAAAAATAGCGCGCCATCCAGTCGTTGTCGCCATCGGTATCGAACGGATACATCAATTCGCGATGGCAGAAAATATGCACGAACAATTTACCGCCGGGCTTGAGCCAGCTTGCGACGCGGCCGAGCAGGGTTTGATAATTACGCATGTGCTCAAACATCTCGATCGAAACTGTGCGATCGAATTGCTGTTCATCCAACTGCAGCTGGTTCACATCCTGGGTGATGATTTGCACATTCGTAAAGTCGCGCTCGTGACAACGTGCTTCGATGAATTCGCGCTGCGGGCGGGAGTTCGATACAGCGGTGATGCGTGCGTTCGGATAATGCTCGGCCATCCACAAGGTCAGCGAACCCCAGCCGCAGCCGAGCTCGAGAATATGCTGACCGTCGACCAGCTCGGCGCGCTCGCAATACAAGGCGAGCATCGCCTCCTCGGCTTGCTCCAGCGTTTCATCGCCGCGCGGGAAATAACATGAACTGTATTTCAGGCGCTTGCCGAGGCACAGCTGAAAAAACGCGGGCGGCAATTCATAGTGCTGCGCATTCGCGGCATCGGTATGAATCGCGATCGGGCTCTGCCGTAATTCGGCGATGCGCGACTGGAACAAGGCGTGTGCGCCTTCCAGATCCCCGGCGCGCTCGATACGCAAGCGATCCGCACAAAGACGACGAATGCCCAGACGCGTCAATACATCCGGAATCAGACCGCGCTCGCACAGCGCGAGGGCCGAAAAACGACTCGGTTCGGTCGCAGGCAAATCGTTGGCAAGCGTCGTGCTCATGAAAAACCTCGAACGTATGGATTTAGGTAAAGCGGTGAATGAAATCTGCCGACAATCCAATTCGACCTGACAGATTCAGCCGACATGCGCGCCAGGAAACCACGGGACAAAGACGCTGGTTTCGCGCTGATATTGCCGATAGTCCTCGCCGCGGCTGCGCAACGCTTGGCGCTCGACAAACGGAATTCCGGTGACCCAGCACAACGAAATCAGCATCAGGATTGGTCCGAGCAAACTCAGCGACCAGATCGAAAACACCGCGCCATGCGCGAGTAACACGTAACTGAACCAGTGCGTCCATTCGAAAAAATAATTCGGATGACGCGAATACCGCCACAAACCTTCGCGACAGGTTTTGCCGCGATTGCGCGGGTCCTTGCGAAAGTTGGCGAGCTGCATGTCGGCCACACTTTCGCCGCCGACGCTGACAAACCAGACCAGCACGCCGATCAGGCAGGCGAGGGAAATCTGATTCGATGGATTTGCGCTCACCGCATAAAAAGGCATTGAGAACAACACGGTCAGAATCGCCTGCCCCTGGAAAAACCCAAAAAATTTTCCTTGATGACCGTGCCAATGTTCGCGCAAGGATTGATAACGGCCATCTTCGTCTTCGTGCAGCACCCGCGACAGCAGATGCAGGGCGAGGCGGAAACCCCAGAAGCCGCCGAGCATGGCGACCGCAAAACGTGGCACCAACGCGCCATCGCCGATCGCTGCATAGAACATCGCGCTGGCGCTCATGCACGCCGCCCAGATCACGTCGACGATGCCGGCGTTGTGCGTGCGCCGTTGTACCAGCCAGCCGAACAACATCGCTACACTGGTCGCGATGACGACGACCGCGATTGGCCAGAGCTCCATCAGCGTGCACCCGCGCCATGCATTTCATCCACCAACTGGCGGTTCACCAGCAGTGATGCCAGCGTGCACAGCAGTGGCGTGACGAATGCCCAGATCACTGCCAAAAGTAACAATGTATACAAATGATTTGCGCCGAAACTGACTGCACCCAAACCGCGTTGCGCCGCCCAATAAGCCAACGGACCACCGATGCCGCCGAACGCTGCAGCGAGCACCGGGCGCGAACGCAAAAACGCCAACGAGTGGTTCATCGTCAACGAAAAACTCATCCACAATACGACGATCCACAGCGGCGCCAGATGTGACCACGGCACGGCGGTGGCGTAGATCAACACGCCGGATTCGGCCAGGCTCGAATCGATCGCAAAACCGAGTGCGGCGGCAATCAGTAGCAGCTGGATATCGGCGATTCGTGTCGCACTTTGCGGCAACTGGATCGCGGCAAAGATCAGCAGCATCAACGCGCCGCTCCACCAATAGCCGTGACCTGCGCCACCAACCGCGGCCAGCCACGTCAGTTGATACAACACCGCGTTGAGCAGGGTTTTCATGATGCGATTTGCAGGCCCGGCAAATATTGCGCGCGCGACGAACGTGGTTTGGCCAGCAGCATTTGCACATCACCGATCGAACGTTCGTGGAAACCGCCTTCGCAATAGCACAGATAAAATTCCCACATGCGCACGAAACGTTCGGGATAACCGAGCGCGCGCACCTGCGGCAGGTGCTCGAAAAACCGTTTGCGCCATGCCGCCAGCGTGAGCGCATAACTCGGACCGATATCTTCGAGGTTGCTGAGTTTCATGTCGCTGCTTTGCGCCACAGCGCCGAGCATGACGCTGATCGAAGGAATGAAGCTGCCCGGAAAAATATGGCGCTTGATGAAATCGACGGCGGTCAGCGCTTGTTGGTAACGGTAGTCTTCGATCGTGATTGCCTGGATCAAGGCCAAGCCATCGTCCTTGAGCAGACTGCCGACCTTGGCGAAATAGGTGTCGAGATATTGATGGCCGATCGCCTCGATCATCTCGATCGACACGAGCTTGTTGTAGGTGCCTTCGAGGTCGCGATAGTCCTTGAGCAACAAGGTCACGCGATCAGCCAGTCCGGCGGCCTGGACGCGTTCCGAGGCAAGATCGAACTGCTCCTGCGAGATTGTCGTCGTGGTCACGCGACAGCCGTAATTTTTGGCCGCGTGCAGGGCGAAACCACCCCAACCGGTTCCGATTTCGACGACATGATCGTTCGCGCTCAGCGCCAGTTTCTGACAGATGCGATCGAGCTTGCGCGTCGATGCAACTTCGAGCGTTTCGTCGGGCGAGGCATAAATCGCCGACGAGTACATCATGTTCTCGTCGAGGAAAAGCCAGAACAAATCGTTGCCCAGATCGTAATGCGCCGCGATGTTGCGACGGCTACCGGCGCGCGTATTACGACGGAAACTGTGCCAGGCGCGCATGGCCATGCCGCCGAGTTTGGCCAGGCCGGAATCCATTGCATCGAGCAGATCGCGATTGCGCACGAGTATGCGCATCAGCGTGGTCAGATCGTCGCAATGCCATTGGCCGTCCATATACGATTCACCCGCGCCGACGCTGCCGTTCGCGGCAACACTGCGATAGAACTCGCCATCGAGTACGTTGATCTGTGCGTGCAAGGTATTTTCGGCACGTATTGCCGGTATGCCCAAGGTGGTACTGCCAAGCGCATCGCTGATCGTGAGCTGACAATCCTGCAGCGCCGCCATCTGTTTCAGCAGGCGCGCGCGCAGCAATCGAGCGAGCGTACCGGGGGTTGTGGCTAGCTCGAATTTGTCGGCGTTGGCGACGTGGCTATTCATGGTTTGCGATCGCTGTGATTCGGGGCGGCGGCGGAAGTGGGGTGAGAGTAAACCGGGTTACGTCGAAGAAAGATGATGAAAGCCTGCCAGTGGATTGCGGCGACGATCTTCATCGTCATCAGCGGAAAACGCAGCAAGCAGCGCGTCAGGTTTTTTGCGTTCAGCGGCTTTCTTTGCAGTACGAGGGTGGCGTCGAAATCGGATGCGCCGTCTTTCAATACATCCATGTGCACGCGCAGCGCATCGTCCGGAATGCTGAAGCGCCAACGGTAATCGCGCTGCATCGGCATGAACGGCGAGACATGAAATGCCTTGGCGAAATCCCAGCCCAACACGTTGCGATGTTGCTCCGCCTGCATCACATCGAGCACGTACGCGTGGCGTTCTTTCCACGGCGTATTGGTGATTTCCGCGACGATGGTTTGCAGCGTCTGACCATCTTCGGCGTAGCAATAATAAAAGCTCACCGGATTGAAACAGTGGCCGAAATAACGCAAATGCGTGAGCAATCGGATTGGCCCGCGCGGCGTATTTCCCGTAGCGGAAAACACACGTTGGCGCACGGCTTGATCCAGCGGAATTTCGACCGGACCGAGATAATCACTGCGACGGAACTCGGCGAGATTTTTTTTCCCAACCGACCAGAATCGGCTCTGCAAAAATAGCCGATCAAGCTCGGTCAGATCGATATACAGCATGCACATCTTGTAGCTGAAATCATGCGCGTGCGGCTTGTAGCGACGATGCCGCACCCAGCCTTCGTAGATCGCACTGGCGAATTTTTTATCCGGCGCAGCAATAATTTCGGCGGCGGCGATCGCGCGCAAATCCGGCGCTTGCCGCAATGCGTTCATGACCAGTGAATGCCGAGCGCATTGATAACATCAACGGCGCTGCGCATGCCGTCTTCATGAAATCCCCAGCCCCAATACGCGCCGCAAAACCACGTGCGATTGCTTCCCTGGATTTCCGCTTTGCGAGTTTGCGCCGCGACTGAAGCATGGCTATAGAGCGGATGCTGATAAGACATACGTCGCAGAATCTTGTCGGGATCGATTTGCGCGGTGCGATTCAAGGTTGTGCAAAACGTCACCGGCGCATGCAGCGATTGCAGCAGACTCATGCAATACGTCACTGTGCAATTGTCGTCGGCACGTTGCGGAATCGTCGCGTTCCACGCCGCCCACGCCTTGCGCCGCCGCGGCAACATACGTTCGTCGGTATGCAACACGGTTTCGTTGAATTGATATGGCATCGCGCCGAGAATCGATTGTTCGCGCTCGCTCGCATCGGCCAGAAGTTTCAATGCCTGATCGCTATGACACGCGAGCACGACTTGATCAAAACGTTCGATCCCGGCGCTGCTGTCGATCTGCACGCCTTCGCTATCGCGCCGAATGGCAGTGACCGCGCAATTCGTGCGCGCCTGCACTTTCCAGTTCGCGGTCATCGCGCGCACATAACTTTGCGAACCACCTTTGACCACGCGCCACTGCGGGCGATTGCTGACCTGTAGCATCTGGTGATTGGCCATGAACTGCACCAGATATTTCACCGGAAATTTCATGATCTGATCCGGCGGCGACGACCATAACGCCGATGCCATCGGCACCAGATGCAAATCACGAAACGCAGTGCCGTAGCTGCGCTCGCCTAGATAATCGCCGATGGTGGAATCCGGCGCATCAAGCGCGAGCAACGTGGGCGCTTCGCGATAAAAACGCAGGATGTCACGCACCATGCCGAGAAATCGCGGCGATACAAGATTACGGCGCTGACAAAATAACGTATCGAGATTGTTCGCGTTGTATTCGAGGCCGCTGCGCTCATCGCGCACCGCAAAACTCATTGTCGTCGGCTGCGATTCGACTGCGAGCTCGGCAAACATTTTTTGCAGCAGCGGATAATGCGGCGGATTAAAAACGATGAAACCGGTATCCACAGCGTAAGTTTTGTCGACGATTTCGATAGCGTGGGTATGCGTGTGGCCACCGAGATAATCGCCGGCTTCGAACAAAACGACATCATGCTCGCGGCTCAACAGCCATGCCGAGGCGAGTCCGGAAATGCCTGAGCCGACGACTGCAATACGCATGATCAGCGCGCGCGTTTGAGATGAATCGGCACCGGCTTCAGATCCCAGACCAGGCCGAAAAACGCCAGCGTGCGCAGCAGATAATAAGTGAGATCGAATTCCCACCAGCGAAATCCCTGTCGCGCCGCACCCGGAAAATAATGATGATTATTGTGCCAGCCTTCGCCGAACGTCAGCAGCGCCAGCAGCCAGTTGTTGCGGCTGCTATCGGCGGTATCAAAACGCCGTGTCCCGATCTGATGCGCGATCGAATTGATCGTCACCGTGACATGGAACAGCACCATCGTCGAGATGAAAAATCCCCAGATCAGCAACTGTGGGCCGCTGGTGCCGAGTGCCGGATACGCATGCTGCAAATATTTACCGAGGAAGAATAACGCCACCGCAAGCGCGATCGGCACCAGGATATCGAAGCGATCGAGCCAGCGCAGTTCGGGATAACGCTTGAGATCGGGAATCGCTTCCCAGTCGGTGCGAAATCCGCGTGGCGTCAGAAACCAACCGAGATGACTCCACAAAAAACCATGCTGATGCGGCGAGTGGATATCTTTTTCAGTATCGGAAAAACGATGATGATGGCGATGATGTGATGCCCACCACAGCGGTCCGCGCTGCACGCACATCGAACCGATTGCGGCAAAAATAAACTGCAGCGCCCGCGACGTCTTGAATGCCTTGTGCGAAAAATAGCGGTGATAAAACGCCGTGATCGCAAACATGCGGATCGCATACAAACCGAGCGCCACCCATAACGCAAACCACGAAAACCCAACCCAGATCACGCCGATACAAGCCAGGTGCAATCCGATGAACGGCAATACACGCAGCCAGTCGATGCGGTCGAGTGTGGCGTCGCTGATGTTTTCGGTACCGCTCGCGCTGGAGTCAAACCAGCGCACAAGCGCCGTCAAACCGCGACGCCAAACGGGTGGCAATGGAGCGATAGTCGGTATCATCAAGTTGTCTCAGCGAAGAGGCGAGCCGCGGCTGACCAAACCACAAATGATTTCAGCCCGAGAGTGATTTTGCAGTGAAGTCAGATGGCCTTGTCGTGACCGGGGTTTCGAAATCAGTGAATAGTTCGTATCCATGCGATGTATTACGCAGGCAGGCAGATCGCGGATGCATTGCGTTGACGATGGTTATGCGTTTAGCTAATTGCAGAAGTGGGTGACACTCTGATCAGCGCAAGTGCGTAGCCAAGAATGCCAGCACGCGATCGGCGTATTCTTTCGGCGCATATGCGTAGAGATCGATATGAGCGGCGCCGTCCACTGACCAAAATTCTTTTGGCTCACTCGCCGCTGCAAACAGCTGGCGGGATTCGTCAATGCGTGTATGCAAATCTTCGCTTCCCGCGATAAAAAGTTTAGGCATATGCAAACTGGCCACGTGCGTGATTGGGCGCAACGCTGCAGGCTCGAAGCCGAGCCTCGGCTTGATCTGGAAAGTCAGCAGGGGGATGAGAATTTCAGACCACGTACCCAATCGCATCGTCAGACGATCAGCGATGGCTTGGTCCAGACTGGGATAAACAGCTTCGACGACCAGTGCATCGATGGGTAGCGATGGTGCGGCCATGATTGCGGCTGCGCCACCCATCGACATTCCGATCACGCCGATCTTTGCGTCGGGCTGTCTGGCCCGCATGTAGTCGACTGCCGCTTGCGCATCGATGCTCTCCAGATAACCAAACGTGACATGCTTTCCCGGGCTTTCGCCATTCGCCTGAAAGTCGAATAACAAGACGCTGTAGTGAGCATCGTGCAACAGTCGGGCACGGCTCAGCATGCTGAGCCGTGATCCATGCAAGCTATGTAAAAGCGCAATCGCGCCGGCGCCCTTTTCGCCTGGCAAGTACCATCCGTGCAGTAAGGAGCCGGAACGGCTCGGTATCACGATCGATTCGCCCGTGAGATCGGAGGGCAGCTCGCCAATAACAGAAGGATTGGGTGCCGTCAGATAGCTGCCTGCCGCAAAAACTGCAACGCCGATGATCAGCATGAAAATGCTGATTGCGTACGATGCGATTTTGATTTTCTTGGACATCATCATTGCTGTCAGAGATCTCATTCGATCCTATACTGAAACCTTGGCCAACCCAATATCGACGACTCCTTTATGGCACGCAGAAAATTCGCCGGCGGCAAAACCTCCGCGCAAAT
Organism: Pseudolysobacter antarcticus; assembly: GCF_004168365.1. Taxonomy (GTDB): domain Bacteria; phylum Pseudomonadota; class Gammaproteobacteria; order Xanthomonadales; family Rhodanobacteraceae; genus Pseudolysobacter; species Pseudolysobacter antarcticus. Next base: position 1,282,332 of record NZ_CP035704.1, read on the forward strand.
GCCCAAGATGCAGAACGGAGCGCCAAAACCGTCCTCACAAGCACCGACATCGCGCAGCGGAATCACGCGGCATGGGCTGGCGCGTGTATTGTCGAAACTGGGATTCTGCTCGCGTACCAAGGCTTATGATCTGATCGCGGATGGGCGAGTGGCGGTGGATGGCGAAGTGCAAACCGATGCGGAGTTTGCGGTCGATATGAGTCGTGCGGAAATCCGCGTCGATGGCGTGGCGATTGCGGCGCAAAAACGCATCTACATGATGCTCAACAAACCGCGTGGCATCGTCACCAGCGCGGCGGACGAAAAAGGTCGCGATACGGTTTACTCGTTATTGCAGGATGGCGGTTTGCCGTGGATCGCGCCGGTCGGTCGGCTGGATCGCGCCAGCGAAGGTCTGTTGTTGCTGAGCAATGACAGCGTCTGGGCGGCGCGCATCACCGATCCACTGACGCATCTGGCCAAGACTTACCACGTGCAGATCGACAGCGTGCCCGATGAGATGTTGCTGGAAAAAATGCGAGCCGGTGTGCACGACGATAGCGACCTGTTGCGCGTGACATCGGTCAGCGTGTTGCGCGTCGGCGAGAAAAACGCATGGCTCGAAATCACCCTCGACGAAGGCAAGAATCGACATATCAGGCGCTTGCTCGCGGCGCTGGAAATCGGCGTGCTGCGGCTTTTGCGCGTGGCTATCGGCGAGTTGCCGCTGGGCGATCTCGCCAAAGGCAAGTGGCGCACGCTCGACAGCCATGAAGTTGCGCTGCTGGCGGTCGCCACCGTCGAATGACGAGCAAAAAAAGAATTGCGTCGAAACAGGACCTACTCTGTTCTCGGGCTTCCGTTTGTAGGTCTCGACTTCTTTCCGTCGCTACTTCAGCACACCGAGTTTTTTGCCGACCTTGATAAACGCCTTGATCGCGCGATCCAGATGCTCACGCGTATGCGCTGCAGACATCTGCGTGCGGATGCGCGCCTGACCTTGCGGCACCACCGGGAAGAAAAATCCGATCGCGTAAATGCCTTCGTCGAGTAGCGCGCTGGCAAACGCCTGCGCGATCTTGGCGTCGTACAACATCACCGGCACGATTGGGTGAGTGCCCGGGCGAATGTCGAAACCGGCGGCAGCGATCTTCTCGCGAAAATAACGCGTGTTGTCGATGAGTTTCTGTCGCAGATCGTCGGCGTTGCCGAGCATCTCGAACACCTTGATGCCAGCCGCGACGATCGACGGTGGCAGCGAGTTCGAAAACAGATACGGGCGCGAACGCTGACGCAGCAACTCGATGACTTCGCGTCGACCGGTGGTGAAGCCGCCGAGTGCGCCGCCGAGCGCCTTGCCGAGCGTACCGGTGTAGATATCGATCCGGTCCATCACGTCGTGTACTTCGGCCGAACCGCGACCGTGCGCGCCGAGAAAACCGGTCGCATGGCATTCGTCGATATGCACCAGCGCATCGTATTTTTTTGCGAGTGCGGTGAGTTGATCGAGCGGCGCGATATACCCGTCCATGCTGAACACGCCGTCGCTGGTGATCAAGCGTGTGCGGCAACCGGCGGCGGCCTGCAATTGTTTTTCAAGATCGGCCATGTCGGCGTTGGCGTAACGAAAACGCTGCGCCTTGCACAAGCGCACGCCATCGATGATTGAGGCGTGATTGAGCGCGTCGGAAATGACCGCATCCTGCTCGCCTAGCAGCGGCTCGAACAGGCCGCCGTTGGCATCGAAACATGCGGCGTAAAGAATCGTATCTTCGGTGCCGAAGAAATTGGCGATCGCCTGTTCGAGCTGCTTGTGCAGATCCTGTGTGCCGCAGATAAATCGCACCGACGCCATGCCGAAACCATGCGTATCGAGCGCGTCTTTGGCGGCCTTGATGATGTCGGGATGATCGGCCAAGCCGAGATAATTGTTGGCGCAAAAATTCAGCACTTTGCTGCCGTCTTCGAGCGTGATTTCGGCTGATTGCGGAGACGCGATCACACGTTCGGTCTTGTACAAACCCTGTTCGCGAATCGAATCGAGTTCGGCTTGCAGGCGGTCGGCGGCGGGATAAGTCATGGCAGATGCATCGATGTTGAGGATGGGCGAATTGTCCGCTATTCGGGCCTCGGCGGGAAACTATCTGCTCGCGAATGGCGATTCACGCGAGGAGTGCACGATCAGTGCTCCGCGTGAAAAGACACGTTGACATCGGCATACGGCGGCGCGCCTTCGTACGGCGCCCGCGGCACGAGATTCCAGCCATGCGTGCTGAGCTGACGCATCGCCTTGCTCGAAGCGAGCCCGCCTATCAGCACGGTGACACGGCTTTTGCGCAGTTCGGAACGCGCGAAAAATTCCGCCATCTGCGGCGTCCAGCTCAGATAATCCAGCGGCAATGGCAACAACAATTCACCTTGCGGCGTTTGATAAGCGAGTGCCGCGCCGATCGTGATCAACGTGCCGCCACGCGCGCCATCGGTGTAGTGCCGGATCAGGCGCAATGCGTTAATCATGTAACGCGCTTCGGTTTCGTTGCGCGTGGTGATCGCCAGTTCCAGCCATTCGCCGCAACTGCCTTTGGGTTGCAATGCTTCGAGTTCATCGACGAGCGCGGTTTGCGTGGTCGGGGTAAAGCTGCCGCGCCGGATGAACAGGCGCGTGGTCAGATCGCCGTCGCACCACGCATCAAGCCGTTTTTTGTTGTAGACACGGATATCGGCAGCGCTGCGTTGCCAGACGATTTCGTTGTAGCGCCCGCCCGCTGCGAGCACGCTCGCGCCGGTGCCGCCGACCGTGCCGAGGCCAAAACCCGCGCCGAGATTGCCGACCACCGCGGCCTGCGTCAGCGTGTCCATGCGCTCCTGCACCATCGCATTGCCGGAGTACGGATCGATGCCGAGTTGCTGGGCGAGCGCACGACGTGTGGATTCGTACTGGATCTCGCGCAGTGCTGCACGTTTGAGTTCGGCGCCAGCGCGGGTATACCAGGTTTTTCCGGTGTGTTCGGGCGGCTTTTCTTCGTCCTGTGTTGCTGAGGATTTTGTCGCGGTCGCCGTCGTCGCGCAGGCTTTATCCGAGCAGGCGGCATTGGATTTTTCCGCAGCATCTTCCGCCGCGAGATCGGCATCGATGCTCGGCGCGACATACGGATTTTCGCGCCGCGCCGCATTCATCGGCCCGACTGCATCGGGATTCGGATTGCCCTTGTTGCCGATCTTCTTGCCGACGCGATCGCCAGCGGTTTGCGCCTGATTCGAATATTTGTCGAGCCGCGCAGAAAAATATCGCACCAATCCGGTAGGCACGCCGACGATGGTATCGACCGGATGCACAAATACATTACCCACCGCGCTGAGTGCGCCCATCACGCGACGGCCGGCGGCATGCGTCAACGCATCGCTGCGTGTGGCGGTGTCGAGCACATCAAGCGCCGGTAATTCGGCCTCGCGCTCGGCCAGTTGCTCGACGCTATCGGCCTTGAGCGGGCCGTATTTCGTATCGAGGGTGAAGTGCGCGGTATAACCGCGAATCGCCACTTTCGGATCGACCTTGAAACCCGGCCCGTTGAGCAGGGAAGGTTGCAACAGATCGGCGGCTTCGAGGAAAGGCTCCTCCTCGAAACCGCACTGGCTGCGGCATTCCTGATCGGAGATGCCGCCCGCTGTCGCGAATTGATTCGCGGCGATAAACAACAGCAGGCAGAAGCGGAGCGGGCGGCACAATCGCATGGAAATCTTCGGCTAGATCGACCGGCATTGCGGCGCGATGCTGGGTTAAAGGCGAATCAGTGTAGTGCGCCGATGCTGAAGCCTGCCTTGCGCGGCGCCCGTTAATTCCAGGAGCAAACCACCTTGCCGCATTGCCCTGATTCCATGAGGTCAAAACCTTTCTGGAAATCGTCGATGTGGATCTGGTGCGTGAGCACTTTCTGCAGTGGGAATCCGGTCAGCAGCATCTGCGTCATCTTGTACCAGGTTTCGTACATGCGGCGACCGTACATGCCGTGCAGTACAAGGCCCTTGAAGATCACTTTGTCCCAGTCGATGCCGGCGCCGTTCGGCAAAATGCCAAGCAGCGCGATCTTGCCGCCGTGGTACATGCCGTCGAGCATTTCGTTGAACGCTTTCGGATTGCCGGACATTTCCAGTGCGACGTCGAAGCCTTCCATGTGCAGGTCGCGCATGACATCTTTCAGTGATTGTTTGGCGACGTTGACCACGCGCGTCGCGCCCATGTCGGCGGCAAGCTTGAGGCGATAATCGTTGACGTCTGTGACCACGACATTACGCGCGCCGACATGTTTGGCGATGCCCGCGGCGATGATGCCGATCGGGCCGGCGCCGGTAATCAATACGTCTTCGCCGATCAGGTCGAACTCCAGTGCGCAGTGCGCCGCGTTGCCGTAAGGATCGAAAAACGCGGCGAGTTCCGAACCGATCTGATCCGGAATCGGCCACAGATTGCTCGACGGCATCGCGATGTATTCTGCGAATGCGCCATTGCGATTGACGCCGATGCCGATCGTGTTCGGGCACAGATGCTGGCGCCCGGCGCGACAATTGCGACACACGCCGCAGACGATATGACCTTCCGCCGATACGCGCTGGCCGAGCGTGTAACCGCGCACGCCGGGCCCCATGTCGACGATACGGCCGACAAATTCGTGACCGATTACGAGGCCGGGTTTGATCGTGCGCTGCGACCATTCATCCCATTTGTAGATGTGCAGGTCGGTGCCGCAGATCGCGGTTTTCTCGAGCTTGATGAGAACGTCGTTCGGGCCGATCTCGGGCATCGGCACCTGTTCCATCCAGATACCTTTGACGGCTTCGCGCTTGACCAGGGCTTTCATCATTTGGGACATGGGAATCTCGTGCTAGGTGAGCAATCGTGGCCGCGATTATACCGGCAAGCATCGTGACGTTTTCATTAGCAAGCATCGAGTGCATGGTCGGGCGCCGGGCAAGCGGTTACTCTGCGCGGGCATGAACCGTATCGACACGCGACCGCTGGCGATTTTCCTGATGGGGCCGACCGCTTCGGGCAAGACCGCGCTGGCGGTGCATCTGGCCGAACGTTTTGCGCTGGATTTGATCAGCGTCGATTCGGCGCTGGTGTATCGCGGCATGGATATTGGCACCGCAAAACCCGATGCCGAAACGCTGAGCCGGTTTCCGCATCGACTCATCGACATTCGTGATCCGCACGAGAATTATTCAGCCGGCGAATTTCGCGAAGATGCCTTGCGCGAGATGCAGGCGATCACCGCGACCAATCGCGTGCCGCTTTTGGTCGGTGGCACCAGCCTGTATTTTCGTGCGTTGCAGCGTGGCCTGTCGGATCTGCCGGATGCCGACCAACAACTGCGCGAGGAACTGTCGCGCGAAGGCGAGCAGCTCGGCTGGCCGGCCATGCATGCGCGCCTGGCAACACTCGATCCGCTCGCAGCGACCCGCATCAAGCCGATGGATGCACAACGCATCCAGCGCGCGCTGGAAGTGATAACACTCACCGGCCGACCGTTGTCGGAATTGCAGGCCGGCATCACGCAGCGGTTTCCGTATCGTGTGCTCAAGCTCGCGCTGATGCCGGCGGATCGCGTCGAGTTGCACGCACGCATCGCCGAGCGTTTTGACCTGATGCTCGAACAAGGTCTGCTCGCCGAAGTGCAAACGTTGCATGCGCGCGGTGATTTGCACGCGGCGATGCCGGCGTTGCGGGCGGTCGGTTATCGGCAAGGCTGGCAACATCTCGACAACGAGTTTGGCATTGAGGAGTTTCGCGATCGCGGAATCTTCGCTACCCGTCAGCTGGCGAAACGCCAGATCACCTGGCTGCGCTCCGAGTTGGATGTGCGCTGGGTTGAACCGCTGCGCGCTGGTTGGCTGGCTCTGGCGCAAGCTGCGGTGCGCAATTTTCTGGCGATACCGGTATCGCCGACATCGGCTTGAATCACCTACGCTTCACACCGATATGACGATATGTGATGCGCGCCATTTTCCACGGCCCGATAAAACCAGTAGAATCGCGTCACTTGAGTCGACCCGCGCCCAGCCCTACATAGAATAGGTGGCCGCGCGAGTTTAAGGTCGGTTCGCCAGGATTTTGCAAGGGAGAAAAACAATGTCCAAGGGTCAGTCGTTGCAAGATCCGTTCTTGAATGCGTTGCGCCGTGAGCGTGTGCCGGTTTCGATCTATCTGGTCAACGGCATCAAGTTGCAGGGTACGGTCGAGTCGTTCGATCAATTTGTCGTGTTGCTGCGTAATACCGTCAGCCAGATGGTGTACAAGCACGCCATTTCCACCGTGGTTCCGAGTCGCAATGTGCGGATCACGGAAGGCGCCACCGGCGCCGACGATGCCCATGAACCATTAGCCGAAAGCGAATAATCTCCTGTTTGATCGATCAAAAAAAGGCGAGCGCGCGCTGCTGCTGCAGCCGCATTGGGTAGGCGAGAACGACCCGACCGCCCTCGAAGAATTCGTTGAGTTGACGCGTTCCGCGGGCGCGACTGTGGTTGGTACGCTGAGTGCTCGTATCGAGCGGCCGAATCCGAAATTTTTCATCGGCACGGGTAAGGCCGCAGAACTGGCCGAACAGCGCATCGCGCTCGATGCCGACCTGATCTTGGTCAATCATTCTTTGTCGCCGGTGCAGGAACGTAACCTCGAAAAACTCACCGAGTGCCGTGTGGTTGACCGCACCGGCTTGATTCTCGATATTTTTTCGCAGCGCGCGCGTTCGCACGAAGGCAAGTTGCAGGTTGAGCTAGCTCAGCTCAAGCATATCGCCACGCGCCTCGTGCGCGGTTGGACCCATCTCGATTCGCAGCGCGGCGGTGCCATCGGCAACCGTGGCCCGGGCGAAACCCAACTCGAAATGGATCGCCGCCTGCTGGCCGAGCGTGTATTGCAGCTCAGTCGGCGCCTCGACAAAGTACAGGTTCAGCGTGAACAAGCGCGGCGTTCGCGTGTACGCAACTCGGTTCCGCTGGTTGCGCTGGTCGGTTACACCAACGCCGGCAAATCGACATTATTCAATACGCTCACCGGCGCTGGTGTATACGCCGCCGATCAATTGTTCGCCACACTCGATCCGACCTTGCGCCGCATCGAAGGCTTGGCCTCGGGCACGTTTGTGCTGGCCGATACCGTGGGTTTTATCCGCGATCTGCCGCACGATCTGATCGCTGCGTTCAAGTCGACCTTGGCTGAAACGCGTGACGCCGATCTGCTGTTGCATGTGGTCGATGCCTCCGATCCCGAGCACCACAGTCGCATGGTCGAAGTCGAAAACGTGCTCAAGGAAATCGGCGCTGACGACGTGCCGCAGGTCATCATCTACAACAAGCTGGATCGTTTGCCGGAGCGCAAACCGCATCTCGAATGGACCGACGGCGGCACCACGCCGCGCGTGTGGATGTCCGCGGCCAGTGGCGACGGCCTCGAGTTTTTGCGCGAGGCGATCACACGCAGTCTGATGCGCGAAAGGGTACATCATTGGCTGCATGTTCCAGCGCAATCCGGACGCTTGCGTGCACGCTTGTTTGAGCTTGGCCTGGTTGCCAGCGAGAAAGCCGAAGATGCCGGTTGGGCAATGGAAATCGACGCACCACGCGCGATGCTGGAGCAACTTTACGGCCTGCCGAACGGCGATGGCGCGTGGTTGAAGCGCGAATTGCTTGCCGTACCGGACGCAGCTGCCTACAATTCCACCGCAACCCCGCCATAAAAACCCGTTCGATGTTGTGCTGCCTCGATCTTCGCCTTGTAAGGGCTGGCTCGCAGCCGATATTGAAGGGTTTCAACCGGTTTTCTACCGGCGTGGTTGCCGCAGCGGCAACCCGAATCTCCTGAATGATTGCAATCTCTCTGGTGTGACACCAAATCTCTGGCGACGGCGTACTTTTGCGCCCGCTGTATTGGAGTGAACGATGGCTTGGAACGAACCGGGTGGCGGCAAACGCGACCCTTGGAAAAGCAACAACAAGCCGCCGGATCTCGACGCGCTGTTGAAACGCCTGCAGGCGGCAGTCGGCCAGATTTTCGGCGGTCGCGGCACGGGTTCCGGCGGATCGGGTTCGAGCCTCGGCATCATCAGCCTCGTCATTGGTGTTGTGGTGGCTTGGTGTGTGTTCGACAGTTGGACTGTGGTCGATGCACGCCAGATTGGCGTCGTGCTGCGCTTCGGCCAGTTCGAGCGCGTGATGCACGAAGGCTTCAACCTCAAGTTGCCGCGCCCGATCGAGCAAGTCACCAAGGTCGAAGCGACGAAGGTGCGCTCGGTCGAGGATCAGGTGCGCATGCTGACGCAGGATGAAAATATCATCCAGATCGATTTTAACGTGCAGTACCAGATCGCCGACGCGAAGCATTTTTTGTACAGCATTCGTGATCCTGACGATACCTTGAAGCAGGCTGCGGAAAGCGCAGTGCGCCAGGTTATTGGCGGCAGCGACATGGATACGGCGTTGTCCGGACAGGGTTCCGAACTCGTCAGCGAAACTAAGAAAGTGCTGCAGCAGACACTTGATGGCTATGACTCGGGCATCCAGGTGACTGACGTCAATTTCAAGATGGTATCGCCGCCGAGCGAGGTGCAAAAATCCTTCGATGACGTCAACAGCGCGCGCGAAGACAAGCAGCGCATCGAAAATCAGGCGCAGGCGTATTCCAACAAGGTCGTGCCCGAAGCGCGCGGCGAAGCCACGCGTATCAAGACCGAAGCCGAAGGTTACAAGGCCGAACGCATTGCGCGTGCCGAAGGCGATGCGCAACGATTTAGCCTTCTATACGGCCAATACAAGGCCGCACCCGAAGTCACACGCAAGCGTCTGTATCTCGAAACCTTGCAGCAGGTCCTCAGCAGCAGCGTCAAGGTGGTCGACATGACCAATGGCAAGAATCTGATTTATTTGCCGCTCGACAAACTCAAGGGCGGCGGCGATGGCGCACCAGTCGATGCCGCCCTTGCACCCGTGCTCGGCACCGTCAGCGCGACGCCGCACGGAGGTCAGCAATGAAAACTCTATCCGCGGTACTCGCGCTGCTATTGGTGATGTTGCTCGCTAATTCATTGTTCATCGTCCGCGAGGGAGAATCTGCCGTGCTGTTGCAGTTCGGTCGCATCGAAGGCTCGAAATTCGAGCCCGGCCTGCATTTCAAATTGCCGTTGATTCAGCAGGTGCTGAAGTTCGACGCGCGCATCCTGAATCTCGAAGCGTCGCCGGAGCGTTATTTCACGTCCGAGAAAAAGAGTGCGAATGTCGACTTTTTCGTCAAATGGCAGATCGTCGATGCTGCCGCTTTTTATCGCGCGTTCGGTGGCGATGAATCGGCTGCGGGTTTGCGTCTCGCACCGATCATCAAGGATGCACTGCGCTTCGAATTCAACTCGCGTCCGTTGCATGAACTGATCGCTGGTGGCCGCACCGACATTACCGAACATGTGCGCGACCAGGCCAACAAGGCGGCACTCACGACGTTCGGCATTCGTGTTGTCGACGTACGCGTCAAGCGCATCGAGTTGCCCGACGAAGTCAGCGTGACCGTATTCAAGCGCATGCAGACCGAGCGCGAAAAAGTCGCGAATTCGCTGCGCGCCGAAGGCGAGGAAAAAGCCATCGGCATCCACGCCGACGCCGATCGTCAGGTGCTCGTACTCAAGGCCAACGCGACCAAGGAAGCGCAAACTGCACGTGGTGATGGCGATGCCAAGGCTGCGGAAATTTATGCGGCAGCTTACGGTCGCGATCCGGAATTCTATGCGTTCTATCGCACGATGGAAGCCTATCGCGAAACCTTCCGCGACAATAACGGTGTGCTTGTGCTCGATCCGAAATCCGAGTTTTTTCATTACTTCGGTGAGAGTAAATAATGTAGAGAGCATCGCGACGGATTGTCATCGTCGGGTGTGAATCTTTGCTCGGCTGGTCAATGACTAATTCTTTTTATGCGTAGTCGCGCAATCGACGACCGATACATTTTTCAAATTCAGGGTGATGGTGTCATGGGCAAGTCAGTAGTGATTCTCGGCGCGCAGTGGGGCGACGAAGGCAAGGGCAAGATCGTTGATCTGCTCACCGAACAAGTCGGCGCCGTGGTGCGTTTCCAGGGTGGCCACAACGCTGGCCATACGCTCGTGATCAAGGGCAAAAAGACCGTGCTGCATCTCATCCCTTCGGGCATCCTGCGCGATGACGCGCTGTGCCTGATCGGCAACGGCGTGGTGCTGTCGCCTGCCGCGTTGATGGAAGAGATCGCCGAGCTCGAAGGCAATGGCGTCGAAGTGCGCTCACGCCTCAAGATCAGTCCGGCCACGCCGCTGATCATGCCGTATCACATCGCCGTGGATAAGGCGCGCGAACTCGCCGCCGGTGGCAAGGCTATCGGCACCACGGGTCGTGGCATCGGCCCGGCGTACGAGGACAAGGTCGCGCGTCGCAGCGTGCGTGTTGCCGATCTCATGTATCCGCACGAGCTGCCGGCGCTGATCAAAACTGCCGTCGACTATCACAACTTCATTCTCACGCAGTGGCTGAAGGCCGAGCCGGTGGATTACGACACCGTGCTGAAAGATGCGCTGGCCTGGGGCGAATACATCCGGCCGATGGTCGACGATGTCGCCACGATTCTGCACGATGTGCGTAAGGAAGGCGGCAACATCCTGTTCGAGGGCGCACAGGGCGCGCTGCTCGACATCGACCACGGCACCTATCCCTACGTCACCTCCAGCAACACCACGATTGGTGGCGCGCTGGCCGGCACCGGCGTGGGCGCGTGCGATATCGACTACGTGCTGGGCATCTGCAAGGCGTACGCCACGCGCGTCGGTAGCGGCCCGTTCCCGACCGAGCTGAAAGACGAGATGGGCGAGCGTTTGCGCAAGGTCGGCAACGAATTCGGCGCCAGCACCGGTCGGCCGCGTCGTTGCGGCTGGATCGATCTGGTTGCGCTCAAACGCGCCACCCAGATCAACGGTATCAACGGCCTGGCGATCACCAAGCTCGATGTGCTCGACGGCCTGGACAGCATCAAGGTCTGTATCGCGTATGAGTATCGCGGCAAGCGCCGTGAGCTGGCCCCGCTCGACGCGGATGGCTGGGACGAATGCAAGCCGGTTTATCTGGAGTTCCCGGGCTGGCAGGAATCCACGGCCGGCATTCGCGACTGGAACCAGCTGCCGCCCGCCGCGCGCGCTTATCTGCGCGCCGTGGAAGAACTCTCCGGCTGCAAACTCGCGCTGGTCGCCACCGGCGCCGATCGCGACGATACGATCATCCTGCGCGACCCGTTTGCGTAAATAAAAACCGATCGTTGGGCGAGACGAAAAGCTCGCTCAACCATCGTTGCGCTTAATGCGCAGCGCGCTGATCGACGTTATGCAAATAGGCAGTTATCGCCTTGGTCAAAATCGGAATCAGGCCCGCGGCAAGATCGTGACCCATGCCGGGCACGATCAATAGTTCGGCGTTTTTAATTTTTGCGGCGGTGTCTTTTCCCGCAGCGACGCGCACGAGTGGATCGTCGGCGCCGTGGATTACCAGCGTTGGCGCGCGGATTTTGGGAAGGTCGTTCGAGCGATCGCCCGAGGCGACGATCGCTAGTAATTGCCGCGCCGCGCCGCCGGGGTAATACGCGCGCTTCAACACTTTTTCCAGGCGTGGCCGCAGCTCTGCTTCGGGCATGCGAAAACCCGGGCTTCCGATGACGTCGAAGAGGTGCACGTAATGATCGACGACCTTTTCAAAATTCGCGCGACGCGGAGGTCGTGACAGCAACACTCGCGATGCGGCGGGCGTCGGGCGCGGCAGGTTTCTTGCGCCGCTGGATGACATGATCGAAATCAGGCTGAGCACACGATCGGGATAATTCGCCGCGATCTGCTGCGCGATCATGCCGCCCATCGATGCGCCGAGCACATGCGCAGTTTTGATGCCGAGCGCATCGAGAATGCCGATGCTGTCCGCGGCCATATCATCGAGTTTGTACGCTGCGGGCACGGGCATGTGCAGCACATAACGCAAGGTCGCGCTGAGCATGTTCACGTGCGACTTGGTCTTCACCGAAAGCCCGCTGTCGCGGTTGTCGAAGCGGATCACGAAATAACCGGCGTCGGCGAGCGCGGTGCAGAATTCATCCGGCCACGATGCGAGTTGCATGCCCAAACCCATGATCAGCAAAAGCGCGGGATCGCTACGCTGGCCGATCGTTTCGACTTCAAACAAAGCGCCGTTTGCACTGACTTGGGACATGGCGATCTCCGTCGAGCGGAACGCGCCCGCTTCTCGTTGCAGCGTATTAATGCGTTAGTGTGCTCGAACGATCAGCCCGGGCGATCCGGATCGGGAAACGCCCAGCGTCGCCAGCCATCGCGATGGAACGGTTTCCATTCGCCTTCCGCTTGCGCCAGGCGATCCGCTATCGCATAAAACGCGGCCGGATTCATGCCGAGACCAACATGGCTCGCGACCACTTCGATACTTTCGCTGCGCGCCGTGTTTTTTTCCAGGCTGCATTGCCATGCCACGATGCCATCGGTGCGGCTGTAAATTGATGTGGTCGGCACCGGCGGCGTGCGTTTGATTTGTTCGTGCAGTTTTGCATCACCGATTTTTTTGCCGCTGGCAAATTCGAACAATCGCCACGCGTTGCTCGCTCGCGGATTGCCAGTGAACGGCGACCCCAGCGTGATCACATCGCGCACATCTTCGCTGAGCATTTTTGCGAGTTCGCGTGCATACACACCGCCGAGGCTCCAGCCGACCAGACTGACCTTGCAACCATGCTCGCGCCGCAGTTCACGCAGGCGCGCGATGCATGATTCGAGCACACCTTCGCGTGGTCCGTAGTTCGGACCGAGTTCCCAGCCGTACGGTTTGAAACCGCGATCCTGCAAAAACTGGCGCAGCGGCAGCGTTGTGAGATCGCCCGCCGCAAGTCCAGGCAGCACCATCACCGGATGGCCATCGCCGCGCGCCGCGTAATGCAGCAGCGGGCTCGCGAGAATACTTGCGCCGAGCTCGAACGGAGCGCGTGATTCCAGCGCCAGCAACCACCATGACGGGGCTTGGGCGAGATCGGCGGCGGAAAGATTCGGATTCATGCGAGGCTTGGTTTTTGTGGTTGATCGGCTGGTCATTTTGCGGCGGATTTGGTTGTGCGTTTGCGCGGCGCTGGTTTTGCCGCGGGCTTGGATTTACCGGCGATTTTCGATGGTGATTTTTTCTTGGTGGAATTCGATTTTGCGGCGGATTTTGTCGCCGCTTTTTTCGCAGGCGTGGTTTTTTTCACGGTCACGGGTTTGCGTTTTGCAATCTGCACGGCTTTTTTTGCAGGCGCCGGAACTTCATCGGCGCGCAATGCAGCCATTTTCAATTCGTTGAATGCTTCCAGCAAATACCGAGCCAGCTCGCGCACGTCCGGCACGGCAGCGGCTCCGGCGATCAAGCCGAAATCCAGCGCGCCGTTGTAACTCTGCACCGTGATGTTGAGTGCGAGGCCGTGGATCGGAATCGAGACCGGGAAGTAATTGAGAAAACGCCCACCGGCCAGATACAACGCAAACGGCGGCCCCGGCACGTTGGAAATAATCACGTTAGCGATCGGCGGAATGCGGCTGGCGAGTTTGGTTTTGCCGTACAACTTGGCCAGCAACGAGAACAGCCACGGAATGCCAAGCGACGGGAAATCGGTCGGGATCACCGACTTCATGCTGCCGCTGAGCGTCTTGGAATTATCGATCGCCGCGCGGATCGCATGCAGGCGTTGTAGCGGATCGGTTATATCGGTTGCCAAGCTTGAAAACAGCATACTGACCTGATTGCTGGCCTGTGTGTTGCCCGCGTCGCGCAGCGATATTGGCACCGCGGCGATCAGCGGTTTGGTCGGCAGCGCATCGTGATCGCTCAGATACTGGCGCAGCGCGCCGCTGCAGGTTGCGAGCACGATATCGTTGAGTGTGGCATTCAGCAGTTTGCCGAGTTGCTTGGCATCGGCCAGCGGAATGCTGGCCGTGGCAAAACAGCGTGCTGCGCCGATGGCGACATTCAACGGCGTTTTCGGCCCGAGCGCATAACCGCTCAGCGCACCGATGCCACTGCTGCGCGGTGAGATGATGAGGCTCGATACCGTGCGCACGGCTTCAGGCACGGCGCGAATCGCCTTCGCATATTGCGCGATCACGTTACCGAAGGCCGCACCAAACAAGGTGCGTTTGCGCGGCATTTTTTTCGCGAGCTCGGCGGGCGGCGCCTTCATATTGCGCGGCTCTGGCGTGACATCCAGCAACGCCTGCGCGAGCGCAACACCGGCCTGACCATCCACCGCGGCGTGATGCACCTTGGCGTAAAAACCGATATGCCCGCTCGACAAACCTTCGATCACATACACGCGCCATAGCGGACGATCGCGATCGAGCAATTCGCTGTGCAAATCCGCGGTGAGCTGTTCGAGCTGCGCCATCGAGCCGGGCTTGGGCAACTGTAGGCGCTGCACGTGATGGTCGATATCCGCATCGGCCTCGACCCAGATCGGGTTGGCCAGATCCAGCGCGACGCTCGCGAGGCGGCGACGGAACACCGGCGCCAGATGCATGCGCGAACTGATGTGTTGTTTCACCGCCTGCGCATAACGGCTGGCGTCATATCCGGGCGGCAGTTCGACCAGATTGAGACTGCCGACATGCATCGGCGTTTCGCGCGTTTCGATATGCAGGAACAGCGAATCGAGCCCACTCATATGCTGCATGGATCAGTATCCTTTGCACGGTTCGCGAACACGGTGGTGGAAGCGGGGATGAGTGGTTGCATGCTTTCTGAGCGGTGGCAGCCTGCCGGTTGCGTACCATGGTACGGCGCAGCGCGGCGCTAAGCCAGCTAGGCGATGGTAGGGTGCGGGCCTAGTGTAAGTATTCCAGTTGAGCGGGTCCGTGGGCGAGTTGCGCGTGGCAGATCACGGCGAAAGCGCATGCGAAGGCGTTGAGGCGCAGGGCGATCAGATATGCAGCCCGCCGAGCCCAACCAGGCCGATGATGATCAGGTAAATCGCGACGATGTAATTGAGCAGGCGCGGCACGAGCAGAATCAGGATGCCGGCGATCAGCGAGATAAGTGGCGTAAGGGCGAGATGAATATTCATGCGTTAATTCCTGCGGCTGGATAGATGGGCGATGGCGAAAATTTTCGCCCGAACTTTAGCATGCCGCGATGGATGCGTGAGTGCGACGCTACGGAAGCGATTGCGGCTCTGGAATGACCAAATCCGCATGGCTCAAATGTTGCTACGGGTAACGTGTGCGCTTGACGAAACAGCCGCTGAAATCATTTTCTGGTCGCCCCGGTCTGCATAGCCAGTAGCGACGCAGGCAGCGGCACACGGATGACCGACTGCCTCACACAGCAGACCAGATAAGGAACAAGCATGAAGACTTTCAACGGTAACTCGGCAATTCATATCAGCCGCCGCCGCTTGCTAGCGGGCAGTGCGGCGCTGCTCGGCGTCAGCGTGTTCGGTTGGCGCAGCCTCGGTTTGCAACATGCCGATGCCGCCAGCGAGACATTTGAAATCAGCCACAGCGACGCCGAATGGAAAGCGCTGCTCGCGCCCGAGCAATACGCGGTGCTGCGTCAGGAAGGCACCGAGCGACCGTTCAGCAGCCCGCTTGATCACGAAAAGCGCGAAGGCGTATTTGCGTGCGCTGGCTGCAACCTCGATCTGTTTTCATCGAAGACAAAATTCGACAGCCGCACCGGCTGGCCGAGTTTCTGGAAACCCTTGCCGAAGGCGGTTGGCGAAACCGTCGATTCCACATTCGGCATGGTACGCACCGAGGTGCATTGCCACCGCTGCGGCGGCCATCTCGGCCATGTCTTCGACGACGGCCCGGCGCCGACGCATTTGCGTTATTGCATGAATGGCGTGGCGATGACGTTCAAGCCGGCGCTTGGCTGAGCTTCGATAGAGTTGCTGCTCGCGATTGCTTACGGAGGCCGGAAAAGCGCCACCACTAAAGATGATCTATGAGCAGCGTCTTCCGGCAATTGGCCTACGTCGATAGCGCCGCGAATCGCGTGTGTTTATCTCAGCCCGAACGCGGCGGATTCTTGGCGAGAGCAATCGCATTGCGCAGTTCTGCAACGATGGGATGATCATTCCACCAGAAACGAGAGCTACTGACAGGGATGAATGTGAAGTCCGTGCCGAAATCGCAAGGTTGGCTCAGCACCACGCGAACAGGATGGCTTCGTATCCATATCCGCTCGTTGATCTGTTCGATGTTGGTCAGCGGAATTCGGCACTCCTGCCGATAGTTCGACACATACAATGCCGTGCCATCAAAACGCACGCGCTTGAGTTGATAGGCAAACCATAACGTGTAGATCATCAGGCACAACGAGATAACCGGAACAAGAATCCTGAAGGGGATTGGCATCTTCTGCAACGCCGTCACGTAATCCATAAAGTGCGAAACCCACCAACCGATGCCCACCACCAAAGCGACGGGAAAAATGTACTTCGTCGGAAACGTGAAGATTGATGAGAGTGTACGCATCGGGTCGCTTGCTATCGGCGTAACATCGAGGGATGCATCGTAAAGCGACATCGCATTCGAAAATAATTTCATTGATTGCTTTTCATCACGCTATCACATCTCAACATCAAGGCGCCCACCCCGTGTAAGTTTGCGATGCAGAATTATGCTATGAATATCCGCACTATATTTTGCCGGGGAGGCAGGGATGCAGTTCGGAAAGTTTTTTCTCGCGGGCGCGAGCTTGGTGTTGGGCTTTTGCAGCGTGGCATGGGGCAAGGAATACAAACCTGGCGAATCCGTTGATCTCAAACCCGGCAATGGTTTGCTGGCGGTCGATATCGACATCACCGGTTTTGCATCATCGGTAAAGATCGATCGAGTGGGCTCGCTGTTCGGTGGTGAGTTGTTTACCAAATTGCATGGCGGCGACAATGTTCTGCTGGTCGAAATGCCAGCGGGCGATTATCGCTGGTCACGCATCGAGCTCGCGCCACTGAACATGTATTTACGTGTTCGCGATGATCCTCGCTTCCACATCAAGATCAATCCCGGTGTGGTGAATTACGTCGGTGATTTGCAAGTCGCACCTAGCGGTATTGGTTCGGGTTTCAACATCAATACGGTGAATCGTGCCGCGCGCATGCTAGTCAGTCTGGATCGTTTTTATCCGGGCTTGTGGCGCAAATTTTCGATGCGCTACGAAGGCGGGTTGCCTGATCGTTTTCCACAATTCGCGGCCCACGAGCTCGGCGAGCAAACTGCGCTCGACGCAGTGACCGCAGGTATAAGCGGCGACGCAAAAACGGCCCCGAAAGATGTCGCGCCGGAATTGCATCCGTTGGTAAATGAACTCTTCGCGCAGCGTCAGTTGCGCGTGGTGCGTTTGAATCCGCGCGGCGATCTGATAGCGATGATCGAATATCGCGAGGGCAAACACCGTGTCAGCGTGCTGGATGTGCAGTCGAATTTCGCAGTGGATGTCTATCGCGGTGACATCGAAGTCCGCAGCATCGCTTTCGCCGGCGATCGTACCGTGTTGTTTGGGCTGAATCTCCCCGAGGGTAACAACAATCATGTGGTTCATCTGGAGGCAAAGCCGGGGGCAGCGCCGGGCTTCACTCAATTTGTCATTCCCGGACGAGGCGTAATCATCGACCCCATGCCAAACGATGGTGCCCATGCAATTTACGCCTACACGAATGTCGATTGGGAGACGCATATTTTCCGTATTGATCTCGGCGGAAAACGTTTTGACATGGGCCAACTTCGCAGTGAGTTGCGTCTCGACAAAGGGTTGAACAAGGCCTATTACGGACTGGCTGACGTAGCCGGAAATCTGCGTCTGGCGATGGTAATGATCGATGGTGATTACGCGCTGATGTACCGTGCAGATTTGAAAACGCCATGGCAGGAAGTGTATCGACATACCGCTGATGAGACGTTTGAACCGATCCTGCTAAGTAGCGATGGGAATAGCCTGGTCGCACTCGCCAACAAGGACCGCGCGCAAACTGATCTGGTACGTATCGCGCTGCCGAGCGGGGTTGTTTCCGAAACGATGTTTTCCATTCCTGGCACCGATGTGGACGCAGCAATCACACGCCTTGCAGATCGACGTGTGCTTGCAGTAAATGTCTATCACGACGGTGCCTTGCAAACCCGTTATCTGGATGAGCCGGACGATGCGATTCGTGGTTCGCTAGCGCAAGTATTGCCGCGAAAAAATGTGGCCATTTACGACAGTAGCGCTGACAAGAGTCGAGTCTTGGTGCTGGCATCGGATGAAATTGATCCCGGGACATTTTATCTTTACGACAGCGTCGCGAAAAAGTTGCAGCAACTGCTTTCTGTCCAGCCGCCCATGCCGGACGTACGCGCGGCACGATCGCAGCTCATCAAGGTCACCGTAGCTGACAATACGACAATCGAAAGTTATCTCACACTGCCCGTTCAATCCAAGCCACCATATCCCTTGGTCGTGATGCCGCATGGCGGCCCGTTTGGTGCGCGCGACGCCATCGAGTTTGATCCGGAAGTACAGCTGATGGCCAACCGGGGATACGCAGTATTGCGCGTCAACTATCGCGGTTCTGGCGGATTTGGCTCGGCTTTTGAGCACGCCGGATTTGGCGCGTGGGGCAAGACTATCGAAGACGATGTTCTCGCTGCACTGGATGTCGTGGTGAAAAACGAAGTGATCGACAAGAGTCGAATCGCCTTGCGCGGCACCAGCTACGGCGGCTACTCCGCGTTGATGGGATTGATTCGCTCGCCAGATCGTTTTCGTTGTGGCGTAGCGATATCAGCGGTCACCGATTTGCCCTTGATGTTCAGCTCCAGTGATTGGTCGCAGGACAAAAAAGTGCGCGAAAAAATGCAGCGGATCGTGGGAGATCCGACCAAGGCGCAAGCCGATATGGAAGCTGTTTCGCCCGACTACCTGTATCGCAAACTCGAGCGCCCTTTGCTGATCGTTCATGGGGCTCTCGATCGACGCGTGACCTCGGAGCATGCATTGCGGCTATTGATGTTACTCGGCCACGCAAAAATGACGCCGCAATCGCTGTTTCTTGTCAACGAGGGTCACGGTGTGAGAGACCTCGATGCGAGGTATTTGACGGAAGCCAGCATCGAGCATTTTTTCACGACGTGCCTGGCGTCAGCACAGCCCGTTGCGGCAAAGAGTGGAGTCAGTCAGCAAAAATAATTTTGCGTAAACAGAATAATGAAGAGTCGAATTTCGATCTCCACGAGCCAGTAAATCGCCTTACGAAATAGCGGTCGAATCGTCGATCAACTCCGCTGGCTCCATCCGCGGCGAGAACAAATGAATCACCAGCAGCGCGCATAGATAAGCGCAGCTTGCGATCAGGAAAATCGGTGCGTAACCGCGATCGGCGTCGAGCGTCCAGCCGGTGTATTTGGACATCAACATGCCGCCGCACGCGCCGAGCATGCCGCCGATGCCGACCACCGAGCCGACGCCGCCACGCGGCAGCAAATCAGACGGCAGCGCGTACAAATTGGCGGAAAATCCTTGATGCGCGGCAGCGGCCAGGCCGATGATCGCGACCGCTACCCAGACGTTTTCGGCGTACGCGGCAAACATCACCGGCGTGGCGCATAGCGCGCAAATCAGCAGTGTGGTTTTGCGCGCGCGATTCACCGACCAGCCGCGCTTGAGCAGGTGCGATGACAGCCAGCCGCCGAGCACGCTGCCGAAATCCGAGAGCAGATAAATCACGATCAGCGGCGGGCCGAAATTTTTCAGGTCGAGGTGGAATCGCTTGCCGAGAAAATCCGGCAGCCAGACCAGGTACATGCCGAAAATCGGATCGGTCATGAACTTGGCTGTGGCGTAGGTCCAGGTCTGGCGCAGACGCAGCAACTTGCGCCAGCCGATGCGGGTGATCGGCGTTACCGGATCTTGCTGGATCCAGTCGAGTTCGGCCTGCGAAATGCCTTTCACATCTTGCGGGTGGCGATACAGCAGCAGCCAGATCGGCAGCCAGATCAGGCCGGCTAATCCGGTGACGACAAACGCCATTTGCCAGCCGTAACTCAGCACCACCGCGGGGATGATCAGCGGCGTGACGATTGCGCCGATATTGGTGCCGGCGTTGAACAGACCGTTGGCCAGCGCACGTTCCTTCTGCGGAAACCATTCGGAGACGGCCTTGATCGAACCCGGAAACGCACCCGATTCGCCGATACCCAATGCAAACCGCGCGACCATGAAATGGCCGATGCCGCGCGCCGCCGATGTGGCGAATTGCGCGACCGACCAGATGCCAAAGGCGAGTGCAAAACCCCAACGTGCGCCGATGCGATCGACCAGTCGCCCCCACAGCAAATAACACACCGCATACGCGCCCTGAAACAGCAAATGCACGTTCGCGTAATCGCTGTTGCTCCAGTGCAGGTCGGCGGAAATGGTCGACTTGAGAATGCCCAGCGTCTGCCGATCAACATAGTTGATGATCATCGCCAGAAACAGCAGTACGACCACCAGCCAGCGATATGATCCGAACGCTCGCACTGGTTTGAGCTGGGTCATTGACGTTCAAATCCGCGATAGCGAAGGAGGGGGTGCTGACTGGATCAGCGTGTTTGATCGAAGCCGTTGCGCGCTGGTTTGTTGGTGCGGTGCGTGACTTCAGTGTCAGGCAATATCCTGAAAATACGCAACCACTTCGCCCTTCAACTTGAACGTCATCGCATTGCCGCGACGGTCCAGCGATTTGCCGACCGGCACGCGAATCCAACCTTCGCTGATGCAGTATTCCTCGACGTTGGTTTTCTCTTCATTGTTGAAACGAATACCGATACCGCGCTCCAGCAATGCGGCGTCGTAAAACTTGCTCTTAGGATTTACATCCAGACGATCGGGAGGCGTGTCGCTCATCGGTTCGATACTCAAAGGAATTCGTCGCATGATAGCGGGTGAGGTTGCTCGGGTTCCATCGCGACGCGCACAGCAGTTTTTGCGATGCGGATTATTGCGTGGGGTTGCGGCGGCATTACCACGGAATATCGCGGCCGTCCCACGCAATAAATCGCCCGCTGTCGGACGGTTTTAATCCGGCCACGATAGCCAGCAACTGGCGCGCCGCGCGTTCGGGCGTGAACAGCTTTTCCGTCGGCACATTGCTTTGAAACGGCAGCGACAGCGGAGTATCCACCGTGCCCGGATGCAACAGCACGCATGTTGTGTGCGGATGCGTGCGCCGCAATTCGACCGCCAGCGTTCGGTAGAGCTGGTTTTGCGCCGCCTTCGACGCGCGATACGCATACCAACCGCCGAGTTGGTTGTCACCGATCGAGCCGACCCGCGCTGACAGCGACGCCAGCACGCTGGGTTGCGTATGCTTCAAGCGCGGCAGCAATGCGCGCGCCAGCAGGATCGGCGCAAACGCGTTCAACGCAAAAACTTCCGCCAGCGTTTCGGCATTCAATTGCACCACCGATTTTTCGGGTCGCACACCCGGCGCATGCAGAATACCCGCGGCATTAAAAATCAGATGCAAGCGATCGGTCGTCGCCGCCACGCGTACCGCAAGCGCGGTGAGATCATCTGCGCGCGTGATATCTGCAGATAAACAAACCAGCCGATCGCCGTGCCGCGCGACCAGTGCGGCGAGCGCATCGTTATGCTCGGCCGTGCGCGCAACCGCGATCACGCGCGCCACCTGCGCATGCGCGAGCAAAGCCCTCACCACCGCTAGTCCGATGCCGCTACTGGCGCCGGTAACGAGCGCGTTTGCGGGAGCATCCAGCCCTTGAATAATCTGATCGGGAATCATGCGTTCGCGATGCTCATCGTCGGTGTGTCTCCACAGCTGGCACGGCGCAGTATGCCTCACTCTCGCCACGGTCGCGGGGTCGATTCGCGTAGCGTCGAACTTGGCGCATTCGCGTTTTCTAGCGGATGATCAAGTTCCTTTCGGCACTTATTTCGCTGTCGAAATTCGAGTTGGATTGCCACTGCTGTTTCGCATGCAAATAATTACAGACTGTTGCGCAAGCAGCGGCTGTCCGGCTGATTGTTGATAGGTTGGAAGTGCTCGCGATTCTCGGGCAGTCCAGAGAGTGGCCGCTCGTGGCCTGCGGGACGAAATGATTGGAGGTCTGAAGTGGCACGTGCAATTATCGTCAAGAAAGTCGGCCGCACGGCGGCTGGAAAATCAGTTGCCAACCCAGTCGGCAAGTCGAAGCCGAGGGCGCAAAAACCCATTGATCCCACGCCTGCGCAAATCGTCGCCACGACGCTGCCGGCCGCCATGACTGGCAGGGCAAGCCCCGCCAAGGCCAAAGAGGGAGACGACCCGGTTTTTGCGTACATCCGTAGCCTGCCGCAGCCGCAACGGGGCATCGCTGAGCGCGTCGATGCCCTGGCGGCCAAGACGCTGCCGGCGTTGCAGCGATCCGTGAAGTGGGGAATGTCGTGGTATGGCGTTGGTGACGGCTGGTGCTTCTGCTGCGGCGGCTTCGCCGGCCACGTCAAGCTCACGTTTGGGCGCGGAACCGCACTCAAGCCCGTACCACCAGTTACACCGATAGGGATGGGCAAGGACTCGCGGGGCGTGGACCTCGAATCGGTCGACGACCTCAACGAACGCCAGGTAGCGTCGTGGATGAAACAAGCCGCCGCGATGCCCGGCTTTGGAGGGAAAAAGCGATGAGTCCAGCGAATGCCGGCCAGTGGCTACGCAACGCGCAAAATTCTAGGTTCGAATCAGGACACCACAGACGCCAATCGCGAATTGGGCAGACCGGACGGTACAGGCTGTTCGGTTTCAAACCGATCAATCGGACACGCTTGAACGCCTAGCGACGAGCCCCCTCAATTTGTCGGGGAGGTTCTGGATCAGCTATCTCGTACCCCATTTTGTCGGCCAATTTACCGACTGTGGAACTGCACAGGGTCCGGACAATCTGAGGCCCGATTTCCCATTCACCCTAGAGATTCAGACCATCTTCGTCAAGCGTACTTATCATGGTCTGCCTTCGTTTTATGGGCGTGTACCCGGCGCCGTTTAGGTTGGCGGTTGAAACGCTGTGAAAACCGCCAACTGCGCAGCGAAAGCGCGCTGGAATGCAGGTCGCGTCTCGCCGCGAGCGACATAGGCGGCAAGGTTGGGGTACTCGTCCAGTATCCCCGTTGGCCTCGATCGGAACAGCACACCGATCATCATAAGGTCACCGGTGCTAAACGCACCATCGAGCCACTCGGCTTCTCCCAAGCGAACGGAAAGCTGACTCAACATTTTACGGGCGCGCACATTAAGCATAGGCTGGCGCTGCTCGAACGGGTTCTACCCCGTTTTGGCGGACGGTTGAGTTAAGGTTATAAATCTTTGGTCTAGCTTATCAAGTCGTCGTTGCATACGTGGGTTGTGGAAGCGCTCGATATAGTCAAAAACATCCGAGCGTGCGTCGGCCAGTGACAGGTAACGACGGCGATAAAT
Source organism: Pseudolysobacter antarcticus (assembly GCF_004168365.1). GTDB lineage: Bacteria > Pseudomonadota > Gammaproteobacteria > Xanthomonadales > Rhodanobacteraceae > Pseudolysobacter > Pseudolysobacter antarcticus. Next base: position 1,305,817 of record NZ_CP035704.1, read on the forward strand.
GCGCTCGCGCTTGAGCATACCGAAGAATCCTTCGGCGGCAGCATTGTCGCCACAGTGGCCCACATCACTCATGCTGCTGATGAGGTGGTGATCGGCGAGGAAGCGTTGATATTCGCCGCTGGTGAATTGGGTTCCTCGATCTGAATGCAGCACCACGGGCGTGGTGTCCGTTCGCTGCCAGCAGGCCATCTGCACCGCCTTGAGAACCAGGTGACGATCCTGGATACCCGACATGGACCAACCAATGATCGTGTGGCTGAACAGGTCGAGCACCGTGCAGAGGTAGAGCCAGCCTTCGCCGGTGTGGATGTAGGTGATGTCGGTGACCCATTTTGTATTGGGTTCCAGCGCCGAGAAGTCACGTTGCAGATGATTGCGCACGTGCAGCGGTCGCACGCCGCTACGCTTGCTGCGCCAGGCTCGCCGCTGTGGAATCCCGAATAATCCGTTGCTGGCCATCAGGCGTGCCACCCGATTGGGACTCGCCGTTTCACCGGCATAGCTCAGCTCCTCATGCATGCGTGGCATGCCCAGTACCCCATCGCTGATGCTATGAAGCGCTTTTATCTGCACCAGTAATCGCTGGTTGTCCTTCGCTCGCGCACTCAAGGGGCGTTTGCACCACGCATGAAAACCGCTGCTCGATACCTTCAGGCATCGACACATCAGTTGCACGGGATAGACCGTGCGGCAGCGCTGGATCGTCTGAAACTTCAACGCGATTCCTTCGCGAAGAACGCTGCCGCATCGCGCAAAAAATCGCGTTCCTTCTTGACCCGCGCCAGCTCACGCTTGAGTGCGGCCATCTCTTCATCCCGCGGTACGCCAGAGCCCGGGAAAGCGTGGCGTTTACCGCTGGCCAATTCCCGCCGCCAACGGCTCAGCACCCCTTCACCCACACCGATATCGCGAGCTATCTGGCTAACATTGGCACCGGCCTGATGAGTCAGACCCACTGCCTCCCGTTTGAACTCATCACTAAATGTTCTTCGCTTGGACATGACACTCCTTTTTGCCGATCATCGGCCTTGTTGGAAGTGTCCGCCATAACGGGGTAGAACCCCCCTTTTGAGCTCATCCGGAAGAGTCATGTGCTTTAGGGCGCCACAATCGTAAACGTAATCGAACCGGTAGGTTGATCCTTGTTTCCTAATCTCCACGTATGCTGAATGAAAGCCTCCTTGTCCGACAGCGTGCTGAACACGGACATGCTCTATTACAACCTGACTCATCTCAACCACTCCTTGCTAATTCTCCGATCAGCATAGTCAAGGTACATCAATTCTTCAAAGCGGTTTCGCCGAGCGTTTTGAGGCACTAACAGGCTGTTGAGAAAGTCCCGAAATCCTCGAAATTTGCTGCAAATGTAGCATTGTATAAATATTAACAGCATAAATAACAGTTAGTTACGAATTTCGTTTTTCAAGAATTTGATCTCGAAATCGTTTCTCAACGGCCTGCCAATGCTATCTACGAACTCATTGAGGCGACTACTGCCCACATGCTGCCTTTATCTTCGCGTCATCTTTTGTTTGGACCGCCGATAGGCAGGCCTGCGTTTTCAGTTGCTGGACGGCAAGTGCGCTGATCTGTGCTAAGTACGCAGCTTGATTCTTGTCGGCGTCGCTCCGTTCTGAAAAGACTGCGCCGATCGCACCGAAATAAGACTTGATCAAATCTGCGGGGAGGCTCAGGAGTCCGACCCACTCGCTCTCTAGCGCTTGATCATAGGAAACCGGTGAGCCATCGGTGAACGAGAACTTGACGATGTTCTTTGCAAATAGACTCTCTTGAACTGGAAGGAACTCCACGGGAGATTGTCGTGTCGGCATCGGTAGCAGTGCTCGCGTGACGGGGTTGGGGTCTACGCTGGTATCTGTCAATGCGACGAGATATGGAAGTGCCTGTCGATAGTAGAAACCAGACTCGGCGTTATCAGAGTTTGCTTTCGCTGCGTCGAAACGCACATTATTTTTGCCAACTGGTTCGGGCGTTCCAAGAATCGCGCGCTCGAACCTGACTTGGCAAACTGTCATCTGTGTTTTTGCCGCAGTCTCCGCTGGTTCCACGGCGTCCGTCGGCTCAACTAGCCACATGTAGGTGCCTTCTCTGTTGCAGATTGGCGGGGTGACTGGAGGCACGACTTTGCCGTGCCCATCGAGGGCGGCGCCAACCGATCCGATCGTGCTTGCCAGACCTTTAAGTACGTCGCCTACTTGCGAAGTGTGCGACGAACTTGCATCCCCACTGAGCAATCCTGAGACGTCGATCTTCAAAGCTAGTTCATTGCTGCTAAGTTGACTGTTGTTGTATTGAACGATGAAACGAGTGCCAAGATCAGGATAGGCAGCCGTTGCCTCGGCCGTTAGCGTTCGTTTCTTGTCTTTGTCGACGGTCAATGTGATCTTGATCGCCTTTAGTGGTAACCGATATACCATGCCATCACGGGTATTGGACGTCACTGCGGAATTCTGAGAATCGACTCGTGTGCGTAAAGGTGATGAACACGCAAAAAGACAAAATGCCATTACTGCATTCAATAGATAGCCGATAAATTTCATAATTAATTCTCTTTGGGAAGTTTCCGTAAGGGACTGACGAGGACTATTTTTTTGGCGGTGCGGGTTGAGATACGTCAGCGTCGAAACTGATGCTTGAAGGCGTGCCTACTCCGGTGACGCGATCAAATCCGGCGAGGACATGGTTTCCGCCAGCAGGGCCCGTCTCCACTACGATGTCCTTTATGCGATTGGGATTGTTGCGATTCACATAGATTGCTGCCAACTCTTTTGCAACAAGAGTACGGTGATGCCCTGCCGCATTCGCCATAGCAGCCATCAATGGTGCGGCAAGGCTTGTGCCGCCTATCTCCAACCACCCGTTCAGTTCTTGCTCCGGAGACGGATGATCGATGCAGGAATCTTTCGGGACCTTTGCATAAACGGCCATGCCGCTGCTGGGATTTGCGTCGGCAGAGATGTCTGGGACGTTGCGCTTTCCTGCGACAATGTTTTCGATCCCGAGCTGGAATCCCGGTAATGGCTCGAATTGGCTAGCACCCCCGCCACTGCTGTCCCAGCTTGTCTGCGCATTGAGTTCGCCGGTCGGTTTCCGCACCAGTGTCGTTCCACCGACGGCGATGACTTTCGGCGATACTGCCGGGTAGAGCAAGTCGCCTCCATGATCTCCCGTCGATGCAAAGTAGAGCGGACCGTCGATAAATTTCTGATCAAACTGACCCTCCGTTTCGAACTCGGCACCGCCCCAGCTCATAGAAATCTGTCCGCCACCCGCATCCATCAGCGCTTGTTGTGCAATCTTCAGCGCTACAAATAGATCGTCATAACTATTGCTGCGAGCTTGGACATAAATCAGCTTCGCCTTAGGTATCAGCGCGTGCACCGCTTGGAGATCGAGCGCAGACTCACCTGCCCAGCCGCAGCTTATCGCGATTCCCGAAATGTCCTCTTTGTGATCAGCGGTCTGCGGGAATTTCTGGAGGCAGCCTTTAGTTTCGTCGTCTTTGTTCTCCCTGCAAGACGGCAAATGAAACTGTGTCGAAAAGGTCTCTAGGTCATTATCTGCTTCGGGATAGGCGTATGCGTCGACGATTGCGATTGCTCCAATCCCAGCATCCGGCGGTATTCCATAGACAGCTCGCAAGGACTCAGGGGTCTCACCTTCAGGACCTGCAACTTGCGCTGGAACAACTGCGGCGACAAGGGGGCCGCTAGGAGGCGCATTCCTCCTCAAGATCGCATAATTCGTGTGCGCTTGAAGTTGACCGGGTGCGAGTTTCGGGTGCTTCGTCCCCAAGGTCAGCTGCATCAAAACTTCGCCTTGGCTGCTGTTGATGCGATCACTCGTTGGGTATTGGACGCTTGTGGAAGTCGTCGTCACCAAATCGACCTCTTGCAGAGGGACGTTGAATTCTGCTGTCAATATTGCGTGCTTGTCCGTTAACTTGTTTTGAATTCTATAGGTTGTGCCAATGTCACTGGCCTTCTGCCTGTTCGTATCACTTGTCGGAACTGTCGATGATTGCTGCTCGATCCCCATTAAAGGAGTTGTGATGGCAACGCCAAACGTGAGCACTGCTAGATGATGTGAAACTCGACTGCGGCGCATAAAAGATCCTCCTGAGATTCATGTGTCGGCATCCAAAGAAAAAAGAGTATCGACAGCGCCGATTGTCTCAGTGGATATACTGCGATGCGCTTCATTTTCGCGCGCTGCGTTATTTTGGACCGGATGATGGAGCTTCTTTTCAGTCAAGAGCACTCGCGCGCATGGTTTAGATGTTCCTTGCTGGCCTCCAAGTTCATGACTTGAGGGTTGAGCGGTACTCTCGCAACCGGTCAATTGGGCGCGATCAGCGAGCTTACATATGATGGGCATCTATTCAGCTGATCCCCCTCCGCATGACGAATATGGGACGTTAAGAACACGAATTCGCGTCTGGAACCGGCGGCCCTTTTTATTTGGCAAGACATTTATAGTTCGATGAGACAATCTTCGCCCAGCCCACTCCTTAGAACCTGTTCAAAGTCTTTTGAGCAGTAGCGTGAGGAAGGCAAGGTGAATGAACTGGAGGCTGGTATTGAGCTTGCGCTCGCAGTTCTTCCAGAGTCGTCGGCATTTCTCCAACCAGGCGAAGGAGCGCTCGACCACCCACCGCTTCGGGATAACGGCGAAGGTATGCAATTCATTGCGTTGGGCGATCTGCACGGTGGCACCGATGGCGCCTTGGACCGCTTCGGCAAAGGGCTGGCCGACGTAGCCGCCATCCGCTAGGACACTTTGTACCCGATGTAGGTTTGCCTGACATCGATCTATCGCCTGCAAGGCGCCCTTGCGATCGGTGACTTCCGCTGTAGTCACCGCAATAGCGTGAGGCAGTCCCTGCGTATCCACGGCAATATGCCGCTTGATCCCCGAGACCTTCTTGCCGGCATCGTAGCCCTTATGCGTCGCCGTGTCGGTGTTCTTTACGCTTTGTGCATCAACGATCAAGAAGCTCGTCATGGCGTTGCGCCCCTGCTTGATACGCACCGCGCCCACCTGATTTTTTTAACGCCCGCTCCAGCAGGCTGATGCCGTTCTCGTCAGGCTCGCTCCAGATCGAAAAGTACGAATGCACCGTTCGCCATTTCGGAAACTCCGTGGGCAGCATGCGCCACTGGCAGCCGCTTTTGAGGAGGTAGCGGACCGCGCAAAATACCTCGTACAGATCCACCCGACGCGGGCTGGTCTTCTTGCGTGCGCTTTCCAGCAAAGGATGAATTTGCTCAAACTGGGCGCGACTGATGTCACTCGGATAGGTTGATCTCATTCCGCCAGTATCAGCACGCCGGTCTCATAGATTGAGACTTTGAACAGGCTCTCAGTGCTCGCTGCGCAGGACAACTGCCGGGCGAAGCACGACGCCGAAGTCGCGCGGCAAGAAGCGGATCGGCAACGGCGCTCCAATGTTGGCGTAATCCATAAGTAAATTTCGCCAAAATTCATCGGGAGAAGTCATTGAAAACAATATTCAGATGGCTATCTGCGCATTCTCAACTGATGACCGGAGCAGGCGTCGGAGTTGTTCTTGGCGCCCTCATTACAATGCCACTGGGTTGGCATCTTCCCGACCAAATCGCCGGTCTTGTTGGGGCGTTTGCGGGTGCGATTGCCACTGTTGGCGGCGGACTCTGGCTGTGGCAGGCGCAAGACCAAAAGATCGGCGCTCAAACCTCTGCCGCTGTGGAAAACTCTTGCGGTCCGCTCATTGCTGAACTCATCGATTTGGACAGTAAGTTGAAGTCCGGCCAATACAACGATGACGTTGTCGCTTGGCTCGAAACAATGGATCGTCGCGTTGCAACATTTCGGAATCGAGCATCGCGCTATGAAGGAAATCTCTTTCGGCTCCCTGGGGAGCAGTGGCGCGCATATTCTGAACTTGAGGATGCGCTAGATCTGCTGCAAGACGACTCTGCGTCTTTTCGCTCCAAGCTTGGAGCGAAAACAACGGTGGCGCAGCGATCGATCGTTCATATGGGATGGCGGGAGGCGCGCAGTATGCAAGTTTCCATTCGAAACCTCGGCAATCAGTTGCGCATACTCGCGCCGGGATCAATGGCGGGTTATCCCGAGCATGAAACGCTGGAAGCAGACGAAGATGTGATGATCGTTTGACTCCTCGTCACACGCCCTGCGCGGAAACGCGGTGCGCGGCCTTTTGGTCTACCGCCCAGAGCGCAGTTGCTGCATATTCCGAAAATTATCTCGGTAAGTATCCCACCTACCAAATCGCAGGCATAAAAAAAGGCCCGCATTTCTGCAAGGCCTTGTTCTATATGGCTCCCCGAGACGGACTCGAACCGCCGACCCAGTGATTAACAGTCACTTGCTCTACCGACTGAGCTATCGGGGAATAAAGGGGGGTGAAGCGAGCTGCGTATTCTGTTGTTCTTGAGCCGCTTCGTCAAGCCTTGCGCCGATAAAAGTCGGTTGGATCGCGGAATTTTGTTGAACTTGACGCGCAACGACCGCCATCAGCGCGTTCGGATAAGCCAATATTGTCGGCGATCGCTGCTGACAGAACTTGTCGCAGGCTGGGTTTCAAATAGCAGCGCAAGCAGCAGCGGCTTGGGTCGCGCTGGGAGCGCCGGTACGCGGGCGCCCGGCATTGTTGACGATGATCGCGCTGGCAAGTGCGGCGCCGCGGGCATCGCAGAAGCTGATGGTGACGTTGGTGCCACTGGCGCTGCCGTCGGGGCGATAGGTGACGTGGGTGCGGCCTTCGGTGCTCATGATGGCTTGGCCGGCGGGCTGGTGTTGAGTGATGGCGATCAGCGGTTCATTGTTGTTGCGCTGGTTATCGCCGTTGCTATCCTGGAATACGATCCAGCCGCTCTGCCACGAGGTTTTGCCGCTGCAGGTTTGCGTGTCTTCGCTCGGGCACAGCACGACATGATTGCTGGTGGTCAGCGCACTGGTTCGCGCAAGATTGAGGCTGGTCATCAAGCTGTCGCGGGCGCTGCGGGCCTGGGTACTTTGCATGATGCCGCGAAACGATGGCAATGCGGTGCAAGTGAGAATGCCGAGGATGACCAGTGTGAGCAGGATTTCGATCAGTGTGACACCGGTTTGACGATGAAATTTGCGCGTTGCCATGATGATTCCCCAAGTCAGAATGAAGTGTTCCGAAGTGCGACAAATTCTAGACAGCGGGCGCAGGTGTCGAAATGGACGATGAATGCGAATCCGTGTAAGAAAATGCCGATCGTTCAGGTGCGAACACTTGTGATGCGCCTGTCGCGCCCGAACATCTGGCGCATGCTTGAAGTTCAGATGTCTACTCGCGCCCGCGCGGCGCAGCCAATTTCTCGGAAGCCGCAATGACCGATCGTTTTCAGCTCGTTTCGAATTACCAGCCCGCCGGCGATCAGCCCGAGGCGATCCGCAAATTGATCGCCGGTGTGAACGATGGCCTGGCGCATCAGACCCTGCTTGGCGTGACCGGATCGGGCAAGACGTTCACGATCGCCAACGTGATCCAGGCGATTCAGAAACCGACCATCGTGCTGGCGCCGAACAAGACGCTGGCGGCGCAGCTGTACGGCGAGTTCAAGGAATTTTTTCCACACAACGCGGTGGAATATTTCGTCAGCTATTACGACTATTACCAGCCCGAAGCGTATGTGCCTTCGAGCGATACCTATATCGAAAAAGATGCGTCGATCAACGAGCACATCGAGCAGATGCGGCTATCGGCGACCAAGGCGCTGCTATCGCGGCCAGATGCGTTGATCGTCGCCACCGTGTCGGCGATCTATGGTCTTGGTGCGCCCGAAACATACCTGCAGATGCGGCTGCATCTGATGCGCGGCGAGCACACCGATCAACGCGAATTGGTGCGGCATCTGACCGAACTGCAATACACGCGCAACGATGTCGAGCTGCGGCGCGGTACGTTCCGTGTGCGCGGCGAGGTGATCGATGTTTTTCCGGCGGAGTCGGAAACCGAAGCGGTGCGCATCGAATTGTTCGATGGCGATATAGAGAGCCTGAGCCTGTTCGATCCGCTCACCGGGGCGGTGATCCGCAAGGTGCCGCGCTTCACGGTGTATCCGAAATCGCATTACGTGACCACGCGCAAAAGCGTGCTCGATGCGATCGAGACGATCAAACCCGAGCTCGTGCAACGGCTCGATCAACTCTACAAAGCGAACAAGCTGGTCGAGGCGCAGCGCTTGCAACAGCGCACCCAGTTCGATATCGAGATGATGGCCGAGATCGGCTATTGCCAGGGCATCGAAAATTATTCGCGCCATCTCAGCGGCCATGCACCGGGCCAGCCGCCGCCGACCTTGTTCGATTACTTGCCGCCGGATTCGCTGCTGGTGGTGGACGAATCGCACGTCACCCTGCCGCAGCTCGGCGGCATGTACAAGGGCGATCGCGTGCGCAAGGAAAATCTGGTCGAGTACGGATTTCGCCTGCCGTCCGCGCTGGATAATCGCCCGCTGCGATTCGAGGAATTCGAGGAGCGTGCGCCGCGCTCGATTTACGTCTCGGCCACGCCGCGCGCGTACGAGCTGGAGCATTCCGGCGACGCGGTCGTCGAACAGGTGGTGCGTCCGACCGGCTTGATCGATCCCGAAGTCGAGATTCGTCCGGTGCGCACGCAGGTTGATGATTTGTTGTCCGAAGCGAACTTGCGCATTGCGATGGGCGATCGTGTGCTGGTCACCACGTTGACCAAACGCATGGCCGAAAATCTCACCGATTATCTGAACGAACACGGCGTGCGTGTGCGTTATCTGCATTCCGATATTGAAACCGTGGAGCGCACCGAAATCATTCGTGACCTGCGTCTCGGCAAGTTCGATGTGTTAGTCGGCATCAACTTGTTGCGCGAAGGTTTGGACATGCCGGAGGTATCGCTGGTGGCGATTCTCGATGCGGACAAGGAAGGCTTTTTGCGTTCCGCCGGCTCGCTGATCCAGACCATCGGTCGCGCTGCGCGCAACGTACGCGGCAAGGCGATTTTGTATGCGGATCGCATCACCAATTCGATGCAGATTGCGATCGCGGAAACCGATCGGCGTCGGCAGAAACAGGTCGAGCACAATCTCGAACATGGCATCACGCCGGAAACCATCGTCAAGAAAGTTTCCGACATCATGGAAGGCGCGCGTGCCGAACCGGAAGCACTGAAATCACGTGGCTCGCGTGGTCGTGCGGCGGCAGAAGCACGGCGCGTGGCGGAAGAAGAAATCGACTACAGCGGCCTGTCGCCAACGCAGTTGTCGGCCAAGCTGAAAAAGCTCGAAACGCAGATGTACAAGCATGCGCAGGATCTGAATTTCGAACAGGCCGCGCAGGTGCGCGACGAGATCAAACGCGTGAAAACGCTGAGCCTGGTTTCCTAGCGGTAGCGCGAGAGCTAAATGACGCTGCGGGAATGGATATCAGCGCTGCAGCAAGCCGTGCGCGACCAGCACATCGACGAGTGCGCGTGTGTAGGCGGGTTTGTCGTGATAGTCGAGATGCGAATCGTCGGGTAGCGGAAATACGTTGAGGCTGGGCTCATCAACGCCCGACAGCGCGATCGTGACGGTGCTGGCGAAACGATCCCAATACAATACGCGTGGCATCGCGCGATCGATCGCCGTTTGCTGCATTCCGTGTACCGGGCTCTGGAAAAAAATCACACGTCCACCACGCGCTTCGATGCGTTTTGCCCATACGCCGATTGGCGCGAGATCGGCCAGCCATTCGTCCGCTGTGCGTTTTGGCATGCCGGCAAGATTGCCTTCGAGCGTATCCGCAAAATGGCGCTTGATCGCTTCCGCATCGGTGCGCGAAAAATCCAGATCGCCGCTGCGGTCGGCGTGGAAATCGACATAGTTGTGAAATGGTTCGGCGGTGTTGTCGAGCCAGCGGCGCGTACTCGCGACTATGCTGAAAGCCGGATCGGCGATCAACGCGTGCGCTTGCCAGCCATTCAGCAGCGCACGGTGCAAGTGCCAGCTGGGCGTCCACTGTCGATGAAAATATTGCACGTACTCGCGCTGCATTTCGTTGTACTCGCGCAGCAGGCCGACGCTATCGACATCGCACAGAATCAAACCGTGGAAGTTTTCATCGTCAGCCAGATCACGCAGCGTGGCCAATGGATAATGCGCGTTCACCGCGAGCATGATCGGAAGATATCGCGGCAGCAATTCGCGCATGACTTTCATGTCGACACCGAACTCGATGCGCGACGCGCCGAGCAACAATAGCGGTGTTTTTGACTGCGCGTATACACGGTCACGTTGTACCGACCAGAGCAAGGTGGAATCGAGAATCGTCGGGCGATAACCGCGGCCACGCCAGTGATATTCGACAGTGCCGAGTGTCGCTGCGACCAAGCTCAGCGCGATCAACCACGCCACCAGCCAGCGTTTGCCGCCGCCGGATTCCGTGCTGGCGGAATCAGAACTGGAAGTAGATGAAAGCATGATTCTCTCCCGGCGAAAGCACGACCATGCTCAACATGATCGCGAGCAACAAACCCAGCAGCAGCGGATGCATGCGCGTGAATAATTGCTTGATGTCGCGTTCGCGAAACAGCCAGTGCACCACGACCAGCGCGAGCAATGTGACTACCGCGATACGCTGATCGCTGCCCGAGGCGATGATGCCGGCGCGCAGCGTTGACACATCGAACAACTTGCTCTGGATCAACCACGCCGATGAAAAATCACTCGCGCGAAACCAGATCCACGCCAGCATCACGCCGAACAACGTCAGCAAGCCGTAACCGAATCGCACGATCGCATTTTGTTGCCAGCGCGCCGGCGCAAGCTGTTCGCGGATCGCGCGTTCGATGCACAGATAAATGCCGTGCAAGCCGCCCCAGACCACGAACGTCCACGCCGCGCCGTGCCACAGTCCGCCGATCAGCATTGTGAGCATCAGATTCAGATACATGCGCCACGCGCCGTGGCGATTGCCGCCGAGGCCGATGTACAGATAATCCCGCAGCCAGCTCGACAGCGAGATATGCCAGCGCCGCCAGAAATCCGAAAAACCGATCGCCGCATACGGATTGCGGAAGTTGATCGGCAAGGTGAAACCGAGCGCGAGTGCGGCGCCGAGCGCGCAGCTCGAATAACCGGCGAAATCGCAGAAAATCTGTCCGGTAAACGCGAATGTTCCCGACCACGCAAGAGCACTGCCGGCAGCTTGCGGCTTGTTGAACAGGGCGTCGGCCACCGGTGCAAAAATACTGTCGGCGAGCACGATTTTTTCGAACAGGCCGAGCACCAGCAAGGTCAGGCCGAGGCCGAGGCCGGCGGCGGTGCTTCGGCGCGGTATTTCGATCTGCGCGCGCATCTGGGTGAAGCGCACAATCGGGCCGGCCACGAGTTGCGGAAAAAATCCGACGTACAGCGCGTAGTCGCGCCAGCTGCGTGTCGGTGCGAATTTGCCGCGATAAATATCCAGGCAATACGACAGCGAATGAAACGTGTAGAACGAGATGCCGATCGGCAACACGATGTCGAGTTTGGCCGGGACGTAATGCACACCGAGCGTGCCTAGCAGCGCGGCGAAATTATCCAGCAGGAATCGGCTGTATTTGAAATAACCTAGCACGCTGAGATTGACCAGCAACGTTGCGACGATCCATCCCTTGCGTTGTCGCGTTTCGGTCGCGGCATCGATGCGTTGTGCGATCCACCAGTCGAGCGTGGTGGAAGCGATCAGCAACAGCAGGAACGGCGCATTCCACGCCGCATAAAAAATGTAGCTCGCCAGCAGCAGGAACCATTTGCGCGCGCTCCACGCCGCAATGGCGTTGTAGATCGCGAGCACAAGCGCGAAAAAAACCAGGAAAGTGAAGGAGTCGAATTGCATGGCGCGCATTGTAGTTGCGCTGATGCGATTCCGTCAGAAAATCTGCTGACGGATTCGTTTCTACGCGGTCGCGCAACCCGCAAGCCAAGGCTGTTACGCGTGGCATCGCGCGATAAAAATCGGATGCGCGCGACGAATCCGGTTGAGTGCGCACCTATCCCTGTGTTATTGTCCGCGCCCCAAACGGGCGGTTAGCTCAGCGGTAGAGCACTACCTTGACATGGTAGGGGTCACAGGTTCGATCCCTGTACCGCCCACCAACTCAATCAACGAGTTGGCAACGCAAGAAACCGGTGCGTCGGCACAGAACTGCTACGCAGTTTGCTCAAGACGATGCGATGCACCTGCAATTACTCAATCTCGATGACTCACTCACTGCGCAAAGCTCGTTGCGCGATGCAGCGCCGTGGGATTCCGTGCGCACGCTCGATCTGCGCGATCTCGGTCCGCGGCTGCGCTTGTGGAGTCGCGTCAAAACCATCGCTCTATTACGCCAGCGCTTGAACGATGCCGGCGATTTGCCGGGGCCGAGCATTACCTTGATCGGCTCCGGCGATTTCCATCATCTCGCCACGTTGCTGATGGCGCGAGCGCGCGAACCGTTCACGTTGATCCATTTCGATAATCATCCGGATTGGGTGCGGCTCGCGCCGCGCTGGCATTGCGGATCGTGGATCAATCAGGCACTGAAGCTGCCGAACGTCGCGAAAATAATCACGCTCGGCGTTTGCAGCGATGATCTGGTGCGACCGGATCTGAAGGGTGGAAATCTGCCGGCGCTCGAACGCGGTGCACTGGACTTATATCCGTGGAGCCATGCGCCATCGAAAGTATGGCGGCGCGTAGCCGATGGTCCGGGCCGGCATTTTTTGGACGGACATATTCACTGGCAAAACCTCGCCGAGGCCGATCTCGATCAGCAACTCGCCGCGATCATTCGGCAAATCCCGACCGAGACGATCTGGATCACGATCGACAAGGATGTGCTGGCCGAGGAAGACGTCGTGACCAACTGGGATCAGGGCCAGATGCGCTTGCCGTCGTTACTGCGCATGATCGAACTGATCGGCGCCGCCAAACGCATTCTCGGTGCGGACATCTGCGGCGAATACGCCGCGCCGAATTTCAGCAACGCACTGAAGCGTTTCGAAGTACGCATGGATCAACCGCAGCGCGGCGATGTTGCGGCCATGCTTAAGCAGAACGAAAGCGTCAATCGGCTATTGTTGGCAACGATCCAAACTGCCGCAGGCGCGCGTTGACACAATGATTCTGATGTTTGTGCTTCTTCTCGGCGCGGTCGTGGGCGACGTTACCGGCCAAGTGTGTTTCAAGCTCGGGTTGAATGCCGATGAGGCGCCGCCGCGGCCCGGTCCGATCGGATTCGTCATGGCGCTGGTGCGCTCGCCGTGGGTCATCGTCGGGCTCGCCGTCTATGTTGTCGAATTCGTGATCTGGTATGCCGCGCTGACTCTCGCGCCGCTGAGCCTCGCCTTTCCGTTCGCCGCCTTGTCGTATTGCGGCGTGGTGCTGGCGAGCAAATTTATTCTGCACGAGCAAGTATCGCGACAGCGCTGGCTGGCGACCGTGGTGGTCGCGATCGGCGTGGCGCTGGTGTGCATTCCTTGAGTTTTTCCTCATACGATCCGGTGCTGTTGCGATGATCAAGAAAGCAGATTTTTTTCTGCAAGGCGGACGCTCCGGCGTATTGCTGATTCACGGCCTCACCGGCACGCCGGCGGAAATGCGCTTTGTCGGCAAGGGTTTGCATCGCGCCGGTTTTACCGTGCATGGCATGCAGCTCGCCGGGCACTGCGGCGATACCGCCGACCTGCTCAAGACCGGCTGGCGCGACTGGTATCGCAGCGTCGGTGAAGCGGCCGATGAGTTACGTGGCAAGGTCGATCACATGTTTGTCGCCGGACTGTCGATGGGCGCATTGCTCGCGCTCAAACTCGCGGCGGATCGACCGAACGACGTCGACGGACTCGGGCTTTACGGCACCACGTTTGTCTACGATGGCTGGGCGATTCCGCGCATCGCAAAACTCTCGTTTCTATTGCCGCTCGTCACGCCGTTTGGCATCGGCCGTGGCCGCAGTTTCCAGGAAACCGAACCCTACGGCATCAAGGATCAGCGCATCCGCGATCGTATCGCCAGCAGCATGCTCGGTGGCGATAGCGCTGCTGCCGGTTTGCCGGGCAATCCGTGGCCATCGTTGTCGCAGTTTTATCGCCTCGCATTTCGCATGCGCCGCGAGATTTCGAAAGTACGCGCGCCGAGCCTGATCATGCACGCTGCCGAAGACGACATCGCCAGTCCGCGCAATGCACGCAAGGTGGCGCGTGGCGTGCGCGGCCCGGTTGAAACCGTATTGCTCAAAGATAGCTATCACATGATCACGGTCGATCAGGAGCGCGACAAGGTCATCGAACGTTCGGCCAACTTCTTCGGCCGCATCGCCGCCGGCCGGCTCGGCGAGCCGGTGGCATATCCCGCAGCGGCGGCATTTGCCAGCGACTGATGGATGTCGTTATTGCAAGCTCGATCGACGCATTTGCGCGCGACGAGTGGAATCGCCTGTTTCCGCACGAGCTTGAAGACTGGTCGTATTACCGCGCGGTTGAGCGCGCCGGCCTGACCGATTTCAATTACCTGTATTTTGCGCTGCGCGAAAACGGTGAGTTGCGCGCCGTAGTGCCGGCGTTTCTGACCGATTACCGCCTCGATACCACGTTGCAAGGCGGCTTGCGCAAGGTCACCGATGCGATCTGTCGTATATTTCCGCGCCTGCTGCGGCTGCGGTTGTTGTCACTCGGTTCGCCAGTCAGCGAAGTCTGTCATCTCGGTTTTGCGCCGGACTGCGAGCCTGCCGAGCAAGCACGTTTGCTCGCAATGATCCTCGGCGCAGTCGAGCGGGAAGCGCAAGTACGACGGATCGGCATGATCGCGATCAAGGATGCGGGCGAAGGGCAAGACGATTTATGGGCCGAGGCCTGTGCGGTCGCCGGTTTGCGTCGTCAGCCGGGATTGCCGACGGCGAGTCTCGACCTGCCGCATGCAACGCTCGACGACTATCTGGCAGCACTGAGTGCCGGCACCCGCAAGGACATGCGTCGCAAACTCAAGAACGCGACCGCGCTGCGCATCGAATGGCGCGACAATATCGACGATATCCGCGATGACGTGCTGCGCCTGTATCGTGCCACGTTCGATCACGCCGAATTCCAGTTCGAGGAACTCACGCCAGCGTATTTCCAGAATGTGCTGAGCGAACTCGGCGACCGCGCCAGTTGCGTGACGTATTGGCTGGATCAGCAACTGATCGCGTTCAATCTCGTGCTGCACGATGAGCGGCGCCTGCTCGACAAATTTTTCGGCATGGATTACGCCCTTTCACGCAAGTACAGCTTGTATTACGTCAGCTGGATGGAAAACGTGCGCTATTGCCTGGCGCAGCGCATTCCGGTGTATCAAAGCGGGCAGGGATTGCATCACGAAAAACTGCGCCTCGGCAGTCGCCTGGCGGCGAACTGGTTATGGTATCGACATCGCAATCGTCTGCTTGATCGCATCTTCGCCGAGGTCGAGCGCCTGTTTCGCCTCGACCGTCTCGACGCCGATCTGACGCATCACATCAAGGAACCGAATCGATGAATCTCACCGCAAAACCCGCACGCTGGTTGAATCCGGTGGCGCTGGCCTGGCTGATTTTGCTTGGCTTCGAAACCTTGTGTCAGGTTTCGTTGAAACTCGCGGGCGAGCAATCGGGCGCGTTCGAATTCACTTTGGCTGCGGCCTTGAATGCAGCGCGCTCGCCATGGCTATGGAGCGCGGCGGGTTGTTATCTCGGTGCGTTTCTGGCGTGGATGGTGATTCTGCGCAAGTCTTCGTTGTCCAGCGCGTTTCCGACCAGTGCGATCGTGTTTGTCGCAGTGATGGGCGCGTCGTTCTTGATCGTCGGCGAATCGCTGAACTGGTCGAAGTTGCTCGGCTCCGCGATTATCGTTTGCGGCATCCTGATGCTGGGTTCGGATACGCCCAAGCCGACCGATCATTAGGCGCAACGCGACGCAAGCCGTCTGCGCGATAAACACCAACCGCGTAAAACCTCAAAGTTTACCGGCGCATACGCTAAACTATGCGCAGGAACAGGGCATCCCGGAGAAATGAATGAGTAATGTGCAGGAAACCATTTTCGCCATCATCGCCAAGGAATCGGGCATTGAGGCGAGCAAGATCACGCTCGAATCCACATTGAAGGACCTCGAAATCGATTCGCTCGATGCGGTGCAGATCATTTTCGAGCTCGAAGACAAATTCAAGATCACCTTGCCCGATCGCGACCCGACTGTCGACACTGATTCGGTGCAGGGTCTGGTGACCGCGGTCGAACGCTTGATCGCAGAGAAAGAAGCCGGCGCTCCCGTGCTGAGCTGACGCATTCGTCACCACTGAGACGATCGAACGATGCATTTATTCAAACCTCGAACGAGATTCACATGCGGCGTGTCGTAATTACCGGAATGGGCTCGTTGTCGGCGCTCGGACTCGATGCGGCGACGTGCTGGAACGCGATGCGCGAAGGCCACCAAGGCATCGCGCCGATCAGCCGGATCGATGCAAGCACACTCAAGGCGCGCATCGCTGCCGAGGTGCGCGGTTTCGATCCGCTGCAGCATTTCAGCGAAAAACAATTGATGCTGCTGGATCGCGTTTCGCAGTTCGCGCTGGTCGCGGCGCGCGAGGCGGTCAAACAATCCGGCATCGATTTTTCGGCGGATGAACTCGGCGATCGTACCGCGTGCATCATCGGCACGGGCGTCGGTGGCGAGACCACGCACGACGAAGCATCGCGCCGCTTGTATGGCGAGAATGCACGACCGCATCCGCTCAGCATCGTGCGTCTGATGTCGAATGCGCCGGCATGCCAGGTCAGTATCGAATTCAAACTTACCGGCCCGGCGTTTGCTGTGGTCAGCGCGTGTGCGTCGTCCAATCACGCGATGGCGCAGGCGTTCCACATGGTGCGCAGCGGCCAGGTCGATGCGGCCGTGACCGGTGGCACTGAGGCCTGCATCACGCTCGGCTGCGCCAAGGCGTGGGAAGCAATGCGCGTGCTGGCCGATGACACGTGTCGTCCGTTCAGCAAACAACGTCGTGGCCTTGTGCTTGGCGAAGGTGCGGCCATTTTTGTGCTCGAAACATTGGAGCATGCGCAGGCGCGCGGCGCGAATATTCTCGCCGAATTTGCTGGCGCCGGCATGTCGGCGGATGCGGCGGATATCGTGTTTCCGTCCGAAGTCGGTGCGGCGCGCGCGATCGAGCGCGCATTGTCGGATGCAAAACTCAACGTTGCCGACGTCGGTTACATCAACGCGCACGGCACCGGCACGCCGGCCAACGATCCGACCGAAACCGCGGCGATCCGGCGCGTGTTTGGCGCGTATGCCGATGGACTCGCGGTGTCGTCGACCAAATCGATGCACGGTCATGCGCTCGGCGCGGCCGGCGCGATTGAGCTGGTCGCGGCGATCGGTACGTTGCGTGATGGCGTGATTGCGCCGACCATGAATTTTGTCGATCCCGATCCGGCCTGCGATCTTGATTACGTGCCGAACACCGCGCGCGAAAAAACCGTGCGTGCGGTCTTGTCCAACTCGTTCGCTTTCGGCGGCCTCAACGCGGTCATCGCACTGAAACAGGCGCCGTAAATCCCGCTTTAATGAAATGAATATCGCGGTGTCCTTGCCGCGTGTCCTTTGCAAGTTTGCCTATTCGAGTTATGGAGATAAACGTGAAAAGACGTGGTTTTGTTTTGGGTTCTCTCGCTGTTCTGACGGCATCGATCATGCCGCTGCTTTCCCATGCCGCACCGGCTGCCGCTGCTGCCGCAGCGCCGGTTTCGGTATTGCCGTTTACCTGGGATATCGCGCCGCCGCTCGACACGCGCGAAAATTTCGTCGCGTGGATGGTGAAAAACCGCGGTGAAGATGCAGCGTTTGTGGGCAAGCGCTGGGATCGTCTGCAGGCGATGTTGACCAACAAGGATCTGAGTGCCGATCGCGAAAAGCGTGCGTTCCTGCTGACGCCGCGCGAAGACTTCGTCCGTCCGATCAATCGCGCTCATTCCTATGACAGCGCGTTCCTCGATATCGGTTATGGCGTGACCATTTCCGGCCCGCATCTGGTCGGTCACATGACCGCGTCGCTGGATGTGAAGCAGGGCGAGAAAGTGCTCGAAATCGGCACCGGTTCGGGTTACCAGTCGGCGTATCTGTCGCACCTGACCGACAAGGTATTCTCGATCGAAATCATCAAGCCGCTAGCCGAACGCACGCGCGGTGTCTACGACGATCTGATCAAGAAAGGCTACAACGAATTCAAGAACATCAC
This sequence comes from Pseudolysobacter antarcticus, assembly GCF_004168365.1. Lineage (GTDB taxonomy): Bacteria > Pseudomonadota > Gammaproteobacteria > Xanthomonadales > Rhodanobacteraceae > Pseudolysobacter > Pseudolysobacter antarcticus. The sequence continues at coordinate 1,324,108 of NZ_CP035704.1, forward strand.
CTCGAAGCAGGCCGACGGTTATTACGGCTGGGAAGAGAATGGCCCGTTCGACAAGATCATCGTTACTTGCGGTATCGATCACGTGCCGCCGCCGCTGCTGAAGCAGCTCAAGGCCGGTGGCATCATGGTCATTCCGGTTGGCCCGCCTGGTGCGCAGCGTGTGCTCAAGGTGGTCAAGAATCAGGCCGCCGACGGCACCATCACGGTCACGCGCAGCGATATCTACAACGGCAAAATCGTACCGTTCGTACCGTTCACCAAGCTCGAAGGCGACGTGATCAAAGCCACGCATAACGGCAAGCCGGATACCGACAAGGTCGAAGGCATAACGCCGCCGCCGGCCAAGCCTGCAGCTGACAAGCCTGCAACCGACAAGCCCGTGCCGGCGAAGCAATAACGGTTTTGATGCAAAGGTCTCATCGCCGTCATTCCCGCCTGTGCGGAATGACGGCGCAATGGTTAGGCTCCGTTCCATCATTCGACTGCCGCCAGCCGGCGGTCGAGATTCCTCAAGCCGCATGACGCGCATCAGCGCGCATCCGGCGACAGCAAGGCTCAGTAGAACGCAATGACCCTCAGCAAATCTCCACCGCGCACCGGCGCCAACGAACAACCCGCACTGCTTTTTTATCTCGCTGTGGCGATGGTGTCGGCAGCGATCATCGCGCTGCAGATCGTCATCATGCGTGTTTTCGCCGTCGGCAGTTGGGCGCATTTCGGCTCGATGGTGGTGAGCCTGGCGATGATGGGTTTCGGCCTCACCAGCGTAGTGATGTGCGCGGCGAATGCGTGGTTCGAGCGGCATTGGCGTGGTGTCGCGAACGTGGCGCTGTTGTTGTTCGGCCCGCTGATCATTGCTTCGAATCTGCTCGCGCAGCAGATTCCGTTCAATGCGATTTTTCTGGTTTCCGATCCGCTGCAGAAGTGGCGGCTGTTCGCGAACTTCGTGCTTTATCTGCTGCCGTTCCTGAGCGGCGCGTTTTTCCTCGGCGCGGTATTCCTGCGCATGAAAGCGATTTTCGGTCGCGTGTATTTCGCCGATCTCGCCGGCGCTGGCGTCGGTGGTCTCGTGGTGCTGGCGACCTTGTATGTTTTTCGTCCCGACGATTTGATCGTCGTGCCGCTGCTGTTGTGGCTGATCGGCAGCGCGATGTGGTTTGCGCATCAGCGCAGCACAAAAAATCTGATCGGCGTCGCCGCGGTTGCGGCATTGTGTTTCGCGACGCAAATTTTCCTGCCGTCTTATCTCGGTATTTCCAAGCTCGCGGTATCGGATTACAAAGGCGTTTCCTACGCGCGCAAGTTCCCGGATAACCAGCGCATCTACGAAAACGCATCGCCGTTCGGTTATCTCGAAGTCTATTCCAGCTCGTACCTGCATTTTGCGCCGGGGCTTTCCGACAACGCCGCGTTCAATCTGCCGGAGATGCCGGCCAATGCCTACCTCGGCATGTACATCGACGGCGAAGGTCCATTCGGCATCATGCGTAATCTGTCCGATGCGGAGAGCGCGTATTTCCGTTTTCTGCCGATGGTTTATCCGTACCAGATCAAGTCCGATCCGAATACGTTTGTGGTGCAGTTCGGTGGCGGCATCTCGACCGAAGTGGCCTTGCGTTATTCGAAGCACGTCACCGTCGCCGAATCCAATCCGGCGATTCTCGCCGCGTTCCGCAACGACAAAACGCTGCGCGAGTTCAGCGGCGATGTGCTCGGCAATCCAAAACTCACCACGATCGATTACGACGGACGGCTATTTCTCGCGAATACCGATCAGCGTTTCGACGTGATCGATCTGAGCCTCGCCGACTCGGCCGGATTGTCGAATCCCGGCGGTTTTGCGATCGTCGAAAAATACGCCTACACGCGTGAGGCGATGACCGCGTACATGCGCGCGCTGGCGCCGGGCGGCGTTTTATCGGTGACGTTGTGGAACAAGGAAGAACCGCCGAAATCGATTCTCAAGTTGTATGCGACGATGGCTGATGCGGCGCGCAGTCTCGAACCGGGCGCGGCGATCGACGATCGTTTTTATGCAGTGTCGAGTTATCTATCGACCACCACAGTGTTGTACAAACGCGGCGGTTTCAGCGCCGCAGACATGACCAAATTGCACGCCCATTCGCATGCGATGTCGTTCGATGAAATCACCTATCCCGGATTCGTCTACGACACCACGCAGACGACCGCGACACTTGATGCATACGAAGCCGGCATCTTCGGTGCGGAAGCCACCGTAAAAGCCGCGGGCCCGACCGAGCCGGATGCTGGCGTAACTGCAAACGCCAATCCTGCCGAGCCGATGGCGGATCCGACGGGCACCACCGATTCGACCTCGTCAGCCACGCCGACCCAACTGCCCGCGACCACGCTCGCACAACTCGCGTGGAGTAGCTTGATTCACGGTGGCTGGGACGACATCGCGCATCGTTACGTGTTCGACGCGCGACCGCTGACCAACAACCATCCGTACTTCGCCGCGTACGTAAAACCGGCCGATCTCACGCGTGTCAGCGACCGGCTCGAACTGTTCCAGGACGAATGGGGTTACCTGCTGGTGTGGGCAACGTTCGGCATCGCGCTGCTCGCGGCGATCGTGTTGATCGCGTTCCCGGTCGCCTTCGGTTGGCGTACCATTTTCAGCCGTTATCCGGGACAGTTTCGCACCATCCTGTATTTTGCGTGCCTCGGTCTCGGTTACATCGTCGTGGAAGTTTCGCTGATCGCAAAGTTCGTGCTGGCGTTGAGTAACCCGACCATTTCCGCATCGATCCTGATCACCGGCATGCTGGTGTTTTCCGGCCTCGGCAGTCTGGTTTCGGAGCGTTACATGGAGCGCGCGCGCACCGTCATGCCGCGCATCTTCGTCGCGATCGCGGCATTGTTGATCGCCTACAGTTTCCTGCTCGACCCGGTGCTCGATCGTCTCGGCAGCCTGCCTTACGCGCTGCGTTTGTTGTTCTCGTTTGCGCTGATTGCGCCGCCCGCATTTCTCATGGGTTTCCCGATGTCGATCGCGATGACCTGGCTCGGTCGCCTTGGCAAGGACGCGATGTTCCTGTGGGCGTGGGGCATCAACGGTTCGTTCTCGGTAGTCGGCGCGGCGGCAGTGCCGATCATCGCAACGTCGTTCGGATTGGCCGCGTGTTTGCAGGTCAGCGGTGGCGCGTATCTGCTCGCGATCCCGGCGTTTTTCGCGATCTTCCTGCCGCTGAAAAAAGCCGCGGGATAACGCAGGGATGTTCGCGCCGTCGCAACGAATGCCACGCGGTTTTTCGCTGCTGAAATCCTGCGCGGCGCTGTTACTTTTAATGGTGCTGTCGGGTGCGGTTTTGGCCGCGCCGACCGCCGCGAAGACCATCCCATCATTCGCGGCGAAAACCGCAGCCGCGAGTGCCGCAAAAAAGCCGCTCGCGCCATTGCCCGCAGCGAAACTCGCGCTCGTCAACTTCAAGACCGCGCCGTTTCCGTATCGCGGTTTGATCCCGGATTCCGGCAAGCATTTTCTCGATACCAGCGAGGGCAATCGCACCGGTCATACCGCACGCGACGGTGTGCACTGGGAAGATGCGATCTATCGCGATAGCCGCGTATTGTTGTACATGCCAGCGGGATTCGACATCCGCAAACCGGCGCTGATGGTGGTGTTTTTTCACGGCAACGGCGCGCTGCTGACACGCGATGTCATCGAGCGTCAGCAAGTGGTCGAGCAGCTCGCCAGATCCGGCGCGAATGCGGTTTTGGTCGCGCCACAATTCGCGATCGATGCGGCCGATTCGAGCGCGGGGCGTTTCTGGCAACGTCGCGGATTCATCGAATTTGTCGGCGAGGCGGGCGCGCGTCTAGTCGAACTGTATGGCGACAAACGCGCTGAGTCGCGCATCTCGCAAATGCCTGTTGTCTTGGTCGCCTACAGCGGCGGTTATCTGCCGGCGGCGTGGTCGCTGGCGATCGGTGGCGCGGGCCGACGTTTGCGCGGTGTGGTGATGCTCGACGCGATGTACGGCAACATCGACAAGTTCACGAGTTGGGTCGAGCAGATGCGCTGGCCGACGTTTTTCCTCAGCGCGTATACCGAATCCAGTCGTGAGGGCAACGAAGCGTTTATGCAGGAATTGAAAGAAGCAAACGTGCGCTTCAAAACTGCGCCACCAAAGAATTTTTCGCAGGGCGGCGTGACCATCCTCAGCACCGATCCCAATACCAAACACGAGGATTTCGTCACGCATGCGTGGGTCGACAATCCGCTGCGCTGGGTGCTGGAACGCATCCCCGGATTCGCGCGTTACAGCGAACCGGTCAAACTCAAGTCGAGCAAAACGAAGTCGAAATAACCGCTGTTTGAGCGACCGGTGTTGCCGGTCGAATAATCGAACGGCAACACCGATTCAGCCGAGCCGGATCAGACCAGCTTCTTCGCTTTCGTCAGCAACTGATCGAGCAACGCGATGCCGAGATCGATTTCTTCCGTGCTGATATGTAGCGACGGCGCGAACGTGATGACGTTCTTGTAATAGCCGCCAACGTCGAGCACGAGACCCATCTTCTTGCCGTTGTGTTCGAGTTCGCCAGCGAGGCCAAGATCAGCCATCTTGTCGAGCAACTTCTTGTTCGGCGTAAAACCATCGGCTTCGCAGATTTCGCCGCGCAGCGCGAGACCGAGACCATCGACGTCACCGATTTCCTTGTGGCGTTTCTGCAGGTCTTGCAGCCCGGCGAGGAAATGCGCGCCCTTGGCCATGACCATGCTTTCGTAGTCGGTTTCGGCGAGCATGCGCATCGTTTCCAGACCGACTGCGGTGCCGAGCGGATTGGATGCAAACGTGGAATGCGTCGAGCCCGGCGGAAACACGGTCGGATTGATTAGTTCTTCGCGCGCCCAGATGCCGGCGAGCGGGTTTAGACCGTTGGTCAACGCTTTGCCGAACACCAGCACATCCGGTGTCACGCCGAAATGTTCGATCGACCACAACTTGCCGGTGCGGAAAAAACCCATCTGGATTTCGTCGACCACCATCAAGATGCCGAACTTGTCGAGCACGCGCTTCAGTCCCTTGAAGAAATTCGGCGGCGGAATGACATAACCACCGGTGCCCTGAATCGGCTCGACGTAGAACGCGGCGTATTCGCACTGGCCAGCTTTCGGATCCCAAACGCCGTTGTATTCGGTCTCGAACAGGCGCTCGAATTTGGCGACGCAGAACTCGCCATATTCTTCTTTTGACATGCCTTTCGGGCCGCGAAAGTGATACGGGAATTCGATGAACTGGGCGCGATCGAAATGACCGTAACGACGGCGATAACGGTACGACGAAGTAATCGCCGAGGCGCCGAGCGTGCGGCCGTGATAACCGCCTTCAAACGCAAACATCAGGCTCTTGCCGCCTTTTGCGTTGCGCACGATTTTCAGCGAATCCTCGACCGATTGCGAGCCACCGACGTTGAAATGCACGCGGCCATCGAGGCCCCATTTTTTCTTCGCATCTTCGGCCACGATCTTGGCGAGTTCGATCTTGGTCGGATGCAGATACTGGCTGGCAACCTGCGGCAGGATATCGATCTGCTTTTTCAGAACGTTGTTCAGGCGCTCGTTCGAGTAGCCGAAATTGACCGCCGAATACCACATCTGCAGATCGAGAAATTCGGTGCCGGCGCTGTCGTAAAGATAACTGCCTTCGGCGCGCGTGAAGATTTTCGGCGGATCGGAATAGTGAACGGTATCGCCGAAAGAACAGTATTTGGCCTCGTCGGCCAGAAGCTCGGAATCACGCATTGGAAGAAATATCCTGGACTACATTGAGAGAAGAAAATTTGGTCAGGCGACCAGCGATCAGCGCCGGCAGCAACGCCAGCGCTTCGGCGAAACCGGCGATCGGCGTATGCGGAATGCCGGCCGAGGTGCAGTGATCGATCAGGCGCGCTTTGGCGAATACGTGATCGACCGCGTCGGCCGCGCAGAAGTCCGAAGCGCCATCGCCGATCAGCAGGATATTATGCGGCGGTTTGCGCGCGCGGCTGACGCACGCACATTTGCAGTTGCCGCTCGACACCGAACAACTCGGGCTGGAGAACGGAAATTTCAGCGACCATTCGCGTGCGCCTTCCGGCTCGAAATGATTGGCGATGATCGGCAGATCGGCGAGGTCGTAGCGCGCCAGAATCTTGCTGATCGCATAATCCAGACCATCGCTGACAATCGTGATGGAAATGCCTGCAGCTTTGGCCGCGGCGACAAACGCCGGAAACATCGGATCGACCTCCATCGTTGCCAGATGCGCGTCGATTTCTTCCTGGCTCGCGTCGAGCAAGGCGACTTGGCCGCCCATGCATTCGCGCGAACCGAGCTTCCCTGAGCGCCATGCGCTTTCGAGTGTTTCCCAGCCCGGACGCGCAAACCGTTCGAGCAGCGAGTCGGTAATATCTTTGAGTACGATGGTTCCGTCGAAATCGCAGAGGATGTTCCAGTCGAGCACGGTGCAGTCCTTTCCACGGCAAAAGTCCGCGCAGTCTAGGCATTCAACCTTTTGATTTGCTTTTGCCATACGCGGAGTGCGCCGCATTGAATGGTCAGCGTTCAGACTGGCTCGTCGTGCGCGCCGAATGCAGCAGAAAATTCAGCGCGCCCGGCGCATTTGAGGCCGATCAAAGGTTGCGCGGTTTATCATTGCGGTTGCGCCGCATCGGCGTTTCCTTTCCTGATCGCAGTGTTGTCGCCATGTCCACTCGCAAATCCTTTTTTGCCTACACCGTCTGGGATGCCTATCCGGCGTTTCTCGGGATCGCGCACGCGGTGTTTCTTGCGTTCATATTTTTCGATTTCCATCACTTGTCGTGGCCGGTATTCATCGTGCTTGGCCTGATTTATTCAATCAGTATTTCGTGGAGCATCAACGGCACCAGCCACAACTTCATCCACAACCCGTTCTTCAAATGGGCGTGGCTGAATCGTGCCTACAGCATTCTGCTTTCTGTGACGGACGGTTTTTCGCAGGAGTTCTACCATCATGTGCATTTGCGCCACCACGTCGGCAACATGGATCGCATCGGTGAAAACGGCACGACCATCGATCCGCTGTCGATCTATCGCCGCGGCAAGAACGGCGAACCGGAAAGCGTCTGGACCTACACCTTCTGCAGCTATTTTCGCGATGACATCGGTGAGGTCTACACGCGCCTGAAAGAAAAACATCCGGAAAAAGCGCGTTGGATCTGGCGCGAGATCGGCATCATGCTGGCGGTATATCTGGCCTGCGCGATCTGGGACTGGCGCGCATTTCTGGTACTCGTGCCGTTCTATTATTTCGGCCATTGCCTGTCATCGCTGAACGGTTTCTACGAGCACTACAAGGGCGACCCCGACAAGCCGATCGCGTGGGGCGTCAGCACCTACAACAAGCTCTACAACTGGCTGTGGTTGTACAACGGCCATCACGCCGAGCACCACTACCGGCCGAAAATTCACTGGAGCAAGATGCCTTCGTTCCGCGCGCAAATTCGCGACGAGCAGGCCCGCGCCGGCGTGCGCGTGATCAAGTGGTGCCACGCGCTGGGTTTCATGGACAACGCGCCGCGCGCGGGTGCAGAGACGGTGGCGCGGGCATCCGGTGAATAGCCAAGGATCATTCCTGGCGGTTAGCTGAAACTCGGCGGATCATAAAGACACCGTCATCCCAGCGCAGGCTGGGATCCATTTTGATTTTCTTGTCATTGCCTGAAGCAACTGCGGCGCTGAAAAATCAAGGTCAACATGGATCCCCGCCTGCGCTCGGATGACGGCCTGTTTTTATTTCTTCGACTGCCCAATTCCCGCTTCCCGGTTTCCCCAACCTTGCCGCATTCTCCACACTCCGCTACCGTGAACGGTCATAGCAAAGGCGGCGCCCAGTGTCTGATCAAATTCCCGAACATGATGTCGCCGAATCCGGCGGCGAAGAAATCGAATATCCCGCGCTGATCCTCAAGCGCGGTGAAGATGCGCGTTTGCGTGCCGGCCATCTCTGGGTATTTTCCAATGAAGTCGATGTCGCCAAATCGCCGCTGAGCGCATTCACGCCCGGCGAAATCTGCGTGATCTGCGATTCGCAGCAGCATCCGATCGGCATCGGTTACATCAATCCGAATTCGCTGATCTGCGCGCGCCTGATCGTGCGTGGCATCGAGCACGCGGTGGATCGCTCATTGCTAGTGCATCGCCTGCGCGTGGCGCTCGGATTGCGCGAACGGCTGTATAGCGAACCGTATTACCGATTGTTTTATGGCGAGTCGGATGGACTGCCAGGCCTCGTGCTGGATCGCTACGGCGATGTGATTGTCGGCCAGACCACGACCGCTGGAACCGAGCGGCTCAAGGACGATATCGCCGCCGCCGTGCTCAAGGTCATCAAGCCGGCCGCGATGGTCTGGAAAAATGATTCTGGCGCACGCACGATGGAAAGCCTGCCGGACTATTCCGAAATCGCGTTCGGCGAAATCACCCATCCGGTGATCGCGCGCGAAGGCGGCTTGGATTTCCAGATCGATCCGATCGATGGTCAGAAAACCGGTTGGTTCTACGATCAGCGCGCGAACCGCGATCAACTCGCGCCGTTCGTCGCGGGCAAGCGTGTGCTCGACATGTTCAGTTATCTCGGTGGCTGGGGTTTGCGCGCCGCGGCGATGGGTGCGAGTGAAGTGGTTTGCGTCGATGCGTCCGCCAGCGCGGTCGAAGCGATCACCCGCAACGCGGCGGCAAATGGTCTGAGTGATCGCGTGACCGCACGCAAGGCCGATGCGTTCGAGGAACTCAAACGTCTGCGTGAACAACGCGAACGTTTTGATGTGATCATTCTTGATCCGCCGGCGTTTGTGAAGCGCAAGAAGGATTTTGCCGAAGGCCGGCTCGCGTATCGGCGCATCAATGAAATGGCGATGCAACTGCTGGCGAAGGACGGCATCCTCGTGACGTGTTCGTGCTCGTATCACATGTCGCGCACGACCTTGCTCGAAGCCGTGCAGCAAGGCGCGCGTCATCTCGATCGCCAGGTACAGGTGCTCATGCAATTGCAGCAGGCGCCGGATCATCCGGTGCATCCGGCGATCGTCGAAACCGATTACCTGAAGGGATTCATTTGCCGCGTATTGCCGGCATAATGCGTCCGGCGCATCGCGCTATTCGCAGCTAGGGATCGTGTGGCCATGCAGGAAGAAATCATCAATGGCGTTGTTGCGTTCGTCAAGTTCATCGCGTACTACATCATCTGGTCGTTCGTTCTGTTCAACCTTGGTCGCGCGTCACTGCTTCTTGTTACGCTTGGGCAGTATCCGCGAGGCTTTTATGTTCATCGTCACGCCAACCAGATTTCGCTCGCGGGTATTTTTGTACTCGTCTTGGCTTGGTTGGTTGTGGCCATCTACAACAACATTCTTGGCGCCCGTGCCTAACATCTCGTTCGATGCAGACGGCTGCGCCGCCGCTCAATTCAAACGTTAAATCGCGCCCGATCCGGATCACGCCATGCATTATTTCCACGACATCAATCCGATTGCGATTTCGCTCGGGCCGATCAAAATTCACTGGTATGGCCTCATGTATCTGCTCGGGTTTGTACTGGCCGGATGGCTGGGCAATCGCCGTCGCGCGGCAGGGCGTTTGCCGGTGTCGTACGAGCAATTTTCCGACATGACGTTTTACGTGATGCTCGGTGTGATCCTCGGTGGCCGCATTGGCTACGTGCTGTTTTATGGCTTCGCCGATCTGCTGCATGATCCGCTGATGATCTTCCGCATTTGGGAAGGTGGCATGTCGTTTCATGGTGGGTTGCTCGGCGTATTGCTGGCCGGTGCGATCTGGTCGCGCCGCAATGGCATCAAATTTTTCGACACGATCGATTTTGTTGCGCCGCTAATTCCGATCGGCCTCGGCCTCGGTCGCCTCGGCAATTTTATCGGCGGCGAATTGTGGGGACGGCATACCGATTTGCCGTGGGGCATGATTTTTCCGCGCGCGCTGGATGGACTGCAGAAAACCCACGACGAGTTGTATCAGATGTACTTGGCCGGGCAATTGAATGCCGAAGCGCGGCATCCGTCGCAGCTCTACGAATTTCTGCTCGAAGGTGTTGTGCTGTTCACGGTGCTGGTGATTTTTTCGCGCAAGCCGCGACCGCGTTACGCTGTGTCAGGTGTTTTTGCGTTGCTCTACGGATTGTTCCGCTTCGGCGTCGAATTTGTGCGCGAGCCGGATATTCAGCTCGGTTATCTCGCGTTCGACTGGCTGACGATGGGCCAGCTTTTGTCGTTGCCGCTGATCATTACGGGCATCGTGTTGTTGTGGTTGTCGCGTCGTGCACCGGTGGCATATCCGGGCGTTGCCAACGCCGCCTGAAAGATTGCAATTTTCAATAACGACACCAGCGATTCACTCTCGAGCCGCCGCATGCAACAGTATCTCGATCTCGTTCAAACGATTCTCGACAGCGGCAGCTGGCAGGAAAATCGCACCGGTGTGCGCAGCATCAGCATGCCCGGCGCGATGTTGCGCTTCGATCTGCAGCAGGGATTTCCGGCGATCACCACTCGTCGGCTGGCGTTCAAGTCGGCCATCGGCGAGCTCGTAGGATTCCTGCGCGCCTCGCGCAGCGCTGCCGAATTTCGTGCGCTCGGCTGCAAGGTGTGGGATCAGAACGCCAACGAAAATTCGCAGTGGTTGAACAATCCGTATCGCAGCGGTGCCGATGATCTCGGCGATATCTACGGTGTGCAATGGCGGCAATGGCCGGCGTACAAATTGCTCGATGCAAACAACATTGCGCAGATCGCCGATGCGCAGCAGCGCGGTTTTGCGATCATCGCGCGCTACACGGAAAACGGCAGCGAAAAAATCCTGCTGTACAAGGCAATCGACCAGCTGCGCCAATGTCTCGATACGATCATCAATAATCCAGCCGATCGACGCATTCTTTTCCACGGCTGGAACTGCGCCGAGCTCGACCAGATGGCGTTGCCGCCGTGCCATCTGCTCTATCAGTTCTTGCCGAACACCACGCGCCGCGAAATTTCCTTGTGCTTGTACATCCGCTCGAACGACGTCGGTCTCGGCACCGGTTTTAATCTCACCGAAGGCGCGGCCTTGCTGCATCTGGTCGGGCGCCTCACCGGCTACACGCCGCGCTGGTTCACGTATTTCATCGGCGATGCGCACATCTACGAAAGCCATTTGCCGATGTTGCACGAGCAGCTCACACGCACGCCGATGCCGAGTCCGCAACTACAGATTTCCGAACGTGTGCCCGACTTTCGCATCACGGGAAAATACGAGCCCGAATGGCTGGAGAAAATCGAGCCGTCGGATTTCTCGCTGCTGAATTATCAGCATCATGCGGCGATGACTGCGCCGATGGCGGTCTGAGCCGCTGTACTAAAGTGTCAACGCTTCCAGCGAGTCGCGATGCTACAATTTTGCCCATGAGTTACACCGCGTAGCACACGCCTTGTAGCGTCGCCGAGTCAGCTCGCGCTTGCCGAATTCCGCCATTCAATCAGGAACAGCCATGAAGAAAGTCTATGCCGATGCCAAATCCGCGCTCGATGGATTGCTGCGCGATGACATGACCCTCGCCGCCGGTGGTTTTGGCCTGTGCGGCATTCCGGAAAATCTCATCCAGGCGCTGGTCGACAGTGGCGTCAAAGGCCTCACCATCGTCGGCAACAATGCCGGTGTCGACGACTTCGGCATGGGCCCGTTGCTGAAGACGCGCCAAGTGAAAAAAGTCATCGCGTCCTACGTTGGCGAGAACAAGGAATTCGAGCGTCAGGTGCTGGCCGGTGAGCTCGAACTCGTGCTCACGCCGCAAGGCACGCTCGCCGAAAAATTGCGTGCGGGCGGCGCTGGCATTCCGGGCTTCTACACGCGCACCGCGTTCGGCACCAAACTCGCCGAAGGCAAGGAAACCAAACGTTTCGGCGAACTCGATTGCGTGCTCGAAGAAGCAATCCATACCGAAGTTGCCATCGTCAAGGCGTGGAAAGGCGACAAGGCCGGCAACCTGATCTACAACAAGACCGCGCGCAACTTCAATCCGATGATTGCCACCTGCGGCAAGATCACCGTCGCCGAAGTCGAACATCTGGTCGAAGTCGGCGAGCTCGATCCCGATCAGGTTCATACGCCCGGCATTTATATCGACCGCATCATCCAGGGTCGCGATTATCAGAAGCGCATCGAGTTCCGCACCGTCACTGGCGCCGCCGCATCGAAAAAAGATTCACCGATTCGCGACATCATGGCCAAGCGCGCGGCGCAGGAATTGCGCGACGGTTATTACGTCAACCTCGGCATCGGCATTCCGACGCTGGTGGCGAATTTCATTCCCGACAACATCAGCGTCACCCTGCAATCGGAAAACGGCCTGCTCGGCATCGGCCCGTTTCCGACCGAAGACAAGGTCGATCCTGACCTCATCAACGCGGGCAAGCAGACCATCACCAGCATTGCGGGATCAAGTTATTTTTCGAGTGCGGATTCGTTCGCGATGATTCGTGGCGGGCATATTGATTTGTCGATACTCGGCGCGCTCGAAGTCGCCGACAACGGCGACATCGCCAACTGGATGGTGCCCGGAAAAATGGTGAAAGGGCCGGGCGGGGCAATGGATCTGGTCTCCGGAGTGCGGCGCGTGATCGTGCTCATGGAACACTGCGCGAAAGACGGCAGCCCGAAAATTCTCAAGCAATGCGACCTGCCGATCACCGGCAAGGGCGTGGTCAGCATGATCATTACCGACCTGTGTGTGTTCGAAGTAAAACCCGGCGGCGGCCTCGTGCTGAAAGAGCTGCATCCGGGCGTGAGTGTGGATGATGTGCGCAGCAAAACCGGCTGTGATTTCGACGTGCAGGTATGACGAATGCAGACACACCGAGCGCCGCTATTCCGCGCATCGCATTGATCGCCGCGCTGGATCGCAATCACGCGATCGGGCGCGACGGCGACATGCCGTGGCATCTTCCGGCTGATCTGAAACGCTTCAAGGCGCTGACTCTAGGCAAGCCGATCCTGATGGGCCGCAAGACCGCGCTGTCGATCGGCCGCGCCTTGCCCGGGCGTCGCAATCTGGTGCTCACGCGCCAGCCCGAAGCGCCATATCCCGAGCAGGAAGTTGTGAGCTCACTGGACGCCGCGATAACCGCGTGTGCGGGTGCCGATGAAATCATGGTGATCGGCGGCGGCGAAATTTATGCGTTGGCGCTTCCGCGCGCCACGCATCTGTATCTGACCTGGATCGATACCGAAGCCGTCAATCCGGATACGTTTTTTCCAGTGTTCGACACGGCAGGATGGACTGAAACTTCGCGCATCAAACATTCATCAGATGCGCAGCACAAATACAGTTTCAGCTTTGTGGACTACGCTAAAAAGTAAAAAATTAGCGTTGTGTAATCGGCAGGTCAATCGCCCAGATCGGCAATGCGCGGGAGTGTCGACTTCACGCTGATCAACCGTGGCTCGTCGTCATCCAGACGGATTGCCGTCAGTGATCCGCCCCAGACACAACCGGTGTCGATCGCGTAAGTACCAAGGCCGCGAAACAGTCCGAGTGTCGACCAGTGTCCGCAAACGATGCGCAGATCGCGCTTGATCATGCCGGGCACGCTGAACCACGGATAATAACCGGGCTGTTGCGTGCCGGGCGCGCCCTTGTCACGGAAAGCGAGCTTGCCCCGCACATCGCAAAAACGCATGCGTGTGAGCACATTGATGCTCGCGCGCATGCGATCGTTGCCGCGCAGTTTGGACGTCCAGACGTCCGGCTTGTTGCCGTACATCACTTTCAGCAGGCGCCGATAATTCGGCCCGTGCAGGCGCGTTTCCACGCCGTGCGCAGCGGCCTCGGCATCGTGCACGCTCCAGCCTGGCGCGAGGCCGGCATGCACCATCAGAAAGCCGAGTTCGTGATCGACATGCAGCAACTTGCGCGTGCGTAACCACAGCAGCAGCGTGTCACGATCGGGCGCGTCGAGCACGGCGCGCAATTCGGCGCTGAGCTTGTTCTGTTCGGACGGTTTACGTTCGGCGATTGCAAGCAGACTCAGGTCGTGATTGCCGAGCACCACGGTGGCGTTGGCGCCGATACTGCGTATCAGCCGCAGCACTTCCAGCGACTGTCCGCCGCGATTGACCAAGTCGCCGCAGAACCACAAGGCATCGCGCGTGATATCGAACTTGAGCTTGTCGATCAGCCGGGCGAGTTCGTCGTAGCAACCTTGCACGTCACCGATGGCATACGTCGCCACTAGTGCAGGGTCCGCGGAATCGACAACGTGAACGCGGAAATCGGTGCATCGAAATGTGTGCCGTCGTCGGCCAGCATCTGGTAGCTGCCCTGCATCGTGCCGACCGAGGTTTCGAGAATCGCGCCGGAGGTGTACTGAAAGTTTTCGCCGGGCCGCATCCACGGCTGTTCACCGATCACGCCATCGCCGCGCACCTCCTGCACCTTGCCGTTGCCGTCGGTGATGATCCAGTGGCGCGTGAGCAGGCGCGCCGGAACATCGCCCGCATTACGGATGGTGATGGTGTAGGCGAAAACGTAACGATTGTCGTCGGGCGCTGATTGATCGTCGATGAAGCGCGTCGCTACCGCTACCTGGATGTCATGTTGTTTGGATTTGTTCATGCGTTGATTTTCAGGCTTGTAGCGGCCAGCTGCAAGCGCGTCGTGCATTGCTTATCGATCGGGGGCGCGCCATGACTTTTCTCACCGCGACCTCCGGCACATGCGCGGCTTAAACCAAATCGCCACGATGTGCATCAGATCGGGTAGATCCGATCCCTCCGTTGCGCGATAGGTGCTTCCATGAAAATCATTTCTGCTCTGGCCGTTGCTTCCACGCTGCTGTTTGCATCGCCGCTATTTGCGCACGATGTCACGCATTCCTGCAGTGTGCACAGCGACTACAATTTCAATTTCAGCGACAAAGCCCTGTCGTTCACGAACACGAATGCCAAGCCGCGCAGCATCGAGTTGCGCCAGGGGCGTCTGTTTATCGATGGGCAGGAACAAGTTTTGTCGGCCGCCGATCAGAAGCGTATCGCCGATCTGGAATCCGGTACGCGCCGACTGCTGGCGCAAGTGAAAGAGATCGGTCTGGACGCCGCAGATATCGCGTTTGACGCGATCGAATCGGTGGCCGTTGCGCTCACGGCGACCGATGCCAAACAACAGGAAACGCTGCACAGACGCCTCGCGTTTGCGCGCGACGAATTGCGCCGTGGCATCGATTCGCGCATCCAGGGTTCTGGCTGGACCGATGCCGATATCGGTCAGTTGGTCGAGAGTTCGGTCAAGGCGATGTTGCCGACGCTGATTTCGCAAGTGACTGCGGATGCGGTGCGAATCGCGTTGTCGGGCGATGAAGCCGCGATCAAGGAACTCGAAGCGCGTGCGGATCGCATGGGCAAGGACATCGAAACCAAAGTGGAGGCACGCGCAAAAGTATTGGAGCAGCGCGCAGATGCCTTGTGTCCGCAGTTCGCCCAGCTCGGTGAAATTGCTGCCGCGCTGGATGTGCGCATCGATGGTCAGCGTCCGCTGGAATTGTTCACGCGCTGATCCGGTAGTTTGGTGTGACGGATCGGCTTCGCGCCGATCCGTTGATTGTTTTACTCCGTCATCGTTGCCGACAAAAGTTGCGCGAGCTTCACGTACATCGCGGGCGCCACTTGTTCGGCGCGCGTGCGTGGATCGATGCCGATACTTTCGAGCTGCGCTACAGACGCGACACCGGACAATGCGTTCGACAAGGTTTTGCGGCGTTGCGCGAACGCCGCACGCACCACACGTTCGAGCACGCCTTGATCGAACGACAATTGTTCGCTGCTGGATAGTGGTATCAAGCGCACGATCGCCGAGTCAACTTTCGGTGCGGGCGTGAACGAGGTAGGCGGCACCTCAAACAATGGCTCGACCTTGCAGCGCAATTGCAACATCACCGAGAGTCGCCCGTAGGTTTTGCTGCCCGGGCCGGCGGCCATGCGTTCGACCACTTCCTTCTGCAGCATGAAATGCATGTCCTGAATTACCGCGGCATGCTCCAGACAGTGGAACAGGATCGGCGTGGAAATGTTGTAGGGCAGGTTGCCGACGATGCGCAACAAACCGCCGGCGGCGAGTTCGGTGAAATCAATCTTGAGCACATCGGCGCTGATGATTTCGATTTCGCCGTGCGCGCGGGCGCGTTCGCGTAGTGGTTCGATCAGGTCGCGATCAAGCTCGATGACCGTGAGTCTTTTTGCCGCGCGTAACAGTGGAAACGTCAACGCGCCTTGGCCCGGCCCGATCTCGATCAGACGATCCTGCGGTTGCGGCGAAATCGATAACACGATGCGATTGATGACGCCGCTGTCGTGCAGGAAATTCTGGCCGAAACGCTTGCGCGCGACATGCGGTTTATTGTGGCGTGGCGCTGTCTCAGACGGATCGAAAGTTTTCACGGGATCTGATTTCACGGGTCGTTGGGCGGCGGTGGCGGCGCGAGCGGCGGCGCACTGATGAGTTCGGCCAGCAGCCATTCGCGAAACGCCTGAAAGGCCGCCTTGCGTCTGCTGGTTTCGGTGTAGACGAGATAGTACGCGTAACGTGAGGGAATGCGCTCGCGAAACGGCGCGACCAAGGTGCCGGCGCGCAGTTTGGCAGCGACCAGCGAGCTGCGACCGAGCGCCACGCCCTGGCCCTGGATCGCCGCCTGCAGCGCAAGTTCGGCATCGTCGAACTGCAGGCTGTTGCGCTGTTCGGTGTAGTCCAGACCGACCGACGCAAACCAGGTCGACCATAACTTGTTGGCCGAGATGATGAGCGGCAATTGCGCCAGCTGCGCGGGCGTGCGCGGCAACTTGCCGCGACGCAAGCGCGGACTCATCACCGGGAACAATTCATCGTCGAGCAGTTTTTCGCTCAGCGTGTTCGCCCACACGCCTGCGCCGTAACGAATCGCCACATCGACATTGTCGGTGCGGAAATTGGCGAGCGTGGTATTGCTCTGCAGGTTGAGCTGGATTTCGGCATGACGCTGCAAAAATCCACCGAGCCGTTCGACCAGCCACGCCGATGCAAACGACGGTGTCACGCTGACTGTGAGCACGTGCGAGGACTCGCGTTCGCGCACCTTGCCGATCGCTGTGCTGAGCGCATCGAGGCTTTCGCGTACGCCAAGCACGAGCTGCTGGCCGGCATCGGTAAGCTGGGTCTGGCGACCGTTGCGCTCGAACAAACGCAGCTTCAATTGCGTCTCCAGCGCCTGGATCTGGTGACTGACCGCGCCGTGCGTGAGATGCAGTTCGAGCGCGGCGCGCGTGTAGTTGAGATGACGCGCGGCGGCTTCGAAAATGCGCAAGGTGCGCAGAGCGGGAAGGTGTTGCCAGGATTGCGTCATCTGTGAGAAAAATTGGCCGGTATTGCGAGAAAATATCGATTCCGTGACGGATTGTCTAGGAATATCATCAGCGCATTCCATCCGGTTGCGCATGCAGCTCACCAGTCGACTTGTCAAAAGCGCCGCACCGCCGTGAGTTTTCCGCCGCAGATTGTCGTTCAAGGATCGTAGCAATGAATCTTTCCACCATAGTGCGATTACTCCTGCTCGGCATGATCTGGGGCAGCTCCTTCATCTTCCAGCGCATCACCGTGCCAGTGCTCGGTGTGGGTATTACCGCCGCGGGTCGCGTGCTGCTCGGCGCACTCGTCATCCAGTTGTTGCGGCGCTCGCTGGCACAGCCGCTGCTCTGGCGCGCGCGCTGGAAGGATTATCTGATCGTCGGCGCACTCACGGCAGGGGTGCCGCTGCTGTTGTTCGCAGTGGCCGCACGACAATTGCCGGCGGGATATTCCGCCGTGCTGAATTCCACCACGCCGATGTTTACCGTATTGCTGCTGTGGGCAACACAGCAGCAGCGCCCGTCGACATCCAAACTGGCCGGCGTTCTGGCCGGGGTACTCGGCGTTGCCGTGCTCGCGCGTTTTGGTGTGGTCGAGACGAATATCGATACGATGCTGGCGTTCGGCGCGGCGCTCGCCGCATCGGCGTTGTACGCGATTGGCGCGGTCGAATCGCGGCGCCGCTTCGCCTCCAACGAACCGATGGCGATCGCCGCCGGCACGCAGACTGCCGCGGCGTTGATCCTGTCGCCGATGTTGTTTACATCCGTGCCGACGCAGTGGCCCACGCTCATACCGATCATCGCGCTGCTCGTGCTCGGATTGTTGTGCACCGGTGTCGCTTACGCGCTGTACTTTCGCCTGTTGCGTGATGTCGGCAGCGAACGCGCGACCACGGTGACCTTCCTCGTGCCGGTGTTTGCGCAACTCTGGGGCAGCCTGTTCCTCGGCGAATCGTTGGCGTGGCCGAGCGTGCTCGGACTCGTGCTGGTATTGCTCGCGGTAGCGCTGGTGTTCGAGCGCGTGCCGGGATTGCGACCGAAAGCGGCGATCGTCTTGAGCAACGCAGTGGTCACCAAACAAATCTGAAAAGGCGCGCCGAGACCAGGGTTATGACGCGGCTTTGGTGCGACTTGTGTTGACCAACTGCAACGCCATGCGCGCTGCGGCGATAAGGCTGGAAGGATCGGCCTTGCCCTGACCGGCGATATCCAGCGCCGTGCCGTGATCGACCGAGGTGCGAATGAACGGCAACCCGAGCGTGATGTTGACCGCCTCGCCGAAACCCTGTGCCTTAAGCACCGGCAACCCCTGATCGTGATACATCGCCAGCACCGCATCGCACAACGCAAGCTGTTCCGGCACAAACGCGGTATCGGCGGGTAACGGCCCGATCAATTGCATGCCTTGCGCACGCAATATTTCCATCGCCGGAATGATCGTATCGATTTCCTCGCGGCCGAGATAACCACCTTCGCCAGCGTGTGGGTTCAAGCCGAGCACGGCGATGCGTGGCGTGGCGATGCCAAACTTCTCGCGCAGATCACGATCGAGGATAGACAAGGTCGCAATCAGTCCTTCTCGCGTGATCGCGTCTGGCACGTTGCGCAATGAAAGATGCGTGGTCGCCAACGCGACGCGCAGGGCCGGCGTGGCCAGCAGCATCACTACATTGACGCCGGCGCGCGTGGCGAAAAATTCGGTGTGTCCAGTGAAAGGAATTGCAGCGGCGTTGATCACGCTTTTTTGCACCGGCCCGGTGATCAGCGCATCGAATTCGGCGTTGAGGCAACCGTCAGTTGCGCGTGACAATGTGTCGATGACATAAGCCGCGTTCGCCGCATCGAGTCGACCTGCGTGGCTGGCGCTGCGCAGCGGAATATCGATGCAGCGCAGGCTGCCGCGCGCGCGGTGCTGCACGTATTCCGTGGCGATATAAGGCACGATGTCTAGCGCTAGTCCACTCGCACGCGCCGCTGCGCGCAACAAATCCGGATCGGCAATGGCGATGAGATCTGCAGGCAGATCGCTGTTTGCGAGAGCCGCCAGTAATTCAGGACCGACACCGGCCGGTTCGCCTGGCGTGATCGCCAAGCGCGGCAGATATTCAAACGGCGGGTTTGGCACAGACACGACATTCGCTCATTATGCGCAGGTCAACGCGCGAGTCGAGGAACTTCACAAAAGCCAACATGCGCAGCGCGACGGCGTTGACGGCGCGCAACCAGAGTCTCTGGTCGCTCGTCCCAAGTCAGCTTCTATTTTACCGTTTCAGCAGCTTCGGTTTTATCGGGTTTGGCGGCACCAGGCAGACGGACATCGACAAACGATTCGGCGCGCAACTGGCGCAGGAAAGTTTCGTATTCGTCCTCGGCCTTGCGATTGCGCAAGGTATCGCGCGCTTGCTCACGCGCCATGTCGTTGGTGCGATCCGTGTTGCGCTCACCGAGGCGTTGCAGGATATGCCAGCCGAGATCGGTCTGGAATGGTTCGGAGATCTGGTCGTCTTTCAATGAGACGATGACTTTCCCCACCATCGGGCCGTATTGCTCGGCCTGGAACCAGCCCATGTCGCCGCCCTGATTGGCGCTGTTGCCATCCTGCGAAACTTCCTTCGCGACCTTGGCGAAATCCTCACCGTCAGTGATGCGCTTGCGTGCGGCGCGCACCTTTTTCTGTGCGTCTTCGCTGGTCACCACTTCGGACATCTTGAACATGATGTGGCGCGCGTGATACTCGGCGACCACTTGTTTGCCCTGCTCCCGTTTGTCGACGAGCTTGAGAATATGGAAACCACTCGGGCCACGCACGGGACGCGTGATTTCGCCGGGGCTCAGGTTCTGCACCAGATCGACGAAGGCTTCTGGCACTTCATCATGGCGACGCCAGCCGAGATCACCGCCTTCGAGCGCGTTTTGGCCATCCGAATAACGGATCGCCGCGGCCGCGAAATCCATGCCGCCGTCGATTTCCTTGCGTACTTTTTCGGCCTTGTCACGCGCGATTTGCACCGCTTCCGGGCTAGCGCCATCGGGTACGGAAATCAGGATGTTTGCGATATGCAATTCGCCCTTGTGTCCGCCGCCACTGGCCAGCAAGGTATCCACTTCGGCGTCGGTGACATTGACGCGACTTTGCACGATACGTTGCTGCAGCTTCTGCACGATCAATTGCTCGCGCAAGGTTTTGCGAAACTCGTCGAAGCTCAGGCCTTGCGCTTCGAGCGATGCGCGCATCTGCGCGAGCGTTGCCTTGTTGCTGTCGGCGACACGCTGCATCGCCTGTTCGGTTTCCGCATCCGAAACGCGGATACCGGTGGTGCTGCCACGTTGTACCTGCAGGCGCAGCATCACCAGGCGCTCGAGAACCTGTGTTTCCAGAACATCGCGCGGTGGCAGCTTTTGCGGATTGTTGGCGTATTGCGCGAGCACGTTGTTGATCGCGGCGTCGAGCTCGCTACGGAGAATCACATCGTCCTCGACCACCGCGGCGATACGATCAAGAGGTTCCGCGGTGAGGATCTGCGCACGCAGCACGGGGCTCGCGCTGATACAGACAAGAGCAAGAATGAGCGATGCAAAAAGACGTTGCATGGGGCGGACAGCGTTACTGAAAATCATGCGCGTTGGAACCTGTTCAATATCTTGGAGGAGCCTCTGAATGCATGCATCAAGTGCAATGACACGAGGCTGCATTGGACGAATTCAGCATCGATCGAGGCCGTGGGCGAAGGCGTTTGCAAACAAGGCGGTAGCGAGTTTTAAACCCTCTTCAGAAGGTCAAGGGGTTTGATAACCAAGGATAGCACGGCGCAGGAAGCTCTCGGTTTTCTCGCCGAGTTGACCGAGGCCCTTGAATTCGATCTCGAAGAACAGAGCGTTGCCATCGTTACCGGCCAGATCCTTGAGGTAGTGGCGACCGAGCACACGGAATGCCGCACAGCAGTTGTCGTATTCGACGCCAAGGAACGATTCGACCACACCATGGCTGAGCAGCGAATAGTCGAACCGACCGACCAAACTCCAGTTGTCCGATACCGGGTAAAGCGCGGTGATGTCGATTTGCTTGAGCAGATCACGGCGATAATCGTAACTGACATTCAGAATGCCATTATTGTTGAAGCGATGCTGCACCGAAACTGAAGCAACATCGTTCTGGCTGGTGTTCGGATTCCACTGTTCGTCGAGCTTGATGCGCCAGCGATCGTTGAGCCGAATATCCAGTTCGCCGACGTAATTCGAGCCGTTGTAATTGGTTTGCTGGATGCCCGGCAACTGCACTTTTTGCGGATCGAAATAACGGATTTGGCCTATGCTGGCGGACACGCGTTCCGCACCGTCGTCGGCGTTGAGCAAGCGCGTGGTCAGTGCCAGCGTCAGATTGTTCGCGTCGGATTGGCGATCCGCGCCGACAAAGCGATTGGTCGTGAACAACTGGCCGAAATCCAGCGTCGGTAACTGGGTATCGAATACCGGCAGATCGTTCTGATCGCGATACGGCACACGCAGATAATACAGGCGCGGCTCGAGAGTTTGGGTGAACGCATCACCGAACAAGGTCAGCGGGCGTTCGAACACCAGGCCGGCATCGACGCTGGCGATCGGTACGCCGCGCGAGGGTTGCGTATCCTGCAGCGGATTCGGCAGATATTGCGTGTTGCGGATATCGTAACTGGTGTAGCGATAACCGAGTTCCGGGCGGATGAAATACGCCGCGGCTTCGATCGGATAACTCAAGTACGGATAGACATCCAGGCGCTGACCTTCAACGGCATCGTCCTTGCGGAAATCGACAAACTCCGAGCGCACGCCGCCACGCAGGCCGCCGAGCAGTTCGTGATCACCTTCGAAGGTGATGCGCGGCAGGCGTTTGTATGGCTCGGAACTTTGCAGCAGCGTTGGATCGGTGATTTCCCAGAAATCCGCGCCGATGCTCGCGTCCCACCACGAGCCGTGACCATACAGATAACCGCTGGAACTCAGCAGACTGGTGGTATTCGTAACAAGGCTGTCGCCGAAATCGCGAAAATAATATGGGTCGGAGACGTGGTTGATATTGATCGCCGCATACCAGTTGGCATTCAGCGTGGTCGTATCCTTGAAGATGAACGAGGTACGTTTGTCGTCATACGTGCTCAAACCCAGCCCGGGATTCTGCGCGAGAAATACGTGTTGCTCGTCGGCAAAAGCGCGGTCGTGCGGCAGGTAGGTAAATTCCAGACTGCCTTTGCTTGAATCGGTCAGGTAACGGAATTCACCGCCGAGCATGAAACCGCGCTCGGTCATCACGCGCGGATAAATCGTCGCATCGTAATTCGGCGCGAGATTGAGGTAATACGGCAGCGTCAGATCCAGGCCGCGGCGGCTGGTGTAGCGCACTTTCGGCAACAGGAATCCAGACTCGCGCTGATTGTCCAGCGGAAAACTCAGGTACGGAAACCAGAAGAACGGCACGCCGTGATAAGCCATCGTCACGTTGTGGCCGTAACCGATTTCCTGCTCCTGATCCATAGTCAGGTCGCGCGCGCGGAACTCCCATTCGCGCGCATCGGGATCACAGGTCGAGTACGTTACGTCGTGCATTACCGAATGCTCGGCGTCGATCATCGTGCCGTCGCTGGCCGTGCCGTTGCCGCGCTGTTTCAGCATCTGATACGTGATGTGATCCAGATGCGTGGTGCTCGGCGTGGCGGTGCCCGCGGCATGCGTGGCCGAAACCAGCATGCTGCTGTCCTGGTAATACACATGACCATCCGCGGTGTAGTCGGTGGTGATGTTGTCGTAGGTGGCGTGATCGGAGCGCAGCAATTGATCGAGTTTCTGCATCCACACCTCGCCATCCAGCAGCGAATGATCGGTATCGGCGCGGCTGACTTTTTTCGCGCTGATGTCGGTCAAAGCCTTGCTGCGATCACCCGTGGCTGGCAGACCCGGAGTGAAAAAATCCAGCATGTCGTTACGCTTGCACATGCGCCACGGATCGGCGTGTTTGGCACAATGAAATTGACCGACCGGACAGGCTGGGCCGACGTCGTCATCGCCCCACGCGGAGAGCGGCAACGCCAGCGTGATGGCCAGTGCAAGCAGACGCGGAGCAATCGAAAGCTGAGGGGAATACGGCACAGTGGCGATCTTCAGGGATTGCAAAGGTTGCCAAGATTGCCTGAAAGCCATAGTCGGCGGCAAATCAGCGCATTTTGCGATCCCTGATAGCGTGTGGTTGTCGCGTATGTCAGCAAGCCGAGAGTTCGCTGATTACGCGGATTGCGCTAATGCGTGGCTCGGACGAGTGCTGCGGCTGGGTCTTGTCGAGTCCAGAAAATTCCATTCCCGATGCTGCTGCTTGTATTGCCGACGCGCTGCGACTAAGGTCGCCACGCCGCTCGTTGCGGCGGCTCAAATCACACTACAACGGGGAAGTTGTCATGATTATCAAACGTATCGGCGTGCTCAAGCTGGCCATTTTTCAGGGCTGTGCGATGGCTTTGTTTGGCGTGATTATCGCGCTGTTCTTTTTGCTGTTCGGCTCCATGCTCAGCGGTCTCACCGGTAACAACGCCACTGGCGTTATGGCTGGCGGTATTTTCATGCTGATATTGCTACCGATCTTCTACGCCGTATTCGGATTTATCGCTGGCGCGATTGGCGCGGCAATCTACAATCTGGTCGCGGGCATAGTCGGTGGCATCGAGCTCGACGTCGAATAATATCGGCGCCAATACAAGCGGTGATCCCGATGCGACCGTTAGCGGCCATCGGGATCACTGCGGCTTTCAAGCTCAGCCCAGCAACGCCTGCACATGTGCCGCGCTGCTCTGGCGCAGCGCAGTGAGGCTATAACCGCCTTCAAGACTCGAAACGATCCGCCCCTGCGCATGCCGCTCGGCGATTTCCACGAGACGCTGCGTGATCCACGCGTAGTCGTTGGTTTCGAGATTCAGATTCGCCAGCGGATCGAGCCGGTGCGCATCGAAACCGGCGGAAATCAACACGAGTTGCGGCGCGAAACGATCCAGCGCAGGCAGCAAAATCTCTTCGTAAGCTTGGCGGAATTCTGCCGAGCCGGCGCCTGGTGCCAACGGCGCATTGACGATATTGCCGGCACCGATTTCGTTGCGCGCGCCCGTGCCGGGATACAGCGGAAACTGGTGGCTGGAAATATACAGAACCCGCGAATCGTTCCAGAAAATATCCTGCGTGCCATTGCCGTGATGCACGTCGAAATCGACAATCGCGACGCGCTCAAGCCCATGTACGGCAAGCGCGTGCGCGGCGCCGACGGCGATATTGTTGAACAGGCAAAATCCCATCGCGGTATCGTGCGTGGCGTGATGGCCCGGTGGACGCACCGCACAAAACGCGCGACGAATTCGGCCCGCGATCACCGCATCGATCGCCATGCTTACCGCGCCGGCCGCATGCAGCGCGGCGCTCAAGGAATGCGGCGACATGACCGTGTCGGGATCGAGGTGCACGCAATCGTGTTGCGGTGACTGGGCGAAGATCGACGAGATCAATTCTGCCGTATGCGCACGTTCGAGCTGAGCACGTGTCGCGGGCCGTGCTTCGATGCGATCCAGTGCGGCGAAGACATCCTGATCGAGCGCCTCAAGCACCGCATGCAGTCGCGCCGGCGATTCCGGGTGTCCGGGTCCGGGCTGATGCTGCAAGCACAGGTTATGCGTGTAGAGCGCGGTGATCATTTTTGCGTCACGGTGCGCGCTTGCGGCGTTCGTGTTGCCACAATACTTCGCCGTGGCCCGACTCGCGCGCGAGGACGCGCGCGATCACGAACAACAGATCTGACAGGCGGTTGACATATTGGATCGCCTCGGGTCGCACGCTATCGTGACGCGCGAGTGTGACCAGTTCGCGTTCGGCACGACGCGCCACGGTGCGCGATACGTGGCAGCAGCTCGCCGCCATGCCGCCACCGGGCAGGATGAAATCCTTGAGCGCTGGCAAATCGTCGTTGAAGCTATCGAGGATGTTTTCGAGCCGTACGATATCCGTCGCGTGCACCAGCGCCATGCCCGGAATGCACAGCTCGCCGCCGAGATCGAACAGGTCGTGCTGCACCTGTGTCAGGCATTCGCGCACGGCATCGGGTAGCACATTGGCCAGCACCACGCCGAGCGTGCTGTTGAGTTCGTCGACCGTACCGTAAGCCGCGACACGCGCCGAATCCTTGGCGACACGGCTGCCGTCGCCGAGTCCGGTGGTGCCGTCATCGCCGGTGCGGGTATAGATTTTGGAGAGTCGATTGCCCATGCGCGATCAAGCCGATGTAGAGTCGCATTCAGTACGAACTATCGCGAGCCCGACGCTTCAGGCGACGCTGGCTTCAAGCACCGGCCATTGCTTGCGCAACAGTTCAAAACCGCCGAACAGCAGCGCGCTCCATAGCAAGGTACCGGCCATCGTGCCTTTCAGAAACGGCAGTCCGGCGGCGTAACACGAGGCCAGATCGGCATTGCAAAACGGTTGGCCGTGCATCAGCCACAACGCACCGTTGGTGATCGCGAAAAACAGCAGTGCGCTGACGATCGCGTAGCTCGATACGCGCAATGCGCTGACTCGGCCGCGCAGCGAATATCCGAGCACCGTGGTCAGCGCGATGCAGCCATACACCACGGGAATCATGTCGTGCATGCCGATGATCAGATCGGATAGCAGCATCGCCGCGAGTGGCACGATCACGGCAATACGGCGATCACTGAAATAGGCGCCACCGAACAGCGCGATCGCTTCCACCGGCGTGAAATTCCACGGCAATGCACCCGGTACGAATGCCACTACCAGACGGGTTGCCACGGCCAACACAATCATGCCGGCCAACACCAGAAAGCGCGGCGAGAAAGGATGAGCCTGAGTAGCCTGGTGCATAACCGATGTTCTCCGAAAGCGGTAGGAAAATATTTCTGCAGTTGCATAGCATACTGCAAAGCGGCAGATGCGGCAGTCCAACCCGCGTTGGGAATGCTGGCGACAGGTGTTCGGCGTCGAGCTTTATGCGGCGATCATTTTGCGCGATGTCGCCGCAGGTGCGGCAGGTTTCGAGTTGCCGATGCGGTTCGCGTATCATCGTTGCATGACTTCAGAAAAGCAGAATTACGATGTCGTGATCGTCGGTGGCGGCCTAGTCGGTGCGAGTCTGGCGATTGCGCTCGACGGGGCTGGCTGGTCGGTGGCGCAAGTCGAGGCGGTCAGTAGCAAGGCCGATCATCAGCCGAGTTACGACGAGCGCAATCTGGCCCTCGCGCGAGCCAGTGTGAACGCGCTTAGCGCGCTGGGTGTGTGGTCGTTCATCGGCACGACGGCTACGCCGATCAAGCGCATTCATATCACGCGCCGTGGCGAATTCGGTGCGGTGCGATTAAACGCTGCGGAGCATGATGTTGCGGATTTCGGTGCCGTGATTCCGGCGCGTGAACTCGGCAACGCGCTGCTCGCGCGGCTGCAACAGTGCGTGACACTTGAGCGTATTTGTCCGGCCAGCGTGACCGCGATCGAGACGAACGCAGTGCGTATCGAGCTGCAAATAAAAACCGCCGAAGGCACGCGCCAACTTGCCACGCGTCTGCTGGTGGGCGCCGACGGCAGCGATTCGTTCGTGCGCAAAAGCCTTGGTATTGCGGTCGATCATCACGACTACGCGCAAACCGCTTTTGTCAGCACGCTTACGCCCGAGCGGGCGATGGATGGTTGCGCCTACGAGCGCTTCACTGACTCCGGGCCAGTGGCGTTATTGCCACTGAGCGAACGCCGAGCGGGACTCGTGATGACCGTGCCGAGCGAGGAGGCCGGCGTGATCGCCGAACTCGACGACACGCACTTTCTCGATCTCGTGCAGCAGCGCTTCGGTTATCGGCTCGGTCGCCTCGCGCGCATTGGCAAACGTGTGAATTATCCGCTGCGGCGCACGCAGGCACAGAGCGTGACTGCATCGCGAACTGTGTTGGTCGGCAACGCCGCGCAAACCGTGCATCCGATCGGCGCGCAAGGTTTTAATCTCGGTCTGCGCGATGCATTGACCCTAGCCGAATTATTGATCGCCGCGCGACGCGACGATGCCGATCCCGGTGCCGCAACCCTGCTGGCGCAGTACGCGGCACGGCGTGAGTCGGATCGTAGTGGCGTGATTGCTTTCAGTGATGGCCTCGTGCGTTTTTTCGGCAACGAATTTTTGCCGCTGCGTGTGTTGCGTTCGCTCGGCATGCTGGCGCTGGATCGGATCGCGCCGCTCAAACAGATACTCGCGCTGCGCGGCATGGGATTCCGCGGTGAAGTGCCGTTGCTGTCGCGTGGCATCGATCCGCGCGATCACGATCAGCAGGCCAGCGATGTGCACGGAATCGCGCCATGAGTCGGCGCGAGTTGTTCGATGTTGTAGTCGTCGGTGCCGGCATGGTCGGCAGCGCGGCAGCTCTGGTTTTGATACGCCAGGGGTTGCGTGTGGCGCTAGTGGAAGAGCGTGTGCCGGCGCCGTGGCTGGTCGGCGATGAAGTGGATTTGCGTGTGGTCGCGCTCGCGCCATCGTCGATAAAATTGTTTGAAGATTTGGACGTCTGGACGTCCATTCGTAGCGCACGTGCATCGGCTTATCGACGCATGCGGGTGTGGGATGCGAACGCTGCCGGTGAATTGAATTTTGATGCGGCAGATCGCGGTGACGCGGCGCTGGGTTATATCGTCGAGAACCGTTTGATTCAACATGTACTCTGGCAGGCTTTGAGTACGAGTTCGGCAACGCTATTTTGTCCAGCAAAGATTGTCGGACTCGAGTCTGCAGAGCAGGCGCGGGTCGTGGTTCTTGCCGATGGCACGCGGCTGCGCACACGTCTGGTCATCGCCGCCGACGGTTTGGCTTCGCCGTTGCGTGAATGGTCGGGTATCGCCACGGCCGGACATGCCTATGACCAGCGTGCCGTGGTCGCGAACGTGAGGACCGAGCGTGCGCACGAGCACACCGCATGGCAGCGTTTTTTGCCGGGCGGTCCGTTGGCATTTTTGCCACTCGCGGATGGGCGCTGTTCGATCGTGTGGTCGGCGCCGACGCACGAAGCCGAACGTTTGCTGGCGCTCGACACAACGGCGTTCTGCGCCGAGCTGGGTGCGGCTTTTGATTTTCGTCTCGGCGCCATAACAGCATGCAGTACGCGCGCAAGTTTTCCATTGCGTCTGCAACTGGCCGAGCGTTACATCGCCGAACGGCTGGTGTTGATTGGTGATGCCGCGCACGTCGTGCACCCACTGGCCGGGCAAGGCGTCAATCTCGGCCTGCGCGATGTCACGGCGTTGTGCGATGTACTTGAGCGTGCCGTCGACAACGAGCGTGATCCGGGAAGTGTATCGACCTTGCGCGCCTACGAGCGTCAGCGCCGCAGCGAAAATGCACTGGCCGGATGGGGTTTTGATGCCATCCAGCGTTTGTTCGGAAATCACAGCGCGCCATTGGCGGTCGTGCGCGGCCTCGGGCTGACCGCGCTGAATTGCCTGGGTCCGATCAAGCAACGACTGATGGATCACGCTGCCGGGCGCAGATAACTCTCAGTAGTTGTTTGCGGGCAGTACGACCATCGCTGGTTTGTGCAGACCGCGACAACGCAATACGTTTACGGCGATGCCGCGTTCATCGCGGCCGACTGCCACGCGCAGATCAGCCGGGCTGATTTGCTGCGCCTGATCGATGTCACGAATTACAAATGCGTGACTCGCACCGGCCGCGGCGGCTTGCTGCAATCCGCGCAAACGCAGAGCGTCATTCGGATGCGCCCACAGCACTACCGCGGCGGCGCAGCCGGTGCGCAAGTATTGTTCGGCGCTCCAGCTGTCGGCTTGCGCTTCGTTTTTTATGACATGCAAAAACTCGCTGCGGATGCCTTGCTGGCGCAAGTTCTGTAGCCAAGGCAGGGTTGGCGGTTCGATCAGCACCACGCGCCTTGCGGTGTGGGTCAACGCGGCCAGGGCGGGTAGCAACAGACTCATGGCGTCGACACTGCCGCGCGCATTCAACATTTCGGTCAGGCCGCCCGCCGGCCAGCCACCGCCAGGCAACAACGTATCCAGTTGTGACCAGCCGGTAGGCAGGCCGTCGCGCGCACGGGCATGCATTTGCACAAGCGCGGCACTGGGACGGCGGATCGGTGTGTGGGCAAACGTCGCATTCATTTTCATGACCTCCGGATCACGCCGACATACAGGCCTTCGATAGCGAAGTCCTCGCGCGCGGGATCGACTGTGATGGGTTGGTAATCGGGGTTTTCCGGCAGCAGCAGGATTTTCGAACCACGCCGGCGAAAGCGCTTGACCGTGATTTCATCTTCGATGCGCGCGACTACCACCTGGCCTTCTTCGGCGACCGGGCTGCGATGCACGGCGATGAAATCGCCATCAAGAATGCCGATGTCACGCATGCTCTGGCCTTCGACGCGCAACAGGAAATGCGGGCGCGGATGAAAAAACGCGCGATCGATTGTGAAGTGGCCTTCCAGATTCGCATCGGCGGTAATCGGCAAGCCCGCGGCAACGCGCCCGACCAGTGGCAACTCAAGATAATCCGAACGCTCACTGATACTGGAGGTATTCGCTGCTTCGACCAGCCGCAGACCGCGCGCAATACCCGGGCTGATCTCGATCGCGCCCTTGGTCTGCAATGCCTGCAGATGTTGGCGCACGGTTGCGCGCTCACGCAGCCCGAACGCATCGGCGATCTCCGCGTTGGAGGGCGGGTAACCGTTTGCCGCGATCGTGCTACGGATGAAATCCAGAATCGCTTGCTGTTTGTCGGTGAGATTATCCATACCACCCATTTGAGTGGTATTCGTGGTGGCTGTCAAGTCCCGCTTGTGCGGCGATCTGCAAAGCTTGCAGTGGCGCACAGATCGGCGTCAGTGAAATCGCCTCGATTATTGGTTTGCCATGATCGCAGCAGGCGATCTATTGCGTCTGCTCACACCGATGGCAGTGTGGCATCATATGCGGCTTGTGCCTTCGCATCCCGAGCCTTGACCCATGTTGATTTTCGAACTTTCCCAGCCAGGCCGCACCGCCGCTGCCCAGCTTGCCGCCGCCGCCACCGTGCCTGCCGATGTGCCAAAGCAGTTTCTGCGCCGCAGTGAGATTGGCCTGCCGGAAGTGTCCGAACTGCAGGCGGTGCGCCACTACACCAATCTGTCGCGCAAGAATTTTTCGATCGACACGCATTTTTATCCGCTCGGTTCGTGCACGATGAAATACAACCCGCGCGCCTGCAATTCGCTGGCGATGCTGGATGGATTTCTTGCGCGTCATCCGTATGCGCCGGACTCGTTGTCGCAGGGTTTTCTGAGCTGCATGTACGACCTGCAGGAAATCCTCGCCGATGTCACCGGCATGAAAGGCGGCGTGTCGCTGACCCCAATGGCGGGCGCGCAAGGCGAGTTCGCCGGCGTGGCGATGATCATGGCGTATCACAAGCATCGTGGTGATCTCGAACGCAACGAAATCATCGTGCCCGATGCGGCCCACGGCACCAATCCTGCCACCGCCACGATGTGCGGTTGTGTGGTGCGCGAGATCAAGACCGACAAGAATGGCGACGTCGATATCGAATCGCTGAAGCAGGTGCTCGGGCCGAAAACCGCCGGCATCATGCTGACCAATCCGTCCACGCTCGGTTTGTTCGAACGACGCATCAGCGAGATCGCCAAGCTCGTGCACGAAGCCGGTGGTTTGTTGTATTACGACGGCGCCAATCTCAATGCGATCCTCGGCAAAGTACGCCCGGGCGACATGGGTTTTGATGCGATCCACATGAATTTGCACAAAACTTTTTCGACGCCGCACGGTGGCGGTGGTCCGGGCGCGGGTGCGGTTGGTGTATCGGAGCGATTGAAGCCGTTCCTGCCGATTCCGATGGTCGAGAAGCGTGCGGATGAAACCTTCGGCTGGATTCGCAAGAAAGATCGCCCGCTGTCGATCGGTCGCCTGACCAGCTTCGCCGGCAATGCCGGGGTGTTGTTGCGCGCCTACATCTACGCGCGTTTGCTTGGTCGCGAAGGCATGCGCCGCGTCGCCGAGTACGCCACCCTCAACGCCAACTACATCATGCACCGCTTGCAGCAGGCGGGTTTCGACCTCGGCTATCCCGGGCGGCGCGCGAGCCACGAATTCATCGTCACGGTGGCGCGGCAGAAGAAGGAAAACGGCATCACCGCGCTGGATTTCTCGAAGTCGCTGCTCGATCACAATATCCATGCGCCGACCAATTATTTTCCGTTACTCGTGCCGGAATGTTTGTTGATCGAACCAACCGAAACCGAAAGCAAGGAAACCCTCGACGAGTTCATCGATGTGATGATCGGCTTGTTGAAAGAGGCCGCGCAGGATCCAGAAAAAATGAAAGGTGCGCCTTACACCACGCCGGTGCGGCGTCTTGACGACGTCAAGGCGGCGAGGGATTTCAACCTGGCGTATCGGCCGCAAACGCATGTGGCATAAACCGATGTCCAACCGGCTAGACGGCTGAATCATGGCGAGCTCATTACCGCGCGGCCCGCGCCAGATCGCCAAGGCTTTGGTCTGGTCGGCCAAGGGGCTGCAGGCCGGCTGGCGTTACGAGTCGTCGTTCCGGCTCGAAGGTTATCTGTTCATCATTTTTGCGCCGCTGGGTCTGTGGCTCGGACATGGTGGCGTCGAAAAAGCGATCCTCGTCGGCAGTCTGTTGCTCGTGCTTTCCGCCGAGTTGTTGAACTCTGCGGTTGAAGCCGTGGTCGACAAAGTGAGTCCGGAATTTCATGAGCTCGCCGGGCGCGCCAAGGACATGGGTTCCGCTGCCGTGTTTCTGCTGATGCTCAATGTGATGCTGTGTTGGGGACTGATATTGTGGCAACGCCTGTAGTTCGCTCTTCGCATTTCGGAGCGTTGCACTCTTGAGCTTTTTGTTCGACCCGCAGATGTGGATCGCCTTGTTGACGCTGAGCGCACTCGAAATCGTGCTCGGCGTGGACAACCTCGTTTTCATCTCGATCGCGGTCAGCAAGTTGCCGGTCGAGCGCCGTTCGCTGGCACGCCGTTTCGGTCTCGCGCTGGCCTGCGGCACACGCATTTTATTGCTGTTGTCGCTGGCGTACCTGTCGCGCATGGACGATACGCACTTCAGCCTGTTCGAGTTCTTCGGTCAGGAAATCTCGATCCGTGATCTGATTCTGATCGGCGGTGGCATCTTCCTGATCGTCAAGGGCGCGATGGAAATCCACGACGCCATTTTCGGCGGCGCCGAAGATCCGAAACATGTGCATGTGGTTGCCAGTTTTGGATTGGTGATCGCGCAGATCGCGGTGATCGATATCGTGTTCTCGCTCGACTCGGTCATCACTGCCGTGGGCATGGTCAGCAATATTCCGGTGATGGTGGCGGCGATCGTGTTGTCGGTGATGGTGATGATTTTCGCCGCGGATAAAATGGGCGAAATCATCGAGCGCTATCCGACAGTGAAGATGCTGGCGCTGGCCTTTTTGTTGCTGGTCGGCGTGGTGCTTATCGCTGAAGGATTCGAGATCCACATTCCGCGCGGCTACCTGTATTGCGCGATGGCGTTCTCGCTGAGTGTCGAGGCGCTCAACCAGTTCGCACAACGCAAGCGCGCACAACGCGGCGCGAGCTGAAGCTCAGGCCAACGCCGCCGTGCGTGCGCATTGGATTCGCCGCGCGGATACGCCACAATCGGGCATTGAAGCGTTTCCATCGGAGAGAGCCATGACCTTGTTACGCGCATTGTTGCTGCTGTTGATTCTCTCGCTGCTGTCCGGCTGCGGCTACAACGCGATCCAGCAGAAAGACGAAGACGTCAAAGCAGCTTGGTCGGAAGTGCTCAATCAATATCAACGTCGCGCCGATCTGGTGCCGAACCTTGTGAGTACGGTCAAAGGTTATGCGCAGCAAGAGCAGGATGTGCTGATCAAGGTGACCGAGGCGCGCGCGAGTGTCGGCAAGCTCAATATGACGCCAGAAGTGCTAAATGATCCCGCGCTGCTGAGCAAATTCCAGGCCGCGCAGAGCGAGCTTTCCGGTGCGCTGTCGCGCCTGCTGGTGGTAACCGAAAATTATCCGCAGCTGAAATCCGACGCCTTGTTCCAGAATCTGCAATCGCAGCTCGAAGGCACCGAAAATCGCATCACCGTGGCGCGCAATCGCTTTGTGCAATCGGTGCAGGGCTACAACACTTACGTGCGCAGTTTTCCGCAAAATATCACCGCGCGCATGTTCGGTTATGGCGTCAAGCCGAACTTTGCGGTGGAGAATGAAAAGGCGATTTCGACCGCGCCAACCGTGAGTTTTGACAAGCCCGCCACAGCGCCGGCGACGCAGCCTGCAACACCGCCGCCTGCACCCGCGCCAGCACATTGATAGCGGCGTGAGCGCTGTCGGAATGGCCAGACCATTCTCGCGCTGGATTGGGGCGAGTCTGGTTTTGCTTGTGCTTTTTCATTTCGATAACGCCCACGCGGATACCGCGAATGGCCTCATCGCAATCCCTGCGCTGAAGGCGCGAGTCACTGATCTGAGCAATACGCTGTCGGCGCCGCAAACACAGCAACTCGAATCCGAACTTGCCGCACTCGAACAACGCAAAGGTAGCCAGCTGGTCGTGCTGATCGTACCCAGCACGTTGCCCGAAGCGATCGAGGATTACAGTATTCGTGTGGCCGAAGCGTGGAAGATCGGGCGCAAGTCCGCTGACGGCAAAAAAGTCGACGACGGCGTGATCTTGCTGGTCGCGAAGAACGATCACAAACTGCGCATCGAGGTGGGTTATGGCCTCGAAGGTGCGATCACCGACGTGCTCGCCGCAAGCATTATCCGTGACTACATCGCGCCGAAATTGCGCCAGAACGATTTCGCTGGCGGCATCGAAGCCGGCACGCAGGCGTTGAGCAAACTCATCGACGGCGAAACATTGCCGCCGGCATGGCGGGCGCATCAAGGCGCGCAACAGAACAATGGCGACAACTCGGGTGCTTGGCTTCCTGCGGTATTCATGGCGTGGTTCGTCGCCGTATTCCTGCGTGGCATCGGCGGCGGGCTGCCAACGTTGCTGCGTGGCGGGTTGTGCGGTATCGCGGCAGCCGGCGTGGCGTGGTGGGCGGTTGGTTCGGTACTGATCGCGTTGGCGATCGGCGCCGGCGGTTTTGTGTTCGGATTGCTCGCCTCGACCGGCGGTGCGCTGGCCTCGCGCGGCGGCATCGGCGGGTTCGGTGGCGGTGGGTTTGGCGGCGGCAGTTTCGGTAGTGGAGGCGGAGGCGGCTTCAGCGGCGGCGGCGGCAGTTTTGGTGGCGGCGGCGCTTCGGGGAGCTGGTGATCATGGCCATGCCCAGACTATTGCGTCATCTTTTTGCAGGTCATGGGGCGCGTCGTTTTTTTCCCGCAGCAAGCATGCAGCGCATCCAGCAAACCATCACCGCGAGCGAAAACATACATCGCGGCCAAATTGTTTTTGCCGTGGAAAACGCACTGTCGCCCGGTGCGCTATTTGCCAAGGTCGATGCCGCACAGCGCGCGCGCGATGTGTTCGGTCTGCTGCGTGTTTGGGATACCACACACAACAGCGGCGTATTGATTTATCTGCTGCTAGCGGATCGGCGCGTCGAGATCGTCGCCGATCGTGCGATCCACGCCGTGGTCGGCAATACCGCATGGGAATTCATCTGTGGCGAGATGCAACAACGTTTCGCGCTCGGTGAATTCGAGCAAGGCGTGATTGTCGGCATCGAAGCCATCAGCTCGCTGCTGGCGAAATATTTTCCGTTGGGCGCGGACGAAAAAAATCCGAACGAATTATCCGATCGTCCGATCATTCTTTGACTGATCCGATCGGCAGCCGCGGATTGCATCGCCATCACGCGCGAATAATTTTATCCGTCGAGGCTGCGCGCGATCAGTTACACTGCCGCCGCGGAGTCGGCCGGACAGTCGCGCGATGCGCAAGCATTTCGAGGAAAGTCCGGGCTCCATAGGGCAGGGTGCCAGGTAACGCCTGGGCAGTGTGAACTGACGGCCAGTGCAACAGAAAGCAAACCGCCGATGGCCGCGCAAGCGGATCAGGTAAGGGTGAAACGGTGCGGTAAGAGCGCACCGCATGCGGGGTCAACGCCGCATGGCATGGTAAACCCCACCCGGAGCAAGACCAAATAGGGGAGCTATGACGCGGCCCGCGTCGCTCCCGGGTTGGTCGCTTGAGCCTGACGGCGACGTCAGGCCTAGACGAATGACTGTTCACGACAGGACCCGGCTTACAGGCCGGCTCCGCACTTTTTATTGCTCAACTGATGCTGGTGTCAGTGCAGCGTTTGACCACTTTTGTGTCGAAAGTGTCGACATAGTCCCAATTTGGGACTATAGTCATAGCATGCGCATCATATCCCGCTCAACACTCCAAGCCTTCTCCAAAAGCCGCGCTGCGCGCCGGGATGCCAAAGCTCCGATTGATGCATGGTTCAAGCAGGCGCATGAGGCTACTTGGCAATCGCCAGCGGACGTGAAAGCCAGTTTTGGCACTGCCAGCATTCTTCTGGATGGTCGTGTTGTGTTCAACATCGCCGGCAACAAGTATCGACTGATCGTGTGGATCAACTATGCCTACAGCGTGGTGTACGTGCGCTTCATTGGCACGCACAAGGAATATGACGCTATCGACGCGCAGACCATCTAATGGAGTAGCCGCAATACCCAACGACAACGACAACGATTACCGAATTGAGCATCAATAATGAATATCAAACCGATCAAAACCGATGTCGACCACAAGGCGGCCCTCAAAGAGATCGAGGGCTTGATGAATGCACGCTTTGGAACCCCGGAGGGCGACAGGCTCGATATCCTCGCAACGCTTGTTGAAGCGTACGAGGAAAAGCATTTCCCCATGGATCTTCCCGACGCTATTTCAGCGATCAAATTCCGCATGGAGCAAGCCGGGCTTACTGTTCAAGACTTGGTGCCAGCGATCGGACGTACCAATCGTGTTTACGAAGTTTTGAATGGCACACGGTCGCTTACGCTTCCGATGATCTGGAAGCTGCACGAGATGTTCGGCATTCCTGCGGAGAGCCTTATCAAGCCGCCTCACCGCGTGCATGCCGCCTGACTTTCGTGCCTGACGACAGCAACTGTGCGTTCCAAACACCTGCTGTCGAGAACGTGGGGCGCGTTGAGCCACCCGAGCATGTGATGCAGAATCAGGCTGTCGCCGAGATGGATTGCGGCATGATTCGGCACCGGATTTGGTGTGGCATCGGTTGAGCGCTGGCTGGCGCTAAGTTATGCTGTGCAAATCGATCACGACTGTGCTCTGGCAGATTCTTAAAACTACAGGTGGCTTGCGCGTAAGCGTCAGGCCGAGCGTGCGACATGTCTACTCGAACTTCTCGAATTCGTTATCTCTGCTGAGCGCACTCGCGCATGCGGATCGCCGCATGACGCATTTTAGTCAGGGCGCTCGGCGCCCTTTTTTATTGCATCCGATACAGGTTTTATCATGCTGAATATCACGCTACCCGACGGCAGCAAACGCAATTACGAGCAAGCCGTTTCCGTGCAGGACATCGCTGCCTCGATCGGCGCCGGGCTGGCGAAAGCCGCGCTCGCCGGCAAGGTTGATGGCAAGCTCGTCGATACGAGTTTTGTCATCGATCACGATGCCGCGCTCGAAATCGTCACCGAGAAACATGCCGACGCGCTCGAAATCATTCGCCATTCCACCGCGCATCTGCTGGCGCAGGCCGTGCAACGGTTATTTCCGAAAGCGCAGGTGACGATCGGCCCGGTGATCGAGAACGGATTTTTCTACGACTTCGCTTTCGAGCGCCCGTTCACACCGGATGATCTGGTCGTCATCGAAAAAGAAATGGAAAAGATTGCCAAGGAAAATCTCGGCGTCACGCGCTCGGTGATGGGGCGCGATGCGGCGACGGTTTTCTTCCGCGAAAAAGGCGAGGAATACAAGGCGCAGATCATCGAGAGCATTCCGGCCAACGAGGATCTGTCGCTGTACGCGCAGGGCGATTTCATCGATCTGTGTCGTGGTCCGCACGTGCCTTCGACCGGCAAGCTCAAGGCGTTCAAGCTTATGAAAGTGGCCGGCGCGTATTGGCGCGGCGATCACAATAACGCGATGCTGACGCGCATCTACGGCACGGCCTGGCTCAACAAGGCCGACCTCGACGCGTACCTGCATCTGCTCGAAGAAGCCGAGAAACGCGATCACCGCAAGATCGGCAAGGCGCTGGATCTTTTCCATATGCAGGAAGAGGCGCCGGGCCTGGTGTTCTGGCATCCCAAAGGCTGGGCGATCTGGCAGGTGGTTGAGCAATACATGCGCAAGGTTTATCGCGCGAGTGGTTACCAGGAAGTGCGTTGTCCGCAGATTCTCGATCAGTCGTTGTGGCAGAAAACCGGGCACTGGGAAAATTATCGCGACAACATGTTCACCACGTCATCGGAGAATCGTGATTACGCGCTGAAGCCGATGAATTGTCCGGGCCACGTGCAGATCTACAATCACGGTCTGCACAGTTATCGCGAATTGCCGATTCGTTATGGCGAGTTCGGCGCATGTCATCGCAATGAGCCGTCCGGTGCCTTGCACGGCATCATGCGTGTGCGTGGTTTCACTCAGGACGACGGTCACATTTTCTGCACCGATGCGCAGATCGAAGGTGAGGTCACAGCGTTTCATACCCAGGCGATGCATGTCTACGGCGATTTCGGTTTCAGCGATATCGCACTCAAACTCGCGCTGCGTCCGGACAAGCGCATCGGTACCGATGAAGTGTGGGACAAGGCCGAAGCTACGCTGCGCTCGGCGTTGCGTGCTTGCGGCGTGACGTGGGAAGAATTGCCCGGCGAAGGTGCGTTCTACGGCCCGAAAATCGAATACCACATGAAGGATTCGCTCGGCCGCGCTTGGCAAGTCGGCACGATGCAGGTCGATTTTTCGATGCCCGGTTTGCTCGGCGCGGAATACGTGGCCGAGGATTCGAGCCGCAAGACGCCGGTCATGTTGCATCGTGCGATCGTCGGCTCGATGGAGCGATTCATCGGCATTCTGATCGAACACCATGCCGGCAACCTGCCGTCGTGGCTCGCGCCGGTGCAAGCGATGGCGCTGAATATCACCGGCGCCCAGGCTGATTATGTCGATCAGTTCACGCAAACCCTTGTGCAGCAAGGTTTACGCGTACAATCCGACTTGAGAAACGAGAAAGTAGGCTATAAAATCCGCGAACATACGTTGCAGAAAGTTCCGTATCTGCTGGTCGCGGGTGATCGCGAAAAAGAGAACGGAACCATTTCCGTGCGCATGCGTAACGGCGAAGATCTGGGTACTATGACGGCTGCCGAGTTTGCCGAGCGCTTGCGCGCCGAGGCTTTGCGCTGATCTAGATCGCAGTTGGCAACAATGCTGGAACGATCCATGGACGGATCGTACGCGCCTCATTCATCGTTTTGATTGAAGCGTCGGCGACGAGCGCGGAACGATTCCGTGCGCGTCGAGTTGAACACGGGCAGGAGCGTCCGTATTCAACACCCTGATAGGTTTGCTGGAGGATTCACTAATCGCCACCGATAAGACTAATCGCAAGAACCTGGAAATCCGAGTCCCGCGCGTCCGCGTGATCGACGCCGAAGGCGAGCAAGCCGGTGTCATGACGCGCGATGAAGCGCTGAGCATGGCGCA
Organism: Pseudolysobacter antarcticus; assembly: GCF_004168365.1. Taxonomy (GTDB): domain Bacteria; phylum Pseudomonadota; class Gammaproteobacteria; order Xanthomonadales; family Rhodanobacteraceae; genus Pseudolysobacter; species Pseudolysobacter antarcticus. The sequence goes on from NZ_CP035704.1 coordinate 1,363,230, forward strand.
GGAACTCGGCCTCGATCTGGTCGAGATTCAACCGACCGCCGATCCGCCGGTCTGCCGCATCATGGATTTCGGCAAGTTCAAGTTCGAGCAGCAGAAAAAAGCGCATGCCGCGAAGAAAAAACAGAAACAGGTCGAGATCAAGGAGCTGAAGTTCCGTCCCTCGACCGAAGACGGTGATTACGACGTCAAGATGCGCAACTTGAAACGCTTTCTTGAAGAGGGCGACAAGGTCAAGATCACGATCCGCTTCAAGGGTCGCGAAATGGCGCATACCGAACTCGGCGAGCTCATGGTCAAGCGCATCCAGGCCGATATTCTCGAAGATGCGGTGATCGAGAGTTATCCGCGCCTCGAAGGCCGCCAGATGGTCATGATGATCGCGCCGAAGAAAAAATAAGCCGCGCGAAAGTTGTCAGTGTGAGCAAGCATTGTTGGCCAAAGGCCGACAATGCTGGAATTTATCCTCACATTGCTGCAGAATACGCGGTTCCCGGCCTAGGCTTGGGATGCAGCACGTCATACTGGAACCCGCCCGGACCTAGCGTCAGGGCTTACAAGCCGATACGAGCAGGACGGAAAGCATGGCGCAAGCCATCGCTCGAATCAGTCACTAAAACACTCACGGAGTTAGTGTTATGCCCAAGATGAAGACCAATCGGGCCGCTGCCAAGCGGTTCCGCAAGACGGCTTCCGGCAAGTTCAAATGCGGACATGCCTTCAAGAGCCACATTCTGACCAAGAAGTCGACCAAGCGTAAGCGTGGTTTGCGCGCCACCAACCACGTACGTGCTGAGGACGCCGGTCGCGTCGCTCGCATGCTGCCGTACCTTTAAGGGAGCATTGAGAAATGGCACGAGTCAAAAAAGGCGTTACCGCACGCCGCCGTCACAAAAAAGTTATTGCCAAGGCGAAAGGTTATTACAACGCCCGCCGCAAAGTATTCCGCGTTGCCAAACAGGCTGTTACCAAGGCGCATCAATACGCCTACATCGGCCGCAAGCAGCGCAAGCGTCAGTTCCGTGCATTGTGGATCGTGCGTATCAACGCCGCCGCACGTTTGTACGGCCTGAGCTACAGCCGTTTCATGAACGGTTTGAAGAAAGCCGAGATCAACGTCGACCGCAAGATGCTGGCTGATATCGCGATTCACGATATCAAGGCATTTGCCGCATTGGCGGAAAAAGCCAAGGCCGGTCTGGCCGCGTGATCTGATCGCTGAATCGCCCGGCATATTTGTCGAGCGATTCAATCCGATACGTGGGGAGCGGGCTTTGCCTTGCTCCCCATTTTCGTTTCTGCGGCATGATTTTTCTGCGCTGCAATCATCGCGATATCATCAGCGCGAAATCCCGCCACTTATCCATAATCGAGCCGCATACCGATGCACGACTCTCTGCAAAAACTGCGAAACGCCATCGAAGCGCTGCGTGGTTACGCCCATGGCGATGATGCGCTGTTGGCCAAATTCGAAAAGCTCAAGGACAAGCTCGATTTGAGCGAAGAAGTGCGTGGCATCAAGGCGCGCATCCGCGAACGCATTCGTGAACTCGATGATGTGCGCGTCGAAATTCTCGGTAAAAGCGGTCTGCTTACCGAACAGCTGAAGACCCTTGGCAAGCTACCGCCGGAGCAGCGCAAGGCGCGCGGCGAGCTGGTCAATCGCGTCAAGGAGCAATGGCAGGATGCTCTGACTGCGCGCAAGGCCGAGCTCGAAGAAGTCGAGTTCGAGCAACGCCTGGCGGACGAGCGCATCGATATCACCTTGCCAGGCCGCAATGTCGAGCACGGCGGCATTCATCCGGTCACACGCACGCTCGAGCGCATCACCGATATTTTTTCGCGGCTCGGTTATCAGCTTGCTGACGGCCCCGAGATCGAAGACGATTATCACAACTTCGAAGCGCTGAATTTTCCGCCGCATCATCCCGCGCGCGCGATGCACGACACGTTTTATTTCCCCAACGGCACGCTGCTACGCACGCATACCTCGCCGGTGCAAATCCGCGCGATGAAAGGCAAGCAGCCACCGATTCGCATCATCGCAGCGGGCAAGGTGTATCGCAGCGATTCGGATCAGACTCACACGCCGATGTTCCATCAGGTCGAAGGTTTGCTGGTCGATGAAACCTCCAGCTTCGCTGATCTCAAGGGCACCTTGCGCGAATTTGTCACGGCGTTTTTCGAGCGCGATTTCGAGATGCGTTTCCGGCCATCGTATTTCCCGTTCACCGAACCTTCGGCCGAGGTCGATATCCGCTGGGACCAGGAAGACGGCAGCGAACGCTGGCTCGAAGTGCTTGGCTGCGGCATGGTGCATCCGAACGTGCTCGAAGCCTGTGGCATCGACAGCGAGCGCTATACCGGTTTCGCGTTCGGCCTCGGCGTTGAACGTTTTGCGATGCTGCGTTACGGGGTGAAGGATCTGCGCCAGTTTTTCGAGAACGACGTGCGTTTCCTCGAACAGTTTGCGTGAGTCCGATGCGGCGGCTTAAAGCAGCCCAGCTTCGAATTTGGCGAAAGTAAAATGGCGGGTTACGACTCGCCCCACGAATAACGGATTCCAATGAAATTTTCCGAAAACTGGTTGCGCGAATGGGTTAATCCACCGGCAGACCGCGCGAGTTTGTTGCATCGTTTGACGATGGCCGGGCTCGAAGTCGAGTCGCTGCAAATCCTCGGCGAGAACTTGAACGGTGTCGTCGTCGGCGAAATTATCAGCGCCGAAAAACATCCGAATGCCGACAAGCTGCAAGTATGCAAAGTGTCGATCGGCACGGCAGATTTTTTGCAGATCGTCTGCGGTGCACCGAATGCGCGTATCGGCTTGAAAGCACCGCTCGCGATGATCAACGCGACTTTGCCGAACGGTCTCACGATCAAGGCCGCGGCGCTGCGTGGCGTCGATTCGCAAGGCATGTTGTGCTCGGCCAAGGAGCTGTTGCTCAGCGAAGAAAGCAACGGGTTGTTCGAGCTGCCGAACGATGCAATCGTGGGTCAAGCACTTGCCGATTATCTGGGTTTGCCTGATGCGACCGTCGAAATAAAACTCACGGCCAATCGTCCCGATTGTCTTGGCTTGCGTGGCCTCGCGCAGGATGTTGCCGCACTTTATGGCGTGCCATTGCAGGAGTCCGGGATCGCCGCTGTTGCAGCACAAATCCAGACCGTACGTGAAGTGCGCCTGCACGCTGCTGCAGATTGTCCGCGTTATCTCGGTCGGGTGATCGAAGGCATCGACATGCACGCGCCGACGCCGCTGTGGATGAGCGAACGCCTGCGCCGATCCGGCTTGCGCGCGATCAACGCGGTGGTCGACGTCACCAATTACGTGATGCTCGAACTTGGTCAGCCGATGCACGCATTCGATAATGCGACCTTGCAAGGCGCGATCATCGTGCGTCGTGCACAAGATGGCGAAATTCTGAAACTGCTGGATGGCAGTGAGGCCAAACTCGACGAAGGTTTTCTGTTGATCGCCGATGGCCAAAAAGCGCTGGCGATCGCCGGCATTATGGGCGGTTACGATTCCAGGGTCAGCGATTCGACACAAAATATATTTCTGGAAAGTGCGCACTTCGCACCTCCCGTCATCATGGGCCGCGCGCGCAAACTCGGCATGCATACTGATGCGTCGCATCGTTTCGAGCGCGGCGTCGATCCGGAATTGCCACGCCTCGCGATCGAGCGCGCAACCGCGCTGCTCACCGCAATTGCTGGTGGCAAACCGGGGCCGGTGATCGAAGCGGTCATAGCCGAACATTTGCCGCAACGTCCGCCGGTTTTGCTGCGGCGTGCGCGTCTGGCGCGTGTGCTCGGCATGCAGGTGGAGGATGCCGAAGTCGGCGCGATTTTGCGCGGCCTCGATATGCAGGTCGAAACTCTCGCCGATGGCTGGTCGGCGACACCACCGTCGCGGCGTTTCGATATCGAGCGTGAAGAAGATCTGATCGAAGAAATCGCGCGCGTGCATGGCTACGAAAAAGTGCCGGTGAATTTGCCGAGTGGTCAACTTCGCCTCGGCCTTGCGCCAGAAGTGCAACTGGCACCGCAACGCGCCCGTGAACGCCTGACCGCGCACGGTTATCTCGAAGCGATCAACTACAGTTTTGTCGCCGCGGCATGGCTCGAACGCTGGGGCCTGGACGCTGGCGCCGCCACACTTGCCAATCCGTTGTCGGTCGATCTCGCGGTGATGCGCACGTCGTTGCTGCCGGGGCTGGTGGCCGCGCTGCAGCACAATCGCCGCCGCCAGCAGGAGCGCGTGCGTCTGTTCGAGCTCGGGCGTGTCTATCACGCCGGCGAGGTTGGCTCGCAGGAAAGCTTGCGCGTTGCCGCAGTCGCCTGTGGTTCGTCGACGCCGGAAAGCTGGGCCGGTGCATCGCGCGCGATCGATTTCCATGATCTCAAGTCCGACCTGCAAAGTGTGCTCACATTGAGCCTGGATGAAGCCGCGATTGAGTGGCGTGCGGCCGATCTGCCGTATCTGCACCCGGGGCGTTCGGCCGAGTTGTGGTTGGACGGAAAATCGATCGGCGTGATCGGCAACCTGCATCCGCGTTTGAGCAAGGCGCTGGATCTGGATGCCGAGGTGTATATCTTTGAGATCGACTACGCGCTTTTCGCCGACGGCACCTTGCCGCTCGCGCAAGAGTTGCCGCGTTACCCGAGTATTCGACGCGATATCGCGATGATCGTGCCCGACAATGTGAGTTACGCGCAGGTGCGGAATTGCGTGCAAAACGCCTTGGGTGACGTGCTGAAACGCTGTTTCCTGTTCGATTTGTATAGCGGTGCGAATTTGGGCGACGGTGTAAAAAGCCTCGGCTTGGGCTTGATTTTGCAGGACGCAACGCGCACTCTTGTCGATCAGGACGCCGACCATTGTGTGGCACAGGCAGTGCGCGCCCTGGAACAGCATTTCAGTGCTAAGTTACGGGGGTAGCATGGCTTTGACCAAAGCGGAATTGGCGGAACGTCTGTTTCTAGACGTGGGCCTCAACAAGCGTGAAGCCAAGGAATTCGTCGACGCCTTTTTTGAGGTGGTGCGCGATGCGTTGGAGCGTGGCGAACAAGTCAAACTGTCCGGTTTCGGCAATTTCGATCTGCGCAAGAAAAATCAGCGTCCCGGACGCAACCCCAAGACGGGCGAAGAGATTCCCATCTCGGCGCGCCGCGTGGTGACGTTCCGTCCAGGTCAAAAATTGAAGGTCCGGGTCGAAGCATATGCTGGATCAGGGCAGTAACGCCGAGCTGCCGGCTATTCCGGCAAAACGCTACTTCACGATCGGTGAGGTCAGCGAGCTGTGTGGCGTCAAGCCGCATGTGCTGCGTTATTGGGAGCAGGAATTTTCCAACCTCAATCCGGTCAAGCGGCGCGGCAATCGACGTTATTATCAGCGTCACGATGTGCTGATGATTCGGCAAATCCGCAGTCTGTTATACGACGAAGGTTTCACCATCACCGGCGCTCGCCAGCGTCTCGAAGGGCAACAATCGCGCGTCGAAACCAGCATCTCGAATCAGATCGTGCGCCAGGTTCGCATGGAGCTCGAAGAAGTGCTGCTGATCCTGCGCAGATAGTTCTGCTGAAACGGCGGTATGCGGTGCCGTGCGTGTGACTCCCTGTTAAAATCAGCACCAGTCGCGGTTGCCTCTGTTACAATCGCGCCCGCTTTACAAAGTATCGCCATGTCGGGGCGTAGCGCAGTCTGGTAGCGCATCTGCCTGGGGGCAGAGGGTCATCGGTTCAAATCCGGTCGTCCCGACCAATCGCGTCACTGCATCGCCGTTGCCGTGTTTAGCATGCGCCAGACGTATGCCGCTGTTACCATTCCGGTTTGATTGTGCCGGAGTGGAACATGCAAGAAAATCACGAGCGCCGCACCTTGTATCCCGAAATTGCTGCTTATGATACGGGCATGCTGCCAGTATCCGAGCTGCATACCCTGTATTACGAACAATGCGGCAACCCTGCCGGCAAGCCGGTGGTGTTTCTGCACGGTGGGCCGGGGGCGGGTTGCAACAGCAATGCGCGACGTTTCTTCGATCCGAAGCATTACCGCATCGTATTGTTTGATCAGCGCGGCTGCGGACGTTCGACGCCGCATGCGGAACTCACCGATAACACTACCTGGCATCTGGTCGCCGATATCGAGCGATTGCGCGAGCATCTCGGCATCGAGCGCTGGCAGGTATTCGGCGGCTCGTGGGGTTCGACATTGGCACTGGCCTATGCGCAAACGCATACCGAGCGTGTCACCGAGCTGGTATTGCGCGGCATCTTCATGCTGCGCCGCTGGGAGCTCGAATGGTTTTATCAGCACGGTTGCAGTGCGCTGTTCGCGGATGCATGGGAGGAATATCTCAAGCCGATTCCGCAGGTCGAGCGCGGCGATTTGATGAGCGCCTATTACCGCCGCCTGACGAGTACCGATTCAGCGCAGCGGCTGGCCGCAGCAAAAGCGTGGTCGATATGGGAGGCGAGCACGAGTTACCTGTTTCAGGATAAAGGACATATTTCTTCGAGTGCGGGCGACGAATTCGCGCTCGCCTTCGCGCGTATCGAATGCCATTATTTCGTCAACGGTGGTTTTCTCGAATGCGACGATCAATTGTTGCGTGATGTTGCGCGATTGCGCGATATTCCGGCAGTCATCGTGCAGGGTCGTTACGATGTCGTATGTCCGATGCGTAGCGCGTGGGATCTGCATCGCGCATGGCCGCAAGCTGATTTGCGCATCGTCGCCGATGCCGGACATTCAGCGCTTGAACCGGGCAACGTCCATGAGCTGATCCGCGCCACGGATCGTTTTCGCTAAACCAGATTGCCGGCATCCATTGCGGGCACAAAAAAGCCGAGCCCATTACAGGCTCGGCTTTTGAATGGTGTTGCGGAGAACTTAGTGCGCTGCAGCCGGAGCACTCAGACACGTGCTCATGAATTTCTTGCGATCATCGCCTTTCAAGGTCTTGGCCTGCGGATCGGCATTGCAGGTTTTCATCTTTTGCTGCTGCGTCACCGCGGGGGTTGCGGCAGGCGCTGGCGTTGCAGCAGCGGTCGCGGCAGCGGCTGGCTTGGCTGCAGCGGGAGTTGCAGCGGCGCCGCTGTCTTTCTTCAAGCATTCGCTCATAAAGGCCTTGTACTCCGGTCCCTTCAGACTCTGAGCCTTGGCGCCCTGATTACAATCGCTCATCTTCTGCTGCTGTGGCGTCAGCGTCTTGCCTGAGGGGGTAGGCGTGCGATCAGCAGCAAAAGCCGCCGACGCGCCCAGCGTGCAGGCAAGAGTGAAAGCGATAAACGTCTTTGCTGCGAATTTCATTGTGTATCTCCATGTGTGGGTGGTCGACGCCGACAGTGAGCCGGTGCGCAGAGTCTACGCTTGCGCCATGCCGTGCGACAGGCGCGATGCAGAAATTTACGATGTCGCGTTAACGCGGATTCAGTGTGCGTTGGCGGCGATTAAGCAGCGTTACTGCTAAGTGCGGACGCTGATCGATTGTGATCGCAGTGTTGGCGCGGTGGTCAGCTCGCGGGTTCTTATGAGTGATGAAAGGCCGCTTTCGACCCATTGCGGACGGTCGCGAGTGACTGCTATTCAGAAGTCTGTTGCAAGGGATTCTCACTCATGCGAACCGATGCTCGCGAACTTCGGCAAAGCTGATCGCAACAATTAAAGTCCGTAATAAGCATCTAAAGTCCGTAATGAAAATCGCACTAATTTTGTGCAAACTTGCTCTCCGTGGATCGATATCTGGCCGTTAGGACTAGTCGGTATCCGCCAACTCGCCGCAATCGATTCGCGCAGAATGTGTTTAGGGTCGATACGTTGACCCGCAGCGAACAGCGGATACAACACACTGTCTATTTCCGCGTAGGATTAAGCCACTTTAGCTCGATTTTTTCATTTCCGAATAAGCCGTGAAATGGTTCTGAAAGGCAGTCGCTGCGCGGTAGACGGCAGCTCAATTTTCGATGAAAACGTCGGCTCATTCCCACGTGAAAATCAACATATACTGGAATGATCAAGAACCCGAGGAGAGCTAACATGGACAGGAAAATGCGAATCATTCGGAAAAGTGAGCTCGGCGCGGGTAGCTCTTTAGCGTATGGGTGGACAATGTGGTTGGCTATAGGATTTGCCTCAGCGGGCGCGCCGGAGGTTCGTGCCGCGTCGTGCAACGGAGACACTCTTTTGGGGAGCGGATTTGAAACGATGGAGCGCGCGGATATCGCTCAGTCTGGACCGTTCCAAGTCGCCACGGTATCGGGAACGAGCACCCGTGCGGCACGCTCCACCCCTTGGACCGCGAGTTACCCGGTCGGCACCAGCCAGCGTCCGCTTGTTATTTTTGAGCCGGGGTACCACGTCACGTCGGCGGCGTATGCCGACTGGGCACACCATCTCACCAGCTGGGGCTATATTGTAATTCGCGCCGAGGGGCCGTCGGATTTTTTTCCGGACCATGTTGCAGTGGCACTAGACCTGCAGAAGGTCCTGACCGACCTCTTGGTCCCCGGCGCGCTGCCCGTCTCCGTAGCGTCGACGCGAATCGCGATGAGCGGACATGCCTTAGGCGGGAAGCTGGCGCTGATGGCGTCTGCCAGCGATGCGCGGGTCAAAACCATGCTTGTGTTCGATCCCAGTAATGCAAACAATGGCTCTTATTCTGTCCAAGTTCCGAACATCGTGCCGCAACCCGTTGCCGACATTGCCAAGCCGCTGGGAATTCTTGGCGAGACTCTCGACAGCGGACCGGGGCTGAATTCTTGCTCGCCTGCAGCGCAGAACTACCAGACAATATTCCAGGCAGCGATTTCCGCGCGGCCGGCTTACGAATGGACGCTTGGCGGGGCGGGAATCGCGAGCTTCATCTCGAATCCAGATGCGTGCGGCCAGTCCTGTAGTCTTTGCACCCAGCCCACTCTTTCACTCGCGCAGGCACAGACCTTCATGCTTTCGAGCTCCACCGCCTTCTTGGAGACGCATCTCAACGATTCCGTCGGGATGTGCGGGTGGCTTACTGGTAGCTTGCTTTCACCCTTCGTCACGCTGCGCATGTCGAACCCGAACTGAATTTGTGGCGTGCTGCGCCGTTGCGGCCGATCGCGCTTTAAGCGGCACGTCCGCCGCGTCTTCGCCTAGCAGAACATATAGGCGCCAACGTGACGGTCATTCGCCCAGTGGCGCCCTTCGCTCCCGGAACTTACGCGTCGCCATCGGCTGCCTCGGTGATTCTCTGGGGGCCGGACGGCCCCCATAACCTGCCCGTGGGCAGCGGCGTGATAACGCCCCGTTGCCAGGGCCGCTGCCGCGCACAATTGATTGGTGAACGCCTGCGCAGCGGACGTTGTCTCCAGCGGTGACCGCGAGACCAACAGCGGTGGGGCGATCAGCTATCTGGCGATAGTCGACAAGCGCATGACGAGTTCGTCTCAGGAAATGGCTACCAACGCCCCCTACGATGCGATGCCGGTCTTTCAGTAATGAAAATAGACGTTTCAAGGATGCCCCCAAGAATACGCAATTTTCTGCCTAAACCGGACACGCGCCGTGTTCTACGCTGTGAGCCTGGACACTTTCCATAAAACCCGGGATCGGCAACCCGTCACGCCAAGGAAAACCCAGCGTCCGCTCCTGGGCAATCCGCTTCGCGCTGCGACCGGCTGGTACTGGCCGAGAGCGGCCGGTCGTCGAATGATCCGTGGGATAAGGCGATCCAGAGCAGTGATGCTGATCACTGATTCCGGAAACACTGGTTATTATGGCCGCCGCATGTATGGGCGATTTTCGAATTTGCGCGCGGACGCGTTATGGCAAAGCTGAGTATTCGGATATTCTCAACGCCTTCATTCGCGCCAATCCCCAAGTTCCGTGAACAATACTGGCGAAACCAAAACCAATGTTCGACTGAGGCACGCAAATTTCGGTAGACGAAATACTGGCTTGCTGCTGGCGATATTTGGCTTCGGGCTAGCCAATTCTGCTGAGGCAATCACCCGCAACGTCGGCCCCGGCCAGAGTTATGCAACGCCGTGCGCTGCGATTGCCGCGGCGAGTGATGGCGATACGATCCAGATCGATGCTGCGGGCAGCTATAACGGCGACGTCTGCGCATGGACGAAAAATGCGTTGACGCTGAGAGGTATCAATGGCCGGCCGCATATTGACGCGGCGAATCAGAATGCACAGGGCAAGGCGATCTGGGTGATCGCGGGCAACGATACCGTAGTCGATAATATCGAATTCTCAGGCTGTCACGTGCCCGACGCCAACGGCGCCGGCATCCGCCAGGAAGGTGTGAATCTGACGGTGCGCCACGCCTATTTTCACGATAACGAAAACGGCATTCTTGCTGGCGACAAATCCGGCAGCACGATCATCATCGAGTCCAGCGAATTCGCGCACAACGGCGCCGGTGATGGCAAGTCGCACAACCTGTACATCAATCATGTCGACAAGTTGATTTTCCAATACAACTATTCGCACGGCGCGTATATCGGACACCTGCTGAAGTCCCGTGCGCTGCAGAACGAGATCTTGTACAACCGCCTCAGCGGCGATGCGAGCGGTAGCGAAAGTTACGAAATCAACTTGCCGAACGGTGGGCTTTCCTACGTGATCGGCAACCTCGTCGAGCAGCCGATAACTTCGCCAAATTCCGCGATGCTCGACTATCGCAGCGAGACCGATGGCATGAATGCGGACGATAGGCTTTTTGTCGTCAACAATACGTTTGTCAACGATAAAGGTGCCGGTATTTTTCTGCAGATTGCCGCGAGCACGGCCAGTGCGGTGATCGCCACGAATAATATTTTCTATGGTGGCGGCACGATCAGCAGCCAGCCGGGCACGCTGCTTTCGCACAATTATTCGGGCGGCAATCCGATGTTCGTGGATATCGGCAACGTCGACTATCGACTTCAGTCCGGCTCAGCGGCGATTGATGCCGGAATAGATCCCGGCAGCAGTGCAGAACGATCTCTGCTGCCGACGCAGGAATATGTTCAACCGACCGCGACACAGTTGCGACCGAGCAACGCCGCGTTCGACATCGGCGCTTATGAATTCGTGCCAGATCTAATTTTCTGCGACGGCTTTGAAGCAATAAAAACCTGCCACTAAAAACAACCCGCGCCGATGCATCGCATGGCGCGGGCGTGCGGCTTCAGGCTGCAACCGCCTCGGCAATTTCGGCCATGCGTGGGCCGCTGATCAGAGCCTGACGAATACCGCCGACGATCAGATCGATCTCGGCGCTGGTGATGCCGAAATGCGGCGTGAAGCGCAACGAATTGACACCGCCGTGGATCACGCCAAAACCGTGTTCGCGCAAGTACTCCTCGGTGCTGCCGGCGCCGTAGCATTTGTACTGCGGCGCGAGCTCGCACGACAGCAGCAAACCGGTGCCTTGCACCTTGGTAATCAAGCCGCCGAGCTCATTCTTCAGCACATTGAGTTTCTCGACGAACTCGTGGCCGCGCTGCGTGATGTTGGCGCGCAATGCCGGCGTGAGCGTTTGCAAGGTAGCGCAGGCGACGTCCATCGCGCGCGGGTTGGTGGTCATGGTGTTGCCGTAAATGCCCTTGCGATACAGCTCGGCGGTGCGCGGCGTGACGGCCAGCACCGACAACGGATATTGCCCGGCGTTGAGTGCCTTGGAATAGGTTTCCATATCGGGCGCATCGAATTTTTCGAAACCCGGATAATCGACAATCGACAGCACGCCATGTGCACGCAAACCGGCCTGGATCGAGTCAACCAGAAACAGGCTGCCATGCGCGCGCGTGAGTTCGCGTGCGGCGGCATAGAACTCCGGCGTGACCGCGCGGCCCGGATCGCCTTCGCCCATGACCGGTTCCAGAAACATCGCCTCGATGAACCAGCCATTTTTGTCGGCGTCGGCAAAGGCGGCGCGCAGTTGTTCGATATTGTACGGCTCGACGGTGATCAGCGAATCGTTGTTGCGATAGCTGCCGAGGTATTGCGCATAGGCCTTGCGGCTCGAATCGGAGTAGCGCGCCGGAGTTTCGGTGCGACCATGAAACGCGCCCTTGACCGCGAGCCGGCGCACGATCTTGCCAGCGTGGCGCGCACCTGGATCGGTCATGAGTTTGACGTTGACGTCGACCAGTCGGCTAGCGAGCGTGACCGCTTCGGAGCCGGAATTCAGGCACAGAAATTTGCTGAACGGACTACCGCCGCGCGTGTGGCCGAGTTCGCGCTTGAGCGCTTCAGTAAAACGCAGATGCGTGACGCTCGGTGTCATGATGTTGGCCATCACGTGCGGCTGGCTCATCGCGTCCAGCACGGCTTGCGGCGCATGGCCGAATCCGAGCATGCCGTAGCCACCGGAATCATGCAGCACCGCGCCTTTCAGTGTGACCACCCACGGCCCGCGCGCGGCCAGCGCGACATATGGGTTGATCGCATCGTCGGGATAAAAATTGATGAAGTCGGCCTGGATGCGCAGCAGCTGATCCTGCTCGTCGAGCTTGAGCAGTTCCGGCATTTCGATGACGAGCTTTTGCTGCGCCGCGAACGCTTCCTCGATGGCCTGCACCAGTTCCGGATACAGCCCGGCGAGACGTTCCACTGCCGCATCATCCAGACCGGTCGTGCGCACGGCACCGCCGCTGTTGCGCATTTGCTGAAGTTTCTGGATGAGTGCGTGCATGTGGTTTCTCCGGATAGTGAAACAGCGCCGCGATCCAGCTGCAGCGCCATTTTAGTGTTGATTGGGCAGGCAAAAACATCCCGCAAGCCGCAAGGATAACATGTGCCTATGGTCTGACGCAGGGGCCGCTTTATTGCCAGTGGATGGAACCACTTTGTTTTTCGTATGGCGCGAATACGGGCATCAGGCTGCGGCGAAACAGCTGACATCTGTCATGCGCAAGTCGTGATGCGCGCGACTGTGATCGATGCCGACTGTTGCTTAATCTGAGCGCCAGTCAACGGAGGTCTGCGATGAATAGATCCACTGAAACGATTGCCAGTTTGCGCGACGCCAGCAAACGCTATGGCAAGCAGCTCGCGCTGGATCAGGTCAATCTCGAATTGCGTCGTGGCGAAGTGCTGGCGTTGCTCGGTCCGAATGGCGCCGGCAAGACTACCGCTATTGCGCTGATGCTTGGCATTGCGCGTCCTGACAAAGGCGAGGCCACATTGTTCGGCGCCGCACCGGGCAGCCTTGATGCACGTCGACGCATTGGTGTGATGCTGCAGACTGATGGCGTTCCGGGCACCTTGAATGTGCTCGAACTGATCACGCTGTTTCGCAGCTATTATCCGCGGCCGCGCAGCGTCGCCGATATCGTTGCGCTGGCCGGTGTTGGCAGCTTGCTCAAGCATCGTTACGTGAGCTTGTCCGGTGGTCAGCAGCGACGCGTGCAATTTGCCTTGGCGATCGTTGGCAATCCGCAGGCACTGTTCCTCGACGAGCCGACTACCGGCCTGGATATCGAAGCGCGCGAAACCTTGTGGGCGACGATTCGGCAACTCGTCGGCGAAGGTTGTGCGTTGTTGCTGACCACGCATTATCTCGAAGAAGCCGAAGCGCTGGCGGATCGTGTCAGCGTGCTAGCGCATGGTCGCGTGATTGCCGATGGCAGTCTTGAGGAGATTCGCGCACGCGTCAGCGGCAAGCAGATTCGTTGCATATCTACCTTGTCCGAAACCTTGGTAGCGGGCTGGAGCGACGTGCGCGAAGTTCGCCGCAAAGGCGAGTGGCTGGAGATCACCACAGCGCAGCCCGAGCCGGTATTGCGCCAGCTGTTGTTCGAAGATACCCAGGTGCGCGAACTCGAAGTTCGCCGCGCCGGCCTGGCCGAAGCGTTTGTCGAAATCACCAAGGAGGCAGCGTGATGAATACTAGTCTGACTTTTCCGCGCGGCGCACTGATCGCAAGTTATGCATTAGAAGTGCGCTACGAATTCATACGGCTGTTGCGCACGCCGAGTTTCGCGGTGCCGACGCTGTTGTTCCCGGCTATGTTTTATGTGCTGTTCGGCGTGCTCATGGGCGGGCATTCCAGCGGCGATAATCCGATGGCACACTACCTGCTCGCGACGTATTGCGTGTTCGGCGTGATGGCGCCAGGTTTGTTCGGATTCGGCATCACCGTGGCGACGGAACGCGAGCGCGGCTGGCTTGCACTCAAACGTGTTGCGCCGATGCCGGCAGGCGCGTACCTCGGCGCAAAAATGCTCATGGCGATGTTGTTTGCTTTCCTGATCTTTGTGACGTTGGCGATCCTCAGCAGCAGTCTCGGCGGCGTGCGTTTATTGCCGATGCAGTGGCTGGGCCTGATGTTGCTCGCGGTGTTCGGCGTATTGCCGTTCTGCGCGCTGGGTCTGGTGGTTGGCAGTTACGCCAGTGCGCAAGCCGCGCCCGCGATCATCAATCTGATCTATCTGCCGATGGCGTTTCTATCGGGATTGTGGATGCCGCTGCGCATGCTGCCGAACCTGGTCGCGCAGATCGCGCCGCTGTGGCCGCCGTATCATTTGTCGCAACTCACCCTGAGCGTGATCGGGCAGGGCAGCGACGGTTTTCAGGCGATGCACGGTGCCGTGCTTGTCGTCATGACCGTGACCCTGTTCGTTATCGCCCAACGGCGTTTGCAGCGCGCGGGATGAGTGAGTTGCAGTGTTGTGTTGATCGGTTATCGATAAATGTTGGAGAAAAGAATATGTCATACCATCTGAAATTCCGCTTCGTGCTTGCCGTGTTGATGGGCATTGGATTTGCCGCGATGACGCCATGGATGCCGCACTCAACCGCGATGAAACATAGCCATACGCAAGTTGCTATCGCCGCAAATTTTTTCGTGTCCAAAATGAGCGGATTTGACGGCATCAAGAACGATGCTTTGGTCGGCACCGACACCATTGTTGCGCGCAGTCGCTAGATCGATAATTCTGTTTGTGTGACGCCACGGAGTCTGGATAAATGTTCATTATTTTCGAACCCACCGAAAATTCATTGATCTGCAGCCGTGAAGCCTATGGCGTAAATCAGCATGGTGATACGCGCTGGTTGCCGATCATGATGTTGATCTGGTCTTTCTGGATTTTCGCCACGCCGCTGGTCACGCCCGGCGATGTATTCCCGCACTGGTTGTGGCCGACCATCGCCAGTTTTTTTGCTTTTTTGTGGCTGTATTTTCGTGCGTATTATCGTGATCGCAGCCAGTTGCTGTGGCATACGCTGGGCATTGCGGCACTGGGTTTGCTGATCACGCCGTTCAATCCCGGCGCGAATGGTTACATCATTTATGCGTGTGCATTTCTGGCGTTTTGTGGTCGCACTCGTTTTGCGCTGCAGTGCATGTCCGGCCTGCTGCTGGCCTACAGTGCGGAATGGTCGCTGCTCGGATTCCCGCTAGTCTTTTTACTGAATACCGCCGTGCTCGGCATCGTGGTATGCGTCATGAACATCATGCTCGCGCGCAAGCATCAGCGTGATGCCGAACTCAAGCTCAGTCATGACGAAGTACGCCGTCTCGCCGCACTTGCCGAACGTGAGCGCATCGGGCGTGATCTGCACGATCTGCTCGGTCACACGTTATCGCTGATCACGCTGAAATCCGAGCTTGCCAATCGCTTGTGGGAGCGCGATCTGACTGCCGCGCGGCGCGAAGTGATCGATGTCGAAAGAGTCGCGCGCGATGCCTTGGCGCAGGTGCGTCGTGCCATCACCGGCATTCGCGCCGCCGGCCTCGTGCCTGAAGTCGCCGCGGCCAAACTCATGCTCGAATCGAGCAATGTGCATTTCGATTACCATCTCGTCGACTGCGCGTTACCCGCCGAAATCGAAACTGTATTGGCGATGGCCGCACGCGAGGCCGTGACGAATATCCAGCGTCACTCACGCGCCACGCAAGCGCGACTGCTGCTGGCTATCAATTCCGGCACGATAGAGTTGTCGATCAGCGATAACGGCCGCGGCGGCGCGATCGTTCCCGGCAACGGACTGGCCGGAATGCGCGAGCGTCTCGGCCTGATCGGCGCGAGTCTGAGCATCGAATCCTCGCGTGCGACCGGCACCACCTTGTGCGTGCGTCTGCCGTTGCCGCCGCCACCGCATACATCGATGGCGCAACACGGCTCACCCGTGATGACGCAAAGCGCGGCGTGAGATCGTCGCGAACGTTGAGTCCGCATGCGACGCTTGTTAGTGTGCGTGACATGAAAAATCGCAAAGCGAAATTCCGATGATCCGCGTCATCCTCGCAGAAGATCAGGCAATGGTGCGCGGCGCGTTGTCGGCACTGCTCAAACTCGAATCCGATCTCGACGTGATCGGCTGCGCCGCCGATGGTGAAGAAGCGTGGACTCTGGCGGCGCGCGAACTGCCAGACGTCGTTGTCACCGATATCGAAATGCCACGCCTTACCGGCCTCGAACTCGCGCAACGCATCCGCGATCGTGGCCTCGCCTGCAAGGTCGTGATCCTGACGACGTTCGCGCGTCCTGGTTATTTGCGTCGTGCGCTCGAAGCCGGCGTGTCGGGTTATTTGCTGAAAGATGCGCCGGCCGACCAGCTCGCCGAAGCACTGCGCAAAGTACATCGCGGCGGTCGCGCGATCGACCCACAACTCGCGCTCGAAGCGTGGTCCGGCGACGATCCGCTCAACGATCGCGAACGTCAGGTCCTGCGCTTCGCTGGTGAAGGCATGGTCGCCGCCGACATTGCCGAACAACTGCATCTGTCGCAAGGCACGGTGCGCAATTATTTGTCCGAAGCGATCGGCAAGCTCGGAGTATCGAATCGCATAGAGGCGTATCGTCTGGCGCGACAGAAAGGCTGGCTGTAGCGCAACGACATGTCTGCTGCGGCTGCGCAGCAACGTAAATTTTGTGGAGGAATCGGCGATAATCGCGAACCGCCATCGATCGCGCTCACCGTGAAAAAATCCGATTTCCATTTTGATCTGCCGCCCGAGCTGATCGCGCAAACGCCGTTGCCGCAACGCTCGGCGAGTCGTTTGCTGTGCGTTGATGTCCCGAAAGAAGAATTTACCGATCGCGCTTTTGGCGATCTCACGACGCTGCTGCGCCCCGGCGATCTGCTGGTGTTCAACGATACGCGCGTGCTGCCGGCGCGATTGTTCGGACGCAAGCAAAGCGGCGGGCGCGTGGAGATTTTGATCGAACGTGTGCTCGGCGGGAATCAGGCGCGTGCGCAACTTGGCGTGAGCAAGAAACCGAAACCCGATAGCGTGTTTCTGCTCGACGATGGCACGCCAGTGCGCGTGCTCGGCCGCGACGGCGAATTTTTTGTGCTGCAATTTGAAGGTGATGAGGCGCTAGAAACGCTGCTCGCACGCGTTGGCCGCATGCCGCTGCCACCGTACATCGAACGCGAGGCGGACAACGCCGATCTCGAACGCTACCAGACCGTGTTCGCACGCGAAGTCGGTGCGGTTGCGGCGCCGACCGCGGGGCTACATTTTGATCAAGCCTTGCTCGATGCCTTGAGTGCGCGCGGTGTGGATTTCGGTTATGTCACGCTGCATGTCGGCGCCGGTACGTTCCAGCCGATGCGCGCCGAGCGGCTGCAGGATCACGTGATGCATCGCGAATGGCTGAATGTCGGCGCGGCCTTGTGCGCAAAAATTGCGCAGACGCGCGCCGCGGGTGGCCGCGTGATTGCGGTCGGTACGACCGTGGTGCGTGCGCTCGAATCGGCGTCGCGCGATGGCACGGTTTTACCCTTCGCCGGCGAGACACAGATTTTCATTTTCCCGGGTTATCGCTTCAGCAGTATCGATGCGCTGATCACGAATTTCCATCTGCCCGAATCAACCCTGCTGATGCTGGTGTCGGCGTATGCCGGGCGCGATCTCATGCTTGCCGCGTACAAGCATGCGGTCGAGCAGCGTTATCGGTTTTTCTCTTACGGCGATGCGATGTTGATCTTGCCGGCGCAGAAAGCGGTGGCCTGAGAGTTTGCGTGCGCGATAGCGAGATTCGACTGCCAAAGTTGCAATACGTTTAGCCATGCGCGATCATGCATCGCAATTGCAACGCATCGGAAAGCTCATGAAAACTGCCACATTTCCGTCATTGCGCGTCGATGCGGCTTTGCGCCAAGCGGCGGAAGAAGTTTTGCTGGAAGGCGAAACTCTTTCGAGCTTTGTCGAGCAATCCGTGCGCGCGAATATCGAACGTCGCCAGTGGCAGGATGAGTTTGTGGCGCGTGGCCTTGCATCGCGCGACAAGGCGCGGCGCACGGGGTTGTATGTTTCATCTGCTACGGTGCTGAAAGGTCTGGCATCGAGATTGACCAAAGCCAAGTCGAAATAATCGGCATGTCTTTTCGGGTTCGTTTCACGGCGGACGCGCAGGCCGATCTGGCGCGGCTTTACGACTTTATCCTGCAGCGCGACGATGGCGATTGGTCTATTGCGGATGCGGCTCTCACAGCGGTCGGTCATGGCATCGGTCTGCTCGAAAACTCGCCATTCAGTTGTCGCAAGGCCACGCTCGAAAATTCATTCCTGCGCGAGTTGGTGATTGCATTCGGCGCCTCTGGTTATGTCGCGCTGTTTGAAATTGAAGATGCCAAAACCGTTACCGTACTAGCCGTACGTCATCAGCGCGAAGACGATTATTATTGATCATGCACACGATCAAAACGCGTGCTGAAACAACTCTATCCAACCCGGAAACACGTTAAATGAGTGGTATGCAATTTCAATTATTGGGCACCGATGGCGCCGCACGCCGCGGCCGCATCGACTTCGCGCGCGGGAGCATCGAAACACCTGCTTTCATGCCGGTCGGTACCTACGGTTCGGTCAAGGCGATGACGCCGCGCGATCTGGTCGAGATCGGTGCGGAGATCATTCTCGGCAATACTTTTCATCTGTTTCTGCGGCCCGGGCTGGATGTCGTCGGTGAGTTCGGCGGGCTGCATAAATTCATCGGCTGGAACAAGCCGATCCTCACCGACTCCGGCGGCTTCCAGGTTTTCAGCCTGGCCAAGCGACGCAAGATCAGCGAGGAGGGCGTGACGTTTGCATCGCCGGTCGATGGCTCGAAAGTTTTTCTGTCGCCGGAAGAATCGATGCGTATCCAGCGTGTGCTCGACTCGGATATCGCGATGATCTTCGACGAATGCACGCCATATCCGGCAACGCTGCAGCAGGCGTCCGATTCGATGGAGTTGTCGTTGCGCTGGGCTGAGCGCAGCAAACGCGCGCATGAAGGCAGTCGTAATTCGTTGTTCGGCATCGTCCAGGGCGGCGTGTATCCGGAGTTGCGCGAACGCTCGGCGAAGGCGCTGATCGATATCGGTTTTGATGGTTACGCGATCGGTGGTCTTGCGGTCGGCGAGCCCGAAGAAGAACGCAATCACACCCTTGAAACCACCTTGCCGCTGATGCCGCAAGACAAACCGCGTTACCTGATGGGCGTCGGTCGGCCTGAGGATATTGTCGAGGCGGTGCGGCGCGGCATCGACATGTTCGATTGCGTGATGCCAAGCCGCAATGCGCGCAACGGTCATCTGTTCACACGTCACGGTGTGCTGCGCATCCGCAACGCCAAATACACTCTCGATACGCGCCCGATCGACGAGGCCTGTGCGTGTTACACCTGCCGTAGCGGTTTCTCGCGCGCTTATCTGCGCCACCTCGATCGCTGCAACGAGATGCTCGCGCCGCAACTCTGCACTATCCACAACCTATTTTATTATCAGGAGCTGATGTCCGGCCTGCGTGCAGCGATTGCCGATGGCCGTCTGGCAGATTTTGTCGCCGCGTTTTATGCCGGACAGCAGGCCGGCGTGGACTAGCGCTGCGCCTGACTCGCACTTCGGCGCCTTGCCATGCCATAATCCGGCCCCTTTTGCTGTACGCCGCCAACCATAGGGGATGGTGCGCGCCAGAACCTTATCGAGAGCCTTATGGATTTTCTGATTTCCAATGCGTATGCCCAGGCAGCGGGCGGCGCGGCCACAAATCCACTGCTTCAATTTGCCCCGCTGGTTATTCTTTTCGGCATCTTTTATTTCATGCTGATCCGCCCGCAGATGAAGCGCGCCAAGGAACAACGCACTATGGTCGCGGCGTTGGCCAAGGGCGATGAAGTGATCACGACGGGCGGCCTGCTGGGGCGCATCGACGACATCAGCGAATCGTTTATCACGCTCGAAGTGGCGCCGAATGTGAAGTTGAAATTGCAGAAAGGCGCGGTCACTACGGTGTTGCCCAAGGGCACGCTGAAATCCGCCTGAGTTTGTCGGCGAGGCCTGAAACGCATTGATCTAACTGCTGCGGTTGTCCGCGGCGCGAGCATAGAACTGGATTTTTCGTATGAATGATTTTCCCCGCTGGAAGTACACGCTGATCGCCGTGGTTATTTTTCTCGGCCTGATTTACGCGTCGCCAAACCTGTTTCAGTCGCAACCCGCGGTGCAGATTTCTGCCAAACGTGGCGCGACCGTCGATGAGGCGCTGAAGGAAAAAGTCACCGGCATCCTGCAGGCCAAGAAGATCGACTTCAAGGCGATCGACTTGAATGACGATCGTCTGCTGGCGCGTTTCGCCGATGCCAACGTGCAGCTTGCTGCCGCTGATGCGCTGACCGCCGATCTCAATGAGAAAGGCGAGCAATACGTGATCGCGTTGAACCTGGCCTCGACCGTGCCGCAATGGTTGCGTGCGATCGGGGCGAACGCGATGCCACTCGGCCTCGACTTGCAGGGCGGCGTGCACTTTTTGATGGAAATCGATCAAAAAGCCGCGCTCGAAAAACAGCAGCAGCGTTATGTCGATGACGTGCGTTCGACCTTGCTCAAGAGTGGCGTGCGTTACCAGTCGGTCAACCCGACGGCCGCGGGTATCGCGGTGGTATTGAATTCGCCGGAAGACCAGAAAAAAGCCGCAGTGATTCTCGCGCAGGAAGTGAACAAGCCGGAAAATCTCGGTGATCCATCACCGCTGGATATCACCGATGGCGTGGCCGGCAGCGAGAATGGCCTGACCGTGAAAGTGCGCGAAGCGACCGTGCTGAAGCAGTCCAAGGACACCATCGCGAGCAATCTGACGACTTTGCGCAATCGCGTCAATGAGCTTGGCGTTTCCGAGCCAACGATCCAGCAGCAGGGCAGCAGCCGTATCGTGGTTGAGCTTGCCGGCGTGCAGGATTCCGCCAAAGCGAAGAAGATTCTCGGCGCCACCGCCACGCTCGAATATCGCGCGGTGGATGAAAGTATTACCGGTGAGGAAGCAATGCGTACCGGACGCGTTCCCCCCGACTCGCAGATCTTTTACAGGCGCGGTGGTGGCAGCGATGGCAAGGGTCAGCCGGTATTGCTGAAGAAGAAAATCATCGCCACCGGCAACGAACTCGTCGGTGCTACCAGTATTCCCGATCAGCAAACCGGCACACCTTCGGTTTCGGTGCGGCTGAATGCGGCTGGCGCGAAGAAGATGCTGGATTTCACGAGCCAGAACGTCAACCACGGCATGGCGGTGGTGTATATCGAGCGCACGCCGGAAGTAAAAATCATTGATGGCAAGGAAGTGCGTACGTCGAAAACGACGCAGGAAGTAGTGAGCGTCGCGACCATCCAGAGCGTTTTCAGCAGCCAGTTCCAGACCACAGGTTTGGGCAGTTCGAAAGAAGCAGCCGACCTCGCGCTGTTGTTGCGCGCCGGTTCACTGGCAGCACCAGTTGACATCGTCGAAGAGCGTGTGATCGGCCCGAGCCTCGGCCAGGACAATATCAACAAGGGCGCGATGGCGGTCTTGCTCGGCCTGCTCGCCGTGCTGGTTTGCGCCGCGTTGTACTACCACCTGTTCGGTCTGATCGCGGATATCGCGCTGATCCTCAACCTGGTGATGCTGCTCGCGCTGCTTTCAAAGATCGGCGCCACGCTGACCATGCCGGGCATTGCCGGTATCGTGCTGACGCTCGGTATGGCGATCGATGCCAACGTGCTGATCTGCGAACGTATCCGCGAGGAACTGCGTAACGGCTTGACACCGCTCGCTTCGATCCGCGCCGGTTACGAAAAAGCTTGGGCGACCATTCTCGATGCCAACGTCACACATTTGCTCGCGGCAATCGGTCTGCTGATTTTTGGCTCGGGCCCGATCAAGGGCTTCGCGGTGACGCTCTTCCTCGGCATTCTGACCTCGATGTTTACCTCGGTGACGGTCACGCATGCGATGGTCAATCTGATCCACCGCGGCCGCAAGCTCAAGACGTTGTCGGTGTAATCCACTCCGGCGAACCGTGCCACGAACAGCGCGTGATTTCGCGCCAACTCATACGCCAGTAGAAGAATAGACTTATGGAAATTTTCAACCCGAACAGCAAGATCGACTTTCTCGGCTGGCGCAATATCAGCGTCACGATTTCGGCGGTGCTGATGCTGATATCGATCGTCGCCATCGGCGTGCGTGGCCTGAACTACGGTCTCGATTTCACCGGCGGTGTGCTGGTCGAAGCGGCCTACGAACAGCCAGTCGATTCCAACGATGTACGCAAATCGCTGGAAGACGGCGGCTTTCCGAATGCGGTGGTGCAGAGTGTCGGCGGATCGCGCGAAGTGGCGATTCGTCTGCAAAGTTCGAGCACGCAGCAGGAAGGCGTGAAGGCCGATGAAGTGTCGAAAAAAGTCATCGACGTGCTCAAGGCAAAGCGCGCGGACGTCACCATCAAACGCACTGATCTGGTCGGCGCTACGGTCGGTGATGAACTGAAAAGCCAAGGCATCATCGCCGTGCTATTCGTGATGATCGGCATCATGATTTACATCGCGGTGCGCTTCGAATGGCGTTTCGCGATCGCCGGTGTCGCCAGTGAAATCCACGATACCCTGATCGTGCTCGGCTTCTACGCGATCACCCAGCACGACTTCGATATCACCGTGCTGGCCTCGGTATTATCGGTGGTAGGTTATTCGATCAACGATAAAGTCGTGGTGTTCGATCGTGTGCGCGAATTGTTCCGCTCCAGCCGCAAGGCCGAGCCGGTCGAGGTATTGAACAAGGCGATCAACTCCACCCTGTCGCGTACCATCATCACCGCCGCGTTCACTGGCATCACGATGGTCGCGCTGTATTTCTTCGGCGGCCCGGTCGTACACGGCTTTGCACTGACGATGATCATTGGTATCGTGGTCGGTACGCTGTCATCAATCTTCTTCGCCAACCCGATCCTGCTCTGGCTCGGTGTGTCGAAACAGGATCTGATGCCGGGCAGCAAGGACAATGCCGAACTCGCGCGCCGTCCATAACGAATCTGAAACACGCCACTCGCAATGAGTGGCGTGTGTTTTACTTTCAACTCTCCAGCAAACCGATCGCCTTGCTAGCATAGGTCATCAGTGCCGGATCGATTCCGGTTTGCGATTGCATCGTGTCCGCATCGTCGTGAAACATCGTGTTCACCGAACGCTGAATGCCGCTATCGCCACCAGTGAATTCACGCACCAGCTCTCGCCAGCGTCGCGCCAGAATTTGCACTTCCTCACTGGCTGGATCCTTGTCGAGTTTCAGCGCCGCCTGCATGCCGGCAATGACATTCGGCCATGCCTGTTCGACTTCGCGAATGCGCTGCGGACCGAGCGTATCGCCGCGCTGTTTGATGGTTTGCATCTGTTCTTCGGTGAAATATTTTTCCATGATCGTACTGGCCTCAATACTGTTGAGCAGGGTTTCGGTATCGATCGTCTCGCCGCTGAGGGCCTGACGCGCAACGCGCTCCAAGCGGATCAGCAGCGCTTGCTGACGGACGATGGTTCCCCGCATCCGGTCGACCTGACACGTCAACGCTTCGGCTAATGAAGGCGCGTTGGCATCAAGGCAGTCGCGGATTTCGTTGAGTGGAAATCCGAGCATTTTCAGCGCAGCGATGTGCTGCAGGCGTAGCAGTTCGTTTTCACCGTACAAGCGATAACCGGCAGCGCTGCGAGTCGCGGGGTAAAGCAACCCCTTGGCCTCGTAATGGTGCAGCGTGCGGACGGTCACGCCGGTACGTTTCGCGATCTGGCTCACGCTATACAACGGCATCGTTTTGCTTCCGGGTGCGGGCGACGCCATGCTGCGGCCTCACGTTGCGTCAGGGTCAAGCATGATTTTGCGCGATTGACCTCTGAAACGATATCGCATGCGATTTCAGCCTTCAGCCTTCAGCATCAGCACGCCGCGTCGACCTGAACACGTGCTTCAGCAATAAAAAAACCCGCGTTTGGCGCGGGTTTTTTTTGGTAAATGCTATGGTATTTAATCCCGACTATTCGTGCTCAATGCCATTGTAAATATTCGGACTTCGAGATTTTGCCATCATGGTTCAAGTCGACATGTTTGAAGTCATTCGCTAGCGGCGGATAGGCGCTCGCCTCATCGGGACTTAGTGAACCGTCCTTGCTCAGATCCAGACGGTCGAAATCGGGATGCGGACCGTCGGGCGGTATCGCGGGCTGCCCCGAGTGCACCGTGACGGTTTGCCCGTCCGCGGTTTTGATATCGGTGGAACTGGTCTGGTCTGCGGCGGACGCCGCGCCGAAACCGGCAGCAATGGCCCAGGCAACTACATAGCGGTAATGACGTTGGTTCATCGGATTCTCCTCGATCAAAAGGTGCGCGGATTCTGCGGGATGTGCAAAAAACTCCCATACGCGCGGACATCGATGATGAGGGGTTTTACGTGAACGCAAAGTAAGTCTGCGTCGTTGGTAGCTAACGGCAACGGAGCAAAGATATTCCCGATGAACATTCGATTCTTTGCGTGTCTTTTGCGTAGATAACAATCGAATTGGGCGTGGGCTTTCTGGTTCCCTAATAGTTGCTTAAACGAACGCTATTGCGAGTGTTGGAGTTTGCCGCGGAATTTGCAGCAATATTTAGGGCACACTTTGCCAGCCACCAAGAAGGATTCGAAGTGTCGGGTATTTGAGATCCGCCGCGCGCTGTGCTGCAGCAGACACTTCAGTTGCGATGCGTTGCACGTCAACAATTGCCGAACCTATTTCATCGGACGGAATGAAATAGACAATCATTTCGTCGTGATCGTGCGCCAGATTTAGGCGGGACCAAAACAGACGTACGACACAGTGTCTTGAAAAATGTGAGCCATATCGCCGTCAGATCAATCGGTGTCGCCCAGATACACGATTGGCTCAACTCAGGGCATCGTTTGGTCGCGATCAGCGAATGTTAGTCGGTAGTACGTGTGCCCGATTTCCAATTCGAGGTTTGTCATGCGGATCCTAACTAATACTAGAGCGCGAAAATGGAACTATCGCTCCGCATAATCACATAGGTCAAGCAAGCACTGCCAAAAAAGCATCTGCGTGATTATATTTTTCGTGACAATCAGGTCGTGCCCATTGCCGGCCTCGCAACCACATTAAACGGCCGCGTCATTTTCTTGTCCTCGTGTTCGAGGTATCAGACATAACGGCCAGTGCAGCCTTCGAGTTCGCGATGACGCGCGTGACCATGCCCGGGTCGGCGCGCACGGTGTCTTCCCAGCCGGCCTCGTTGGCTTCGGATGGGATCGCCGCGCCGGTGTAGTGCATGACTTTTTGGTCTGATACAGAAATATATCGAAACGGCGTCGATTCAGAATCTGGAAGCGCACAAGATGTAGATGCATCGCGACGACCAAGCGCGCCGGAGCGGATGTCGAGACAAACGTCGAGTTTGAACTGCACCGCATGACGCCGATAGGAATCCTCGATGACATGAACCGTCCTCCTGTTGAAGGTCCACGCAGCATTTCAGTCTGGCGTTCCCTACCGCTCCAGCATCAGCGGTTGGCTCGAGAGGAAGCTCACTTTTCGGTGCAAATCAGCAGGTCAGTTTTCTGCTTGAGCCAACCTGGCTGATAGCTTCGAGCCCACGCGATGAACGCGTCCAGTGGCAGCGGTTCGCTGAAATAGAAACCTTGCCCTTGTTGGCAGCCGAGCTTGGTAGCCAACGTGCACTGGGCGAATGTTTCGATGCCTTCGGCGACGGTCACCTGTCCCAGCTTCGTCCCCAACTCGATGGCGGTGCTGAGGAACGCGCAACCGTGCTCGCTCAACGGCGCTGCCACCACAAAGGATCGATCAATCTTCATCTCCGTGGTGGGGAACTGCTGCAGAAACTGCATCGTCGATGCGCCGGTTCCATAGTCGTCAATTGCCAACTGGAAGCCGTTCATGCGCAACCGGATCAGCATCTCGAGCGCCGTGGCCAAATCCTCAATCAAGCACGTCTCAGTGATCTCGAGGGTGAAGTTTGCCGGTTTGTCGCCTTTCGCGGTCACGATCTGAATGATGTGTTCGACCATGTCTGGCATGCGGAGATTATGCAGCGAGAGGTTGACCGCAATGTTGATCGGCAAGTCGGCCGCAACCAGTTTGGCGCGATCCATTACCGCCTGATGCAGGATGGCCAGAGTGAGCTCGTCGATAAAACCATGGCGCTCAGCCGAACTCACGACATGATTAGGGGGAATGTTGCCGAGCTCGGGGTCCTTCCAGCGCAGCAGCGCTTCGGCTCCGACCAATTCGCCCGATTTCAGGTCGATCTTGGGTTGATAAGCAAGCCGCTGTGTTCCTTTTTTAAGACCACGCCGCAAGTCTTGTTTGCTCAGCTCAATGGTTGCTCCGCTTTTCTCACGCTTGGGGAACTGTGTGTTGTACCGCTGCAGCAACTCCGCTAACCGCACACGATCAACAGGTTTTTGCAGCACGCCAAGTACGGTCAGGCCCAGGGTTGCTGCCAGCTGGCCGCTTGCTTCAAGTACGCGAGGATGTTCGCCGCTCAACAGGATCAGCGCGGGGGGCGAGGGAAAATCCGCCAAGTGTTTCAACAGCAGAGCGCCGTCCATTCCGGGCATGTTCAGATCGCAAACCATCAGGTCGACGTGGCGCAGCGACAACATCGCCAGTGCCTCATTGCCGTCCTGAGCGGTCTCGATATCGACAAGTGCAAAATCTCTCAAGAGGGCCGAGACGATCTCGGTCATCAGCGGGTCGTCATCTACTACCAGCGCGCTGAGGGCTGAAACCTGCCCGGAGATTACGGAAGTCATGCTGCAACGTCCCCATGAATTGGCACCAGACCATTACTGACATGGAACTGTTCTGAGCGCCTGCTGTTATTGAAATCCGCTTTCGTTTGTCGATGCTCTTGATACGAGGATCCGTCATGTTTGTAGCACGGATGCGCAATGCGGCCAAGACAATCTCGCACCCTCTGAAAAGCAGATTCAAGTCCGATCTGCGAGCCCGCGCGTCTGAAAGGCCGTCACGCGATCCAGGGTTTGCTCAAGTTCCAACTGTGCAGACTCCGCCAAGGATTCCAGCTCCGCGGCAGTTCCGCGATGTTGCTCCACGGCATCGAAAGCGGAAGCCGCTGTTTGTTCGCCGAGCTGTTGGCATCCGGATTTGAGCCGGTGCGCCAGCCTTTGCAGGATGTCGCAATCGCCAGCGTGCCGCGCTTGAGTCCATCGCCCCAGATCCGCGCGGGCGCTGGTCGCAAAGATGCTCAGCAGGCGCTGCAACCTGGCGTCATCATTGCCTACAACGTGGGCGAGCGCCGCAAAGTCAGACTCGGGATGATTCGGTTGCATGTGCGCAAGGATGCGCTTCAGCTCGGGAATCTGTAAAGATCTGCAAGGTAGATTAGGTCGATGCGCACTGATCCAATAGGTGCGGTGACAGGAAAGACCAAGGCTCAGCGGGATTCATTCGCGCCGCTTGATCCAGCGCGCAAGTACGACGAGCAGCTGATCCGGATCGATGGGCTTGGCGACGAAATCGTCCATGCCCGCATCGAGGCAGCGCTGGAGGTTGTCCTGCATTGCGTTGGCCGTCATGGCGATGATCGGCAGTTCCGCAGACACCGAACTGCGGATTTGCCGAGTAGCCGTCAACCCATCCATCGTCGGCATCTGCATGTCCATCAACACGGCATCGTAATGGCTGGCCATGACCATGCGTACGGCGGCCTCGCCGTCGTCGGCAATGTCCACGACCAGACCAGCGTCGCCAAGGATCGCTCTCGCGACCTCTTGATTGAACTCGTTATCCTCGGCCACCAGCACCCTCGCTCCGTGAAGGGCCTTGATCGATTCCGCGTTTCCTATGCCTGCGGCATCGGCCAATCCGAGCATGCTTACCAGCCTGTCGAACAAGGTCGAGGAGTCAAACGGCCGGTCGATGGTTGGGTAGCCGCTGCGCTCAGCTTGCTTCTTGAGGTCCTGCCGCTCCGCCGAATTGACCAAGACGATCCGTTGTTTTAGAGCGCTGGAAAGCGTCTTGATTTGCGCGGCCACGGCGAATCCAGCGGATCCGAACGTCTCGATATCGAGCAGTACGATGTCGAATGATCGGCCGGAACTGATCGATTCACGGAGGATCGTGATGGTGTCCTCGGCATCCGTGGCGCTGACGACGGTAAACCGCATACCGGTGAGCAAGGCTGACAGGTTGGCGCTCTCGGCACCCGTGCCAGCAGCGACGAGAAACCTCCGGCCATACAAGTCGGGCGCCAACTGCACGGCGCGACGCTGCAGCCCGTCGATGCCGACAGGTGCCGTAAACCAGAACGTGCTGCCGACACCCAAGCGGCTGTCGACACCCATTTCGCCGCCCATCAGGCGGACGAGGTTGCGGCAAATGGCCAACCCCAGTCCGGTGCCTCCATATCGGCGCGTGATCGAACTGTCGCCCTGCTGGAAGGCGTCGAACACGTTGTCGATCTGGTCTGCGGTGAGCCCGATGCCGGTATCCCGCACGCAGAAGCGCAGCACCGCATCGTGCAACGTACGCGAATCCACGCTGACGGAAATCGTGATCTCACCACGTTCGGTGAACTTGACCGCGTTGGTCGCATAGTTGATCAGCACTTGTCCCAGCCGCAGCTGGTCGCCGACCAGCTCGGCGGGGACATCCGCCGCGACCTCGACCGAGAACCGCAGTCCCTTGACGGCCGCTCTGTCGGCAGTGACATTGGCCGCATTGTCCAGCAGTTCCGCCAGGGCGAAGTGTGCTGTCTCAATGGTCAGCCGGCCCGCTTCGATCTTGGAGATGTCGAGTACATCGTTGATGACGGCCAACAGGTGCTGACCGGCGCGCTGGATCTTCTCCAGGTAGCTGCGGCGTTCTGATTCCGTCCTTTCCTTCAAGGCCAGATGCGACATGCCCAGGATCGCATTCAGCGGCGTACGGATCTCATGGCTCATTGTGGCGAGGAAGGCGCTCTTGGCCTGATTGGCCGCCTCGGCCGCGGCCCGCGCTTCCTCCAGTTCGCGTTTTGCCTCGATGATTTCGGTGATGTCCTGGACAACGCCGTACATTTCCCGGCATGGACGCTTGGGGTCATTCACGACGATCCCCATGGCGTGCATCCAGGCGATCTTGCCGTCGACCGGGCGCAGGAATGGATAGACCGCGTCGTAGAAGGGGAGCTCACCGGAGCAGGTCTTCGTGAACTTCTCGCTGACCTGGGCGGCGATGACCGGGTCGGCACTCTCCATATGGCAGTACCATTCTTCCATGAGGTTGTAGCGCCAGTCGCCCGGCTTGGCCGGCACACCGTAGATGGCGGCCGCGCGGTCCGAGTTGGTGTAGAAACCGGAGTCGTCCAACGGCACGAACCAGTAGCCGGTACGGGTCAGGTCCATCGCCTGTTCGTTGAACAGGTTCACGCGCTGCAACTGGGCGGTGCGCTCGGCCACGAGCTCCTCCAGATGATCACGGTGGCGCCGCAATTCTGCTTCGGCAAGCTTGCGCTCGGTGATGTCGTAAGAGGCGCCGACCATGCGCATGGGCCTGCCGTCGGCGTCTCGAGTCGTCTGTCCGTACGCCATGATGTGATGCTCAGTACCATCGGGCCACCGGATGCGATATTCCTCGTAGTATTCGGGCCCGCCATGCATCGCGGTCTGCAAGGCCGCCTCCACGCGCGGCAGGTCTTGCGGATGCACCGCTTCGGACCATCCGGTGACGAAGCCGTTGAAGTCCTCTTGCTCAATGCCGTACATCCGGCACATGGCGTCGTCCCAGACTACTTCGTTGGTGACCAGATCCCAGTCAAATATGCCAGTGTTGGCGGACGCGACGGCGAGCTGCAGGCGAGTGGACATCGCACGCAAGGCTTCGTCCGCTCCCTTGCGCTCGGTGATGTCATTGAAGGCGACAATGGTCAGGTCACCGTCACGCGTCCCCGAGATTTCCACCGTGATGACCCGGCCATCCTTGCAGGTGATGTCGAATTCGTCGCGCCTGATGCCATCGGCTCCCTCGCCTTCGACGGCGGCCCAGCGCTTGATCATTTCCCTGCGGTAGTCGGGGTCGGGATAAGCAAGAGCGTTCCACTTGTCCATCGTATCGATTTCTTCGGGTGCATAGCCGAACATGGCCAGAGCCCTGCGATTCCAGAACTCGATTTCGCGACGCTGGTTGTGCCAGGCGAGGGGCAGAGGCAATGCGTCCAGCGCTTGGCGCAGTTCGTCCTTGCCGGCGCGAATCGCGGCGAAGGAATCCAGCTGCTGCTGCTGCGGCATGCGGGTGAAGGCGCCCCGCATGGACAGCAACGCGACGACGAGCAATATGAGCGGCACCGCAATTACGAGGACGACGGTGATCGCGTCGGTCACCTTACTGTGCCCACCTGGATTGCGCCAAGGAAGGAGGATGACCCGCAGCGAGTTGTCGTGAATCTTTCTGCTCGGTTATGCAGAGGGCAGCAGCGGCATCCGTGGCGCGTTCAAACGCCCGGTGCATTCCACCCGCTCGGAATGTGTCGCTCATAGCCGTGCCAGACCCCTTTAAGCAAGACATTTGATCAGTTCAGATTACGCCAGCATTCGAGAAGGAATACCTCTTTAGCCGGGCGATTTCAAGTCCACGCGTGACCTGATCAGTGAATCGTCCAAGCGCTGGCCTCGGCAAGGCGCCCCAATCCGATTTCATGGCGTTGGCGTCCAGTGCGGCCATGGTGTCACGCGATGAGCGCGGACGGTGTGCAGCCGATCGAGTCGGTGGGATTTCGAAGAGGGACGAGGATTCTTCTGCGGATTGAAGTTTCAGGCGCCGACATCTCTGATATTTGCATAGCTATGAAGACCATTTGGTATTTCGCAAGCCTTGCGATTTTCACAGTGCAAGCAAACGTCAATCAGAAATGCACCGCGTGGTAAATTTTTTCTGACAGTCAGGTCGTGCCTGCAATCGGCGCGGCAATCACATTAAACGGCCGCATCATTTCATTGTCCTCGTGTTCGAGGATATGGCAGTGCCAGACATAACGTCCGGTATAGCCTTCGAATTTCGCGATGATGCGCGTAACCATTCCCGGGTCAGCGCGCACGGTATCTTTCCAGCCGGCTTCGTTGGCTTCGGGCGGGATCGCCGCGCCGGTGTAGCGCATGATTTTTTTGGTTTGATAGAGAAACGTATCGAAACGGCGCCGATCCAGAATCTGGAAGCGCACGAGATGCAGATGCATCGCGTGCGAGTCGTCGGTGAGGTTGATCATGTTCCAGGTTTCGATCGTGTCGATGACTGGATCTTCGGTCACGGGCATGCACCAGTGTTTGCTGTTGAGCGATAGCGATACGGGATCGCTGACCAGATCGTCGACTTCTTCGAGCGTCAGATCGCGGGTTTTTACCGAGGCGGATTCCAGCAGCTTCGGTACGGCACGCAGCGCTGCCGGCAATACGCTCGTATCTTTTACCGCGGCCTTGCTCACGCGGAATTGCAGCAGCGGCAGCACATCGTTTTTCAGCACGATCTGTGTGCCGGCGTTGCTGGAAAAATCTATGATGATGTCAGCGCGTTCGCCGGGCGCTAGCGATAATAATTTCAGAGTTACCGGCGCTGGCAACAAGCCCTGATCGCAACCGATTTGCTGAAACGGCTGGCCATTATCGAGCGACAAATGGAAATAACGTGCGTTGGCGCAATTCACCACGCGCAATCGATATTTTCGCGGCTCCACGTTGTGATACGGAAACAGTTTGCCGTTGACCAAGGTGGCATTGGCGAATAGCTCAGGAATCCATGGTGACTTTGCATTTGCCGACACCGGGTAATGCAACTGTCCGTTTTGATCGAACAAACGATCGCACAGCAACAGCGGAATTTCGTACTGATCGCGCGGTAGGTTCAGTGCGTCTTCGACCGCATCGCGAATCAAAAACGCACCGAACAATCCCGCGTATACATTCAAACGATTGATGCCAAGCGCATGATCGTGATACCACAGCGCAGTGGCGTCCTGCCCGTTCGGATAGTGATACAACGCGGACTTGCCCGGCGTGAACCACAGCTCGGGATAACCATCGCTCTCGGGCGGTACGCGCGCGCCGTGCACATGCGCCACCGTGCGCACTTCTGGCAGCTCGGCTTCGGCGCCGTGGATGCTGTGATCGATCGGCAAGAAGTGCTGTTGCGGAAGATTGTTGATCCAGTCCACCAGCAGGCCTTCACCGCTGCGTGTTTCGATGGTCGGGCCGGGCATGCTGCCGGCGTAACCCCAGCAGTGTGTGGGTTTCAGGTCGCGATGCACTTGGGTTTCGAGCGCGCGCATTTCCATGCGGTAATACGGAATCTGCAACGCGGCATTGGTCGGACTCGCGCGTAGTCCCGCATTGCGTGCGATAGCAGGAATTGGCAGCGGATCGACGAATGGTTTCAGGTTTTTCGGATCGAGCACCGCCACTTCGCGAGCCGTGCGCGGCAATCCTGCGCGGCCGACGCTGCCGAAAGCCAATGCGCTGGCGACGAGACTGCTGGTTTGGAGAAATCGGCGTCGCGTGATGATCATCTAGTCGAGTTTTCCCATGGCAAAGTGGTACTTGTAAGCGTTGAGTATCGCTTCTGCCAAAATGCAAAAAGGAGCATGCGCGATGCATGCTCCTGGTGCGTAATGATTGAGCGCGATTATTCGCTGTAGCTGGCCGTCACGCGGCGCCGAAACTCACAAGGCCGCCGCGTGATGATTTGCTATCGCGCTTATTGGGCCACAGCCACCGGCTTGCCGATATTCTGCAAAATACGCGGCGGCTGACCGTTAATATCGAGGAACAGTTTCGGATTCGGTGTGGTCTTGCTGAAGTCCAGCATGTTGTCGATCGGATTGGCGATGCTGTCGAACGAGCCTTGACCGAGGCGCTGGCCAGCGAGCCAGTTGTCCTCGACAAAACGCAGGATGGAGGTCTGGTCGGTAACGGTGTGATCGACGTAATTGCTCTTCGACCACGGCGAGATCACCAGCAGCGGCAGGCGCGGACCGTAGCCGCAACGTCCCTGCGCATGTGTCACGCCGCTCAATACGCCGGGCAGGGCGGTAAGGCCATTGCCGCACGCATTCACGCCGGTCAGGGCATCATCCAGACCGCTGGACTGATTCACGATCGGCGGCATCTGGTGGTCGTACCAGCCATCCGAATCGTCATACGCGATCACCACGAGCGTGTCGCGCCATTCCGGCAACGATTGCAGATAGTTCAGCACATGCACGACAAACTGTTGCTCGTCGATCGGGTCGGAATAACCGGCGTGACCATCCTGATAACCGGGTGCCTTCAGATAACTCACAGCAGGCAGGTTGCTCGCACCGGCGGCGACAAAAAAATCATTGATGTCGTACTGGTGATTGGCGGCGTCGCCAGCATGGCCGATCGTATTTTGCGAAGTCGGCCGCGCATGCGTCGGGTTGGCGGTCGAGGCGTAATACTGGAACGGCTGATGATGCGGGATATAGTCTTTTTTCTTGACGTTGGTCACCACTGATGTCGTGCTGCGATTGCAGCCCGTGGTGCCATTGCTGTTGGTTACACCGAGGTCGAATCCGCCCGAGAAAAAGCCCCAGGTCACGCCCGCGGCATTCAAGGCGTCACCGATATTCTTGCCGCCCATCGTCACTTGATTGGCCGTCGGCGGAGAACAGACATCGCCGATCGGATCGGGATCGGCGATCACGGTCAGGCCTCCGTGACCGTCATCGGTTTCATCGCCGGTGCCGTTGAGATTGGCGATCACGCCATTGGTCTGGCCGGAAATCAGATTCAACGCACCCGGTGTAGAGGGGCCGAAGCCGGTGTTGTAGGAATTGTCGCTCATCGCGAAATACTGCGCGTAATTCCACAGCGCAGTGACGGTATTACCGTCGTAATAACCCATCACCAAGCCGCTGGTGGTGAATATTGCCGGCGAGTTGGCCGGGGCCGGTGCGCCCGAAGCGGTGCCGCCCGCGCCCGTGAAAGCCGGATACAAATCGACCATGCCGAAATGCAGCGCCTGTTGCTCCGGCGTGTAATCGTGATCCTGATCGGCGGTCGATGCCTGTGCCGGCGAAAGACGGAACGGATTGGCTGCACCCTCGGCGTTGGCCGTGTTCAGTGCGGTCGGATTATTGGTCAGCAGAGTGCCGCTGAGGCCGTTGACCGTCGGGGTATTGCTGAGCGTGTAGAACGGCGGTTCGCCCGTCAGATTCGCCGCGTGCGGATAGGTGCCGAAGTAATGATCGAAGGAAACGTTCTCCTGGAAGATCACGACGATATGTTTGATCGGCGTGCTCGTCGGTGTGGACTGCGCCGTGTCGGCCAGTGCGCCGATCTGGAACAAACTGCCGATCGCCAGTGCAATCGATACCGCTAATTTCTTACGCATAAATACAACCCCGCGCGATGGAATAAAATGGCGAGTGCCGCGCACGACACTTCGCCTTCTAAACTAGACGCGGGATATTTCTGTAGCGTTAAACTGCGATTACATTAGTCGAGAAAATACTGAAGCAGAATTAATCCTGGCTGCGATATTTCTGGCCGAACGATATCGGGCGTTGTGCCGAACTCGTGCCGCTCAGCGCAGCGTGCGAGTCAACATCGGGGCAATCGTCTTGACGATGGCGGCGGCGACGAAATGGTTGCCGGCGACGATATTTCCGGTTTCGGGAATGCCGTCGTTACCCGAAAAATCGCAGTAACGACCCGCGGCTTCGCGCACCAGCAGGCAACCGGCCGCCATGTCCCACGGCTTCAGGCCGATTTCGAAATAGCCGTCCATACGTCCGGCGGCAACATACGCCAGATCGAGCGCGGCGGAACCGGTGCGGCGGATATCTTCGGCCTCGGCATCGATCAGCAACGCCCGCGTCATGTCGAGTTGTGCCGGCAGATGCTGGCGCTGGCGAAACGGAAAACCCGTGGCCAGCAACGCGCCGCCAAGCCCTTCGCGTTTGGTCACGCGAATACGCCGATCATTGAGATACGCACCGTCACCCTTGCTCGCGGTGAACAACTCATCGCGCAGCGGATCGTAGATCACCGCGTGCATCGGTTCGCCGTTTTCCAGCATCGCGATCGAGACACAGAAATGCGGAAAGCCGCGCAGATAATTATGCGTGCCGTCGAGCGGATCGATGACCCAGACAAATCGCGAGTCGCCACGCGCGCCGGATTCTTCAGCGAGCATCGCATGGCCCGGAAAAGCGCGCTTGAGTTCGCGTATGATTTCGGCTTCGGCGAGGCGATCCACTTCGGAGACATAGTCGTGGCGAGCTTTCTCTTCCACGGCGAGACCTTCCACGCGATTCAGATAACGCAGGATGATGGTTCCTGCAGCGCGCGCGGCGCGTACCGCAACATTGACGGCGGGTCTGGACATTAAAAACTCCGGGTGGACAGGCTGGAAAAGAACAAGCTCGCAAGCAGTGTGTTTTGCTCGGCGGGGCGCAAGGGTAACAAATTCACCGGCTTGGGCCAAATTCCTGGCTGAACCGTAACCATGCAAGCACACCAATCCATGACCGAAAAAACCAGCCCCAGCCTCACTCGCAGCAATATTCGCTTTGTCCTCGTGCGCACTTCGCATCCGGGCAATATCGGCGCTGCCGCGCGCGCCATGCGCACGATGGGCTATGCGCGGCTGGTGCTGGTGGCGCCGTTGCATTACCCGCATGACGATGTCATCGCGCTGGCCGCGGGCGCGGACGACGTGCTCGAAAATATCGTGGTGGTGCCGGATCTCGCGACCGCGATCGCCGATTGCCGCCTCGTACTCGGTTGCACCGCACGTCAGCGTGGCGTGCCGCTGCCAGAGCTATCGCCGCGTGATGGCGCCGAGCGATTGCATCAGGCGCCGCCGGACGATGAAGTCGCGCTGGTATTCGGCAACGAACGTTCGGGCCTCGAAAACGAAGAACTCATGCGTTGCCATGCCGCCGTGCACATTCCGAGTGTGCCCGGTTTCAGCTCGCTGAATCTGGCGCAGGCGGTGCAGGTGCTGGCGTATGAGTTGCGTCTCGCGGCGTTGCACGGTGTGTCGTTATTGCCGCCGCCGTTGAAGTCCGATCCGCTCGCGACCGCCGCGGAAATGGAATATTTCTTTGGCCATCTCGCGCAGACTTTGATCGACATCGACTTCCACAAGGGCCGTGCTGCCACGACTATCGAACGCCGCCTGCGGCGCTTCTTTCAGCGTGCCGAACCGGAGCAGCGTGAGTTGCGTATCCTGCGTGGAATCTTCGACGATGCGCAGCGGATGGCGCGGTTGGCGGGCAGTAAAAAAGAGTAGGAGATTTTTGCCGAACTCAGAACCTGTTCTCAGTGCCGGCGTGACACAGAATCATCGTCATCGTGCGTGCCGGCGGCACCTTCGCGCGAGATCAAAATCTTGTCGATGCGCGCACCATCGAGGTCGACCACTTCGAACCGAAAACTGCGCCAGACAAACCATTCGCCGACATCGGGAATTCGGCCGAACTGCGCCATCATCATGCCGGCGGCGGTATGGAAATCGTGGTCTTCCTCGTTCGGCAACTGCGTGAGATGCAGCAACTCGCGCAAGTCGTCCGCGCCGAGACTGCCGTCGATCAGATAACTGCCATCATCACGTTGCACGATCGGCGCGGCGCGGGTATCGATCACCGGCGTGATCGATTTTCCGACCACGGCGGCGAGCAGATCGTTGATCGTGACGAGGCCGTCGATGTCGCCGTATTCGTCCACGACCAGCGCCAGCGGCGTTTCGACGTCACGAAATTCTTCGAGCAGATCCATCGCACGCGCGGTCGCCGGCACGTAC
The DNA here is from genome assembly GCF_004168365.1 of Pseudolysobacter antarcticus. Classification (GTDB taxonomy): domain Bacteria; phylum Pseudomonadota; class Gammaproteobacteria; order Xanthomonadales; family Rhodanobacteraceae; genus Pseudolysobacter; species Pseudolysobacter antarcticus. The sequence continues at coordinate 1,400,279 of NZ_CP035704.1, forward strand.
AGCGGTTTGCGCAAGGTGCGGAACAAATCGATATTGGAACTGCCGAGCGTTTCCATCAGGCTTTTCAGTTCGAGCACGCCGACCACATCCTGCTCGCCACCGCGATATACCGGATAACGCGAGTAAGGCGTGTCGCGCATCACCGCTAAGTTCTCTGCCAGCGGTGCGGAAATATCAAGCCACGCGATGCGGTTGCGCGGCGTCATGAGGCTGTCGGCGCTGCGATCGCCGAGGCGCAAAACGCGATTCACCATATTGCGTTCGTCGTCGTCGATCACGCCCTGTTCGGCGCTTTCGGAAACCAGCAGACGGATCTCGTCTTCGGAAACTTCGCTGCCGCTGACTCGATGTTGACCGAGCAGACGCAGCAGCCAGCGTGTGGTAAAAATCAGGAAAAATGCGAACGGACGCGACAGCCACACCAGTCCGCGCAATGGCAATGCAACCGCCATCGCAATCTTTTCCGGATTGGTCAGCGCGAGCCGTTTCGGCAGCAATTCGCCGAACAGCATATTGATCAGCACGACGCCGGTAACGCTGGCCGACATCCCGATCGGCACCGTGTACGGCGCGATCGACGGAATGTTCATGCTTGCGAGCCAGCTCGAAATGGTCAAGCCAATCCGCGCGCCCGAATACGCACCCATCACGCTCGCGATCAAGGTGATGAAAAGTTGCACCGTCGCTAGAAAACGCTCAGGCGTTTGCGCCAGAGCAAGCACGATTTGCGCACGGCGACTCTCGCGTGCGAGTTGCTTGAGGCGGCTTTTGCGTGCGGTAAGAACCGCCATTTCCGATAATGCGAAGAATCCGCTGATCAGTGCAAGCACAAGGACAATAGCGATTTCGGTCAGCATCAAGGGCGCATGGCAGTGGGGATGAAGCGAGTTTAGCAGCTAGGTCGGAAAATTCATTATTGCCGTTGTAGCGAGGCTCGTGATGCCGAATATTTCCCCGGGGTGGCGCGGCTTTACGCCTTTGGCACCGCTGCGAACAAACTCGAACTGTCGCCTTTCGGACGCTCGGCAGTCAGTGTTTCACCGGTCACGAGGTAATACACAGACTCGGCAATATTGGTGGCATGATCGCCGATGCGTTCGATATTCTTGGCGATGAACAACAGGTGCGCGCCGACCGTGACGCGCTGCACGTCGGCCTTCATGAAGTCGAGCACACGTCGATACGCGATTGTGTAGGCATCATCGAGTTGTTCGTCGTGCGCCCACACCGCCAGTGCTTCTTCGGCGTTGCGATTGCGGAAGGCTTCGATCACGTCGGCGATCTGCTCGCTGGCGAGCGCGCCGAACTCGGCAATATGTTTGAGCAGATCATCTGGCGCGGCGTCTTCGATCGCGATCGAACGTTTGGCGATATTGGCGGCGAAGTCGCAGATGCGCTCGAACTCGGTGCCGATCTTGATCGCCGACAAAACCTCGCGCAGATCGCGTGCAATTGGTTGGCGCAACGCGAGCACACGAATCGCATGCGCATCGAGTTTGCGTTCGATCGCATCGACGTCGAGATCGTCCTTGATCACATGCGCAGCGAGGTGCGCGTCGCGCTGGGTCAGCGCGCCGATCGCGCCGGACAATTGCGTTTGCGACAGCTCGCCCATCTGTGCGATGGCGGCGTTGAGCTGGATGAGTTCGTCGTCGAAACTCTTGACGATATGTTCGGAGGCCATGGCGCTATTCCTGATCGAAGTATGTTGTATATCGCGGACAAATATCGCGATGTAATTAACCGTAACGTCCGGTGATGTAATCCTCGGTCATCTTCTGCTTCGGATTTTCGAAGATCATCGTGGTATCGCCGAATTCGACCAGATCGCCCAGATACATGAACGCGGTATGGTCGGAAACGCGCGACGCCTGTTGCATGTTATGCGTGACAATGACGATCGTGAACTGGCTTTTCAGTTCTTCCACGAGCTGCTCGATTTTGCTGGTGGCGATGGGATCAAGCGCCGAAGTCGGCTCGTCGAACAGGATCACTTCGGGCTTCAGCGCGATCGCACGCGCGATGCACAAACGCTGCTGCTGACCACCGGAAAGTCCGAGCGCGTTCTGCTTGAGTTTGTCCTTGGCTTCGTCCCACAACGCGGCTTGGCGCAACGCCTGTTCGACGCGATTATCCATCTCCGCGCGCGGCAGTTTTTCGTAGTGCTTGATGCCGTAGGCGATGTTGTCGTAGATCGACATTGGAAACGGTACGGGTTTCTGGAACACCATGCCGACCTTGCTGCGCAGGCGATTCAGAGCGAAGCTCGGGTCGAGAATATTCTCGCCATCGAGCATCACTTCGCCCTTGGCTTCGAGCTTCGGATAGATCGAGTAGATGCGGTTGAACACGCGCAGCAAAGTCGATTTGCCGCAGCCCGATGGGCCGATGATCGCGGTGACTTTGCGCTCGGCGATATCCAGGTTGATGTTCTTCAGCGCCTGATAGCCGTTGTAATAAAAATTGAGATTGCGCGCGGTGATTTTCGGTGCGCTGGTCACGACAGTTTCTGCGACGGAAACCGGCGCCACGGTCATCGGCACGCTATGCAGCGGAGTCTGGATATTAGTCATTGTGGACCTTCTTGCGCAGGATGATGGCGCGCGATACGAGGCTGAGCAGCAGGACAAAAACGGTGACCATGAACGCGCCGGCCCAGGCCAGCGAATGCCAGCTGTCGTAGGGGCTCATGGCGTACTGGAAAATCACTACCGGCACACTGGCCATCGGCTGCAGCATGTCGCTGCTCCAGTATTGATTGTTGAGTGCGGTGAACAGCAGCGGTGCGGTTTCGCCGCTGATGCGCGCGAGACCAAGCAGCACGCCAGTGAGGATGCCGGACATCGCCGAGCGATACAAAACCTGCACCGTGACTTTCCATTGCGGCACGCCAAGCGACAGCGCGGCTTCACGCATCTGGCTCGGCACGAGTTGCAACATTTCATCGGTCGTGCGCACGACTACCGGCAGGATGATCAGCGCCAGCGCGATGCCGCCAGCGAGGCCGGAGAAGTGGCCCATCTGCCGCACCACGAGGGTGTAGACAAACAGGCCGAGTACGATTGACGGTGCCGATAAAAGTATGTCGTTGACGAAACGGATGGTCTCGCCGATGGCACTCTTGCGCGCGTATTCGGCGAGATAAGTACCGGCGGCGATACCGATCGGCGTGCCGATCAGCACCGCTAGCAGCGACATCATCAGGCTGCCGAAAAATGCGTTGAGCAAACCGCCATCCGAACCCGGCGGCGGTGTCATCTGCGTGAACAGCGATGGCTTGAGTGCGGCGACGCCGTTGCTGAAAGCCGTCCACAAAATCCACACCAGCCAGAACAGGCCGAACACGGTCGCGGCGAATGACAGCGATAACGCGATGGCGTTCTTGAAACGACGCCGCGTATAAAGTTTTTCGGATAAAGCCGACATCAGTTGCCCTCCCGCATGGCGAGGCGCTTGAGCATAAGTTTGGCAATCGCGAGCACGATGAAGGTGACCACGAATAACAGGAAACCTAGTGCGATCAGCGAGGACAAATAAATATCCGAATCGGCCTCGGTGAATTCATTCGCGATGGTCGCGGCAATTGAGTTGCCTGGTTGCAGCAGCGAGGCACTGAGCAGATGCGAGTTGCCAAGCACGAACGTCACCGCCATCGTTTCGCCGAGCGCGCGGCCGAGGCCGAGAAACACACCGCCGATCACCGCCGAGCGTGTGAACGGCAGCACGATGTCCCAAACCACTTCCCACGTCGTGCCGCCGAGCGCATACGCTGATTCCTTGAGGCGCACCGGCACCGTCAAAAACACATCGCGCATAACTGACGAGACAAACGGAATCACCATGATCGCGAGCACGATGCCGGCGGTGAGCATGCCCATGCCGAGCGGCGGGCCGCGGAACAACGCGCCGATGATCGGCCATTGTCCGAGGTTGGCGTTGAGCCACGGAATGATGTGATCTGCCATGAACGGCACGAAGACAAACAGGCCCCACATACCGTAGATGATGCTGGGAATTCCGGCGAGCAATTCGATCGCTGCGGCGACCGGCCCGCGCATCCAGTTGGGTGCTACTTCGGTCAGGAAAATGGCAATGCCAAAACTCACTGGCACCGCGATCAGCATCGCGATCAACGCAGTCACCAAGGTGCCATAGATCGGTACGAAGGCGCCGAATTTGTGATTGACCGGATCCCAGTCGGTGCTGGTCAGGAACTGCCAGCCAAACGTGTGGAATGCCTCGCGGCCGCCCCACAACATCGAGAACGCCGCGCCGAGCAGGGTGATCAGAACGAACCAGCCGGCGATGGTGACGACCGTGCGAAAAATCGTGTCGGTACGCGCATCGCGCCCGGCGCGCGCGTTTTGCGCGGAGGGCGTGGACGCGGCGGCGCTGGACGAAACCAAGCTATCGCTGGACATGGATGTGACCGTAGCCTTCAGAAATTATCGAAAGCCGGCGCGCATGCGAACCGGCTTTCGATAAGCTCCTAAAAAACGCGCGCAGTGGGAGCACTGCGCGCGAACGTCTCGTTGAGACGAGGAGAGAACGTTGTCGCTAGAGCTTGATCTGCGCTTTCCAGTACGCTTCGACCAGCTTGACCAGATCGGCCGGGAGCGGCACGTAGGCCAGCTCTTCGGCCTGTTTCTGGCCGTTGTCATAAGCCCACTTGAAGAAGTCCAGCGTCGCCTTGGTGTGTTCTTTATCCTTCGGCGTCTTGTAGACGAGGATGAAGTTGGTCGCGGCCAGCGGATAGGCTTTTTCGCCCGGCGCGTTGGTCATCACGAGGTAGAAATCCTGCGCATTTTTCCAGTCGGCGCTGGCAGCGGCGGCCTGGAAACTTTCGATGCTCGGCTGGATAAACTTGCCGGCAGAATTCTTCAGCGCGCCGTAGGTCATCTTGTTCTGCAACGCGTAGGCGTATTCGACGTAACCGATCGATGCCTTGATCTGCTTCACGTACGCGGCAACACCTTCGTTGCCCTTGCCACCGACGCCGTTCGGCCACGACACCGACGTACCTTCACCGACTTTTTCTTTCCATTCCGGGCTGACCTTCGACAAGTAATTGACGAAGTTGAAGGTCGTGCCCGAACCGTCCGAACGATGCACCACGGTGATCAGCGCGTCGGGCAGGGTCACGCCCGGATTGAGTTCAACGATGGCCTTGTCGTTCCACTTCTGGATCTTGCCGGTGAAGATATCCGCGAGCAGCGGGCCGGTGAACTGGATCTTGCCGGGTTCGACACCATCGAGATTCACTACCACTACCACACCGCCGATCACCGACGGAAACTGGCCGAGGCCGGCAGCGGCGAGATCTTCCGGTTTCATCGGTGCGTCGGACGAACCGAAGTCGACCGTGGCCGCCTTGATCTGCGCAATACCGCCGCCCGAACCAATCGACTGGTAGTTGAGTTTGTTGCCGGTCTTGACGTTGTAATCAGCCGACCATTTGGAAAGAATCGGGTACGGGAAAGTCGCGCCGGCGCCCGTGATATCGGTGGCCTGGGCGCTGACACCTGCGAACATCGCAGCAGTTGCAGCGATAGTCAGCAGACCAAAACGAAGCTTGGAATACATGGAGCATCTCCTGTGGGTAATGTGGATCGACGACCGACAACCCCATCGTCGTAGTCGGCGAAACATGAGTGCGGCGGGTTATTCCTGCCGTCGTTGCATGGACAAGCCTAAAGATCGATTTTGAAGGTTTGATGACAGTCGACGAATTTCGCTTAAGAAGTTTTCACCGGCGTCACGGTCGGCATGCATTTTCTGGCGTCGCAGCTGCGATGCAGGCTGATGCGGGATATGCCGGGGTGGACGTACCGCACTAGTGCGTTCGCCGGAATAGCTCGTCGGCAGTGACACGAAAATGTAATAATTGGGGATCGTCGGCGATTTGCCCGACGCATCATTCGGTTCTGGGGCGTCGCATGTTTTCTCTGCAAACCATCTTCGGCAAGGGCGACAAGTTCTACGGCTTGCTCGAAGCGAGCGCGGCCGCCGCGCGTGCCAGCACACGTGCGCTGATGTCGCTGCTGCTCGACAAAGTGGCATCGCCGTCGCTGGAAGAATTCCGCGTGGCGCGGCGCCGCGAGAAAGAGCTCATGGCGAAGATCAGCCAGGAGCTGGTCAACACGTTTGTCACTGCGCTCGATCGCGAAGACATCGAGGCCTTGTCCGCGGCGTTGTACAAGATTCCAAAGACGGTCGAGAAATTCGCCGAGCGTTACACCTTGTTCGCCGGATCGCTGACCCAGATCGATTACGCCTCACGCGCTGCGTTGCTGGAAAAAGCCTGCGAAGTGATCGTGCAGATGGTTGGCGAGCTGCGTCACGGCATGCGCCTGGAACCGATGAAGGAGTTCAACGATCACCTGCAGTCGATCGAAGGCGAAGCCGATCGATTGATTCTCGAGTTGTATCGCGACCTCTATACCAACGAACACGATCTGAGCAAATTGATGTTGCGTCGAGATTTGTTCGAACTGCTCGAAAAAGCTTTCGATCGTTGCCGCGATGCGGGCAATCTGATTTATCACATCGCTTTGAAAAACAGCTGAGGAGCGCGACGTGATCGAATCCGCCGCTGATCTCAGTCCGCAAGCGCGCATGGAAATTGCCGCGTGAGCCTGACGCTGGTTTTTATCGTGCTGCTGGTGGCGCTCGCGTTCGAGTACATCAACGGTTTCCACGATACCGCCAATTCGATTGCCACCGTGGTTGCGACCAAGGTGCTGAGTCCGGGCCAGGCGGTATTGCTCGCGGCCTCGACCAATCTGCTCGGCGCGCTCTGGGGCACGGCGGTGGCGAAGACGATTTCATCCGGCTTGATCGATGCCGGCATCGTCAGCATCACGCCGCAATTGCTGATTTGCGCCTTGCTCGGCGCCACGTTGTGGGATCTGCTGACATGGTGGTGGGGCTTGCCGTCTAGCTCTAGCCATGCGCTGGTCGGTGGTTTGTGTGGTGCTGCGCTGGCGGCAGCGCACAACAATTGGCACGCCATCATGTGGGCGCAAACCGGCCCGCACTGGTGGGATGGCAAGGGGCTTTGGTACAAGGTCGTGATGCCGATGTTCAGTTCGCCGCTGGCCGGTTTCCTGCTGGGGTTTTTGATTATGGGTTTGTTGTATGCGCTGATCTCGTGGATGAGTTCGCGCACTGGCCTGCTCGGTCGCCTGGCAAGACCGCGCTGGGTGAATGCGTTTTTTGCCAAGGCGCAGATCGTTTCGGCCAGCGCCATGGGTTTGTCGCACGGCATGAACGACGCGCAAAAAACCATGGGCATCATCGCGCTGGCACTGGCGGGCGCCACGTCTTCCGGCTCGCTGAATAATCTGCCGGACTGGCTGCATTTTCTGCGCGTGGAGCAGGATGCCGGCAAGTCGTTCGAGATCGCGATGTGGATCAAGATAACCTGCGCCCTGACCATGGCCGCCGGCACGGCAGCGGGCGGCTGGCGCATCATCAAGACGCTCGGTCACAAGATGGTCAAGCTGCATCCGATTCACGGCTTCGCTGCCGAAACAAGCTCGGCGAGCGTGATCCTGCTTGCGTCGCAATACGGCATTCCGGTATCGACCACGCACAATATTTCGGCTGCGATCATCGGCGTGGGTGCGGCCAAGAGTTTCAAGTCGATCCGCTGGACTGTGGTCGAGCGCATGGTCTGGGCTTGGCTGCTCACAATTCCGATTACTGGCGTGCTGGCTTATTTGCTGGTGCGCCTGCTGCAAACGCTGGGTCTGGATGGCTGAGCCGAGGCGATAATCCGGGCTGTTTAAATCGCTTTTGGATGCACTCGTTTTTCACCTGTGGGATAGTTTCGCCGGCAAAATCACGTGGTAAAATATTGCATGAATATTTCTGCAATCGACGCTTGCGTGGCTTCCATTTCGCCGACGAGACCGCTGATTTCGGTGCTTACGCGTAGCCTCAATCGTCCCGAGTTGGCGCGCGCGCTGCAATCGGTTGTTGAACAGAGTTATCGCCCGCTTGAGGTGGTGGTCGTCGCGGCCGGCGCCGAACCGTTCGATCTGCCTGAAATCGATCGCGGTGATGTCAGCATGCGTTTGGTCAGTCGCGGCAAACCGTTGGCCATGTCCGCGGCAGCGAATGTCGCGTTAGACGAAGCACGCGGCGAATTTCTGATCTTTCTCGACGACGACGATTATTTTCTGCCGCCGCATATCGAAGGCTTGTATACGGCATTGAGCGCCGATCGAGATGCGGTTCTGGCGTATTCCAGCGCGATTCTCGAAAACAATGCCGGCGAATTTACTGGTCTGCTATCGCAACCGGTTCAATATTCGCCGCGACCGTTGCATAACTACAATTTCATCTCGATCCATTGCGCGTTGTTCCCGCGACGTTTTGCGCGCGAATGTCGTTTCGACGAGTTGTTGCCACTGTACGGCGACTGGGATTTCTGGCTGCAGATTTCCGCGTTCGGCCGGTTTATCGGCACGGCACAAAATACAACTTGTTATCGGGTCGAGAGTGGCACTTCCGGCGGTGGTATGGGCGCCAATGCGAACTTTGAAAAAAGAAAGATCGCTCGCGTACATATCCAGAAAAAACATGCGCGGCAGCGCAACCAGCTCGATGCAGAACTGCGCGAGATCGCCGCCAAACTCGATGCAGCTTGGCAGCAGTCCGATTTCGCAAAGGCACGTTTGCTATGTGCCCGCAGCATCGCACTAAATGGCGATCAAGCCGACATCTTGAACTGGTGGGCCTTGATCGCGATGCAAACGCAAGAATGGCCGTTGGCCGAAGGGCTGTTGCGCAAGTCGTTGCATTTGATTCCGAACGAACCTGCAGCATTAGCCAATTTCGCGCAGCTGTATGCGGCCACCGGCGAGTTGATGCACGCGCGCGTGTATGCGCATCTCGCCTGTTTCATGCAGCCGACATCGGCAGCTTTACGTAATTTGGCAGTTCGCCTGGGCGTACTCGACTGACTAAATCAGGTGTTGGGGCAGGATCAAAACGCGTCGCCACCCGCTGAAATCGATTGTTCGAGCTTGTCGCCGAGCGGCCCGATCTCCTGGATCAGCTTGTCGATTTCCTCAAGCGTAAGCAACTCGTAGGGGCGGTTTTCGCACAGGTGCAGATAGGGCGATCCGTCAAGATCGCTGACTGCGAGAAACCCGACGCGCTGCTCCCAGTTGAAGCGGAGGCAACGTTTGCAGTCCATGCCGGTCAGCGGACCGACCGGCGTGCTCACGCGCAGCACCTTGCCGCGATCCTCGTCCTCGAGTTCGGTCAGGTAAATGCCCTGATGACGCTGCCCGCCATCGGTCAGCATGTCGAAGCAAATCAGGTAAGGATCGTTGATGCGCAGCTTGTGCCGCGCATTCACGTGCGAGCGAATCTGTTCGAAGGATTGCACCGTGGGTTTCTCCGGCGATAGGAATAATGATGCCTATGCTAACGTGCCTGCATGCCCAAGTCAGTTTTCATTTCTGCGCTGTCCGCGGAGCAGCGCAAGATCGTCAAGATCATCCTGTCGATTCCGCGCGGAAGAGTGGCCAGCTACGGCGACATCGCCGCGCGCGCCGGCCAGACTGGTCGTGCGCGCTTGGTCGGACGCCTGCTGCGCATCGCGCCGGAAGAAATGAAACTGCCGTGGCATCGCGTATTGCGTTCGGATGGTCGCAGCGCATTTACCGAAGGCAGCGCGAGTTACCTTGAACAATTGCGCCGCTGGAAAAGCGAAGGCGTGGCGCACAAGAACGGCAAGGTCGATCTCGCGCGTTTCGGTTGGCAATCCGATCTCGATGCGCAGCTGTGGGGGCCGCGCTAACGCTGTTTCAAATCGAACTCGCGCGAGCACGTAATTACCCGCAATCACCTCGCGCTGGCATATGTATGAATGCAGATTTTTATTGCATTCAAAACTTTTCTACCGCGAAATTCTGTGCCAGGTTCAAGGAGAAATATCGAATGAGTAGGGTGGTGGTGAATACGTTGTTGAGCCTTTTCACGGTCTGGCTCGTGCTGCTGGATCATTGCCTGATCGTGGCCACTGAGATGCCGTTATCGAACGAGGTCGCTATCTTGATGCTGATACGGGCGAGCATGATTGCGTTCGTGGCGTTGTTGGTAAATGGTGCTCTCCCGCTAGCAGCAGAAATGCTTAGCGACGACCCGAAAAATCGAATGGAATTCATTGCGCTTGCGATTCCTTCTATACTTTTCCTAATTTCACCGATAATGATTTCCGACTCGCTGTATCGCGCGCGCTACGGCAACCTCAACAAGTCTGTCGTTCAAGCGCATGTGTGGAAGGACTTTGGGGTGTGTTGCTTGAATCCTTTCTCAAGACCAGTAAGCCCGATAGACCTTAGGCGCTGAGTAAGATCTAGTAATGTCATATTTCCTGACATAAGGGCACGAGCATGTCTCGTCCGCTTCGCATCGAACTTCCCGGCGCGCTCTACAACTGCGTTGTCTTTCGCGGTTTGCAGACTTCTGGATACATCTCGGGCACAGTAGCTCGGCGCGCGCGACGTAAAGATGTCGCGTGTCGGATTTGATAAATCGCTTGGGCGCGTTGGGCTTATTTGCGGCGCGCGTTAAAACACCTACGAGCGATATCTGGCTGCCACGCGAATGGACTCTAGGCGATCGTAGTGCGGCGTCACCCATCGCTCTGTCAGCGCGCGTATCGGCGGCGTCGCAGCGGCGTGCTTGGCAGCGCGATCGTCGGCGAACCGTTTGCGCGGATCCTTGGCATTGTGCGTGATCGCACCCTGCATGCACTGTATGTCCGCGCCTGAGAATTCAATGCCGAGGGCGTTCGCGACGTGCGTCCAAATCGCCGCAGGAAGTTCGCTGTAATTGACGAGTAACGGTTGCGAACAACTACACATCTCCAATGCGGCAGCGCACTGGCCCGCTACTACGCGAGCCCAGAATTCCGCCGCAGTCATCGCGCCGATTTCTTGCGGGTCGCCGCTCATCAAACCCGCCTCGCTCAAACCCGGCGGCAGCCGCTCACCCTGGGTTCCGATAAGAGAAACAAGAACTTCAATCGGATCTCGATAGACGAAAAGGCAGGGCACTTGGGGATACGCCTTCATGACCAATGCGTAGTCGGAGATCGCGCGTGCCGTGAATTTGATGAAGGTGGCTCGACCGTCGGCGCGATGGTTTACGAATGCGTCGATGATATTTTTCAGCAGCGCGACAGTCTGCTTGTTCGATGCTGCGTTCTGCCGGTAACTGCCGCGCAGTACAGTTTCAAGAATGGCGGGTTCGGAGAACACGGTGAATCGCTGAACCGACGCCAGCATGCGCGTAATCAGCGTGGACCCACAGCGTGAGATGTGGAAAATGAATCCGGCAGGAGTGCTGTTCGTGGAGCCGCTCAGGACGTTAATGGAAGTCGTTCGCAAAGTTCTGGCATCGTCGTGCAGCAGCCGATGGATAGTCTGATCAAAGTAGGCGTCCTCAAGTTGGCCATCGGCAACGTTGCACCAATCGATGAGCAAACACGCTCCGTCGTCACGAATGCGGAATGGGATCCAGCCGATCATATCTGGCGCGTGAAACTCGACGGCTTCGCTCGGCATTTTCAGCATTCTCCCGTCTATGGCGATTTGGCATAGCAGCCATTACTACTGCGAACTACAGCGCGCAAAATTTGGGTCAGGGCGCGAGATCAGTTTGTTTCGTGAATTCCCACTTATCCCAAAATAAATACGCCTTGTCCATGAGTCAAACTTTTCGATGGCCGACGGTGATCGTTTCAAACTCGAACTGCTTGCCGGTGGAATCGATCGTCTTTCGACCCTGTGGGCATAGGCTGCGTAAAGGCATAGTGGGTAACCTGAGATTGGAAGTCTCGCGCCCAGCGCGCAGAGCTTTGCGCGATGCGGCGCTCAACCAAATCGCAGTTCAGCGCATCGAAGCCCGATAACTTATCTAACTGCGTGGAGCAAACGTGACCAAATCATTATTCGCCGTGTGTCTGCTATTTTTTTTCGGCACGTCCAGCTTGCCCGCGCGTGCGGAACTGCTACCCGCGCACGCAGACTCGCTCGATTCCACGCTGTTGCATCAGAAGAGGGCAATCGACGTATTCCTGCCGAAAGATAACGAGAAAGATCCGGCGCGTCGCTACGAAACCATCTACGTCCTCGATGGTGACTGGAACGCCAAGCTCGTCGTGCAGTCGGTCGACTTCTTGCAGGCCACCGGCTTCATGCCGCCGGTGATCGTCGTGAGCGTGCCAAACTTCTTTGATGACAAGGGTATCAACAGCCGCGATCACGACCTTACGCCGACGCCGCAGCCTAACCAACCGAGCTCAGGCGGCGCAGCGCAGTTCATGGCGTTTCTGAAAACCGAGTTGGTTCCGTATGTGAATCAGCACTACCCGAGCAACGGTGTGAATCTTGTTCATGGTCATTCATTCGGCGGCCTGTTCATCAACTACGTGATCGCGAACGATCCAACCATCTTCGACGGGTACCTCATCCTCGATCCGTCGATGTGGTGGGACAACAAGGCGCTGTCGAAACTTGTCGCCGCGGCACTGCCATCGACACCGACGCAGGGCAAGGGCATCTTTATCGCTGGCCGCGAGGGTAGTGCGTGCAAGGGCATGGGCATCGATAGTCTCCAGCTCGCCTACGAAAAGGCGCCGCGCGAGCTCCACTGGAAGCTCGCCACATATCAGAACGAGTCGCACGATTCGCTGAAATTCAAGGCCACCTATGACGCCCTGCGTTATCTCTATCGCGGCTACTCGGAGAAGAAGCTAACGATTGGCCCGGACGATGGCATGGTCGATCCCTCGTTGCCGCTGCCCATCGAAGCCGAGACCGATCGATTCGATATTTACTTCACGACGGATGGTTCTACGCCGACTACCGCATCAGCACGCATGGATCAGACGCTCGCTGTCACCGACCCCGCACGCTTGCACCTGAAGCTGATCGCGACGCGCAGCGGCTACGATCAGGATCTCGCCCTGCATCTAAAAACCGGTACTTTCTGGAAGCCGGCGCGCAGCACAAAGCCGGACGAAAAAAGCACGTTTCACTACGCGATCTAGGCGCCGGATCAGTGGCCGCGCTTTCGCGGCGCGCCGATCAGCGCGGGCAAGACCACTGATAGCGCTCTGGGCGAGGTGGCCTCGCGGGACTACGCTGGCATCGTCGAAAACGACTACGTGATTCCAGAAGATGGTTGCTACATTTTCATGTTGAACACATCGCAGCCGGCGCGAGTCGCGCTGGACGGAAAATTCATCATTGAGCGCGGCGATACCGACGACCGCAATCCCCGCACATTTGTGGCACCGCTACGCGCGGGCATTCACAAGGCGCGCATGGAATTCCGCCATCGGAAAGGCGACGGAATCGATTTTAACGTGTTCCATTTCAAGGATGGCACATGGGATAACGTTTTGAGATGAGCATGCTGGGGTAATCTCCAAGCAGCTTTTGTCCGACACCCTTTTCCTTGTGTACTTGTGGTACACAGGAGATAGTGATCAAAAGAACCCTCGCTACAAAAAAAGGCATTCAATGATGCTAAAAAATAGTCGACTACTGGTGCTGGTGCTGGTGCTGGTGCTGGTGCTGGTGCTGGTTTTGAGTAGCTGGAGCGTCGGCGTACAGGCAGGCGTATCTCCCGACGCGTCCCTGACATCTCTGCTTGCCAGTAGCTGCAAATGGGATAATCAAAATATTGTAACTGAGGGCTATTTGGGCGTAATTTCAGCTCACTACGAAGATCAAGACGTAAGGTTATTTCAGTCGCGGGAATCCTTCGAGCATTTAGCCTATCAATTTTCGATTCCCGTGATCCTTACTAGATCGCAGTTGGACAAAAGAGAATTTATTCAAAACAAGTGGATCAGCATTTCCGGGCATTATAATTGCAAAATAGCTCATGGTATTGATCTGCGGTTCGGTGCGATAGATTCTGTCGATAAAGTTCAGGTATTGCCTGTTTTGAATAAAAACGATTCGTCGATGGTTATGAAAAAATTGCCAAAAGCGGAGGCGGTAGAGGTATTTCGATTTGTGCAGGCATGGGGAGCCATTGTCAAGCTACATGACTTGAAGATTGTTCGCCAGCATATCGATGCCCCGGATGTGTCTGATGAAAGACTAAATTGGGCGCTCTACGATTGGAGTTATTCAATTACAAAACGTTTTAGCAAAAACCCGCGAGAAGATTTTGTCTTGAAAGTCGGTGTCGAGGGTGGTTTATATCTTGCGTGTTATGGCACGAATGTGTTGCCAGATAACTTGTCAGAATGGGTTTGGCCGACCTGGAAGGATGAGAAGCAATCTTTCTGCCTTTCCATAATAAAGGGCGGAAAGCACGCTCGGGATCAGATTTTTTCCGTAGATGGTACGGAGTTTTGGAGCAGCGACTAGAACGAGCTATGGGGCAGGTTTTGTAATGCTTCATTTCAAGCGTCCCTTGAATCGTTAGCCATCCTCCGAATCGCGTGTCGCACGCGTTTATCCAACTCGCACATGCTGCACCCGCCCTTTGAGCTTTCCATACGCGAGTGTATGGTTCGGCCGACTGCGCTTTCCATCGCATCGAATCCGCAGCCATCGTGTCGTATTCTCTGGGAGGGATTATGTTGCGTACTACCGCTTTGCGCCTTGCTGGCGCCGTTCTGCTTTTGTGCCTGAGTTTTTCTGCGCTCGCTCAGAGCAATTACACCCAAACCAAATATCCGATCGTGCTGGTGCATGGCTTGCTGGGTTTTGATTCGCTCGGTGGCGTCTACGATTATTTCTACGGCATTCCGTCCGAGCTCAGTTCCGGCGGCGCCAAGGTGTTCACGCCGCAGGTTTCGGCGAGCAATTCCAGCACCTTGCGTGGCGAGCAATTGATTACTCAGCTCGACAACTTGCGCGCCGTCTACGGTTACAAGAAATTCAACCTAATCGGCCACAGTCACGGCGGCCCGACTATCCGTTACGTCGCTTCGGTGCGTCCTGATCTGGTGGCATCAGTTACGTCATTAGGCGCGCCGCATACTGGCAGCAAGGTTGCCGATGGTGTGAATACCCTGGCGCCGCCGGGCACCTTGCAGAACAAGCTCGCGGCGGGTTTCATCAATGCCTTGAGCACGTTCATCGCGTTGCTTTCTAGCGATGGACACCCGCAGGATTCGCTGGCCGCGCTGAGCTCGCTGACCACGGCTGGATCAACCCAGTTCAATGCGCTGCATCCCGAAGGCATGCCGACCACCGCATGTGGCCAAGGTGCTGCGGTGGTCAACGGCATCCGTTATTACTCGCTCGGTGGCACGTCGGTGCTGACCAATATCTTCGATGTTTCCGATGCTTTGCTCGGCGCCGGCTCGTTGTTTTTCGGCAGCGAAGCCAATGACGGCCTGGTCGGGCGTTGCTCGTCGCATCTCGGTGTGGTGTTGCGTGACGACTACGGCTGGAATCATCTCGATGAAGTGAACCAGGTGCTCGGCCTGCGCGGATTGTTTTCGTCGAGTCCAGCGTCGGTGTTGCGCACGCAGGCGAATCGATTGAAGTTGGCTGGCTTGTAGCCACCACGTTGCCGCAATACGAAAGTTGCGGCGACTTCGACTTGATCGACATGCCATTGCTCACTCGTCGTTGGTTGATTGGTGCGCTGCTTGTTGCAGGGATTTTGTCGAGCGCAGCGTGGCTGCATCTGCACCAACCAGCGCCCGCGAATTCGCCAACGGCACGTGGTGAGCAGCCAGCCGCATCGATCGGAGTTGTCGCGACGATAACCCCGCCTGCTGCCAGCACCGTGCACGCGCATGCAGCGCCTGCGCCTGATGTGGAGCGCGTGCTGCGCTCGGGTTCGTTGCGCGGCAGCCAGCCTGATGGTTTGTTGGCATGGACGGGCGATGGTCGGTTGATCGCCAATCGTGAGTTACGCCGCTTGCTCGACTATTTTCTGTCGAGCATCGGCGAACTCGACGCCGATGCCATTCGCACGCTGCTGGTGACGCAGCTTGGCGCGCAATATTCTGCGGCGCAGGTGACACAAGTGGCGGCGGTTTTTGACCGTTATCGCGACTACCAACTTGCATTGATGAACGAGTCGCCTATCGCGGATTTGTCCGCACAATTGTCGCGCTTGCATGAGTTGCGCCTGCGTTATCTCGGCACGGAAATCGCCGATGCTTTTTTCCGCGACGACGAAAATTACGCCGCCTATACGCTCGCGCAGCGCGACCTCAAGACTGATCCACAGCTGACCGCGGAACAACGCGTCGCAAGTTTGGCCGAACTGGATAAGACTTTGCCCGAATCGTTGCGCGATCGGCGCGCGCTGGCGCAAACACCGATGTTGATTGACAGCCAGGAAGCGCAATTCGATGTCGCGCACGCTGATGCCAATACGCGCCACGACACGCGTGCGGCACAGTGGGGCGAACCGGCCGCGCAGCGTCTGGATGCGCTCGATGCACAACGCGCCGATTGGCAATCGCGGCTCAGCGCGTATCAAAATTGGCGCGATGCGATCAATGCCAATACTGCGCTCAGCGAAACCCAGCGCCGCGCGGCGATCGATGATTTACTCGTGCGCAGTTTTCACGATACCGAGCGCGTACGGATTCAATCGCTGGAACAGGAAGGGCTGTTGCCGACGCCGGGCGGCTGATATCGCCGCACGCTCACGTCGCCGCAAATGGCATTCACGCACGCCGCGAAAACCAGCCGGCGATGCTCAATCGGTTGCGTGTTGCCGGCAGCACTTCGTGCTCGAACTCGGCGCTCAGGAAAACAACCAGCGTGCCCGAGTGCGGAAAAATATCGCGAAAAATTTCCGTTTCTGGTGCGTCGGTTTGCAGCGCGGGCAGATACAGCCGCAACGCGCCGCCTTCGCTTTCCAGCCAATCGTCATTGAGATAACACACCATCGACAACACCCGCAGATCGTCGTCGCGAAAACGATCGCGGTGACGTCGATAACGGCTGCCCGGCGGATACAGCGCGTAGTGCGTTTCGAACGCATCGAGACCCAGCAACAGACGCTGATTGAGGCTGCGCCGCAGCGCCTGCATCTGATCCCAGAACGCGGTTTGCACTACGCTCATCGCTAGCGGATTAAACCAATTGGTATGATCGCCGCGGATCAGCTCGGCATGCTGGCGTTGCATGCCATGCCCGACGTGCGCCGGCGTGAGCAGCGAGGCCAGGTTCTGTGCATTGCATTCGCGCGCGAGTTCGGTAGCCAGCATCGGAGTGATAAAATCTGGTACCACCGCGTAGCCATCGCGTTGCAAAGCCAAAGCGGTGGACTTGAAGTAATCGGAGTTTGGCAGCATCTCTGCACGATACAGAATCCGACCTATGCATGCAGGTATTCTATGTCAAGGACAAACCCACCCCTGCGCCAGCATGACTCACTACGAGCGCGCTGCGCATCGTTCCAGACAAGGATAAAAGCGTGTCGATAATGTCGGATGTGCCGCCGGTAACGCGGGCGTTGGTGATCGCAAACGTAGTGATGTTCGGGCTGCAGCAATTGTTTTATTTGCCGATGCTGCTGAACCTGGCGTTGTGGCCGATCGGGCCAGCGCAACTAATGCCGCTGGGGCATGGTGCATCGGTGCTGGTGCAGTTCGAGCCGTGGCAGTTGATCACGTATGCGTTCTTGCATGGCAGCGTGGGACACGTCGCGTTCAACATGCTCGGCCTGTGGTCGGTCGGCACGCCAATCGAGCGTCTGCTCGGTGCGCGAGCCTATCTGTTTTATTACTTCGTCTGCGTGCTCGGCGCGGCGGTCGCGCAATTGTTGATCGTCGCTTATGTCAGTCACGATTTTGTGCCGACCCTGGGCGCTTCCGGCGGCGTATTCGGCGTCATGCTCGCGTTCGGCATGATCTATCCGCACCAGAAACTGATGCTGGCTTTTATTCCGGTTCCGATCTCGGCATGGTTGTTCGTGATCATCTACGCCACGATCGAATTGTTCTCAGGCGTGCTCAAAATTCAACCCGGCGTCGCGCATTTCGCGCATCTCGGCGGCATGCTCGCGGGCATCGTATTGATCCTGTACTGGCGCGGCCAATTGCCGATCAAACCAAAGCGCGTGCTGATTCGTTGATACGCCACTGAGCCATGCCGCGCATGGCTCAGCGCAAAGGCATCAACGCAAGCCGAGGAAGTCCGCGCTGCAGACAAAACGCACCGCATCGAGTCGCGTATGCGCTTGCGGCAAGGCATGTCGTAACGCGGCGAGTTCCGCTTGCAGCGCATCGATTTCCTGCTGGCGCACACTTGGGTTGACGCGCTTGAGTGCGGTCAGGCGCGCTATCTCGCCACCGAGTTCGAGTTCGGCTGCTTGCAGTGCATTGGCAATCACGGTTTTTGCTTCGGCTAGCGCGAGTTCCTCGGCGCGTTTGCGCATCGGTGGCACGAGGGTCGACAGGTATTTTCGATAACGCGGCACTTCGATATCGCGATCAGGCGCGCGCTGCAGGCTGCTCGGGCTGGCGCGATAATCCGGTCGCGATTGCAGCTTGGTATCGACGATCGCACGCAGCGGCGTCGGCGGCAAAAAGCGTTCGATATGCAGTGATTTCGCGGCCAGACAATCGAGCACGAATACACATTCGAGCAGCACGGTTTTTGGCGCGAGCACATCGTCGGCAAGAAACGCGCAATTGCCGTTTTCGCCGTCGAGCAAAAGTTCGAGCGCGCCGATCACCATCGGATGATCGAAGCGCAGCAACGGCAATTCTTCACGCGACAACGCCGTGGCGCGATCGAACGTGATCTGCTGCGGGCCATCCTGTAAACCCGGAAAACCGTCGGTGCTCAGGTACTCGGGATCGAGCAGATAAATACGTTCACCGTGCTCGTCGTTCTCGATGCCAAACTGCTCGAACAACCGCAGCACAAATGCATCGAGCGTCGCATTCTGATCACTCGCCAGCAACGCAAGCCGCAAGGTTTCCGCATGCGCTTCGCGCGTGGCGGCGAGTTCGAGCAAACGATCGCGGCCACGATGAATTACTGCGGCAAGCTCCTCGTGCGCGGCACGCGTTTCGGCGATCAGCACATCGAGTTCGGCATCCGAATCCTCCGCCCCGCGCGCGTGTTGCGTCGCCAGCGCGAGCAGTGGCGTTTGAAAACGCTTGAGCAATTCGCGGCCATCGGCGGGGCTGGTGCGGAATGCATCCAGGCCCTGATCGAACCAGCGCAACAACACCTGCTGCGCGCTGCCGCTGAAGGCAATGCCATGAATCGCGATCGGATGTTTCTGGCCGATACGATCAAGCCGGCCGATGCGTTGTTCGAGCATGTCGGGATCCAGCGGCAGATCCCACAGGATCAGCGTATGCGCGAACTGGAAGTTGCGACCTTCCGAACCGATCTCGGCGCACAACAGCAAACGTGCGCCATCGGGTTGCGCAAAAAACGCAGCATTGCGGTCACGCTGAATGATGCTCATGCCCTCGTGGAAACGCGCGACTTTCACACCGCTGCGCGTGCGCAAGGCTTCTTCGAGCGCGAGCACTTTTGCCTGGCTGCGACAGATCAGCAGCAGCTTTTCCGTGCCGCTGGTTTCGATCAGATTGAGCAGCCACGGCAGGCGTGCATCGGCGGCGTAATTGAGTTCGAGCGGCGAGGGCGGTTGTTGCACATCGCTGCAAAATTCCGCGAGCAAATGTTGGCGTTGGTCATCGTCAAGCTCGGTGCCATCGAGCACGCTCAGCTGCGGCACGCGCTGCGGAAAACCGCCGACCTGCGCGCGACGATTACGGAACATCACACGCCCGGTGCCGTGCCGGTCGATCAGCGCATCGATCAAGGTCGCGGCGCTGCTGCGATCACCTTTGCCGTAACTTTTCAGATGCGCCAGCAGCGCCGGATCATTGTCCAATCGCTGCGCAAGATCGGTTTGCTCCGGCTTATCGAGGGCGGCACCGTCCTGCAGTTTTTCGGCAAGCTGCGAGAGTTGCGCGTAACCGTCCGACTCGTGCTGAAATTGCGCCAAATCGTGATAACGCGCCGGATCGAGCAACCGCAGACGCGCAAAATGGCCGGTGCGACCAAGCTGTTCCGGCGTGGCCGTGAGCAGGATCACGCCCGGCGTTTTCTGTGCGAGTTTATCGACCAGATCGTATTCGGTGCTGCTGTGTTCCGGCGACCACGCGAGATGATGCGCCTCGTCCACGACCAGTAAATCCCAGCCCGCATCCAACACTTGTTGCGTGCGTTTCGGCGCGTCCGCGAGAAAGCCGATCGAGGCGATCACGAGCTGATCGTCCTCGAACGGATTGATACCCGGCGTCGCCATCTCGATCGCCTCGCAACGTTCTTCGTCGAAGATTGCAAACGACAGATTAAATCGGCGCAGCAGTTCGACGAACCACTGGAACACCAAACTCTCCGGTAGCAACACCAGCACGCGACCGACACGATTACTTGCCAGCAAGCGCGCGAGAATCAAGCCGGCTTCGATAGTCTTGCCGAGGCCGACTTCATCGGCTAGCAGAATGCGCGGCGGGCGTCGCGCCGCGGCGATTTCGGCCACGCGCAACTGGTGCGGAATCAGATCGACCCGAACACAGGCCAAGCCGTAAGCCGGCGAGCGTTGTGCTTCGGCGCGCTGCTGCAAGGCTTCGACCCGCAACTCGAATTGCTCGACCCGATCAACCCGGCCGCTGACCAGACGCTCATCGGCTTTCGATACGTTTTGCACGTCGTCGAGCTCGCCTTCGGCCAGGGTCATGCCGGCGCCGTGGTAATAGGCGATGCCGTTGCGCAATTCCATGCGCTCGATGATGAAGGTCTTGCCGGTGCCGCTGACACTGTCGCCGGATTTGAACTCGGCGCGCAGCAGCGGGGCCGAGGTCAACGCGTATTGGCGGATCACGCCGGACGTGGCGAACACCACTTGCACGGTGCGCCCTTCCAAGCGCATCACGGTGCCCAGACCAAGCTCGGGCTCTGCCGTGCTGATCCAACGTTGTCCGGGAACAAAAGCCATGCCTACATCCTGTAACTATTGGCGCCTTATTATGCGCGCCGCGCCCGATAATGAAAAATGCGCAAGGCGATTACGCGCCTGCGCGCTGCTTCGGTGGAAAGTAGTGCAATCACCAATGCGTGTTTGCCGAATCGAAAAAAGTTGCCGCCTTGAGCGGCCTGATGACCCACGGATTTGATGCTGTGATAGCGTTGAACCTCGTTGGATCGGCGTTGCTTGTGACTTCAATATTCGGTTGGCGATTCGACTCCAGTTGACATTATTTCGATGATTAGCTAAATTACGAATCATGAGCAAAGTATTCAAAGCCATTTCGGATCCAACCCGGCGCCAGGTGCTGACGCTGTTGCGCGATGGTCCGCTGACTGCAGGCGAACTGGCGGATCATTTTGCGGTTTCCAAACCCACCATGTCAGCGCATTTTTCGGTGCTGCGCGAAGCTGATCTGATTGCGGCAACGAAGCAGGGAACGACGATTGTGTATGGCCTGAAAATTTCGGTACTGGAAGAAGCACTGCTCGGATTTGCACAGCTTTTGGGTATTCAAGCCAAGGCGCCGTCAAGCGTTAGGCAAGACAAACCACCATCGTCACAACGTGAGAAAAAACGATGAAAACGATCTCCGAAAAATTGCTGTTCCCGTTCGCCGTGGTCATCAGCGCGTGGGTGGTTCTAACCAGCGCTTATCTGTGCTACTTGAGCCCGCAGCGCGCGTGGCCGTATGGGCTGGCGTTAGCCGTCATTTGCATAGCATGGGCGGTGTATTACTTTGACGCGGGTGATCGAAACAAGGATGCAACGTTGTCGGAGCCACGGCGCAAGCACCTTTTGGCGATCGTGTTTTCCGGATTGCTCCTGAGCAATGCACTGAGCATCAAGCTGATGGCGCAGCTAGGCTGGAGCGGCGGATTCGCCAGTGAACTCGGCGAGCGCAGCCTCGGCTTCCTGATGGGGGCGATTGTAGTGGTTTTGGCCAACGCCATTCCGAAAAAAACGAGCTCTGCGCGTGGCCTCGTCGTGCTGCGAATCGCTGGCTGGGCACTCGTGCTGGGCGGCGCAGGGTACGCGTTGGCATTGCTGGTGTTGCCGCTGCCTTATGCCAACGATGCAGCATTGCTGGTGCTGCTGGCTGCAACGATTTACGGCGCCACGCGTGTCGTTTGGCTGAGTGTGAAACATCGATCCTTGCCGCCGTCCTGCGGATAGCCTGAAACCGGGCGCGGAGGTCATATTCACCAACTGCGTGCTGTCAGCGAATTGATGCGGTAGTTCTCGCTGCCGATTCGTTCTTTCGACCCTCAACTTCTCCGAGCGCGATCGGCCCAGCCAGGTTTGCTGGGTTGCGAACGCGCTCATCCCAAAAAAAGTGAGCTCTGTCATGAATCGATTTCTATGGATAAAAAACCTCGTTCTAGCTGGCGTGATGGCTGTCGCACCTTGTGCTTATGCGACCGGCGATGCATCACCCAACGTGCCAGGAAAGTGGCATGGCAGCATGCAGACCGCCAGCGGCACTTTCGCCCTTGAACTCACGATCCAACAAGACGAGCACGGCACGCTGAGCGCAGCGCTTGAGAGCGTGGATCAGGCGCCCGGTCAATTCATTCACGTCAGCCGTGTCGAGCAGGAAAAAGATCAATTGAAATTGGAGCTCGATACACTCTCGGCAAGTTATGCGGGGCACTTCGATGCGAAAAAAGATGCATGGATCGGCAATTGGCAACAAGGCCCGGTTTTGCCGCTGACCTGGCTGCGTGGGCCGCTGCCACCGCAGCCCGCGATCGATGGCATCGACGGTATCTGGCGCGCAACGCTCACACGAAATGCAAGCGAGCTGCGCCTGATCCTGCGCATCAGTACCTCGACACGCGGCACGCGCGCCAAGCTCGATTCTCCGGATATGGGTATCGCCGGCTTGGACGTTACCGACCTGTCGCGCGATGGCGAGCATGTGCACTTTCGCGTGCCGCTCGCAGGTGTCGACTTCGTCGGCAAACTGGACGACAACACGACGAGTTTGAGTGGCCTGTGGCGTCGCGAAGGTCAGCCGCAAGCCACGATAAATTTTACGCGATCGGCGGAGTCGGCACATACTTCGATGCAGCGCCCACAAACTCCGCATGCACCGTTCGAGTATGCTGTTGAGTCAGTTCGGTTCGACAATACAGCAGCCAACATTTTGCTGGCTAGCACCTTGACGTTGCCGCGCGGCGCCGGACCTTTTCCTGCCGCGGTTCTGATCAGCGGTTCCGGGCCGCAGGATCGCGATGAGTCGCTGTCTGGTCACAAACCCTTTGTGGTGCTGGCGGATCATCTGACCCGCAACGGCATCGCTGTTCTGCGTTTCGATGATCGTGGAGTCGGCGAATCGGGCGGAAATTTCACGGCCGCGGCCGACCTCGATTTTGCCAGCGACGTACGTGCCGCTGTCGATTTTCTTGGAACGCGG
Organism: Pseudolysobacter antarcticus; assembly: GCF_004168365.1. Taxonomy (GTDB): domain Bacteria; phylum Pseudomonadota; class Gammaproteobacteria; order Xanthomonadales; family Rhodanobacteraceae; genus Pseudolysobacter; species Pseudolysobacter antarcticus. The sequence continues at coordinate 1,423,713 of NZ_CP035704.1, forward strand.
CGCGAGATCAATCGCAACGCCATCGGCTTGATTGGTCATAGTCAGGGCGGCATCGTCGGGCCGATCGCGGCCGTGAATAATCCATCGATTGCGTACTTGGTTTTGCTTGCCGCACCCGCGACCAGCATGACCGAGCTGCTGCTCGCGCAACGTCGTTTGACAGGCGTGATGCAAGGTCAGACCGAGGCATCATTGCGCGCAAACGAGCCAGCGCTGGCGAAGATATACGCGGCGATGGGCAAGGCGCCGGATCGCGCCGCAGCGCAAGCAGAAATCCGCGCGCTGTTGACATCAAAGTTGCTGCAACAACTGGGCAGCAGTGAAACGCAGAAATCCGCGCTGGTCGATCAGCTCAGCAGCGACTGGTTGCGCGATTTACTTCACTACGATCCGATCGCGATTCTTGGTGCTATCAATATTCCGATCCTCGCCTTGAACGGCAGTCTGGACAATCAGGTACCCGCGAGCACCAATCTCGCTGCTATCCGCCGTGCCACGAGCAATAACCCGGATGTGACCGCACAGCAATTGCCGGGGCTGAATCATCTGTTTCAGAACGCGCATAGCGGGGCGATTGCCGAGTACGCCGAGATCAGCGAAACCTTCGCACCGACCGCGCTGCGATTGATCGGCGATTGGATCAATGCGCGTTTTTCGCGCTGAAATTTCCGCCGGTATCACTGCTCGGTGCTGCAGCATCGCGAGATACGGGTCGCGTGATGCAAGCCGAAAAGCCCCGTGCGCGTCAGCAGGTCCCCATGCGCTGCCATCACCAACGCTGCCGCCATCGCCTTGAAATCGCTGCCAACGAAATCGCCGCTCCCGATAACTCGAGGCTATGTTCGCAAGCGCACACTATCGGCGAGCGCGTTTTGCTACAGTCCAGCGAGCAATGCCAACCGTCGAGCGCCATTCAGGGGAGTCGAATTGAACATGAGCAAGCTATTCGCAACACTCATCAGTGCCATCTTGTTGTGCGCCATTTCCGGCACAACAATCGCTGCAGGTAATTCGGTGGTGACCGCGCCGCAGGGCGGTGTCGCGCGCTGGGCGGGCATGGCGGCGAAAGATTGTGGCATCTACGGCAAGCGTTATGCCGCGGTCGGTTCGGTGTGTTATTACCCGATCGACATCCAGACCAGCGTTGGCAGTCACGAGATTGCGCTGTGGGATCAGCAAGGCAAGCAGCATCTCGGTTATGTGACAGTCGAGAAGCAGGATTTCCCTGAAGTACCGATTGAACTGCCGCCGAGTTTGATTGGCTTTATCGACCTTTCTGCCGCGGATCTTGCGCGTGCGCAGAAAGAAACCGCCGAGGTTGCGAAGGTTCTGCGCGGCTCCGACCATGCGCCGCAATTTTCGTTACCGCTCGGCAAGCCGGCCAGCTCGTTGCCAAAAAGCGCGAACGATTTTGGCAGCATGCGTACGTTCAACGGCAAGGTAAAAAGCCTGCACAGCGGGCTGGATTTTCCGGTTAATGAAGGCAGCCCGGTCAAGGCTGTGGCGGCGGGTACCGTGGTTCTCGCGGCGGATCATTTCTTCACCGGCAATGCGGTGTATATCGATCACGGCGATGGCCTTGTGAGCATGTATTTCCACATGAATTCGCTCGCGGTAAAAACCGGCGATGTGGTCAAGCGTGGTCAGACCCTTGGCGTTGTTGGCAGATCCGGTCGTGGCACCGGCCCGCATTTACATATCGGCCTGCGCTGGCTCGGCAAGCGTATCGATCCGGAGCGTTTGCTCGAAGCGCCAGCCAAGCTGCCAAGCGTGAGTGATTCAAAAGCTGCGGCCGAGCAAAAAATCCGCAAGGCCGATCACGAAGTACCGAAAGAGGGCGAGACGCCGCTCAACGACGAAGGCTGAAACGGCGGACATTTTATGCCGTCAATCGACATCGGTGGTTGCGATCACCGATGTCGATTTCGTCAGCTAAAGATCCAGCGTGTGTAGTTCGTTCGAGGTGATCAGAAATCTCCCGAGGCGCCGCCACCGCCAAAACTACCGCCGCCGCCTTTGAACTCGCCCGATCCGGAATCGCCGCCCGAGGCCGAACTGGCAGCCGCATCGATAACGCCTTCGACAACCACACCTGCTGCGACTTTTGCCATGGAGATCGCTAGATCTCCGGCAATCGAAAGCGTAGATTTACGCTGTGCAATGCCGAGCAACACCTGGTCGAGAAAAAGTTTTATCAACGCCATGATCAGCGCTGTGAACAGCGTAGTGCCTACCAGTCTGGTGAGGCCATCGGAGTCTTGCCAAGCAGCCAAGCTCAAGTATTGATCGGGAATGACCACGCCGATTTTCACGAACAGGATGGAAAAAACCCCGGCCGCGATCGCAAGATAAAGCGGCCAGCGCCAACGCGGCAATGCGACAGCGGGTGCCTTTGCACGTGCGCCATTTTTTTGTGGGGCCGGTGATTTTTTGGAGCGGCGCGGGCTGGCCATCTTGATTTTCTCGTGACGCGGAGTTGCGGATGCAACTGTGCGCTTTATTAGACGTCAACGCATGGCGGTAACGAACAGATTGTCGACGATAACCGCCCTCATTCTTCGGCGTTTACAACATTGCCGCGAGATCCGATTCGTTTTGCGGGGCTGGCGACGGCGAGAAGATTCATCGGTTATCAGTTCTCGCCCGCGCTGAACTCAACATCGCCGATCCAGTTGCTCTGGCGGCGCGCGAGGCGAGAGTCGGTACCTTCGCCATCGAAGTTGGTCGCTGCGCGGCGTAACAGCGATGTATCAAAATCCTCAAACGTATTGATATTGAACACCGCGTAAACTCGTTCGTCGATGCGGCTCGTGACCACAGGTACGATGCCGCACCGCATGCAGACATGGAACTCCGCCGTGCGTGTACCAAACGCATATCGCGAGACGCGCGCGGAATCTTTTATCGTCACCTTCAGTGCGCCACCCGGATTGGCCGTCCAGACACCGCTGTGCTTGATGCAGAACGAGCAGCCGCACGCGTTGGCCGGGATATCGACGGGGTCGGGCCGCCATTCCAGGCAGAAAGAAATGTTCCCGCAGTGGCAGTGACCGTGGATCAACATTGTTGCGATCTCTGTTGCTGCGGGACAGGAGCCGACGAACTTGCGTAATACGCATCTTCGTCGAACGCGCTGTTGTGAACGTTACAAAAGGGATGCAAGCGGCGAAGTGTTGAGCGCAAGTATGAAGGTTGCCTTTATTTTTGGATAATCCAAATGATCGCACCACGCAATCAGGTTATGCGTTTCACTGGTAAGCGACAGACCATTAGGGTAAGCAAGTCGGGAACACGCGACACTTAGTTTCTCAAGGCGAAATAAGTCATGCTCCGATGCATCACTGGCTGCGGATATTTGATGGAGCAACTCTTTGGTCGCCGTGATTGTCGCTAGGAGTTCTTCTGCGGTGGCAGCTTGCCGATCTCATCGCGGCTTTTCACTTGTACGCCGACAAAAATATGCGCGTCTTTGGCATCTGCGTAGCGATAGTTGAATTCGGTGACCGAGCGGTTGCCGATCAGTTCGCAGAAGGTGCGGAAACTGCCAGGGCGTTCGGGAATTTTCGCGGCGAAAATCGCTTAGAGCCTGTTCAAAGTCTCAATCTATGAGACCGGCGTGCTGATACTGGCGGAATGAGATCAACCTATCCGAGTGACATCAGTCGCGCCCAGTTTGAGCAAATTCATCCTTTGCTGGAAAGCGCACGCAAGAAGACCAGCCCGCGTCGGGTGGATCTGTACGAGGTATTTTGCGCGGTCCGCTACCTCCTCAAAAGCGGCTGCCAGTGGCGCATGCTGCCCACGGAGTTTCCGAAATGGCGAACGGTGCATTCGTACTTTTCGATCTGGAGCGAGCCTGACGAGAACGGCATCAGCCTGCTGGAGCGGGCGTTAAAAAAATCAGGTGGGCGCGGTGCGTATCAAGCAGGGGCGCAACGCCATGACGAGCTTCTTGATCGTTGATGCACAAAGCGTAAAGAACACCGACACGGCGACGCATAAGGGCTACGATGCCGGCAAGAAGGTCTCGGGGATCAAGCGGCATATTGCCGTGGATACGCAGGGACTGCCTCACGCTATTGCGGTGACTACAGCGGAAGTCACCGATCGCAAGGGCGCCTTGCAGGCGATAGATCGATGTCAGGCAAACCTACATCGGGTACAAAGTGTCCTAGCGGATGGCGGCTACGTCGGCCAGCCCTTTGCCGAAGCGGTCCAAGGCGCCATCGGTGCCACCGTGCAGATCGCCCAACGCAATGAATTGCATACCTTCGCCGTTATCCCGAAGCGGTGGGTGGTCGAGCGCTCCTTCGCCTGGTTGGAGAAATGCCGACGACTCTGGAAGAACTGCGAGCGCAAGCTCAATACCAGCCTCCAGTTCATTCACCTTGCCTTCCTCACGCTACTGCTCAAAAGACTTTGAACAGGTTCTTAGCGCGCTTCGCCTAGTTCGGCGCGCTCGGTAACAAAACACAGCCGGTCAAAATTCATGTTGGCGCCGCGGGCGATCGCGACCATATCCTTGAGTGCGGCGCAGTTCGCGTCGGTATCGACGGTGATGATTTCATCGACCAGCTCGCGCTGCTCTGCGAAGCGCGCGGTCGCGCCGGTAGTCTCTCAGCATCGGCCGACAAATTTGCGTCCGGCCATCAAAATGCGCGCGATGGCAGCGTTTTTGTAAGACAAACGCGGCGACTGTTTGCAGTGCTAAACTCGCCCCACCGTTGCCACATTCAGGGGGATGTCTTGAAACGATTCCGCGTATTTGCATGTCTGGCGGCCGCATGGCTGCTGTTGCTTTCATCGACGCTGGTCGCGCAAGTACCGCAAGGTAGCGCGTTTACCTATCAAGGCGAGTTACTGCACAACGGCGCACCGGTGACGGCGAACGTCGATATGCTGTTTACTCTGTTCGACGCACCACAGAACGGTTCGCCTCTGGGCCAGGTTCCATTTACCGGCGCCAGCGCAGTGACCGTCAGCAACGGCATCTTCACCGTTACGCTCGATTTCGCCGGGTTGTTCAACACGCTCATCAGCGATCAACGTTGGCTCGAGGTGACAGCAAACGGCAATATCCTGACGCCACGCACGCAGATCCAGAGCGCACCTTACGCGCTGCAATCGCAGACGGCGGTATTGGCCTATTCGATATCGAATGCCAGCGTCGGGGCGGCGCAGATCGTGCCGTCGCAGGTGCAGGCGCGCGTAGGCGGCACGTGCACGGTGGGATCCAGCATCCGCGCCATCGCGCAAAACGGCACGGTCACCTGCGAGTCCGCCGGAAGCGGCACGGTCACCAACATCGCTACCGATGCGACTCTCTCCGGTGGTCCCATCACTTCCACCGGCACGCTCGGTATCGCATCCGGCGCGGTCGGCACTACGCAGATCAATCCTGCGCAAGTGCAGCAGCGCGTCAACGGGTCCTGCAGCGGCAACCAGATGGTGAAGTCGATCAATGCGGACGGCACAGTCAGCTGCGGCAGCGCCGGCACGGGCACCGTCACGAACATCGCGACCGATGCGACACTGGCCGGTGGGCCGATTTCCACGTCGGGCACGTTGGGTATTGCACCCGGCGGCGTCGGCCTTGCACAGATCGACACCTCACAGGTTCAGGCACGCACCACAGGCACCTGCGACCCGGGCTTCTACATGCGCGTGGTGAACGCCGACGGCAGCGTGACGTGTGAGCAAGAGCAAGTCACAACGATACCTCCCATCGGATATTCGCCTCGCATTACTTCCTATTGGGGCAAGCTCGCGAGTCTGCCTTCAATGGCTTTCGGTAGCGACGGGTTTCCGGTCATCAGCTACACGGCCGTTGTCAATTCGAAGCACGTAGTGATCGTTGCGAAATGTACCGAAGCGGCGTGCCTGGCTCCGATCTTGACGACCGTATATGACCCCGGAAGCACTAGCGTCGTCTTCGGCGGATCTTCGATTGTTGTCGGCAGCGATGGTTTGCCCCTGGTTAGTTTTGCAGTGCCGAATGCGGGAGGCGCTCCCTTCTATACGGTGAAGTGCAGCAATGTCGCATGCACGGCGACAAGCGCGGTTTCGGTGTTAACACAGACCAGTTCCATTACGGCTCCCGTTTTGCTGGTCGACGCGTCGCTCAATCGCTACTACATCGTGTACGTGGACTCCAGCAACAATCTGCGTCGCGCAACATGTAGCGGCTCCTGTACTTCGCTCAGCGGCGGCATCGACACGCTCGTGACCGGAGTTGGTTCGATATTCGCCGCGACCATCGATCACGCGACGGTGTACTATGCCTATACAAATTCGACGGGGGCGTACTTCTATAACTGCACCTCGGGCTGTTCGCCCACCGCGATCGCTACGCCGAACGCTTCGCCGCCGCTGCTATCCATGCTGAATGCTAGTGGCAGCATCTTGGTCGCATTCCGCAACGCTGCAGGCAAGTTGGCCGTGCGGTCAATGTCGCCCCTGCTACCCGCTCAAGTCGCCCTTGCGAGCAGCAATGTCACTGCCATCAGTGCGGCACTGGTCGGAACTCAATCGCCTGTTTTGGCCTACAGTCAGGACAATCTGATCAAAGTCGTCGACTGCAGTTTTTCCTCGTGCAATTTCGGAGGTTCAAACGTCGGCAGTACATTGGATGGCTTGGCGAATGCGACATTTGCTGTGGGTCGGGGGTCCGATGGTCTCGCTGTCGCCGCCTACGCCGACGGCAACGAATTGCGCGTCGCCAAGTGCGTCGGCGCATGCCCGTGATTGCCTTTCGGATCGCGCGGGCGCTCGCCGACAGCGCGATGCCCCGTCGTCGCCCGTCCAACTTGGTGTGCATGCCTTTGCTGTTCGGCATACTTGCACTCGCCGCGCCGCTCGCGCTCGGTCAGTCGGCGGGCGGCTACGACCTGCACTGGAATGTCACGACGGCCAACGGCGGCGGCGCGATGACCGGCGCAAACGGCTACACGATGACCGGCACGATCGGCCAACCGGTCGCCGGGCCCTCGACCGCGATGACAGTTGCTTCAGACAGTATCGTCGGAGGATTCTGGAGCGTGCACGCGAACGACGTGATCTTCCGAACCGGATTCGAATGACGCATTCGCCTGCGGGCCTGAAAGTCATTCCGTACACAATCGCATGCCACGTCGCTTACGCGGTGCGCTAGCTGGCCGCGGACAACACACGCACTCTGTCGTCAAAGCCATCATCGAGCGCGAACCGGGGTTGCTGGTGGCGTCATCGCAATTGAGCGATCTGAACGCACGGCAATGGGTCGCGATGTACGCCAAACGCATGCAGATCGAATTGTCGTTTCGCGACTTGAAGTCGCATCGCCATGAACGATGACTCGAGGATAGCTTGACGCAGAAGGCGATTTCTTTCCTTGATACGTGAATTGCCGGCACGCCATACGATAAGAAGACTGCGAAGTGCAGACGTTTGCCTACGGAGATAGGTTCCTATCGAAATAATGCTAACCGGCTCATTTTGTGCGTAAAATTATTTCCCTAAAAACATCCGATAAGCCAGATTCTCGCTCTCATCCACAAACGGATATCCAAGCTCCGCGAGGAATCGCTTGAACTCATTTTTATCCGACGGCGGCACTTGAATGCCGACGAGTACGCGGCCCGTGTCGGCGCCATGGTTGCGGTAGTGGAACAGGCTGATGTTCCAGCCCGCGCTCATGTGGCTCAGGAATTTCAGCAGCGCGCCGGGGCGTTCGGGAAATTCGAAGCTGTAGACGATTTCGTTTTCGACGGTGGGCGCGTGGCCGCCGACCAGATGGCGCACGTGAAGCTTGGCCATTTCGTTGTCGGATAAATCCTGCGCGGCGATGCCGGCCTTTTTCAGCGTGACCAGCAGCTTGCCGATTTCATCGCGGCTTTTCACTTGCACGCCGACAAAAATATGTGCGTCCTTGGCATCGGCGTAGCGGTAGTTGAATTCGGTGACTGAACGATTGCCGATCAGTTCGCAGAAGGCGCGAAAGCTGCCGGGGCGTTCGGGAATGGTCGCGGCGAAAATCGCTTCGCGCGCTTCGCCGAGCTCGGCGCGTTCGGCAACAAAACGCAGTCGGTCGAAATTCATGTTCGCGCCGCACGCGATCGCGACCAGAGTTTTGTCGTGCCACTTTTCGCGCGCGACATACGCCTTGAGCCCGGCGATCGCGAGCGCACCGGCGGGTTCGAGAATCGCGCGCGTATCCTCAAACACATCCTTGAGTGCGGCACAGATTGCATCGGTATCGACGGTGATGATTTCATCGACGAGTTCGCGCGTGATGCGGAAGGTTTCCTTGCCGACTTGCTTGACCGCCACGCCATCGGCGAACAAGCCGACCTGTGCGAGTTTCACACGTCGCCCGAGCCGCACCGACTGCGCCATCGCATCCGAATCGTTCGGTTGTACACCGATGATTTTCACTTCGGGACGCACGCGTTTCACATACGCGGCGATGCCGGAAATCAAGCCGCCGCCGCCAATCGCGACGAAGATCGCATCAAGCGGGCCTTGTTGCTGGCGCAGGATTTCCATGCCGATCGTGCCTTGCCCGGCGATCACGTCGGGATCGTCGTACGGATGCACAAACACTGCGCCAGATTTCTCGGCGAGCGCGAGTGCGTGTTCGTACGCATCCGAATAACTGTCGCCGGCCAGCACCACTTCGGCACCGCGGCGCAGCACCGCATCGATCTTGATTTGCGGCGTGGTGGTCGGCATCACGATGATGGCGTGGCAGCCGAGTTTCTGAGCCGATAACGCGACACCTTGCGCGTGATTGCCAGCGCTCGCAGCGATCACGCCACGCTTGAGCTGGGCCGCACTGAGTCGCGCCATCTTGTTGTAGGCGCCGCGTAATTTGAACGAGAACACCGGCTGCTGATCCTCGCGTTTCAGCAGCACGCGATTGCCAGTGCGGCGACTCAGTTCGGGCGCGTGTTCGAGCGCGGTTTCCTGCGCGACGTCGTAAACGCGCGCGGTGAGAATCTGGGTGAGATAGTCGTAGGCCATGCGCCGAGTATGCCGTGTCGGAGCCGTGCTGGGGAGAGCTGCGGCAAAGGACACGACAACTCGCGATGACATCCTTGGTTCGTCATTCCAGCGCAGGCTGGAATCCATCTTGATCTTGGTCTAGTGGCCTGTCGCTGTCGCCAAACTTACTAGAGTCAAAATGGATTCCAGCCTTCGCTGGAATGACGGCTTTTTTCAACTTACCAGATTTTCACCTGCGTCTCGGCACCGCGCACCATCGCATCACCGGCCTTGCACTGGAACGCCTGCGCAAATGCGGGCATGTTCGATGGCGCCGCGATCGCGCGGAATTGTGCCGGTGCGTGCACATCCGTGTTCAGTCGCAACTTGAGTTCTTCCGGGCGGAACTGACGCGCCCAAACGTGCGCGAAGTTGATGAAAAAACGCTGCTCGGGACTAAAGCCGTCAATCGGCCCTTGCGGCTTCTTTTTCAACGCGGTGTGCAATGCATCGAGCGACACATTGAGGCCGCCGAGATCAGCGATATTTTCACCAAGCGTGAGCGCGCCCTTGACGTGCAGGTTGTCGATCGCGACATAGTCGTCGAACTGCTTTACCAGTTTATCGGTGCGCGATTTGAAATCCTTCTTGTCGGCGTCGCTCCACCAGTTTTTGTAGTTGCCTTGCGCATCGAACTGGCTGCCCTGGTCGTCATAACCGTGCGTCATTTCGTGGCCGATCACGGCGCCGATCGCACCGTAGTTCAGCGCATCATCGGCCTTCGCATCGAAGAACGGTGGCTGCAGGATTGCGGCGGGGAAGGTGATGTCGTTGTTGGTCGGGCTGTACTGCGCGTTGACCGTTTGCGGCGTCATGCCCCATTCGCGGCGATCGACCGGCTTGCCGACTTTGGCGGCGCGATACGCCAGATTGAACTTGTCGAGCGCGCGCACGTTGTCGAAATAACTGTCGCGCTTGATGGTCACGCCGGAGTAATCGCGCCAGTGATCGGGATAGCCGATTTTCGGAACAAAACTCGCCCACTTTTCCAGCGCCTGTTTCTTCGTGACATCGCTCATCCAGTCGAGTTTCTCGATGCGGATTTTCAGCGCGTCGCGCAGATTGTTGACCAGTTCCAGCGCGCGCGCCTTCGATTCCGGCGGGAAGTTTTTCGCCACGTACAACTGGCCCAGTGGCTCACCGAGCTTGCGGTCGATATCTTCGAGCAGACGCTTCCAGCGCGGCTTGATTTCCTTCTGGCCATGCAACACGGTGCCGTTGAATGCGAAGTTTTCATCGACGAACGCCTTGCTCAAATACGGCGCGGCGGAGTCGGTGGCATGGAAACGAAAATACGCTTGCCATTGCGCCACCGGCACGTCATTGAACATGCTTTCGAGCTCGGCAAAAAATCGCTCCGGCGACAGCGAGAAGTTGCTGACGCCATCCACTTTCAGTGCGCCGAAAAACTTGTCCCATGAAAAATGCGGCGTGATTTTTTCCGCATCGGCAATCGCAACCGGGTGATATTGATTGTCCGGATTGCGTTGTTCCAGTCGGGTCAACGAGGCCTTGGCCAGTCTCGTTTCCAATGCAAGGATTTGTTCCGCTTGTACACTCGCTGCGGCCTTCGGTATGCCGATCAAGACCAGCGTATTCGCAATATGCACAAGATACGCATCGCGGATTTTTTTGCTGTCGGCATCGTCCTTCAGATAATAATCGCGCTCCGGTAGACCCAACCCGCTCTGGCTGGCGTAGGCCATCACCGTGGTCGAATTTTTGTAGTCGGGCCGCGCACTGAAAAAGAACAGGCTGCGTTGTGCATCCGCGGCGTTGTCGCGTGCGAGCGCGGCGATGTCGTCTGGCGTTTTTAGCGTATCGATGCGTTTTAGCGCAGGTTTTATCGGATCGAAACCGAGTTTCTCGATCTTCGCTTCATCAAGACCGCTGGCGAAAAAATCACCGACCTGTTGCTCCGGCATGCCGATCGCCGCCTTGCTTTTTGTCGCCGCTTCGGCGAGCGCGTGTTGCGCGATCAGCGAGCGTTCGTCGAGTTGCTCGAACGTGCCCCAGCTGGTGCGGTCGGCCGGGATTTCCTCGCTCGCAAGCGGAATGCGATTGACGTAGCCGAACAAATCCTGGCACGGATTGATCTTGCTATCGAGCGTGGATTTGTCGATCGCGCTGCGCGATGGATCGGCGCTGGCGGCGAACGATAGCGCGATCGCGCCGACAAGAACGAGGGGTTTCAGAAAACGTGTAGACATGGTCGTATCCTGTTGTCGAATGGGTCGAGCAGCGAGCGCGTCGCCTGCAAAAAAAACGGCAGCGCACACGAGGTACGCTGCCGAAGGGAAAATCGCAGCCGTGATCGCGGCTCAGTCGCTTACCAGATTTTCACCTGAGTATCGGCGCCGCGCACCATGGCATCACCGGCCTTGCACTGGAAACTCTGCGCGAAAGCGGGCATGTTGGAAGGTGAGGCGATAGCGCGAAATTGCGCCGGCGCATGCACGTCGGTGTTCAGACGCAGCTTCGCTTCCTCGGGGCGGAACTGGCGCGCCCAGACATGCGCGAACGCGAGGAAGAATCGCTGATCCTGCGTGAGTCCGTCGATCGGGCCCTGCGGCTTTTTCGCGAGCGCTGCATGCATCGCATCGAACGCGGTATTGATGCCGCCGAGATCCGCAATATTTTCGCCGAGCGTGAGCGCGCCCTTGACGTGCAGATTGTCGATCGCGACGTAATCGTCGAACTGCTTCACGAGCTTGTCGGTGCGCGACTTGAAGTCTTTCTGATCGGCGTCGGTCCACCAGTTCTTGAAGTTGCCCTTGGCATCGAATTGCGCGCCCTGGTCGTCGTAACCGTGCGTCATTTCGTGACCGATCACCGCGCCGATCGCACCGTAGTTCAATGCATCGTCGGCCTTGGCATCGAAGAACGGCGGCTGCAGGATCGCGGCCGGGAAAGTGATGTCGTTGCTCAGCGGATTGTATTGCGCGTTCACCGTCTGCGGCGTCATGCCCCATTCGCTGCGATCGACCGGCTTGCCGATCTTGGCGACGTTGAAGGCCTGGTTGAATTTGTTTACCGCGGTGACGTTCGCGAAATAATTGTCACGCGTGATGGTCACGCCGGAATAATCGCGCCAATGATCCGGATAACCGATTTTGGCGACGAACGTGCCCCATTTTTCCAGCGCTTTTTTCTTCGTCTCGGCGCTCATCCAGTCGAGTTTTTCGATGCGGATCTTCAGCGCTTCACGCAGGTTGTTGACGAGTTCCAGCGCGCGCGTCTTCGATTCCGGCGGGAAATTCTTAGCCACGTACAACTGGCCCAGCGGCTCGCCGAGATCGTTACTGGTTTCGTCCAGCACGCGCTTCCAGCGTGGCTTGATTTCCTTCTGCCCACGCAGGGTGGTGCTGAAGAAAGCGAAGTTTTCGTTGACGAATGCCTTGCTCAGATACGGCGCCGCGGCGTCGGCGGCGTGATAGCGAAAATACGCCTGCCACTGCGCCATCGGCACTTCGGTCAGCATCGCGTCGAGTTCGCCGAAGAACTTGGTCGGGCTCATCGAAAAGCTGTTGATGCCGCTGGTGTTCATCGTCGCGAAAAACTTCTCCCACGATATGTGCGGCGTGAGTTTGTCGGCATCGGCAAAGCTGATCGGATGATACTGATTGGCCGGATCGCGCTGTTCCAGCGCCGACAAAGATGCCTTCGCCAGACGCGTTTCAAGCGCAAGAATCTGCTGCGATTGCGCGGTTGCATCTGCCGCCGGTGTGCCGATCAATTGCAGCATGCGCGCGATGTGCGCGACATACGCATCGCGCAGCTTTTTCGATTCCGCACTTTCGTTGAGATAATAATCGCGCTCCGGCAAATTGGTGCCGGCCTGACCGGTGTAGGCGATCACCATGTCCGAATTCTTGAAGTCCGGAAACGCGCCGAAGAAGAACAAATTGTCGTTGCCGCCGCGCACTGCGGTGTCGCGAATCAGCGCGACGATATCGTCCGGCGTCTTCAAGCCGTCGACGCGCTTCAGATCGTCCTTGATCGGCGTGAAGCCAGCCTTTTCGACTGCCGCTTCGTCGCTGCCGCTAGCGTAGAAGTCACCAACTTTCTGCTCGATGCTGCCCGGCGCGGCCTTGCTGTTCATCGCCGTCTCGACCAGCGTGCGCTGTTGCGCCTGCGAGCGTTCGTCGAGCTGCTCGAACGTGCCCCAACTCGTGCGGTCGGCCGGAATCGGCGTCTTCTTGATGGTGATGCCGTTGACGTAACCGAAGAAATCCTGGCACGGGTTGATCTTGCTATCGAGCGAGGCCTTGTCGATGCTGCTGCGCGGCGCGGTTTCGGCGAACGCGCCGAACGACATGGTGATGGCAGCGACGAGGGTGAGCGGTTTCAGCAAACGCATTTGCATGGTGGTGTCCTTTTGTTGGATTGATCAGCAAGCGGGAAATGGCTCGCCGATTTTCGTCGAAAATAAAATAGGAGCGAGGCGCGTAATGCAACGCGCTACGCTTTTTTCATGACATGGCTTTACCAGATCTTTACCTGAGTTTCGGCGCTGCGCACCATCACATCACCGGGCTTGCACTGGAAAGTCTGCGCGAATGCCGGCATGTTCGATGGCGCACCCATTGCGCGAAAGCGTGACGGCGAATGCGGATTGGTATTGACGAGTAATTTCAGCGCTTCATCGCGATACTGGCCTTCCCAGACATGCGCGAACGCGATGAAAAAGCGCTGCTCCGGAGTGAGGCCATCGATCACCGCCTGCGGATGTTTTTTCAGCGCCGCATGCAGCGCATCGAACGCAACGTTGATGCCGCCGAGATCGGCGATATTCTCGCCGAGCGTGAGTTTGCCGTTGACGTGCAGATCGCCGATCGCGATGTAATCGTCGAACTGTTTCACGAGCTTGGCGGTGCGCGATTCGAAGTCTTTCTTGTCGGCCGCGGTCCACCAGTCGTGCTGATTGCCCTTGGCATCAAACTGACTGCCTTCGTCATCAAAACCGTGCGTCATTTCGTGGCCGATCACGGCGCCGATCGCGCCGTAGTTCAGCGCGTCGTCGGCTTTTGCATCGAAGAACGGCGGCTGCAGAATCGCTGCCGGAAACACGATTTCGTTGAGCAGCGGGTTGTAGTACGCGTTCACGGTTTGCGGCGTCATGCCCCATTCGCGGCGATCCACCGGCTTGCCGATCTTGCCCATTTCCCAGGCGTGATTGAACTTGTCGGCGGCGCGGATGTTCGCGACATAACCATCGCGCGAAATGCTCAATCCGCTCCAGTCGCGCCACTGGTCGGGATAGCCGATCTTCGGCATGAACGTGGCCCATTTTTCGAGCGCCTGCTTCTTGGTTTGCGCACTCATCCAGTCGAGATTTTCGATGCGGGTCTTGAGCGCGTCGTGCAGATCGTTGACCATGTCCTGCGCACGTTGCTTGGCTTCGGGCGGGAAGGTCTTGGCGACGTACAACTCGCCGAGCGCCATGCCCATTTCGCTGTTGGTGGCGCCGAGCACGCGTTTCCAGCGCGGTTTGTTTTCCTTCTGTCCCTGAAAGGTCTTGCCGGTGAACGCGAAACGCTCATCGACGAACGCCTTGCTCAATGCCGGCGCGGCGGAGGCGACGATATGGAAACGGAAATATGCCTGCCAGTGCGCGATCGGCGCCTCGGCGATGAGCTTGTCCATCGTCGCGAAAAATTCCGGCTGCGCGAGCGAGAAACCGGTCTGACCGTTTACGCCCTGCGCGGCAAAATATTTCAACCACGAAAAATGTGGCGTCGTCTTGTCGCCCTCAGCCATGCTGACGAGATGATATTGGTTGTTCGGATCACGCAGCGCGACCTGCGTCAGCGACGCACTCGCGAGCTTGGTTTCGAGATCTACCACCGCTTGTGCCTGCTTGCTTGCGTCGTCTTTTTTCACGCCGACCAACACCAGCAGATTGGCGACATGCGCCTGATATGCGGCGAGCAGTTTTTTCGATTCGGCGTCGGTCTTGAGGTAATAATCGCGATCCGGCAAACCGAGTCCGCCCTGATTCGCGAAACCGATCGTCATCGTCGAATTCTTGAAATCCGCACCACGCTCGAAGTCGAACAGTAGCGCATCGCCTTGCGCTGCGTAGTCGCGCACGAGTTCGGCGATATCATCGGGATTGCGCAAACCATCGACTCGTTTCAGGTCGTCCTTGATCGGCGTGTAACCGGCCTTTTCGATCGCGGCCTCGTCCATGCCGCTCGCGTAAAAATCGCCGATCTTTTGCTGGATCGTGCCCGCTGCGGCCTTGTTCAACGCCATCGCGTCGAGGATGTCGTGCTGCGCCACAAGCGAACGTTCGCGCAACTTGTTGAACGTGCCCCAGCTGGTCTGGTCGGCTGGAATCGGATCGTTCTTCATCGAGATATTGTTGACGTAGCCGAAGAAGTCGGTGCATGCACCAGCCTTGCTGTCGAGCTTGGCCGGGTCGATGCTGCTGCGTGGTGCATCGGCCGCCGCGGCGCCAAGGGCGAGTGTGATAGCGGCGGTCAGGGCAAAGGGTTTTAACAAGCGAATGATCATTGAGTTTCCTGTGGAATTTGTAGTTTTGTGGAGACGATGCAACGAACAATCAAGCAGACGGCAAGGTGAGTAGCGACACCGGCTATTCCGTCTCTTCGTCTACATGTCCTGAGTATCTAATCGTAAAAAAGCGCTACCAAATATCAACCTTGCTATCGGCGCCGCGCACCATCGCGTCACCTGCCTTGCACTCGAACGCCTTGGCGAACGCCGGCACGTTGCTGATCGGACCGATCACGCGGAATTTGGCCGGCGCATGTTCGTTCGATTGCACCTGCAGCTTGAGCTGTTCCGGGCGCTGACTGGTGCGCCACGTTTGCGCATACGAAAGAAAGAAACGCTGATCTGGATTCAGGTTTTCGATCTTCTCGTCACCCTTGCCTTGCGGCGTGAGTTTGAACGCATCGTAGGCGACCAGCAGACCGCCGAGGTCGGCGATATTTTCGCCGAGCGTGAGCTTGCCGTTGATATGCAATTGATCGATAGGCACGTACGCAGCAAACTGATTCACGAGTTTTGCGGTGCGGCTTTCGAACTGTTTTTTGTCCTGCGCGCTCCACCAGTTCTTGAGATTGCCGGCGGCATCAAACTGGCTGCCTTCATCGTCGAACGCATGGGTCATTTCATGCCCGATCACCGCGCCGATACCACCGTAGTTCAGCGCGTCGTCGGCTTTCGCATCGAAGTATGGCGGTTGCAATTGCGCCGCGGGAAAAACAATCTCGTTGCGCGTCGGGTTGTAATACGCATTCACCGTTTGCGGCGTCATACCCCATTCGGTCTTGTCGACCGGTTTGTCGATCTTGGCGAAGTTGCGATGCGCCTCGAACGCGATCGCCGCGCGCATGTTTTCGAGATACGAATCGCGCTTGATCGTCAGCGCCGAATAGTCGCGCCAGTGATCGGGATAACCGATTTTCGGATCGAGCGTGTAGAGTTTTGCGTAGGCCGATTTTTTCGTCGCTTCCGACATCCACGCGAGTTTTTCGATGCGTTCGTGCATCGCCACCTTGAGGTTGTTCACGAGCACCAGCGCGCGCGCTTTCGCCTCGGGCGGGAAGGTGCGTTCGACATACGCCTGGCCCAGCACTTCGCCGAGCGCGTGGTCGGCGGAATCGATCACACGTTTCCAGCGCGGTTTCAATTCCTGCGTACCGCGCAACACCTTGCCGCGAAAATCGAACTTGGCATTGACAAAATCGTCGCCGAGAAAATCTGCCGAAGACGCGATCAGGTTCCAGCGCAGGTACGCTTGCCAATGCGACACGGGCACGTCGCTCAGCGCCTTGTCGGCGGTCGCGAAAAACAGCGGATGCGGCAGCGAAAAACGCTTCACATCGTCGCGATGAATCGCCTTGAAAAATTCCGTCCACGAGAAATGCGGCGTCTGTGTATCCGCCTGTTTCAAGGTGACGATCTGGTAGGACTTGATCGGATCACGCAAGCTCACGCGATCCAGTGATGCCTTGGCCAAGCGCGTTTCGAGTGCGAGCACCCAGTCGGATTGTTCCCTCGCGTTTTTCTCGCCGAGCAGGCTCAGCATCTTCTCGATATGCGTGTGATATTTTTCGAGCAGCGCTTTCGATTCGGCATCCTGTCGTATGTAGTAGTCGCGATCCGGTAGACCGAGTCCGCCCTGACTGGCGTAGCCGATATCGTTGGCAGAATCTTTCAAATCGGCATCAGCGCCGAACTCGAACAAGACACCAAAACCGAGCGCCTGCCAGTCGCGAATCAGTGCTACGACGTCAGCCGCGGATTTCACTGCATCGATCGCCGCCAGATCTTTCTTGATCGGCGTGATACCGGCTTGGTTGATCGCGGTCTGATTCATCGCGGTGGCGTAAAAATCGCCGATCTTCTGCGTCGTGCTGCCGGGTGTG
This sequence comes from Pseudolysobacter antarcticus, assembly GCF_004168365.1. Taxonomy (GTDB): domain Bacteria; phylum Pseudomonadota; class Gammaproteobacteria; order Xanthomonadales; family Rhodanobacteraceae; genus Pseudolysobacter; species Pseudolysobacter antarcticus. Next base: position 1,441,136 of record NZ_CP035704.1, read on the forward strand.
CCGGGGTTTTTCGCGGCGTTTTCGAGAATCTCCTTGAGCAACGCCAGATTGCGTTCCTGCAATTCGTTATCCAGGCTCCACGTGCTGTATTCCGCCGGAATCGGATTGCTCTTGAGCCAGCCGCCATCGGCGTATTGCCAGAAATCCTGACACGCGCTAATGCTGGTGTCGTAGTTGCGCGCGTCCAGGCCGCGCTCGTTGGTGGATGCGCCAGCGCTCAGGCTCAGGCCGCTGGTCAAAGCAAACACCAGCGCGCGCTGGATCAAAACTGATGACATTCAAAGCTCCAGAATGGGATGAAATGCTGCGATCGCAGCACCGCATAGAATAGCAAAGCGTAGTCGCCAAGCCGATTTGCTTACAGTGTCGAAGGTCATAAGGGTACATATCGAGCACTCGGCGGCATGTGAAAGACAGCGCTGGCTTGGCATGAATAGGCGCACAAACCTCAGTGCGAGTTGTGATGCTGCACAGGGAGATAATTTGTTGTAAATTGGCGGCAAGTCGCGATTTCCGCGGGCAGATGTTGCGTTATGCTAGTGCACTCAACCCACACAATTGGAAGTGTCTGATGAAAAAATTCGCTCGCTATATCCTGACTGGTTTGCTTGGTTTTGCAGCACTGAACGCCAGCGCCGAATCGCCCTCTGCGCCTGCATTTGAATCGGTAGATCATGCAGATTTTTTCAGCATGCTCAAGCGCGCTGATCAAGCTCTCCAGGACAAGGAAAGCACCACGGTGTTCGCACAGCAGCAGCGTCTTGCGTGCGCGGGCAGTCAGTCGAATCAGGCCGCGCTCGGTGGTTTGTATCTCACTGGCCGCGGTGTGACCGAGGATGACATCACCGGTTACTCCTGGCTCAAGCTCGCGTCCGCATCCGGCATGCCGGCGCAACGTGATCTGGTCAAAAAGCTGGAGCAAGGCATGACTCCAGCGCAGCATGTGGTGGCCGATGCCAAGGTCGAAAAGCTCCAAAGCTTGTACGGCCCGATGGCGACTCACATGAGTTGCAGCCAAGTGAATGCGCCAGGCTCACACTTGAAACAACTCGTCTGCAATCCAGAGCGCATCGATGCGGATGGCCGACTGGTTTGGCTGAAGCGTTGCGTCGACGGTAAATAGTCCAACCCGCAATATTCCGCAGCAAGAAACGGAGCGTTTTGTACTTCGCTGCCGGGTAGCATGACGACTCTTGATCCTGTTCGGAGTCGTCATGCCCACACTCAAACTTTACGATTATCTGCCTTCGCAGAACGCGTGGAAAATCCGCGTGCTGCTGGCGCAGCTTGGTTTGCCATATCAGCAAGTGCTGGTAAGCATTTTTGAAGGGCAGGGCCAGACGCCTGAGTTTCTTGCGATGAAGTCGAGCGGCGGCGTGCCGGTGCTGGAAATCGCACCGGGCGAATATCTGGCTGAGTCGAACGCGATCCTTGCTTATCTCGCGGAAGGATCGCGTTACTTGTCGATGGATCGCTTGCAGCGCGCTCGCACTTTTGCGTGGCTATTTTTCGAAAGCGAAATGGTGGAGCCTAATATCGGCTCGCTGCGATTCTGGACCTTGACCGACAAGCTCGCCAAGCGGGATCCGGCGCTGATCGCAATGAAACGCGCCGGTGGCACACGCGCACTGGCGAGCATGCAACGGCATTTGCAGGATCGGAAGTTTTTTGTCGACGAGCGCTGCAGCATCGCCGATATTTCGCTGTATGCGTATACCCATCTGGCTGCGGATGCAGGTTTTGATTTCGCGGTTTATCCGGCGGTCGACGCATGGATAAAACGCGTACGTGAGCAACCTGGCCTGGATGAACGCGTGTACCCGTACTCGATCGACCCGCATTCGTTCAAGGAGCTGCGCGAGCGGCTGTTTCGCGCGCGAAGGATGTATGTGATTGGACCTGACTCTCGACGGTAATGTTGTAATACAAGACCTGCCTCCTAGTCTCACTCGTGGAAAATGGGTTCGGCACAAGGATTTCGCTTGGCCGTGCATCGTGGGCCACAACGAATTTCATGGCGCGATGGGAGCATTCGTTAGCGCGTTGCTGGGACAAGAATTTCATGACACTTCTTTTGTGAATTCACGTACTAATCGGTGCGGGTCGCTGTCCAAGTGCGTGCTGAACCAGCGGCATCAGTTTGGCGAAATCGAACGCCAGCGCCGCGCCGGTTCCGATGACGATCGCCAGCAAGGCAAGTCCGAGCGGGGGACGATCAAACTGGAATAAGCGCTCAAGCATGGGGATAACAATGCATGCTGCCGCCACGGTGCTCGCGATGGCCGTCACTATCCAGTAAGCGCTATGCCCAGGCGCGAACAAGTGGGCCAAGGTCGAGCCGCGAGTACCGAGTACGCGTACCAAGGTCAGGTTCCCCGCAGTAAGTGCAATAAATGCCAACGCACGCGCGCTTGCTACATCTATTTGTGCAGATAAGGCCGCAACGTAGATGCCGAATGTCGCCGCCAACAGCACAGAGCCTTGCAGTAGTGCGAGACTGAGTTGCGGCAGCCCGATCAAGGGATCGTTCGCTGCGCGCGGCGGCTGCTGCATGATCTGCGCTTCGGCCGGTTCGTTCTCGAAGGCGATGGCGCAGATCGGATCGATCACCATTTCGATCAAGACCACATGCAACGGCAACAACAGCGGCGGCAGACCGACCAGTAGTGGCAGCAGGGACAAACCGGCGATCGGGATATGAATTGCCGCGATGTAGATTGAGGCTTTGCGCAAATTATCGAAAATGCGCCGACCCATTTTGATGCCTGCAATCAAATGGCCTAAATCATCTTCCATCAGTACGACAGCGGCCGCCTCGCGCGCGACGTCGGTGCCGCGACCACCCATGGCAAGGCCGACATGCGCTGCTTTCAACGCCGGCGCATCATTAACGCCGTCACCAGTCATCGCCACGATTTCGCCGTTGGCCTTGAATGCTTCAACGATGCGCAGCTTTTGCGTCGGACGAATACGCGCGAAAACACGCGTGTGTTGGACCAGCGTGCGCAGTTGTGTTTCGTCCGCTTGATCGATTTGCGTACCGGTGACGGGTGGCGTGGTGCAGTCGATCCCCGCTTGTTTTGCGATCGCCATTGCGGTTGCCGGATAGTCACCGGTGATCATCGCAACGGAAATACCTGCTTCACGTGCGGCTGCGATCGCTAGCTCGGCCGAGGCGCGCAAGGGATCAGCGAAAGCAATTAGCCCCTGCAACACAAGGCCAAGTTCGCGGGGATCGTCTGGCAGCGCTTCAGTGCGAGGTATGCCACTGGCAAGCGCGAGCACACGCAATCCGCGCGCCGCGTTGCGTTCGACTTCGCTCAACAGTTTGTCGCGTTCGGGTTTGGCAAGATGGCACAGGTCTGCGATTGCCTCGGGCGCGCCTTTAGCGAATGCACTGCTGGTGCCGTCGGCATTGCGCCATACGCATACGATCGCGGAGCGTTCGGGGGTGAGGCCGTATTCACGCTCCACTACTGCCTCTTTCGTCGTTGCCGATGTGTTGGTGCGGATGGCATCGGCCAGACGATGCACCGCGGTGTCCATCGGATCGTTGGAACTGCGTGACGAAGCGCCGGCTGCGCTATGCATCAGGTTCGCAAACGATTCGCTCAATGTGGTTTCGTCACCGCGAAGGTCCATCGCGGTAGCGTCGGTTGCGAGCGCGCTGACGCGCATCCGGTTCTCGGTCAAAGTGCCGGTCTTGTCGACACACAGCGTACTGCATGCGCCAAGCACTTCGATCACGGCGGTGCGCCGTACTAGCACATGCACACGTGCGAGCCGCCGTGCACCCATGGCGACGAAGATGACGAGGATCATTGGAAACTCTTCTGGCAGCATCGACATGCCCAGCGCAATGCCAGACAAAACGCCCTGCAGCCACATGTCGCGACCCAGTCCGTAAACCAGAACAACGCCTGCGCTTAAAATCAATGCAAAAATGGCGAACAACCGAACAAGGCGGCCAAGCGAACGCTGCAGCAGAGTCGGCTCGGTATCGATCGACGCTAGCAATGCGCCAATTCGGCCTGCCTCGGTGTGAGCTGCGGTGGCTACTACCTGTGCGATGGCACGCCCCGCGGTGACGAGGGTGCTGGCATATACAAAGGCATGCTCGCAGGACTTGCTGCTGGCGCTAATCTCGGTGAGTTTGTCTGACACACGCTTGGGCACGGGAACGGACTCTCCCGTCAGCAAAGATTCGTCGACGCTCAGCATTTCCGCGCTGCGCAGCATGGCGTCAGCGCCGATGCGTTCGCCGTCAGCGACAAGCAACAAATCGCCAGGCACTATGTCGCGCGCCGCGATGCGCTGCTCGCGCCCGTCGCGCATGACGCGCGCCATCGGTGCGGCCAATGCTCGCAGCGCTTCCAGCGCGTTCTCGCTGCGCCGTTCTTGCACCACGACAAGCATGATCGAGAGTGTGGCGAATCCAATCATTACCAAGCCTTCGCCGATGCCACCAATGACGAGATAGACCGCGGCGGCCAGCGCAAGCAATAAAAACATAGGCTCGCGCAGTACCCCGACGACAATGCGTGCAAGGTTGCGCCGAGGCGCGTGCGGCAATTCGTTGGCACCGTATTGCTGCCGCAACAAACTGACTTGTTCCGCAGTCAAGCCGGTCAATGGCGTCGGAGACGAGAGGAGCGATTGCGGGATATCCATATAGACAACGCCGTTAACATGAGAGTGGATGACCTGCATCGGGTGGTTGCCGCTGGCCAAGCAAGTCGTATGTTTGGGGGCCGGCGTATGCATCACTTGAGTTGAGTCATTCGGGTCGGGGCTGCGTCCAAATTCAACGTGCTCAGCGAGTTCGCGCATGAGCTGTTCGATAGTGGTTTTTAATTGATGCGCTTCGCTTGAAGAGAGCGGGCAGTCACGATTGTGGATCTCGCTGATAACAACGGCTCATTATGATGGTGCACGCTTGCCTGCGTTTCGTATGTTCGCTGACGCACATAGCGGAAGCGTGCGCAAACGTACAGACCCACCACCGCCTGAGGTATAGAGTGGCGAGTGAATCAGAAACGTTGCGATCCTTTCCACGGACGGCTTCACGTGCAGAGTTCAAACCATGAGCACCAACAATCATAGCGATCACAATAGTTCTCCCTCTCGTCCTGACTGGAAATCGGAGGTCGTCATGGCAGCACCCCCCAACCGCTCCGACGACTTGGTCGCGCCGATCAGCTACGACAGCAAAACGATTTGGCTGCACTGGATTACTGCGGTGCTGGTAGTGGCACTTTGGTGTCTTGGTGAGACGATTGACTGGTTCCCTCGTGGCACAGGTCGAATTGCGGCGCGCAGCGTCCATATCTGTCTTGGCATCTCGCTGGGATTGATCCTGTGTTACCGCCTTTATTGGCGAATTTTTGCTGGTCGTCGTTTGCCGCTTGCAACCTCGGGATTGATTCAAGCCTTATCGACGCTGGTGCTTGTCGCGCTCTATGCAACGTTGTTCGGCACCGTCGTGCTCGGTGTGGCCAATGCGTGGATCCGTGGGGATACGCTGTTCAATCTGTTTACGATCCCGGCGTTTGATCCGGGCAACAAGGCTCTACGCGAGCAAGTCGAAGACCTTCACGGCTTGTTTGCCAACGGTTTGTTGATACTGGCCGGTTTTCACGCTGCAGCAGCGTTGGTGCATCATTTTCTGCTGCGAGACAATGTTCTGCAGCGCATGCTCCCAACTCGACGGTGAGTTGATCGATGCACGCTGCTTGAGTCGCACGCACTTTTTCGCGCTGAGATGACGACGCTCCGGCGCCGAGGTCGCAAAGTTGCGGCTGGCAATCATTCGCTTGGCATGTTTGCCAACGGCTCGCGAGGTACCGAAAACGGCAACGTATCTGGCCCGATCGCGCCGCCGGAAAGCAGAAACGCCATCGCCTGATCGACGCTCCAGTCGACCGCGATGAGTTTGTCGAGCGGCACGATTTCGAGATAACCGCCGGTTGGATTCGGTGTGGTCGGCACATATACCGCGGCCAGATCGCGACCGGCGTTGTCCTGAAATACGCGGGTGACAAACCCGATGCTCTTGAGTTCGGGTGACGGAAAGTTGATCAACACCACGCGTTGAGTGCCGGTCGGTTTGTTCTGCATCAGCGACATCAGTTTTTTAGTGCCGCCGTAAATCGAATGCACCAGCGGAATGCGCGACATCAGATTGTCGAGCGCGCTAATCAGGCGTTGCCCGATCACGCGATTGCTGGCGAAACCGATCACGTACAACGCGACGATCGTGCTGATGAACGCGAGGATCGACTGCAGCCACATGTGGTTGAGCCAACCCGCCGCGCCGGGGAACTCGCTGCTCAAGCCGGCGGACAGCGCCGCCACCCACGGTGTGCTCACCTCGGACAAAAACGAGAAGATGAACTTGAACACCAGCCACGTCAGCCAGAGCGGAATGAACGTGAGCAGACCGGTGATCAGATAACGTTGGACATAAAGATTGCGCATGGATTGGGGCTCGCAGACAAGGGCACATCATAACGTGACGTGCACCGGAGGTTTGGTCGCCGGTGCATGCTTTCAATTGCGTCATCCGCCAACTGACCGGAAATCAGACAACTTGCGTCGCGCCACCTGCAGCGTTGTTGCTGATCCGCGGTGCTGTGGCATCATCGCAAACAGGGTTGTTTTATCGGGACAGCGGGGAGACGCAAGCCAGTTATGTTCACGCATAAGGAGCTGCAACGATTCAATCGTGCCGTACTCGCGGTGCATACCTCGCGCACGCCGGATGATTTTCCGCTGCACCTGTTGCAGATGTTGCGCTGCGTTGTCGCGGCGGATATTGCTGTGGTCGATTGGGCGGGTGCGGTCAACATTCCAGTGCGGACTTTGTACGATCCTGGTGATGCGATTTCCGGCGACGTAAACACGGCTGTGCATCGCCATCTCGACGACAACCCGATGTATGGCAAACGCCAGCTCGCGGCGAGCAGTATTTCGGATCACCTGACACGCCGGCAGTGGCATCGCACCGCCTTGTATGGCGAGGCCTATGCACAGGTCGGGCAGGAGGATGGTCTCGCGCTGGATATTCCGCTTGGTGGTGCGGGATTCCTTTCGCTCAATGTCACGCGTGGCCAACGCGGCTTCGCCAGCAGCGAGCGCTTGGCGCTGAGTCTGCTCGGGCCGCATGTGCGTGAGGTGTATCGGCGCCTGCAGGGCAATGTGCGTCTGGCGCGTGCGCTGGATCTTGCGCATGCTGGAGAAAACGCGGCAAAGATCAGCGCACGCGAAAGCGACGTGTTGCGCTGGGTCACGCTTGGCAAGAGCAATGCTGAAATCGCCGATCTGCTCGGTATTCGCCCCGGCACGGTCAAACGCCATCTGGAAAATCTGTACGCCAAACTCGGTGTGCAAAGTCGGCACCAGCTCCCGCGACAGCTCGCCCAAGTCTGACGGCAAGCCTCGGAAAACCCTGTTTCTGTGCAGTCCAATGTGCCGTCGGCACATTGCGGCGCGGCGCGCGTTGCCATAAAAAATCGCGCATCGTTTGGTTGCCGGGATACCGTGATATGCGCCAGTCATTTTTACCACGCTTGATTGCAACTGCTGGTCTCGGTTTGGGTATCGCGACGGCAAGCCATGCCGGCAGCACGATTACCGTAACCACGGGCGGCAATAGCGTCGACTTTGCGGCCACGGGCAGCGGTGCCACCACACTGGTGCGGCCCAGCTGGGATATGGTCGTGCAAACTGGCAGCGCGCAACCCAGCCCGAGTACCGGCGTGTGGGTTCCTGGCAGTGGCGCACCGAGCGTGGCGCAACTTGTTGCCGATCTCGCCACACGCGGCGACGGCAAGATCAGCCTGCGCGAAGCGATTGTAATCGCCAATGCCACGCAATACAGCGGCAGCGAAATCGGGCCGACCACGATCGTGTTCGATACCGCCGCGATGGGCGGCACACTCGTCACGCTCGATGGCCCGGATAACTGGTGGTACGGCCCGAATGGCCTGCCGCCGATCTATTCGAATATCGTCATCGATGGCGGCAGCGGCGTGACGATCCAGCGCATAAACCTTTCCAGTAACACGTCAAATCCCTTTCGCCTGATGTACGTGGCCGGAAAGTTTCACAATCTGGTCGATGGCAAAACTCCACCGGTGGGCGCACCCGCGTATACCCAGGGCAATCTCACGTTGCGCCATATCACTTTGCAGAATGGGCTGGCGCAGGGCGGCGACACGCGCTTGGGCGGTGGCGGTGCGGGTCTCGGCGGCGCGATCTACAGCCAGGGTCTGCTGACGCTCGATCAGAGTGTCGTTACCCAGAATCAGGCACTCGGTGGTGCGAGCGGACGTACGGATGGTTCTTACGCAAGCGCGGATTCTGGTGGTGGTCTCGGTGGGGCTGGCTCCAGTTTTTCAGGAGGAGGTATGCGTTACGCCGGGTTGAATGCCGATGGCGGTGGTTTTCTGTCGCAGCAACCGCGAGTCGAAGGCGGGCAGGCTTATCTGGATGCAACCGGTGGTGGGCTCGGCGGCAGCAGTCGTTTCGGTGGTAATGGCGCTAACGGTAGTCAGCCCAAGACAGTCGTTTGCAGCACGTTCGCTTCGGGCGGCGGTTTCATATCGAGCGCCACGGCCACCAACCGTGGCGATGGCGGTGGCTATTCTTCCAAATGCACGGGCGGCGGTGGCGGCTTTGGTGGTGGCGGTGGCGGTTATCCGTATTTCACGGCCAATCTAGGCGGCGGTGGCGGCGTGGGTGGTGGTGGCGCGCTGTATTCAGATGGCGGTTATGGTGGTGGTGGTGGGCTGGCCGCGTATGGCGGCTTCGGCGGCGGCTCGGGCGTAAACATAGGTGCGTGGGGCTTCGCAGGCGGTAGCGGCGACCCGAGCTTTCTATCGCGCGGCGGCGGCGGTGCCGGTCTGGGCGGCGGCGTGTTTAATCACACCGGCACGCTGACAGCGAAGAACGGCAGCAGCATCAATACGAACCTTGCCGTGGGCGGCAGTGGCTACGGCGGCGGCGGCGGTTATGGCGGCGGTGTGTTCAATCTCGATGGGCAGGTGCTGATCGACGCGAGCACGATTACCGGCAACACGGTAACGGGGGGTGGATCTTCTGGGGGCGGCATCGGTGGGGCCCGCGGCGGCGCGCTCTACAATCGCTACCAGTCTGAAGACGTCGGGGTCGTGGATCTGGATTTGTATCGCAACACACCTTTTTCGCCCAGCCTGACTTTGGTCACGCTGCGCAATGCAACACTGTCGGGTTCGATCGGTGGTTTCGATTGTTTTACCGATGGCGGCATGCGTCAGGAAAGCGGAGCTGACGAAGTCTATGTCGGCTACCTCAAATTCGAAGGCAACAACACGATTGCGACGGATTCAGCCGGCATCAATTCCTGCGGCAACTTCAATCACAGGGGCGTGCTGTTCACGTTCTCGATAAAGGACGATGGCGCCGGAGATTTCAATGCACAAGGCTGGCTGGCGACGAACTCGCTATTCCAGCAAAACCTGCGCGCGGCTGCTGCGATCTGGGCGCGGGAGTTCGATATCGATGGTGTGACCCTGCGCGTGCTGGTGCAGGCCGACAATAGCGTGCCGAGAATGTCAGGCGGCGCATATCCCGGTGCGAGTCTGGGCACGATTGCCGGCTTGAACGAAATCGAACCCAGCAGCAGGAGCAAACTCCGCCTCGGTGCGTCACCGGCACGCCCGTATGACCTTCGCATAAGTGTGAACACGGCGTTTGTTGTCGCCAACTACTGGCTGGATCCGACCCCGCTGGATCGCAACGACAACGCTATTGCCAGCAGCAAGACCGATCAGGTTTCGATCGTCTTGCACGAGATGGAACACGGCCTCGGCATGGACAGTTATCGCAGCTTCGCTGCAGACAGTACGTACGGAAAATTCGTGCTGGAAAATATCAATCTGCTGGATGTCCTCACGCAACTGGCCAATCCCTCCGATCCGACCAGTGCACCCTACTTTATCGGTGTGCAAACCGAGGCTGCTTTCAGTGGCAGTCAGGTGCCGCTGGCGCACTGGGGGCCGACCTCGCCGAATGTTGGCTCCGATTTCACCCATTTCGCTGCCACCTGCAGCAACCGTTTCGATACCAGCATCGACAAACGTCTGCGTTATGCGTTGATGTCCAATTGCCCGGTTCCCACCGACGGCACCTACAATACGATCACCCCCCTGGATCGTGGCGTGCTTCGAGATATCGGTTATCCACTCGTGATTTTTCACGACAATTTCGAACTGCAGAATACCGACGCCTTGACCCATCCCTGAGTTGTGATGTGCAACGCAGCGACACGCGCTTGCCGCACCCTGCGCGCATCCGAAGGCGTCGGACGGAGCCACAATCGGCGCCGATGAAGCAAACCACATCCTGGGGTGTTCCAGCGCGCTGCCTGTTGTCCTGTTGCCTTTGCTGCGCATGGGTGAGCGCCTGCACCGTGCGCTAAACTCCTCGCTTCGATTTTGCACATTCGGAGCAATGACATGATCCAGGGGCTGCGCACCGTCATCTATCCCGCACCAGATCTGGCGCGCGCAAAAAACTGGTACACCGAGGTGCTCAGCGTCGCGCCATATTTCGATGAGCGGTTTTATGTCGGTTATGCGGTCGGTGGATTTGAGCTCGGCCTGATTCCCGATGGCGAGCCGGGCGCGAGCGGCGCGATGGTGTATTGGGGTGTGGCCGATGCCGATGCCGAATTTGCTCGGCTCGAAGCGCTCGGCGCGCAGGTGCATGAAGCGGTCAAGGATGTCGGCGGTGGCATCAAGGTAGCGACGGTGAAAGATCCATTCGGCAATCTGTTCGGCATCATCGAGAATCCGAATTTCAAACTGCAGGATGTGCGTTAGATCATGACGAGCAAAATCATCAAGAGCCTGTGTGTTTATTGCGGCTCCAGCATCGGCCGCACGCCGGCTTATGCAGAGCATGCACAAGCGCTCGGTCGCGCATTCGCGCAGCGCGGCATCCGTCTTGTATACGGCGGCGCGAGCGTTGGCATCATGGGCGTGGTCGCCGATGCTGTGCTCGAGGCGGGCGGCGAGGTGATCGGTGTGATTCCTGCGGCGCTGGCCGACAAGGAGATCGCGCATCACGGCCTAACTCAATTGCATGTCACCAAATCCATGCACGAACGCAAGGCGTTGATGGCCGATCTAGCCGATGGTTTTATCGCGTTGCCGGGCGGCATCGGCACGCTGGAAGAAATCTTCGAAATCCTGACGTGGGCGCAACTCGGATTCCACGAAAAACCCTGCGCGTTGTTGAATGTCGATGGCTACTACGATGCGCTCACGACGTTCCTCGATCACAGCGTTGCCGAAGCGTTTGTGCAGCCCCTGCATCGCTCGATGCTGATCGTCGAGCGCGATGCCGACGTATTGCTCGATCGCTTCGCGAACTACGTGGCGCCGGCGGTCAAGAAGTGGGTTGGTCGCGAACAGACGTGAACCGCGACGAGATCGTTCGGCGTGTAGCAAATTGTCGGATAAATCAGAACAACAGCGACGCCATCTTGCGCCGATAGCTGCCGACCAAGTCTTCGTCGTCGAGTATCGCGAACGCTGCCAGCAGGCGTTTTTTCGCGATGCCGTCGCTGAAATCGCGCTTCACGCGCAGGATGTGCAGAAACTGATCGAGGCCCGCGGCGGCATCGCCACTCAGCAGCAGCCGTACGCCGAGCATGTCTCGCGCGGCGAAGTCGTCGGGGTTTTTTTCGACACGCGCCTGCAAGGTCGCGAGATCCGGCGCATCTTTCAGCGCCTGTGCCAGGTCGAGCTGGCTGCGCAGACGTTTTGCTTTGCTGTCGGTGGAAAGATTTGCCGGCAAGGCATCGAGTTCGGCCTCGGCACTTTCGGTATTGCCGGCCTGCATCAGTGCGATGGCGAGATCGAGCTTGAGTTCGGATTTGTCCGGTTGCGCGGCGATTTCCTGCTGCAGCCGTGCGATTGTTTCCTCGACGGATTCGGCGGGAGTTGCAGCTTCCGGCGGTGCATCAGGATCATCGGCCAAGGTCGCATCGGCATCCGCGGCGACGATATTGTGGCGCGCAAGAAACTCGCGAATCTGGCCTTCGGGCAACGCGCCCATGAAACCATCGACCATTTGGCCGTCCTTGACCAGCACCACGGTCGGCAGGCTGCGAATGCCGAACGCGCCGGCCAGCTGCGCTTCGACATCGGTATCGACCTTGGCGAGTTTTATCGCGCCGTTGAAATCCGCGACGATTTTTTCCAGCATCGGACCGAGCGTAAGACACGGCGCGCACCATGGTGCCCAGAAATCGACGAGTATTGGTTGCTGCAGCGATGCCTGCAGTACATCGGCTTCGAAATTGGCTTGGGTGGCGTCGAATACAAGATCGAGTGGCGGCATGACGGATTCCGGCGGAAGTGTGTCGCCAAGGATGTAGGCGATTGCCGGTGCGTTCAAGAGTTGTATTGTTGCGAAAGATAAATCGCCACTCCCGCTCGTGCGGGAATGGCGAGAAAAACTCCTATCAGTAACCCAGCAATTCCTCGCCTTGCGCGACCGACGGCGCAGTCACCTGCGCCTGCGTTTCGGGTGTGACTGCGTTGCCGTTATCCTTGTAGATCTTGCCGTCTTTCATGACGAAACTGACTTTTTGCATCAGCTTGATATCGTCCAGCGGATTGCCTTTTACTGCGATCACGTCAGCGAAATAACCGGCCTTGATGCGGCCGAGTTTGTCGCTCTTGTGCAGCAATTCGGCGGCATGCGTGGTCGCAGCTTGCAGCACGTACAACGGCGGCATGCCGGCATCGACCATGTAGACGAATTCGCGCGCGTTTTCGCCATGCGGATAGACCGCTGCATCGGTGCCGAATGCGATCTTCACCCCTGCCTTGTAGGCACGCCCGGCAGTGGCCTGAATCATCGGGCCGACCTGCGCGGCTTTGGCCGCAACTTGGGCCGGGTAATAGCCAGGAATCTTGGCTTTTTCCTCGACGTATTTGCCGGCGATGATGGTCGGCACATACCACGTGCCGTGTTCCTTCATGAGCTTCATGTCGGCATCGTCCATGAAGGTGCCGTGCTCGATCGAATCGACGCCGCCGATCACCGCGCGACGGATCGCTTCGGCACCGTGCGCATGCGCCGCGACGGTGAATCCGTAGTCGTGCGCAGCGGCGACTACCGCCTTGATTTCCTCGATCGTCATTTGCGCGTTATCGACGCTCGCGCTTTCATCGAGCACGCCGCCGGACGGCATGATCTTGATCAGGTCGGCGCCATCTTTGTAATGCTGGCGCACCGCTTTCCATGCTTCGTCGGCACCGTTGATGATGCCGTCCTTCGCGTGCGGGTCGCCCTGCAGATCGGCGCGATAACCGTCGGTGCCGTCGGCGTGGCCGCCGGTGGAACCGATCGCGCCGCCAGCGGTGAAAATTCGCGGACCCGGCACGATGCCCGCGTTGATCGCGTTGCGCAGCGAGATCGAGGCGTTGTCGCCGTCACCGAGGTTGCGCACAGTGGTGAAGCCGGCTTGCAGGGTGCGTTGCGCATACACTGTGGAGCGGATCGCGTAGTCAGCAATATTCCAGCGGAATTGATCGGTGTAACCGGTCGGGCTGGTTTCGCCCGTGAGGTGGGTGTGGCTGTCGATCAGGCCCGGCAGGCAGGTGAGCCCCGGCGTATTGTGAATATTCGTCGCCATTTTGGTGGCATCTTCTTCTTTCATGTGCCCGGGCCGGACCTCCATGATCAGCTTGCCTTCGGTGATGATGGTGGTTTCACCGAGCATTTTTCCGGTATCGATATCGAGCAGGTTCGAACAGTAGAAAATCGTCCGTTCCGCGGCGCCCGCAGTAGCGGAAGCAAACAAGGCGGCAAGCGATACCGACAACAACAACGGGCGCAGCATCATGGTGAATCCTCCGGCAAAGGGTTCGTGCATCATAACCGCGAGCACAGTGCGCGCTACTGGACGAAAGTAACGCTGAGCCGCAATCGCCACATGCTGCGCCGCTTTCGACAATCGGGTTCGTGCTGTTACACAATGTCGGTGCAATCGGTAATCACGCCGGAGAATGGCACGTGTACGTAATGGCAATTGATCCTGGAAATACTCAGACGTCCGCGGTGCGTCGAGGCAAGTCGCATGACCCACGCTTCACCGCAGCGATAATTCCCACCAACGCGCTCGATTGTCTGATGCAGATCGCCGAAGAACGCGGCGTGGCGACAGGTGCATGGTTCAACGGCCTTGCGCTCACGCGCGCGCAACTCAACGATGCCGCAGTGCGCGTGTCGTATCGCGAGGCTAGCTTGATCATCAAACGCGCCATGCGTGCATTGGCGCAGAATTCGCTCGGCCTTGATGTCGGGCGGCGCCAGAGTGTCGGCACGTTCGGCGTACTGGGTTTGGCGATGATGACGGCGCGCACGTTTGGCGAATCGATGCAGATCGGCATCGAGAATCATCAAGTGGCCGGCTCGATGATGGAAGTCGGTTTCGATGTCGTTGATGCAAATTCCGTGGCGATGGTCGCCGAGCCGCGTTTCGTCGATGGCGAAATCCTGCCATTCCTGTGCGAGGAATTGTTCATCAGTTCGCTGATGGTCTCGCGCGCGCTGGTCGGGGCGAATTTTCATCCGCGTTATGTCGAATTCACATATCCGCAACCGGCCTGGGCGGACGCATATCGCGAGACATTCCAGTGCGAAGTGCGTTTCGACATGCCGCAGAATCGCGCGGTAATCGATACATCGTGGATGAGTTACGAATTGCCGACGCATCATCCGGTCAGCGCGCAACAGGCGCTCGGTTTATGCCGCCAGATGCGCGCGAACGTGGCCGGGCCGCAACCCGAAATCGTGGTCGCGGTGGAGCGCATGCTGCGCAGCCGCTTGCACGAAAATCCCACCGTCACCGAAGTCGCGCAAAGCCTGCATCTGACCGAACGTTCGTTGCGCCGTCACCTTGCCGCCGGTGGCCAGATCTTCCGCGATATGCACGATCGCATCCGCACCGAGCGCGCCCTCGAACTGCTGCGCGACGGGCGCCATACCGTGAGTGAAATCGGCAGCGTGATCGGCTTCAGCGATGCGCGCGAATTTCGTCGCGCCTTCAAACGCTGGACCGGGCAGTCGCCTTGCACGGTGCGCGAGATGCGTTAACGCAGGACGTCGCGCAATAAAATCGATAGCCAGAAGTATCCGTCACCCCAAATATTGGCCACCCGATAGCAGCCGCTACTCACAAATAGCCGTCATCCCAACGCACGCTGGGATCCAGCTCTTGAAGCATTTGCCGCCTTGTAAGCTGTCGATTTTTGCAGCAGGCCATGGCAGCACTGGATCCCAGCCTACGCTGGGATGACGCCTTCTTACGTTGTGATTTCGTTTGCATCCGTGCGTGCGGTCGCATTCATGCGCGCTACTGCATCCGTAAGCGCGATTACGGCAATAAATCCTGCGCCAAAACCAGCGTGACCTGCCGTGGTATTCCCGCGCGTTGCGTCGCCAGCGTGATGGCGGTGCCGGCGGGGCGCTGCGCGACACGTTTCAGATCATCCAGGCTCATCGCGCCGGCGCGCACGCCATCAATGCTGGTCACAACATCGCCAGGTTCCAGCCCGGCGTCGGCCGCAGGGGACTTTGCTGCGACCGTGGCGATGACGAAGCTGTCGTGTTCAGTGCGATCGAATCCGAGTCCGCTGCGATCGCCCGGTGATAGCTGCGCGAAGTCACGGCCGCGCTCGAGAAAAATCTGGTGCTGGGCATAATCGAACGTGACCGCGAATCGCGACAGGATGCCGTGGCCGATATTGCCCGCCAGTACGCTCGAGGCGAATTCGCCAGCCTTGGGCGCGGCGAATGTCGTGAGCGGTCTTGATACCGAGTAAGGCCCGAGCGAAAAACTGCGCAGACGGGTGAGGCTGTTGGCGGTTTTGCCGCCGACTCCGCGCGCCTGCACCGCCAGCGTCGCGCCGCTGGCAGCGATGCCGTGGGCAGCGGCAAATGGGCCGAATACGGTGAGTTCGCCGGCGTCGCCGCTGTCCAGCGAAAAACTGCCTTCGACGCCGTCCACGCGCGCTTTTACTTGCGGTGTGCGATCGTCGAACACGATCGGCAATCGCACACCGCTGCCCTGGTAATGGAATGTGGCGCTGGGCACGAACGTGAGTTGCAGTCGATCGTAATCGATGCGCGTGGCGAAGCGCCGCAGCAGCTCATAACCGAGCAGGCCGGCGATCGGCGTGCGCGTGCCGCGATCGGTCAGCAATCGCGGCAGATCAACGATCAGAAAGCGTTGCTCCTGCAGCGTTACGGCGCCGAGTGTGTAGGCCTTTACCTGCGCTGTCTGCATCGATTGCACGGCTTCGCCGGCGCCGCGCACGGCCTGGTTGCCGGCGCCGGCGATACCGAGCTGGCGCGCCGCGTCGGGCGTGAGCAGATTCAGTCCACCAGTATCTAGGATGAACGGCAGCGGTGGCGCGCCGTCGATGCTGACGTTGACCAGGACTAGCCCAGCGTAGAGTTCAAACGGCACGATCGCGGAGTCGGCACCAGCTGCGATCTGCGCGTCGTGCGCGGACGAGATCGGCATGACGAAATGCGCATCGTCGGCGTGTCGGAGCACCGCGTAATGGCGCACGTGCGTGACGCTGTCGTATTGCGCCTCGCCATTGCTGCTGCGCTGGGTGTGTGCAAGCAACACACCGGACTCGGCGCGGTAGTCGGAATAATACGTCGTGGTTGTGTCGCCGCTATCGCCGTGCTGCACCACGCGATCGAGCAAATGGCTGCTCGCGTCGAGCCAGACCTCGAATGCCGCGCCGCCTTTCGGTGCGATGCGCAGGATCAGAAAATCGCGTTCGTGCTCGCGCTGGGAGGCGACGAATTCGAAACGTGCAGACTGCGCCGTCACCGCGTCGAACCAGCCGTTGCGCGCGATGTAGCGATCGGTCGGGGACTGGCGTGCGGTCTGCGCCGATTCGCGTATCGAGACCAGATTCTTTTCGTCGATAAGCCAACTGTGCCGGCCATCGAAACCCTCGCCGCTGCGCTCGCCTTCCATATCGTAGTAAGCGGCGGCGCGACCGTTGCGCAAATCCTGGCTGACCTGGGTGTGGCCATGTTGTCCGCCTTGGTCGGTATCCGCGTCGTAGTCGATTTCGGCGATGCCATCCCACGCCGCGCCGCCGCTGGCTGCTTTCATCGCGGCGAAGATCGCGGAGGGATCGCGACTGGCGGTGCCGCTGACGTGCATCGCCGTGGGTGGGCTCATGCTGAACATGGCGGCCATCGCGAATGTGGGGATCTTGCAAATCATGGGAATCTCCGGCAGGGTGAGCGAACCCACACTTTAGGATAAAAGTTTATTGTTTAACAGTAAACTTTATATACTTAACAATGAATATTGATTGTGTTAGAGCCAAACGCATGGCGCGCTGGCTGCGTTACGCTGTTCTCTTGATGATGATCGCGACGGTGCTCGGCAATGTGCTCGTGGCATGGCCGGATACGCCGCAAGCGGCCGATGCGC
This sequence comes from Pseudolysobacter antarcticus, assembly GCF_004168365.1. Classification (GTDB taxonomy): domain Bacteria; phylum Pseudomonadota; class Gammaproteobacteria; order Xanthomonadales; family Rhodanobacteraceae; genus Pseudolysobacter; species Pseudolysobacter antarcticus. Next base: position 1,458,660 of record NZ_CP035704.1, read on the forward strand.
GGATCGCGCTCACGACCCAGGTGCCGGAGGCGCTGGCCGGTCATCGCTGGCTTATCTTAATCGATAGTGTGGCCGTATCACTGATCCTGCTGCTGGGTTTGTATCGTTTGCTGCGGCTAATGCGTTTGTTCGAGCAGGGCGATTTTTTCAGTCGCGCCGCGGCGTTGCATTTGCGCGCGTTTGCGCTTGCATTGTTGTTGAGCACGCTGGCAAGTTGCCTGATGCCGGGCCTGGAGCTTCTCATCGTGCGCCTGGCTGGGCTGGATGCGCCGACCTCGATCAGCTTCTCGATCGATAGCGCCGACATCTGGCTGATCATGATCGGTGCGGTGTTTTTCATGATCACGTGGATCATGGGCGAAGCGCGGCAACTGGCCGAAGACAACCGGATGATCGTCTAGCGTCATGGCCATCGTCGTCAATCTCGACATCATGCTCGCACGGCGCAAGGTGAAATCGCGTGAGCTGGCCGCGCACATCGGCATCACTGAGCAGAATCTGTCGTTGCTGAAATCAGGCAAAGTTCGTGGCATCCGTTTCGGCACGCTCGAACGCATTTGCGAATATCTCGACTGCCAGCCCGGCGATCTGCTCGAGTTCCAGCCGGGCGGTGCGCAGGTGGAAGATACGGACGCGTTTTGATCCTCGCGCGAGCGCGCATCGCGATCCCGACGCTCGCCGAAATGGTTTTGCGACAAGCGCGGCCGCACATCCTGCGCTTGATGCTGCCATACCCGCCTGTCGGAACAACGGGCGTCGGCGCCGATGTCGCAGGAACATTTGTCTGACGCCGGGTTCTCCATACGCCCGCGCATCTTGTCCGCTTTGCCCCCCTCTCTGCCGCGTTGCCACCCTTTACGATAGTGAGGGTTTTGTTGAGACTGGCATTGCGTCGTCAGGTGGTGAGATCGACATGGCCTGCTCCAGGTGCGTGGCGTGTCGGGCTTGTGCGACGCAACCCTTTCGCTTTGGAGTTGCAACATGCGCAAGCTCGTTCTCGCCGCACTCGTCGTCACGCTCGCTGGCTGTGGCCGCGGCGCTGAAGAAATCAAGGCGCTGACCGCCGATGAATCGGCCTATCAGAAACATTTGCAGGAACAGCTGCTGGATGCCAAGCCGGGTAGCGTGATCGAGATTCCCGCCGGCAAGCACCGTTTCGATCGCGGCCTGACCCTGCGTGTCAACGGCGTCACGATCCGCGGTGCCGGCCAGGACAAATCCATTCTTTCGTTCAAAGGCCAGGTCGCCGGCCCCGAGGGTATGTTGGTCAACGCCAGCGATTTCACGATCGAGAATCTCGCGATCGAAGACAGCAAGGGCGATGGCCTGAAGATCAACGATGGCGAGAACATCACGATTCGTGGTGTACGCGTCGAATGGACCGGCGGATCGCAGACCACCAATGGTGCGTACGGTATCTACCCGGTGAAAACGCGCAACGTGCTGATCGAGGATTCGATCGCGATCGGCGCATCGGATGCGGGCATCTACGTCGGTCAGTCGAACACCGTGATCGTGCGCCGCAATCGCGCTGAGCTCAACGTCGCCGGTATCGAAATCGAAAACACCATCAACGCCGATGTCTACGAAAATACCGCGACCAAAAACACCGGCGGCATCCTGGTTTTCAACATGCCGAACCTGTCGCAGCCCGGACATTCAACGCGCGTCTACAAGAATCACGCAGTGGCCAACAATACCGGCAATTTCGCCGCAAAAGGCGCAGCGGTCGCGAGCGTGCCGGCGGGTTCCGGTATCGTTATCAATTCCAATCCGCTGGTCGAGATTTTCGATAACGACATCGCCGACAACAAGACTGCCAACCTGATTATTTCGAGTTATTTCTCGACGGGCTACATGAACAAATACGGCGTCGCGGAAAACTACGATCCGTATCCGAAGGGAATTTTCATCTACGACAATCGTTTCTCGGGCGGTGGCGATTCGCCGGACGGGCTCGACTTGAAAACGCTGAAGACCGCGATGTTCGGCATCACCGGACACTTCCCGAATATTCTGTGGGACGGTTACGTCGATACCAAAACTTTGGTTAACGGACTACCGCCGGCTGAGCAGCGCATCTGCATCCGCAACGGCGATACCGGTATCCTGAATGTCGACGGCCCGAACAAATACGACAAGCCAAGCACCGACATGGCGCCGTTCCAGTGCGAGCTCACCAAACTGCCAGCGGTCACGCTACCGGCCAAGGCGTGAGCGAAGAAAAAATGCAGCATGCGGCACGTTTTTGCGTGAATACGGCGGCAGCATTCGTGCTCGCCGCGGCGCTGGTCGCGTGCTCGCAGGCGCCAGCGCCAGTGGTCCCGGTGACGTTCCACGCCAGCGGCAGTCCGGCGCATTTGAGTGACTGGCATGTCACCGCTGCGCTGGACGGAAAACTTCAGCTCAATGCCGATGTTGTGCCGTACGATTTGAACACACCGTTGTTCAGCGATTACGCGCACAAACTGCGTACGATCTGGATGCCGAAAGGTGTTGCGGCAAAATACGATGCGGCGCAGACCTTCGATTTTCCGGTCGGCACGATCATCACCAAGACGTTTTATTATCCTCTGCCGAAAGGTGCGGCGCGTGATGCCAAGTCGGTGGCGCGCAGCTACGATCAATCGCGCGATTTTGCCGGCTCGGGTCTCGATCTCACGCAAGTCCATCTGATCGAAACGCGCGTACTGGTTCGCCGTGAAAGCGGCTGGGCGGCGCTGCCTTATGTCTGGAATGCGGATCAGACCGATGCCGAACTCGCACGCACCGGCGATACCCAAGCACTGGAGCTGGTCGCCGACGATGGCACACGCGAACCGTTCACATATGTAGTGCCGAACGAAAACCAGTGTGCCGGCTGCCACGGCACCGACATGAAAAATCCTTCGTTGATCGCACCAATCGGGCCGAAGGCGCGGCATCTCAATCGCGATTACGCTTATGCCGATGGCCGCGAAAATCAACTCGCGCATTTGACGCGGCTCGGTTATCTCATGGGATTGCCCGAAGCATCCGCCGTGCCACGCAATGCCGACTGGCACGATGCCACGCAGGATGTCACGGCGCGCGCGCGCGCTTATCTCGATATCAATTGCGGCCACTGCCACAACGCAAACGGTCCGGCCAATACCACGGGATTGTCGCTGGATATTTTCACCGCGCCGGATCGACATCTCGGCCTGTGCAAACCACCGGTTGCGGCGGGTCGGGGTACTGGCGATCACAAGGTCGATATCGTGCCCGGCAAACCGGATGATTCGATTCTGCCGTATCGCATGAATTCCAGCGAACCGGCCGTGATGATGCCGGAGCAGGGACGCAGTACCATTCATCGCGAAGGTATGGAATTGATTCGCGCATGGATCGCGGCATGGCAGGGGAATTGCGATGTGGCGTCGTGATCGATAAAAAATCTCAGGCAACACGCATGATCCGCGGGTGATGCGATGTTGCATTTGTTGTACTTGGTATTAGCACGTGGGGAGATGCGCAGATGACCATACTCAGAAAAAAATTGACGCTGTGTCTTCGTGAAATTCTGTTCGGAGGTGTCACGCTTGCATGCCTTGCGCCGAATTTTGCGGCGGCGACAGAATCGCCTGATGCGGCAGTGGCAGATACGCCTGCGGCGGCGGCAACGGATGCGAGCGGCGCGACGACCGAACTCGAAAATGTCACCGTCACCGCGCAGAGCCGCACCCAGCAGGTGCAGGACGTACCGATTCCGTTGCAGATCGTTACCGCCAAGGACATCGACAAACTTGCGGTCACCGATCTCAGCAAGATGAACGGTTATATCCCCGGTCTCGTGGTTGGCGGCGATCAACCGACCCAGCCTTCTTATGCGATGCGCGGCATCGGCACCGGCGATTTCGGCGTGGGTTCGGATTCGCCAATCGGCGTTTATGTCGATGGCGTCTACACCGGCAAGACCGGCGGCGCGCTCATGAACTTCAATGACGTGCAGCGCATCGAGGTTTTGAAAGGACCGCAGGGCACTTTGTTCGGACGCAACAGCGCCGGTGGTGCGATCTCGATCATCACCAACGAACCTTCGGATAAATGGCAAGAACAGGCGCGCGTGCGCTTTGGCGATTATGGCCTGCGCTACATCGATGGCGTGTTGAATGCGCCGATCAATCAGGACATGGCGCTGCGTTTCAGTTTCGTCAACAACCAGAGTGACGGCTGGCTCAAGGATGCCGCGAGTGGCCAGCGTTACGAAGGCCAGCACGACTGGGGTACACGCGCGGCGTTCCGCTGGAATGCGCCAGGCGATACCCAGATTCTGTTGACCTGGGAACACGAAAAACTCGATCAGCCGGCGCGTCCCGCGATTGGTCTGGTGGCGATGCCGCCAGCGCCCGGCGTGCCGACGCTCGGTGCCGATCCTGATACCTATCTTGATCCGCTCAAGGCGCCGGTCTACAACAACGTGATCGACGGTGGTGAGCGTCGCCGCTTTGATGGTGTGACCTTGCGCATCGAACATCCGTTCGGTTGGGCTGATTTCACCTCGACCACTGCGTGGCGCAATTTCGACAGCTACAACCGCGAGAGCGACAGCGGTACCAATCGCATTCAGACCTATTTCGACACCACCAATATCGAGAGCAATACGACCTGGTCGCAGGAGTTCAAGTTGTCGGGTGAAACCTCACGCGCGAACTGGGTCGCTGGCGCGAGTTTCTTCAAGGAAAAAGCTGAACAATCGAGCCAGCTGAATTTTTTCACTGACACCATCGATACCTTGCTCAGCAATAATCCGCAGGTCGGTTTTCCGTTGGTCGGCACGCTCAGTCAGGTGTATGGCTCGGTCGGGCTGCCGAGCCTGCTTGGCGATCCGTGGCAGGAATCGATTTTCAACCACGGCGACTACAAGGCGCAGGCCTTGTACGGCGATGTGATCTGGCATCTCACCGATCGTCTGAACCTCACCACCGGAGTGCGCTTCACGCATGACGAAAAAGAGTTCAGCTGGTACAACCCGTTGCGCAAAGCACCCGGACTCGATGCGGCGATTGCCGCGGCGACCGCCGCCGGACTTGATCCAGCCAGCGCGTTGGTTGCGACCGGGTTTTTCACGCCCGATCAAGCCGCGCAGCTCGCGCCGATCCTCAGCAACAATATCGAGTTCAACACGCTCGCATCGAGCGCCAAGCCGCTTGCGCTCAACAACAGCTGGAACGATACCAGCCCGCGCCTCGTGCTCGATTACAAACTCACGCCGGAGATGATGATCTACGCCTCGGCGACCAAGGGTTACCAGGCTGGCGGCTTCAACAGCGTGCAGGTCGGCTCCACCTACCAGCCGGAAAACGTCAAGAATTACGAGGCCGGCATCAAGAGTTATTTTCCCGATTACCACTTGCTGTTGAATGCGTCGATTTATTACTACAAGTTCTCGAACCTGCAATCGCTGACCCTCGTGCAAGATGTCAACAACGGCTTGCCGCTGTATCTCGTCACGAGCAGCGATCAGGATGCAAAAGGACTCGAGCTCGAAGCGCACTGGCAGGCGAGTGAAGGTTTGCGGCTGAACTTTACCTCGGCGTATATCGACGCACGCTACAAGGATTTTGTCGACAGCAACCAGATCGATCTGAGTGGTCAGCCGACCGGCGAACCTTCGTTCTCGGCCGCCGCAGGCATGGATTATGTCTGGCGCAATGTCGCTGGCGGCGCTATCGATTTCACGCTGCAACACGCGCATCGCGGCAAGACCCGCTGCAATGCTGCATCGCCGCTGCAGGGCAATTGTCTGGTCACGCCATCGTTCAAACTCGGCACCGCGCAGGAGCGCACCGATATGCGCATTGCGTGGAATTCCGACAGTAACATCTGGGGTGTAGCCTTGTTCGCCAACAATCTGTTCGACAAACGTTACGTCACCGGCATCAACAATATTTCGACCAGCACGATTGGCACGCCGTTTGCGAGCATCAGCCCGCCGCGCATGTATGGCGTTGAGTTAAGCGCAAAATTCTAGAGCTGGTGCAATATCTTACTGCGCGACCCTGATCGAGATTCATGCGCTGCTCGAAATGCTCACATACGAAAAGTATGCTCCGCTTTCTGTGCTGCTCTTCACCTCGCTGAGGGCCGCTCGCTACAGATATTGAACAAATTTTTTCAGGCTTTTTTGGCCTCCAACACGGGTCAGCAGTTTGCTGACCCGCTTTTTTTTGCGGCGGCGCGCAGCGCCGGGTAATTTCCCGACGGTGATGGCAACAAGCCGCATGGCTTTCCTCGCGGCGCAGCCTGGGTTACGCTGGAAAGCTGACTTTGACACGTTGACCACTCATGCAAGAACAATACGATCCGCAAGCGGTGGAAACCGCGGCGCAAAAACACTGGAACGACACGCGCGCCTTCGAGGTTAGCGAGGATAAGTCCAAGCCGAAATTCTATTGCCTGAGCATGCTGCCGTATCCGAGCGGCGCGCTGCATATGGGGCATGTGCGCAATTACACCATCGGCGATGTGATCAGCCGTTACCAGCGCATGCTTGGCAAAAACGTGCTGCAGCCGATGGGCTGGGATGCGTTTGGCCTGCCCGCGGAAAACGCCGCGATCAAGAACAATACCGCGCCGGCCAAGTGGACCTACGCCAATATCGAGCATATGCGCACGCAGTTGCAGCGCCTCGGTTTTGCGTATGACTGGACGCGCGAATTCGCCACCTGCCAGCCCGAGTATTACCGCTGGGAACAGCAGATGTTTACGCGGCTGTACAAAAAAGGTCTGGTGTATCGCAAGAATTCGGTAGTGAACTGGGATCCGATCGATCAGACCGTACTCGCCAACGAGCAGGTCATCGACGGTCGCGGCTGGCGTTCCGGTGCACTGGTCGAGCGCCGCGAAATTCCGCAGTGGTTTTTGAAAATCACCGCGTATGCGCAGGAATTGCTCGACGAACTTGATCATCTGCCGGGCTGGCCGGATGCGGTCAAGACCATGCAGCGCAACTGGATCGGACGTTCGGAAGGGCTGGAAATCCAGTTCGCCGTGGAAGGTGCCGCCGAGCCGCTTACCGTGTTCACAACGCGCCCGGATACGCTGATGGGCGTGACGTTTGTCTCGGTCGCGGCCGAACATCCGCTCGCGTTGCAAGCCGCAAAAAACAATCCCGAGATTGCTGCGTTCATTGAAGAATGTCGCCGTGGCGGCACGGCCGAAGCCGATCTCGACACGCAGGAAAAGAAAGGCATCTACACCGGCATCGATGCGATCCATCCGCTCAGTGGCGAAAAGATTCCGGTGTGGATCGCGAATTTCGTGCTCATGAATTACGGCACGGGCGCGGTGATGGCCGTACCCGGACACGATCAGCGCGATTGGGAATTTGCGACCAAGTACGATCTGTTCATCAAGATGGTGATCGTCAGCGACGGCGTGCGTGATGCGATCCGCGGCCTCGGCAACGATGCGCGCAACAATAGCGATCCGATGAGCGCGGCGCTCGGCGAAAGTGCCGCGATCGGTGTGGTCGAGGCCGGCGGTGAGATCGGTATTCTCGAGCAGTTTGAAAACAGCATCGTCACCGAAGGCGCGTTCCTCGACTACGGCACGCTGGTCAATTCCGGCGAATACGACGGCATGGATTTCCGCGGCGCATTCGATGCGATCGCGGCGCGTTTCGAGCGCGATGGCAAAGGCCAGCGCCGCGTGAATTTCCGTCTGCGCGATTGGGGCGTGAGCCGCCAGCGGTATTGGGGTTGCCCGATCCCGATCATTTACTGCGCCAAGTGCGATGCGGTGCCGGTGCCGGAAGATCAACTGCCGGTGGTGCTGCCTGAAGACGTGGCTTTCAGCGGTGTGCAATCGCCGATCAAGGCCGATCCCGAGTGGCGCAAAACGACGTGCCCGCAATGCGGCGGCCCGGCCGAACGCGAAACCGATACCTTCGATACCTTCATGGAATCGAGCTGGTATTACGCTCGCTACACGAGTCCCGGTGCACAGGCGCAAGTCGATGAACGCGCCAACTACTGGCTGCCGGTCGATCAATACGTCGGCGGCATCGAACACGCGATTCTGCATCTGCTTTATTTCCGTTTTTATCACAAGTTGCTGCGTGACGCGGGCCTCGTGAGCAGCAACGAACCTGCGACGAATCTGCTGTGTCAGGGCATGGTGATCGCTGAGACGTTCTACCGTGAAGAAGCCAACGGCGCGAAGCACTGGTTCAATCCGACCGAGGTGGAAATCGCGCGCGACGAGAAAGGTCGTGTCGTCGGCGCGACCTTGATCAGCGACAAACAACCGGTGCAGATCGGCGGCATCGAGAAAATGTCGAAGTCGAAAAACAACGGTATCGATCCGGTTACGATGGTCGAGAAATTCGGCGCCGACACAGTGCGCCTGTTCTCGATGTTTGCCGCGCCGCCGGAACATTCGCTGGACTGGCGCGAGGCTGGTGTCGAAGGCATGTCGCGATTCCTGCGGCGTCTGTGGCGCGATCTGCATGCGCACGTCGCGCAGCCGGATCATCCCGAAGTTGATCCTGCGATTTTGGATGCTGCGCAGAAAACCTTGCGTCGTCAGGTGCATGAAACCATCGCCAAGGTGTCCGACGATTTTGGTCGACGCCTGTCGTTCAACACCGCGATCGCAGCGCTGATGGAATTGCTCAACGCGTTGGCCAAGTTCGACGACATGAGCGATCAAGGTCGCGCCGTGCGCCACGAAGCCTTCGAGGCGATCGTGTTACTGCTCAATCCGATCACGCCGCATATCTGTCACGCGCTGTGGCAGCACCTCGGCCATGCCGAGGCGATCATCACACAGGCGTGGCCGACGTTCGATGCCGAGGCCCTGAAAAAAGATGCGATCACGCTCGCGGTGCAGATCAACGGCAAGCTACGCGGTCAGATCGAAGTGGCGGTCAACACATCGCGCGAAGAGATCGAGCAGGCGGCGCTGACACAATCCGATGTCGTCCGTTTCCTCGCCGGCGCGCTGCCGAAAAAGATCATCGTGGTGCCGGGCAAGATCGTCAATATCGTGGTTTGACGCGCGAATCAGAAGCCGGGCTGCGAGCCTCAAGAGGATTCGTTTTGCGGTCATTCCCATGCCGGCGGGAATGACTGCAACAGCGCTAACCAGGCATCAGCCCGATTTTCGTTTCCCTGCAATGTTGATGCGAGAGTAGACTCCAGCGACCATCAGACTGGGGAGTTATGACATGGTTTCGCTCGCACAACTTTGGTTGCCGATTCTGCTTTCTGCCGTCTTCGTTTTTTTCGCCAGCAGCGTGTTCAACATGCTGCTGAAGTTCTGGCACGTACCCGACTATCGTGGCTTCTCCAACGAGGAAGAAGTCAGCGCCGCGATACGCAATGCCAATGCCAGTGCTGGCATGTACATGATTCCGTATTGCACCTCCGGTGATATGAAAAAGCCCGAGACGCGCGAGAAATTTCGGCGCGGTCCGGTCGGCGCCATTTTTCTGCGCCAACCCGGCGAGATGAATATGGGCGCCTCACTCGGTCAGTGGTTTGTGTTTTGCCTGCTGGTTTCATTCCTGTGCGCCTGTCTCGCCAGCTCGGTGCTGGGCACCGCGGCGCCGTTTGCCAATGTATTTCATCTGGTCGCACTCGGCGCATTCATGGCGTATGCGCTCGGTACGTTGCCGAATGGCATCTGGTGGGGGCATCCGTGGCGCAGCGTGCTTAAATATGCGATCGACGGGTTGATCTACGCGCTTATCGCGGGTGCCACGTTTGCCTGGCTTTGGCCGCGATAGAAACCCTGCGCATAACCGGATAGCGATACACCGAATGAGGCAACGTCTGGCGTGAGCCACACAGAAGTCGCGCCAGACGTTATCATTCGCCAAACCGCCGATCCGGAATGTCCATGTTGAAAAATCTCTCGTTGTTGTCCCTGTTGGCGCTGACCTTGGTCGGCTGCGGATTTCAGCTGCGCGGCGAGGCTCAATTGCCACCGGGCATGCAGCGCGTGATTGTGGTATCGGCGGATGCGTTCAGTCCGCTCAAGCGCAACCTCGAAGATTCGTTGCGGCGCTCGGGTGCCACGGTCGAAGAAAAATCCGGCGACGGCATCGCCGAGCTCAAGTTACCGGTCGTCACGATCAGCCCGGAAGTCTCATCTGTCGGCATCGCCCAGCACGTGCGCGAATTCGTTATGGTCTATCACGTCGAGCTTGAAGTCGTGAACTCCGAAGGCAAGATCATCGTGCCGAAACAGACCGTCGAACTCACGCGTGACTTCACGTTCGACGACACTCAGGCGCTTGGCATCGGCGTCGAACAGGACGAGCTCAAACGCCAGATGCAACGCGATATGGTGCAGTCGGTGATGCGCCGCATCGAAGCCGTCGGCAAGTCTGCTGCTGCGCATTGATGCGATAGCCCCAGCGTCGTAGTCACAGCTTTTTCGCCGCATGTCGATCAGCCTCGCACAACTTCATAAACACCTGACTGGCGACACGTTGCGCCCGATATATCTGCTCGCCGGCGAGGAGCACTTGCTGTTGCTCGAAGCCGCCGATGCGATTCGCGTGCGCGCGCGTGCACTCGGATTCACCGAGCGCGAGGTGATCGATCTCGAAGCCAACGGCGACTGGAATGAGCTCAGCATGGCCGCATCGGCGATGTCGTTGTTCGCCACGCGCAAGGTCATCGACCTGCGCCTGCCCAGCGGCAAACCCGGCAAGGATGGCGCTGCGGCAATTATCGAATATTGCGAAAATCCGCCGCCCGATACTGTCTTGCTGATCACCAGCACGCAGTGGAGCAAGGCGCATGAAACGGCGTGGGTCGCGGCGCTTGAAAAGGCCGGTTTGTTCGTGCCGTGCTGGCCGATCAAACTCGGTGAATTGCCGGCATGGATCGAGCAGCGTATGGCGTCGCGCGGCCTCAACGCGAATCGCGATGCGGCGGCGTTATTGGCCGAGCGCGTCGAAGGAAATCTGCTCGCGGCCGCACAGGAAATCGACAAGCTCGTATTGCTGCGCGGGCCGGGTACGATCGACGTTGCGGCGATGGAAGATTTGGTCGCCGACAGCGCGCGTTTTGATGCGTTCAAGCTCACCGATGCCGCGTGCAGCGGCGACGGCGAACGTTGCCTGCGCATCCTTGCCGGCTTGCGTGCCGAGGGCGAACAAGTACCGCCGCTGCTCGGCTGGATCTTGAATCAACTGCAACTGCTGGCGCGTTTATCGGCACAATCGGCCAATCTTTCCGCAGCGTTTAGTAGCGAGCGTGTCTGGCCCGCGCGGCAAGGCATGTACCGCAAGGCGCTCGGCCGCAGTGATCGCAGCCATTGGGAACGCTGCCTGCGCCAGGCCACGCGTATCGATCGCATCAGCAAGGGCCGCGGCGCGGGTGATGCATGGCTAGAACTCGAACGTCTGCTCGTGGCGATGGCACAGCCGCGCGCGGCGCGACTGCTCGCCAGTTGAGTTTTGTCGTGAGCGCGCAGCGGCCTCTCGCCTTGCTCGGCGGTACGTTCGATCCGATCCATCTTGGCCACCTGCGCGTGGCGTGGGAGGCCGCCGAGGCGCTTGATGCCGATGTGCATCTGCTGCTCGCGCATGAGCCGCCGCATCGGCCCGCGCCCGTCGCGAGTGTCGAGCAACGGGTTGCTATTTTGCGCGCCGCGCTTGCGGGGCAGCAACGACTGCACATCGATCTGCGCGAGCTGCGTCGTACTGGGCCGTCGTATAGCATCGATACGCTGATCGAAGTGCGTGCCGAGATCGGTCCGCAACGCAGCCTGATCCTGCTGCTCGGCGCCGATGCGTTTGCCGGATTGCCGGGCTGGCATCGCTGGCAGGAATTGTTCGATCTGGCGCATATCGTCGTGCTCACGCGCCCTGGCGTGGCCGCGGCGCTCGGCGCGGAGCTGCAAACGCAAGTGCTGGCGCACGAGGTGGATACGGCGCAAATCCTCGCGACGCGCACGGCCGGCGCGATATTCCATTTGCCGGTCACGCCTCTGGATATTTCCGCCACGCAGATCCGTCAATTGCTGCGCGATGGCCACGAACCGCGCTATTTGCTGCCCGATGTTTTGCTGGCCGATCCGAGCTTGCTCGACGCCTATCGGCTCGGCGCCGGCAATTAGTTTGCCTCGAAAGTCGGCTCGCAACGATGCTGGTTTTGCTGAACCACACGCGAAAATCCGTTCATGCCCGCAGGCCGGAACCGACGCATTTCAGCCATCGTCACTTCCGCCACCGGCAAATCAGCGTATATTGGTGCCGCCCGGTCAGCCGAGTTCTGCGGCCGGTTTAATCAAAACACAGAGGTAATACCCGCTTGGCAACTGCAGCGAAAGCCAGTCCGAAAACAAAAGCCCGCCCCCGTATCAAGGCGCCTGTCGACCAGGCCGAGCATCTGCGATTGCAGGTCATCAAGGCGGTGGAAGATCTCAAAGCGAAAGACGTGCGTGAGATCGATGTACGCGGCAAAACATCCGTCACCGATCTCATGGTGATCGCGAGCGGCACATCCAGCCGACACGTGCGCTCCATCGCCGATGAAGTGCTCAAGCTCGCCAAGCAGATTGGCGTGGTGCCGATCGGCGTGGAAGGTCAGCGCGAAGCCGAATGGGTACTCGTCGATCTCGGCGACATCGTTGTGCATGTGATGCTGCCGAGAGTGCGCGAGTTTTACGCGCTGGAACGTCTGTGGACGGTTGGCGACGATATGCCGGAATCTGCTGCGTTGAATTGAGGTTCGGCGCGTGCTTTTGCGATCCACTCGTGATCAGAACGTCATGGCCGAATGGCGAAGACGCAATGTCGAATATCGCGCGAAATCCTTTTGGCTTTGGTTCCCATTCTTCGGTGGTTTGCTGTTGTTTCTGGGTTGCTTTTTATACTCGCCCGGAATGCTCCCATACGTACTCGGTTTCGAAGCCATCAATTTGCTGATGATAGGTTTCTACCTTTCACGATACTCATCAGAACTGCTCAGGTGTCCGCATTGCGAAGAGTGTCCTTTCAGTGTTTATGGCGCTCGACAGTTGCGAGATTATTGTCGCAAATGCGGCTACTGGCTTTCAGATGATATCAGCGGGATTTTTGGTATTCGCTGATCGCGGCGCGGCGCGAGCATATATGCGATCTACGTTTCGTAAACGCCAATCGACCCTTCGCGCAATTTCACTTTGAAATGCGCGCCCGCCTGATCTCCATCGGTGAACGCATGCCAGCGTGGGTTGCCGCAGGTGTGGCCGAATACAGCAAACGCCTCAGTCATGATCTGCCGCTCGATGTAATCGAGATCGCGCTAGGCGCACGCGGCAAAGGCCGCGACCTCGCACGTGCGATTAGCGACGAAGGCGCAGCGATGCTTGCGGCGATTCCGAAAGGCGCACATGTGATCGCGCTCGATGGTCGTGGCAGTGTCTGGAGCAGCGAGCATCTTGCCGAACAACTCGCACGCTGGCGCATGCTCGGCCAGGATCTCGTATTTCTGATCGGCGGCCCCGATGGTCTGGCACCCGATGCACTGGCGCGCGCCAATCAGCGTTGGTCGCTCGGTCCGCTGACCTTGCCGCATCCGATCGTGCGCATCGTGCTGGCCGAACAGTTGTATCGCGCCGTGAGCCAGCTCGGCAATCATCCGTATCATCGCGGCGGCTGAGCGCGCCGCGTTTGATTTATACGCGTCCGGCGCTTATGCCAGCGGATCTTCCTTGATCTTCAGTGCGATCCCGTCCTTGCCGCGATTCGTCGCGATTTCGCGATAACCGAGATCCTTGAACGGTTGCGTCGCATCCCACGCAATCGCGGCCTTTTTTGGCACCGATCCCGCCACCGGCAGCGGCCACATCAACGACTCCGCGGCATAGTGCTTGATGTGTCCCGTGGCGTGTTCGTGCAGTTGATGGATATGACCGTAGAACACGGTGACGTTGGCGAATGGCATGAGCATTTCGATGACCTTGTCGCCGTTGCGTGTGGCCCAATCCCACGACGGCATGAGGTCGAACAAAGGGCGATGCGTGAGCACAACGATCGGCGTATTTTTCGGATGTTTGGTAAGGTCCGCCGCGAGCCATTCGAGCTGTGCCGGCGCGATGCCGAGCGCCGCATTGGTGACGTTGTCGATCACGACAAAATGGATGCCTTTGTGATCGAAGCTATAGTGCAACGCGCCGAAAAATTCCTGATAGGCCTCGCCTTTGTCGGCGGTCGCGTCGTGCTCGCCGGGCAGGTAGCGTACGTCCTTGCATTTGAGCGTGCGTGCGATCTCGCGAAACTCGTGCATGCGGCGCCGACGCTCGACCGGGTCATCCGTGACCTGCGTGAGATCGCCGGTGAACACGACAAAATCCGGCGCCGGTTTTAGCTTGTTCACCGCAGCGATCGAACGCTGCAGGCTGGTCGCGAATTCGGGGTTGATCTTGGCATCGGTAAAGCCCCAATGCACATCCGACAACTGCACGAAATAAAAATCCTGCGATGCGGCGCGCGCGATGCCGGTCAGACCGGAGGCGAATACCACACCGCCTAGTGCGGCGATTTCAAGAAACTGGCGACGATTGATCGGGTGATTCATGGTGGTGCTCCGCTGCTGGGTCGACAACGGACTCAACCGACGCTTGCCAAGATTTATTCCCGTGCGTTTTCGCGGTAAAAATGCACGGAAATAAATTTCATACCATTGCAGTTACAGTAGTCGAATGATCGATCAACCGTCGAAACCCGCAGCGGATGCCGCACAGCACGCCGATGCGATGCGCCGCTTCAACCAAAGCGTGCTACCGCATCTCGATGCGGCGCACAACCTTGCGCGCTGGTTGACCGGTCATGCCAGCGACGCGCAGGACGTGACGCAGGAAGCGCTGTTGCGCGCGTTTCGTTTTATCGACGGTTTTCACGGCAGCGATGCACGCGCGTGGTTGCTCACGATCGTGCGACATGCGGCGTACAGCTGGCTCGAACGGCATCGTCCGCAACAACTCGCGGCGGTGCCGGAAACCGCGCTGGATGCTGCCGAGCAGAGTGGTGCGATCGAACCAGCGCCGAGTCCGGAAAATATACTGAGCGATCAACACGCGCATGCGCTGCTGCTCGAATTGATGAATGAATTGCCGTTGCCGTTTCGCGAGGTGCTGGTGTTGCGCGAATTGGAAGAACTGAGCTATCGCGAGATCGCTGCGGTCACCGACTTGCCGATCGGCACGGTGATGTCGCGGCTTGCACGTGCGCGTCTGCAACTGCGCGCGGCATGGACGCGGCGCGGACTCGAGGAGACAAGTCATGGACTGTAAAACGCTGGCGTCATTGCTGGATGTATATGTCGATGGCGAAACCGATCTGACGCAGACGCTGCTGATCGAGCAGCATCTCGCGGATTGCGTCGCCTGCAAGGCGCGCAAGCAGGCGCTAGCCGACTGGCGCGCGATGATCCGCAAGGCCGCGTATTTCCCGGCGCCTGCCGGGCTGCGCGAGCGCCTTGAAGCCGCGTTGCAAGGTTCGATCGAGCACGTGCAAATTGAAATTGCCGCGCCGATCCATAAAACAGTGCCGCTGCTCCCGTCCATGCCGCGTGTGGCTCGGCGTCATCGCCATTTTGGTCAGCGCTGGATGGCCGGATTCGCCAGCGTTGCGGCGTTGCTGTTGTTCGCGCTGAATCTGAACTGGTATCTGCGCCAGCCGAATGCCGAAACGCGTCTCGCCACCGAGCTCGTCGCGGCACACGTGCGCTCGCAGCTCGCGGCGCACCTGACTGATGTGGTGTCTTCGGATCAGCACACCGTGAAACCTTGGTTCAACGGCCGGATTGATATCGCGCCGCCGGCGATCGATCTCGCCGCACAGGGTTATGCCTTGATCGGTGGTCGTCTTGATTACATCGCCGGGCACGGCACGGCGGCGCTGGTGTATCGTCATCACGAGCATGTGTTGAATGTTTTTGTATTGCCAGCGGGCGCGGTGCCAGCCGATGCCAAGCCAGAGGCTTCGTCGTTGCAGGGTTTCCATCTGTTGCGTTGGGCGCAATCCGGCCTGGTGTTGTGGGTGATTTCGGATGCGAGCGAAAGCACGTTGCAGGGTTTTGCCGAGGCGTTCAAGCAGACTGCGCCCTGAGTTTTTCGGTTAATCCGAAAAGATTTCCGCGTGCTATTTTATTGGCCTTGATTCAGCTCGGCGAATATGGACTCATGCTTTATCTCGCTTCGCAATCGCCGCGTCGACGCCAGTTACTCGAACAGCTCGGCGTGCAATTTACTGTGCTCGATGTCGATGTGCCGGAAGTGCGCGCGATCGGCGAACCGGCGCACGACTACATCAGTCGCGTTGCGCATGAGAAAGCCGGTGCGGGTCTGCTGCAAGTGATCGGTAATGCCGGCGCGCGCGTGCTCGGTGCGGATACCGAAGTCGTGCTCGGCGATCACGTGTTCGGCAAACCGAATGACGCGGCGCAGGCCAGCGCGATGTTGCGCGAATTGGCTGGGCGCACGCATCACGCTGTCACAGCGGTATGGTTGGTCGATAGTGGCCGTGAGGCCCGCGCAATCAGTGTCTCCGAAGTTACATTTGCCGATCTCGACGAGGCTGCAATCGCCGCCTACGTCGCCACCGGCGAGCCGTTTGGTCGGGCCGGCGGTTACGCAATCCAGGGCCGTGCGGGTGCGTTCGTGCGCCACCTGAGTGGCAGTTATTCGGGCGTGATGGGCCTACCGTTGTTCGAGACAGCACGGTTGCTGCGCGAGTTTTAATCAGCCTGCAGCTACACCGCCGAGTGTACTAATTCCGCGGTATTCGACAAGTTCAGCCAGTCCCGGCTATAAACCTTCCATTGAAGCTTTATTGATGGCGAATCGTGTCTGAGGAAATCCTGATCAACGTCACCCCGCGCGAAACGCGCGTCGCGGTGGTCGAAAACGGCATGCTGCAGGAAATGCATGTCGAACGTGCGCTGAAACGCGGTTATGTCGGCAATGTCTACAAAGGTCGCGTGTCGCGCGTGATGCCCGGCATGCAGGCGGCGTTTGTCGAAATTGGCTTGGGTCGTGCGGCGTTTTTGCATGCCTCGGATATTTTCCGCGCGCCAACCGCGTTGCCGGTCGATGGCGTCGAAAACGGCTCGTCCGCGACGCCGGTGCCGCCGATCAACGAGCTGCTGCACGAAGGCCAGGAAGTGGTTGTGCAGGTGGTCAAGGATCCAATCGGCAGCAAGGGCGCACGCCTGACTACCCACCTGTCGATTCCGTCGCGTTATCTGGTGCTGCTGCCGTATAGCAAGGTGCTCGGCGTATCGGTGCGCATCGAGGACGAAACCGAACGGGCGCGGCTGAAAGAAATGCTCGTCGCGCTCGCGGCCGAGGGCGGCATCGGTTACATCGTGCGCACCAATGCCGAGGGCCAGACCAGCGAAGCACTGGCCGAAGATATCGATTATCTCGGCAAGCTGTGGATCGCATTGCGCGAAAACATCAAGCGCACCCAGGTTGGCCAGTGCATCTATGAAGATCTCGCCTTGCCGCTGCGTGCATTGCGCGACCTCATGCGCAAGGATGTCGAGAAAGTGCGTGTCGATTCGCACGAAACGTACGACAAGACGATCCGTTTCGCGCAGCAGTTCATGCCCGAGCTGGTCGAGCGCATCGAGCATTATCCGGGCGAGCGCCCGATCTTCGATCTGTATGGCGTCGAGGACGAAATCCAGCGCGCCTTGAAGAAGGATGTGCCGCTGAAATCTGGCGGCTATCTGATTATTGACCAGACCGAGGCGATGACCACGGTCGATGTGAATACCGGCGCGTTTCTCGGCCATCGCAATCTTGAGGAAACCGTCTACAAGACCAATCTCGAAGCCGCGCAATCGACTGCACGGCAATTGCGCCTGCGCAATCTCGGCGGCATCATCATCATCGATTTTATCGACATGATCGACGAGGAACACAAGCGCCAGGTGTTGCGCATGCTCGAAAAGTCGCTGCTGCGCGATCACGCCAAAACCACCGTCTACGACATCTCGCCGCTCGGCCTAGTCGAGATGACACGCAAGCGCACAACCGAAAGTCTGGAGCGTCAGTTGTGCGAGCCATGCCCGACTTGCAACGGTCGCGGCAGCCTCAAGACTTCGGAAACCGTGACCTACGAAATCTTTCGCGAGATCACACGCGCGGTGCGCCAGTTCGAAGCCGCCACTCTGCTCGTGCTGGCCTCGACCAAGGTGGTCAGCAAGATTCTCGAAGAGGAATCCGTCGCGGTCGCCGAGCTTGAGGAATTCATTGGCAAGACGATTCGTTTCCAGCCCGAAGAAAATTATTCGCAGGAGCAATACGATGTGGTGCTGCTGTAGTTTTCGCGGCAGCGTATCTTGCGGCGGGATGATAGTGTGCGGAGAAATTCGATGACGCCGTGGCGTCGGCGTTTGCGCCGTCTGCGCCTGTGGCTGGTGCGCTTGCTCGCGCTGGCGCTGATTGCGATGGCGTTGGTGATGGGGCTCGGCCAACTGGCGTTGCCGTGGGTGATCAGCCATCCCGAAAAAGTCACCGCGTTTCTCAGCGACAAGCTGCATCGCCCGATCAGCATCGACAAGATCGAGGGCATCTGGGAGCGCAGCGGCCCGGTGCTGACCTTGCACGGTTTGCATCTTGGTGCGGCTGATGCGAGCCAGCAGGCGATGCTGATTCCGCAGGCCGAAATCGCGCTGAATTTTTTCGCCTGGATGCACAAGAATCAGCGCTGGAACGAGTTCCGTCTGAGCGGCTTGGATCTGGTCTTGAGTCATGATGCGCCGGATGGCTCGTGGCGCATTCACGGTTTTGTCGCCGACAATAACGACCAGCAGGACGACGGTGACAATCCGCTGTTTCAGCTCGGCTCGTTGGTGCTGCGTGACCTGCATCTGCGCGTGGACGACACGCCGGATCAGCGCCAGTTGCAGTTCGGCATTTCGGAGCTGCGCCTGATCAACCAGGGCAGCGCGCATCGAATGCTCGCGCGTGTGCGGTGTCTGGAAACGCAATCGCCGCCGATGGCGCTGGTGGCCGAATATGATACTGATACGCGCAATGGCCGGCTTTATCTTGGCGCGAGTCAGCTCGACCTGGCCGGTTTGCTGCGGCTGTTTCCGGTGCGTGGTTTGGCGCTCGCGAGCGGCGGCGGCGATGCGCAGTTCTGGGTCGACTGGCGCGCTGGTGCGCTCGATGCGGTGCGTGCCGAAATCGATCTGCGCAAACTGGTAATGCAGACCACCGCGCCAATCGACACCGGCAGCGTTGGCGACATCGTGCCGCGTATCGGTCTCGATCGTTTCGCGTTCGGCGCACGCCTGCAGCGCAATGTATCGGGTTGGCGTGCCGACGTGGCGGACTTGCGCATGGATCGCGATGGCGAAGCCGGTGTGCCCGGACGTTTCAGTATCGAACAGCGCAATGCGCCAGCGCAGCCGATAACAACGACGTTGCCGGAAGGTTTGCTGGTATCGCCGCAGGATGAAACCGCCGACAAGATGGTGCTCGCCGCGGCTGATGACAACGGCGTTAGCATGCCCAATGCCAGCGTCGAATATGTCGGCTCGGCCAGTGATCTGGATCTGAGCGCGATCGCCAGTTTGTCGATGCTCAGCGATGCATTGCCGGCGGGTTTGCGGCAGTGGCTGTACAACGCCAGTCCGCATGGCGTCGCACACAATCTGAGTCTGCGTTATCACGACGGCCACGATTACGATGTCGCCGCGAGCATCGGCAGTGTGGCGTGGATGCCGGTCGGCAAACTTCCGGGTGTGGAAGGCTTGAACTTCGAAGCGCTGGCCGACGCGCAGGCGCTGAGCATTACCTTGCCGACGCGCACGCCGTTGCGCTTGCCGATGCCGCAGGTGTTCCGCTCGACCATCGAGCTGGCTGAATTCAGCGGCAAGGTCGCGGCGTATCGCACTGATAAAGCGTGGCGCATTGAAATTCCCGGCGTGCAGTTCGAAGGCCAGCCGGTGGCGGGGCTCGGATACGGCGGCGAGCTGCGCGGCAGCATCGATCTGAATATCGACGGCTCGCGACCGTTCATGGACATGTACGCCGCGATTACGCACGCCGACATGCTCGCGACGCATCCGTTCTGGCCGTACAACAATATGCCGAAACAGGGCGTGGCATGGCTTGATCGTGGCCTCGCCGGTGGCCGCCTGACTGGGCGCGCGGCGTTTCGAGGCAACCTCGGCGACTGGCCGTTTCGCAATCAGCTCGGTCAGTTCAGCGCGCATGTCGAACTCGAAGATGCGATCCTCGATTACAACCCGGAGTGGCCGCGCATCGAGCATCTGCGCGCGAGCGCGGATTTCCTGAATACGAGTCTGCATGTCGTAACGACCGCAGGCCAGACCCTCGGCAATAATCTGACCAGCGGTAGTGCGGATATTTCCGATTTTGCGCACGCGATTATCGAGATCCAGCTCGCCGGCGAAGGCAGCGGTAAAAATCTGCTGGACTTCCTGCATGCCAGCCCGATCGGCAAACGTTATGCCGAGCAACTGCGCGGCGTGGATATTTCTGGCGCTGGCAAACTCGCGCTGCAATTGCATCTGCCGCTGGGCAACGACCAAGGCCCGCTGAAGCTCGACGGCAGCGTCGACATGACCGATGCGGCGCTGTCGGCGAGTGGTCCGAACCTGCTCCTGACCCAGGCCAACGGCAAGGTGATTTTCAGCGAGCGCGGTTTCGGTATCGACGACATGGCGGTGCGCTACGAAGACCAACCCGCGCGTTTTGCATTGCGCGTCGGCAGCGCCTACATGCGAGATCCGCAACATCAGGCCGAAGCCAGCTTGCACGGCAAATTCCCCGCAACGATCCTGCTCAAACGCGTGCCGGTGTTATTGCCGTATCAAAAATTCATTGCCGGCAGCGCCGACTGGACCGTCGATTACAGTGTCGATGACAACCACGGCAAGGGCGATTCCGCACAGCGACTTGTTGTTAGCTCCGATTTGAAGGGCATCGCGATCAGCTTGCCCGCGCCGATGCACAAGGACAGCAACGAAGTGCAACCGCTGCGCGTAATCGTGCCGCTGCCAATCGAGGGCGGCGAGCTGCAGGCGCGGCTCGGCGACATTGCGCAGATGCGCGCGCGCTTGGAAAAAGGTGTGACGCCATTCGCCGGTCATCTTGCGTTTGGTGCCGGTATGCCGGATGCCTTGCCCAAGCGTGGCCTGCGGGTCAGCGGCGGTGTGGTCGAAGCGGATATCAGTGGCTGGATGGATTTTGTCGTCGGCAACAGCAGCAGTGGCAGCGGCAGCTTTATCGAGAGCGTCGATCTACGCGTGGCGCAGCTGACGTTTTTCGGCCGCGCGTTTCCCGATACCTCGTTCAAGCTCGGTTTCAGCCCCGACGAAAGCACGATCAATCTCAGCGGCACGCAAGTCGAAGGCACGGTCCATATTCCTGCGGCAGATTTGATCAAGCGTGGCGTCACTGCCGAGCTCGCGCGTTTGTACATGCCGTCCGACAATGACGATACGCCGCCAGCGGATGCAAATGCACCCGCCGCCACGGATAGCGATACGCTAGCGGGCGTCAATCCTGCGGCCATTCCGCCGCTGCACATCTCGGTCGGTGATTTGCATCTCGGTCATGCCAGCTTCGGCGCGGCGCGTGTCGAAAGTTATCCGATTGAAGGTGGCATGCATCTGGAACAGGTGCAGAGCGATTCGCCGAACATCGACATGAGCGCGCGCGGCGACTGGTTCGGCAAGGGCGGCAAGGATCATTCGACTTTTTCCATTCACTTCACCGCAAAAAACCTCGGGCACATGCTCGATGCGCTCGGTTACGCAGGCGTGATCGACGGCGGCGAAACCGTGGTCGGCATCGACGCGAGCTGGCCCGGCGCGCCGTCGAGTTTTGCCCTCGCCAAGCTCGACGGCAGTTTGAGTCTGTCGGTTGCGGATGGTCGTATTCTCGAAGTTGATCCGGGCGCGGGTCGTATCATCGGCCTGGTTGGCATCACCGAAATTCCGCGTCGGCTGGCTTTGGATTTCAGCGATTTTTTCAAATCCGGCCTCGCGTTCAACTCGATCAAAGGCAAGTTCGCGCTAGGCAACGGCAATGCCACGACGAACGATCTGCAGATCAAGGGGCCGGCGGCCGATATCGCGATCAGCGGGCGCACCGACCTGCGCAAACGCGAATACGACCAGACCATGATTGTCGTACCGCACCTGAGCAATACCTTGCCGATCGTCGGCGCGATTGCCGGCGGCCCGGTCGGTGCGGCGGCGGGTTTTGTGGTGCAGACCATCCTGCGCAAGCCGCTCAATCAGGCCGCCGAAACCACGTATCGCGTCAGCGGCAGCTGGGACAAACCGGTTATCGTCACCGTCGCCAAGGCTGTCAAGCCGCACGGCAAGGACGAGGCAAAAGCCGGCAAAGCCAAGTAATACGCGGGTTTTTTTCGCGAATATCAGCGGCGTGCCGAGCGCGGTGTTTGCGCTCGCTGACCTTGTGACCGGCATGCGCGCCCACACCTTATGCGCTGAACCTGCCCAACCTGCGATAATCCCCGAATGAATTCACTAATAGCGCTTGCCGAAACCCGGCTTCTGCGCCCTGGCGGTTTGGCCAGCGGCGACCTCGATCAGGTTTTTTCACAATTGATGGGCCCGTCCATCGATGCAGCCGATCTGTATTTCCAGCATTCGCGTAGCGAATCGTGGGTGCTCGAAGACGGCATCGTCAAAGAGGGCAATCACTCGATCGAACAAGGCGTCGGCGTGAGAGCGATGTCCGGCGAAAAAACCGGATTCGCGTATTCCGACGAGATCGTCTTGCCCGAACTGTTGACCGCAGCGCGCTCGGCGCGTGCGATCGCGCAGGCCGGCAGCAAAGGCGTCGGCAAGGCGCTGGCGATCAGCAACGGACGCGGCCTGTATCCAGCGATCGACCCGATCGATTCGTTGAGCAACGACGCCAAGATCAGCCTGCTGCGCGAAGTAGATGGCTGGTGTCGTGCCGAAGATCCACGCGTGACGCAGGTTGTGGTCAGCCTAGCTGCCGCGCTCGATACCGTACTGATCGCGGCATCGGATGGCACGCTGGCCGCCGACGTACGCCCGCTGGTGCGTTTGAACGTGCAGGTGATCGTCGAGCAGAACGGGCGTCGCGAGCAAGGCCATTCCGGCGGCGGTGGGCGCTACAGCTACGTCGATCTGCTCGCGAACGGTCGTGCGCACGGCTTTGCGCGCGAGGCGGTGCGCCAGGCGTTGGTGAATCTCGAAGCGATCGATGCGCCGGCCGGCAGCATGACCGTCGTGCTCGGCCCGGGCTGGCCGGGTGTGTTGTTGCACGAAGCGATCGGCCACGGTTTTGAAGGCGATTTCAACCGCAAGGGCACCTCGGCATTTGCCGGCATGATGGGCCAGCGCGTGGCCTCGGATCTGGTCACGGTGGTCGATGACGGCACTCTGCCGAACCGGCGCGGCTCGCTGAGCATCGACGACGAAGGTGTGCCGAGCGAATGCACCACCCTGATCGAAAACGGCAAGATGACCGGCTTCATGCAGGACAAGCACAACGCGCGCCTGATGGGTACACGCTCGACCGGCAACGGCCGCCGCGAATCGTTTGCGCATCTGCCGATGCCGCGCATGACCAACACCTACATGCGTCCGGGTCAGAGTGATCCGGGCGAGATTATCGCCTCGGTCAAACGTGGTTTGTACGCGGTGAATTTCGGTGGCGGCCAAGTCGATATCACCAACGGCAAATTCGTGTTCTCGGCGAGTGAGGCTTATCTGATCGAAAATGGAAAAATCACGCGACCGGTCAAGGGCGCCACGCTGATCGGTGCTGGCCCGGAAGTGCTGACGCGCGTGAGCATGGTCGGCAACGATCTCGCGCTCGACGAAGGCGTCGGTGTGTGTGGCAAGGAAGGCCAGAGCGTGCCGGTCGGCGTCGGTCAGCCGACCTTGCGTGTGGATGCGATGACGGTCGGCGGCACGAATGCGGGCGAAGCGGCCTGAAAAACTACTCGGCAAGAGCTCCCTGCGTTGCCCTACCTCCGGCATCCATGCCGTCGTGCGCTCGGTATTTTGCGCGAGGGCGGTACGCGGAATCCTCATGTACATAAGTACACTCTGGTTCCTCCGTTCCGTCCTCACCCAAACTCCCTTCGCTCGCTACGTTTTTGAGGCCACTTTGTCAGCTCGTTTCGCCGTCCGAGTCGGTTGTTTCGATGTCGCTTTCGATGGAATCACCATCGCCCGAAAACAGCGCACGCAATTCCTTGAACAAGGTGCGGCTCGCGGTCGGTGGCTTGTTCGCATGCGCATCGTCGCGCGCCTGACGCACGAGTGTGCGCAGATGCTGGCGATCGGCGTGCGGAAAATGTTGCAGCAGGTCGGACAACGCGCTGTCGCCATCGTTGATCAGGCGTTCGCGCCAGCCTTCGAGGCGATGCAATTCGGCAGTTTCGCGACGCATGCTGTCGCGGTCCTGCGTCAGCGCCTGGCGCAGCGGTTCGAGTTCTTCCTCGCGGCGGCGCATCTGCTTGGCGAGAAACTGAATCTGGCGTTTGCGCGCAATCTGCTGGGTGATGCGGCGCGCGCGTTGGACTTCCTCCCGCAGTTCGTCGGAGAGCGGCAGTTTGCCGAGTTGCGATTCGGGCAACGCAACGATGGCTTCGGCCAGCTTGAACACATCCAGCGCCTCGCGGCGTAGCTGGCTGCGACTGGGTTCTTCGAACTCTTGATCTTCGGTATGCATGATTTGTCAGTGTAAGAATTCAGCAAAGGATACGTGGTGAACGAACTATCAGCAAAAACCGACACCAGCGAGGCCCAGCTCGACCGCCTCGCGCAGGTGTGCGAAGACGTATTAAAACGCTGCCGCGCGGCCGGTGCGAGCCAGGCCGAAGTCGGCGCAAGCATCGACAGCGGACTCAACGTCGGCGTGCGTCTCGGCGAAGTCGAAACCATCGAACATACGCGCGATCGTTCGCTCGCGATCACGGTGTATTTCGGCAAACGCAAAGGCTCGGCCAGCACCGCCGATCTGCAGCCTGAATCGATCGCGACTACAGTCGAACAGGCATGCGCGATCGCGCGCTACACCGAGGACGACGAATGTTCCGGACTTGCCGATGCCGACCGCATGGCGCGCGAGCAGCCGGATCTCGACTTGTGGCATCCGTGGAATGTTTCGCCGGAACAAGCAATCACGCTCGGTCTGGAAATCGAAGACGCTGGGCGTGCGCGTGCCGGCATCAGCAACTCCGAAGGCGCATCAGTGCAGGCCGGCGAAATTCTTGCCGTCACTGGAAATTCGCATGGCTTTCTTGCGCGCGAACGAGTCACGCGGCACATGTTGTCGTGCGCGTTGCTGGCCGAAGACGAGAACGGCATGCAGCGCGATTACTGGTACGAATCGGTACGCGCCGCCGAGGACTTTCCCGACGCAAAACTGATCGGCAACAACGCCGCGCGACGCACACTGGAACGACTCGGTGCACGCCAGCTTTCGACCCGCAGTTGTCCAGTGTTGTTTGCGCCGGAAGTCGCGCGTGGCCTGATCGGACATTTGTTGTCGGCGGTCAGCGGCGGCGCTTTATATCGCAAGTCGACTTTCCTGCTCGATCATGTTGGCAAGAAAATCCTGCCGGACTTCATGGAAATCGTCGAACGCCCGTTCATCAAGCGTGGCCACGGATCTAGCAGTTTCGATGCCGAGGGCGTCGCGACGGTGGATAGCGACCTCATTCGCGATGGCGTGTTGACGCGTTACATCCTGTCGAGTTATTCCGCGCGCAAACTCGGGCTGTCGAGCACCGGCAATGCCGGCGGCGTGCACAATATTCTGGTCAAGCCCGGTACTGACGATCTGCGCGCGATGCTCAAGAATCTCGGCACCGGTTTGTTCGTCACCGATGTGATGGGGCAGGGTGTGTCGATCATCACAGGCGATTATTCGCGTGGTGCATCGGGTTTCTGGGTCGAGAACGGCGAAATCGTTTATCCGGTCGAGGAGATCACGATCGCCTCGAACTTGCGCGAGATGTATACGAACATCCGTGCGATCGGCAGCGATGTCGATCCGCGCTCGCATATTCTTTGTGGTTCGATTCTGGTCGACAAGATGATGTTGGCGGGTAGCTGATTGGTGCGGCTGGAGCTTGGAATGCGTCGGCTAATTGGTTTTTTGGCTTAGAATTCTGTCTATTGAATCCATAATATTGGATATTGTGGAAATTGTTTTGTCAATCTCGTCAATAAAAATGTCTTGTGCACTGCCAACCGCGCGTTTCGCGCGATTCAATTCGGTAGTAAGTCGCGGGAATGCAGCAAATGTCTTTTTGAAACCAATCATGGAGTTTCTACAATTACTCATGGTTGTTGAGAAGGTTTCAAGACTGCTGTGGAGAGAGATAAGTTGAGTATCATTCGTGTTGTTAAAGTCTTGTTGTAGAATTATAGACTTACCAAGCGCGTCGTACGCTGCGCTTTGGGATTTGGAAATCGATTCAGATTGTTCGGTCATTGATTTTGCGTAAGTATTCATATCTTCCGCAGACATTTTCATTATATTTCTCGCGGCTTTCCTGTCGATCGGCTGTTCGAGTTCAGAAATAGCTTTCGTCCTTCGCTCCATTTGTCTTGTAAAGAGATTCGCGGCTTCTGTTATTGTGTCTAAAATTAAGCTTGTTTCAGCAGTTCTGGATTCAAATATTTCAATGTAATCTAGATAGCCTAGCTCATCTTCATCTTCATTATATGGATTATCTATAGTGGGTTTAGTCTGAATTTGCGTCGTAAGCGTCTTTGATGTGGAGCTGGAAAATTTCCTGACCAAAGCCGCAAGATGTGTTCGAAGCGATACCTTGAACTGGTCTTGACTATCAAATACAGAGTACAAACCGCCCATCGCAGCGATTGAATGCTTGAAATCCTGTACTTTCTGCATTTGATGCATGTCGAATTTAGATGGTGCAATGGGAGTATCTTTAAAATAAATCATTATCTCGGGAGCGATTGAGTTCGATTTAAATCTTTCGTAAGCTCGATTAAACTCTTCAATTGTTCCGGACTGCGCTCTTGGTGTTTGCGTGCCTATTCTTCGCCAAAGTATTCCTATAAAAACGTCATATCCATCACCAATTTGTCGATTTATGATTTCTTGTGGGTCTTGAGAAAATTCCGGACGTGTATCGGTCTCCCATTTCAGTAGTTCAAAAACTACTCCGTATTCTCTTGCTACGTTACGGTTTACTTCGGTGATGGCGTTTTCAAGAATCTCTCTTTCAGGAAAAACGTCTGATGGGGAAGATGCGAAGACCTGAACAATCGTTGCCGTTCTGGGCATATTCTTGGCCAATTTAGCTGAGCAGATTTGAATAGCCCACTTATTACACATTATAAATATTAAGTCTAGTCGGTTGCGGCGATTCTTTGTGGTGCCTCTCGTTTCGAGTGCGATAGAGGTTCGTTCGCACCATTCGTCACGTTTTGGCAACTCAGTAACGTGGCAGAATGTGGAGTCAGACTGAGGATCAAGCGCTTATGCGCTAACAACCGGCCTCCGCAACACCGAAGGTTGTGGCAATTTTTAAATCCTTACCCCTAAACAGGAAGAACTATGCGTACTCTTGGATTCATGCTTGCGGCATCCCTCGCGTTCTCCGGCGTGACATTTGCTGCCGATGCTCCGGCCGCAGGCCCTGCCGACGGTCAATCAGCACCGGCTTTCAAGTTGCAGGATCAGCACGGCAAGACTCAGGAGCTCAGCCAGTACAAAGGCAAATGGTTGGTGCTGTATTTTTATCCGAAGGACGATACGCCGGGCTGCACGACCGAGGCCTGCACGTTTCGCGACGACGTGATCAAGCTGCACAAGGCTGGTGCGGAAGTGCTGGGTGTGAGTCTGGACGATGTCAAATCACATGCGGCATTCGCCGAGAAATATCATCTGCCATTTCCGATCCTGTCGGATAACACGCAGGAAGCGGCGAAAGCCTACGGCGTGCTGACGACCGCCAAGTCTGGGGTTTCCTACGCGCGTCGCGAGACCTTTCTGGTTGATCCGAAAGGCGTGATCGCCAAGCATTACAAGGATGTCGATCCGAAGGAAAATTCAGCACAGGTGTTGAGTGATCTTGCCGACCTGCAGGCCAAGACCAAAAGCTGACAAAACACGCTTGAAATCACTATCGCCGAAGAATTTCGGCAATAGAGCCAACTTATAAAAAATCGCCCAGCGCGTTCATCGACGCGCTGGGCGATTTGCTATCGGGCCTACAATCCGTTCAACCACTCGTCGTCCGAACCTTCGTTGACACCCTCGAACAGGAACGTGCTCAGATAACGTTCGCCAGTGTCCGGCAGCATCGACAGGATCACCGAACCTTGCGGCGCTTTCTCCGCAACCTTCAGCGCGGCAGCGAGCGTGGCACCCGACGAAATGCCGGCGAAAATGCCTTCCTCGCGTGCGAGTCGCAGTGACGTATCGCGCGCCAGCACATCGTCGATCAGCACGATTTCATCGGCAATTGTTCGGCTCAATACTTTCGGCAGGAAGTCCGGCGTCCAGCCCTGGATCTTATGCGGTTTCCATTCCTGCCCCGACAGCAATGCGGCGCCAGCGGGCTCGGTGGCGATGATCTTGATATCTGGTCGCGCGAGTTTCAGGATTTCGCCCGCGCCGGAAATCGTACCGCCGGTGCCCCAGCCGCTGACAAAATAATCGAGCCGCTTGCCGGCAAAATCGCTGAGGATTTCCGGGCCGGTGGTGTTGCGATGCCAGGCCGGATTGGCCGGATTATCGAACTGCCTGGTCAGAAACCAGCCGTGCTTGGCGGCGAGTTCCTCGGCCTTGCGCACCATGCCGCTACCGCGTTCCGCCGCCGGCGTGAGTATCACCTTGCCGCCGAAAGCGCGGATCAGTTTGCGCCGTTCGATCGAAAACGATTCGGCCATGACCGCAACAAAAGGATAACCGCGCGACGCTGCGACCATCGCCAGCGCGACGCCGGTATTGCCCGACGTGGCTTCGATGATGGTCTGGCCGGGTTTGAGCGCGCCGGATTTTTCCGCATCGAGCACCACCGCGAGCGCGAGACGATCTTTAACCGACGACGCCGGATTGAAAGATTCAACCTTGACGTAAACATCCACACCCAGCGGCGGCAGGCGATGCAATTTGACGACAGGCGTATTGCCGATCGTGTCGAGAATATTCTGATAGATCATGGCGTTCTCCGAAGCTGTTCGAGTTTTAAGGTGATCAGAGTTTGTTTGCTGTGACCCGATTGTCGATCCTGTGTCTCGATTCGGGCAAGCTTTTGCTCGTCGTTACAGTCTGCACGGATGAGCTTCTCAACAGCGAAGCCGATCAATGACGGACGCTAGTGCTTAAAAGTCAAAAAGTGCTGCACGGGTCTACGCAGCATGCGCCAGCAAGGTTACGTTTTCCACGCTAGCATCGCCATCAATCACCGGCGCACCAAACCACGCGAGCTGCGTGGCGAATGCCGCTACTTCGCCGATGATCAGCATCGCTGGCGAGCGCACCTGATGCCGCTGTGCGATCAGATCGAGCTGACCGAGACTGCCGCTGATCACACGCTGATCGGGGCGACTGCCGTTTTCGATCAACGCAAACGGTGTATCTGCGCCACGTCCGTGCGCGATGAGTTTTTCGCGCAGCGTTTCGAGCCGCGCCACGCCCATGTAGACCGCGAGGGTTTGTTTTTCCTGCGCGAGCGCGCGCCAGTCCAAAGTATCTAGCGAGCTCTGGCAATGCGCAGTGACGAGTCGCAATGATTGCGCGTGATCGCGATGTGTCAGCGGAATGCCGGCGTACGCCGCGCATGCGGCTGCAGCGGTGATGCCGGGTACGACTTCATAATCGATGTCGTGCGCGTGCAGGTATTCAAGTTCTTCGCCGCCGCGACCGAAGATAAACGAGTCGCCGCCCTTGAGCCGCACGACACGTTTGCCGGCGCGCGCGTGCTCGACGAGAAGTTCGTTGATGCGTCCTTGCGTGGTGTGATGTGTGCCGGATTCTTTGCCGGTTTGGATGCGCTCGGCATCGCGCCGCGCAAGATCGAGCACCTCGCGGCTGACCAGTCGATCATGCAGAATCACGTCGGCTTCCTGCAGGCATCGCAGCGCGCGAATCGTCAGCAGGCCCGGATCGCCCGGTCCGGCGCCGACCAGCGCGACGCGCCCGATATTGATCGTCGCATCGGCATTTTTCAGTGCGCTATCGAGCAACTGTTCGGCATGCTGATCGCGTCCGGCCGCGACCGCCGTAGCGACCGGACCGACCAGCAGTGCCTCCCAGAAGCGCCGGCGTTGCGTCACGGTATCGAAGCGCGCGCGCACGGCGACTCGCGCTCGCTCAGCGAGCAGCGCAAGTTTTCCCACAGAATGATCCAGCAGTATTTCAAAACGTTCGCGCAGCATGCGTGCGAGCACCGGCGCGGCACCGCCGCTGGAGATTGCGATCATGATTGGCGAGCGATCGACGATCGCTGGCACGATGAAGTTGCACAGTTGCGGATTGTCGACCACATTGACCAGTATTCCGCGTGCGTGCGCGTCGAGCGAAACCCGACGATTGACAGCGCTATCGTTGCTCGCGGCAATCACCAGAACGCGATCATCGAGCCAGCTTGATTGGTAATCACCGGGCAGATATCGCAGTCGCCCTTGCTGTTCGAGCGCACGCAATTCGGCATTCAACTCGGGCGCGCCGATGCTGACATCCGCGCCGGCGGCGAGCAGCGTTTCGGCCTTGCGCGCAGCCACGCTACCGCCGCCCACGACCAGGACGTGGCGTTTTTGCAGGTCGGCGAACAGCGGGTAAAATCTCATCTCAATCCTGTGCTGAACCCGCGCGTTCAGTGCATGCCGCGGGTAAGTCGATGCGCGATAGTTTCAATGAGTACACGCTAATCCTCTATGGCGCCAACGAGAAATGACATCTGCATCGCGACTTATGCCGGCAGGTTATGGGTACTGTCAAAATCGTTTGGACGTCTATACGTCCCGGGTTGGACGGCATCCGGGGCATCAGCTAGGATGCCGACATGACACTCAATCAACTTCGATTTTTCGTGGCGATTGCCGATTCCGGCCTGAACATTACGCTTGCGGCCGAACGCGTGCACGCCACCCAGCCGGGCCTTTCCAAGCAGCTCAAGCAACTAGAAGACGAGCTCGGTTTTGCGTTGTTCACGCGCAAGGGCAAAAGCCTCAACAGCATTACCCAGACCGGTGAGGATGTGCTGACGCGGGCGCGCGTGATTCTCGAAGAGGCGCGCAATATCCGCGCGCTGGCAGCGAATCTGCGCAACGAAGCCGAAGGCGCCTTGCGCATCGCCACCGTGCATACCCAGGCGCGATTTGTACTGCCTCATATCATCGCCGAATTGCGCCGGCGTTATCCGGGCGTAAGCATGCATCTCGATCCGGGCAGTCAGGATGAGATTCTCGAACGCCTGCGCGCTGGTTCGGTCGATGTCGCGGTTTTCAGCAGCTCCGGCAGTACGCCGGCCGGCGTGTTTGCACTGGCGGCTTATCGCTGGGATCGCGTCGTGGTCGTACCGCGTGCGCATGCGCTGGCCAAGCTCGATCGTGCGCTCACGCTGGTCGATATCGCCGCGTTTCCGCTGGTCAGTTACGAATCGTCATTAAATCCGGATTCGTCGTTGCCACGCGCATTTTCTGCTGCAGGCCTGGCACCGCAGCTCGCGTTTACCGCGCGCGACGCCGATCTGATCAAGACCTATGTACGTGCGGGACTCGGTGTCGGCATTCTCGCGAGCATGGCGATCGAGCCAGTCGATCATGCCGACCTTGCGGTGTTGTCTGCTGCCGGTTTGTTCGAGCGCTGCACGACGTGGATTGCGCTGCGGCGCGAGAGTGTGGTCAAGCGTTATCTGCTCGAATTCATCGCGCTGTTTGCGCCACATCTCGGTGCGACCACGGTGCGCGATGCGCTGGTGGACGATGCGGTTGCACAAAGCATCGTGGCGCCGTTGTGGGGTGAAAACGCATCGCCAAAAGCCGCGGCAAAAGTCTGACTTTCGCCGCGGTTTTTTCAGACGAAACCGTAAATTTCAAATAGACGTCTTTACGGCTATCCTTCCAGACCGTGAATGCCGCATTCGCGACGCAAGCCGAAAAAGCGTGTGTCTTCCTCGCGCATGCCGGGTTCCCACGGACGCGTGGTGTGCGTGTCGCCGATCGAGATGTAGCCCGATTCCCACAAAGGGTGATACGGCAAGTCGTGCTGTTTCAGGTATTGCCAGATATCGCGATCGGTCCAGTCCACCAGCGGATGCACTTTCCAACGATCATCGCGCAACTCGAGTACATCCAGTTGCTGCCGGGTCTTGCTCTGGGCGCGGCGCAGTCCGGCAATCCACGTGCGCGCGCCGAGTTCGGTCAAAGCGCGGCGCATCGGTTCGACCTTGCGCAGACGGTTGTAATGTTCGATGCCTTCTTCGCCTTTTTCCCAGAGCCGACCGAAACGCGCTTCCATCCATGCGATGCTCAGGCTGCCGCGATAGACCTTCAGATTGAGCTTGAGGCGTTCGGTGAGTTGGTCGGCAAACTGATAGGTTTGCGGAAACAGATAACCGGTATCGATTAGCACCACGGGAATATTCGGCTGTTGCTGCGTGACCAGATGCAACGCCACCGCGGATTGCGCGCCGAAGCTCGACGATACGGCGTAATTGCCGGGCAGATTTTCCAGCGCCCAAGCGACGCGATCTTCGGCGTCGAGCTTTTCCAGCGCGGCATTCAATTCGGCTCGCGCGCGCAAATCATCGGCGGCGCTGACCAGATCGGGAACGTTCATGTTGTTGTTATCTCCACGGCAATTCGCAGGGCAGGGCGCGGCGCGGCGATCACGCCGGCGCGCAATAAAAAATCACCAAAACCTTCGACGTTTTCGCGTTCGCCGGCGTAGCGTGCAAACAGCGGATCGAGCACGTTGAGGATTTCGTTTTCGTCGATATTTTCGCGATACATCTGGTTCAAGCGCTGGCCGCGTGCATCGGCGCCGAGCATGAGGTTGTAACGCCCCGGCGCTTTGCCGACGAGGCCAATCTCGGCCAGATACGGGCGTGCGCAACCGTTCGGGCAACCGGTAATACGCAGGCGGATATCGGCTTCGCGCAAGCCATGGGTATCGAGTTGTGCTTCGAGTTTGGTCACGAGTTCGGGCAGGTAGCGTTCGGCTTCGGCCATCGCCAGCGCGCACGTCGGTAAGGCGACACACGCCAGCGCATTCAGGCGCAGCGGCGTGGCTTGGCGATAGCCGTCGAGGCCGTGTTCTGCGAGCAAGGCTTCGATGTTGTTGCGTTCGTTTTCGGCGATACCGGCGATGATCAGATTCTGGTTCGCCGTCAGGCGAAAATCACCGTGATGAATCTGCGCGATGGCGTTCAATCCGGTCAGCCACGCCTGGCCGGGTTTGTCGGCGATGCGTCCGGCTTCGATGCGCAGAGTGAGATGCCAGCGCCCGTCGTGGCCTTGCACCCAGCCGAAGCGATCGCCGCTGTGGACGAATTCGAAATCGCGTGCTGGCGCTAACGCGAAACCCAGACGTTGTTCGAGTTCGCTGCGGAACCATTCGATGCCGCGATCCTCGATCGTGTATTTCAACCGCGCGTGTTTGCGCAGTGTGCGATCACCGAAATCGCGCTGCACCTTGACCACGGTTTCGGCCACGTGCAGCAACTGTTCGGGCGAGATAAAACCGATCAGATCGGCCAGCCGTGGGAACGTTGCTGCATCGCCGTGGGTTGCGCCCATGCCGCCGCCGACCGTGACATTGAATCCGCTCAGCGCGCCGTTCTCGATGATCGCGATGAAGCCCAGATCGTGCGCGTAAACATCGACGTCGTTGTACGGCGGCACCGCGATTGCGGCCTTGAACTTGCGCGGCAGATAGGTATCGCCATAGATCGGTTCGACCTCGATACTGCCGGCGACCTTTTCGCCGTCGAGCCAGATTTCGTGGTACGCGCGGGTTTTTGGCAACAGGTGCTCCGACAGTTTTACCGCCCAGTCGTACACCTCGGCATGCAGTTGCGTCTCGACCGGATTGGCATTGGCGAGCACGTTGCGATTGACGTCGCCGCACGCGGCGATGGTGTCGATCAACCTCGCATTCATCGCCGCGATCGTGGTTTTGAGATGACGCTTGATCACGCCATGCACCTGAAACGCTTGGCGCGTGGTCAGGCGCAACGTGCCATTCGCATAGGTGCGCGCGATTGCATCCAGCGCCAGCCATTGTTGTGGCGTGCAGACGCCGCCGGGCAGGCGCGTGCGGATCATGAAACTGTAGGCCGGTTCGAGTTTCTGCGCGCGACGTTCCTCGCGAATATCACGATCGTCCTGCTGATAACTGCCGTGAAACTTGATCAGCTGGGTATCGTCATCGGCAATCGCGCCGGTGACCGGATCGGCCAGACTTTCGACCAGCGAGCCGCGCAGATGACGACTTTTGCTTTTGATGATTTCGACGGCAGACAGCGGTGCAGGCGACGGTGTTTCGGGTGTGCTCATTGCGCTCTCAATACACGTCGCGGGCGTAGCGGTTTTGCTGCGACAGGCGCGCAAGATAGTCGTCGGCGTCTTCGCTCGATTTGCCGCCGTGTTCGATCACGATCTCACGCAAAGCCGTGTGCACGTCGGGCGCCATGCGCGTAGCGTCGCCGCACACATACAGATGCGCGCCGTTTTCGAGCCAGTCCCAGACCTCGCGACCTTGCTCGCGCAGGCGTTGCTGCACGTAGATTTTCTGCGCCTGATCACGCGAGAAAGCGAGGTCGAGTCGATGCAGTTGGCCTTTCTTCAATGCTTCCTGCCATTCGAGCTGATACAGGAATTGACTCGCGAAATGTTGCTCGCCGAAGAACAGCCAGTTGCGGCCGCTGGCATTGATCGCGGTGCGTTCCTGCACGAACGCGCGGAACGGCGCGATACCCGTGCCGGGGCCGATCATGAGGATGTCGCGGCTCGCATCCACAGGCAGGCGAAAGCGCTCGTTGGCTTCGACATAAACCGGCGCACGGCCATCCTCATCGAGCGTCGCGAGAAAATTCGATGCCGCACCGACATGCCGACTGCCGAACGCCTGATAGTCGATCGTGCCCAAGGTCAGATGTACTTCATCGCCGACCAGTTTCTGGCTCGACGCGATCGAGTACAGGCGCGGTGTGAGGCGGCGCAAACTCGCGATGAGTTCCTCGCCGCTCCACAACGCCGGCCATTGGCGCAGCACGTCGATCACTTGGTAATCGCGCAGCAACGGTGCGAGTTCGTCTCGCGACGCCGGTGCCAGCAGGCGATTCAGCTCGCTGCTGCCCGCATGTGCGGCGTGGGTTGCGAGAAACGGACGCGCGAGTCGCGTGATCTCGCGTTCGCCACTAAGCCAGCGTGCCAGCGGCAGCCGCCGGCCTTCGAATTCAACCTCGCTGGCGCCATCGAGTTTCAGTGTCTGCAGCAATTCGTTGACAAGCTGCGGCGGATTCTGCGGCCATACGCCCAGCGCATCGCCGGGTGAATAAGTCAGGCCGGAATCGGCCAGCGACAACTCGATATGGCGCACGTCTTTTTGCGCGTCCCGCCCGGTGATGCGCTGGCTTGCAAGTACTTCGGCACGGAATGGATTGTCGCGACCAAACACCGCTGTGCCGGTGACGCTGCGCAGGGTCTTGATGCTGGCGACGGCGGCGACCGGCTTGAGTTGTTCGCGCGCCGAGTTCAGCGCACGAATCAGCCACGGTTTGCCATCGCGCTCGAAATCCAGATCACAATCGACGCGCGGCAATGCACGTGTCGCACCGAGTGCGGCGAGACGTTCGTCGAGCAGGCGACCGGTCTCGCAGAATTTCGGATAACTCGAATCACCAAGCGCGAGCACGGCAAAGCTCAGCTGCTTGAGTTCCGGCGCACGTTTCGACAGCAGGTGTTCGACCAAGCTGCGCGCGTCATCGGGCGGATCGCCGTCGCCTTGCGTGCTGATGATGAGGTACAGCAGGCGTTCGTTCTTGAGTTCGCGCAGCGGATATTCGCCCGCGCGCAGCAAGCGCACACCGAGTCCGCTGGCTTCCGCTTCGCGTTTGAGCTGCTCGGCCAGATGCCGGCTGTTGCCGGTCTGCGAACCGTAGACGATGCTCAAGATCGGCGCATTCTGCGCAGCAGCGGCGGGTGTCGGCAGCACATGCAGTTCGGCCGGGCGGCGCACGGCGAGGCCAGCGGCGTAACCGGACAACCAATGCAGCGCCGCAGTATCAAGGCCATCGAGCAGCGAGGTCAGCATGCTCGATTTCTCTTCCGAGAGCGGCAGTAGCGCGTGAATAGCAGGGGTCAAACTCATGGCCGTATAGACGTCCAAAAACTGAGGATGACGAATTTTGCTCGCGCGCGCGCAGCGCCGGAAACAATATGTTGTTATGCGCTTATGCCGTGGAGAGATGAGCCGCTGGCGACACGATGAGCCGGAGAGGCCGCAGCGAGCTGCGGCTTCAGGTTTTGCGTAGAGTCAGCCACGCAGCGGTCAACGCACCGGCCACCAATAACGCGGCCAGCACAAACGGTGCGCCGGGGAAATGCAGCACGCCGTTTTCGCGGATCGCCACGGCAAATGTCTGCGTGAACAGCAGCGGCCCGGTCATGCCGGCGACGCCCATCAGGCTGGCCTGTGCGCCTTGCAACTGGCCTTGCTCGGTCGGTTCGACATGGCGTGTCATGAGGCCTTGCAGTGCCGGCCCGCACAGGCCCCACATCGCCAGCAGCGGCAAGCCGATCATAAATACCAGGCTGTTCGGTGCGATACCGTACAGCGCAAATCCCATCGCGCCGAATGCCAGGCCGACGTATAGCGTCTGACGTTCGCCGAGGCGCTTCACCACCGGCCCGACCAGCAACGCTGACACGACCATCGAAGCCAATCCGATCGCTGCGAGAAACAGCCCGGTGGTTGCGCTGTTCCACGCAAAACGATATTCGGTATTCAACACAAAAACGCTCGGCAATGACTCGTGCGCGATGCGCTGCAGGAAACCCGACACGGCGAGACCAAGCAGCAACGGATGGCGACGCAGAAACGCCATCGCCCCGATCGGATTGGCGCTGCGCCAATGAAACCGCGCGCGATTTTCGCGCGGCAGCGATTCCGGCAGGACGAAAAATCCGTAGGCGGCGTTCGCCAGACTCAAACCTGCCGCAACCCAGAACGGCAGGCGCAGATCGATCCCGCCGAGCACGCCGCCGAGCGCCGGGCCGATCACAAATCCCAGGCCGAAAGCTGCACCGAGCAGACCAAATTTTGCCGCGCGCTGCTCTGGCGGCGTGACGTCGGCGATATACGCGCCGGCGGTGGAGTAGGTAGCCGCGGTGATACCGGAGATCAGGCGCCCGACAAACAACCACCACAACGACGGCGCCATCGCCATGAACAGATAATCCAGACCCATGCCGAGGTTCGATAACACGATGACCGGGCGGCGTCCGAAATGATCCGACAATGAGCCCAACACTGGCGAGAAGAAAAACTGCATCGCTGCCCACGCAAAACCGAATATTCCGACCACGACGCTCGCTTGCGCGACATTGCCGCCGCTGAATTCGGTCACGAGTTTCGGCAGTACCGGCACCATCACGCCGAGCGCCAGCATGTCGAGCGCGACGGTGATGAAGACGAAGATGAACGCAGCGGAGCGCGGATTCGGCGGAGCGGGAATGGTGTTCATCGGATGGCCGCAGGAGAGAAGTCGATCAGTGCATGGGCGTGCCGAAGTTCGTGTCAGCTGGCATGAAATACCACTTCGATATTGTGTCCATCGGGATCGAGCACAAACGCGGCGTAATAGCCGGCGTGGTAATGCGCGCGCGTTCCGGGTGCGCCGTTGTCGCGGCCGCCAGCCTTGATCGCTGCTGTGTAAAACGCATCGACCATGGCCTGACTGCTAGCGCGAAACGCAACATGCACTCGTGGATAATTCGGCTCGGCGCCGTGCAACCAGAACTCCGGTTTCGGCGCTTCGCCAAAACCTGCGACGTCATCGCCGCCGGTCAGCGCGGCGGGAAATTCCTTGAGCAGCGCAAAGCCGATCGGCGCCAGGGCGGCAGCGTAAAATTTCTTGCTCAGGGCGAAGTCGCTGACGCGCACGCCGGTATGGTCGATCATGGATTTTCTCCTGCAGAAAATAGAAACGCCGCGAGCTTGCGGATTTGTATTTGCTAAAACTCCGCGCTGCCCGGCACACGCGGATACGGATTGGCATCGCGGATATTCGCCAGCCCGCAGATATACACCACGAGCCGCTCGAAGCCGAGGCCAAAACCCGCGTGCGGCACCGTGCCGTAACGGCGCAGGTCGCGATACCATTGGTAATGCGCGGGGTCGAGCTTGAACTGCGCCATACGCGCATCAAGCACATCGAGACGTTCCTCGCGCTGCGAACCACCGATGATTTCGCCAATGCCGGGCGCGAGCACATCCATCGCCGCGACGGTTTTACCGTCGTCGTTCAGGCGCATGTAAAATGCTTTGATGTGTTCCGGATAATTCATCACCACGACCGGTCGCCCGACATGATTTTCGACGAGGAAACGCTCGTGTTCGGTCTGCAGATCCAGACCCCATTCGACCGGGTAATCGAATTTCTTGCCGGACTTCTGCAGAATGCTGATCGCCTCGCCGTAATCGATGCGCTCGAACGGCGCACTGATGAAAGTTTCGAGTCGGCTGATCGCGGTTTTTTCCTGACGCTCGACAAAAAAACGCATGTCGTCGCCGCGCTCGTCGAGCACGGCCTTGAAAATATATTTGAGAAAATCTTCCGCCAGATCGGCATCGTCGTTCAGATCGGCGAACGCGATCTCGGGCTCGATCATCCAGAACTCGGCGAGATGGCGCGTGGTGTTGGAGTTCTCGGCGCGGAAGGTCGGGCCAAACGTGTACACCTTGCTCAGGCTCAGGCAATACGCCTCGACATTGAGCTGGCCGGAAACCGTAAGAAAGGTTTCGCGACCGAAAAAATCCTTACTGAAATCGATCTGGCCCTTTGCATCACGCGGCATGTTGGCGAGATCAAGTGTTGATACGCGGAACATCTGCCCGGCGCCTTCGGCATCCGACGCGGTGATGATGGGCGTATTGATCCAGAAGAAATCACGCTCGTGGAAATAACGATGTATGGCCTGCGCGATGCAATGCCGTACGCGCGCGACCGCACCAAAGGTGTTGGTGCGCGGACGTAGGTGCGCGACTTCGCGCAGGAATTCCATCGTGTGCGCTTTCGGCTGGATCGGATAGGTTTCGGGATCATCGACCCAGCCGATCACCTCGATCGTACTGGCCTGAATCTCGAACGCCTGACCCTTGCCTTGTGATGGCGTGAGGATGCCAGTGGCGATCACCGCGCAGCCCGCGGTGAGGCGCGTCACTTCGCTGGCGTAGTTCGCCAACGTGGCCGGCGCGACGATCTGGATCGGATCGAAACACGAACCGTCGCCGACGTTGACGAACGACAAACCCGCCTTGGAGTCGCGCCGTGTGCGTACCCAGCCGCGAATAGTGACTTCAACGCCGGCAGCGACTCCGCCCGCTAACGCGTGTTTTACGCTGACTACCGACATCTCGAAACTCCCGCTGGACTGCATCAATGAAAGGGTGCAAATGATAGCGGAAGATGCTGCGCCAAGGCAGCGTCGGCACGGTCGCTGCAGCAATAAACAGATGCATCCTCAAGACGACGCTTGAACTCGGCAGCGGCGACGCCATCTCGATGGCACGGCGCGAGATCGATACGTCGGTGCTAGAATCGCGATCAGCCAAAGGCAAAAACGCATGTCAATTCAAATTACCACCGCGGCGCGCGAGCGCATGCAGAACTTCCTCGCTAGCCAGAGCACGGCGCGCGCGGTGCGATTCGGCGTGCGCAAAACCGGGTGTTCGGGTTTTGCCTACACCGTCGATCTGACCGACAGCATCGCCGAGAATGATCATGTGTTCGAACAGGACGGCGTCACCGTCGTGGTCGATGCGAAAAGCCTGCCGCTGGTGGATGGCACCGAGATCGATTTTGCGCGCCAGGGTTTGAATTCGATGTTCGTTTTCCACAATCCCAATGTGGTCGGCGAATGCGGTTGCGGCGAGAGTTTTTCGGTTGGCTAGGTGGGTGATCGTTTGCCGTGAGATGCGGGCGTGAACGCGCAACGCAATGAGCCGGCGACGATAGCGGAAAACGATTCCGCGCCGATCGCGCCGACATCCGCTTTGCATTACGCGTTGCCGCATGTGCTGCGCACCTTGCGCCGCGAGCCGGCGGTGGCGATCACCCTCGGTTATATCCTGGTCGCGCTGGCCGGGATTTTTTTCAACTACAGTTATTACCGGCAGTTCGGCATTCCCGTGCTGACCTTGTCGCAGATCACCGATTTTCTCGCGTCGGGACTGCAGCAGCCGATCGCGTTGCTGTTGTTGTTGTCGACGTTTCCGCTGATGTGGCTGACCGACAAATTCAATCTGCATACGCGTCGCAAGCAAACCGAAAAACGTCTGCGTCTCGCGCAAGCTGCGGATTCGCGCTGGAATCGGCTGAAAAGCCAGCTGATCGTCACCCCGCCGAAATGGTTCACGGTGTTTGCGTATCTGGTGCTGGTGGTGTTCTACAGCTGGACATTCATCACCGTGTATGCCGATCACAGCGTGGCGCGCGTGCTGGCCGGCGAGGCACCACTGGTGCACGTGCAGATGAGCAGCGATCCGGGTGGCATTCCAGCGCTCGAACAGGATGCCGCGTGGACCTATCTTGGCGCGGTTTCCAACTACGTATTTGTCTACGATCGCGCCAGCAAACGCGCGATGATTTTGCCGGTCAACAACATCGTGCGGATCGAGCCAGTAGCGAATACATCGCGCGAAAGCGCTGAGCACACGAGTGCAGCCGCCAGATAATTGCACCAATTCGCTGAATCCACTACACTGAGCGGCTCTTCGCCCAGCGAAGGTCTTGCCTCACTGCGCCGCAGGAGGCTTTCATGGCGGGTTTTCCGTCGTGATATCCACAAGGAGATACCATGCGTCATTACGAAGTCGTGTTTATGGTCCACCCGGACCAAAGCGAGCAAGTACCTGCCATGATCGAGCGCTACAAGTCGCTGATCGAAGGCGATTCCGGCAAGATTCACCGTCTCGAAGACTGGGGCCGCCGTCAACTGGCATACCCGATCGAGAACCTGGCCAAAGCGCACTACGTGATGTTGAACATCGAGTGCAGCCAGCCGGTGTTGAAGGAGCTGGAGTCCGGTTTCCGTTTCAACGACGCCGTGTTGCGTCACCTGATCATCAGCCGTCCCGGCCCGGATACCGAGCAGTCGTTTATCCTCAAGGCCAAGGACGAGAAGCCGGATCGCCGTCGTCGTGACGATGAAGGCATCGGTTTTGGTGGCGAAGATTTTGATGAGCCACGCGAACGTACCCCGCGCCCACCGCGCGCTTCCGCAGCAGCAGCGGCACCTGCTGAGCCGGCTGCTGAATAAGCGCCGCGTCCTGGATCCCGGAGAACATCATGTCCAAGTTTTTTCGTCGTAAAAAGTTTTGCCGTTTCACCGCCGAAGACGTAGTAGAGATCGACTACAAGGATCTCAACACCCTGCGTCAGTACCTCAGCGAAACCGGCAAGATCGTGCCGAGCCGCATCACCGGCACCAAAGCGCGTTATCAGCGTCAGCTCGCGACCGCGATCAAGCGCGCGCGTTTCCTGTCGTTGCTGCCGTACTGCGACAATCATTAAGTAATACCGACAAATCGGCGTGGCGAATGCAAGCTGATTTGTCGTGAAACATTTGTGTCCTCGTTCAGCGCTTCGGCGCTGAACGTCGATTCGGACAGCGACAAGCTGCGTCGGGCTTTTCCGGCGCTAACGAATTGGAAATCCCATGGAACTCATTCTGCTGCAAAACGTAAAAAACCTCGGCAAGCTCGGTGACAAAGTCAACGTCAAGCCGGGTTATGGTCGCAACTTCCTCGTGCCGCACGGCAAGGCTGTTGCCGCCACAGTGCATAACCTCGCCGACTTTGAATCGCGTCGGGCCGAGTTCGAGGCCAAGGCCAACTCCAGCCTCGGCAATGCGGAAGCCCGCAAGACCGCGCTCGAAGGCGCCACCGTTGTGCTCAAGGCCAACGCCGGTCCCGAAGGCAAGCTGTTCGGTTCGGTCAGTCCGCGCGATGTTGCCGAAGCATTCACCGCTGCCGGTCATCCGCTGTCGAAGAGCGAAGTGATCATGAGCGAAGGCCCGCTGCGTCACACCGGCGAGTTCGAGATCCAGGTGCATCTGCACGCCGACGTGCACACCGTCGTCAAGATCACGATCCAGCCAGAAGCGTAAGCGACAACACCGACGCCGCCTGTCCTCAACGAGGGCAGGCGGCGTTTTTGTTTGTGCGTATTGTGATTTTTCCGACGCGAGAAATTTCGATGCGCGCCGCTCAATAAAACCGCGGAATCGGCCCGACTTGCGGCGTCTGATCGGGTAGGGCCACCATCGTTTCCTCGACAAAACACCAGCCCCAGCCTTCCGGTGGATCGTAGCCTTCGATGATCGGATGTTTGCTGGCGTGGTAATGCTTGGTTGCATGCCGTCCCGGCGATTGATCGCAACAGCCGACGTGGCCGCAGCTTCGACATACACGCAGATGAAACCACTCCGTGCCGGTCTTGAGGCACTCCTCGCAACCGCGCGCGCTCGGCGTGACTTGTTGAATCGTGGCGAGATGACTGCAGTTTCTGCTCATACAGTTTTTTCCTTTTCCTTGCTCAGAATCGAGTGAATGGCGGCGACCACTTGGGCGCCTTCGCCGACCGCTGCCGCAACTCTTTTGGTCGAACCGGCGCGGACATCGCCGATCGCGAATACGCCCGCAACCGTTGTCTCCAGCGGCAGCGGCGCACGCTCAGTCGCACACCACGAATCGCGATTCAGCACTTCGCCAGTGCGCACAAAACCGTGGGCATCGAGCGCGACCGAACAATCGCTGAGCCAGTCGGTATTCGGATCGGCGCCGATGAACAGGAACAGGTGACGCAGCGGGCCGGTCCACACCAAGCCGTTGTCGCGATTGCGAAAACTCGCGCCTTGCAGACCGTTGTCGGCATCACCGCTGAGCGCGATCACCTCGGTGCGCAGATGCACCTTGACGTTCGGCAAGGCGTGAATACGGTCGACCAGATATTGCGACATCGATGCAGCGAGATCGGAGCCGCGCACCATCAGGTGCAGGCTCTTGACCTTGTCGGCCAGAAACACCACCGCTTGACCGGCGGAATTTCCGGCGCCGACCAGCGCGATGTGTTCGCCCGCGCACAAGCTTGCCTCGATCGGTGAGGCCCAGTAGGAAACGCCCGCGCCCTCGAACATCGCGAGGTTGGCGATGTCGGGTCGGCGATAACGCACCCCCGATGCGATCACGACCGTGCGCGCCTGCGCGCTGCGATTTCCCGCGAGCTGCAGGCCGAATCCGGCATGAGGGTGCGGCGCTTTTTTGCCGCAATGCAGATTTTCCACGGCGATCGGAATGGCGATTTCCGCGCCGAATTTTTGTGCCTGAGCAAAGGCCCGCCCGGTAAGCGCTTGGCCGGAAATGCCAGTCGGAAAACCAAGATAATTTTCGATCCGGGATGACGCCCCGGCCTGGCCGCCGAATGCGTGTGCGTCGAGCACGAGCACCGACAATCCTTCCGACGCCGCGTATACCGCAGTCGCGAGGCCGGCCGGTCCGGCGCCGACCACGGCGACGTCGTAGACATGTTCGGGATCGATTTCCGGCGTGATGCCGAGGCACACGCCGATCTGTGCATCGGTGGGGCGCTTGAGCACCGCGCCGTTCGGGCATAGCACAATCGGCATGTCTTCATTGCGCAGGCCGAGACGTTCGATCAGCGCGTGGCCGTCGCCATCGTCCAGCGCATCCATCACCGTAAACGGATAACCGTTGCGCCCGAGAAAACCTTCGATGTGGATCAAGACGGGATCGTTGCGCCGCCCGAGCAGAACCGAACCCGAGCCGCCCTCGTTGATGTATGCGGTGCGACGCAGGATGAACGCGCGCATGATGATTTCGCCGATCTCCGCGGTGCCGATCAGCAGCGCGCGCAAATGCGCGGCATCGTACGCGACGGCTTCGCAGCCGCGTGATCCGGCGCGTCCTTCGACCAGCGATTGTCGCCCAGCAAGCTGGCTGACTTCGCCGCTGATTTCGCCGATACCGTGGGTCGAGGTAATACTCTCGCGGCCGCTCGCATCACGACGATGAATTTCGAGTTCACCATCAAGTATGAGAAACGCGGGGGCGGCATTTTCGCCGACCGCAAAAAGCGTTGCGCCAGCAGCAAAACGCTGCGGCGCGGATAACGCAAAACGCCGTGCGATAGCAATCTGCACGGCGCTGAGAATCGGGAAAATCTGGTGACGTCGGGTTTCGCTGAGGCTCATTGGTTCTGGCGGTGATTGACTCGAACTACCTTATCCTTTTTTTTGCCGTCGCGACGAAAATACACTGAAGATTTTGCGCTAGTGCGACTCGAAGCCGTTCGCAAAAATCGAATCGCTGTCCGGTAAAACCAGCAAGCTCGCCGACATCGCCGTTAGCGCGCTCAAGCTAAGGCTGGTGCCGTTGACAATACCGCCTGGCTGGGCGGCTAGCGCGTTCAACGAATCGAAGCCGTAGAGTTTCCAGGCACCGGAAGCCGGTTGCTGCAGGGTCAGATTTATCGGATGCGCCACGCTGTCCTTGTTGGTCAGCAAAATCATCAAACGTTGGCCGGGCAGG
Source organism: Pseudolysobacter antarcticus (assembly GCF_004168365.1). Lineage (GTDB taxonomy): Bacteria > Pseudomonadota > Gammaproteobacteria > Xanthomonadales > Rhodanobacteraceae > Pseudolysobacter > Pseudolysobacter antarcticus. The sequence goes on from NZ_CP035704.1 coordinate 1,503,441, forward strand.
CGGAACGCATAACTACCGACCTGATCGATGTTGGATGAAAGCGCGTGCACGCTGTTGCCGCTGACCTTGCTGCCAGCGCCATCGTAATTGAGGAAAATCTGGAAGCCGCGTTCGGCTTTGCTGTTCGCTGCGGGGGCGACCCAGCGCGCGGCCATGCTCACCCCTTCGCGCGCAAAGATACCGAGTGCTTCGGCTTGCGCCACGGCGCCGCTGTCGGTGTCATCCGGTCCCCAATTGTATTCGGTGATCGCGATGCCGATGTCGGCGCATGCGGCGGGAATCCAACTGCGCATGCGCGGAATGAAATTCGGTATCGGTTGCGCCGTTCCACCGATCCATGATTCGGAAACCCACGTCGGATTGTAGAGTTCCTTCAGCGAGCGCAGACGCACCGCTGCGCCGGTGGGTGTATCGTCCTCGCCCGGATCGGCTTGCGGGTAATAATGCAGATCCAGCACATCGACCAAACGTTTGCCGCTGGCAAGCGGATGGGTGCAAACCTGTTGCAGATACCATTGCGCGAACGGCGTGCCGCCATGCGCGTTCTGATCGGGTCCGCCGTAGCAATTGCCGAGCGCCGAATCCGCCGCCGAACTCCACACATCGCACCAGCCCCACGTCACCGGGCCAGTGACGATTGCAGTTGGATCCTGCGCCTTGATCGCGGCGCCATACTGCTGGGCTTTTTGCCAGATTTCGTCGTAGGTCGGCGCAGCCGGATGCACATCGCGATGCGTTGAATTCCACAGCATCGGCTCGTTGTCGAGCGCGTAATATTTCACACCGCCATTCGCCGCCGTGCCAAACAGCGATTGCAGATGCGCAATCCACTGCGCCTCGTAATTTGCATCTACCGCTTTTGATGTATCGAGCGGATCGTTGCCGACAATGTGATTGCCGACGCAATAGCCGGTGCTGTTGCTGCCGGTATCACACTCGCCGTTGCCGGCGTCGGCATTCGCCCACGATTGTCCGCCGCTCTGGGTGTATTCGGTAGCGTGTTGCGCGCCGTATTTGGCCACCGAATAACCCCAGCCAACTTTGGCCGCGCTGTCCGGTGTCCAGCCTATGGTCGGGATCGTGAGCAGGGCTTGCGCACCGGCGTTGTGCGTGGCGCTGATGAAAGTATCGGCGCTATCGGTCTGGCTGGCGCCGTAGTTCAGGAAAAACCAGTCGTTGGCGGAATTGTGCGATACCGCCTGCCAGTTGTAGCGCGTCACCGAATTGCCACCCCAGCGCTGCAAGGTATAGCCCATCTGCTGATTACGCGCCGCAACACCGGCGCTGACACCGAAGATCAGCGGATTGATGGCACGCACTTCGATGCTGGTATCTACCCCCACGGTTACTGTTGCACCGGTCGCTATTGCTGTGCCGCGCTGATTGCAGACGAAATCATCGAAATACACCATCGGCTGGGTCGCGCTGTTGCTGTTGTTCGACTGCAGGGTAAAACCGTCGAAAGCACCATAGGTGAGATGCGCTGCATTAAAATCGATCGTGGTCTGATGCCAAGTATTGGCGACAATGCCGCCGCTGGTATTGCTGCCGATATCGAACGAACCGAGCGTGACGCCGCCGCGGGTCAGAACCAGCGTGAGCAGCTGGCCGTTTCCACTACCGCCGTTCACCCAGAAGGTCAGATTCTGGTAATTCGGGAGCGCAAATAACGAAGTCGATTTCACACGAATGCCGCCCCAGTTGTCGGGCTTCATGCTGATCGAATTGCCGCTGGCGCCATGCACCGGGCTGGTATTGCTGAAGCTGTAGCTGACCGCCCAACTGTAGTTGTCGGCAAAGCCGTTTTGCAGCGTATTGTCGTAGATCGTCAGCGACGCCGCGTGCGACGCGTTGGCCGCCACAAAACCCAGAATCAAAAACAGGACAACGCGCATGGCATCACTCCGCGTGGTGTTTCGCTTATCCCCCGCGGCGGACTTTACCAGCATCGCGCAAGCCATGCGCGGGTGCGTTTCACAGATACTGGCGCACGACGCGGTCACTGTTGTGTATGACCGGACGTGCGCCAGAAATCGATGGCTGCGAAAATTACGCGGGTGCAGCGCAATATAGTTGCGGAAATCGTGATGCGAGCAGTTCTTTCGCCGCACATGGCCACACTATTCGTTGAATCACCAGCGGAAGAATGCGGCACGTTAAAATGCGCGTATTGCGGTGCTGCAAATCAGCGTTGTGCGGCTCGTCACGTTATCCTGATAATCGGCGATATGCGAAGCCAATCAGGGCGCTGTGTGATCGCCCGAAATTCCGATAATTATCCTGTAATCGCATCGTCGCTCCGGCTAGAATGCGCGGACTGACAGGGAAGGGCACCATGCGTCTGAAGTTCACTGCAATATCCGTACTGATTCTCTTTTCCGCAATTTGTGAGAGCAGCGCGGTTGCACAAACCATCGCCTGGCGTGTACCAACTTACGGTGCCAGTCCCTCGGTTGCCGGTCTAGGGCAGCAATCGCTGGTGTTTGATGCGAGCGACAACCCCTATCTTTTTGTCTACACCAGCGATAGCAATGGTGGTGGCATTCGGTTGACGCATTATCGTGCGGTGGATGGATCGGCAGCGTGGCAGAAAGATATCTCCGTCATTGCACCGTCATCGAGTTCTCTGGGGTCTATTTACCCGACTGCCGCATTGACGACCACCGCCGATGATGCCGTCGTTGCCACAACAAACTACGGTGCGGGGCATCTTTACGCGGAGGTTGCGCGTTATCGCGGAACTGATGGCAGCGAGTTATGGCGCGCAGGCGAATATCCGCAAAAAGATCTGGCTTATGCGGCGATCGCGACCGATAGCACGGCTAATATCATCGCCGCTGGCGCCTCGGGAATAGTCAATATAACGGTGATAAGCGGACATGTAGCCAAATTCAACAACAATGATGGTTCACTGGCCTGGAGTGTGGATATCGGTGCTGGCTCATGTGTGCCTGGCGCGGTTGCCAACCTACAATTCAGCACGGCGGCCATCGACAAGAATGGCGATGCCCTTGTCGCCGGATTCGCGACTCAGAATCAAAATACAGGCCTTGTCTTTTGCGTGGCGAAGTTAAGTGGTGTAGATGGTGCGCTGCTCTGGGCGTACGGCTATACACCGAGCGGCAGCCATCCCTCGGCTAACGATTTGCCGTCGATGGCAATCGACTTGCAAGGCAATCCGATCATCGGAAATGCTTATACCCTTCCCAACACGAGTCCATATTTTAACTTTGCGCTCGTCAAGTTGAGTGGTGCAACCGGCGTTCCGCTTTGGTCGGAGGATCCCGTCGTGATGGGTGGCTCGAACGTTGCGAGCGCGTCGATCATCGCTGATGCAAGCGGCAATATCGTTCTATCTTCGGGAGGCGGTACGCGGAAATACTCGTCAGGCGATGGGCATCATCTGTGGCCTCAGGATTCGGCTATCGGAGGGGCTCCTGCGATCGACTCGTTAGGAAATATCCTGCTTGTACAAAATGCCTCGCACGACAGCACAGGCCCGAAGATGAATTTCCTCGCCTTGAATGGTGCGGACGGTTCGCAGTTATGGAGCAACAGTTTTGCGCTCGGTGGTTTCAACTACTGGGATGCGCTGGCTGTGGCGGTTGATCGCTCCGGGCATTTTGCCGCTGCGCAAACACAATCTTCGTTGTGCTGCATCGGCAAGCAGTCGCTCATTCTCAAGGCACAAGGCACAACCGGTGCCATCGACTGGCACACCAACGATCGTGTGCTTGGGCCTAGCACTGCCACGCTGCTTGAACCCGGCCCTTATATCAGCCGCACCTCCGCACTTACGCCCGACGATGGCATCGTAAGCACCGGTTTTTCTTACAATCCCGACAGCGTGTCCGACTATTCAAGGCAGATCCTCGTGGTCAAGCGCTCGGCGCGGGATGGCCACCTAATGTGGTCATCGACAGCCAGTCTCGGCTCGGATGGATGCAGGCCCAGTGCGCTGGTCGTTGACGGTAACGGCGACGTCATCGTGGTGGGAAACTGTTTTTCAGAGCCACGCACGATCAAGTTGCGCGGCACTGACGGCAAGCAACTGTGGGTAGGCTCGGCGCAAAGCAGTTGTGCTTATGCAGTTGCTTCGTCGGTTGCCATCGATGCGGCGAATGACGTTTACGCAACAGGCTGGTGCCAGCAGCCAAATGGCCTGCTCACGGTAAAATACGCAAGCGCTACCGGCACACCTTTATGGACACAGATAACCGACAGCAGCTACTCCAGTCATTCACAGAATCTGGTTGCCGTAGATGCAACCGGAGGCGTGTTGATCGGCGGAGTGATCGATCCTTCCGGTAATGGTAGTGCTTTGGCGAGCAGTTTAAGTGTCAAGAAACTGCATGCTGGCGATGGAAGTCTGGTTTGGTCCAGACGCATCGATCGTCCCGCGAATGGCTATGATGAACTCGGTGTCATGGCGGTTTATCCAAACGGCGATTTAGTGATTTCTGGATCAGAAAACGGCACGACCAGCAATACGCTCAGTGCCAGGCTGAACTCTTCCGACGGCAGCGTGAAATGGATGACGCATGATCCTGCTGCGGTTTCTCCCGTGGCGATGATGCTTGATCCAGCCGGGGATGTTTTATTGGCCGGCGGGCGTTCGTTGTGGAAATACGGCGGCTCCGACGGCTCAATCGGCTGGGCACTGACTAGTGCGCCTTCAGCCGACGGTTTCAGCGACAGTTTCAACGATGTAACACTTGATCATTCGGGCAACGTAGTGGCCACCGGCCAGTGCAGGGTCGGCGGCATTCGTCCATTTTGTGTCGCATCGGTCAACGATGCGACCGGGTTGCAAAATTGGCGTTTGATCGGCGTCGATCCGGGAAAATACACCGTCGGCATTGGTGTGCTTGTTGCCAAGGATGGCGGCATTCTGGTGTCGACAAACTACGCTGTGCCAGATACGTCGCCGATGTCGTTGTTGCGGATCACTGGGCCATTTGCCGATGGAATCTTTGCCGCGGGGTTTGAGCCGTGACGCTATGCACTGCAGTCGGATAAAATTCTAATTGCCTGACGAAATACCTCGCCAGAGGGACGAGGTATTTCGAGGCGGATGACAAGAGGTTCAACCAACAAACTGATGCCGGGCGCGGCCACCGCAGTGCGAAGTAATGCGCTGCTCGCGGCTCACCTCAATGATGGCCTTGCGACAAATTACCGGTGCCGTCATTCAGCATCACGCTGACGTTCTGCATCATGCCTTGGTCTTCGTGATCGAGGATGTGGCAATGTAAAACAAAATCGCCGATGTAACGCTCGTAACGTGTGCGGATCACCACCGTGTAGATGCCGTTCGGGTAGACGATCTTCGGTGGTGAAATCAGGCTCTTCACCCACAGCGTGTCTTTCCACACGCCTTTCAAACCGGCGTATTCCGGATCGATCGTGCCGCTCGCATCATCGATGGCGCCGGGTGCACTGACATCCTTGCCGTTCGGGTCGAGAATCTTGACCACCTGGAACGGATTCACGTGGATATGAAACGGATGGCCGGCGAGGCGCGAAGTCAGCGTCCACTCTTCTGCGGTGCCGAGCATCAGCTTGCGATCAATGCGTTTTGGATCGTAACGCTGCGGATCGTAGGGTGTACCACTGACCTCGAATTTGGTCTTCTTTTTTCCGGTTGTCGGATCGACATAATTGGTGTCGATGAAGAACGTGAGCACTTGGCCCGGAGCTTTCAGTTCGTCTTCTTCGATATCAGGGTGCGGCGTGAAGCTCGATAGCTTGAGTCCATTGCTCAGGTCGGTGACGATCTTGTCCTGCATTGGTGCCGGCATCGTGCGCTTGGCTGCGGCGATCAGTTGCGTGCGCAGAAATTCATCGACATTGCCGCTCACCGGCGTGCCGCCTTGCACGCCGACCAGGCCCATCAAACGCCGGCTCACCGATGCCTGCGTCACGCTGGCTTCCGCGGAAATGCTGTTATTGATGACGCAATACGCGCCTTGCTCGGGGAACACCAGCAACGCATCGTTTCGATAACCCGGCTGCAACGTGGCGAGCGTTGTGCGTTGTGCGTTGGCCATGGTCAGACCATCGGAGGCGATCAGGTGAAACGGCAGCGGTTCACCGGTGCAATTCTTGTCGATATACGAAGCGGTTTGCTCGACCGTGAGTCGATCGACGCTCGGCGCACCAGCCTTGAGTTTGCGAAACTGCAACGCGATCGTATCGTGCACGCCGGCGTGGATCACGCGCCAGCGTTCGACATCGCCAGCCTTGGCGATGAAGGTCGGCAACACCTGACCGTTGATGCTGGTGTAGCGACCGGACTGGCCCCAGCTCGACGAACCGAACAGCGAATTATTGGCCGCATCCACATAACTATCGACGCCACCGACATCGTTCGGATCGCAGATCCATTCGACAATCTTGCCGTCGACTTTTCTTGACTTCAACACACCCTTGTCGCGACACGCGTACTGGATCTGCTGCAGCACCAGCAGGCGCTCGGTGAACGCGCTGCCGTCGGCATTTTTCAGCAGCGTGTCGATATCGCCGTGACCATCCGTTGTGGGCAATCGATCGCCACGCACTACCAGCGCGCCGACCATGCCGCTGGCCACTTGCAGCGCGGTCGAGCCGTGCCGGTGCGTGTGATACCAGAACGTGCCAGCCGGATGATCCGGTGGAATATTGTATTCATACTGGAAACTCACGCCGGGATTGATCGACAGCAGCACGTTGTCGCTATTGCCCGACGGGCTGACCCACAGCCCGTGCGCATGCAGGTTGGTGCCGTTGAAGCAGTGTGGCGTATTCACCGCATCGATGACGTCGTCGTCGCTTGCCTCGGGTTTATGCGTCGTGCAACTCGGATCCGGCGGCAGCTTGTTGTGCAGGCTGACGCGCACGGTATCGCCCGGATAAACCTCGATCGTCGGTGCGACATGCGGCGCTTTCGGATCGACCGACGCACCGGTGTAACTGCGCAAACGCACGGAGTCGTAATGACCGCTGGCGGGATTGTAGATTTTGCTGTCGGTGAATTCGATATTCAGATCGAGCTGTTTCTCGCTGGCCATGCGTGGCGCGCCGAGCGGCAACGCCATCAAGGTGGTGCGTGGCGCTGTGCCTTTTTTCACATCGAGCAGCGGCGGGTCGGTGACGATGCGCTGCTGCGCCCATGCCGATGAGATCGAGAGCGTGCCCAGAATCAGGATTGCCGCGCAATACAGCAATCCGCGAGAGTCGCGGTAATCATGGTGCGAGTTCATTTTTATCCCCTGTAATTTACGTGGTGGAACTATTTTTATACGTCGATATCGATTGCATCGAACAGATCGAACACGGCTTGATGTGCGCGCGGAAAAAACGCCGCGATCCAACCCTGCGCTTTTTCAATTCTTGTTTGCCGATCCGCCAGCGATCTATCTTCGCGTTCGGTTTTTCCGCGAATTGTTTTTCCCGCAGCTAGATAGAGTCGGCAGTGCTGAACCTGTCTCACCAATTTTTGATTTGCTTGCGAAATCGCCGAGGGTGAACACCAGCGCAAAAAATTTTGCACGGTCGTGACAGTTCACTGCGCGAAAAACCGATAAGTGATTACGGGCCTATTTTTGGCCGGCACTTGCGGAGCTTGCGATGATGTTCTGTTCGGATTTTCAGCACGGCCGATGCTTGTCCCGCGTGCAGTGCGCTCGGCGCATGGCGAGTGGATTCGCACGTAGCGTCGTCGCCTTGGCGATGCTCTGGTGTCTGGCCATTTTCAGTAGCGCTCCGGCCGCTGCCGCGCCGTTCGCCTATGTTACCAATCGCACCGATGCCACCGTTTCGGTGATCGATATCGCCACCAATACCGTGGTCGCGACGGTGCCTGTGGGTGCCAATCCATACAGCGCGACGGTGTCGCACGACAACGCCCGTATCTACGTTGCCAATTTCAGTGACAACAGCATCAGCATCATCGATGCGATCAGCAACACGGTAACCACCACACTCACGAATTTCTGCACCAATCCGGCGTGGGTGACGATCACACCGGACGGCAGCGAGGCCTGGGTGAGCTGCTTCAACGGCGGCATCGTGCAACGGCTGAATCTTGCTTCGAACACGGTCACGGGCACGGTCAGCGGCATGTCGCGACCGCTCGGCATCGCCTTCAAGCACGATGGCTCGCGCGCTTACATCGTCTGCAATTCGGGATTCACGCTGCGCGTAATCGATACCGCGACGAATACACAGGTGGGAAGTATCGGCACCGGCTTCAATGCGATCGACGTGTCGATCGATCCCACCGATCACTATGCCTACGTCGTCGCCAACGGTGACAACCGCATCGACATCCTTGATCTGACCGGACAGGCGTCGCCGAACTACTACTCGTTACCGTCGCCGCCGGTCGCGCTAACGCTCAATAGTGCCGGTACGCGCATCTACACCACGACCAACAGCGGTAACGTCTATAACGTCAACGTGGCGACATTTGCACTCACGCCGATCGGTGTCGGCGCGGGTCCGTACGGCCTTGATCTCACCGGTGACGGCAGTCGTCTGTACGTGACCAATGCCTATGCGGGCACGGTCTCGGCGGTGGATGTCGCGAGCAATACCGTGATCGCGACGATCCCGGTCGGGGGCGGGCCACAGACCTTCGGCCACTTCGTCGCTAAAGGCCCGCCGCCAGCGACAAGCTTGCCGAGTGCACCGCGCAATCTCATCGCTACGGCCGGCATTGGCCAGGCCAGTATCAGCTTCGATCCGCCACTCGCACCCGGCGGCACGATCCTGCATTACACGATGAGTTGCGGCGCACACAGCGCCATCGGCACAGCATCACCGATCGTCGTCACCGGATTGAGCAACGGCGTATCCGTCACCTGCACCGCGGTGGCGACCAACTCGATCGGCGACAGCGTGCCGTCGGCACCGTCGAATGCGATGACACCGATGGCCGTATTACCCGCGGCGCCGAGCAACGCCATCGCGACGCGTGGCAATGCACAGGTCAGCGTCGCGTTCACGGCGTCGGCCTACGATGGCGGAGCGCCGATCACGAGTTATGGCGTTACCTGTGGATCACAACGTATCAACGGCAGTGCTTCGCCGATCGTGGTCACTGGCCTCAGCAACGGTATCGCGGTGACGTGCGTCGTGGTCGCGACGAATGTGATCGGTGATGGCCCGGCGTCGGCGCCCTCGAACAGCGTGATACCCGCGTCCGTACCCGATGCAGCGACGGCCGTGGTCGCCACGCGCGGTAATACTCAGGTCAGTGTTGCCTTCATACCCGGCAGCAACCAAGGTTTGCCGATCAGCAATTTTCATGTCGTGTGCGCTACCCGGAGTGCGGATGGTTTGGCATCGCCGATCGTAGTCGGTGGACTGACCAATGGTGTAGCGGTGGCGTGCAGCGTGATCGCGACCAACGCGCTCGGCGACGGCCCGGCATCGGCGCAGTCGAATGCGGTCATCCCGGCGACGATTCCCGATGCGCCGCTCGCGGTCAGCGCGACACGTGGCAATGCGCAGGTCAGCGTCGCATTCACGGCGGGTGTGAGCAACGGCGGCGCGGTCGTGAGCGGATACACCGCGACCTGCGGCAATCAGTCGATGTCGGGTGCCACGGCACCGATCGTCGTCAGCGGATTGAGCAATGGCGTGGCGGTCAGCTGCAGCGTGATTGCGAACAATGTGATCGGCAACAGCGCGCCGTCCGCGCCGTCGAATAGCGTTACTCCGGCGACGGTAGCGGATGCGCCGATGAACGTCGTGGCGACGCGCGGCAATGCGCAGGTCAACGTCGCCTTTGATGCCGGCGAAGGCAACGGCGGTGCAGCGGTGAATGGATTCACGGCGACGTGTGGCGGTCAGTCGATTTCGGGTGCGGCATCGCCACTGCTGGTCACCGGGTTGAGCAACGGTACACCGGTCAATTGCAGCGTCATCGCGAGTAACGATGTCGGCAACAGCCTTGCTTCATCGCCGTCGAACACGGTTACGCCCGCGACCGTGCCCGGCGCACCGAGCGCTGTTGTCGCCACGCCGGGCAACGCACGCGTAACGCTGGTATTCGCCGCACCAAGCGACAACGGCGGCAGTGCGGTCAACGGTTACATCGCGAGTTGCGGCTCGCAAAGCGGATTCGCTGCGGCCTCGCCGGTGATCGTCTCCGGCTTGAGCAACGGTGTGCCCGTGAGCTGCACGGTTTATGCGATCAACGATGTCGGCAACGGACCCGCATCGCTCGCATCAGCCGCGGTGACACCGATCATCGTCGCCAACATCTCGATCAGTGTCGATGACGGCGCCGATTTTCTGCCGGGCGGCACAACCATCAGCTATCTGATCGAGCTGAGCAATGCCGGTTCGACCGGTGTCAGCGGCGCGCATATTGTCGATGCGCTCGGCACACAGTTCAGCGCGACCGCGTGGATCTGCAGCGGCCAGGGCGGCGGCAGTTGCGCGAGCAGCGGTACTGGCGATCTCGATGCGCTGGTCAATCTGCCAGCCGGCGCGAGCGTGAGTTTTTTACTCAGCGGACTGCTCGCGCCATTGCCGGAAACACCGATCAGCAATACCGCGACGGTCACACTGCCGAGCGGCTACAGCAATACGCACGCCGGCAACGGCAGCACAAGCGATGGCCCGGATACAGTTGGGATTTTTCGCGGCAGTTTTGAATGACGGCGATAGCAACTTCGCACAGGGGAAAACCATGTTCATCCACTCACCGCGCTGCATGCGCTGGCAGCTCTTCGCCAGTGTTTTATTTTTCGCATTGCCGCTGCTGGCCAGCGCCGCGCCGTGCACGCCGACAGCAACGCCGTGGCTCACGCTGCGCATTACCGCTGGCGCGATGAGTGCCGCAGCTGATCGCACCACGATCGTGCGCGTGCATAACGATGGCTGCACCGAACTGCATCGTCCGAAATTTCTGCGCGCGTCCGGCGACTATCGGCTGAGTTTGCCCGCCACTGAAATTGCCGCCTTGCACATGCAGGTATCGAGCGATGTCTTGCGCGGTTTCGATGAACACCAGGTGCGTGCGACGATCGACGCCGCACAACCTGCGCAAGGCGCATCGCAAGCCGCACTCAAGCCGCAATTCGCCGGCCAGCCGCAACGTCTTGCGGTGATGGATGGTGATCGCTACGAGCTGAGTTGGAACGATGCCGGCATTTCGCGCAGCGCGAGTTGGGTTGGTCTGTCCGATGATGCACAGGCCTATCCCGATATCGCTGCGTTGCAGATATTCGACCGCGTTTCGGCATCGCTGCGAAGCCTTGTCACGCGTGACGATGCGACAAAAGTCGCGGCGGCTGCGCCATGAATCGCGTCTGGCGCAAGGTCGCGATAATCGCCGCGTGCATGATGCTCACCGCTATCGCGCACGCAGGTGCATTCATCGGCAGCAACAACGGTAATCCTGATCTGATCCTGCATGCGCTCGGCTACAACGGCGCTGGCGGCGCGGTGGAACCGATTCGTGTTTGCCTCGACATTCAGGCCAATCAGGCGATGGCGGTTCAGGCCGAACCCGCATTGATCAAGGCGATCGCGACGCTGAATCGTTTCCGCTCGCTGCCGGATCACAACTTCGGTTTTGACAGCGCCTCTGAAGTTGGGCCGGATCAACTCGATTTTGAATCGGTGATCCTGCACGAGTTGCTGCACTCACTCGGTCTCGGACATCCGAATCTCGCCGACGAATCCGGTTTGCCATCACCACAAAATCAGGCCACCAAAACTACATCCGGCACGAACCAGAGTTATGACGTCAATGCCGGTGCCGATGGCGTTTACGGCTCGGCTGACGATACTCGCGGCGACGATGTGAACCTGCATTGGTATCAGCGTTACGTGAACAATCCCGGCGTGCTGGCCGATGTGATCGACACCACGACGATGGCGCGCACGCTCAATTATCTGCCCGCGGGTCACAGCTTCGCCACGAACGCCGATCGGTATGTGATGGCCGCGCTCGGTTACACCGATGTCGAAGCGATCGTGCATCAGGGCGCGCGCCTCGGCGAATCGCAGCGTCATCTCGCGCATGACGATATCGCCACGTTGCGTCTGGCGCAGGCCGGCGTCGATGGCATTGCCGGCACCGCAGACGACTACCGCATGTCGCTGATCTACAGCGGTCGCCAAGTCGATCCGCAAGGCTGGGCCTGTGAGATCGCGCTGCGTTTCGATACGGGCACGTCGCTGGCAACAACGACGGTCGGTTCGTTTCAAATGTCTGGCAGTACCAATCACTGGGGCGTTTATTACGCGCGTACCGTGGCCAACCCGAACGTCAACTGGTATTTCACGAGCGGCCCGAATACGCAGGTGGCCATTCTTGCGGTGTCGCCCGAGCTGAGTCTGCAGCAGCAACCCGTGAGCGTGCAGGTGCAAGTGAACAAAACCGCGGGCAGCACACTTGCGGGTTATCCGCAGGGTGTCGTCGAAGTGCGTGATGGTCCGCGCAGCGATGCGGCCACGGCGTATTGTTCGATCACGCTGGCGGGCACAAATGGCGAAACCGGGCAGTGCCAATTGACGCCGCAACGTGCGGGCAACAAAACCATCGTCGCCGATTATCTCGGCTACGCCGGTTTCGACGGCGGCAGCGCAAGTGCAGCGCACGTCGTGAACGGAACCGTGTCATTCGCCACAGCAAACGCGACGCCGAATCCGGCCGCTGTCGGTGTGCCCGTGAATATCCAGTGGACGTTGCTACCGAACGGCGGCGCATTGCCGGCCTCAGCAACAGGCACGGTCACCGTCAAAGAGGTCAGCGATTGCGCAACGCCCGCGCCGAATGCGGAAGTCTGCTCGGCGACCTTGCCCGCGAATCAATGCACGATCACGTTTACCAGCGCAGGCAGCAAGTCGTTGAGCTTGTGTTATTCCGGCGACAGCGCGATCGCGGCAGCACAGGCGCCGTTGGGCGTTCAGGTAAATGCCGCACGCGCGACGACCACGACGATCGTGAGCCATACACCTGATCCTGCCGCGACGCTCGCACCGATAACGGTACAGGCCAGCGTTGCCGAATCGCCAGCACTCGGCGGTTTTCCGTCCGGCGCGATAACGGTGTTGGACGGTGCGGCAGGCGATCCGTTGACTGCGACTTGCTCGATCACACTGGCCGGCAGTTCGGGCGAGATCGGTACATGCACTTTGGTGCCGCTGCGGGCGGGCAGTAAAACGCTCACGGCAAATTTTGCGGCGCAAGGTCTGTGGGCCGCGAGCACGGCATCGACGACGATGGCGACACGCAGCTTTTCGATTACGCGCAATGCGCCGAACATCAGTCGATTGCATCAGGGCGTGAGTGTGAGTATCGGTCTGGATGTCGCTGCATATCTTGGTGCACCGGCGCCGACTGGTACGGTGACGATCAGCGATGGCGCGGGTCAATGCCAGATCGTTTTGCCGGCGACCGAATGCCTGTGGAGCGGCAGCAATGTCGGTCTGCGCAACCTCAGCGCAACGTGGCCGGGCGATGCGAATTACGCGGCGATGACATCAGCGCCGGTGATCCAGAATGTCGTTGCCGATTCGTATCCGCAGCTGCTGTCGTTGTCGCGCACGGCGTATGCGGACAGTGATGGTGCATCGTCCGCATCATCGCTGGCGATGAGTTTTGACGGTCGTTATGTGGCCTTTGCATCGAGTGCCGATCAGCTCGTGAATGGCGACAGCAATGCGGTCGCAGACATCTTCGTGCGCGATATGCAGACCGGCAATATTCGTCGCGCCAGCACCAGCACGTTCGGTGTGCAGGCGAGCGCTGCGAGCGCCGAGCCGGCGATCAGCGCCAATGGGCGTTATGTAGCTTTCACCTCGCTCGCCGGTAATCTCGTTGCAGGCGATAGCAATCAGGTGCGCGACGTGTTCGTCAAGGATATGTCCACGGGTGCACTCGTGCGCGCATCGCTGCGCAGCGACGGCAGCGAGGACACCACACCGAACGAATATTATTCTATGTCTCCGGCACTCAGCGCTGACGGTCGTTATGTCGCGTTTGCCGCCTCGGGCAGTCTCGTGCCGAGCGACGGCAACGGCTTTCCCGATATTTATGTGCGCGATCTTGTGACCGGCCAACTTGATCTGGTCTCAAGTGACAGCAACGATATCGTCGGCAGTTTTCGCAGCTTCACGCCCGCGATCAGCGCCGACGGTCGTTACGTTGCGTTCGTATCGCAGTCGTTCAATTTCTCGCCGTTGGGTGTGAACGCCATGACTGCGATCTACATCAAAGATCGTCTCACGCGCAAGCTGACGATGGTCAGCGCCGCCGCCGATGGCACGCCGGCCAATAACTACAGCTACGAGACTCCGGCGATCAGCGCCGACGGCAATCTGGTCGCCTTCATGTCGCTGGCGCAAAACCTCACGGCTGGCACCACCTTCAACGACTACCGCATCTTCGTCAAAAACATGACCACCGGCGCGATTAGCCTTGGCTCCGCGCAAGCTAACGGCGTCGCCATCTCGCCGGCGCACAATCCGACGATGAGTGCCGACGGTCGTTATGTCGGCTTCAGTGTGCAGCAGTACACGCCGCTCATGCGGCTGGATGTTTTTATCAAGGATCGCCAGACCGCAGCAATCACGCGCGCCAACCTTGGCCCCAGCGGCGCGCTGGCACTTGGTGGTGATAGCGACGTGCCGGCGATCAGCGGCAACGGACGATTTGTGGCGTTTCAATCCGCCGCGACCAATCTCGTCGCCGCCGACAACAACGGCCTCACCGACGAATTTGTGCGTGACTTGCAAACGCAGACAACAACACGCATCAGCGCCATCGATGCTGGCACACGCAGCGATGGCGCGAGCGCCGAGGCGAGCATCAGTCGTGACGGACGTTATGCCGTTTTCAGCTCGCTCGGTAGCGGTCTGGTTGCAAGTGACAGCAATGCCGCGAGCGATATTTTTGTCGTCGATCGCAACACCTTGCTGCCGCTGCGTATGAGCGTCGATGCGAGTGGTGTGCAGGCGAACGGCGCCAGCGATTCACCTGCGATCAGCGCCACTGGCGCGTGGGTGAGTTTTCGATCCAGCGCGAGCAATCTGGTCAGTGGTGACAGCAACGGCGGCGCCGATATTTTTATCAAGAATATCGCGAGCGGTACGATCAGCCTGGTCAGCACGTCGAGTATTGGCGCGCAGAGTGCAGGCGGGGTGATTCTCGGGCCGACATCGCTCAGCAGCGACGGCAACCTCGTCGTGTTTCGCGCCAGCGATGGCAGTCTGGTCGCTGGCGACAACAACGGTTTCGAGGATGTGTTCGTCAAAAATCGCAGCAACGGTGTCACGAGTCTGATCAGCGCGAGCGCGAGCGGCACGATCGGCAACGGCAACTCGGTGCAGGCGGTGATCAGCGACGACGGCACACGCGTGGTTTTTGCCAGCGACGCGAGCAACTTCGCAGCGGATGACAGCAACGGTGTGCGCGATATCTATGTCAAAACGCTCGCGAGCGGCGCGATCGTGCGTGCCAGCAGCGATGCGAGCGGTGTGATTGGCAACGCTGCGAGCAGCGATCCGTCAATCAGCGCGGATGGTCGTTTTGTCGTATTCGCCTCGGCCGCGAGCAACCTCGTCGCCGGCGATACCAACGGCAACATCGACATCTTCGTCAAGGATCTGAACGACGCCAGCATCACGCGCATCAACACCACGGCCGCCGGCGCGCAAGGCAGCGGCGGTGATTGTGCGACGCCATCGATCAGCAGCGATGGTCGATACGTCGGTTTCATTTGCGCGCAGAGCAATCTGGTCGCGGCTGATAGCAACGCGTTCGCCGACGCGTTCGTCAAGGATCGCCAGACCGGCGCGATCACACGCGTGTCGCTGAGCGCAGCCAATGTGCAGGCCGATGGACCGAGCGCGGCGAGTGCGCGTGCGATCGCCGATGCGGGCCTGATGCTGTTTACCTCGACCGCGGACAATCTGGTCACCGGCAATGCGCAGCGCATCGGTGATGTCTACATCAATCGTTATGCGAGCCTGACGCTGAGCACCACCACGACGATCACGGCGCAGACGCCGAATCCGGCGCAGATCAATACGGCCTACAACGTTACGGTGGGCGTTACGCGCATTGCGGGGGCGAGTGCGATCACGGGCAGCGTCAGCATCGGCGAAGGCGCGACATTCTGCATCGCGACGTTATCGGGCAGCGGCGCGACCGCGACCGGCCAATGCGCGTTGACCTCGACCAGCATCGGCGCGCGCCAGCTCAGTGCGAGTTATTCCGGCGATGCCAACTACGCCGCGTCGAATGCTGCGGCGGCGGTTGAATCGATCATCGATACACGAGTGCCATCGGCACCGATGATCGGCATCGCGATCGGCGGCAATGCCAGTGTCAGCGTGAATTTCAGCGCGCCGACGAGCGAGGGCGGCAGTTCGATCAGCGGCTACACCGCGACCTGCGGTAGCGCGAGTCAGAGCGGCTTGAGTTCGCCGATCACGGTCAGCGGATTAAGCAACGGCATAGCGGTTACGTGCAGCGTGATTGCCAAGACCAACAACGGCAGCGGCCCGGCATCGGCGCCATCGAATTCGGTCGTACCCGCGGCGGCGCCGAGCGCACCGACCGCGCCGGTCGCGACGCGAGGCAACAAGCAGGTGAGTGTGGTGTTCAGCGCGCCGGTCAACAACGGCGGCAGCGCCGTACTCGACTACACCGCTTACTGCGGCGGTATGGCACAGACCGCAGCAAGCTCACCGATCATTGTCGGTGGATTGAGCAACGGCATCGCGGTGAGTTGCTCGGTCATCGCGCACAGCGCAGTCGGACGCAGCGGACCTTCGCTGAATTCCAACACGGTGATTCCGGCCACGATGCCCGATGCACCGACCAGCGTGATCGCGATACGCGGCAATACGCAGGTGTCGGTTGCATTCACCACGCCGGCCAACAACGGCGATGTGATCCAGAGTTATTCCGCACAATGCGGCAGCAAGACGCAGATCGGTTCGACATCACCGATCATCGTTGGCGGACTGAGCAACGGCATCGCCGTGACCTGCTCGGTAACCGCAAGCAACAGCATCGGCGCAGGGCTGCCATCGTTACCATCCAATAGCGTGACACCGGCAACCATCCCCGACGCACCGCAGCTGATTGCGGTCGCGCCGTCATCCGGCCAGTTGCATCTGCTGTTCAATCCGCCAGCGCAGAACGGTGGCAGCGTGATCAGTAGTTACAGCGGCATCTGCACGCCCGGCACCCACGCGGTGAGCGGCGCAAGTTCACCGTTGACGCTGGCGAGCCTGAGCAACGGCACCGCGTATACGTGTGTCGTTATCGCGATCAACAGCGTCGGTGCCAGCATCGCATCGAATGCGCTCGGCGCCACGCCGCAGTCGTCGAGCAACCTGACGATCAGCAACAGCAACGGCGCCGATTTCCTGCGCGGCGGCGGCAGCACGAGCTACCTGATCGACGTGACCAACAACGGTGCCGATGCGATCAACGGCGCCCACGTGCTGGATACACTCGGGACACAGTTCAGCCAGATCAGCTGGATCTGCAGCGGCACCGGCGGCGGCACCTGCACGGCCAGCGGCAACGGCAGCATCGATACGCTGGTGAATCTGCCGGCGAGCGGGCAGGTCAGTTTTCTGCTGAGCGCCACCGTAGCGACGCTGCCGGAAACTCCGCTGAGCAATACGGCAACAGTGACGGCGCCGGATAGCACGATCAGCACCGCGACCGACGGCCCCGATACGATCGGCATCTTCCGCAGCGGGTTTGATTGATCTGTCGCGCGGATAAATCCTCGTCCAGACCGGCGTTGCGATGACAGCTACGCCGGTCTGGTGAAATTTGATCGTGCCGACGTGAATCGATGCACACAAGCCATCACCACGTTTCCCACAACTTATCCACAGTTTGGCCACAGACTTTTCCCATGCGGTGAGACGCGGCGGTGCGTATGATGGCGCGCTCCCGCTGCAGCTAGTCTGGATCGTCCATGGCCGCGTTTTCTGATCGTATTCCCAGCAATAATCCGCGCATCGAATCGTTGCGCGTGCCGCCGCATTCAGTCGATGCCGAACAGGCCGTGCTCGGCGGACTCATGCTTGCGCGCGAGGCGTGGGACAAGATCGCCGATCGCATCACCGATGAGGATTTTTATCGCAAGGATCACCGCCTGATTTTTCGCGGCATCGGCGAGCTATCGAACAAGGGCATGCCGTGTGATGCGGTCACGCTGGGCGAGTGGTTCGAAACGCAGGGCATTGCCGAACTGGTCGGCGGCTCGGGCTACATCATCCAGCTCGCGAACACCACGCCGAGCGCGGCGAACATCGTCGCGTATGCGGATATCGTGCGTGAGAAATCGGTGCTGCGGCAACTCATCGATGCGGGTACCGAAATCGCCACTGATGGTTTCCAGCCCGAGGGTCGCTCGACCCAGGAAATTCTCGAAAGCGCGGAGCAACGCGTGTTCCGCATCGCCGAGGCCGGCTCGCGCGGCAAGCAGGGTTTTGTCTCGATGCGCGGCGCGGTCACGGATGCGTTCAAGATTCTGCAGGCGCGTTACGAAAACCAGGGCAGCATCACCGGCATGCCGACCGGCTTCACCGATTTCGATGAAATGACAACCGGCTTGCAGCCGTCCGATCTGATTATCGTCGCCGCGCGCCCGTCGATGGGCAAGACTGCGCTGGCGATGAACATGGCCGAATACGCCGCGCTCAAAACCAAAAAAGCGGTCGCGATTTTCTCGATGGAAATGTCTGCCTCGCAGTTGGCGTTGCGTCTGATTTCCTCGCTCGGCCGCATCAACCAGCAGCATCTGCGCACCGGTGATATTCAAGAAGAAGAATGGCCGCGCGTGACCTCGGCGATCACGCTGTTGTCCGAAGCGAAAATCTTCATCGACGATACGCCGGCGCTGTCGCCGATAGAATTGCGCGCACGTGCGCGTCGTCTCGCGCGTGAGCACGATCTCGGCATGATCGTGATCGACTACCTGCAGCTCATGCAGGTGCCCGGAAACAAGGAGAATCGCGCCACGGAAATTTCAGAAATCTCGCGTGGAATGAAGGCTCTCGCCAAGGAGCTCAATGTGCCCGTCGTCGCCCTATCGCAGCTCAACCGTTCGCTTGAACAACGCGCCGACAAGCGTCCGATGATGTCCGATCTGCGCGAGTCTGGTGCTATCGAGCAGGACGCCGACGTGATCGTGTTCATCTATCGCGACGAGTATTACAACAAGGATTCCGCCGAAAAAGGCGTCGCCGAAATCATCATCGGCAAACAGCGTAATGGTCCGACCGGTTCGGTCAAACTCACGTTCCTCGGGCAGTACACAAAGTTCGAAAACTACGCCAGCGATTCGTACGCCGGCAGCTTCGAGTAAGCGCGCGTGAGTCGCGCCGCGTTCGCCACGATTCATCTGGCCAGTCTTCGACACAACCTGCAACGCGTGCGCGAACTTGGCGGCGGCGCGAAGGTGATGGCGGTGGTCAAGGCCGATGGTTACGGCCACGGACTCGAACGTGTCGCGCGTGCATTGGCGAGTGCGGATGCGTTTGGCGTCGCCGCGATTGCCGATGGCTTGCGTCTGCGTGCGGCCGGATTTCGTCAGCGCATCGTCGTGCTTTCCGGCCCCGATGAAGCGGCTGATCTGGCCGAATTGCGGCGCCTCGATCTCGATGCGGTGATCCATCATGACAGTCAGGTGGCGTGGCTCGAAGCGGATCGTGATCCGCGCCCGATTCGGGCGTGGCTCAAGATCGAAAGCGGCATGCATCGGCTTGGGTTTGCACCCGCGCGCGCCGCAGAAATGTATGCGCGATTGCGCGCGTTAGCGTCGATTCGATCCGACATCACGCTGATGACGCACTTCGCCGCATCCGATGAATTCGACAAGCAACTCACTGCTGCACAGATTGCCGTTTTTGATGCAGCAGTGAGCGATCTTCCGGGCGAACATTCGCTCGCCAATTCGGCCGCAGTACTCGGCTGGCCTGCCGCGCGTGGACAGTGGCTGCGAACCGGTGGGCTGTTGTACGGATTGTCGGTGGTCGATGGCAAAACCGGCGAAGATTTCGGTTTCCAACCCGCGATGACTCTGTCGAGCAAACTCATCGCCGTGAATGATGTACGCAAGGGTGAACACATCGGTTACGCCGCAACGTGGCAATGCCCCGAAGACATGCGTATCGGCGTCGCCGCGATCGGCTACGGCGACGGTTATCCGCGCAGCGCTGCATCCGGCACGCCGGTACTCGTGAACGGTCAACGCGCCGCAATAGTTGGGCGCGTATCGATGGACCTGATCACGATCGATTTGCGCAACGTGCCGAACGCGCAGGTCGGTGATGAAGTCGTGCTATGGGGGCGCGATTTGCCAGTCGAAGAAATTGCCACACACGCCGGCACGATTTCCTACGATCTCACGTGTGGGATGACCAAACGCGTGCTGTTTGTCGAGGATGATAGTGCGGTTTGAGTATTGGCGAGTCTAAGTATGTTCATGATAAGTGTCGGTGATCGCTAAGGTTGTCAAAGCGCTTAACCATTTGAAAAGATTAATAAAATCTAATTTCCTTGGCGCGAAAGCGCCAGCAGGTGACAGCTTAAGCGAAGATATTGGAATTTTTGACAACGAATCCGAGCGATCAAATATTGCCGCCTGTATCGGTCGTCATGATCAGCAGTTACGGTAATCCCAGCCCGCATCCTGCGTATGAGCAACTCCGCTCCGCTGGTCAAGCGACGACCGGCTGCTCTCGGCCAGTAGCGGCCGTTCGACGCAGGCATTTGAACGCCACTGGCGACCTAAATCGCGCACCGGTATGGCTACTTTCAACTGTCCGCGCTAGCGGAGTAGAACCCGGGGCATGAACGCGAAACCCGTCGTTGTCGTCAGGCGGCTTGGCCCACCAGTCGAAGGCTGGCGAAGATATCGAGAGTAAGCGAACATGGGCGCGCAGGGCACGCGCGTCTCGCGGCATCGGAAGGCAAACCGGCAAGGATCGATAATGTCCACACTCGCACAGCCCTACGTTCCCCTCACTCTAGAACACCTTAATCGCAGCGGCTGGCGCGACATACTAGTTGGCAACATAGAAAACGGGTATTCGCGCGCGTGGCAAGCGCTATCAAACGCATCCCGGACGGCCGCCGAGGAGGGTGATGAGGGGAGGTCTCGCGCGTTATGGGCGCTAGCGGATGCATGTTCGATGATGCTAGTACCCGCATCTCCCATCGCGCCGTTTCAGGCACGTTGCCAGACGCCTACGGGTCGCAGTGCCCTTCCAGGCGATTTCTCTGCGGAAGAGCTGGAGGTTCTTGGCGAGTTCGTCGAGCAGGTGGATGAGCCGTGGCTGCGTGCGCGTCTCGCAGACCTCGTCTGGTTTCAAGAACGCCCACGGAAGGGCGCAATGCTCTTTACAGCGGTCGATGCGTATCGTTCGGTGCTCCTCACCAAAGAGTTGTGGTTTGCGGGCGCCGGCGATGGCTGGCGCCGTGCACTGGGCCTAGCGCGAATGGCAGGCGATAGCGCCCGATCGAGGGCGAAAGAGATGGAGGCAGCATTGCTTTCAGCGTTCGACATTGGCGACGAAGAACCACACTGGAAGCTGCGCGTCGCCGAGCTCATTTTCGACGCTGGCTTGGCCGATGTTCGACGACCTGCAATTGCGAATAGTCTGGTGGAGATGGGTACGCGAATCGGACTCTCGGGCGACGGCTTTCTTGCAAGAGATGCATTTGCGCTCGCGCGTGGCTTCTTCAAGCGTCTCCGCGACGATACCCGCTCCGCAGATATGGGTGCCGCCATTGCCGAGTCTTGGGTGGCGGATGCCAACGCCAGAATCAGTGGAAGTATGCCCAGCAACATCGCCGCTGCATCATTCTTCGAGAACGCGATCCAGACATTCCGAACTGTTCCGCGGCGCGAACGTGCTCGCCTCAACATCGACGCGCGTCTCCATCAAGTACAAGCGCAGCTCGGAGAGGCCGGCGCGCAAGCAATAACGGAGATGACTGCCATCAGCACGCCCTCGATCGACATCGCGGAGTTGATAGACCACTCACGAACATCGGTCAGCGGTAAAGAGCCGCGTGAGGCACTGAAAGCGTTCGCAGGGCTTTATCTCGGGCCAAATGTAGCCAAGCTACGAACCGACGCAGAAGCAAGCGCCCGGCGCTTCTCTCTCTCTTTCGTCTGTTCGGTACCACAAGCGTTAGCCGTGATGGACGCGTCATCGCTCGCCAGGCAGGCGGAAACTTAGGAGGCGGTGAGGACAGCGAAGAACAGCTCCTCGCTTCGATGATTCGAGACCATCAAATGATGGTAGCCCTAGTCATTGAGGGCCAAATGCTTCCTGCCATCGATATCCTGCGCGCCGAGCACACGTTCACCCTGCAGGATTTTGTAGATCTGGCAGGGGCATGCCCTCTTATTCCGCCGGGGCGGGAGGGCTTGGTCGGAAAGGGGTTGCTGGCCGGGCTCAATGGCGACTTCGACGTGGCTCTGCACCTCCTCTCCCCCCAGGTGGAGCATTTCGTTCGCTTCCATTTGAAACAATCTGGGGTCTTGACGACGCGCGTGGATGCAGCGGGCATTGAGAATGAGATCGGGTTGAGCAGTCTGATGGACTTGCCAAGCGTGGACGATGTGCTGTCAGCAAACCTAGCATTTGAAATCCGCGCGATGTTTTGCAATCCGCATGGGCCAAACTTGCGGAATGATGTGGCACACGGTTTGTTAGACGATAACCAAGCCAACTCTCTTCCGTCCGCATACGCGTGGTGGATGGTATTCCGGTTGGTTTTCGTCTCGTGGTGGAATAGCAGGCGACCCGCGACGCCAGGAGGAAGCGCCGACGCGGCGCCGTAGAATTCGGTATTGAGGAAGAGCCTCAATGGTCGATCAGGTCGTTTGCAGCCCGACTGTAAGTTTTTGACAGCGTAAGCGATTGGGACAGGGTTTGCGAACAAATGAGAACCTTAGCGATCACCGACAAGCGCCAGACCTCAGTCCTGAAATTACGATCATTGTCGTTGTCTCACGACCATTTAAAGACTATATTCGGTCTCATCTTTCGCGGGCTACAGTCATGCGCTATTCATCCCAGGTCAAGCCGATCAGTTACCTCAAGGCCAATGCGGCTGAAGTATTGCTCGATCTGGCTGAGCGCCGCGAGCCGCTGGTGATTACCCAGAACGGCGAAGCCAAGGCGGTAATTCAGGATATCGCCTCGTATGAGCAGACGCGCGAGACGCTGGCCTTGTTGAAGATTCTTGCGCTCGGCAATCAGGAGGTCGAGGCTGGACGTGTGACACCTGCGACAGAGGTGATTTCGCGCCTGCGTGCCAAACGAGTTATCCGCTGATGCGCTACAAGGTGCTGCTGACTGCGGGGGCAGAGCGCGACCTTGAAACGATTCACGACTACATCGCCGAGTACGATTCGTCAGCCGCGGCCACGCGTGTGCTGGACCGACTGGAAAAAGTTGTCGAGATGCTGGCGAGCATGCCGGAGCGCGGCAGTCATCCACGCGAATTGCTGGCGTTGGGCATTCACGAATATCGGCAAACTGTTTTCAAACCGTGGCGTGTTATTTATCGTGTGGTCGGGCGGCACGTATATATTTTTCTGATCGCCGACGGTCGGCGCGATCTGCATGGCTTGCTGACCCAGCGACTGCTCGGCGCGTGAGCGCGACGTTCAATTCAATCGCCAAGGAATTCTTCGATGGCCAAAGACAAAACGGTTTACGTGTGCAAGGAATGCGGCGCCGAGCACAATAAGTGGCAGGGGCAGTGCGAGGCGTGTGGTTTGTGGAATACGCTGACTGAATTTGTTGTGACGGTCTCGCGGCCGGGCCCAGCACCACGTGCGGCCAGTTACGCTGGCGGCGCGGCGGGTGCGGCGCAGATCACCGAGTTGGCCAACGTTGCGCAGAGCGAAGAAGTACGCACACAGGTCGGCATCGGCGAGCTTGATCGTGTGCTCGGCGGTGGCCTGGTCGAAGGCTCGGTGGTATTGATCGGCGGTGATCCGGGCATCGGCAAATCCACGTTGTTATTGCAGATGCTCGGCGCGCTCGGCACGCGCATGCGCGGACTTTACGTGACCGGCGAAGAATCTCTCGGACAAGTCGCGGCGCGCGCGCAGCGCCTCGGCTTGCCGCTGGAACCGCTGCGCTGCTTGACCGAAACCTGTGTCGAAAAAATCCTCGGACTCGCGGCGAAAGACAAACCGCAGATCATGATCATCGATTCGATCCAGACGATCTGGACCGATACACTCACCGCGGCGCCGGGTTCGGTCAGCCAAGTGCGCGAAGCCGCCGCTCGACTCGTGCGTTTCGCCAAGGAAAGCGGCACCAGCGTATTTCTGGTCGGCCACGTCACCAAGGAAGGCGGCATCGCCGGGCCGCGCGTACTCGAACACATGGTCGATGCGGTGTTGTATTTTGAGGGCGAGGCCGGCAGCCGGTTTCGTGTGCTGCGCGCGTTCAAGAATCGCTTCGGCGCGGTCAATGAACTCGGCGTGTTCGGCATGTCGGAAAAAGGTCTGAAGGAAGTGCCGAATCCGTCGGCGATTTTCCTCGCCACGCACAGCGCACCAACGCCGGGCAGTGCGGTGATGGTGACACGTGAAGGCACGCGACCGCTGTTGGTCGAGGTGCAGGCTCTGGTCGATCAATCCTCGCTGGGCAATCCACGTCGCGTCACGCTCGGCTTGGAGCAGAATCGCCTCGCGATGTTGCTTGCCGTATTGCATCGCCACGGCGGTGTCGCGGTCTACGATCAGGATGTGTTCGTCAATGTCGTCGGCGGCATTCGCGTGCAGGAAACCGCAGCGGATTTGCCGGTGTTGCTGGCGGTGTTGTCGAGCCTGCGCGACCGCCCGTTGCCGGAGCAGATGGTGGCATTTGGTGAGGTCGGATTATCCGGCGAAATCCGCCCCGTGCCGAACGGCGAGGAGCGCCTGCGCGAAGCGGCCACGCATGGTTTCAAGAAGGCGATTGTGCCACGCCAGAATGCACCGAAAAAAGGCAAACTCGGCGATCTGGAAATTATTGCGGTGGATCGATTGAGCGAGGCGTTGGCGGCGGCGCAGTGAGCAGGTCAGCTTTTGGTTCTTCCGGAGCTACTACAGCTCCGATTGTTGCGAAGATAAGTAAACCGACGAATATCCAGAGTGACCAGTCGCCGCCTGCCATGAGCCAATCCCATGTTTTGGATGCAGAGCAGGTATGTGGACGTAGCTCCAATCGGCGCACAAATTTTTTCCAGTCGTAGCCAAATCCATGCGGCGAGTGGGATCGCAATGCTGAGAACCCAATAAACATGATGGCGATTGATGTCGCGAAATCGCATGTTTGACCTGCCCCGAAGATTCAACGTCGCGCTCAAGCCACGCGTTTCAATACCACTTCCAGCACAAACTGGCTGCCGAAATATGCCAGCAGCAACAGCGCCATACCCCATAACGTGAGCTGCACCGCGCGGCGTCCGCGCCAGCCGTAACGCCAGCGGCCCCACAGCAGCGTGCCGAACACCAGCCACGCCGCAATCGATAACACGGTCTTGTGCACGAGGTGTTGATCGAACAAGTTGTGCACAAACAAGATGCCGCTGAGCAAGGTCAAGCTGAGCAGCACAAACCCGGCGCGGATCAGCTGGAACATCAGCGCTTCGGTCAACGTCAGCGGCGGCAACGCACGCAGCAGTCCACTGAATTGGCGCAGGCGCAAGGCGCGTTCCTGCAGCGCCAGCCCGATCGCGAGCAACGCCGCGATGCACAACACGCTGTAGCCGAGCAGCGCAAACACCACATGCAATTTGATCTGCCACTCGATCGGCAGCGGCATATGCGGCGCGGTCAATGCGGTGAGCAGCAGCAGTGCAGCGAGTGGAAATACGATCACACCAAGTGCGGCGACCGGACGCAGCAGATTCACGATCAGACACAGTCCGGCAACGCCCACAGCGACCAGTGATAACGCGGCGAAAAAATGCAGATCGAGTCCGCCTTCATGCAGCAGATTGCTCAGCACCACGATCACATGCAGCAACACTGCCGGCCATGCGAGCGCCAGCCCGAGCAGGCGCGGCGGCTGCATCCGACTGAGCAGCGGCAGCGCCAGCACCAGCGCGGAGGAGAGATAAAGAACGGCGGCGAGCCATGAGAGCAGGGTAATCGACATGCGAGGAAGTGTGGCATACCGCACGCGCTTCGCAAAAGCATGCACTCGTGCCGATCCGGGCTACAACGGGCCAGCGGCGAACGCGGCTGCTATACTATCGACCTTCGTTTTTCTGCCTCCGAGTCATTGCATGTTCGAGTCACTCAGCCAACGCCTGTCCACCACGATCGAGAAGCTGCGCGGTCGCGCGCGCCTGACCGAAGAAAACATTCGCGACGCCCTGCGCGATGTGCGCATCGCCTTGCTCGAAGCCGATGTCGCGCTGCCGGTGGTGCAGGCGCTGATTCAGCGCGTGAAAGTGCGCGCGGTCGGGCAGGACATTCTGAAAAGCCTGACGCCGGGACAAGCGTTGGTCAAAGTGGTGCGTGATGAACTCACCGCGGTGATGGGTTCGGTCAATACCGATCTCAATCTGAATTGCCCCGCGCCTGCGGTGGTGTTGATGGCCGGCCTGCAGGGTGCGGGTAAAACCACGACAGTGGCGAAACTTGCGCGTTTCCTGCGCGAGCGCAAGAAGAAAAAAGTCATGGTGGTGAGTTGCGATGTGTATCGCCCTGCCGCTATTGAACAACTGCAGACCTTGGCCGAACAGGTCGAGGTTTTGTTTTTCCCATCGACTGGCGAACAAGATCCGGTCGCGATTGCACACGCTGCGATCGATGCGGCGCGCAAGCAATATGTCGATGTCTTGCTGATCGATACCGCGGGTCGTCTCGCGATCGATGCGGCGATGATGGCCGAGATCAAGGCGCTGCACGCGGCGGTCAATCCGATCGAGACTTTGTTTGTAGTCGATGCGATGACCGGGCAGGATGCGGCGAATACTGCCAAGGCGTTCAGTGAAGCATTGCCGTTAACCGGCGTGATCCTGACCAAGACCGATGGCGATGCGCGCGGTGGCGCGGCGTTGTCGGTGCGTTACATCACCGGTCGTCCGATCAAGTTCATCGGCTCCGGTGAAAAACCCGATGCGCTGGAACCGTTCCATCCCGATCGTCTGGCGCAGCGCATTCTCGGTATGGGCGATGTGCTGTCGCTGGTCGAGCAGGTTGAGCAGAGTGTCGACAAGGAAAAAGCGCAGAAGCTCGCCGAGAAGATCGTCAAGGGCAAGCGCTTCGACATGAACGACATGCGCGACCAGCTGCAGCAGATGCTCAGCATGGGCGGCCTTGCCAGCCTGATGGATAAACTTCCGGGCGTGGGCAATCTGCCGGATAAGGTCAAGTCGCAGATCAACGACAAGGAAGTGCATCGCATGATCGCGGTGATCAACTCGATGACCAAGAAAGAACGCCGCCATCCCGACCTGCTCAATGGCTCGCGCAAGGTGCGCGTGGCGAAGGGTTCGGGCATGCAGCCGCAGGACGTCAACAAGCTGCTCAAGCAATATCAGCAGATGGAAAAGATGATGTCCAAGCTGTCTTCGGGCGGCATCAAAGGTTTAATGCGGCAGATGAAGGGCGCGATGGGCGGCGGGGCTGGCGGCAACTTTATGCAGCGCTAATTGGGGCTATCTGAGAACCTGTTCAATATCTTACTGCGCGCCCCTGATCGAGGCTCATGCGCTGCTCGAAATGCTCACATACGAAAAGTATGCTCCGCTTTCTGCGCTGCTCTTCACCTCGCTGAGGGCCGCTCGCTACAGATATTGAACAGGTTCTGAGCCCTAATCTGTTCTTAACGCTTTATTTTTTCCCATAACCCGCTAGAATAGGCGGTTCCCGGTAATGCGGCGGGTCGTTCTGACACCCAGCGTTGCCTTCTGATTCACGAATTTCGAGTAAAAACAATGGTTAAGATTCGCCTGTCTCGTGGTGGCGCCAAGGGGCGTCCGTTCTATCACATCGTCGTTACCGATTCGCGCAGCCCGCGCGACGGTCGCAGCATCGAGCGCGTCGGCTTTTATAATCCGATTGCAGCCGGAAAGGATGTGAAGCTCAAGCTTGACTCCGAGCGCCTGAATCATTGGGTTGGCACGGGCGCGCAGTTGTCCGACAAGGTGCGTTTCCTCGTGAAGGAAGCCGCCAAGCAAGAGAAAGCAGCTGCTTAAGACTGGCCTTGGCTATTGAAGGCGACCGGCGTCTCCTGCTCGGCAGGATCGTCGGGGTGTACGGTGTCGCGGGCTGGGTAAAACTGGAGTCGCATAGCGAGCCGCGATTGCGGATTTTCAACTACCAGCCTTGGTTGTTGAAGACCGCGCAAGCCGAGCATGAAGTTGAAGGTTGTCATGGGCGCGCCCAAGGCAAAGGTATCGTCGCCACGCTGCCAGGCGTGACCGACCGCGATCAGGCGGCGGCGCTGGTAGGGGCAGAGATCTGGGTTTGGCGCTCGGCGCTGCCCAAGATCAAAAATGACGAAGTGTACTGGACCGATCTCGAAGGATTGGAGGTTGTCACGACGCTGGGCATCAGCCTGGGCCGGGTCAGCCATATCTTCGCGACCGGTGCGAATGATGTGATCGTAGTGCGGGATGCCGAGCGCGAGCGTTTGATTCCTTTCGTCAGCGGGCAATTCGTACACGATATAAATCTGGATACGCGGCGGATCACGGTAGATTGGGATCCCGAGTTTTAAGTGCTGGATTTTGGTTGAGGATTAGCGCTGGTGCGGGTTGACGTCATCACGCTGTTCCCGGAATTTGTCGACGGCTGTGCCAGGGTGGGTGTGGTCGGGCGGGCGCAAGAACGTGGTCTGATTTCGGTGACGAGCTGGAATCCGCGCGAGTTCGCCACCGACAACTACCACACCGTGGATGGTCGCCCGTATGGTGGTGGTCCCGGCATGTTGATGTTGATTGGCCCGTTACGCGACACGATCGCGGCGGCCAAGGCGGCAGCGGAAGCGCCGGCGAAAGTGATTTATCTGAGTCCGCAGGGAGCGCGACTGACGCAGCGCAAGGTGCAGGAGCTGAGCGTATTGCCAAGGTTGGTATTGTTGTGCGGCAGATACGAAGGCGTGGACGAGCGATTGCTCGATCACGAAGTAGATGAAGAATTGTCGATCGGTGATTACGTGCTGTCCGGCGGGGAACTCGCTGCAGCGGTGTTGATCGATGCGATAGGGCGTTTGCAGGAAGGTGCGTTGAATGACGCGCAATCCGCAGCGCAGGATTCGTTCTCCGAAGGATTGCTCGATTGTCCGCATTACACGCGGCCCGAGCAGCACGAATTGGGAACACTGCCAGCGGTACTGATATCGGGTGACCATGCAGCTATCAAGCGCTGGCGTCTGAAACAGTCACTGGGACGAACATGGTTGCGGCGCCCGGATTTGCTGGCGCGAATGCAACTGGACAAGTCGGCGCGTGCGCTGCTTGAAGAATTCCGCCTCGAATATTTCGCGGCGCAAGACAAGAACACCGGTTAATACCGGACGACGATCCAACCAAATCCAACAAGTAGTGGTGAGTGTTATGAACATCCTTCAGCAGTTCGAAGCCGAGCAGATGACCCGCAAGTTGCCGGACTTCGGCCCGGGCGACACGGTAATCGTGAATGTCAAAGTGAAAGAAGGCGCGCGTGAACGCGTGCAGGCTTACGAAGGCGTGGTTATCGCCAAGCGTAATCGCGGCCTGAACTCCGCCTTCACCGTGCGCAAGATTTCGCACGGCACGGGTGTTGAGCGCGTATTCCAGTCGCACAGCCCGTCGATCGATTCGGTCTTGGTCAAGCGTCGCGGTAAAGTGCGTGGCGCCAAGCTGTATTACCTGCGTGGTCTGGAAGGCAAGGCCGCCCGCATCAAGGAAGATCTGTCGCAGAATTCGCGTCCGCGCGACTGAGATCTTTCTCAAAGAATTGTCTTGAAGCATCGAGTCGCGTCTATGCTTCTCGTCGGCAGAACGGCCACCATCTGGTGGCCGTTTTGTTTTTGGCGATTGGCTTTTGCAATGGAGCTTTTCTCTGAGAATATTCGCGTCACAGTCTCGGTTCGATTCGCACGTGCAGGCTGCGAGTCACTATTGAAAATGATCGAACTGCAGTGCAACGCTGCATGCCCTTGAAGAAATTTGGCGGGATTCTCACTGACGAAATGTGGACGCCAATCCTGTGTCAGCCATGAGGTGCGATCAATCTCCATGCGTTCGTAATACGCTTCTTGCTACGTTTATATGAGCAAGTCCAAGCGCAAGTGCCGCTCGCACAAGTGCTGCTCGCAGTTGCGACGCGCGTCATCTTTCAACGGCTCATTTTTCGGTTACAGTAGCTCCCGCAGGGGGGCCTGGGAGTAGTCAATGTTCAGAGTTTCATTGGCGGCGCCGCGTGCGCTTGCTTGCCCTGCATTTGTTTTCGCCATCTTTTTGAGCGTCGCTTCAAGCGCACAAAGCCTCAGTCACCGGCCTGACACGGTTTTTCACGACCGTTTTGAAGGCATAACCGCCGGCCCATTCACGGATGCCGATGCGGCACGTTTCCTGACTCAGGCAACGTTCGGTCCGACCGCGGCAGATATCGCCCATCTGCGCAGTATCGGCTATCAGGCCTGGCTCACCGAGCAGTTCGCGGCCACGCCAACGTATGAAATGACCTACATCAACTGGACCGAGGGCACGCCGCTAGGTTCGCCCCCGCTCAGTCCGTTGGGCGAAAGGCCCGATGGCGATCATCGCATCGAGGCGTGGTGGCTCGGGGCGTTGGGTGGCCCAGACCCGCAATATCCGACCGATTCCACGCACGATCACAAAGACCAACTGCGTCAGCGCGTGGCGTTTGCGCTCAGCGAAATCATGGTCGTGTCGCAACAGAATGCGACGCTTGCTGGTTTCCAGAACGGGCTGGCGTATTACTACGACATCCTCAGCCGAGACGCGTTTGGCAATTATCGAACGCTGCTGCAGGATGTGACGCTGAGCCCGGAGATGGGCGTCTACCTGAACATGCAAAGCAATCAGCGCGCCGATCTGTCGCAGAATATCCATCCCGACGAAAACTACGCGCGCGAAATCAATCAGCTTTTCAGTGTCGGTCTGGTCATGCTGAATGCCGATGGCACGCCAAAAGCGCCGAGCCAACCGACCTATACGCAGAGCACGGTTTCGGCGTTCGCGCATGTTTTTACCGGCTGGAGCTTTTACGATTGCGACGCCAACGGGTACGACAATTTCTCTGGCTGTGGCCCGGACTACAATACCGGTGCGAGCTTTCAGCATCCGATGATTGCCTACGACGTCAAGAATTATCCGCACACCGGAGATCCGAGTTATCACGATAACGGCACCGATCCGGTCAATGATTTATCCAACAAGCAACTCCTGATTTATCCCGGCGCAGCCAGCGCCGGGGTGCTGGCGAATGGCGGCACGGCAGCGTCGGACTTGCAATTCGCGCTCGACAATATTTTCAACCACCCGAACGTTGGTCCGTTCATTTCGAAACAGTTGATCCAGCGATTGGTGACAAGTAATCCGACGCCGGCCTATGTCGGTCGTGTCGCGGCCATCTTCAACAACGATGGCACTGGCGTACGCGGCAATCTCAAGGCAGTGGTGCAGAAAATCCTGCTCGATCCCGAAGCGCGAGTTGGCCAGTGGCAGAACCCGGATACCTACGGCAAATTGCGTGAGCCGCTACTGGTATTCACGCATGTATGGCGCGCGATGGGCGCAAAACATATGTGTGGCAACGATCAGGATCAACCCAACCCGGGCAACCCCGACATCATCTACAAATACAACAATCAACCGTATCGCTACGCGGGTTATGGCGGTGCGTGGAACACCCAGTACTGGGTCGGACAAATGCCGTTGAATGCGAATACGGTATTCAATTTCTTCAAGCCCGGATTTATTCCTGGCGGAGAAATGGCTGCGGCCGGGCTGTATGGCCCCGAGTTCCAGACCACCACCGACACCACGATTACCGACATCACCGGCAATTCGTTCCAGCGCGGTTTCGGCGGAGATATATCGGACACCTGCGATCCCACGGATGATTATGGTGATGTGCAAATCAACCATGCGCAGGATGTCGCGCTTGCCGGTAGCAGCACCGGCGGCACGGCGGATCCATCGGATCGACTCGTGGATGCCTACAATATTCGTTTCATGGGCGGGCAGATGTCGCCATTCATGCGCCAGACGCTGATCAGCTATCTCAATACGCTAAGCACGGCCAACTCGGGTTCGGATGATTTTCGAGTCGAGCGTATAAAACGTGCGCTTGGTCTGATCCTGACCTCACCCGAATACATCATCCAGAAGTAGGAGGTCGCCATGCGTCCCGATCGTCGCAAGTTTATTCAGCGCAGCTTGTATGCTGGACTGGGTGGTGTCAGTGCATTCTCAGCGCTCGGCAATCTCAAGCTGTTACAAGCGGCTACCAGCGTCACCAATAGTTATAGTTTCGGCGATTACAAAGCGTTGATATGCGTATTTTTATATGGCGGCAACGATGGTTTTAATATGGTCGTGCCGGTGTCAAACGGATTGGGAACCGCACGCACCGACTATCAGAATATTCGCTCTGTGCTCGCTTTGCCCACGGCCGGATTGCATACGCTAACCGCGCCGACTGGCAACAACTTTGGCAGTCCCGGGGATGGCAGCATCTACGGTTTGCATGCTGGCATGCCTGAGTTGGCAACCGTGTTCAACGCTGGCCATGCGGCAGTTATTGCCAATGTCGGCACCTTGATTGGCCCCGTCAGCAAAGACCAGTTCATGAACGGCAATCCGGCGCTGCCGCCGCAGTTGTTTTCGCATTCCGATCAATCGGCGTATTGGCAATCCTCACCGCCGAGCAATTCGCCGATCAGCGGTTGGGGCGGACGTATTTGCGATTTGCTGGCGAGCGCCAATCCGGCAGGGATTCCGAATCTGAGTTCGCTGAATGGCGAGGATATTTTCATCCGCGGACAGAACGTCAACGGCTACATCATGGATTCCGATAGTGCGTCCACGTTCCAAGTCCCTTATGACCAATATGGCGCTGGAACTGGCATGCAGGCCGCGTTTAATGCGTTGAAGGCGCAAGGCTCGCAATCTAATGTGCTGGAACGCACTTACGCAGGTACGATGAATCATTCCATTGCCACAGCCGGCATTATCAATACGGCATTGGCCGCGGCGCGCCCTGTCGGCCCCGCCAGCGCGGGGCATTCGGCAGGCGACCCGTTTAACTCGATATTCAAGAGTTATTTTCCGGGTGCTACGGGTTCGGACATCGATACGCAGCTGCAGACCATTGCCGAATTGATCTGGGCTGCCAACAACAACGTACCGGGTTACACCGGGCTAAAACGCCAAGTATTTTTTGTGACCACCGGCGGCTACGACACGCACAGCAACGAGCTCGCGCAGCACGCGGGCGCGAATGGCGATCTCGGCTTGCTGCCGCTATTGTCGAAGTCGCTCAGCGGTTTTTACAACGCGTTGAACAGCGTCGGCCTCGCATCCAAGGCAACCGCGTTCACGGCCTCGGACTTCGGTCGTTCGTTATCGGCGAATTCCGGCGGCACCGATCATGGCTGGGCATCGCATCATCTGGTGGTGGGCGGCGCGGTCAACGGCAATAAATTTTACGGTGACAGCCTCACCGGCAACGGGTTGGCACAGATGCCTAGTTTGCTGCCATCGGACAGCAACCCGAACGATGGCGGGTATGGCCAGATGATTCCGACCACGTCGATCGATCAGTACACCGCAACGCTGGCAAAATGGTTTGGTTTGTCGGATGGCGATATCGATCTGATTCTGCCCAATCTCGGGCCGAACTTCAGTCATCGAGATCTGGGTTTCCTGAGCTGATCATCGCATCCGCGAAGTTTCGCAGCGATCAACGGATTGATCGCGCGAAAGTCGCCACCGCGATCTCGGTCAATTCACGTAAAACGACTGCAGTTGCACGGGCGTGGTCGTTTTCACGATGATCTGACCGCGCATGCCGGTGGTGGCCGTGCCGTGTTCTTCGCAGAAATAGCCAAACGTGCCGATCGACGGAAATATCACGGTCGCGTGCCAGCTCGACGCGCTGACGTTGCCATTGCCGCTATTGCCGTCGTTGTCACAGCCGTTCGCGCAACGAAATGAGCCGTCGTTCGCAACGACATTGTGCAAGCCGCCGGAATTCTTGAACGTGATCGTATCGCCGGGCGCAATCGTGATCGATGCGGGAAAAAATACCGTTCCGCCGCTACCGGCGAGTACGTTGAAATTGGCTGCGAGTGCCGACAATGGACGGCCGATCAGCATGAGCGATAGCAGTGCGATAAATTTCGCTGAGGAAGATCGATACGCTCGTGTCGGCGGTAAAATGCAGCAGGTTCGGTTCATGCGCGTCATCGCCAATATCGTGATGCGACAATCATAACCCAGCCGAATTGAATCCTTGCCGATCGACAATCGCGAATACATTAAATCTGTCAACTCCATCCGCTACCGACATCCACCGTCAACGTAATGCAAACGTTGATTTTCATGCCGCTGTCCCCACACTGTAGACACCCAATTTCTGCCGTCAAGAGAAACCATGACCACGACCCCAGAAACGCATAAATTCCAGGCCGAAGTGCAGCAAGTGCTGCAACTGGTGATTCATTCGCTGTATTCGCACAAGGAAATTTTCCTGCGCGAACTGATTTCGAATGCGTCTGATGCCTGCGACAAATTGCGTTTCGCCGCGATCGGCAATCCGGCTTTGAGCCAGGACGATGCCGAACTACGCATCGAAATCAGCTTCGACAAAGAGGCACACACGCTGTCGATCCGTGACAACGGCATCGGCATGAGCCGCGATGAAGTGATCGAGAATATCGGCACGATCGCGCGCTCCGGCACGCGTCGTTTTCTCGAACAATTGTCGGGCGATCAGCGCAAGGATGCACAGTTGATCGGCCAGTTTGGCGTGGGTTTTTATTCGGCGTTTATCGTCGCCGACAAGATCACGCTGACCACGCGTCGCGCCGGCGATGCAGCGGATAGCGGCGTGCGCTGGGAATCCACCGGCACCGGCGAATACACTTTGGAAACGCTCGAGTCAGTGGCGCGTGGCACCACCGTCGTCTTGCATCTGAAAGACGAAGAACTCGAATTCCTGCAACCGTGGCGTTTGCGCGAACTGATCTCAAAATATTCCGATCACATCGGTTTCCCGATCCGCATGCCCAAGGAGATCGGGCACGACGAAACCGAGGCGAACGAAGGCGAAGAAAAACTTGCGCTTGAATGGGATACCGTCAACCACGCTTCGGCATTGTGGACGCGGCCGAAATCCGAATTGAAGGACGAGGATTATCAGGCGTTCTACAAACACATCTCGCACGACTTCAACGATCCGCTCGCATGGGCGCACAACCGCGTTGAAGGCAATCAGAGTTATACCTCGCTGCTGTTCGTGCCGAGCAAGGCGCCGATGGATGCGATGTGGTCGGGCCGCGAAGAGCGCAAGGGTCTGAAACTGTATATCCGTCGCGTCTTCATCATGGACGCGAGCGAGCAGTTGCTGCCGGCGTATCTGCGTTTTGTCAGCGGCGTGATCGATTCGGATGATCTGCCGCTCAACGTCAGTCGCGAAATTCTGCAACAGAACAAGCTCGTCGCGCAGATCAAGAGTGGCGCGAGCAAACGTGTGCTCGATCTTCTGGAAAAAATTTCCAACGACGACAAGGACAAATATCAGGGTTTCTGGAATGAGTTCGGTAACGTGCTCAAGGAAGGTGTGGCGGAGGATTTCGCGAACAAGGACAAGCTCGCGAAGCTGCTGCGTTTCGCCAGCACGAGCAGCGAAGACAAGGCGCAAACCGTATCGCTCGACGACTACATCGGCCGCATGAAACCTGGTCAGGAGGCGATCTATTACATCACTGCCGACAGCTGGCTGGCCGCGCGCAACAGTCCGCAACTCGAAGCGCTCAAGGCACGTGGCGTCGAGGTGTTGCTGCTGGTCGATCGCATCGACGAATGGATGATCGGCTATCTCAACGAATACGCCGGCAAGAAACTCAAGTCGGTGGCGAAAGGCGATATCGAGATCGACAAACTCGCGGATGCGGGCGACAGCGAAAAACGCAAGGAAGCGGAAAAAGCTGCAGAGGGTTTGCTCGGCAAACTCAAGACGTTGCTTGCGGACAAAGTGCGCGATGTGCGCGTGAGCCATCGTCTGACCGAATCGCCGTCGTGCCTCGTGCTCGACGAACACGACATGGCCGCGCATATGCAGCGACTGCTCAAGCAGGCCGGTCACGACGTGCCATCGCAACAGCCGATCCTCGAAATCAATCCGGGCCATCCGCTCGTGCAGCGTCTGGAAACGGAAACCAACGAGGCGCGTGCGAACGATCTTGGACTGCTATTGCTGGAACAGGCGCAACTCGCCGAAGGCGGCCAGCTCGACGACCCGGCCGCTTACGTGCGTCGTGTCAACGCGCTGTTGCTAGAAGGCTTGAAGTAATTATTGCCGTCATCCCGGCGCAGGCTGGGATGACGGTCAATCAGGCAATCAGAAGCTATTTCAAACTGACGCATCCCGCGTTATCGGCGCGGGCGCCATGATGCGGTCGATCCACGCGATCGCGACGGCCGACACCACAAACGTCAGATGGATCAGCGTCTGCCAGAGCATTTCCTGCGTCGTCTTGGTATCCGCTTCGATAAAAGTCTTGAGCAGGTGGATCGACGAGATGCCGATGATGGCCGTCGCGAGTTTCACTTTCAGCACCGCCGCGTTGACGTGCGACAACCATTCCGGCTGATCGGGATGTGTTTCCAGATTCAGGCGCGAGACAAAGGTTTCGTAACCGCCGACGATCACCATGATCAGCAGGTTCGAGATCATCACTACATCGATCAGGCCGAGCACGCTGAGCATGATCGCGACTTCGGGCGA
Source organism: Pseudolysobacter antarcticus (assembly GCF_004168365.1). Classification (GTDB taxonomy): domain Bacteria; phylum Pseudomonadota; class Gammaproteobacteria; order Xanthomonadales; family Rhodanobacteraceae; genus Pseudolysobacter; species Pseudolysobacter antarcticus. The sequence goes on from NZ_CP035704.1 coordinate 1,540,412, forward strand.
ATGCGCCGTGCCGTCGACTTGCAGACCCCCGCCAACCAGCGCTTGCGTCAACAAGTGCCACAGCTCGCGTGCGAACTGCACGACATACACGCCTTGCGCCACGATCAGGCCGAGATACAACGGCAACTGCAGCCAGCGTGACGAAAAGATCAACGCGGGCAAAAACGCCATGGGTGGATTGGGCGGCTTCGGCATTTTCGGTTTCCTCGCGAACGTACAATAATTTCGATTGAGCACGATTCTATCAGTTGCCTGTTACGCCCGAATTATTCGCCGCAAGGCTGCCTGAAACCTCAGTCGACAAACTATAATCGTGCTTAGGATTTTCACGATCGAGCGTCATGGCTGGCAATACCTCATCCAATCCGCTGGCCCTGTTCCAGCAGGCGCAAGCCTTGCATCGCGAAGGCAAATTCGGTCTTGCCGAAAGCCATTACCTGCGTGTGGTGAAACTCGATCCGAATCATGCCGATGCCTGGCATCTGCTCGGCGTGCTGGCCTATCAGACCGGCAATACGATAAAGGCGATCAAGCACTATCGGCGCGCCGTGGAAATTCGTCCGGGCTTTGCCCAGGCCTTCAACAATCTCGCGCTCGCGCACAAGGCACGATCAGAAAATTCCGCCGCGCTGCAGGCATTCGAACGCGCATTGGCGATACGCCCGGAGTATGTCGAAGCGGCGTTCAATGTCGCATTGCTGCATGAAACCGAGGGCAATCCGGCAGCCGCGGAAAAAGCTTATCGACACGCGTTGGCGATACGTCCGGAATATCTCGATGCGCTGATCAATCTCGGCAATTTGTTGCGTCGACAACACCGCGCAAGTGAGGCGCGCGACCTGCTCGCGCCCACGCAGCGCATGCATTCCGAACACGCAGCGCTGGCTGGAAATCTTGCGTTGATTCATCTCGATCTCGGTGACTACGCGCCGGCGCGTTCACTCGGCGCCACCGCCGCGCGACTCGCCCCGCAAGAAGCGCGCTGGTGGGAAGTGCAGGGCGTGGCCGCGCGATTGCAGAACGATCTCGATGCCGCGTTGCCGTTGCTCGCGCGCGCCCGTCAACTCGCGCCAGAGGACGCTGGCAAGCAATTCGAATACGGCCTCGCGCTCGAATCCGCCGGCGACTATGCGCAGGCCTGCAGCGTGCTCGGTAAGGCGCGCGCGGCAGAACCACAATGGCAGCGCCTGCGCTGGAGCGAGCGTTTGCTGTTGCCGACGATGCCTAACGACGAAGCCGCGGTCGATGCCGCGCTCGTGCGGTTTGGACAAGGTCTCGAAGATCTGCATGCCGGACTCAAACTCGATACACCCGCAGCGATTGCATCGGCACTCGATGCGGCGGCGGCGACGTGTCCGTTCCAACTGCATTATCTGCCACGTGACAACAGCGTCTTGCAGCAGCGTTACGCCGAACTGGTGCAGCGCGTGGCACTGGCCGCGGCACCGCAGTTTGCCTGCGCGCCAACAAAACCGCAGCGCGCGCCGGGTGCGAAGTTGCGCATCGGTTTTGTCAGCGCTTATCTGCGCACGCATACCGTGGCACGTTATTTCTCGCGTTATATCACCGATCTCGACACGACTCGTTTCGAGACATTCGTCTGGCATACCGGCGACAGCAGCGATGCCCTCACTGAATCCATCGCGGCGGCGAGTACGCATTATCTGCAGACCGATCGGCTGCCGCTCTCACTGGCGCAGATGATCCGCGCCGCCGATCTCGACGCGCTGATCTATCTCGATATCGGGCTCGATCCGCGCCAGCTTTTGCTGGCATCGTGGCGACTGGCGCCGCTGCAATGTCTGGCGTACGGCCATCCGGTCAGCAGCGGTTTGCCGAGCATCGATTATTTCCTCGGCGCCGATGCGCTCGAACCCACGCATGCGCAAAAGCACTACCGCGAAAAATTGCTGTCGTTGCCGGGTCTCGGCGCGCGGCCGGCGCCACCGCCGGTGGCTGGCGATGGTGCCTGGCTACGCGAAAATTCGCCGAATAAACCGGTGCTGCTTTGCTTGCAGAATCTGATCAAACTCGTGCCGGAATTCGACCGAATTCTCGCGTGCATCGCGGCGCGCAGCGGTGCACGCATTGTATTGTTCGATCGTTGCGCGCATCTCGGGCAAATATTCATGCGTCGCATCGCGCCGGCATTTGCGGCGGAAGGCTTGCGTGTCGAAGACAGCGTTGAGCTGCTGCCGCTGCGTGTCTACAGTGAATTTCTTGGTGGCGTGCAGGCAGCCGATCTGGTGCTCGATACCCCGTGGTTTTGTGGCGGCGGCACCAGTCTGGATGCGCTGGGCGTTGGCACACCGGTAGTGACGCTGGAAGGGCCGATGGCGCGCGGTCGCCAAACTGCGGGCATGCTGCGTTTGCTCGGTATTGATGAACTCATCACCACAGATGCCGATGCGTATGTCGAATTGGTCGTGGCGTTGTGCGCGGATAAAAAACGTCGCGATGATTTGCGTTTGCGCATTTCCCAGAGCGCCGAAAAATTGTTCAATGATCCGACGCCGCTGACAGCACTACAGGTCTTTCTCCGCGGCGCTGTTTAAGAACATAGTGAAGGATTGAAGCAGGAGGTTGGCTCTTGCTCGTCATCCCGGCGAAGGCTGGGATGACGAATCTTTTTTTTGCGTGCGGATTTTCTGCAGTACGCGATACCATGCATCGGTGCTTATTCAATTGCCGCGATGCACTCCAATTCAACTCGTGCACCAAGCGCCAGCCCATTCGCGCCAAGCGCACTGCGTGCCGGCAACGGCGTTTTGAAAAACTCGCGATACACCGCATTGAAGGCCGGCCATTCGCTCATGTCGGCGAGAAAAATCGTGCACTTCACAACCTGCGCGATTGAAGATCCGCATTGGTCCAGCACCGCTTGCATGTTCTGCAGCGCCTGCCGACTTTCAGCAGCGATACCACCCGGCACGAGTTGCAGCGTGCCCGGTTGATTGCCGATCTGGCCGGAAACACACAGCGTCTGGCCCAACCGCACGGCGTCGCTGAAGGGCAGGCCGAGTGCCTGCGTTTGCGGCAGGTTATGGTGCTCGATCAAGTCTGTTCTCCGGTGCTGAAAAAATAGCGCTAGCGATATTGGATTTACGCCAGCCAGGTTTCACCAAACAAGCGCGCAAAATTTCCGCCGAGAATTTTTTCGATGCGCGCATCCTTGTGCCCGCGTTTGGCGAGCAGCGTGGCGAGCGTGTCGAAACGCTGCGGCGTGTTGAGGTCCGGTACGAAGGTGAACGCATCGTCGCGTTCGCCCGGAGCGGAGATGCCGCGACGTTTGCGATCGGCGATTTCAGCGCGCAGATCGTCCTTGTATTTCTGCGTGGCGTTGACCGCGCCGATGCTGCCATCGGTGCCGATGCCGACATGATCCTCACCGCAAATTTTCAATGCATGCTCGATATGCAGGATCACATCCTCGGCCATCGGCTGGCCGATATTGCGCAGATACGGCATCAGGTAAATGCCGATCACACCGCCCTTGTCGGCGAGCTTGCGCAATGCTTCGTCGGTCTTGTTGCGCGGCAGGTCGACTACCGCCGAGCATCCGGCGTGCGTGATCGCGACCGGCTTTTTAGATAGCTCAATCGACTCCAGCGTGGTGCGTCGTCCGCTGTGGGCGAGATCGATCAGCATGCCGCCCTCGTTCATGCGTTCGACCAGTTCGCGCCCGAGCTGGCTCAGGCCAGCATCGCCGGATTCGAGGCAACCATCGCCGATCAGGTTGCGCCGATTGTAGGTGTACAGAATGACGCGCACGCCGAGGTTGTAGAACATCTCGAAACGATCGAGATTTTCGCCGAACGGTGTCGCGTCCTGGAAACCGTAGATCAACCCCAGCCGCGCGCTGCGTTTCGCTTCGGTCAGGTCGGTGGCACTGCGGATTTTCATGAGCGCATTCGGATGTGCGGCAATCTGCGCATCCCAGTAAGCAATATTTTTCAGCGTGTTCTCGAAGTCGTTGGCGTAACTGCCGACGCCGCTGACCGTGACATTGACTGCGGTCAGGCCGGAGGTTTTGATATCGAGTAGATCGGCGCCGCTCAGCGCGTGGCCATCCAAACCATCAATGGAGCCCGGCGAACCCAGCCCGTCGATCACGACCGCACGACGATATCGGTTCCAGCTCGGTGCCGGGTTGCTCGCGGCAGTGGCGCCATTCATCGCCGCCGGCAATAAAGCGAGAGTCGCCAGCGCGCTGGCAGTGACGAGAAACTGGCGTCGGTCGTTATCGCTGGAATGCATGCCTGCCCCTGAGTGGTGATCGGGATGAACCCGGGAAATATGTTCGGCATACCCTAACGACAATCCACGTTCGGCACACGGCGCAACGCATCAAATTGTGCGATGGCTCGCGAATTTGATCGCATCCGAATTTATCGCATCCGAAAAGTCAGGGTTGGCGTTCCCACACCTGCGTACGGCCGAACAACGAGATGCCGATAAAACCGCGGACCTCGAGTTTTGTGCCGCCATCGACGAGGGCGATCTTGCAGCGATAGACCTTGCCGTTGTTCGGATCGAGGATGGCGCCGTCATCCCATTCGTCGCCGTCTTTTTTCAAGCCGGTCAGTATCGTCATGCCGAGCACTAGTTGGTCGTGCAATACGCCGGCACATTTGATGCAGATCGGATTCTGTTCTTCGTCGGGCTGGCGAAACAATTGCACGATGCGGCCTTCAAGCACGCCCGCGTTTGCGCTGATTTCGATCAAGGCCTTGGCCTGGCCGGTGACATCGTCGATATTTTTCCACACACCGACAGGGGTTTCCGTAGCGGCCAGCAACGGCGTAGAAATCAGCAAGAAAACACTCAGCAAAAAGGTTCGGGTTCGCGCGATAATCATGAACATGACTCAGGAACTTCCAGCGGTACGTATCGATGTGTGGTTATGGGCCGCGCGTTTTTTCAAGACCCGTTCGCTCGCCAAGCAGGCTCTCGAAGCCGGCAAGATCAGCATCGGCGACATCGCCTGTAAACCCGCCAAGCTCGTGCGCAGCGGCGAGCGCGTCAAGGTTTCGCGCGGCGAGGAACGCATGATAGTCGAGGTGCTGGCGCTGAGCGAGAAACGCGGCCCGGCCAGCGCCGCGCAAGTGCTGTATCGCGAAACTGACGAGAGCCGCAGCGCGCGCGAAGCGAAGCGCGAGCAGGATCGACTACTCGGCACCGCGCGGCCCGATTCGCGACCCGACAAACGTGCGCGACGTTTGATTCACCGCTTCTTGCGCAACTAGCGGCAACGCCATACCGACGACTCTCACTGTTCGCATGCTTGTCGAAACTACTGCTTCGTTTCCCGCAGCAAGCGCACAAGCTGATCCTTCCACAAAACCGCCCAGGTGTGCGTGCCGTGGCCGTGCGTGGTCGGGCTGATCGGAATCATCACCGCGCGTCCGTGCGGCACATGTTTCAGCTCGCGCTCGAAGATACCGAGCTCGGGCGGATTGATCTGGTCATCCGCAGAATTGATCGCAAGCAACGGCGCCTTGATCGTGGCGAGTTTCGGCTGCGGATCGTAATCGCGCGACGCGTCCACCTGATATAGCAAATCGTTGGCGTCGGTTTCAGCCAGTCGTATCTTGATCCAGTCGTCGATGAGCTTGTCGGCGCTGTCACGATCGGGCGCGGCTTTCTGCAATTGCAGCGGGCTCGACCCCATCTCGAACAAGGTATACAGCGCGCTGAGCAAGCCTTGCGGTTGCAGCGTGTATTCGCCGTTGTTCCATTGCGGATCGGTCTTGATCGCCTGCGTGATCATGTGCCGGAAAATGCGATTGCGTCCGGCGATCTGCACCGGAACACTCGCCAGCGGCAGCGCCGCTTGCATGAAGTCGGGATACGTCTCAGCCCACACCCATGTGTGCATGCCGCCCATCGATGTACCCATCACCAGGCGCAGGCGGTCGATCTTGAGCTGCTCGGTCAGCAAGCGATATTGCGCGAGAACCATGTCGTCATAGCTGTAGTGTGGAAATCGCGCATGCAGGCCATCGCTCGGTTTGCTCGACTTGCCGTGGCCGATGCCGTCGGGCAGCACGATGAAAAATTTCGTTGCATCCAGCGGTTGTCCCGGCCCGAACAGCTCGCCGGCAAAATATTCCTTGAGGAATTGCGTGCCCGCGCCGCCGGTGCCGTGCAGGATCAGCACGGCGTTGTCGGCATTCCCGCGCGCATCGCGATGCAGCTTGCCGAGCGTGCGGTAATGCTGGCGCAATTCGGGCAGCGATTCACCGCTGCGGAAATGAAAATCCGCGATCGTGAAATCGCCTTCGTACGGTGTCGGCCACGTCGCGGCGGTTGCCGCGCAAGCGCACGACGAGAAGATCAGGACGGCGAAAAACAAACAAAGTCGCGACATAGGATTTACTCGGGGCAGGGCGTGAATTGCAAACGAGCCTGGTCTGAACTTAGGTATTCGGTAGCAACGACTTGAGCTGATAAATCGCATCGAGCGCCGCGCGTGGCGTGAGTTCGTCGCCATCCAGCGCGCGCAGCGCCGACTCTACCGCCGACGGCAACGCTGGCGCTAGTGGCGGCGCAAACAAGCCGAGTTGCGGCGACGTAGTTTCCTTGCCATGGCGAACCATCGCGGGTTTGCTCGTGCCGACTTCGAGGGCATCGAGATAACGCCTGGCATCGGCAATCACGGCTTTCGGCAAACCCGCCAGCGCGGCCACCTGCAAGCCGAAACTGCGGTTGGCCGGGCCTTCTTTCACCGCGTGCATGAACACCAGTTTGTCGCCGTGTTCGACCGCATCCAGATGCACGTTGACGATGCCGTCGTACTGCGCGGCGAGTTCGGTCAGCTCGAAATAATGCGTGGCGAAGAGAGTGAAGGCACGGTTCTTCACGGCCAGTTGCACGGCGCAGGCTTTGGCAAGTGCAAGACCATCGTACGTTGAGGTGCCGCGCCCAACTTCGTCCATCAGCACCAGACTATACAATGTCGCATTGTGCAAAATGTTGGCCGTCTCGGACATCTCGACCATGAAGGTGGATTGCCCGCGCGCGAGATCGTCACCCGCGCCGATGCGCGTGAAAATCCGATCGATCGTGCCGATCCGCGCGCTATCTGCCGGCACGTAGCTACCGACATGTGCGAGCAGCACGATCAGCGCGGCCTGACGCATGTAGGTGGACTTGCCGCCCATGTTCGGGCCGGTGACGATGAGCATGCGCCGAGTTTCGTCGAACCGCAGATCGTTCGGTTCGAACGGTTCACTGCGCACCTGTTCAACCACCGGATGACGGCCGCGCACGATCTGAATTCCGGCGCTATCGCCGAGGGTCGGCGCGTTCCAGTTCAGTGTGTCGGCGCGCTCGGCGAGATTCGCCAGCACGTCGAGTTCGGCCATTGCTTCGGCAGCGGATTTCAGCGGCTGCAATTGCTCCAGCAATCGATCCAGCAGCGCTTCGTACAAGGCGCGCTCGCGCATCAGCGAACGTTCGCGTGCCGATAAAACCTTGTCCTCGAAACCTTTCAGTTCTTCGGTGATGTAACGCTCAGCGCCTTTCAAGGTTTGCCGGCGCGTGTAGTGCGTCGGTACGCGTGCGATGTAGGAATTGGTGATCTCGATGTAATAGCCGTGCACGCGGTTGTAGCCGACTTTCAGCGGGATGCCACTCGCGATTTTTTCGCGTTCTTCGAGGTCGATCAGAAACTGGTCGGCGTTGGTCGACAGCGCGCGCAGTTCGTCCAGCTCGGCATCGAAACCGGTGCGGATCACGCCGCCGTCGCGCAACAACGCTGGTGGCGAATCGATCACGGCGCTGGCGAGATACACCACGGTGTCGGCATGTTCGCCGAGACGCGCGAGTAGTTCGAGCAGCAGCGGACTGTCGTGCGCGCCGAGTTGTTCACGCAGTTTTGGTGCAGCGGCGAGGCCATCGCGCAAAGTGGAAAGATCGCGTGGTCGCGCCGAGCGCAGCGCGATACGCGCGAGGATGCGTTCGAGATCACCGACGCCGCGCAGGGTTTCGCGCAGACCTTCGAAACGGCGTTGCTGGATCAACGTGTCGATCGCCTGATAACGCCTGCGCAACACGTCGTGATTTCGCAACGGCCGATGCAGCCAGCGCCGCAGGGTCCGCGCGCCCATCGGCGTGGCGGTCTGGTCGAGCACGCCGAGCAAAGTGTGCTCGCTGCGCCCGCTGGCGTTGCTGTCGAGTTCGAGATTGCGGCGTGTGGCGGCATCCAGCGCGATGGTTTCGTAGGCCTGTTCCAGCGCCATGCTGTTGAGATGCGGCAATTGGCTTTTCTGCGTTTCCTCGACGTAACCAAGCAGCGCACCGGCGGCCGCGATCGCGAGTGGAAAATCCTCGCAACCGAATCCGCGCAGGTCGCGCGTGCCGAAAAATTTGCAGAGTTGGCGATAGCCGGTTTCGCTGTCGAAATGCCACGGCGCGCGACGCCGCAGGCCGGGCAGTTCGCTGACAAATTTCGGCCAGACGCCATCGTCGGCGATCAATGATTCGGCTGGGCTCAGGCGCGCGAGTTCGGATGCCAGCGCTTCCGCATTTGCAACTTCGCTGAGCAGGAAACGTCCTGCCGATAAATCCACCCACGCCAGCCCATAACCGTGCTTGCCGGCACTGATCGCAAGCAACAGATTGTCACGGCGTTCTTCCAGCAACGATTCGTCAGTGACCGTGCCGGGCGTGACCACGCGCACGACTTTGCGCTCGACCAGACCTTTCGCCAGCGCCGGATCGCCGATCTGTTCGCAGATCGCGATCGATTCGCCGAGCCGGATCAGCCGTGCGAGATAACCTTCCGCCGCGTGATACGGCACGCCACACATCGGAATCGGTGCGCCGGCCGACGCGCCGCGCTGCGTCAATGTAATGTCGAGTAGCCGCGCGGCCTTGCGCGCATCGTCATAGAACAGCTCGTAGAAATCGCCCATGCGGAAAAACATGAGCGTATCCGGAAAATCCACTTTCGCCGAAAAATACTGGCGCATGAGAGGAGTGTGTTCCTGCGGCACCTGGCCACGGGCTTGTGTCTGATCGTTCAATGTATGCATCTCGATGAAGGTATTCGCGTGCCGTTGATGCCGGATCGTCGCGTTGCCGACGGGTGCTGTCGGCAGGTAGCGCAATTGTGCCGTAACGGTCGGCGCGTTACAGAGGTTTTATGACTGCCGGAAAATTGTGCGATATGTCGGGTATGTCACTAACGTCAATTCGGCGACAACGATGGTGCAGCTGAAATGCACAAAACGCGGGCGAAGATAATAATCCCTTGTAAGGCTAAAGCTAGGCTGTCACGCTACCCGGACGTCAACTTGGGGGGAGGTTTGGCATGAACACGTCACGCATGATTCGTGTTGCGGCGCCGATGCTTTTTGCATTCGCCAGTCTTGTCGCTGCGCGCACGCTGCCACCGGCCGCAGCACCGCAAACCGTGGGAGCCGCCGTTGCGACCTCCGATGGCATCGTCACCGGCGAGGACGGACGCATTCAGGTATTCGTCGAGCTCAATGATCCCGCCGCCGCCGTGCAATACGCCGTGGCGCTGGCAAATACATCGCTACCAAAAATACAGGCGAAGAAAAACGCGGTTGACGCGGGTAAAGCGCAGGCGCAGGTTAATCGCGCCGCGCAAGATCGCGTCGCTGCAAAATTGCACGCGCTGAATACCACTGAGGTGTATCGCGTGTCGTTGGTGCTCAACGGCATTTCGGTGATGATTGATCGCGCCAATCTCGCCAGCGTGCGCAGCATTCCGGGCGTCAAGCGCGTTTTCCCGATTTATATCGAACACACCACCAGCTCGCAAAGCGTGCCGTTCATCGGTGCGCCCAGCGTGTGGGCCAACACCATCGGCTTGCCGGCAGGCGCTGACGGCACCGGTATTCGCATCGGCATCATCGACACCGGCATCGATTACCTGCATGCCGATTTCGGCGGCAGCGGTTTACTCGCCGACTATAATACAGAGTCGAGCAATAGCGCCGCGTTCACCACGGCGGGTGCATTCCCGACCGCAAAAATTATTGGCGGCACCGACTTCGCGGGCGATGCCTACACAGGTGCCAATGCTCCGGTGCCCGACGCCAATCCGATGGATTGCAACGGTCATGGCAGCCATGTCTCCGGCACCGCCGGCGGCTTCGGTGTGACTGCGGCTGGTGCCACGTTTGCCGGGCCATACGACGCCAATGCGGCAACCTACACTCCGCTGCGCATCGTGCCTGGCAGTGCGCCCAAGGCGTCGTTGTATGCGCTGCGCGTGTTCGGCTGCACCGGCAGCACGGGGCTGACAGTGCAAGGAATCGACTGGGCGATGGACCCGAATGGCGATTCCGATCTTTCCGATCATCTGGACGTGATCAATATGTCGCTTGGCTCTGATTTCGGCAACGAACTCAATGCCACTGCGCTGGCTTCTGACAACGCCGCGCTGGCCGGTGTCATCGTCGTTACCTCGGCGGGCAATTCCGGTGACACGTTCTTCATCGCTGGTGCCCCCGGCGTTGCCTCGCGCGCGATTGCCACTGCGGCCTCGCTCGATGGCGGCGAAACCGTTGGCTCGGTGAAGGTCAATTCCCCAGTCGGGATCGCTGGCAGTTATATCGCAACCATCCCCGCATACGGTCCGGTGCCGAGCGGGCAAACCGCCACTGCCGTAATTGCACTCGATGCCGCCAATGGCACCGGGCCGACTACTACGGATGCGTGCACGGCACTGACCAACGCCGCGGCGATCGCGGGCAATATCTGCGTGGTTGATCGCGGCACGTGCAGCTTCAAGACCAAATCACTGAATTGCCAGAACGCTGGCGCAATCGGCGTGGTCGCGGTAGACAACGCGCCAGGTTCGCCACCGGCCGGTACCGCCGACGATCCAGCCATCACTACCGCAATCACCATCCCGACCTTGCGTATTACCTTGGCCGACGGTACCAATATCAAGAGTACGATCACGTCTTCGCCACCGGTGAATATTACCCTCGTCGGCGCCAGCGGCGGCGACACGCTGGCCAGTTTTTCGTCGCGCGGACCGCGCAGCACGATCGGTTCTGCATTGCGACTCAAACCCGATATCGCCGCACCGGGCTTGAACATCACCTCGGTGCAAACCGGCCATACCTGCACCGCGGCGGCGGGCTGCACGGGCGTATCCGATCCGTCCGGCTTCAACGCCGGCAGCCAGTTGCTGGTGATCTCCGGCACGTCGATGGCCAGCCCGCACGTGGCCGGCGTGATGGCGCTGCTGCGCCAGCTCAAGCCCGATTGGACGGTGGAAGAGATCAAGGCGCTGGCGATGGACTACGCCGTCAACGACGTGACCTTGTTCCCCGGCGCGACCCCGCCGCGATTCGGCCTGTCGCGTATCGGTGGTGGTCGTGTCGATCCGGCCAAGGCCGCGCTCGGCAATGTCGTGGCAATGAACGCCGAAGATACCGGACTGGTCAGCGTCGCGTTCAGTCCCGAAGTCACCGGCGCGGTGACACAAAGTAAAAAAGTACACATTGTGAACAAAGGCACGACTTCGCAAACCTTCGACTTGGCGTTCGATACCGTGGTGGATGCGCCCGGCGTGGCGTTTGCGTTGCCGGGTGGCAACAGCGTCACCATCGCCGCCGCCAGCACGCTCGACATTGATGTGCAGATGAATGCCAACAGCGCGCAGATGAAGCACACGCGTGATCCTTCGTTGTTCGCCACTCAAGGCGTACAGGCCAATTTCGGCGACCAGCCACGCAATTTCCTCACCGAAAAAGGAGCGTATCTCACGTTCAAGCAGGGCGGCAATTTGCAGTTCCGCCTGCCGGTGTACATGGCGGAACGCCCGGCATCGACGATGTCGGCGCCGGATACCATCGTCACCGGCGGCGCGCTGACCGGTTCGACCACGATTGCGCTGTCGGGATCGGATATTTGCACCGGCACTCTTGCCGCCGGGCCGACTTGCACCGGTACTTTCCCGACCGATGTCGAATCGCTGGTATCGCCGTTCGAGTTGCAAGTGGTGGGTGCGCGCAACCAGGGCGTTGTACCCGATTACGCCGATATCCATTACGCGGGAGCATCATTTCTGCCCGGCGCCGGCAGCCCGAACCTGAGCAACGATCTGATCATGTTCGGTGTCGCCAGTTGGGGTGATTGGGCCACGCCGAATGATGTGGCGTACGACATCTGCGTCGACAACAACAACGACGGTGTCTACGAGAAAATCATCTACAACTCCAAGCCCTCGATCTTCGTCGCCAACGCGTCGGCCAACGACAATTTCGTGCGCATCGTGCTCGATACGACGACCAACGGCAACTCGATTCTCGGACTCGCTTCGTACGCCAATCTGCTCGCGCCGTCGACGATCGATTCGGCCATGCATTTGAACAATGTCATGGTGCTCGGTGCCACGCCGAGCCAGCTGGGTTTCGTCAGTACGGCCAACCAGACGCTGCGCTACAAGATCATCACCTGTCCGGGCAGCAACCCGAGTTGCGCACGCACCACCACGGGCGATCATTGCTCGCCCGCCGCTGGCACGTTCTATGGGCAGGCAGCCGGGCCGTACGTCTACAACTGGGGCGCGCAAGGCCTCAACTTCGGTGGCAGTTTCCTCGGAAACGATCTCAACGGCGCGGCGTTACCAGTGACGTGGAACACCGCCAACATGACTACCAACGGTTCGCTCGGTGCGTTGCTGCTGCATCACCACAACAAATCCGGTACGCGTGCCGAAGTGGTGGTGCTGGACAGCGCTGCACATACCGATGTTGCGGTCACGCAGTCGATGGCGCCGGTCAGTCCGTTGTTCGGTCAGAACGTGACTTTCACGGTGACGGCCAACAACACTACCGCGACAGCCGCGGGTAACGTTGCGCTCGGTGATCTGCTGCCGAACGGACTCACCTACGTTTCGGATGACGGTGGTGGCGCGTATTCTTCAAGTACCGGCCTGTGGACGATCGGCGCGCTCTCGGGCAGCGCCACTTCAACGCTGCATATCGTGGCGACGGTGGTATCGACTGATCAACAATGCAATGCCGCGATGCTCGTCGCCTCGTCCCCCCTGGATACGAATCCGGCCAACGACAGCGCGACCGTATGCGTGATGGCGCCGCGCTCGGCGGATCTGGCCGTCACGATCACGGCCAGCACACCCACGGTGCTGGTCGGTGCGCCGCTCAGCTACACCATCACGGTCACCAACAACGGCGGCGACACCGCGTATGCGTTGAACGTGCAGGATGCCTTTCCGGCGTATCCGCTGGTGAATCCAACCGGCTTCACCGCATCGCAAGGCAGCTACACCCCGGCGACGGGTTTGTGGAATCTCGCCAGCCTCGGTCACGGTGCTTCGGCAACGCTCACCATCTCGCTGCCCGCACCGAATATCGCCGGTGCATTGACCAACCAGGTCAACGGTGCCTCGAGCGCGAACGATCCCAGCACCGCCAACAACAACGCCAGCGCCACCACGATGGTGTTGTCGCCTGCGCTGGTCAGCACCACGATGAGTGTGGCCGGCAGCTTTTCTCCGGGCAGCACGGTCACCTACACCGTCGCGTTGTCGAACTCCGCCAACTACGATCAACAGGACAACCCCGGAGCGGAATTCGCGACCACCTTGCCCGCGCAATTGACACTGGTTTCGGCGTTCGCGAGCAACGGTATCGCAGTGGCCACTGTGGCGACCAACGCGGTGGTGTGGAACGGCGCGGTACAGGCCAACGGTTCGGTGACAATCACGATCACGGCCACGATCAATGCAGGCGTGCTCGCCGGCACGCAGGTGAGCAATCAGGGCACCACAAATTTCGATGCCGACGGCAACGGCACGAATGAGTCCACGGCATTGTCGGATGACACCTCATTGCCGGGTACCAGCAACCCGACCGTATTCACGGTGGTATCGCCTGCGCTGGTTTCTGCGACCAAGACCGTTGCGGGAACATTCCAGCCCGGTGGCAGCGTGACTTACACCGTGGTACTTACCAACAACGGCAGCAGCACCCAGCTCGACAATCCGGGCAATGAATTCACCGACGTACTTCCGGCGGCTTTGGCGTTGGGTTCGGTGAACGCATCCTCCGGTACCGTGACAACGGCATCAAATACCGTCGGCTGGAATGGCAGCATTGCGGCGGGCGGATCAGTGACCATCACTATCCTCGCGACTATCAATTCCGGCACAGCGCCCGGTGCGATAAGCAATCAGGGTACGGTGGCTTTCGATGCGGACGGCAACGGCACCAACGAATCGACCGCACTCACCGATGATCCGGGATTGCCCGGCACGAGCGATCCGACCAGCTTCAATTTGGTTTCTCCGGCCACATTGTCGGCGACCAAGACGGTGAGCGGTTCATTCCAGGTGGGTACGAATGTCACCTACACCATCGTCATCAGCAACACTGGCAGTGCTGCCCAACTCGATAATATCGGTCACGAATTTGTCGATAATCTTCCGCCTGCGCTGGCGTTGATATCGGCCTCGACAAGCTCGGGAACAGCGGTCGCGATACTGGTCACGAACCAGGTAACCTGGGACGGCAGCATTGCGGCCGGCAGCAGTGTCACGATCAACATCGTGGCGCATATTCTTTCGACTCCGGTGGGTCAGGTCGTCACGAATCAGGGCGCCGTCAATTTTGATGCAGATGGGGACGGTAGCAATGAATCGAGCGCAGTGACCAACGATCCAAGCCAGCCCGGATCAGCAAACCAAACCGTATTCACGATCGCGGCTACGGCAATCGCGCAGGCCATTCCGACTCTGGGTTCAAGCAGTTTGTGGCTGCTCGGCACGGTGCTGACTTTGCTGGCATTCCTGCATCGCCTACGCACAATCAAGTAGACCGATAGCGCCGCCGCTCACGATGCAGTGTGAGCTGCGGCCCATTGCTGCGTATCGCGCAATGCGATACGTCGCAGCATGGTTGTGGCGACTATGATCAAATTTCTGCTCGCGACCCTCCCCCGAAAACGCGTTACGCCACCGGCGGCGGCGCGCGTTTTATATTGATCTTGCGACGGCCGTTGTTCGATCGCTGTTTCGATGCGTTGATGCGCACGACCTCTAAACGAGCGGCCAAGTAAGCGATAACTGTGATGGCCGATTTGGCAGCGATTCGAACTGGCCCCGTCGATCTTCAGCGTGCTTGTGCCTTACATCTGGTCGCGCGCTTTTTTGGGTTGTATCCAGCCGAGGTTTGGTCCGCCTGCGGAGCCTTTGCAAATTGCATTGCGATCTCTGCGTGCGTCCTGCAAATTTCCCGAAAACTTACTCGTTATATATTTGTAACCGACTGATTTTGTTTACACATCTCGTTGGCACGCGACTTGTAATGTCTAACCGCGTCCCATCAACAATGAGGTGTTTTTATGAAACAGCAATTATGTGCAATGGCTTTCGGTATCGCGCTGGTTTGCGGCGGCGTTTCCACATCGTTCGCCGCGGACACCGACATGAGTGCTGCCAAATCCGAGCAGCCCGTCACCGACACCTGGATCACCACCAAGGTCAAAAGTGAGCTCGCGACCACCGATGGAATTTCGTCAATGGATATCGCCGTGACTACCAAGAACGGTTTGGTAACTCTGTCTGGCCAAGTCAACAGCAAGGCGCAGGTACAGAAGGCGGTAGCGGTTGCCAAGGCAGTGAAGGGCGTGCAGAAAGTGGATTCCGCCGCGCTGAGTTCGCGCGACTAATTCATCTTTGATTGTTCGCTGCTATTCGAAAAAATTTCCTGAAAAAAATTCTGGAGTTGTCATGAACGAAGATCGCATCAAGGGTCAGTGGAAACAGTTGTCGGGCAAGCTCAAGGAAAAGTGGGGCAAGCTCACCGACGACGATTTGAAGCAGGCCGAAGGCACCAGCGAATATCTGGCTGGCCGTCTGCAGGAGCGTTACGGCATTGCCAAGGACGAAGCGCACAAGCAGATCAATGATTTTCAGAAAGGCTTGTAATCACCGCATCGCAAGGACGCGAGAAAAATTTTGAAAGTACTACATCGGAAGCGGCGTTCGCGCCGCTTCCTTTTACGCCAAATTCAAGATCAGCGTTTTGTGCATCGCTGTATTTTTTGCGAAAACGTTGCCGAGTCACTCGACTCGAATCAGTCATGAGGAGCGATAGCATGAGCCAAAGTCATCTGGATAACGATGCGGTAAAGGAAGTCGGCAAACATATCCGACATGCCAAGGTCGCGATGTTCACCACGCGTAGCAATGGTGATCGTTTGATCAGTCGTCCGTTGCATACACGCGATACCGAATTCGACGGCAACCTGTGGTTTTTCACGGGGCTGGATACGACCAAGGTCGGCGAGATCAAGAGTAATCCGCGCGTCAATCTGGCTTATGTCGATGCTGGTGATGGTGCCTTCCTGTCGGTGGAAGGACGCGCCGAAATCGTGCGCGATCAACACAAGGTCGACGAGCTCTGGTCCGATGCGATGGACTCGATATTTTTCAAGGGCGGCAAGACCGATCCGAATCTTGTGCTGATCAAGGTGACCTGTGAAAGCGCGGAACTTTGGACTTCATCAAGTACCGCGATCGGCCGCGTTTACAATTTCATCAAGGCCAAAATCACGGGCGATGAAAAAGACCTCGGCGCGCACAAGCATGTCGAACTGAAGCACTAAGTTTTAGCTGTTCGGATTCGTAAACCGTCCCACCTGTTTTGTCGGTTTGCCTGGAATTATTACAACAAGAGGAGATTTGCCATGCGTACAATTTTACTCGTTTTGATTGTGTTGCTTGTCGTCGGCGCGTTGCCGACCTGGCCGTACAGTGCACAGTGGGGTTATTACCCGAGTAGCGGACTCGGGCTGCTGTTGCTGATCATCATTTTGCTGGCGGTATTCCGCCGAGCGTGATGCGCGCGTTGTAGATACGGCGTCATAAATCAGTCGTTGCCGCGCGCCTGTTGCAGGCGCGCGATTTATAAAATCCCGCCTCAAGCTTTTCCTATCGCGCGATTCCGCGCAGGTCGCGAGCCTTCGCTCGACTTACGGCCAGATATTTTCCATTCTTCAATTCGGCGCTGATACTTCCGTTCGCATCACGACGAAATGCAACGACATGGTCGAGATTGACGATATGGGTGCGGTGAATGCGCATGAATCGCTTTGCATCCAGGCGCGCTTCGAGCTGATTCAGCGACAGATGCAGCAGATGTTGCGTGTCGTTGGTGTGCGCGGCGATGTAGTCGCCGACGGCTTCGAACCATACGATCTCGTCGACTGCGATCGGCATGATGCTGCGACCGCTGCGCACGAATAATCGGCTCATCGGCGCATGGCTCATCGCTTCGCCAAATCGATCCAGCGATGAAATACGCGGCTCGCCGAATGCCGTGCGAATGCGATCGAGAGTGGCGCGCAAACGCTCTTCGCCGAACGGTTTCAACAAATAATCGAGCGCGCCGAGCTCAAACGCGGTCACCGCGTGTTGTGCATATGCGGTGGTGAACACGACCAATGGTTGATGCCGAATCTGGCGCAACACATCGGTACCGAGCAATCCGGGCATGTGGATATCGAGAAACACGAGTTCAGGTTTGAGCCTGTCGATTGCTTCGATGGCGGCGGGGCCATTTGCCGCTTCACCGATGCAGCTGATCCATTCCACCTCGGCCAGCATATGGCGCATGCCGGCGCGCGCGACTGGTTCGTCATCGACGATCAACGTGGAAATCTTGGCCGTATCAGTCATGTATGTTGTGGCCGCGATCTCGATCCGCAATGTCATCGGACGACGTCGATTGCGGCACGATCAAGCTCGCGCGGAAACCTTCGCCGATGTTGCTCGCAAGTTCCAGTCGTGCGTTGTTTCCGTACAACCAGCGCATGCGTTCGCGCAGTCGGCGCAGTCCCGTGCCGACCGCGGTTTCGACTTCGCGAATGTCGGCACCGACTCCATCGTCGGCAACGTTCACTATCAGCATTGCGCCGTCGAGCGTCGCCAATATTTTCACATGCGTTGTTTCGATGCGCGGCGCGGCGCCGTGCCGTATCGCATTCTCGATCAGCGTCTGCAGTGCAAACGTCGGCAACATCGCCAGGCGCGTCGATTCTTCCATCGCAATAGTTACGCGCAGACGATCGCCGAAGCGGATGCTCTCGATCGCCAGATAACGCTCGACGAAGGCCCACTCTTCGCCGAGCGTTATCAGATCGCGTTGTTCTTCCAGTGTCGTGCGCAGCGTGCCGGCAAGTTGCTCTGTCGCGAGCGCCGCGGCGCGCGGATCGATCGGAATCAATTGCACGACCGTGTGCAGAGCGTTGAACAAGAAATGCGGATGCAACTGCGAGCGCAACGTATCGAGCTGCATCCGCGTTGCGTGTGCCTCCATTCGGGCCGTGCGCTCTGCTGCAAGGTTGGCGTACGCCACACCGGCGACCATGATGTACAACCATATCCCGGTAGACAACGAGATGCCGGCACCGGGGCCGAGGGCGAAAATAAAATGCCCCATCACCAGACTGTCGATCACGCTGATAAGCACATACCACGCGACGGAATACAAACTTGCGGCGACCAGATGCATGAGCACAAAAGCTAGCCGGAACGGATGCGGCCACGCCATCCGCGAAGTAAATTTGTATACCGCGATACCAAGCAATGCTGCCGCACCAATCATGCGCAAGGCGCCGATCGCAGCATCGGCGAACGATGCGTGATGCACGATCACGATAATCGCGGTGAACAGCGCCCACATCGGCAACCACGCGACCGCCAGTTGTAGCCAGACCCATCCACGTGACATGGCTTATCTCGGCTCGACTAAAGCAGTGACTGGCGGCGATATATTCACGGCGGCGTGTTTGTCGCTGCGCGCTTGGCATCGATGGTTAGCACGGCTTCATCCCAGGTTTGTCCATTGTCGGTCGAGCGATCCTGCAGCATGTGGAAACTGTTGGCGCTGATGTCGTAATAACGCGTGCGGGTCAGCGTGGTGCCTTCGGCGTCGATGAATTTTCCATCGAGGTGCATCTCGCCATTCAGCCATTGTCCGCTAGCTTCGCTGCTGCGTCCGTTCTGCGTGTCTTTTCCGCTAAGTTTCCAGAGATGCCGGGCCGTGTCGTACACACGTCGCGAGTGGTTCGAGGATAGTGGATTGCCCGAGCCATCGACAATGCGCATGTCGTCCTCGATGCCAAGTCCATCGCTGCTGCGCGATGCCTTCCACGTGCCGATCAATCGCGGTGCACCGTGAATCATCGCGACCAGTCCGCTGACTTTCGGATGCACTTCGAGTTGCCATTCTCCGAGCATGAAATCGAACTGGCTCGCCTCGCTCGACATGGCAGGCGCGCCTGAATTTGTCGCGGCAGGTGTGGTATCTGCGGCAGGTTCCGCGAACGCGGCGATCGGGCCGGTTAAAAACAGTAGAAGCAAAAATCCGCAAGAACGATTCATCGAAAACTCCATTGAGTAGTGGCGACAGCGGAGCCAAGCATGCCATCGGGATTCTTCGCCGACCGCCACTTTCGCCGAATGGTCGGCTGGCATCGTTGAACGGCGGTGCTGCATATTTCCATCGGCGGGAATTCGCCGAACGGTCGAATGGCGCGGTCGAACCGTAAGCCGCTGGCGGCGATTGCGAATTACAGTGGACGCACACTTTCAACTGCATCGGAGCGCGTTCGTGACGCCATTTTCAAACCTCGATTCTGCTTCGGCAACGCTGATCAATTTGCGTGATATTCGTAAAACCTATCCGAGTCCGGCAGGCGCTTTCGTCGCGCTGGCCGATATCAATCTCGTGATTCAGCGTGGCGAGTTCGTCGCCATCGTCGGACAATCCGGCAGCGGCAAATCGACACTGCTGAATCTGCTCGCCGGCATTGATCATCCGAGCAGCGGCGAGATTGTGATAGACGGCCACGCGCTGCATGCGCTCTCGGAAAAATCGCTGTCCTTATGGCGCGGACGTTCGGTCGGCATCGTGTTTCAGTTCTTTCAATTGCTGCCGACCTTGACCGCTGCGGAGAACGTGATGTTGCCGATGGATTTCGTCAACCGCTGGCCAAAAAATGAGCGCCGTGCGCGGGCATTGGCGCTGCTCGATCGACTCGGCGTGGCCGAGCAAGCCGACAAACTTCCATCCGCACTTTCCGGCGGACAGCAACAACGCGTTGCCGTCGCGCGCGCGCTGGCGAACGAACCCGCGATCCTGCTCGCTGACGAACCGACCGGCAATCTCGATTCGCGCACCTCGCAAAGTTTGCTGGCGTTGCTGGTCGATCTTGTCCACGACGGCCAGACCGTGGTGATGGTGACGCACGAACACGCGGCGATGCGCCATGCGACGCGCACGATTACCTTGGTCGATGGTCGTATCGTCGAAAACGAGTCGGCCTGCGCGGAGCCGGCCCATGTTTAGTCCGCGCTGGCACAAGATGCGACGCGACGCGTGGCTGCACAAATCGCGCAGTTTGCTGGTGGTGTTCGCCATCGCCACCGGCATGATCGCCGCGGGTGCGCTGCTGGATACCTGGGCGTTGGTACAGCGCGTGACTGCCAGCAGCTATCTCGGCAGTCATCCGGTATCCGCGACTTTGCGTGTTGATACACTCGATCCGATGTTGCTGGCGCAAGTGCGCGCGCTGCCGGCCATCGCCGCCGCGCGTAGCCGACGCACGGTATACGCGAACGTGGATGTTCATGGCACGCGTTTGACCGCCGCGCTGTTTGCGCTCGATGAATTCGATACGCCGAACATCGGCAGACTCGAATCCGAACGAGGAAAATGGCCACCGCGCGATGGCGAGATCGCGATCGAAAAATCCGCGCTGGAATTTTCCGGCGCAGCGCTCGATGGTGCGATCACGCTGCAATTCGGAAAGTCGCCAGCGCGCGCGCTGACGGTCAGCGGCATTGCGCATGATGTCAGCCTGCCGCCGGGATGGATGGATCATGTCGTTTACGGATTTGTCACGCCAGCGACACTCGGCATGCTCGGCGCACCATCCGCGCTCGACGAAATCCAGATCGTTGTGCGTGACACCACGGCTGATCGTGATGCCGTGCGTCGCATCGCCTACGATGCCAAAGCGCTGATCGAATATGACGGCAAACATGTAACCGCAATCGATGTGCCGGTGCCCGGTGAACACGCCCACGCCGCGCAAATGAACTCGCTGATGCTGACGCAAGGCGCCTTCGGTTTGCTCACGCTGCTGGTATGCAGTTTCCTGATCGTCAACTTGATCACGGCGATGCTCACGGGGCAGACCCGCGAGATCGGTGTGATGAAATCGCTCGGCGCGCGCGCCGGCCAGATCGCGGTCATGTATCTGGGCTTCGCATTTTTGCTCGGTTTGCTGGCCTCGGCGATTGCGCTGCCGGTGGCAATGCTCATTGCGCGTCCGTACGCCGCGCTGAATGCGAGCATGCTGAATTTTTCGATCGACGGTTATGCGATTCCGTGGTGGGCGATTGCGGTGCAGCTTGCGGTCGGTTGTCTGTTGCCGGTGATCGCGGCGATATTTCCGGTGCGACGTGCTTGCCGTTTGTCGGTCAATGCGGCGCTACGCGATTCGGGTCTCGCGGCCGATGCCGGGACGTCGTACGTGCGGCGCCGGATCACGATTCCCGGCATCGGCCGACCGTTGCTGTTGTCGATCGGCAACGCATTTCGCCGCCGTCAGCGATTGCTGCTGACCTTGCTCGTGCTCGCCGCGGGCGGCGCGGTTTTTCTCGGTGCAGGGAATTTGCGCATCGCCGTGCGTGGATCGGTGGATCCGCTTTTTTCGAGTCAGCATTACGATGTGGTTTTGCGTCTGGCCGATGCCCATCCCGCGGCGAAAATCGAGGCCGCGGCGGCAAACGTCAGCGGTGTCGCGCGGGTAGAGGCGTGGGCCAGCGACAATGTCAGCGTCGCGCATGCGGACGGCACATCAGGCAACAGTTTTACGCTGGTCGGGCTGCCAGCGGATTCGGCGATGATCGCGCCGATCATGTTGGGCGGTCGTGGCTTGAACGCCAGCGATAACAATGCGCTGGTGATCAGTCGCAACGTATTGCGCGATGAACCGACACTTTTGCCGGGCACAAAAGTCACGCTGCTCATCGCCGGTCAGCCGATCGAGTTCAGCATCGTCGGCGTGGTGGATGCCGGGCCGCAGAAGATCGCCTACATGCCACGCGCCGCGCTTGATGCGCTGCATGGCGGCGATCTTTCAAGCGCGCTCGTGGTGGCGAGCAAAGCTGCCGATGCACCTTCGCAACTCGATTTGATCCTGCGCCTGCGCAGCGAGCTCGAACGTATCGGCATGCCCGTGGCGAACAGCCAGCTGCTGAGCGAGACGCGTCGTGGCGTGGAAGATCATCTGCTGATGGTCGTGGATTTTCTCGGGCTAATGGCGTGGGTGATGATCGCGGTGGGTGCGATGGGATTGGCGAGCACGATGAGTCTGGCCGTGCTCGAACGCACGCGCGAGATCGGTGTGTTGCGTGCGATCGGCGCACGGCACGGCGCAATCCTGCGCATGATTCAGATCGAGGGGTTGGTGATTGCGCTGCTCGGCTGGCTGGTGTCGATTCCATTGTCGATGCCGATGAGCGCGTTGCTGGCGGATGCGTTCGGGCGCGTGATGTTCACCACTCCGATTCGATGGATGCCGGATGCGCGCAATGTACTTGTCTGGTTGCTGATGGTCGTTGTCGTGTCGCTAATCGCATGCACGTGGCCATCGTTGCGGGCAACTCGAATTCCGACCGCGAAGGCACTCAGCTACGAATGAGCCGCGGCGGCTTTTACGATCCACATACGACGTATAAAACGCAATACGCTAGCGTCATTCGTCTGCCGACAACACGCAAAAAAAAGCACCGGGCCCGTTGGAGGGAACCCGATGCCTCGATCTTTCTACTGCCCCGTTGCCTATGGCAACATTTGTCTTCCGTGACAAACATTTCGGTCCCAGAACGCGGCGCTCACGCGCGGCCTGACAGAGATGGAGGGGAAATCCATGCTCGTTGTAGTTGTTGCGAATCTCGTGCCAAGCGCCGCGATTGCGTAAATCGGTGTTGCAGCAAGGTTTTTCCTCTATGTCGATCTCGTTTGCGCCATGCAGATAGCAACGCGGGCGGTTATCAGATTGGAAATTGCACGATATTGCGATTGGCATTGCCATTGCCATATGCGCGATTAGAACGTTTGCCCCGAATATTTTTTACCTCGCCGCGGGAATATTCATTACAGATTCTTGTGGCAATTCAGTGAACGGATTTCTTGCGTCCACTACCGGATTTTTTCCCGCCACCATCCTGTTTGTTGACGCTTGCCCAGGCGCGGCGTTCCGCTTCCTTGGTCGAGATCCCGCGTTTTTCGTAACCGTCTTCGATATGTTTCGCTTCGCGTTTTTGTTTATCGGTATAGGCCGATTTTTCACCACGTGGCATGACACTTCTCCTGCTGAGTGCACTGGCTGCACGTTTTGCAAGGCGAGCAAATGCTATGCCATGACGATCTTGTGGCGATCAAATATTCTCGGGGAATCTGCACACATGGCGTCGGTTGAAAGCGCGTGGATTTGTCGCATCGTGCATGTGGCACGAAAAAATCTGCCGATCTTGCAAATCGACCGATATGCGAAAGAAAAATTTCAATTCAGATCAATGGATTGCAATGGCAAGCGAAGTGGCACGCGTCTTGGATAGTTATCTCCGCACAGTTCAATCGGGGTAGAAAAAGTATCGCCTACTCCCCGAAATCCGCGCCACAAGGTGTCGGGTATTGCAGATCAATTTGGTCCACCACTCAGGAGAAATACCCATGAAACGATCACATCTAAACGTGTTGCTTGCCGGTCTGACGCTTGCGTCGGTTGGATCGTTCTCGTCGCAGGCACAAGCCGCCAGCGCGGAACTCGATTGCAAGCTGCGTTTCTCGCTTTCGACATGGTCGGCCATCTACAAGCACAGTGAAGGCACGGGTGTCGTGACTTGCGAAAATGGCGCGTCCATGCCGGTAAAAATCGAAGCCAAGGGCGTTGGCCTGACTGCAGGCAAATCGCACGTCGACAACGGCACCGGCCGCTTCACCGATGTGCACACAATTGCTGATGTCCTCGGCAAGTATGCGCAGGGCGAAGCCCATGCCGGCGTGGTCAAGTCCGGTAGCGCGCAGGTGCTGACCAAGGGCACCGTTTCCTTGGCATTGGCAGGCGCCGGCGAAGGTGTCGACATCGGTATCGACGTTGGCGAATTCAACTTGATGCCAGCCAAGTAATCGCGATTGGTTATCCCTCAATGCCGCGGCGCACGTATGCGCCGCGGCATTATTCATGGTGATATTCGTGTTCGCTGGTGAGTTGACCAGCTCGCGCAGGCTCGTCAAGGTGTAAGCTGTTTTGATGTCGATACTTCGGGAGAATCCAATGCATTTGCAGACTCGATTTTTGCGTGGATACTGCCATCGTGGCCGATAGCATCGTTGCGCAATCCCCGGCCACGCAGCCATCGTCGATCGAGGCGGCAGTATCGCTGGCCATTGCACAAAACGGTGTCGAAAACGAGCGCCCGAATGATGCAGCAACGAAGACTACAATCCATCCGCGCTCAGACTTGCGTACGCTCAAGCGCGGCGTGTTGGCGATCCTCGTTCTGCTGACGATGGGGGCCTGTTATCTGGCCCAGGAAGTCCTGATCCCGGTGATTCTGGCATTGCTGGTTTCACTACTGCTTTCACCAGCGGTCACATTTTTGCAGCGGCTGTTTATCCCGCGAGCGCTGGGCAGCATTCTGGTTTTGATCGCGGTGGTCGGTGCGTTTGCTGGTGGCGTAATGCGTCTCGCCGAGCCTGCCCGCGACTGGATCGCCAACGCACCCGCGACGATTCAAACCGTGCAGCAACGATTCCGCAGTTTTCGCGAGCCGATCCGCCAAGCGCAGGAGGCGAGCAAAAAGCTCGAAACTCTCACACAGTCGTCTGCTGCTCCACAAACGGTGGTAGCGGCGCAACCGAGCCTGCTTTCGAGCATGGCCACAAGTACCCCGCATGCGCTGGGTTCCATCGCCGCAGTGCTGATTCTTGTGTACTTTTTTCTATCCTCCGGCAACAGCTTCCTGCGGCGCATGGTTGAAGTGGCACCGCGCCTGCGCGAGAAAAAAGTCGTGGTCGCGATCGCGCGCGATGTGCAGGAAGAAATGTCGCGTTATCTGGTCATGGTCAGCACGATCAATCTCGCGCTCGGCTTGCTCACTGCGATCGCGATGAAACTGCTCGGCGTGCCGAATCCGATGCTGTGGGGCGCGGTTGCGGCGGTGTTGAATTTCGCGCCGTATGTCGGGCCGGCAACCACGGGCCTCGCCTTGCTTGTCGCTGGTTTCACCACATTCGATTCGCTCGGTCATGCGTTCGCTGTACCGGGCGTATTTTTCCTGCTGGCCTTCATCGAAGGGCAGCTCGTCACGCCGGTGATTATCGGCAAGCGCCTCGCGCTGGATCCCACCGTCGTATTCGTCTGGCTTCTGATCTGGGGTTGGTTGTGGGGTGTCGTCGGCATTCTGCTGGCCGGCCCGCTACTCGCGTGTTTTCGAATTTTCTGCCAACACGTCGAAGGACTGCACACGGTATATGTATTGATCGGCGATGGCTCATCGCCGGAATCCGCGCACCGCAAATAACACGCTGCAGCATCGTTGGAGTAGAACTGCACCATGACCATCACACGTTCGGATGCCTTTGTTTTTTTTGGTGCGACCGGCGATCTGGCGTACAAGAAAATCTTCCCCGCGCTGCAGGCAATGATTCTTGCCGGTGAACTCGACATGCCGATCATCGCGGTCGCGCGCGCCGGTTGGACGCTCGAGCAAATGCGCGAACGCGCACGCGACAGCCTTGAAAAACATGGCGGCGTGGATGCCGCGGCATTCGCCAAATTCTCCGCACAATTGAAATATGTCGATGGCGATTACAACGATGCCGCTACGTTTGCGAGCCTGAAAGAAGCGCTAGGCGCAGCGCGACGCCCGCTTCACTATATGGCGATTCCACCGAGCATGTTCGCCACCGTCGTGCAGCGGTTGTCGGAGTCGGGTTGTGCGACCGATGCGCGCATCATCGTCGAGAAACCGTTCGGTCGCGATCTCGCTTCGGCGCAGGCGTTGAACAAGACCTTGCACGATATTTTCCCCGAATCGGCGATCTTCCGCATCGATCATTATCTCGGCAAGGAAGCAGTGCAGAACCTGCTGTATTTCCGTTTCGCCAACACCTTGCTCGATCCGGTGTGGAATCGCACCTATGTCGATAGCGTGCAGATCACGATGGCCGAGGATTTCGGCGTGCAGGGCCGCGGCAGTTTCTATGAGGAAGCCGGCGCGTTACGCGACGTCGTGCAAAATCATTTGTTGCAGGTGATTGCGTTGCTCGCAATGGAAGCGCCGAGCGGCCACGATCCGATCTCGATGCACGCCGAAAAATTACGACTGTTCCGCGCGATGCGTCCGCTCGATCCGAAAGACGTGGTGCGTGGTCAGTTTCGCGGTTATCGAGAGGAGAACGGCGTCGCGCCGGATTCGCAAGTCGAAACTTTCGCCGCATTGAAATTGCACATCGATACTTGGCGCTGGGCCGGCGTGCCGTTTTATATCCGCGCCGGCAAATGCCTGCCGCTGACCACCACCGAAGTCATCGTCGATCTGAAATGCCCGCCGCTGGCGGTGTTTGATGAAATCACCGCCAAGCAGTCGAATTATTTCCGCTTTCGCCTGAGCCCCGAAGTCGTGATATCGGCTGGCGTGCGCGTCAAGAAAAGCGGTGAGGCAATGCACGGCGAACCGGTCGAACTCGTCGCGCGTCATCAATCGCCACACGAAGAATTGCCGTACGAACGACTGCTCGCCGATGCACTACGCGGTGATGCGACTTTGTATACCAGCGACGAATGTGTCGAAGCCGCATGGACCGTGATCGATCCGATCCTCGGCAACGCCGAGCCGATTCACGAATACGAACCGGGTGGCTGGGGGCCGGCGGCAGCGCTGGATATCGTGAGCGGCGACGAAGGCTGGCATGATCCCGCGCTTGAGGAAACCGCGCCGTGTTGAGCCCGCCAGCGCTGCAGTTTCTGCTCGATGTCGACAACACCTTGCTCGACAATGATCGTTTCGCCAGCGATCTCGGCGCGTTTCTCGATCAGACGTTTGGCGAGGCGGAACGCGCGCGCTATTGGGCGATCTACGCCGAGTTGCGCGACATGCTCGGTTACGCGGATTACCTCGGTGCATTGCAGCGTTTTCGGATCGACAGCGATAACCAGCCGGGCTTGCTGCAGGTATCGGCATTCCTGCTCGACTATCCGTTTGGCGAACGCTTGTATCCGCGCGCGCTGGCCGCGATCGAACATCTGCGCCGCCTCGGTGGCGTGGCAATCCTTTCCGACGGCGACATGGTTTTCCAGCCGCGCAAGATTCAGCGCTCCGGTGTGTGGCAGGCGGTCGATGGCCATGTACTGGTTTATCTGCACAAGGAAAAAACCCTCGATGCGATGCAACGCGCTTTGCCCGCGCAACATTACGTGATGATCGACGACAAACCGCAAATACTCGCGGCGATGAAACGCGTCCTGGGCGAACGATTGACCACGTTGTTCGTGCGCCAAGGGCATTACGCGCGCGATGCGCAGATGGACACGATTCATCCTGCGCCAGATCTGATAATCGATACGATCGGCGAGGTCGGTGAGCTGACCTTGCCGGATTTCAAAATCCCGACCGAGACGCGCAGCGCGCTCGCGCACGCCGACTGAAATCACTCATGCCCCACGCTGCAAACCATCAGGAATAGTCATGTTCGACGAGCTTGATCAGCAATGCATCAACACCATTCGTTTTCTTTCCGTCGACATGGTGCAGAAGGCCAATAGCGGTCATCCAGGCATGCCGCTCGGCGCGGCGCCGATGGCGTATGTGTTGTGGAATCGCCACCTAAAATACAACTCGCGTAATCCGCAATGGGCCGATCGCGATCGTTTTGTGCTTTCGGCGGGACATGGCTCGGCGTTGCTCTACAGCCTGCTGCACCTGACCGGCTACGATCTTTCGCTCGACGACATCAAGCAGTTTCGCCAGTGGGGCAGCAAGGCGCCCGGTCACCCCGAGCGTGGCCATACCGCCGGTGTCGAAGTCACTACCGGGCCGCTCGGTCAGGGTTTTGCCAACGCGGTTGGTTTGGCCATCGGCGAGGCGCAACTCGCGGCGCGCTACAACCGTCCCGGGCATACGATCGTCGATCACCACACCTTCGCGATCGTCAGCGATGGCGATCTCATGGAAGGTATTGCATCCGAGGCCGCGTCACTTGCCGGCCATCTCAAACTCGGCAAACTTATTTGCCTGTACGACGACAATTACGTCACGCTCGCCGGTGGCACCGACATCACGTTTTCGGAGAATCGCGCGCAACGTTTTGCCGCATACGGCTGGCATACGGTGATGGTGGACGATGGCAACGATCTGGTCGCGATCAATGAGGCATTGCAGGCCGCACGTGCTGAATCCGGTCGCCCGTCGCTGATCCTCGTACGCACACATATCGGCTTCGGTTCGCCCGAGCAAGACAGCTTCAAGGCGCACGGTTCACCACTTGGTGCTGACAATGTGCGCCAGACCAAACAGAAGCTCGGTTGGCCGACTGAGCCGGATTTTCTGATACCCGATGCCGCGTCGAATCATCTGCGCGCAGCGGTCGAGCGCGGCGAAAAAAACGAGGCATCGTGGAATAAAGGCATCGAAGCTTACGCCACGGCTTTCCCCGAACTGCATGAGGAATTGCAATATCGTTTGCGCGGCGAATTGCCGCCGGGTTGGGATGCGGATATACCGCTGTTCCCCGCTGATGCAAAAGGACTCGCCACGCGCGAGGCATCGGGCAAGATCATGAATGCGATCGCGCCGAAATTGCATGCGCTCAGCGGCGGTTCGGCCGATCTGGATCCCTCGACAAAAACCGCGCTGAAAGATCTCGGCGACTTCAATCCGCCAGCGGCAAAAAACGATGATCAGCAAGGCTCCGATGGCGGCGGCTGGAGTTATGCCGGACGCAACCTGCACTTCGGCGTGCGCGAACATGCGATGGGGGCGATCGTCAACGGTCTCGCCGCGCATGGCGGATTTATTCCGTACGGCGCCACCTTCCTTATTTTCTCAGATTACATGCGCCCGCCGTTGCGCCTCGCCGCGCTGATGGGCTTGCATGTGGTGCATGTTTTCACGCACGACAGTCTTGCGCTCGGCGAGGATGGACCAACGCATCAACCGGTCGAACAGCTCGCGAGCCTGCGTGCGATTCCGAACCTGATCGTGATCCGTCCCGCCGATGCCAATGAAACCGCGGTGGCGTGGCGGGTCGCGTTGGAAACACGCGCGCAGCCGGTGTTGCTGGTGCTGACGCGACAGGAATTGCCGACGCTGGATCGCGCCCGTTACGCGAGTGCGGATGGCTTGCGCCGCGGCGCGTACGTACTCAGCGATGCCCCGAACGGCATGCCTGATCTCATCCTGATCGCGAGCGGCTCCGAGGTCGGACTGATCGTCGCTGCGGCCGAACGTCTGCAAAAAGACGGTCACGCCGTGCGCTGTGTTTCGATGCCGAGCTGGGAGCTGTTCGATGCCTTGCCGCCAGCCGAACGCAACGCGATTTTGCCGCCGACTATCACTGCGCGCTTGGCGGTTGAACTCGGTATCGCGCAGGGCTGGCACCGTTATGTCGGCGATCGCGGCGCGGTAATCAGCATCGAAAAATTCGGTGCTTCGGCGCCAGCGGAAATCTTGCTGCGCGAATATGGATTTACCGTCGACAAGGTGTGCGAACGTGCGCGCGATTTGCTGAAATAATATCGCGCGCCGAGAGCGTCCGCTTGGCGCAGAATTATTCTTTCTTGATTTCGTGACCGCCGAATTCATTGCGCATCGCCGACAACAATTTGTCGGTGAACGATTCGCTGTCGCGTGAGCGCAAACGTTCGATCAGCGATTGCGTGATGATCGGTGCGGGTACGTTGAGGTCGATCGCTTCGGCGACAGTCCAGCGGCCTTCGCCGGAATCGACCACATACGGCGCGATGCCGGCCATGCTCGGATTCTTGCCGAGCGCATCCGCAGTCAGATCCAGCAACCACGAACGCACCACGCTGCCGGTGCGCCAGATTTCGGCGACTTGGTGCAGGTCGAGTCCGAATTCTTTTTTGTGCTGCAAAATCGAGAAGCCTTCGGCGTAGGCTTGCATCATTCCGTATTCGACGCCGTTGTGGATCATCTTGGTGAAGTGTCCCGCGCCGACCGGGCCAACGCGACCCCAGCCTTTGTCTTTCGCCGGCGCAAGTGTTTCGAAAATGGGACGCAGCTGTTCGACGGTATTTTCATCACCGCCAACCATCATGCTGTAACCCTCGGCCAGGCCCCACACGCCACCGCTGGTGCCGCAATCGACGTAGCCGATTTTTTTCTCAGCGGCAGTGCCGGCACGGCGTAGCGTATCTTTGTAATTGGAATTTCCGCCGTCGATCACGATGTCGCCCGCAGCCAGCAACGGCAACAAATTAGTCAACGTGCTATCGGTGATTTCACCAGCCGGCACCATCATCCAGACGATCCGCGGAGCTGATAATTTCGCGACCAGCGCTGCTAGTGAATCCGCCGATTCCGCACCCTTGTCTTCCAGACTTTTACGCGCCTCGGGTTTCGGATCGAAACCCACGAGTTGATGCCCGCCTTGCATCAGGCGTTGCGCCATGTTGGCGCCCATGCGACCCAAACCGATCATGCCGAGTTTCATACGTATCCTTGAAAAAAGATGAGATTGTCGAGCTACAAATTGCGATTGAAAAACAGGGTGCCAGCGACGCGGCCAAGCTCGCGTGAGCCAATTCGATCGGTGGAATGATTGCGATCATCAGCGCGCCAGCCAGCGCCGCAACCGTGATTGAATTCGTGAAGTCATGCGCGTGCGGTTGTAGGCATCGGCGGCCTTGCGGATCGCCTCGCCCTGGGTTGGATACGCGTGGATGACTTTGCCGAGCGTGCGTAGTCCCATGCCCGCGACCATCGCCAACGTCACTTCATTGATCATGTCGCCGGCGTGATGGGCGACGATCGTGGCGCCGAGAATTTTATCGCTGCCTTCCCTGACGTGGACTTTCACGAAGCCGCCGTCTTCGCCATCGGTCACCGCGCGATCGACTTCATGCATCGGCACGGTAAACGTCTTCACCGGAATATCCAGCCGGTTTGCCTCGCGCACATACAAACCGACGTGCGCGATTTCAGGATCGGTATAAGTACACCACGGAATCACCAGCGCGCTGAGCCGTTCGCGTCCGTTGAACAGCGCGTTCTGCACCACGATGCGTGCCGAGGCGGTCGCGGTATGCGTATATTTGTGTTCCAGACAGACGTCGCCCGCGGCGTACACATCCGGATTGCCGGTACACAGAAAATCATCGACGAGTACGCCTCGTTTGGTATCGTATTCGATGCCGGCGGCTTCCAGATTCAGACCCGCGACATTCGGCGCGCGGCCGATGCCGGTGAGGATCGCATCTACCACGACGGTATTCTTGTAGTCGTCGCTGACCAGATCGACATGCTTCTCGCCATTTTCGCTGCGCACCGCAACGGCGGTGGTATTCAGGCGCACTTCAATGCCGTCACGGGCAAAGGCGTCGGACAGGATCTGTGCCGCGTCGCGCTCTTCGTTGTCGAGGAACAACGGCATTTTCTGCACGATCGTGGTGCGCGCACCAAGGCGACAAAATGCCTGCGCGAGTTCGCAGCCGAGTGGGCCGCCGCCGATTACGAGCAATCGGCGCGGCAGTTCGGTGAGATCGAAAACCGTTTCGTTGGTCAGATAACCGGCTTCGCATAATCCCGCAATCGTTGGCACTTGTGGGCGTGCGCCGGTCGCGATCAACGCCTTTTTGAATCGCAGTATTTCGCCGCCGACTGTCACGGAATTCGTGCCGGAAAAACTGGCGTCGCCGAAAAAAACATCGACACCGGAATCGCGCAGTCGCTCAGCCGAATCGTTGCTGCTGAGGTGCGTGCGGATACGCCGCACGCGCTGCATTACCGCGGCAAAATCGACATCGATATTTTCTGGGATCTGCGCACCGAAGTGCGTCGCTTCATGCATTTGTGCATACAGTCGTGAGGTGCGAATTATGGTTTTCGATGGCACGCCGCCGCTGTTCAAACAGACGCCGCCGAGCAGTTGGCGTTCGATCAGCGCTACTTTGGCGCCCAATGCCGCCGCCGTTTCCGCGGCGACCAGGCCGGCCGAACCCGCGCCGATAATCACGAGCTGATAGCAGTCGGCCGGCTGGGGATTTTGCCAGCGCGGCGGATGCAGATTGGCGAGGCGCTCGCTTTCGTAATCGGTCATGATCGAATCGACTTGCGACATCAGCGTGAGTCCTTCACGGTCAAGGATTGCAACCACCCGCCGCGAAACCCGGCACGTAACAAACCGTCGCTGATGTAGTTGCAGTCGCGCATGAGCTGCCAGATTTTTGCGCTGCGATAGTTTTCCAGCATCATGCAGATGATGCCTTGGTCGAGGCCGTAATGACCGGCCGAAATCCATGCGCGACCGTTGGCATCGGACAGCGATGGATTGAAGCCAGCAGTGAGTCGACCTTCGGTCTCGATCTCGGGATAACGTTGCAACATGTGGCGCAATGTGGGCAGGGCGATTTCGGCGGCGAAAGGCACCGATGCAAGCACTGATGATGGCGACAACGTGCCATCGTCCGGCCCGTACGGAACACCGCGCGCGGCGTAACCGAACAAACGTCGTGGCTCGTTGAAGACATCGAATTGTTCGTCGCTCGGTCCGTCGCACGCCGACAAACCCCAGCAGGTTTCATCGTAGCCGGCAAAGTCATGTGGATTGCGTTGCGCATAACGTCGCTGGATGTACGTTGCGCGCATGGTGTTTTCGAAATAGTCCGAATTTTTTTCGCGCATGAAGCTGTCGCGAATTTCGCGAAGATCGATCCACGCATGCGAAAAATGGTGGACGAATAGCGGGCCGGCATACAAATAATCATGGCCGTAAAGGTTTTCCCACTGGTAGGTCGCGGTCCAAGCCTTGTAGCAGTCAGCAGCGATCGGATGGGTTGGCGATCCGAGCGCGAGCACATACAAAAGGATCGCCTCGCTGTAGCCTTCCCAACCGTAATGCAGAAATCCACACTCGGGTTTCCAGCCTTGCCGGATCGTGTCGCCGCCGTCCTGCGCCCAGCGCCAGTCGATACGCCGATACAGAAAATCGGCGAGCTCACGCAGCTCGATTTCGTCCGCCGAATCCGCGTTGAAATACATGCCCGCGGTAAGCGCGCCGGCAATCAGCAGCGCGGTGTCGATCATCGACAACTCCGAGCTCCAGACGCGCTTGCCGCTGTGGAAGTCGAGAAAATGATAATAGAAACCCATGAATCCGGTTGCGGTCGCAGCGCCGCTTTGATCGCTGTCGTGAAAAAAACGCAGCGCGGCGAGACTGCTGTGCAGCGCATCATCGCGCGAGATCCAGCCGCGTTCGATCGCTGCCGGATACGTCGACAAGGCGAAGCCGACCACGGCGATACTTACCGGCGAATTTTCGCGCGAGGTATCGGCCACCAGGCCATTCAGTGGATTGGTTTGCCGGCGAAAATAATCGAACGCCGCGCGCTGCAATTGATCGAGCAGGGCATCGTCATCAAGCGAGTCAACGATCATCAAGTCAAATCCGGGAGCAGAAAATTCGCAGCGGGATTTTCTGCGAGAAACAAGTTGATTAGATACACAAGCATCGGTTACCGCCATGTCAATTTGCGAACCTGCAGAGTTATGCGCGTGCCTTGGCAACATCGATGTGGTTCGCTGCATACGCGTTGTATCAGGCGATGCGTTCGAATGAAAAAAACTTCATGAGGGGATGCGATTTTCGAGTGATACGCGCGCGCAGGATTTCAGCCCCGATCGCGCTGAACGCGATGCCGTTGCCGCCATATGCCATCGCAAAATGCACTCGCGGGCCGTGTTGTGGATGCGGTCCGAAAAACGGCAGGCCATCCGCCGTTTCGGCAAACGTTCCGGCCCAGGTATAGCCTTTTTCCAGCGCAAGATGCGGCAGCAGCTTTTTCATCTTTTGCATGAGGGTTGCGGATTTCTTCGGCACCGCGGCATCGCGTTTTTCCGGTTGGTCAGTGCGATCGTCTTCGCCACCGACAAGAATGCGTCCGTCGACGGTACTGCGCAGATACAAATACGGCCGCGCCGATTCCCACATCAGGGTGTCGCGCAATACCCCCAAACCGCCGCTCACCGGTTCGGTCACGAGCGCATAACTGCTGTGGTTCGTTGCCACGCGCTGGTGCAAATACTGTTGCGATTCATAGCCGCTGGCGATGATCAGATGTTTGCAACGCACAATTGCATCGTGATCTGCGCGCACCAGCACGTGCGGCGATTTCGTTTGCCAATCCAGCATCGCGCTGCGATCAAAAATGCGCACGCCGCGTTGCTGCAACCTGCGGAAAATCGCGTAGGTGAGTCTATACGGATCGACTTGGGCGGCGGTGGCGGTGAGCAAGGCCATCGGCGCATCGATGGCAAAACGCGCAGCGAGATTATCGTGTTCAAGTGTCTCGATGGCAAAGCCGTGGCGTCGGCGAAGCTCAGCTTCGTTACGCAGTCGGTCGGCGTGACTGGCACTGCTCGCGTAATACAGGCTCTGCATTTTCCGAAAACCGACACGACCATTTTCGGCGGCAATTCCAGCCAGTGCATGTATCGCTTTCTCGCAAGCGCGATACGCGAGAACGGCGTGATTTTCGCCGAACATTTTTGCCAGCGCGAGCATCTCGGTGTCGATTTCATATTGCAACAACGCCGTGCTGGCCGACGTGCTGCCCCAGCCGACATCGCGTTTGTCGAGCACCACGACATCAAGGCCGGCATCGGCCAATGCGAGCGCGATCAGCGCACCGGTGATGCCCGCACCGACGATCACGACATCGCAATCGAGATCGCTTTTTAATGGCGGGAACGCCGAAGGCAAGCCGTTGCTGACGGTCCAGAACGGATATCCACTTTTCAGATCCATATGATTGATTTTTATGCGGCGCGTTGTGGCCGCAGCATCCTGAGGCACGGAGCATGCCAATTCGACCATCGTAATTGGCGTGTCGTGACATCGACACAACCCGCCGAGCGGAAACGGGCGGTATCACCTCATTCGATTTTCCGCGGGATCAGTCGTATTTCATTTTGCATTGCACGCCGCAAGACGCGTGGCGAAATGCAATCCGCAAGTTGCTGTGAGCTTGTCCGCTAGCCGCTGCAAGTGAGCGAAAATATGGGTTTCAGCGTGCTTCAACAATTGGCACGCGGCTTGCCAATGCACCTTGTACCTGAAACTTTTCGTCGCGCCGAATTCTGCGTGCGTTTCGATATTCATCACAGAGGTGTTAGCCATGGCGGCCAAGAAAGAGTTCATCAGCGACATCAAGTTGATTCGCAAGCGTGCGCGCGAACATATGCTGGAAGGCGCTGTGACGCAGGGTTATTCGGCTGACCGAAAAGCCGTGCTCAAGGTTTTGAATGAAGCGCTCGCGACCGAGATAGTTTGCGTGCTGCGCTACAAGCGGCATTACTACATGGCGTCTGGTATCCATGCGAAAAGTGTGGCTGCGGAATTTCTTGAACACGCGAATGAGGAACAAGGTCACGCCGATCTGATCGCCACTCGCATCGTGCAACTCGGTGGTGCGCCGGATCTGTCGCCGAACGGTTTGCTCGCGCGCAGTCACTCCGAATATGTGGAAGGCGACGACATCGTCGAGATGCTCGAAGAAGATCTCGTGGCCGAGCGCATCGCGATCGATACCTATCGAGAAATCATTCAGTACCTCGGCAACGACGATCCGACCACGCGACGCATGATGGAAGGCATTCTCGCGTCGGAAGAAGAGCATGCCGAAGACCTGAGTTCGCTGCTCGAAGAGCTCGGCAAGAAGGGCGAGCCGGCGAAAAAGCCGCTCAAGAAATCATCGGCACACTAAGGGATTTTCTGTATGTCAGCTTATGAACATATGGCGGTAAGACTCGGCCAGCGATCGGATCGCTGGTCGTCGCTGAGCACGCATACGACGCAAAGCAGTCGCGATCGTCTGGTGCATTTGTCGCGTCTTTCGGTCGCGCCCTCGCGCGCGCATGAAGTCGACAAAGGCAAGGCAAAACACCCATCAGCTGCGACATCAATCGCTGCCAGCGTGAATCCATACGGCGGCACAAATTCAAACCCAACTACCCACCAAGAAAGGACTACGCGTATGTCGGAATATAAAACCTCAACGGAATATGCGCTCAGCGAAGACGACAGGACCTCGGTCGTGAATGCGACTGCATCGGGTGTTTCCTGGGCGGCGATTTTCGTCGGCGCAGCGGCGGCTGCAGCGTTGTCGCTGCTGCTTTTGATTCTCGGTTTCGGCCTGAGTTTATCGGCAGTGTCGCCCTGGTCCAACACCGGCGCAAGCGCCACGACGATGGGCGTGTCCACTATAGTTTGGCTCGCATTCACGCAGATTGCGGCATCTGCCATCGGTGGTTATCTGGCCGGACGCTTGCGTGTGAAGTGGGTGCGCTTGCACACCGACGAAGTGTATTTTCGCGATACTGCGCACGGTTTCATGGCATGGGCAGTTGCGTCGCTCGGAACCGCCGCATTGCTGGGATCTGCGGTCACCGGCATCCTGAGCAGCGGATTGCATGCGGGCGCCACGCTCGCTGGCGGAGCAGTCGCAAGTACCGCCACCGTCGCCACCGCAGCAGCGAATAGTGATGCCGCAGCGGATGGTCGTCTCGGCTACTACATCGATTCGCTGTTCCGTAAAGATGCCGCGCATTCGGGTACGCCAACCAATCCGGCAACACGTGCTGAAGCGGTGAAGATCTTTGCCAACGATATCCGCGTCGGCACGTTGCCCGATGAAGACAAGCAATATCTCGGCAGCGTGATTGCGCAGGAAACCGGCGTGGCGCAAAGCGATGGCGAGAAACGTGCGAGCGACAAATTTGCGCAAGTGCAGAAAGCGATCGGCGATGCGGAAAATTCTGCAAAGCAGGCTGCGGATACTGCGCGCAAGGCCGCCGCGCATTCATCGCTGTGGATGTTTGTGGCGCTTCTGCTCGGTGCGTTTTTTGCGAGCCTTGCGGCAACGTTTGGCGGTCGTCAACGCGACAGCCGCGCTTGATTCATATTCGGTAGTTGATCTATCTGTTACCTGACCATGAGGAGAAATTTATGCGATCCATTTTGCTTTTGTTCTTGGGCGTGCCGATTCCGATCATCATCCTGATCGCGCTTTTCGTGCGCTGATTTGATAATAAAAACGGCCCCTCGATGGGGCCGTTTTTACGCCTGATGAATCAACTCCGTTTGTGATGCTGCGGCTGTTCGTCTGCGTGGCACGAATTTCCGCCTGTTCCCGTTTGATTTCCTATCGCCATGGCACAAAAAACTGAAGCGAATTTGGCAGACAAGCGCACGCTGGCCCAGGCCAGTGAGGTGGGCTTGCGCTATACCAGCGATATCGAGCCGGGTTTGCGCCGTCGTCGTCATGGCGAGCATTTTCGTTACTTCGACCGCAACGGCGCCGCGATCAAGGATCAGGCGGTGCTCGCAAGGATTGCGCATCTCGCCATTCCACCGGCATATACCGACGTCTGGATTTGCGAATCCGAACGCGGCCATTTGCAGGCAACCGGACGCGACGCGCGCGGGCGCAAGCAATATCGTTATCACGCGCGCTGGCGCAACGTGCGCGACCGCGACAAATTTGCGCGCGTGGTGGAATTTGCCGAGCGTCTGCCCAAACTTCGGCGACGCCTGCAGCGTGATTTGAAAGCGGTTGGCCTGGGCCGCGACAAGGTGCTCGCGGTGGTCGTCAGTGTGATGGCGCAAACGCTCATTCGCATCGGCAACGCGGCGTACGAAGCCAGCAATAATTCCTATGGCTTGACCACTTTGCACAAGCGTCATATCGCGTTCGCTGGTAACGGTCGCGCGATATTCCGCTTTCGCGGCAAGGGCGGTTTGTTCCATGAGATCGCGCTCGACGATGCGCGTCTCACACGCCTGTTGCGGCGCTGTCGGCAATTGCCCGGTCAGTCTTTATTCCAGTACACCGACGACGCCGGCGCGCGGCAGCATGTCGATTCCGGCATGGTCAACGATTACCTGCGCGAGGCGATGGGAGAAGAGTTCACCGCGAAGGATTTTCGCACCTGGGGCGGCACGCGCGCGGCGATCGTGGCGCTGGCAAAAATACCCTTGCCAGATACCGTTTCAGCGCGAACGTCGAGCTTGGCTGATGCGGTAAAAACTGTCGCCGCGCATCTGCGCAATACACCGGCGGTTTGTCGCAGTTCGTATATTCACCCGCTCGTATTCGAGTCGTGGTCCGATGGCAGCCTGCATCGATTGATCGATGGCGGATTACCGAACGACGAGCGCAAGCAGGAGCTCGGCGCGTTGCGATTCCTGCGCCAGCGATTGCGCCAGCGTCGTGTGCGGTCCGGCTGAATCGGTTGGTGAATAAAGCTGCGGCGAGGCGCTAATCAGCTCACCGGGCGCGTCGGCAATTCGAAGATGAAATCCGATCCACCTTCCTCGCGTGGTTCGTATGCGAGGCTGCCATGCATCGCGTCGGCGAGTTGCTTGGCGATGGATAATCCGAGGCCGGTCGATGACTCGCCCGAGGTCGGTTTGGCGGTCAGGCGAACGTATCGCTGGAACAGCCGTGCGCGGTCGGATTCGTTGATACCAGGGCCACGATCGAGCACATGGATGCGCACAATGCCGGGGCTGCCGTGCTCCATCAATACCCGAACGCGACTACCGGGCGGCGCAAATTTCAGCGCGTTGCTGAGCAAATTTTCGATCACGTGTTCGCAGGCCAGCGGATCGGCAAACGCCTCGATCGATTCGGTCGGATCGAGCTCGACGCGAATGCCTTTTTCGAGGCCATACAGGTTGTAGCGCTCGACCACTTCAGCCAGGCGCTCATCCAGCGCAAACGGCTGGAAGGCATCCAGTGAAAGCGTATTGGCCGCCGCATTTCGATTCAGGAAATCGTCGATGAAGGCCAGGGTGTGATCGGTTGAATCGATCAACGATGCGAGCAGATCCTGAGTGCGCGGATTGGCTAGTTCGGGATCTTCAGCGAGCATCTGTACGCTGAAGCGGATCGAGGCCAGCGGACTTTTCAAATCGTGCGCAACCATTGCGGTCAAGTCATCACAATCGCGCACTTTATGCACGAGCTGATCGCGCGAAAATTTCAGTTCCAGATGGGTGCGTACGCGCTGCAGCAGTTCAAGCGAACGGATTGGCTTGATCAGGAAATCCACCGCACCGGCCTGGAAGCAGCGCACCAGATCTTCTTCCTCGGTGGTGCCGGTGACGAAGATGACGGGTATCGCCGCGAGCTCCGGATTTTCGCGAAAACGCCGGCACAGCGCGATGCCATCCATGCCTGGCATACGCAGGTCGAAAATCGCCAGATCCGGCTTGCGCGCCATGCAGCGTTCGAGTGCTTGCGCGCCGCTGGTCGCGGGCAATACATCGTAATTGTTTTCGATCAGCAAGGTGCCCATGTATTGCACGTTGCCGGGTTCGTCGTCTACCACCATTACCAATGGCGCGCGGCGCTGTTTGCCCGAAGGTACGGGCGTTTTTGTGCTGCGCATTTATGCACCTGATCCGAGTGAGTGGAATTGTTCGATAAGCGCTGGAAAACGACCCAGCTCACGTTCCATTGCGATGATGTCAAAGCGAGATACCGCGGTGTTCAAGCGTTCGCCGTAAGCGGTCAACTCCGCCACATCCACCTGCAGCGCAAGTTTCTTGATGCCTTCGAGGAAAACCAGCACATCGCGGTGCGACAGACTGTCGCTGGCCTGCTTCCACGCGTGCAGATGCAGCACCTGCAGACCGGCATTTAGATCGTCCAGTGCGGCCGCGGGGATGTCGTCATAACGCGGCGTATCCGCGCTGCTATTTTGGTCGAGCGGCTTGCTCGGAGATCTGCGCTCCAAAACCCGGGCGATTTCTGCCGCCAGCGCTTCGACCGAAATAGGCTTGCGCACATAACCGTCAAACTGGCGACGCAATTCCATTTCTTCCTCGCGCATGCTCGATGCGGTGACGGCGATCACCGGCGTATTGTTGAATTGCGGAAGATCGCGCAATTTTTTCAACGCGCCGCGACCATCCAGCCGCGGCATGCGCACGTCCATCAAAATCAAGGTAGGGCACTCAGCCAGCGCAAGCGTGATGGCGTGCTCGCCGTCGACCGCAAGCATGATTTTCTGCGTATACGCTTCGAGGATGTCGACGAGCAACTCACGGTTCAATTGAACGTCATCGACGATCAGGATTTTTTCGATGTTGAGCGAGCTCAGATGATCAAGCGGCAGATGTCGTTGCGGCGAAGGTTCCAGTGCCGCAATTACCTTGACGTTCGGCAGCGCCACACTGAACGTCGAACCTGCACCGAGTTTGCTTTGTACCTGCAACGTGCCTTGCATGACCTCGACCAGACGCTGGGTGATCGCGAGTCCGAGTCCGGTGCTCTCATGCATGTCGCTGTCGGGGCGGCTACCCTGATTGAACGGATCGAAGATCGATGCAACGTCGTCTTCGGCAATGCCACGCCCGCTATCGACGACATTGAAAATCAATCGCACCAGCGAAGTATCATCGCCCATCGTTTCACTGCGTGCTTCGAGTGTGACCTGGCCACGCTCGGTATATTTCACCGCGTTGCTGAGCAGGTTGACCAGAATCTGGCGCACGCGATTGCCGTCGATCGCGACAAAATCGGGCAAGGTACTTTCGATCTGGCTGTGCAGTTCAATGCCTTTGTCGCTCGCCATTTGCGAGAACATCGCGATCAGCGAATCGACCAGATCAGCCAGATTGATCGTATCGTGGGCGAGTTCGAGCTTGCCGGATTCGATCTTCGAGAGATCGAGCACATCGTTCACGAGCGCCAGCAGACCCTTGCTGCTGAGCACGATCGCATCGACGTAACTGCGTTCCTTGTCGCCGGTCACCCGCTGGGCAAGCAGGCGACTGAAACCGATAATTGCATTCATTGGCGTGCGAATTTCGTGGCTGATATTGGCGAGAAATTGGGTCTTGTTTCGATCGGCTTCCTCGACACGTTCTTTTTCAATGCGCATCAATTCGCTTTGCTGCTGCGATTGCAACCCGCGCCGCACGAACCACACACCGATCATTCCCGCCAGCATCGAAATAATACTGGCGCTGATGATCGCAATATTGGTGTAGCGCAATTGTCGCAGCAATTGTTGCTGCGCGAGTTCTGCGCGTGTGGCGTTGACCTGTTGCAACACCGCCAGCGATTGGCGAAAGTCATCCATCAACACCTTGCCTTGATCGCCTTTGACGATGGCGTACGCCGCCTCGGGTGATTGAGAGCGATAGGTGTCGATCGTCGCCGCCATTTCCTTGCGTTTTAGCCCCACTGCATGCTCGATTTCGCCGAGCAGGCGCATATCTTCGGGCATATCGTGCAAAGCGGATTCGATATCATCGAGACTGGTCTGCAGCCCTTTTTCGGCGCGCTGATAAGGTTCCAGATACGTTTCATTACCGGTTATCAGGAAACCGCGCTGCGCTGTCTCAGCATCGAGTACTAGTTTTTCCAGACCATCCAGCGCCTGGTTGATGTCGGTGGCTTTCACCCGCGCACTGAACAATCGATTGGATGATGTTGTGCTGGCAATCGAGATGATCGAGGAAACCAGCAGCACAAAAATGGCCAAGCTGAGCGACGCCAGCGCGACACGTCCAATGGGTTTTACGGATGCCTTTGGCATTGCCTTATCGCTGGTGAGCCAATGGGGGACACGCAGCTTAACCCAAATTCAAATAGCCAACTATATCGAGCCTCGCACTCGACATAAACAGATGTAAATGCCGGATATTTTCGAGTTTTGCCCATGAAAACAAACGAACGGGAGCGAAATTCAAGTCGCTCCCGTTTGTATCGTCTCAACGCGATAGCGGCGAATTAATTAACCGCCGCGATTCTTCGTAGCTGCCGCAGCACGCTTGGCCTGATCGAGATCGGCTTTGGCGTTTGACAAGGCGAGTTCGTAGGCAGTTTTCGCCTGCGTATTGCATGCATCTTTCGCGTCACCGGCGAGCCCGCCACAGCGTTGCTGTTCTATCTTATAGTCGCCTTCGGCCTTGGTCTTGACCACGTCGTATTGGGCATCGGCGGCATCACGCACATAACTTGCGCTGGCATTTGCGACATCCTTGCCGGCGCTGTTGGCAGCATCGGTTACATCGGCGCGTTTTTCGGCGATCTTGTCGCGTGCCTGTTCCTGCGTTTTCTGCAAATCGCGCGCGGCATCAGCCACTACCTTGGCTTGCTTGTCCTGCGCCTGACGCAAATTTTCCGCAGCCTTGGCGTTTGCGGCGGCGACATCCTGCTGGGTCTTTTCAGCCGACTGCGGACCGCAAGCGGAAAGGGCAAGGCACGCAGTCATCGCTGCGGCGAGCAAAGAGATATTGGTCATTTTCATTGGCGAGTTCTCCATGGTTATATTTAAGAATATTTTCTGATCGCTACTGCGCGAGTGTTAATCCGAAGCACACGCACAGGCGGAAGTGCGAGCCGATCGGTCTAGTCGACCATCGACATTTTCAGATTGCGCATCTGGTCGTGACACAGCCGTACTTTGGGCAGGTATTGCGCAATCACCTGCTTCACGCCGGAATCGTTGACGTCTTCGGATGCTTCCTGGAAAGCATGCAACAGGCGATCCTCGGATTGCTCAAGCTGAGCAACGTAGGTCACATCCTTCTCGTGCGACAGCTTGGCGCGCACATCGGTATAGAGCTCGCGAAAACTGCCGGCGAAAGTACGATCATTCGACGGCTGTTCGCCGCGAGCGCGTACATGTTGCGACAACGCGCTGATCAGCTGCACCTTGGCATCGGCAATCGCACGAAATACGGTTTTCAAGTGCGGGCTCTTCACTTGACCGATCGCATCGGAATAAAAATGTTCGCCGTCGCGCGTGATCTCGATGAGCTCATTCAATGTGGTGGCTGGCTTGGTCATGATGGTCTCCGGTTTGTTCTGGTGCGGACGATCTTCGATACAGCGTTACTGTCGAAAGAATCATTGCAGCCACGACACGCATTACGCGATGTCCTGACGCTTGTGGTGTATCAATCAAGTTCCGTACCAAAGTCGCTGATCGAGAAAATCACTTTAAAACAAGCGCTTGATCGACATCAGGTGAGGACGGCCGGTTGCAAGATGCATGAGCTGGCCGAATACAGCGGGCGCGCTGCATGGTCGATGCACCACGCAAAATTTCAATCTGCGCGTGTTCAGGGTTTCTTCAACAAAAAATCACGCCGTGCGCGTAAAGTTCGACATCTTTGAAAATCAGCGAGGCCTCATTCCATGACAAACGACACCACGCCGCGAGGCCGAATCCTGTTGGTGGACGACGACAAATCCATCTTGCGCACGTTTCGTTATTGTCTCGAAGACGCGGGCTACGCCGTGACGACCGCGCAGAACAGCGAGCAGGCGCGCGCGCAGACATACGCGGCGGTGTTCGATGCGTGTTTTCTGGATTTGAATCTCGGTGAGGAGTCCGGACTCGACCTGCTGCCGCAGTTGCGCGAGATCGCGCCGTGGATGCGCGTGGTGATGGCCACCGCGCA
The DNA here is from genome assembly GCF_004168365.1 of Pseudolysobacter antarcticus. Classification (GTDB taxonomy): domain Bacteria; phylum Pseudomonadota; class Gammaproteobacteria; order Xanthomonadales; family Rhodanobacteraceae; genus Pseudolysobacter; species Pseudolysobacter antarcticus. The sequence goes on from NZ_CP035704.1 coordinate 1,584,166, forward strand.
GTCTGATATCAGCACCGCGGTGAAGGCGATCCATGCCGGCGCGACCGATTATCTGGTCAAGCCGTGTTCGCCGGAGCAGCTGCGCTTGTGCGCCGACAAACAAGTGCAGACGCGACATCTCGAAATGCGCGTGCAGCAGCTCGAAGCCGATGCCGGCAGCACGTACAAGGGCGAGATGATCAGCGCCAATCCGGCAATGAGCGCGGTGGTGCAGATGGCCAAACAGGTGGCCGATACCGACGCAAGCATTTTGCTGCTCGGTGAATCGGGCACCGGCAAGGGCATGCTGGCGCGCGCGATCCATCATTGGAGCCATCGCGCCAAGGGCGGCTTCGTCACCATCAACTGCCCATCGCTGTCTTCCGAACTGATGGAAAGCGAAATGTTCGGTCACCAGAAAGGCGCGTTCACCGGCGCCTCCGAGCGCACCAGTGGACGCGTGAGTCAGGCTGACGGAGGCACCTTGTTCCTCGACGAAATCGGTGACTTTCCGCTGCCGTTGCAGCCGAAACTTTTGCGCTTCATCCAGGACAAGGAGTACGAACGTGTTGGTGATCCGGTGACGCGCGTTGCCGACGTGCGCATCATCGCCGCGACCAATCGCAATCTTGAAGAGATGGTCAAGGAAAAAACCTTTCGCGAAGATTTGTTTTACCGCCTGAACGTGATCACGATGGTGATCCCGCCGTTGCGTGAGCGCAGCGAAGATGTGCCCGCGCTAGCCGAAGCCGCGCTCGCGCGTTACGTCAAAGCCTATCGCCGACCAGCACGCGGATTCAGTGCCGATGCGATGCAGCAGCTGAAAAAATATCCGTGGCCGGGCAACGTACGCGAACTGCAAAACGTGATTGAGCGCGCCGCGATTATCTGCACCGATGCAGAAGTGCAAACCGCACATCTCGGTATCGTTGAAGTCGCGCGCGATCGCGGTGGCATTCGTCCGCGTGCGGGTGATGCGATCAGCATCGCCGATCTTGAACGCGCGCACATCACGGCGTTGGTCACGAGTGTTGAATCGCTCGACGACGCGGCTAAATTGCTCGGCATCGACTCGTCGACTTTGTACCGCAAACGCAAGCAATACGGCATCTGAAGCATGCCTGGCGCCTATCGATCAATGCACTCCCCGTGCAGGCGATCGTGACCGGAGAAAATCGTTTTCTCCGATCAAATCCTCGGCACAAACCTTGTGCCGCAGCCATTGCTGCGCTGCGTTAACAGGCTCACGCGAAGCCGGCGCATAATCGGTTCGCACAAAGTTTGAAACACTTGTTTGCATCCGCCATATGCGGACCGTTGCACGCTCTTCGACGTCGCGTCAGATCGTTTTTCTGACGTCACGCAAGCACCGGCCCACGAAACCAAGCAGATGTCGGCGGTGTTCTGGGTTATCCAAAAATCGGGGAGACACGGTATGGCTAAGAAGTTGGTAGCGCGCACTTATCTGCGCAGTTGTTTGATCGCAATCTTGTGTGGCAGCGGAATGGCCGCTACGGCATTTGCCGACACGATTAGCGCGCCCGGATTGAGCGCGCCAGGCACGATTTCCTACGATGTCGAGGGCATTCCGACCATCCAGGCCTCGACCGATAACGATGTCGCTTTCCTGCAGGGTTACATGCACGCCCGCGATCGTTTTTTCGAGATGGATCTGACCCGCCGCAAGGTCAGCGGTACGTTGTCCGAACTGGTCGGCGCCTCGCAACTCGCGAGCGACGTGCAGACCCGCACGCTCGGCCTGCGTCGCGCGTCATGGGCTACGTTGAATGCAATGTCAGACGATTCGCGCGGCTGGCTCAAGGCCTACGCGAACGGCGTGAATTTCTGGCTCAGTACGCAGCCGTTGCCGCCCGAATACGGCGCATTGCAGCTCTCGCGTGCCGATCCGTGGACGCCGCTGGATACGGTCATCGTCGGCAAGGCGCTGGCATTCCAGCTGTCGTTCGATCTGGACATCGATCGCACCATCCAGTTCGGTGCATTCCAGCAAGCCGCGGCTGCTGCGCATGTCGATCCGGTCGCGCTGTTTTTCGGCGATACCAATCGTTTTGCGCCGCCGGACAATCGCGTTACGATTCCGAATTTCGTGCCCGGTGCGAGCACCAGCACGAGTGGTTCTTCCACGACATCTGCGCTCGCGCACACTTCGCTCGCATCGAGCCTGCCAACGCTCGTCGCTGCAACGAATACGCCGACGCAGCTGGTCGACGACGATACCTTGGCATTGGCGATCGCCTACCGCGCCAAGATTGCGAATGTCGATTTCATCGCACCACATCTGAAAGCGCGCGAAGATCGCGCCGGCAGTAACGAGTGGGTCGTCAGCGGTCAATACACCGCCACCGGAAAACCGCTGTTGATGAACGATCCGCATCTGAGCCTAGCGTTGCCGCCGGTGTTCAACGAGGTGCATCTGTATTCGAGCGACAGCCGTTATGCGCAACCGCTGAATGTCAGCGGCGTGAGCGTGCCGGGTACGCCGGGCGTGATCCAAGGTTGCAACCAGAAAGTCTGCTGGGGCACCACCACCAACGGGCTGGATGTCACCGATACGTTCAAAGAAACCTTCCATCTCAACAGTTTTGGCCTGCCGTACGCGACCATGCATAACGGCGTCGAAGAACCGGTACAGTGGGAGTTCCAGAGTTATTTCGTCAACCAGATGAAGGCTGGCACGGTTGATAATCTCGTGCGCGACAATTCGATCGGTTACCTCAACGGCGCGGTCACCGTGATCATTCCGCGCCGCAATAACGGGCCGATGGTGCAGTTGTCCGGCAACATTGGTCTGTCGGTGCAGTACACCGGCTGGGGCCCGACGTTCGAGCTGGAATCATTCCGCCGCATCAACCGCTCGCAGAACCTCGCCGACTTCAAGACCGCACTGAGTTATTTCGATGTCGGTTCGCAGAACTTTGCGTACAGCGACACCGACGGCCACATCGCGTATTTCACGAGTGCCGAAGCGCCGGTGCGTGACGATCTGCAGAACGGCAACGCGCCCGGTGGCGGCATTCCGCCATGGCTGATCCGCGACGGTTCGGGTGCGCTGCATCACGATTGGCTGCCGGTACAACATCCGCAACCAAATCAGGCCTTGCCATATGAAATTCTGCCTGCCAACGAAATGCCATTTGTGATCGATCCGGCGCAGGGTTACATCGCGAATGCCAACAACGATCCGATCGGCATCACGCTTGGCAACAACCCATTGGCCAAACAACGACCGGGTGGCGGCATCTATTATCTGAACTTCAATTTCGACGCCTATCGCATGGGCCAGATCGATCGCAAGCTCAGCGAATTCATCGCCGATGGTCACAAGATCACGATGCAGGACATGCAGCAATTGCAGGGCAATACGCAATCGCTGGATGCCGAGCTGGTATTGCCGCATTTGCTGGGTGCTTACAGCAATGCGAGTGCCAGTGGTGCATGGCCGCAACTCGCCGCCCTTGCTGCCGATCCGCAGGTGACCGAAGCGATTTCACGCCTCACAGCGTGGGATTTCTCGACACCGACCGGTTTGCCACAAGGCTACGACTCGGGTAACTCGCCACTATTGCCGGCACATCCGACCCAACAGCAGCTCGACGCGAGTGTTGCCGCGAGCATCTTCGGCATCTGGCGCAGCATGGCGGTGCAGAACAGCATCGACGCCACGTTGACCAAACTCGGACTCGCCAGTTATCTGCCCGATGGATCAGATGCCTACGTCGCATTCAAGTTCCAGCTTGATGCGTTTGATGCGACAGGTGGCAAGGGTGCAGCCGGCGTTGGTTTCTTCAACGTCAGCGGTGCACCCACGCCACAGGCCGGTCGCGATTACGTCTTGCTCAAGAGTCTGCAGCAAGGGCTCGCACGTTTCGCCAGCGCCGATTTTGCGGCGGCGTTCGGTGGCTCGACCCACCAAGCCGATTACCACTGGGGCGCGCTGCATCGCATCGTGTTTTCCCATCCGCTCGGCGCGCCATTCAGTGTTCCGAGCGCCGGGAATCCGTATGGCTTCAGCGATCTCGGCGCGAATCTGCCGGGTGTCGCGCGTGATGGCAGCTGGCAGACGATCAACGTCGGCAGCCACGATATCCGTGCCAACAGCTTGAACGGTTTCATGTTCGGTGGTGGTCCGGCTCGTCGTTTTGTCGGTGAAATGGCAACGCCGATTAATGCGGTCGAAATCATTCCGGGTGGCCCAAGTGACGTGATCGGTTCGCCGTATTACGCCAGTCAGCTGAGCCGCTGGCTGACCGTGAATTATCACGCGATGCCGATCGACTCGATTACCGCGGCAACCGGCGCACCGACGGTCATCAGTTTTGCGCCACATCCATAACCACTCCACGACGTTGCGCTGAGACGCAACGTTCTGGCGGCTCTGCTTCAACCACAGCCATCAATCCGCGGCCCGGATTGATGGCTGTTTCTTTTTGCGGTTTTGTTGGCGCCGTCGCGCGCGACTCGGTAAAGTCGGCCACTTCAAATCGTCTCGGCTCCAGCCATGCCTTCAGCAATTATTCCGCGCGGATTTGATCTCGCCATCGCCCGCGCGCATCTCGAAAAATGCGATCGGAAATTCGCCAAGTGGATCGCCCGTGTCGGTGATATCGAGCAGGACTATTCGCGACCTTTCCAACCGGTCGATGCACTCGCTCGCGCGATTTTGTACCAGCAACTTTCCGGCAAGGCGGCGGCCACAATTGTCGGTCGGGTCGAAGCACATCTGCCACGCGGACGCCGTTTCAGTGCCGCCGGCATTCATGCCGTCAGTGACGAACAATTCCGTGCCGCCGGCGTATCGCGCAACAAGTGCGCGGCGTTGCGTGATCTCGCCGAGAAAGCCGATGCCGGCATCGTGCCGACCGCGGCGGGGCTCGCGCGCATGAGCGATCTCGATATCGTAGAGCATCTCACCCAGGTGCGTGGCATCGGTCGCTGGACGGTGGAAATGATGCTGATGTTTCGCCTCGGACGCCCGGATATTCTGCCGATCCACGATCTCGGTATTCGCAAAGGCGCCGAGGTCGTGCACCCGCAGGAAAAGTCGTTCAAACCGCTTGAACTCGGTACGTTCGGAGAGCGCTGGGGGCCGTATCGCACGCTCGCGAGTTTGTACCTGTGGCGTATCGCCGATCTGGCGCAGAGCGACGCAAAAGCAGCGCTTGGCGGCGACGAAAACAAGAATGCAAAACCGGTGAAGCGTTCGCAAGGTTAGTTATCGTCATACCGCTGTAACGCAAGTTCGGCGCAATGGCGGCTGCGCCAATCGCCGGAACGCCGCCGCCACATGCACATCGTCGATACGACCTTGTTTTTCGCCCCGCACAGCGGCGGGGTGAAGCGTTATCTGCTGGCCAAACATCGCTATCTCGCGAGCCAGCCTGAGGTGCGCCACAGCCTACTCGTGCCGGGTGCGCACGATCGCGAAGTCGCGACCGGTATCATCGAACAACGCAGCCTGCGTATTCCGTTGGCCGGCGGTTATCGCATTCCGCTGCGCTTGCGCGCATGGCGACATACGTTGCGTTCACTCGCGCCAGATGTGATCGAGGTGGGTGATCCGTACCATCTTGCGTGGGTCGCATTGCGCGCTGCGGATGAGCTTGGCGTACCGGCAGTCGCGTTCGCGCATTCCGATCTTTCGCGTCTGCTGGCCAGCCGTTTCGGCCACGCTATCGGCAGGATTAGCGAGGCCTATCTGCGGCGACTGTATGCACGTTTCGATCTGGTCATGGCGCCAAGCAGCAGCATCGCCGAGCGCTTGTATGACATCGGCGTGGAGCGCGTCGTCGTGCAGCCGCTCGGCGTCGACGGCGAGGCGTTTCGTCCGTCGCGGCGCGATCCGGAATTGCGCAAGTTGCTCGGCTTGCCGCCACAAACCCGACTGCTTATTTTTGCCGGTCGCATGGCGCGTGAAAAGCAGATTCCGCTGCTGCAGCGCGCCGTGCATGAACTCGGCGCGCCATATCATTTGTTGCTGGTTGGCGGCGAGCGGCTGCAGCATCTTTCCGATCGGGTCACTTTGTTGCCGTATCAGCAGGACAGCAAACGTCTGGCGCGCCTGCTCGCGAGCGCCGATGTGCTCGTGCATGCCGGTGAGCACGAAACTTTCGGCATGATTTTCATCGAGGCGATGGCCTGCGGTATTCCGGTGATCGGCATGCGTTCGGGTGCGGTCGCCGAACTGATCGATGATGCCGTCGGTCGCATTGCCGAGCCCGGCAATATCCTCTCGCTGAAGCAGACGATCATCGATGTGTTCGAGCAGGACATGGCGGCGATGGGCGCGGCGGCACGCCAACGCGTGGAGCAACGCTACAGTTGGGAAAGCACTTTTTCGCAGCAGCTTGAATGTTATGCGCGCCTGCATCGTCCGCGCGCCGAGCTGGCGTTGCGCCTGGCGCAAGTGAAATGAACGCGACCAAACATCTCTGCATCGTGTTGCATGATGTCGCGCCGGCGACGTGGCCGGCGTGTCGTCGTCTGCTCGATATGCTCGCGAGTCTCGGCGATCCATCGGTTACCTTGCTGGTGGTGCCGGATTTTCATGGCAGCGGTCGCATCGATGCGGCGCCAGATTTTTTCCGCAGCGTGGATGCGCTGGCAGCGCGCGATGCCGAGATCGCGTTGCACGGTTATTTTCATCGCGATGACGCACCGCCGCCGCGCTCGCCAGGTGCATGGTTGCGTCGACGAGTATTGACTGCCGGCGAAGGCGAGTTCGCCACGCTGGATCGCGACGCCGCCGCGTGCCGCATTCGTGACGGTCAATGCATGCTGAGCCGCCTCGGCTGGAATATCACCGGCTTTGTGCCGCCCGCATGGCTAGCCAGTCGTGGCACGCACGAGGCGTTGTGCGCGACTGATTTGCGTTACACGAGCACGCATACGGCGCTGATCACATTGCCGGATCAGCGGCGTATCGCCGCGCCGTGTCTGACTGCTTCGACGCGTTCGGCGTGGCGTCGCGTCGCCAGTCGAATCTGGCTGCGCACGATGTCATCAATCTGGGCGAAAGCGCCATTGTTGCGTATCGGTCTGCATCCCGACGATGCATCGCATCCCGAGATCATGGTCTGTTGGCGCAAGCTGATCGGCGCGCTGCTGCAGGATCGTGTTGCGCTGACAAAATCCCAAGCCATTGCACACTACCAATGCGCCGCGCTGGCTCGCTGCTGATAACGCTCGCGCTGATCGCAGCGCTGGCTGTACCGATGCTGCTCGGTGGCCGTGATGCGTTGGCGACCGCGTGGAATTTCCCGCTGCCGAATTTGGCTGCGCTGACTTTGCTGACGATGTGCGGTTGGCTGAGCAAGGCACAGAAGTTGCGTGTTCTGCTTCGTCAGATCGGCGCGCAGCTGACGTTTTGGCGCGCGCTGGGCATCTCGCTCGCGACCGATTTTGCATTCATGGCAACACCCGCGGGCGCTGGTGGTTATCCGGCCAATATCCATCTGCTCAAGCGCGCGGGTGTTTCAACATCGAGTAGCGCGGCGGCGGTAGTAGCTGATCAACTGCTCGATCTGCTGTTTTTTGCGGCGGCGATTCCGCTGTCGCTGCTGGCCTTGCTCAGCACCGATTTGCCAACCGGGCTACGTGCCACGGCGTTGGGGATAATCACGCTGCTGATCGTAATGAGCATGGTCATCGCGCTGTTGCGACACCGATTCTGGCGCTGGATTTTTGCGCGTGATCGTATCTCGCCACGCAATACCTGGTGGCATCGGCGACAGCGCGAACTGCTAAGCTTTTTGCACAGCATGCGTCTTCAGGGGCGAACGTTGACTCATGCGAATGCGGGCTTCTATTCCAAACTCGCGCTGTTCACCGCGCTGCAATGGCTCACACGTTATGGCGCGCTCTGGCTGGTTTTGCTGCTGCTCGGATATCCGCTTCCTTTCGCTTACGCGTTGTTGTTGCAGGCTCTGATCCTGCACGCCGCGCAATGGACCGGCGTGCCTTCCGGCGCCGGCGGTGCCGAGCTCGGCCTCGCTGCCGCGCTTGCATCATGGGCTCCCGCCAGCAGCATCGCCACGACGTTGCTGTTATGGCGTTACGCGACTTTGTATCTCGGTCTGGCTGCGGGCGGAATGGCGTGGCTGATGCTGGTCACTCAGCGACGCCAGCACCAATGCCAAGGCTCGTAGCTTATGCCGTGCGGATTGCCGCGCGGAAACGACAGGTGGAATCCAAATCTCTGCGCGTTCGCCTGCAACCAAACGAACGCCGCCGAGTTTTCAAATTCCTCTTCAAGCGCGGCGAATCCCGGCGTGGTTATATCCAGCGCGCGCCCGGAATGGTGTTCGCTGTAACCCGGGGCGGCATTCACGCGCAGGATTTCCGTGATCGACAAACCGCGATCGAGCTTGCGCTGGAAAATGCCGAGTTGATATTCGATGCTGCGAAACGCAGACACAACTTGCAGCGTGATGCCGTCGCGCGAGGCCGCAGAGCACGTGCGTTGCCACGCACGTGCTGCGCGTGGCGCGAGGCGCTGCTCGCGACCTTGCGTATCCACTCCGATGCCAAGCAGGGCGGAGGGCTCGCGCACCGGTCGCAGTTTGCGCAGCTTGCCGTAATCGCGCGGTACGCCGAGCGCAAACGCTTGCTGCAAGAGTTCGCGCTGACGTTTCAACTCAGTCACGAGCCGGCTCCGCGAAATATTCGGCAACATGCTGCATCATTTTTTTCGCCCGATTTTTTCGTCAACTATCGGCACAGCTTTCGCGCGCCCGGTTTTGCGCAAAGCATCACGCAACACGTATTCGATCTGCGCGTTGACGCTGCGCAACTCGTCATCGGCCCAGCGTTGCACGGCGTCGAGCACGTCGGCGCTGATGCGCAGCGGGTAGGCTTTTTTATCCGACATTGCGTGTGATCAGCTATACAACGTGCCGGTGTTCACGATCGGCTGCGTGCCGCGTTCGCCGCATAGCACTACTAAAAGGTTGCTGACCATCGCGGCCTTGCGCTCTTCATCGAGCTGCACAACATTGCGTTTGGCGAGTTGTTCGAGCGCCATTTCGACCATGCTGACCGCCCCTTCGACGATGCGTGTGCGCGCCGCGATGATCGCGCTGGCCTGCTGACGCTGCAGCATTGCCTGCGCGATTTCCGGAGCGAAGGCGAGATGAGTGATGCGCGATTCAATCACCTTGATGCCGGCACTGGTGAGACGATCCTGGATCTCCTGTTGCAGATGTTCGGAGATCTCCTTGCCGTGGCTGCGCAGCGACAAAGCGCCGGTGTCATGCGAGTCGTACGGGTAACTGGTTGCCATGGAGCGCAGCGCGGATTCGCTCTGGATATGGATGAAGTCTTCATAGTCGTTGACTTCGAAAATCGCCTCGGCGGTATCGACCACCTGCCACACCACGACGGCGGCGATCTCGATCGGATTGCCATCGAGATCGTTAACCTTGAGCTTGTTCGATTCAAAATTGCGCACGCGCAGACTGACCGAACGTTTGCTGTAAAACGGATTGGTCCAGCGCGGCCCGGCATCACGCACGGTGCCGACATATCGACCGAAAAACTGCAGCACCTTGGCTTCGTTCGGCGCAACTGTAAAAAAGCCGCCTAGCGCGATCAGTAGTACCACGCCCGCAAGTACGGCGAGCAAGATCGCCCACAGAATTTGATGTTGCAGCGAGGTGATCAGCCAAGCGCCATCGGCGAGCAACAGCACGATCAGGCCGATCAATGCAGGAATTCCTGACGGGGCGGAATAACGACGTTCGTTCATGGCGACACTCCTTGAGAGTAAGATAATTAGATATCATTTTGATATCTGTCGTCAAGGAGCGGAAAGGCCGCTATTTTGGTGGGAAGCTAAAAAGGCCCGTCATTCCAGCCGGCGCTGAAGCGCTTTTCAACAGCGAAGCTGGTCAATGACAAGCAAAAATAAAGACGAATGAAAGTGTGTGGAACCAAAACAATCAGCAAACCTGCCCGGCTACGGCGCAGGCACCAGCGGCGCTATCGCACTCACACGAATTCGCCCGAGACTACCCAGCCCCGAATAAAATCGCCACGGATCGCCATCACCCACCGATAACGCGATATGCCCGGCGTCGAATCCCGCCAGCGCCGCATCGAAGCTCTGCCAGCGACCGTCGATCCACGCTTGCGCCCACGCGTGCGGCACGAACACGTTGTCCTTGCCAGCGTAATGGTCGGTGTAGGCCATGCCATCGACCACGCGCGTGGCGATGCCGGATGCGCGCCCGAGCGCGGCCAGCAATACCGCGTGTTCGGTGCAATCACCTTCGGGATTTTTCGCGACTTCGAGCGCCGAGGCATAACCGACGCTGAGATCCTTATTGCGGATAAAGTGGCGCACGAATTCCTGCAGGTTGTGCATGCGATCTGCGGGTGTGATCGCATTACCCACGCCTTGTTTCGCGAGCTTGACGATTTCCGGCGCAGTGCTTTGCAACCAGTCAGTCGGCTGGAAATCCGCAGCGATGGGTTTATCTTCGCCGCTGCCCGGCATCCCATCCAGCAGCGGCATGATGTTCAATGTGGCGCGGCCGCTGCTCGCATCCATCAGTCTTTGTTCGTCGGTCTGGGTGATCGTCAGCGGCTCGCTGTTGTCGGTGGCTTGCAGCGTGATTTTGATACCGTGCGCAAGTTCATCCTTGCTCAAGGCGTGCGGTGCGTGCACCAGCATTTGCGTGAGCATGTCGGTGGATTGATTCGGCGCGAGTGCGCACGATTTATCGCACGCGAGCATGGTTAGATTAAAACCCATCAGCGGCATGATCACCTTGTACACGGTCTGATCTGCGTCCACCCAGGCTTGGGTGTGACTCGCCATGCCGGGCAGTTTGATGTTCTGCTCCACGCGCACGAGTTCACGCCGCCCGCTCGGCAGATCGACCGATTCGCTGTCGCGCACCAGGCTGTGCACCTCGACCGCATCGAGACTGGAACTCTGAAACGCAAGATCGCTGAATTGCGCGCCGGGTTTCAATCCCGTACGCGCGCCGGACAGGCGCAAACCTTCGGCGAGCAGCGCACCTTTTGGCCACGGCATCACGCGCGTCTGTTTGGCACCGCCGACTTCGGTGGTGACATCGATCTGACCATCGTCACGCAATATGCCGCGCACCACGCTCTCGATGCCGGAAATCTTTGAGCGCGAGACAAAACCCAGCGGCTTGCCGGCCAAGGTTTCGGTGCTGGTTTCCTCGTTGCCAAAACTGATGCTGATGCCGGCGCGCTCGATGCTGATTTCCATACTTTGCGTTGTGATCACCTGATCGCCGCTCACCTTGCGCGTATCCAGCATGTGCCCGATCTTGCGGCCGTCGAGCAGCACACTCATCCAGGTTTGCTCCGGCACACGTGCCAGCGCCGGCGCGGCGATCGACAATAAAACGATACAGATAATCAAATTGCGCATGGTGATCCTCATCAGCAGATCGCTATTCTGCCAAGGATTAGGTAGCGCCGGGTGAATACGTGCTCCGGTACAATTCGCATCGGATATTTCGAGGAGCGGCGATGAAACCTTTTGGCACACCACACACCGAACATGCCTTGCGCCTGATGCTGCTCGGCTCCGGCGAACTCGGCAAAGAGGTTGCGATCGAAGCGCAACGGTTTGCGGTCGAGGTGATCGCGGTCGATCGTTACGCGCACGCACCGGCGATGCAGGTTGCGCATCGTTCGCATGTGATCAATATGCTCGACGGCGCTGAATTGCGTCGTATCATCGAAATGGAAAAACCCGATCTGGTCGTGCCGGAAATCGAAGCGATTCATACGCCGACCTTGATCGAAATGGAGCGCGAAGGTTTGCGCGTGATTCCGACCGCACGCGCGGCGTGGCTGACAATGGATCGTGAAGGCATCCGCCGACTCGCCGCCGAAGAACTCAAACTGCCGACCTCGCCGTATCGTTTTGTCGATACGCGCGACGAGTATCTCGCGGCCATCGCGGCGCTTGGTTTGCCGTGCGTGATCAAGCCGGTGATGAGTTCGTCCGGCAAAGGTCAGAGTCTGATCAAAACGACAGCCGATGTCGATGCGGCGTGGGATTACGCGCAATCCGGCGGACGCGCGGGGCAGGGCCGCTGCATCGTCGAGGGTTTTATCGCGTTCGACTACGAAATCACCTTGCTCACCGTGCGCCACCGCGACGGCACCAGTTTCTGCGCGCCGATCGGCCATCTGCAGGTCGATGGCGACTATCGCGAATCGTGGCAGCCACAAGCCATGCCCGAGCGCGCCTTGCAACGCGCGCAGGAAATTGCGGCTGCAGTCACCGCCAATCTCGGTGGTTATGGTGTGTTCGGCGTCGAGCTTTTTGTGCAGGGCGATGACGTGATTTTTTCCGAAGTCTCACCACGCCCGCACGACACTGGTTTGGTCACGCTGATTTCGCAGGAACTGTCGCAATTCGCCTTGCACGCGCGCGCGATCCTCGGTTTGCCGATACCGGTGATTCGTCAGCTCGGTGCATCAGCATCGTGCGCAGTACTCGCCGAAGGCAGCAGTCACGCGCCGCGTTATCACGGCGTCGCCGATGCACTCGCTGAACCCGACACGATGCTGCGTCTGTTCGGTAAACCCGAAATCAACGGCAAACGCCGCATGGCCGTGACGCTCGCGCGCGACGAAGGCGTTGATAGCGCCCGCGCCAAGGCACGGCGCGCCGCGGAAAAATTGCAGGTTGAGTTATAAGCGGCGTGACAATCTTTTAGTTTATATCCTATGTATGCAGCAGGTAGGTCGGAAAAGCGAAGCGCCTTCCGACGATTTACTACGGATAATAATTATGGAAGCATGTGAGTTTCATGCCATTGTCGGATAACGCGGCTGCGCCGCTCATCAGACCTACGAGCTTATCGATTTTTGCGACACTCTCATTTCCGAACGAGATCACCTTCGCGAGGTATTATAGAGCAGACCGCATTCCAGAGAATAACATCGTCCCAATGAAAACCCGTGATTGAAGGCGCGAATTTGCCTGTGCATTTAATTCTTCTACCGACGAGCTGGTGTATGAGCCTATATTCCTCGGCGGTCGTTATCCCTAGCTCAACGTGCTCTATTTTTTCATGTGCTGGCTCTAATCCATCCACTCCCGTGCCGGCATCAATGCAAATTGGTGCTTCGAGTAGCAAATGGAAAAATACGAATTTATCGGTCAAAACGGGAGGGGAATTTGGTGCTTTGGTCCTTCCCGCAGAAACCAGTCCGATTATATTTTTCTCAATTTCAGAATAAGAAACGCAAGGTGTAGTGACCTTTCCTGAAACCAAGTCAAAAGCCTCCGCGTATTTTGAGAAGGATAGAAAAACCGTCAAGGAAATTAATGTAGAAACCAATCTACTTCCAATTTTATTCATAATGAAATTTACTCGAATTACTAATTAACGGTTAATGCAATAACTTATTTGTACCGGCGCGTTGCGCGTAGGTCGGAAAAGCGAAGCGCCTTCCGACGCTTTTTGCGGATCACGATGCTCGGAGCTTGTGAGGTCCATGCCATAGTCGGATAACGCGGCTGCGCCACTCATCCGACCTACCACTAGACCGGAAAAGCCAAGTTCCGTCCAGGAATTGCTACGAATCCAACCGCTGCCACCGCCCTTCGCGCAAAACTTCCAGCGGCCTGAAACGCGACTTGTAATCCATCTTCGCGTGGCCGGAAATCCAGTAGCCGAGATAGACGTATTTCAAGCTCATTTCCTGCGCGAGTGCGATCTGGCGCAGGATCGCGCAGGTGCCCAAACCGCGTGCTTCAAACTCGGGTTCGTAGAACGTATAGACGGCTGAAACTCCGTGCGTGCCGATGTCGGTGACGGCGACCGCGAGCAGGCGATCGCCGTCGCGCAGTTCGAGAAACTTGGTCGGGCTCCAGCTTGTGTAGAGGAACCGATCGAAGTCGTCGCGCGCGGGATTGTCCATGCCGCCGTCGCGATGGCGCGAATCGAGATAGCGCGAATACAATTCGAAATATTCGCTGCTGAAACTGGGCGGCACGACGTTGAAAGCGAGATCGGCATTGCGTCGCAGACAACGTTTTTGACTGCGATCCGGCACGAATTCGGCGACCGGCACACGCGCGGCGATGCAGGCGCTGCAGCCTTGGCAATGGGGTTGGTAGACATGCGCGCCGGCGCGGCGGTATCCATGACTGAGCGCGATGTCATACACCTGCGGCAATTGCGGCGCGCTCGGATCGATGACGAGATTCTGCGCGATGCGCTCGGGAAAATAGCCACACGCGTGCGGCAGGGTTTGAAACAGGCGCAGGCTTTCCGATTTCATGGCAGCGATTCTACGCCTTGCATGGTTGGCTATGCGCCTCGGTTTTTCGTTTCTACAGACCGGTGCGTGATGGCAACGTCGATATCGGGCGGAGCCATCGGCTCGATGAATTCGCGAGCGCGTAGTCGCGCCATTGGTGTGGTTGCTGCGAGCACCAGAAAACGCAGGTTCGCTCAGCCGGCGCCCGACATGCGCAGCGCCGCGACGACCGTCGCTACTCCAACTCCGATCAGCAGCAACACGCGTTGATAGCTGAACTTTGCCACGACCGGCTTCTTGCTGGCAGTACTGCGTTCCAGCGCGAGCTCGGCGGAAAAACGCGTCGCGGGTTCGAGCCCGGCTTCGCGCAACAACGCACGCGCCTGCACCTGATCGTCCGAACGCACCACCCAGACTTGCGGCCACGCGCTTGAATCGACACGCTCGCTGTAGCTGAAACGCTTGAAGTTGCTGCCTTGATAGACGCTGCGATTGCCGACGTGCGTGGCGATGCCGGCAGAGTTGAGCAGCTCGACAACGCGGTCGACATTTTCGATGCGTGGGGATGTGAATACCTGGCGCATATTATTCGGCCGTTTCCGGCAGCAGGCGGATCAGGCCTTCCTGCGCGGTCGAGGCGACCAGCACGCCATCGCGCGTGTAGATCATGCCGCGCGAAAACCCGCGCGAACCTTGTGCAGTCGGGCTGTCGCAGCTGTACAGCAGCCATTCGTCGACGCGCACGGGGCGATGAAACCACAGCGCATGATCGAGGCTCGCAACCATCACGTTATTCTGCAAATACGACATACCGTGCGGAAACATCGCGGTGCCAATCAGGTGAAAGTCCGACGCGTAGGCGAGCATCGCGCGATGCAGGATTTCCGAATCCGGCGCACGATCCACGAGACGAAACCAGATCTGCTGATACGGCGGCAATTTCGGTCGATGCACATCGTCACGCGGCGATACGTAACGAAACTCGAACGGGCCTTTGCGATTGAGCCAGCGCCGCCGTTTGACCGGAATATGTTCGAGCTCTTCCATCGACAATTGCACCGGCGCGGGCAAGTCTTCCGGCATCGGCACGTGAGGCATCGTCATCTGATGTTCGACGCCTTCTTCGGCCACTTGGAACGACGCCGAAAAATTGAAGATCGGCTGGCCGTGCTGGATTGCTACCACGCGCCGCACCGAAAAACTTTTGCCGTCGCGCGCACGATCCACTTCGTACACGATCGGCGCTTCGATATCGCCCGCGCGCAGAAAATACGCATGCAGCGAATGCACAAGGCGATCGCTGCCGACCGTTTGTTGCGCCGCCGACAAGGCCTGGCCGAGCACCTGGCCGCCGAAAACGTAACGCGTGCCGATGTCGCGGCTCTGGCCGCGAAACAGGTTTTCTTCGAGGCGCTCCAGGCTGAGCAGATCGATCAATTCACCGACGATGGGGCTGGACATGCGGGCTTCCGTTGGGATTTTGCGGTCTAGTATAACGTTGCCTGCTGCTCCGATGCTGCAGCGCGGCGATCAAGGTGCCGGCGTGGCATGCAGCCGTTCAAGCGCGATATCGGCGATCACGCGCGGCCACGGGAACAGCGGGCCGGGATCCTGCCGGCGCGGCAGCATGATCGTCGCATCATCGACCGCGGGTTCGAGACGCAGGTCCAGATCTTCGTGGCCGGCGATGTAACGAATGCCCGGATGATCGTTACGCAATTTGCGCAGCAGGCCGAGCAGCGATTCGATCTGCGGCTCGGTGTACGGCACGGTGAACGCCTGATGCCGGCTGTCGCCCCAATACGGATAGCGCCCGACGTTCGCCAGCTCGATCCCGATCGATCGCGAGTTGTAGCCAACCGTATGATTGGCGATGCGTCTATCGGCGACGTAGCGATAAATGCTGCCATCGACATCCACGTAATAGTGCCCGCTGTTGCCGGTGCCGCTGGTATAACGCACACGCTCGCCGAACTCGCGCGCGGTAGCCATATCCGGCAGCTCGGTGCAATGGATAACGATGAGGTCAATCGACGCTGTCGCGCGCTCGTCGAGGCGCGATTCGTAAGGCAGTGGCTGGTCGTGGATCGTGATGATGGCAGGCATGGACAAAGTGTCGCACGCAGCGTTCGAGCCTGCCAGCGCGGCACGCATGATAAACTTGGGCCATGTCCGCATTAGCCAAACTTACGTCGGCTGACTTACAAGTCGCCACGTTTTACCAATTTACCGCGCTCGATTCATTGAGCGAATTACGTTCATGCCTGCAAATTCTGGGCGATCAGCACGGGTTGCGCGGCACGCTGCTGCTTGCCGACGAAGGCATCAATGCCACGGTCAGCGGCAGCGCTGATGGTATCGCTGCGCTGCGCGAACATCTGCAAAACGATCCACGTTTTGCTGCCTTGAACTGGAAGCAGGCCGCGGCCGATGATGTACCTTTCCAGCGCTGGAAAGTCCGCATCAAGCGCGAGATCGTGAGTTTCGGTTTGGCCGATCTGCATCCCGAACAACGCACCGGTATTGCCGTCGCGCCGAAGGATTGGGATGCGCTGATCGCACGCGACGATATCGTGCTGATCGATACGCGCAATGATTACGAGGTCGCAGTCGGGCGTTTTGACGGCGCGATCGATCCGGCCACGCGCAAGTTTTCCGACTTCCCGCAGTTCGTCGAGCAGCAGCTGCGGGGCCGCGAAAACCAGCCGATCGCGATGTATTGCACCGGCGGTATCCGCTGCGAAAAAGCCTCGGCGTATCTATTGCAGCAAGGCTTCGGCGAAGTGTTCCAGTTACACGGCGGCATCCTCAATTACCTCGCCGAAAAACCCGCCGCAGAAAGCCGCTGGCAGGGCGAATGTTTTGTCTTCGACGAACGTGTTGCCGTCGATCATGCGCAGCGTGGCGGACGTTATGTGCTGTGCGCTGATTGCGGCATACCGCTGCTGCTCGACGCCGGCACGCGCTGCGCTGCCTGTGTCGACGCAGTCGCTAAAAATTCCTGATTCGCCCTTATCTGATTTTGCACCGCGGAGCTGCAGCAATGAAAGGTCACGTGATTCTCTCGCACGGCATGGAGAGCGGCCCGAACGCGACCAAGGTGGCGGCGCTCGCGGAAGTTGCCGAACAACTCGGCTGGCGGCATACGCGGCCGGACTATCGCGATCTCGATGCAGCGCATGATCCCGCGCTGATCGGGGCTCGCATCGCACGCTTGCGCGAGCATGCACGCGACGGCGAACGGCTGGTGCTAGCCGGTTCGAGCATGGGCGCATTTATTTCCGGGTTTGCCTCGATCGATTTGCCTTGCGCCGGTTTGTTTTTGATGGCGTTGCCGCTGCGTATTCCGGGTTACGCGCCCGAGTTTGCCGCCGCCGCCGTGCCAAGCGTGTTGTTGCACGGCTGGGATGATGAGCTGTGCCCGGTCGATGGCGTGCGTGCGTTTGCGGCATCGCGTCGCGATACGCTGATTCTGGTCAACGACAGCCATCGACTCAGCGCGCATGTGCACGCCGTCGCCGAGCAATTCCGTTTATTTCTTCTGAGCCTGGGCTAGAGTTTTCATGTCGCAATTTTTTGCTACCTGTCCGAAAGGGCTGGAATATCTGCTGGTCGATGAGCTCAAGTCGCTCGGTGCCGATGATGCGCACGAGTCGCTTTCCGGCGTGCATTTTTCCGGCGAACTGGAACTCGGTTATCGCGCGTGTTTGTGGTCGCGTCTGGCCAGTCGCATCCTGTTGCGTCTGGCCGAGTTCGATGTGCCCGACGAAGCCGCGTTGTACGCGGGCGTTGGCGAGCTGGATTGGTCGCAGCATATGGATGTCGAGGGCACGTTGGCCGTGGATGCAGTCGGCTCCAGCGAAACTTTGCGCAATACGCAATACGTCGCGCAACGCGTCAAGGACGCCGTGGTCGATCAGTTTCGCGAGCGCACCGGCCAGCGTCCGGCTGTGGATCAGGAACAGCCGTCTATACGGCTAAATATCGCGTTGCGTCGTGATCGTGCCTTGCTCAATCTCGATCTGTCCGGCGCGCCGTTGCATCAGCGCGGCTGGCGTCGCGGCACCGGCATCGCGCCGCTGAAAGAAAACCTCGCGTGCGCGATGTTGTTGCGCGCGGGCTGGCCGGCTATTTTCGCGGCAGGCGGCGGTCTGGTCGATCCGATGTGCGGTTCGGCGACGCTCGTGATCGAAGCGGCGCTGATGGCGGGCGATGTCGCGCCGGGTTTGCGCCGCGATTATTTCGGCCTGCGCGGCTGGAAACAGCACGATGCAGCATTGTGGAAATCCTTGCGCGACGATGCGTTTACCCGCGCCGATATCGGTCTGAAAAAACTCGCGCCGGTGTTCTTCGGTTTTGATGACGATCCGTCAGTACTGGCCGAAGCCAAGCGCAATGCGCAATCTGCCGGTGTCGCCGGGTTTGTGCATCTTGGGCGGCAATCGCTAACACATCTGAAGCGTCCGCATGAATGCGAGCAACCTGGTCTGGTGATCTGCAATCCGCCGTATGGCGAGCGCATGGGTGTGGACGAATCGTTGCTCGATCTGTATCGCGAAATTGGCTTACGCTTGAAATCTGAATTCACCGGCTGGAAGGCGAGTGTAATCACCTCGGACGATGCGCTGGCGCGGGCGATCGGCCTGCGCGCCGAAAAGCGCTACAAACTTTACAACGGTGCGCTCGAATGTGTGCTGCTCAATTTCGATCTTTACGCTACCGCAGCGATCGAACCACGCGAAGCCAAACCGCTGTCGCCCGGTGCGGAGATGTTGCGCAATCGGCTGCAGAAAAATCTCAAGCACCTGCGCAAGCCGCTCGCGCGCGAAGGCATCACATGTTATCGCGCCTACGATGCGGATCTGCCGGAATACGCTGCGGCGATCGATGTTTTCGCAAACCATCTGCACATCCAGGAATACGCGCCGCCGGCCAGCGTGCCGGAAGCAACTGCACAAATTCGTCTGCGCGAAATCGTGCGCGTCGCAGCGGAAGTGTTTGCCTTGCCGCGTGCATCGATCGCGCTGAAAACGCGCAGCCGCGGCAAGGGCGGTGAGAAATACGGACGCATGAGCGAGCGCGGCGAATTCATCGAAGTGGGCGAGGGCGGTCTGCGTTTTCTCGTCAACCTGAACGACTATCTCGATACCGGATTGTTCCTCGATCATCGCCCGTTGCGTGCGCGTGTGCGTGAACTCGCACGCGGTAAAACTTTCCTCAATCTGTTTTGCTACACCGGCACGGTCAGCGTGTATGCAGCCGACGGCGGTGCGAGCAAAACCACCAGCGTCGATCTGTCGGCGACGTATCTCGATTGGGCCGGAAGAAATTTCGCGCTGAACGGATTTGTCGGCCGCGATCATGCGCTGGTACAAGCCGATGGTTTGTCGTGGCTCGAAAATGATCCGGCGCTATACGATCTGATCTATGTCGATCCGCCGACGTTTTCGAACTCCAAACGCGCCGACGATTTTGATGTGCAACGCGATCATGTGCGTCTGCTCAAACTCTGCGCCGCACGTCTTGCGCCGGGCGGATTGATTTTGTTCTCGAACAATTACCGGCGCTTCAAACTCGACGAAACCGAACTTGATGGACTCGACATCAAGGACATCAGCGCGCAAACCATTCCGCTGGATTTCGCGCGCCACGCGCGTATTCATCGCTGCTGGGAAATCCGCCACGCATCGTAATCTTAAGATTTGTCGCCGGCTGAACGGCCGGCAACACCACGTCAACCGCCCGCCCCACGCTGCGTTATTTCACAGTCGATTCAGAACCGAAAGTGCAATATGAACTCGCAGTCTTAAGGAGGCCGCTATGTTTACCCCAGTAAGTAAAATCCGTTCAGTGTTGTTTGGTGTGGTCGCCCTTGCTGGCGTCGCCTTGGCGCCGTCCGCATTCGCTGGTCACTTGGGAGTGAGTGTCAACGTCGGTCTGCCCGGCATCGGTCTCGGCTATTCAAGCTGCGGTCATTGCGGATGGGGTGGCCACGGTTACGGTTATGCCAACGTGGGTTATGTCGGCGGTTACGCCCCAGCGTACTATCCGGCCTATTACGGTGGCGGCTACTATCGCGGCCCGGCTTACGGCGTAGTCTACGATCGCGGTTATCGCGGCGGTTATGGCCGAGGTGGTTACGATCGCGGTCGCGAACACGGCTACGATCATGATCGCTACTACAACCACGGTGGTTATCACCACTGATCGGTCGTCCAGTTTCCAGCGCTCTGCGCTGATCTGATCGAAACGCCTCGCCCGATTGGGCGGGGCGTTTTTTTGTGCGTCGCATGTGCCAAACGTTTGCCAAGTTTGATTGGCCTCGGCGCCACCCAACCACTATGATACGCGGCATTCCTTCAGCGGTATGTCGCATGAGTCAGCGCCCAGCAGCAGATAAACCAGCCAAACCTGTCGCCACGGCAGGATGGACATTTTTCCGGCAGTGGCTGAAGAATCCGTTGAGTATCGCGGCGTTGTCGCCAAGCGGACGCCAGCTCGCGGGTCGCATGATGAATGAGCTGCCGTCAGGCGCCAAACGTGTGGTCGAACTCGGCGGCGGCACCGGCGTATTTACCCGCGCCATGCTCGAACACGGCATCGAGCCGCACAACTTGCTGGTGGTCGAGCTCAACGAAGAACTGTATCAATATCTGCACGCGAGTTTCCCCGAGGTCAACGTGGTCTGGGGCAATGCCTGCGATCTGAATGCGATTGCGAGCAAGGCCGGCATGCTCAGCGATGGCAAGATCGATGCGGTGATCAGCGGACTCGGCCTGTTGTCGATGCCACGCGTTTTGCAGATGAATATTCTCGGTTCGGCCTTCGAGGTGCTGAAGCAGGACGGTTGTTTCATCCAGTTCACCTACGGCCCGAAATCACCGATTCCGCCGGATGTATTGCAAGAGCTCGGCGTGAGCGTGCGACGTGGTGGATTCGCGTGGCGCAATCTGCCGCCGGCATCGGTGTTTGTGTATTCGCGCAATCGGTCGAAGGGGATTCAGGCGACCAGGCCTGTGGCGAAAAGTTGAATCATCGCGGCCTAAGAAGATAGTTGGGGTATTTCATGACAGAGTCTGTACGCACACAAATTTTCCGCGCCGTTGGAATGTTTTTAGGCGTGGTCATGATTCTTTTCGGATCTGTTGATATTCTGCTTTCAATCATGGGCGAAATGCGGCCATTCGATTCGACTATGGGAGTGTCGCCGATATTTATGGGCTGGTTATTCGTGTCATATGGACTCGGCTGGTCTTCTCCTTTTCGCAAAGAAGCGCCTAGTCCTGCCGATAAATAAGTCATGCGAAATAGTTGGCTGGGTTTTCACTCCGCCATATTCGCGCCCAACGCAATCAACAACTCACGCGCGCTGCGCAACCGTTCAGCCGTACCCGGTAGCTCAAGTCTGATGCGCAATTTGTCCTGCCCATCCAGCCCATAAACCTTCGGCATTTTCTGGATCAGTTTGATCACGGTCATCGGATCGACATTCGGTTGCGGTTTGAAAATCACGCGGCCACCGGTCGCGCCGACATCGAGTTTGCGGATGCCAAGACGCGTCGCCGCAAGTTTCAGCGCGGCCACGCCGAACAGGTTTTTCACCTGCTCCGGCAGTAGCCCAAAACGATCGATCATCTCGACTTGCAACTCGCGCAGTTGATCCTCGTCCTGCGCACTCGCGATGCGTTTGTACAAGGTCAGGCGTGTGTGCACATCGGGCAGATAGTCGTCCGGGATCAGCGCGGCCAGATGCAGTTCGACCAAGGCGTCGTGTTCCGAGGTCAGATCGAAATCCGGCACCTTGCCGGACTTCAATGCGCGCACCGCGCGATCGAGCAATTCGGTGTACAGCGAGAATCCGATCTCGGTGATCTCGCCACTTTGTTCCTCGCCGAGCAATTCGCCAGCGCCGCGGATTTCGAGATCGTGCGTCGCCAAGGTGAAACCCGCGCCGAGTTCTTCGAGCGAGGCGATCGCTTCGAGACGCTTCTCCGCATCGCCGCTGATGCTGCGTCGATCAGGCACCATCAGATACGCAAACGCACGATGATGCGAGCGCCCGACGCGACCGCGCAACTGATGCAATTGCGACAGCCCGAATTTGTCGGCGCGATTGATCACGATGGTATTGGCGCTCGGCACGTCGATGCCGGATTCGATGATCGTCGTGCACACCAGCACGTTGAAACGCTGACGATAAAAATCGAGCATGACCTGTTCGAGTTCGCGTTCTGGCATCTGTCCATGCGCAACACGGATGCGCGCTTCGGGCACGAGTTCGCCAAGTTCGCGCGCAGCTTTTTCGATGCTCTCGACTTCGTTGTGCAGATAATAAACCTGGCCGCCACGCGACAGCTCGCGTTGGAATGCCTCGCGCATCAAGGCTGGATCAGTCGGCGAAATCACAGTCTGCACGGCCATGCGATGCGCCGGCGGTGTGGCGATGATCGACAGATCGCGCAGCCCGCTCATCGCCATGTTGAGCGTGCGCGGAATCGGCGTGGCGGTGAGTGTGAGCAGGTCGACTTCGGCGCGCAGTTTTTTCAGCGCTTCTTTCTGGCGCACGCCGAAACGTTGTTCTTCATCAACTATGACGAGGCCGAGATCCTTGAACTTCACATCGGCCTGCAACAATCGGTGCGTGCCGATAATTACATCGAGACTGCCATCGGCTAGCTTGCGGATTTCCGCCTCGATTTCCTTTTTCGACTTGAAGCGCGACAGCACTTCGACGCGGATCGGCCAGTCGGCAAAGCGGTCGCGGAAATTCTGGTAATGCTGCTGCGCGAGCAACGTGGTCGGCACCAGCACGGCAACTTGTTTGCCAGCAATCGCCGCGACAAATGCGGCGCGTAATGCGACTTCAGTCTTGCCAAAACCGACATCGCCGCACACCACGCGATCCATCGATTTCGGCGCGATGAGATCGTTGATCACCGCTTCGATCGCGCTGGCCTGATCCGGTGTTTCCTCGAACGGGAAGGTCGCCGCAAATTGCGCGTACATGGCGCGATCGAACTCGAACGCATAACCCGGACGAGCCTCGCGCTTGGCGTACAGCGCGAGCAATTCGGCAGCGGCATCGCGTACTTTTTCCGCTGCCTTGCGCTTGGCTTTGGCCCATTGTTCGCCGCCGAGCGAATGCAGTGGCGCGAGTTCCGACGCGGCACCGGAATAACGACTGACCAGATGCAGCTGCGCCACCGGCACGTACAGCTTGTCGCCCTTGGCGTATTCGATCGCGAGAAATTCGCCGCCTTCGCCGCCGACATCGAGCTTGAGCAAACCTTGATACCGACCGACACCATGGTCGGCGTGCACCACCGGCGCACCGATCGCGAGATCGGCCAGATCGCGGATGATCGCGTCGGGATCGCGCCCGACACGTTTACGTCGGCGCTGCTGCTGCACGCGCTCGCCGTATAACTGCCGTTCGGTCAGCACGGTCAGCGGCGGATCGTTGATCGCGAGGCCATCGTCGAGCGTGGCGACCGTGATCGCGAATCGCGCGTCGCTGCGCAGGAATTCCTGCCAGCTCGCGACTACCGCGGGTTTGATCGAAAGTTCGGCCAGCGTATCGAGCAGGGCTTCGCGACGACCTGCCGAATCGGTAGCGATCAATACGCGGCCTGGATACGCGCTTAGAAACGCTTTCAGTTCTGCGCCCGGAATTTCGCCCTTGCGCGCGAGCGCGAGCTGCGGTGCGGGTTGTGTGGCGAGCGCGACGGCGTGCTCGTTGCGCCCCTTCTCGACGATCTCGACACGCAAGGTCTGGTTCAGGCGCTCGCGCAGATTCTCTGGCGGCAGATACAGTTCCGGCACCGGCAGGATCGGGCGTTCGATGTCGTGCGCGCGCTGGTCGTAACGCGCCTGCGCCTGCGCGTAGAACTGCGTTGCCGCATCGAGCGCGCCTTCGTTCAAGACGAACAGCGATTTCTCGCCGAGATAATCGAACAGGGTTTCGGTCTTCTCGAAAAACAGCGGCAGGTAATATTCGATGCCGGCGGGTGTCGCGCCTTCCTTCAGATCCTGATACACCGGGCAGCGGCGCGGGTCGATCGGAAAACGTTCGCGCAAGGTATTGCGGAAATGTTTCGCCGATTCTTCGGTGAGCGGAAATTCGCGCGCGGGCAGCAGGCGCACCGACTCGACTTTTTCCTGCGAGCGTTGCGATTCGGGATCGAAGGTGCGGATCGAATCGATTTCGTCATCGAACAATTCGACACGATACGGCTCGGCGCTGCCCATCGGGAAAATATCGAGCAGTGCACCGCGCACGGCAAAATCGCCGGGCTCGGAAACCTGCGGCACATGCCTATAACCTGCGCTTTCGAGGCGACGTTGTTCGATGCCGAGATCGAGTTTCTGTTTCACCGCCAGCACCAGGCCGAAGCCGGTGATGAAGCTGCGCGGCGCGAGGCGTTGCATCAAGGTGCCGATCGGCACGACCAACACGCCGCGTGTCGTCGTCGGCAATTGATACAACGTGGCGATGCGCTGCGAAACGATTTCCGGATGCGGCGGAAACAGATCGTAGGGCAGGGTTTCCCAATCCGGAAAATGCAACACCGGCAACTCGCCGGCGAATACGCGCAAGTCGTCGTCGAGCGTGTGCGCGGCGTGGGTATCGCGCGTTACCGCAACCACCAGACCATCATGCTTGCGCGCGGTTTCGGCGATCGCCAAAGCGAGTGCCGAGCCCTGCGGTGGCAACCAGAAACTGCGATGTTTGCTGCTGCTCGGCAGCGGCGGAGTCAATAAGGCTTTCATGGATTCCAGAACAGGGACAGCGCCGTGGAGAGGGTCGAGGCACAGCAGCGCGCGGTGCCTAGTTTACCGCGTGCTGGAACGACGTGCGCGGATTTGATGCGGGTCGACAAGGTTGATCTGAATATCGTCCAAGCCAATAAGGATGCGGGTTTCACGACCATTGGTCATGCCCAATACTTCACATGATTTTACGTACCCGCTCGGCGCGATACGTGATAATGCAGGCCGATCAAATCTCTTGCGGATATGTATTACATGCTTAGTGTCACCCGAAAATTTTCATTGCGTGCGAGTGCCACGGTGCTGCTCGCGACCAGCATTGTGTTGGCCGGCTGCGCAGCACCGCCGCCGCCAGCGCCGGTTGCTGCAGTGCCGGTGAGTGTGGTCAGTGCGCAGAAAAAAACCATTCCGGAATTGATCAGCGCCGTCGGCACGGTCGAGGCGATCAACAGCGTCGCCGTAAAGTCGCTAGTCGATGGTCAACTGCTCGAAAGCCATGTCAAGGACGGTGAAGATGTAAAGGCCGGACAGCTGTTATTCAAGATCGATGCGCGCCCCGCCCAGGCCGCGCTCGCTCAAGCCGAGGCGGCGCAGGCCAAGGATGTCGCCGCGCGTGATTTGGCGAAGGCGCAAGTGGCGCGCTACAAACCCGTGGCCGACAAGGGTTTTGTTTCGGCGGATCAGATGCAGCAGTACGTGACCGCGTACGAAGCCGCTGCAGCGAGCGTGAAAGTCGATCAGGCGAATGTCGGCGCGGCGAAATTGACTCAGGGTTATACCAATATCTACGCGCCGATTTCCGGGCGCGCCGGACGCATCCTCGTGCAGGCCGGCAACATCGTCAAAGCCAACGACACGCAGGCGCTGCTGGTGATCAATCAGATCACCCCGATCTACGTCAGCTTTTCGATTCCGGGCCAGCTGGTGGCGCGTGTGCGTAGCGCGCAAGCGCAGGCGACGCTCGCGGTGCAGGCAAGCGCGGAAGGCATGCAGGATGCGGCCAGCGGCCAACTTGCGTTCGTCGACAATAGCGTCGATCAGACCACCGGCACGGTGAAGCTGCGCGCAAGTTTCGTGAATGCCGGCGAGCAACTCTGGCCGGGCCAGTTCGTCAATATCGCGCTGACGCTCGGCAGCGAAATCGATGCGATTGTCGTGCCGGATGCAGCGGTCAAGGCCGGTCCGAACGGCAGCTACGTTTTTGTGATCAATGCGCAACATCATGCCGAGTTGCGCAGCGTCACCGTCGCGCGCGATGCGGCCGGCGAAGTGGTTATCGCCAAGGGCTTGAATGAAGGCGATTCGGTCGTGACCGACGGCCAGTCGCGCCTGGTCGATGGCACGCTGGTCAAAACGGAAGCGGCGAAGCCATGAGCATTTCCGAGCTGTTCGTTCGTCGCCCGGTGATGACCACGCTGGTCATGGTCGGCATCCTCGTATTCGGCATCGCGGCCTATAAATTGTTGCCGGTTTCGGACTTGCCGAACGTGGATTTCCCGACCATTCAGGTCACGGCATCGTTGCCCGGTGCGTCGCCGGAAACCATGGCTTCGGCCGTTGCCACGCCACTGGAAAAACAATTCTCGACGATCGCCGCACTCGATTCGATGACGTCGCAGAGCGGCATCGGCCAGACCCAGATCACCTTGCAGTTCACGCTCGGTCGCAGTATCGATGCGGCTGCGCTGGACGTGCAATCGGCGATCTCTGCGGCGCTCAAGCAATTGCCGCCGACCATGACGACACCGCCGACATTCCGCAAAGTGAATCCGGCCGATGCGCCGATTTTTTTCGTCGGCATGACCTCGAAAACCTTGCCGCTGTCGAAGGTCGACGAGTACGCCGAAACCCTGCTAGCGCAACGTCTGTCGATGATTGATGGCGTAGCCCTCGTGAACGTTTACGGCTCGCAGAAATACGCCGTACGCATCGATCTTGATCCAGGTGCGATGGCCAGTCGGGGCCTTGGTATCGATCAGGTTTCGGCAGCGGTAAGCAGCGGCAATGTCGACCTGCCGACCGGTACGCTGTATGGCAGTGATCGCACTTACAACGTCATCGTGAACGGCCAGTACGACAATGCGAAATCGTTCGCCGACCTGATAGTGAGTTACCAGAACGGCGCGCCGGTGCGCTTGCGTGACGTCGGCAAAATTTATGATGGCGTGCAGAACGACAAGGTTGCGGCTTGGGTCAACGGTCAGCGCGGTGTGTTGCTGGCGATCCAGAAACAGCCGGGCGTAAATACCATTGCCGTGGTCGAACGCATTCGCGGTGTCTTGCCGGGTTTCAAGCAACAACTGCCCGCGGGCGCCGAGCTCAAGATATTTTACGATCGCACCGAAAGCATTCGTGGGTCGGTAGACGATGTCGAATTCAGCCTGCTGCTGGCACTGATGTTGGTGGTGCTGGTGATCTTCATTTTCCTGCGCAATATTTCGGCGACGGTGATCCCGTCGCTGGCATTGCCGATGTCGATCGTCGGCACGTTCGCGATCATGTATCCGTTCGGTTACAGCCTCGACAACCTCTCGCTGATGGCGCTGACATTGTGCGTGGGTTTTGTCGTCGATGATGCGATCGTCATGCTCGAAAACATTTCGCGGCATATGGAAATGGGCAAGACCGCGTTGCAGGCGACGCTTGATGGCGCGCGCGAAATCGGCTTCACCATTTTGTCGATGACCTTATCGCTGGCCGCGGTATTCATCCCGATCATGTTCATGGGCGGCATCATCGGGCGCCTGCTGCACGAGTTCGCGGTGACGATCGTCGCGGCGGTGCTGGTATCGGGATTTGTCTCGCTCAGCCTCACGCCGATGTTGTGCAGTCGCATGCTCAAGCCGCATCACGGCGAAACCCACGGGCGTTTTTATCAGGCCTTCGAGCGCGCGTTCGATGGCACGCAGGATCTGTATCGGCGTTCGCTCAATTTTTGCCTCGCCCATCGGCGCTGGGTGATGTTTGGATTTGTATTGATCCTTATTGCCACCGCGATCATGTTCGTCAAGGTGCCGAAAGGTTTCCTGCCGAGCGACGATACCGGGCAGTTGTTCGTGTTCACCGAAGCGGATCAGGATGTCGGTTTCACCGAGATGGCGCGCAAGCAGGGCGAAGCCGCGGCGATCATCGGCAAGGACAGCAACGTCGATGGCGTGATGTCGTTCATCGGTGTTTCCGGCAGCAGCTCGACCCTTAATCTCGGGCGCATGATCATCACCTTGAAGCCGCGCAGCGAGCGCGGTTCGCCCGATGAAATCATCCAGGAACTGCGCCCGAAACTCACCGGCATTGCCGGCCTGAAAGTTTATCTGCAGAATATTCCGATCATCCGCATCGGCGGCCAGCTGACCAAGACGCAATATCAATATACGTTGCAGGACAGCGATACCAAGGAGTTGTTTGCGTTCGTGCCGAAGATGGTTGAAGCGATCAGCAAGCTGCCGGGGTTTCAGGATGTGACCAGCGATTTGCTGATCGCAACGCCGCAGATGGATGTGAAAATAGATCGTGATGCGGCATCGGCGGTGGGTGTCACGGCAGCGCAAACCGAGACCGCGTTGTACACCGCGTTCGGTCCGGCGCAGGTATCGACGATCTACACCTCGATCGATCAATACTGGGTGCTGATGCAGGTCGACCCTAGCAAGCAGGGCGATACCAGCGTGCTCGGACAACTCTATATCCGCAGCAGCCACGGACAACTCGTGCCGCTGTCAGCGGTGGCGCATTTCACCAAGTCGGTCGGGCCGGCGACGATCAGTCATCTCGGCCAGGTGCCGTCGGTCACAGTGTCGTTCAATCTGGCGCTCGGCGTGTCGCTGAGCCAAGCGGTGGAGCGCATCGATGCAGCAGTCGCGCAGCTCAAGGTGCCGGACAGCATCATCGGTTCGTTCCAAGGCACCGCGCAGGCGTTTCAATCCTCGGTTTCGGGTATGGGTATCCTTCTGCTGATCGCGCTGTTCGTGATCTACCTTGTGCTTGGCATCCTGTACGAAAGTTTTATCCATCCGCTGACGATTCTTTCCGGCTTGCCGACCGCGGCGTTCGGCGCGTTGCTGACCTTGATGATTTTCCACATCGACCTGAATCTTTATTCCGCGGTCGGGTTGATCATGCTGATCGGCATCGTCAAGAAAAACGCGATCATGATGATCGACTTCGCGCTCGAAGCCGAACGCGGCGGCGCAACCCCGGAAGCGGCGATTCTCGAAGCCTGCATCGTGCGTTTTCGCCCGATCATGATGACTACATTCGCCGCGTTGTTCGGCACGTTACCGATCGCGCTCGGTGCGGAATCACGGCGACCGCTCGGTCTGGCGGTAGTCGGCGGCTTGATGACTTCGCAGGTGCTGACGTTATATCTGACACCAGTGATCTACTGCTATTTCGATCACTTGCAGACATGGTTGCGTACCCGCCGAGGGCAATCGCCGGCACGCACGATAACCGCAACTGCGGCAGTGATTACGCCGACGAAGCTGTAGCCGATTCGGTTTTTTCGACGGGCGGGGCGGGTGTGAATCCGACTTCGCGCAATGCCTCATCGGGCAACGCATACGCAGTGGCGAGCATATCGCCTTCGTGGATGATTTCTGGAAACAGCACGCCCGGAATTGCCTGCACGGCAAAAATTTCCTGCACGCCGCCAGTGAACTTGAGCAGCGAAATGGTCTTGCCGGTGTCGAGATGGACAACCCATACGCCACTCAGCCGATCGCTGTTTTCCTCGGTGATCGGGATGTCGGTAAAGGCATTGGTTTCGCGTAGTTGCGACAGACCGATAAATGCCACGGGACCGACAAAATCCAGGCCGCGCGCAAACCCCGGTACGCGCGCGACGTCGGTCTTTTCGCCGGTCTTCGGATCGACCGTGATCAATGCGCCGCGGCCGGATTCGAGCACCCACAAACGGTCGTTGTACCAGCGCGGCGAATGCGGCATGGATAGTCCGCGTGTGATCACCTCGCCGCTGATGCAGTCCATCAAAATGCCGCCATCGCGCTTGTTGGCGCGCCAACCGTTCGGCGTATTGGTTTCGCCGAGTGCGGTGACATAGCGCGCGCGGCCATCACGCATCGCCAGTCCGTTCAGATGACAGCGATCTTCCGGCGCGTAATGGCTGACAAACGACGGCCGCCATTGCGGCGCAAAACTCGATATCGAATCGAGTTTGCACAGGCACGAGAACAGCGTGTTGATGAACCACAGTTCGCCATCCGCATCCCACGCCATTTCGTGGATGTCGATCGCGCCGGTGATAAAACCGCGCCGCGCCATGTATACCGCGTCGTGACG
This sequence comes from Pseudolysobacter antarcticus, assembly GCF_004168365.1. Classification (GTDB taxonomy): domain Bacteria; phylum Pseudomonadota; class Gammaproteobacteria; order Xanthomonadales; family Rhodanobacteraceae; genus Pseudolysobacter; species Pseudolysobacter antarcticus. Next base: position 1,614,493 of record NZ_CP035704.1, read on the forward strand.
CGGCGGATCCTGCAGGCGTTTGGCGACGTCCGGCATGTTGCGGAACTCGGCGATTTCCATACGCGCGCCAAGCACCAGTCTGTTCACATCCGCGGCCATGCCCATCGGCCGGTTGAAGCTGCGGAAATGGGTGTTGATGGTCGCGCCATCGGGCCGCAGTATCACCAATTTGCCAGCCTGATACGTGGTCACCAGCAGGCACGAATTCAGCTGCCGCAGAATATCCGGCATGTTGGTGGTATGCACACTGGCGAGCGCCTGCTCGATCGGAACAATCGGCTCGGCGGGCGCAGCGGTATCGGTTTCGGGAATGGAATCGACCGGATCAGTCATGCGAGTTCGTGGCGAGTGGGCGCAGGTAGGAGAGTGCCGCAAAAGATAACGGCGGAGCAAGTGAATGCTCCGCCGTTATTTTATTTCAGCCAGAGACGTTTGGATTAAAAACGCTCAGGCGATATTTCAGCGTCGTGTTCGCGATGCCGGTGATGTTTTTTGTCGACGCCAGCCGAGTAATCCAAACAATCCCACCATCAATCCCATTGCCCAAGTCGACAGGGTTGGGACTGGCACAACCACGGCAGCTACGCGCGGTACTTGGAGTTCAAACGCGCCAATATCGGGACCGGTGCCGGAGCTGCGCGCAAAGGTTGTACCGCGTTGATCGAAGGCGAGGCCTGCGGTGTTGTTGCCGACATTGAGTGCGCTACTGCCAGCAATCAGTGCATGAGTTTGCGTGTGTAATTGCGTCGCGACACCACTATTGTCAGCCAACGCCTGCAAGTTTGGATCGACCGTGATTGTGCCTGCCGGCGTCGCAAGACCGGAACTCAAGATCAGGTTGTTGGCACCGCTGATCGTGGCGGTATCCGCGCCGGCAATATTCGGGTCGTAGCCGTTACCCGCGTAGCCGGTGTTGTTCGATACGATCGTGCTTTGCAATTGCGTTGCATCGACCAGATACAAACCACCAGCGCCGACATATTTCGCATCATTGAATGCGACCGTGCTGTTTTGCATGGTCAGCGTAAATCCGGCGAGTGCCGCACCGCCAAGACCATTTGCGGTGTTGCCGGAAATGGTGCTGTTGGTGACTACCGCCGGATCCGCAGAAATGGTGGCGCCTTGCAGGAAAGCCGCGCCGCCGCCGTAATCGGCGGTATTGCCGGAGATGGTCGAACCGCTGATTGTGGCCGCAACCACACTCATAATGCCGCCGCCCTTGCCGTATCCCGCGTAATAACTATCGTAAGGAGCACCAGCGGCGCTATTGCCGGAAATCGTGCTGTTGGTGATGGTCAAGCCAGTAGCACCATACGCGCCCCCAGCTGTACCGTCGTACTTGTTGCTGACGACCTGATTGCCGGAGATCACGCTGTTGGAAATGGTGAGATTGGCTGCAGCCCATACCGCGCCGCCGCTGGCATAACCACCGTAATCGTAGTTGTTCGACAGCACGCTGTTGTTCACAGCTACATTGCCAGAGGAGAACACCGCGCCACCCGTGGCGAAGTAGCCGCCGTACGACGCGTTGGTCAGCGTGATGTCCTGGATCGTGAGCGTGCCGTAACCAAAATGATTGATGATCGAATCATTGGCATTGCCATCGATCTTGAGGTTGGCTGGACCCGAACCCTTGATCGTCAGGTCGTCAACGGCGGTCACAATCACGCCGGTCAGCAGGGTGATCGTACTGCAACCGGAGGTGCTCAAATCAATTACATCACCTGTTACCGCATTGGTGATGACATCGCGCAAGGTGCCGGTGGAACCGTCGTCAAGACAGCTCGTTATTCCAACCGTGGTTGCTGGGCGTATCGCATGCGGAACCGCGTGCAGGGCAAAAAAAGCCGCGCGACCTTTGCTGATTTTTGATTTCAGGTTGGCGGCAAACTTGGTGCCATGATGCAGGATCTTGGCGTTGCCATCCTTGTGATGCAAAAAGTGCCGCAGAATAATTCTTGATGGGGTCGAATGCCCGGGGTCTTGCAGCTGCGATTCTGCGGCAAATGCGCTACCGGCAGAGCCAGCGGCGATCGCGATCGCCAAACAGGCGGCGAGTGGTGTCAGGCGCACTGACCGCGAATGATGCGAAGAGTGTTTATTCATGCTTGCCCCCTGTTAGCTGAAATCTTGGAATTTGTATGTTTGCTTGTCAGCGCTGGTGAAGGTATTGCTCATTCCCCGCAGCTGAAATTCCGAACTGATGCAAGCGAAAGCTGCCATGCTGAGCATGGCTGCCTATCCCCAAAGTTAACACCTGTTCAGGAATGTGTCTACGCAACATGCGCTGAACGCCAACAAACCTCATGAACGACACTGGATCATACCCAACTTTCCGCGGACTCCCGGGAGATATGTTTGCAAAGGTTCGTAAAGAACTGCCCGGTTGCGAGCAGGATCCCCCAAGCAAATGCTTCAAGTTGATTCAAGAATTCACGGCAGTTGTCGATGCTTCTAGTTTCGTTGGCGTTTTTCGCAGATCCTGTTTCAACTGCGCACCGGTGAAGTAATACACGCGCAAATCCAAGCCGCGCGCGCTCTTGCCGACATAGATGAAACCGCTGCGCTGCCAGATCGGCGTGCGGAATTTGCTGACCTTGGCGTCGTGCACATCGAGAAAACGCGGGTTTTCGAGTTCGATCAGAATCCCGATACACGGGAAATCGTTAGACCGCGCGTAACTTCCCAGGCCGCGCTGCGCGGCGCGGAGCATGATCGATACCAGTCGTGTGGTTCGCCACGCCTCGCCGACGAAACAACGGTAGTGATACATCGGCTGGCCGAAGCGCGGCAACGTCGACGCGTACGCCGTGCACACCGCGACGATCTGGCCGGACTCATCGCAGGCATGGGCGACAACCTCCTGCAGCCGCGCCGATGCTTTTTCTGCGTCCTTGATCGCACCCTCGCGACGCCAGAAGGCAAGAATCAAGTCGCCGTTTTCAGGGCTCAGGTTTTGCCAGTCGTTGACCACTCGAAAGCGCGAGTTGCTTTCGTCGGATACAGTCATGTCGGGTGCGGTCATGGCGCGCAGAGCTCATTGTGGATAAGCGCCGATGCTAGCGTTTTCTGCCCATGCCGTTAAGTCCACGCAGCAATGGCGATGGCATCGCTCTTGTGAGCGTCTGCGCCAGACACGATCAAATCGCGATGGTGACGCGCATCAGTCCTGGATCGTCATGCGCTTGCGAATGACGCGTGAAACCGAGAAATTCGCACAGCTCCAGCATCGCGCCGTTGTCGACCAGCACATCGCCCCACAGCTCGACCGCGCCATGCTTGCGGCATTCCGCGATCAAGCGGCGCATCAGCAGATCGCCGAGGCCCTGACCACTGAACTGCTTTTGCACGATCAGCGCGAATTCCGCACTCAAGGTGGCGGGGTCGATGTGCGCACGTGCGACCGCGCGGATTTCCTGCTCGGGCGTGCCTTCTGGATCGATCAGCACCAGCACCACAGCGTAATCCGCATCGACATCGCACAAGTGCAGGGCATACTCGTCGCTGAGCCCGGTGATCGGATGCAAAAAACGCGAGCGCACTTCATCCGGTGTGAGTCGATTGAACCCACGCTGCAGTGCCGCGACATCGCTCGCGCGGATCGCGCGTAGCAACAACGGCCTGCCGTCCTTGGTGATGATCTTGCGGCTACGCACGCGTGGAGAATGGTGTGCAGTCGGCGGCACGGGCGCACTGTGACGTGCGCGCGGCGGTGGACGCTTGCTGCCTGGGACATGAGCCATGATACGCGCCTGTATTGCGGAGGGCGTTGAGTTTTTCATGTGCACAGCGTGGCGCAAATGGTTGGAGCAGGCTATCTAATTCCGCTAGTCGGCGTTCAGCTTGACGCGATGTGCGGCTCATTATCGTCAACCGGGTTACGATATCGACAGCGGCCAGGCGGCGGTACCCTGATGCCGCCGCCAATTTGGGGAACCTTCGCATGAAAACCACGCGCATCGCGCACGAAATTATCCGTGCCATCCTGCAAATTGCCGGGACGATTCATTGATGGATGCCAGCGCCCTGGAAAAACTCTGCGCCGATTGGCCGGGCGTCACCCGCAGTATCAAATGGGACGATGATCTGGTGTTCAGCGTCGCCAGCAAGATGTTCGTGATGTTGTGTCTGCACGGGCCTGATCGCGGTCGATTGTCGTTCAAGGTCGAGCCCGAGCGTTTTCTCGAACTCAGCGATCAGCCTGGCATGATGCCTGCACCGTACATTGCACGTGCGTTCTGGATATCGGTGGTAGAGCCGCAGCGATTCGGCGACGCCGTGCTCGCGACGCATGTGCGGCAATCGTATGCACTGGTGCGCGCGAAACTTAGCAAGAAGATTCAGTCCGGGCTTGCGGCGCTGTCGGATTGAATAAACGAGCTGGCTTGTATCGCAGCGCTGTTCACTTGGGCTTCGCGGTTTTCATGTGCGCTTGTACGTTTTGCTTGATCGCCAGTTGCGAGAATGTGCGTGATGCAAAATTGTCCAACTTGGCGAGTTGGTTTCAGTTCATTCGACACCACTCTTTCTAGCTTGATCCCGATCCACAAAATCAGATTCGCGTATGCCGACCATGACCGTTCCGCTGACGAATGTTTTTGCCGCTGCGCACGCTGAAACGCTGGCATCGCGCTATCGACGTATTCGCGCCACTACCCGCGCCCTGTGCACCACGCTGCGCGCCGAAGATACCGTGGTGCAATCGATGCCCGAGACCAGCCCGACCAAGTGGCATCTCGCGCATACCACATGGTTCTTCGAGCAATTCGTGTTGAGCCGAAATCCGCGCTACACGTCGTTGCATGCCGACTGGCTGTTCCTGTTCAACTCGTATTATCAGTCGATCGGGCCGATGCATGCGCGTACCCAGCGCGGCTTGCTGACGCGGCCGACCTTCGACGAAATTCTTGAGTATCGCCAGCGCATTGACGAGCAAATGCAAACACTGCTGCAGACGAGCGAGGCGGATGTCGAGTTGCGGCAACTTGTACTGCTGGGATTGAATCACGAGCAGCAACATCAGGAGCTGTTGCTGACCGATATCAAACATGCGTTTTCGCTTAATCCGCTCGAGCCGGCATTTCGTGTAGCACTCGCGCCACGCGACGGAGCTGCACAGCCTTCGCGCTGGATACATGGCGATGAACGCATCGTCGAGATCGGCCACGCAGGTGATGAATTTGCATTCGACAATGAAGGCCCGCGCCATCGCAGCTTGCTGCAATCCCACGCCATCGCCGATCGGCCGATAACCAATACCGAGTTCGCCGACTTCATCCGCGCAGGCGGATATCGCACGCCGACCTTGTGGATGGCCGAAGGCTGGGCGACCGTGCAGGCGCAGAGCTGGCAACGACCGTTATATTGGTCGGACGATTTGCAGAGTTCGTTCACGCTCGGCGGACGTATTGCGTTGAATCCGCACGCGCCGGTTTGCCATGTGAGTTTTTTTGAGGCCGATGCATTCGCGCGCTGGGCCGGTGCGCGGCTGCCGACGGAAGCGGAGTGGGAAACCGCGGCTGCGGCACAGCATGCGCCGGTCGGCAATTTTCTCGACAGCGGTTATCTGCAGCCGCAGCCTTGTGCGGATGCGCCAGACCACGCCGATGCGCCGCGGCAGATGTTCGGTGATGTCTGGGAATGGACGTCCAGTCCGTACGTGAATTATCCGAGCTATCGGCCGATGTCTGGCGCGCTCGGCGAATACAACGGCAAATTCATGTGCGGTCAATGGGTGCTGCGCGGCGGTTCGTGCGTCACGCCGGCCGACCATATTCGCGCGACCTACCGTAATTTTTTCTACCCCGCCGATCGTTGGCAGTTCATGGGTTTTCGCCTCGGGAGAGATGCATGATAGTTCCTGCCCGTCATCTGCCTGGACACGGCATGCCGCCATCGGATCACGCTGCGATGCTGGCCGATGTGCGCGAAGGTTTGCAGCGCACACCGAAGCGATTGTCATCGAAATATTTCTACGATGCCGAGGGTTCTGCGCTGTTCGAAGCGATCTGCGTGCAGCCGGAGTACTACCTGACCGGCGCCGAGCTTGCGATCATGCGCGAACACTCCGCCGCGATTGCCGCGGTGCTCGGGCCATCGGTCTTGCTGATTGAATACGGCAGCGGCAGCGGCCTGAAAACGCAATTGCTGCTCGCGCAATTGGTGGAGCCTGCGGCCTACGTGCCGGTCGAAATTTCGCAGGCGGCGTTGCTGGAAAGTGTCGCGCGTCTGGGCGAAACATTTCCGCAGATCGAAATGCTGCCGCTCTGTGCGGATTTCACCCAGCGCATCATCCCGCCACGCAGTGCAAAGCCGCCGCAGCGGCGCGTGATCTATTTCCCCGGCTCGACCCTCGGCAATTTGGAGGCCCACGAAGCGCTCGCGCTGCTGAGCAAGATGCGCGATGAAATGGGCGAACACGGCGCCGCACTGATCGGCATCGATCTGAAAAAAGACAGCGCAATCATCGAAGCCGCGTACAACGATGCGGCAGGCGTGACTGCGGCATTTACCCTCAACATGCTCGCGCGCTTCAATCGTGAACTTGGTGCGGATTTCGATCTCGCACAGTTCAATCATCGCGCCCGCTACAACTGCATGGCCGGACGAATCGAAACACATATCGTCAGCCGCTGTGCGCAGACGGTGCACATCGCCGATCGACTGTTCAAGTTTGCCGCCGATGAAGCGATGTTGGTCGAATACAGCTGCAAATATTCGCTCGACGATTTCGCGCGGCTCGCCGCGCGTGCCGGCCTGCGCGTGAAAAGTATCTGGATGGATGCGGAGCAGCAGTTCAGCCTGCAATATCTGGTGCGCGCCGAAGCACAAGCCTGATTCCTTCAGTGCAACTAAATATCACCTGAAGTTTGGGCCAGCCCTGCTTTTGCGCGATGATTGAAGAATTCGAGAGCAGAAGAACGTCAGCATGTTGTTGCGGCCCATCACATTTGTGCGTCAATCCGGTTTGCCAATTGCAACGCAGATTTATTTGTCGTTGCGTACTTCGCTTTTGAATGGCGAAATTCCGGTCGGAGTGCGTTTACCTTCCACGCGTGACCTCGCTACACAACTCGGAGTATCGCGCACTGGCATCGTATCCGCGTTCGAGCGACTGGTAGCCGAAGGTTACCTGACCAGCCGCGTTGGTGACGGTACTCGAGTGAGCGAAATCCAGATCGACAAGACCGCTCCTGCGGTCGAAAACGTGGCGCCTGCGCGTCTGTCGAAAATGGCGCAGCAAGTCATTCAAACCAGTCCGCGCGGCATCATGCCACTATTGCCGTTTCGGCCCGGCACACCCGCGCTCGAACTTGCTCCGTTGGAGTTGTGGGGCAGGGCAATGCGCATGGCATGTCTTGAAGCAAAACCCGATGCTTTGGATGTGAGCGATTCGCTCGGCCTGCCAAAGTTGCGACAATTGATTGCGGAACGCCTTTATCGCACGCGTTCGATAGTCTGCGAGGGCGAGCAGGTGGCGATCGTGTCCAGTTCACAGCAGGCCTTTTACCTGATCGCGCGTCTATTTCTGGAGCAGGGTGACGAGGTCTGGCTGGAAGACCCGGGTTATTTCGGCGCACGTCGCGCGTTGTTCGCGGCGGGTGCCAATATTGTTCCGGTCCCGGTGGATAAGGATGGTCTCGACGTTGTGCGTGGCATGCAGCGCGCACCGAACGCAAAGCTGGCCTACGTCGCGCCCTCGCATCAATTTCCGACCGGCTACACGATGAGTCTGGAGCGTCGTTTGGCGCTGCTGGCGTGGGCGCAATCCAGCGATGCGCTGATCGTCGAGGATGACTACGACAGTGAGTTTGTGTTTGAAGGTCCGCCGCTCGCCGCGCTCTACAGCCTGAGCAAACATGCGCGCGTGATGTACATCGGCACATTCAGCAAAACCCTGTTCCCGGCGGCGCGGCTGGCGTATGTCGTATTGCCAAAAAATCTGGTTGAACCGTTTCGTTGCATCCGTCGCGTTACCGATGGATTTACGCCGACGCTGCTGCAACATGCGGCTGCGCGCTTTCTTGCTGAAGGACATCTTGATCGACATATCCGGCATGTGCGCGCGGCCTACGCCGAGCGTCGGGATGCGCTCATGGATGCGGCAAAACTGCATTTCAATGGACTGGCAAATCTGGTCGTCGTACCCACCGGGCTGGATGCTGTGGCGTGGTTGCCTCCGCATGTTTCCGATCGCGCCGTGGCCTCGGCGGCGCACAAGCAGGGTGTGGAAACTTTTTCATTATCGCAGTTTGCGATGGAACCCATCGCGCAAGGCGGCTTGGTGCTTGGTTTCTCGGCGTTCTCCGCCGATCGAATTCATCTTGCGGCGAGTCAATTGGCCAAGGTATTGGCAACGTTTTGAACTAGCCTGCATGTCGAATGGTATGCAACTTTTGCACAGAATGGATCTGGTTCGAGTCCAATCGAACGACTAGATTAAGTGAAGCGTCGTCGATCGCCCCGAATCCGACGAAGCGTGCCCTTCATTTTTTCAGAGACAGTCGTGATCGAAGTCAAAGCCGCGCGCATTCCTCCGGGTCGCTACGTCACTCTCGCCCAAGCTGGCGATGGGCTCCAGAGCGATTGGAATACCGGCATGCAAGTGTTGCTGTGCGATCGCTACTCGCGTGTGGCCGTACCTGCGGGAGTAGTGGGGCTCTGGTGTCCGCTGAGTGCTGGTATCTGGATTGAAGCGCTGGGCTCACGAACCTTCGTCAAGAAGGGCAATGGCTACACCTCCGATGCGGAATACGCGCATGAGGTGAGCATGCCGATGCACGGCGCGAGCATAGCGATTCTGGCCCGGCATGCGGTATGGGCAAAATTCATGGCGATGTATTCCGGTGAGATAAGTCAGTTGCCGGCGGTATTTCCAGCCAGCCAATCTATGCCTGTGAGCATGCGTCTGGCGTTATTGCGTTTGACACGTAGTGCGTTGCGATCTGGAGATACGTTGGAAAGATTGATGGGTGATCGATTTGGTCAGGTGATGTTGCAAATGCAGCAGCATTTCTCGCCTTTTATCCAGCGTTGTCCTGGTTCATCAGCGGCACGCAAACGGCAGATTTTTTCGCGTCTGCAACGTGTTCGCCATCTGATCCAGACCAGCCCGGCCAAGGATGTCGATATCTCGACGCTGGCAATTCTGGCCAACTATTCTCCGAATCAACTGATCAAGTTGTTCAATCGTGTTTTTGGTGAAACTCCTTATTTTAGTTTGGTGCGAACGCGAATAGAATTTGCTCGCCGCTTGATATCCGAAACCAATATGGATATCAGCGAAATATCCCGCGCCAGCGGTTTTGAAAATCGAACCAGTTTTGCACGTGCTTTCAAGATTCACTCCGGCAGCACTGCTTCGTCATTCCGTTACGCTGCCCGGCGCGCCTGAGCAACAACAGTTCAACGCGAACTTGTCAATCTGTTGTTTCGGAATCGGCCTGCAAGCTACTGTACCTAGATCATTTTATTATGATGCTGGCATCTGTCGTTCGCATCTGTAATTTTCTCTGCACTTATCAGCAACCCGGATATTTTTTGAAAAATAGCATGCAGCGAGGTAGCGGCTCGCTGCATGCCGGTTATTGCGACTAGTCCAAAAGTCACCCCGTTGGAGGGTGTGGTTATTATCTATATATGAAACTGTTGATGGCAAAATAAATGTGCCGCATATGATAAAAAAACAATCTTTTATTTGAATATAATATAAGCGACAAATTTTCGCGATTTATGCATCATGCGCGGACGATATTTGTACCTCACAAATAATTTACATGGGCTAAATTTCTCGGGCCGGGAAGTCCGGAACAAAACCTATTTGGAGAGGCCAAAATGCTCACTCACACGCTTTCGCAATCGATCCGCCAAGCCCTGCGCTCGGGTCGCCATTACGGAGCCTTGCTCGCTGTCCCCGCGTTACTTACCGGTCTGCCGGTCAGCGTTCTCGCGCAGGATGCGGGCAACGCGTCCACATCACAAAAACTCGAAACGATCGAAGTCACGGGATCACGCATCCGCCGCGTCGATGTGGAAACCGCCAGCCCGGTGCTCACCGTGGATCGCGCCGCGATCGAAAAAAGCGGCAAGCTCACCGTCGGCGATCTGGTGCAGGAATTGCCCAGTATTTCCGGTAACGCCGCCACGCCGGCCATGAACAACGGCGGCGGCACGGGCGGCTCGTTTGTGTCGCTACGCGGGCTGGGCACCAACCGTACCTTGATCTTGGTCAACGGTCATCGTGTGGTCAACGCCGACATCAATGTTATTCCAAGCAACCTGGTCGAACGCATCGAAGTGCTGACCGATGGCGCATCCGCTGTATATGGTTCGGATGCGATCGGTGGTGTGGTCAACTTCATCATGCGCTCGAATTATCAGGGCGCAGAATTAACGACCAGCTACGGCATTTCGGACAAGGACGACGGCGAACGCAAGGCATTCAACCTCACCTTCGGCCAAACCTCGGACAAGGGCAGCATCGTCGGTGGCATCGATTACAACAAGTTCGATGGCATCCTTTCCGGTAACCGCGACTACGGTAAGTTCGCTTTGACCCTCGGCAAGAAACAGCAGGCAGATGGCGGTTTCCCCGTGACCAAGGGCGGCTCCGTTGCTTCGCCATCCGGATTCATTTCTGCGCCGCAATTTTCCGGTTGCGACAGCGCCGGCGGCACCTTCGACAAATCCGCGGCAGCAGCCGGCGGCATTCCCGCGCACTTTCGCTGCTTCCAGAGTGGCACGTCCACCAGTGAAGGTGATACCTATAACTACCAAGCGATCAATCTGATATTCACGCCGCAAGAGCGCACCAATGCCTACGTGCTGGGCAACTATAAACTCAGCGATAGCGTAGAAGCCTATATGAGCGTGTTCCACAACAAGACCACATCGGAAGCACAGCTCGCGCCGCTGCCGCTGGATCTTTTTTCCGCACAGATCACGCTTGATGCCGGCCAGCCCTACAACCCATTCGGTACGCGCCTGGGCTATCTTGGCGACGATGGGCAGAAGAGTGATGGCTCGCAGGATCTGGCGATTCGCTTGTCAGCGCTCGGTCCCCGGATCACCCATTTCACTCAGGTAACCGATCAGGTGATCACGGGCTTCAAAGGTAGCCTCGCCGATACCTCATGGCAGTGGGATGCGAATCTCAACTACGGTCATCAGAGTGTTCTCAATACGTTTTTCGGTTCGCTGGCGTCGGGCGATCTGGCCAACAGCGGATCGTTCTCGGCGAGCTGCATTCCGAATAGCACGGCCAAGGGTGGCTGCATCAATATTTTCGACCAGAATGATCCAAACACCGCGAAGATTCTCAAGCAATATTCGGCGGCGCCATTCACTAATACGTTGAACACCTTCCGCCAGGCCGAGTTCAATATCAACGGCAATCTGTTCGATCTGCCAGCGGGCACGGTCAGCCTCGCCGCGGGCGGTTCGTATCGCAAGGTGTACACCAATATTAACGTCGATTACATCGCCAAGGCCGATCCGGCCACGGGTAATTGCGCGGTGCAGATTTCGGCGTGCGGCACGCCGTTCCAGGGTGGCTTCAGCGTCAAGGAGGTGTATGCCGAAGTTCTGGTTCCGTTGCTCAAGGATATGCCGTTCATCCATACCTTGAATCTCGATCTCGGCGATCGCTATTCGGATTACAATACCTTCGGCTCGACCAGCAATTGGAAGGCCGCTCTCGAATATCGCCCGCTCGAAGACCTGTTGCTGCGTGGCACCGTATCTAAAGTTTTCCGCGCGCCGAACACTACTGAACTTTTCACCGGATTGACCGATTCGTTCGACAATTATTCGAAGCCGGTGGGTTCGAGCTCGATGTTCAAGTCGAAGAATAATAGTCAGGTGCAGACGTTCTTCGCTGGCGCCTCCGTGCTAGGCAAACCATTGCTGCCGGAAATCGGCAAGTCGTTCGACTTCGGCGTGGTCTACGATCCGCACTGGCTCGATGGGCTTTCCGTCAGCGCCGATCTTTGGCGGGTTTATCTGGCGAACAACATCACGCGTCCGACCGGGCAGAGCATTGTCAACTTCTGCGCGGCCAATCTCACCAGTCCGTTCTGCGGCAACATCACCTTTGCCGGTGGCCAGATTTCGCAAATCAATACGGTTATCCAGAACTTCGGCCGACTCGATACGCGCGGCGTGGATTTCGGCATGAAATACCGCTTGCCGGAAACCGCATTCGGCAAGTTCAGCGTGTCGCTGGATACGACCTACACTGCGCAGTACGACAACCAGTTGACGGTGAAAAATGCGGATGGAACCAGCACCACCGTGGCTGATCATGCCGCCGGCACGTTCGACGCGCAGTTCGGCAATATCGCGCGCTGGCGCGGCTTGGGCAGCCTGAACTGGAGCTACGGTTCGTTCTCCGCTGGCTGGACCGCGCGCTACATTGGCGGTGAAAAAGTGCCGCTGATCGGGCATGTGGGCGCATGGACGCAAAATAACGTGACCTTCGGTTACAACATCGCGCCGCTGAATACGCGGATCGATGTCGGCATCGACAATATCGCCGACAAGCAGCCCACGTTGTATTACACCAACAACGTTACCAACGCCAACGTCGACGTAAATACTTATGACACTATTGGTCGGTATTATTTCGCGCGGGTGAGCGTGAAGTTCTAATAAAGGGTCTTTTTGCGGAGCAGCGTTGTTTCTCCAGGAGCAACGTCCAAGCCAGCCGCGCGGTGCGAGCCGCGCGGTTTTTTGTGCCTGATACAATGGCCGAATCCTTTTCCCGCGATGAGATTCCGGCATGCCCGTCAAGCAAAAATCGCAGGCCGCCACACGCTTGCAGGGTTTGACTCCGTACGCCATCCAGCAGGTGATCGCTACGGCAAATGCGCTCGAACTCGGCCGCATCAACGATGCCGAACGCCACATTCAGGGCGCGCTGGCGGTGTTTCCGCATCATCCTGAAATACTGCGGCTGCTGGCTGCGATTCTGCAAATGCGTGGCCAGCTCGCGGATGCGGTCGCGACCATGCAGCGCGCGGTGTCGCTACGTCCGCTCGATGCCTTGTATTACAACACTCTCGGCGGCGTGCTCAGCGACAACAACGATAACGATGCCGCGATCGCCAGCCTGCGCCGCGCGTGCGAACTCGATCCGGCGCTGGCCATCGCGTGGTTCAACCTCGGTCTGGTACTGATGCGTTGCGCGCGTAGCGAAGAAGCCGTGGCCGCGCTGCGCCAAGCCGTTGTATTGGCGCCCAGCCACACCTCGGCGCGCGTGATGCTGGCGGAAATGCTGCGCGCCAGTAATCGAATGGACGATGCCGCCGCTGAGTTTCGTCGTGTGATCGCGATGCGTCCCTTTACCGGCCCCGCATGGTGGGGATTAGCCGATCTGAAAACGGTGAAATTCAGCGATGCCGAAATCGAGCAGATGCAACGCGCAATGCAACATCGCGATGCCAGTGACGACGATTTGATCGCGCTCGGATTTGCGCTGGCACATGCGCTCGAACAGCACGACCGGCTGGCCGATTCGTTACGCGAAATTGCGAACGCCAATGCACGTGCGCGCAATCGCCGAATATGGAGTGCGGCAGCACATTCGGCACAACTCGATGCGATCCTGCAAACGTTTTCGCAGCCGCCGCACCCGCCGCACCCGCCGCAGCCGGCTGTGCCAGCGGCCTTGGGCGAGCAGGTGATCTTCATCGTCAGCATGCCGCGCTCCGGTTCGACCTTGGTGGAGCAGATTCTTGCCTCGCATTCGCAGGTTGAGGGCGCTGGCGAATTGCCGGATCTGCCTGCGGTATTGAATGAAGAATCGCGACGTCGGCAGCAGCCGTTTCCATTGTGGGTGCCGCAGATGCAGCCGCACGATTGGCAACATCTCGGCCAGCGTTACCTCGAACGCACCGCGCACTGGCAACAACAGCGCGCACGCTTTACTGACAAGTTGCCGAACAACTGGCTCTACATCGGCGCGATCCGCGCGATGTTGCCGGCGGCAAAAATAATCTACGTCCGGCGCGATCCGCTGGAAACCTGTCTGGGCTGTTATCGGCAGAATTTTTCCGCGCACGAATACACACGCACGTTTGCTGATCTCGCGGCCTTCTGGCGCGACTTCGATCGTGCCGTACGCTATTGGCGACAGGCGGCGCAGAGTCACGTGCATGAAAATGTGTACGAAGATCTGGTCGCCTACCCCGAATCGAAAATTCGCGAACTGCTTGTATTCTGCGACTTGCCGTTCGAGCCGGCGTGCCTGGAGTTTCACAAGACGCAACGCGAAGTACTCACGCCGAGCGCGGCCCAGGTGCGCGAGCCGCTGCGCCGTGATACCGCGCGTGCCAAGCGCTACGGATCACTGCTCGATCCGCTGCGTCATGCATTGCAGTTGGATGCGTTCTCCGAGTAATTCTGTTGTTGTCGTCTGGCGCATTTGCAACTTCAGGCGACGTCGAAAATCCCGTGCTCGCGATATCGTCGAATAGTAGTTAACCTGCGTTTTTTCAGAGATACGCCGATGCGCTATCGCGTTCGCTTGCCGAGTTCGCGCAGCGGCATATCAGGCGCGTAAACATCAAGGCAAACCCATGCACAAGAAAAAAATATTGGTGTTGAGCGTGTCCGCGGGCGCCGGTCACATGCGCGCGGCTGAAGCGCTGCGCAGTCATGCCGAAGTCGCGCATGGCGATGTGCATGCCTTGCATCTCGATGTGATGAATTTCGTATCGAGCGCGTTCCGCAAGCTCTACACCAACGCCTACATCAAGCTGGTCGAAAAACATCCGGCATTGTGGGGCATGTTGTATCGCATGACCTCCGAGGCCGAGCCCGATGCGACGCTGCAAAAGATGCGGCGTGGCATCGAACGTTTGAACACCAAGGCGCTGCTCAGGGCAATCGACGCATTTGCGCCGGACGCAATCATCTGTACGCATTTTCTGCCGGCGGAGATTCTGCAGCACGAGATAAAACAAGCCCGGCTGCATGCGCCGGTGTGGGTGCAAGTCACCGATTTCGATCTGCATAAAATGTGGGTGATGCCGCACATGGCGGGTTATTTTGCCGCGAATGACGAAGTCGCTTTTCGCATGCGCGCCGCGGCGATTGCGCCCGCGACGATCCACGTCACCGGCATCCCGATCATGCCCGCATTCGCTCAGCCGCTGTCGCGCGAGGAATGCGCGCGCGAGTTCGGCATCGATCCGGCGCGACCGACATTTCTATTGATGGGCGGCGGTGCCGGCGTCGGCCAGCTTGATCAGGTGGCTGAGCGTTTGATGACCGCGGCCAAGGATTTTCAGCTCGTCGTGCTCGCCGGGAAAAACGTCGCGGTGCTCGGCAAATTGCAGAAGCTGGCGGCGCAACATCCGGGGCGTCTTTTTGCACAAGGTTTCACCCATCACGTCGAACGCCTGATGGCCTGCGCCGATCTTGTGATCACCAAACCCGGCGGACTCACGTCATCGGAATGCCTCGCGATGGGTGTGCCGATGATCGTGCATTCGCCGATTCCCGGACAGGAAGAACGCAATGCCGATTATCTGTTGGAGCAGGGCGCAGCGATGAAAGCGGTCGATACGCTCGGGCTGGAATTTCGCATCCAGATGTTGCTCGCCGAGCCGCGGCGTTTGCAACTCATGCGCGACAAGGCGGCAGCGCTGGGACGTCCGGATGCGGCGGCGAATGTATTGCGCATTGTGTTGTCAGCACTGGCGGCGCGTGACTCGAAATGACATCGAAAATATTCCAGCAAATTCGTTTGCCATTGACCATCGGCTGGGTCTTGCTGCTGGCTTTTTTTTTCGCCAACGTCGAAATCCAGATCGAGGGCGCCGCCGGATGGGCGGCCAATTTGCCGACCTGGCGAATTGAGCATCATTGGCTGCTGGATATTTTCTGGGGCGGACGTGCGATGACCGGTTATCACGCGTGGATTTTTCCGTGCGTGGCGTTGTTCCTGCATTTTCCGCTGGTGTTTGCAGGCAGCTGGAGTTGGCGTGCGGAAGCCCGTGTGCTCGGCTGCACGCTGCTGTTTTGGATCGCCGAGGATTTTCTCTGGTTCGTTTTTAATCCGGCCTACGGCATCGCGCATTTCAGTCCGGAATTTGTCCCGTGGCATCCGCATTGGTGGGGCGCCGTTCCGGCCGATTACTGGGTCTCGCTGACGCTGGCGGGCTTGCTGTTTTATGCGAGCCGCGGCTTGCGCTAAGCGGTCGATTTCAGTCGACAATCGTGCCGATTCGGTGCGGACAAGTGCGTGCGCTGCGATGCTTGCGTCATCACATCGCACACACTTGTCGACGTCAATTGCGTCTTGCGCTTGGTAAATAATCAATCCTCGTCACTGGCAGGAAAACGCGAGCGAATAGCCATAAAAACTTGTCGCGGAGGAATGAAACAACGTCAGCATTGTGCCGCAGCCACATTTGAGGCGGCGGTAACGTTGCACTGGCTGGCTACACCGCCAGAAGCCGCCGGCGCTGTGAAACATGACGAAAGAGCAACGAATCAAAGCACATCCGAGTGATTGATCATGGACGTACATTCGATCAGCATCTGCGCCGAAGATGCATAGATTCATGCGCATTTCGAGCAGATGGTTTGTAGTATCTTTCAAGCTCTTCAAGAATATCCAAATGGAATTCGATGTGACGCATTTTGCTCTCCGGCACAGCCAACCCGCGGCGATACAAACATCGAACATCTCGCGATTGCGCAAATTCAGTTTGAAAGCAATTGTCGGGTTGCTGATGTTTTTGTCCGTCCTCGCAGCACATGCCGAAGCACGGCTCGAAGTTTTCCGCGAGTCGCCGCAATTCGTCGGTCTCACGCTCGGTCAAAGCGGCAGCATGGCCATCGCCATTCGTAATCACGGCCCGGATACGGCTGCATACGTGCAGATCGGCACACTCACTATTGGTGGTGCTGTTTCGCTATCAACTCGTGCTATGAAATGACTGCGATCACCGCATGATTTCCGCTTCATTTTGTTCGACGATCATGTTCGTACGAAACTCATCGTTGACAAACGAAAACCCTCAACATACGATATCTTTCGTATAAATTGTCGACCAAACAGCGCGGCGGTTCGCAAAATTCTTATGCGATTCGGCGCTCCAGTTCAACCGCTCAACTGGAGGTTCTGTGAAGCCAGGCAAACGCATTCATGCGTCGCTGCCTTCTCGGGAAGTAGCGCATATCCTTGCAGACCGGGGGCACCGTGATTGAAGTCAAAGCCGCACGCATCGCATCAGGCAGAACTTTTTCTCTGCTGTCATCAGCGTCGGATGCGATGCAGCGCCAGGGGGATGAAGGCATTCATGTCTTGCTGTGCGAAGCTTATTCGCGTGTCTCGGTTCCCGCTGGCATGGTTGGCTTGTGGTGCCCTTTGAGTTCGGGTATCTGGGCTGAAGCACTGGGTTCGCGTTTTTTCATCAAGCGCGGAAATGTCTACACCTCTGATCTGGATTATCCGCATGAAATCAGTGCGCCGGTGCATGGTGTCTGTATTGGCGTGCTGGCTAAACATTCGGTCTGGTGCCAACTCATGTCGATGTCCTCGAAAGATGGCAGCGTTTTGCCGGTGGTGTTTCCGGCCAATGATGCAAAGCCGGTCGGATTGCGCCTGACGCTGCTACAGATGGTGCGTCGCACGCTGAGCAGTTCAGAGTTGCCAGGCAAATCGGCGGCTGAGCATTTCGGTCAGTTGATGGTGCAGATGCAGGAACATTTTTCACTGATGCTGCAACGCTGCCCGGGATCATCCGAGGCACGCAGGCGGCAGATTTTTTTGCGTCTGCAACGTGCGCGGCACCTAATTCAAACCAGTCCTTCAAAAAATATCGATATATCAAGGCTCGGGGTGCTGACAAATTATTCAGCGAACCAATTGATTCGATTATATGGCCGAATATTCGGCGAGACTCCTTATTCAAGCGTATTGCGCACTCGAGTCGAGCTTGCAAGAAGCCTGATTCGTGATACCAATATGGGTTTCAGTGAAGTATCAAGACTCAGCGGTTTCGAAAATAGAACGAGTTTTGCGCGTGCTTTCAAAATCTACTCGGGAACGACCGCATCGTCTTTTCGTATTGCCCTGCGAAAAACCGGCTGAGCTGCTGGCCAAGGCCCAGCGTGATCCTGCGGGCTGCACATCAGCGCAACAAAAAGCCTAGTTCTGGGCAGCACATTCTGCGCGTACTAGCCGCATCAATCCGGCTCAAGCCCGCAGAATATTGTATGCGCAGGCCTTGTCGCCAGGGCCGCCATATTTGAATTTATATTCAATATTAATTAATGTTAAAAAAGCGCAGCGAGGTAGCGACTCGCTGCGCCTGGATTTATTGCGACTAGTCCAAATTTACCCGTTGGGGGGTGCGGCAATTATTTATGAAAGATAAGCTCGTTAGGCAAGAAAAATAACCATTGACACGAACAAATAGAACCTTCTGCCGTTAAACTAATTACAATAGTGATTTCAGATACAGCGAGTGGTTATATTTGCAACTCACAAATAATTTACATCAGCTAAATTTCTCCAGCCGGGCAGTCCGGAACAAAACCTATTTGGAGAGGCCAAAATGCTCACTCACACGCTTTCGCAATCGATCCGCCACGCCTTGCGCTCGGGTCGTAATTACGGAGCCTTGCTCGCTGTCCCCGCATTACTCACCGGTCTGCCGGTGAGCGTACTCGCGCAGGATGCGGGGAACGCGTCCACGTCACAAAAGCTCGAAACGATCGAAGTCACGGGATCACGCATCCGCCGCGTCGATGTGGAAACCGCCAGCCCGGTGCTCACCGTGGATCGCGCCGCGATCGAAAAAAGCGGCAAGCTCACCGTCGGCGATCTGGTGCAGGAATTGCCCAGTATTTCCGGTAACGCCGCTACGCCGGCCATGAACAACGGCGGCGGCTCCGGCGGCTCGTTTGTTTCATTGCGTGGCCTGGGCACCAACCGCACCTTGATCCTGGTCAACGGTCATCGTGTGGTCAACGCCGATATCAATATCATTCCAAGCAACCTGGTCGAACGTATCGAAGTGCTGACCGACGGCGCCTCGGCGGTATACGGCTCTGATGCGATCGGCGGCGTGGTCAACTTCATCATGCGCTCGAACTATCAGGGCGCCGAGTTCAGCGCCAGCTACGGACTGTCCGATCACGACGACGGCGAACGCAAGGCATTCAACCTGACCTTCGGCCAGACCTCGGACAAGGGCAGCATCGTCGGTGGCATCGATTACAACAAGTTCGATGGCATCCTTTCCGGCAGCCGCGACTACGGTAAATACTCGCTCACCCTGGATACCAAACATCCGCTGCCCGGCGGCGGTTATCCGGTATTGCAGGGCGGCTCGGCAGCATCCGCTTCCGGATTCATCTCGGCACCGCAATTCGCCAATTGTCCCTCGTCCACGGCCGGCGGTGGCCCGGGCGGCACGTTTGTTCCCGGCGCCGCTGGCGGCCCGGGTGGGATTCCGGCGCACTATCGCTGCTTCAGCGATGCGACCGACACCTACAACTATCAGGCGATCAACCTGATATTCACGCCGCAAGAGCGCACCAACGCCTACGTGCTGGGCAACTACAAGCTCAGTGATAGTGTGGAAGCCTACATGAGTGTGTTCCACAACAAGACCACCTCCGAAGCACAGTTGGCGCCGTTGCCGCTCGATCTGTTTTCCGCGCAGATCACGATGGATGCGGGACAACCCTACAACCCGTTCGGCGTCAACGTCGGCTACAAGAATGCTGCCGGCGACGTGGATGGATCCAGCGATCTGGCGATTCGTCTGACCGCGCTCGGCCCGCGTGTTCCACACTTCACCACCACGACCGATCAAGTGGTTGCCGGCTTGAAAGGCAGCATCGCCGATACGTCATGGCAATGGGATGCCAGCCTCAACTACGGTCACAACAGCCAGCTTTCCACGTTCGGCGGATCGCTGGCCACCGGCGATCTGGCAGCCAGCGGTTCTTTCGCCGCCACGTGTATTCCTGGCAGCACGGCCAAAGGCGGATGCATCAACATCTTTGATCAGAACGATCCGAATACGGCGGCGATCCTCAAGCAGTATTCGGCGAGTCCGTTCGTCAATACCTTGAGCACGACGCGCGAGGCGGACTTCAATATCAACGGCAATCTGTTCGATTTGCCTGCCGGCACGGTTAGCCTTGCCGCCGGCGGGTCGTATCGCAAGGTCTATACCAACATCAACGTCGACTATATCGCCGTTGCCAGTGCCAATACCGGTGGCAACTGCGCCGTGCAGATTTCGGCCTGCGCCACGCCGTTCCAAGGCGGTTTCAACGTCAAGGAAGTGTATGCCGAAGTGCTGGTTCCACTGCTCAAGGAGCTGCCTTTCATCCACAGCTTGAATCTGGATCTGGGTGATCGGTATTCGGACTACAACACCTTCGGTTCGACCAACAACTGGAAAGCGGCGCTGGAATATCGGCCACTCGAAGACCTGATGTTGCGCGGTACGGTATCCAAGGTGTTCCGTGCGCCGAACACGACCGAATTGTTCACCGGTCTGACCGACTCGTTTGATAACTACAGCAAGCCGGTCAGCGCTCCCTCGACGTTCCTGTCGAAAAACGGGACGCAGGTACAAACCTTCTTTGCCGGCGCCTCGGTGCTCGGTGCGCCGTTGCTGCCGGAGATCGGCAAATCGTTTGACTTCGGCGTGGTCTACGATCCGCATTGGGTGGATGGTCTGTCGCTCAGCGCTGATCTGTGGCGTGTCTACCTGCTCAACAACATCACCCGTCCGACCGGACAGAGCATCGTCAACTTCTGCGTGGCCAATGCGACCAGCCCGTTCTGCAACGACATCGTGTTTGGCAGCGGCAAGATCCAGCGCATCAACACGGTCATTCAGAACTTTGGGCGTCTGGATACGCGCGGCGTGGACTTCGGCATGAAGTATCGTCTGCCCGAAACCGCGTTCGGCAAGTTCAGCGTCGCCCTGGATGCCACCTACACGGCGCAGTACGACAACCAGCTGTCTGTGCATAACGCCGACGGCACGACCACGACGGCGGTGGATCATGCGGCGGGTACGTTCGATTCGCAGTTCGGCAACATCGCCCGCTGGCGCGGCCTCAGTACGCTGGGCTGGACGTACGGCTCGTTCTCGGCCAATTGGACCACGCGGTATATCGGTGGCGAGAAGGTGCCGCTGATCGGTCACGTTGGTGCATGGGCGCAGAACAACGTGTCGTTCGGTTACAACATCGCCCCGCTGAATACGCGTATCGATGTCGGCATCGACAATATCGCCGACAAGCAGCCGACCCTGTACTACGCCAATACCGTGACCAACGCCAACGTCGATGTGAATACCTACGACACCATCGGTCGGTATTATTTCGCGCGGGTCAGTGTGAAGTTCTAGAGAGAGGGACTTTGCGGAGTTGCGTTGTTCTTCCCGGAGCAACGTCCCAGCCAACCGCGCGGTGCAAGCCGCGCGGGTTTTTGTGCGCACCAGCACGTATTGCAACGGACGAGCGAAATGTTCCGTGCAATAAATCCTAGCCCAACAATTGTCTGAGTTTTTCGCTATAAGTCCGGCTGACACGTAGCCTGGCGCCGTTCTTCAGCCGCAATGTGGCGTCGCGATTTGCGAGGGCTTCCATTTCATCGATTTGATCGATGCGCACGATGGCCGAGCGATGCACACGCACGAAAAATTTCGGATCGAGACGCAAGGCCAGTTCGTTCAGCGATTCTCGTAGCAGATGGGTTTTCTGCGGTGTGTGCAAACCCGCGTAGTCGCCCATCGCTTCGATCCAGTCGATCTCCTGCGCGGCTACAAATACCAGGCGGCTGCCGGTGCGGATTGAAAAACGGTCGGCATAACGAATCGGCTCATTGCTGTTGTCGCGTTGCGCGAGCAGGGCGCGCAGGCGTTGTTCAAAAAAATCCTCGCTGCGAAAGGCGAGGGCGTTGCGCGCGTGGCGCAGCGCATCGACAAAACGATCTTCATCGATCGGCTTGAGCAGATAATCCAGCGCGTGAATATCGAACGCGCGCAACGCAAACTGATCGTACGCGGTGAGAAAAATGGTCAGCGGCATTTTTTCCTTCGGCACCAGATTCAATACATCGAACCCAGTCATTCCGGGCATCTGGATATCCAGAAACACAAGGTCGGGCGCGCACTCCAGGATGCGCGCCAAGGCCTCGTAACCGTTGCTGCATTCGCCAACGATATGCATGTCGTCGTGTTCCGCGAGCAGTGCGCTGATGCCGCGCCGCGCCAGCGGTTCATCGTCGATGATGAGCACTCTGCAAGTCATGCGTTTTCTATCTGCGGCAGTTCGTGGTCGGCGGGGAGATGCGCGTCGCACGGCAACTCGATGCTGACGATACAACCGCCAATTTCGGGATAGGAAATTTCCAAGCGATGGCGTTGCGGATAAAGTCGATCGAGCCTCGCGCGAGTATTTTCCAGGCCAATGCCGACCTTGGTTTCGCCGAGCCGTGTTGCATCATGCTGCGAATAACCCAGGCCATTATCGATGATGAGAATGCACAACATATCGTGATCGCGTTGCGCACGAATGGTAATTTTTCCACCGTGCGTGGATGGCGCAATGCCGTGGCGTATCGCGTTTTCCACCAGAGGTTGCAGCAACAAATTCGGCACCCGCAATCGTAGCGCATCGACATCGATCTGCAGGTCGATATCCAGCCGTGTGCCAAACCGCACTTTCTCGATTTCGAGGTAATGCCGGGTCAGCGCGACTTCCTCTTCGAGCGTGACTTCGTGCGCGCCGTTGCCTTCGAGTGTGGCGCGTAAGAATTCCGCGAGACGCGTGATCATGCGTGTCGCCGAGCGTGAGTCGCCTTCGCGAACCAGCGTCGAAATCGCATTGAGTGTATTGAACAGAAAATGCGGCTGCAGTTGATAACGCAACGCCCGCAACTCGGCCTCGCGCGCGAGCGCGTTGGCGACAAAAAGTCGATGCCGTTCCTGCTGCAGCGCCTGGTATTGCCGAAGCCCGAAATACGCCGCGCACACTGCGCAAAGCACGAACCACGCAAAGTACGCGCCGTTGAACGCATGCGTCCACTCGAATTTGCGCATGTACAGATCGTCGCCAAATGCCACTTGAGCGAGCAGCGCACACAACGAGCACAGCATGCCAAAAACATACGCCGTGCAGGCGGCGATCAAGCCGGTGCGCCATGCGTTCAAATTGAAATGCCACAGCCATCGACAAAATTTCATGACGGGCCAGGCCGCACAAAAACAGCTGACGGTGAAAACCGCGCGATAGATCAGGTACGAATAAATATCGTCGAACGCCATCGACGCTTTGGCGATGCCAAATGCCAGCAACAGACTGCCGACGAGCAACAAGAACCACAGGCGATAGGTCAATCGCATTACCGGTATCGACATGGTTCGGATTCCGGAAACAGGCGTGCATGTGCCGCAGACATGCGGGAGCATCCGGGCATTGGTCGAGGATTTTCGAGTCGATGTGACCGCAAGAAATTCATGGCGACAGTATCGCGTTTTTTTGCCGCAACGAGAACGCGGCACGGCGCAATTCGTGCACGGATCGGCGCATCGTTCAATCGTTGCGCTGCATGCCGTCTGGAATGGTTGCGCGAGGATTCTGATACTCGCCATAGGGTAAGGCTGGCTTGAATATTTTTCTCGACCGGGGGCGACGTGATCGAAGTCAAAGCTGTACGCATAACATCAGGCAGAAACATTTCGGTGACGCCATTGGCGGATGGATTGCCACGCGAGCAGGGCGATCACGTCCGTGTGTTGTTGTGCGAACGTCATTCACGAGTATCGGTGCCTGCCGGAATGACCGGACTGTGGTGTCCGTTGAGCTCCGGTATCTGGGTTGAAGCACTGGGTTCGCGTTTCTTCGTCAAACGCGGCAGCGTCTACACATCCGATCCCGACTACACACATGAAATCAACGTGCCAATGCGTGGGATGAGTATTGCGGTTTTGGCAAGGCATTCGGTATGGGCGCAACTCACGTCGTCGTGCTCCGAAAGCATCGGCTCCTTGCCCGTCGTATTTCCGGCTAACCACGTCATGCCAGTGGGTTCTAGGTTGGCGTTGCTTCAATTGGTACGGCGCTTGCTGGATCGCGCCGACACAACAGACTCGCGTGCAAGCGAACATTTCGGTCAGATGATGATGCAGATGCAACAATGTTTTTTGCCGTTGCTGCAACGCTGTCCCGGATCTTCGGTCGCGCGTCGGAGCCAGATTTTTCTGCGATTGCAGCGTGCCCGGCACCTGATTCAAACGAGTCCTTCGCGAGGTATCGACATAACAACACTTGGCAAACTGACCAATTATTCGGCAAATCAACTGATTCGGCTTTTCAGACTGGTTTTTGGAGAGACGCCATACGCGAGTTTGTTGCGTGTTCGCGTGGAGTATGCGCAGCGCCTGATTCGAGATACCGAAATGGATATTAGTGAAGTATCGCGGATCAGCGGTTTTGAAAACAGGACGAGTTTTTCGCGGGCATTTAAAATCCATTCTGGTGGAACCGCTTCGGAATTCCGAACTTCTTTGCGCCAGTAGTTTGCGCATGTCTTAATTACAGGCGGCAGCTCGCGTCGTTGGAACGCATGCCGCCTCGATAGTTATCGTTCATCCCCTAATTTCTTCAGGATTTCAAGTATTTGCCGTGCCATATATCTTTGTTCTCGCCTGATATTTTCCCCTCAGCAAGATTGATTCTGGAAACACGCAGCGAGGTAGCGGCTCGCTGCGTGCGGATAGTGCGACTAGTCCAAAGTCGTCCCGTTGGAGGACAGCTACATCATTTCAAATTTTATTATTGAATAGGTAATAAAAATAACCGTGGTGAAGAAAATCATATTGAATTTTGCACGACGGTAGAAAATAATTATTTCATTCACAACGTTTGGTTATATTCCTTACTCACAAATAATTTACATGAATTAAATTGTCCTGGCCGGGAAGTCCGGAACATTACTATTTGGAGAGACCATCATGCTCATTAATTCGCTTTCGCGATCGATCCGCCAGGGTTTGCACTCGCGCCGTAGTTACACTGCCTTGTTTGCACTTCCCGCCTTTCTTTCGATCGCACCGATCAACGCGCTCGCTCAAGATGCAGAATCCAGCGCACCTTCGCAGAAACTCGAAACCATTGAAGTCACCGGGTCGCGTATCCGCCGCGTGGATGTCGAAACTGCCAGTCCGGTACTTACCGTTGATCGCGCCGCGATCGAAAAAAGCGGCAAGCTCACCGTCGGCGATCTAGTGCAGCAACTGCCGAGCATTTCCGGTGCTGCCGGAAACCCGGCGGTGAATAACGGCGGCGGTTCGGGCGGGTCGTTCGTGTCGCTGCGTGGGCTTGGCACCAACCGCACCTTGATCCTGATGAATGGCCATCGTGTGGTCAACGCCGACATCAATACCATTCCGAGCAATCTCGTGGAGCGCATCGAGGTGCTGACCGATGGCGCATCGGCGGTGTACGGCTCGGATGCGATCGGCGGGGTCGTCAACTTCATCATGCGCTCGAATTATCAGGGCGCCGAACTGACCAGCAGTTATGGAATTTCCGATCGCGACGACGGCGAGCGCAAGGCGTTCAATCTTACCTTCGGCCAGACCTCGGACAAGGGCAGCGTCGTCGGCGGTATCGACTACAACAAGTTCGACGGCATTCTTTCCGGCAACCGCGATTACGGAAAATATTCGCTCACCTACACCGCCAAAACCGGCGCGGTACTGAAAGGTGGTTCGGTGGCGTCGCCGTCGGGGTTTATCTCGGCGCCGCAGTTCGGCAACTGCGCGCCATCTGCGCTGGCTGGAAATACGCCAGGCGGCACGTTTGATGCGGGCGCGCCCGGTGGTGGTGCGGATGGAATCCCGGCGCATTTCCGCTGTTTCAGCGATGCGCAGGATACCTACAATTATCAGGCGATCAACCTGATCTACACGCCGCAGGAACGCACCAATGCCTACGTGCTGGGCAACTACAAACTCAGCGACAGTGTCGAGGCGTACCTGAGTATTTTCCACAACAAGACGACATCGGAAGCGCAACTCGCACCGCTCCCCCTAGATTTGTATTCGGCGCAAATCACGCTGGATGCGAACCAGCCGTACAATCCGTTCGGCGTGAATGTCGGCTATCGGAATCCGGACGGCACCGTGAGCAACGGCGCCAACGATCTGGCCATCCGCCTGACCGCACTCGGCCCGCGTATCATCAAGTTCACCACGGTCACCGATCAGGTAATCGCTGGTCTGAAGGGTGCATTGAGCGATACCTCGTGGCAGTGGGATGCCAATCTGAATTATGGCCACAACAGCGTGCTGCGGCAGAGTCCAGGCTCGCTGGCATCGGGTGATCTGGCCGCGAGTGGTTCGTTCTCGGCGAACTGCATTCCGGGCAGCACGGCCAAGGGCGGCTGCATCAACATTTTTGATCAGACCGATCCGAACACCGCGAAGATTCTGAAGCAATATGCCGCCGATCCGTTCCTGAATATCCTGTCCACATTTCGTCAGGCCGAATTCAATCTCAACGGCAACTTGTTCGATCTGCCGGCCGGTACCGTCAGCCTCGCTGCGGGGGCGTCGTATCGCAAGGAATACACCAACATCGCGGTCGACTACATCACCCGCGCGAATCCGGCCAACGGCAATTGCGCGGTGCAGATTTCCGCCTGCGCCACGCCGTTCCAGGGCGGCTTCAGCGTCAAGGAAGTGTATGCCGAAGTGCTGATTCCGTTGCTCAAGGATTTGCCGCTGGTGCACAGCGTGAACCTCGATCTCGGCGAGCGTTATTCGGACTACAACACCTTCGGTTCGACCAGCAACTGGAAGGCGGCGCTGGAATATCGCCCGCTCGAGGATCTGATGTTGCGTGGCACGGTATCGCAGGTATTTCGCGCGCCGAATATCGCCGAGCTGTTCACCGGCTTGACTGATTCGTTCGACAATTACACGCCGCCGCTGCTGCCCGGCAGCACCACGCAGGTGCCCGGATTCGGCTCGAAGAACGGCACTCAGGTACAGACATTTTTTGCCGGCGCATCGGTATTGGGCAAGCCGCTGAATCCGGAAGTCGGCAAGTCGTTCGATTTCGGCATCGTCTACGATCCGCACTGGATCGAGGGGCTTTCTGTGAACGTCGATTTGTGGCGTGTATATCTGCAGGACAACATCACGCGTCCGACCGGACAAACCATCGCCGGCTTCTGTGCGGCAAATTCCACGAGCCCGTTCTGCAATAACATCACCTTCGGCAACGGCAAGATCCAGCAGATCAATACCTATATCCAGAACTTCGGTCGGCTGGATACACGCGGCGTGGATTTCGGCTTGAAATATCGCCTTCCGGAAACGCCATTCGGCAAATTTACCCTTGGCCTTGATACGACCTACACCGCGCAATACGACAACACGCTGACGGTGAAAAACGGCGACGGCACCACCACCACCGTGGCCGATCATGCTGCCGGCACGTTCGATCCGCAGTTCGGCAACATCGCGCGTTGGCGTGGCCTGGGCAATCTCGGCTGGAGCAACGGACCGTTCTCTGCGGGCTGGAGCGTGCGTTACATCGGCGGCGAGAAAGTACCGCTGATCGGCCATGTCGGCGCGTGGGCGCAGAACAACCTGACGTTCGGCTACAACATCGTGCCGCTGAACACGCGTATCGATATCGGTATTGACAATGTCGCCGATAAACAGCCGACGATCTACTACGCCAACACCGTGCTGAATGCGAATGTCGACGTCAATACCTACGACACGATCGGTCGCTATTACTGGGCGCGGATCAACGTGAAATTCTGATCGTGCGAAACAGGAGCTGGGTCGCTTGCGCGGCGCAGTTCCTGTTTTCTCTCGCAACAATTCAACCGTCAGCATATTCAAGAAAGGAAATACTGATGCATCCATTGGCACTATTGCTGAGCATGTTTTTTCTTGTATCGCCGGCCACCAAACCGACCGACGAACTGGCCGCAGCGGAGCGCGACTTTGCCGCCGATGGCATCGCGCTCGGCGTGAATCCGGCATTCCTCAAACACTTTGCCGCCGACAGCTGGATATTTCGACCTTATCCGGTTGCGGCGCGCGAGTGGCTGCGCAAACAACCGAAAAAAAACACGCGACTATTGTGGGGGCCGCAATATCTGGAGGTGTCAGCGGCGGGTGATCTGGGTCTGTCGATGGGGCCGTGGCATCTCAGCGCCGAGCGCGGCGACAAGACGATCGATGCCTACGGTCA
This sequence comes from Pseudolysobacter antarcticus, assembly GCF_004168365.1. Lineage (GTDB taxonomy): Bacteria > Pseudomonadota > Gammaproteobacteria > Xanthomonadales > Rhodanobacteraceae > Pseudolysobacter > Pseudolysobacter antarcticus. The sequence goes on from NZ_CP035704.1 coordinate 1,642,756, forward strand.
TTTCATGACGGTCTGGCAGCGTAATACGCAAGGCCGCTGGGAAGTTCTCGCGGACCACGGCGCGAGCCATGCCAAGGTTGCATTAGATGTGGATTTACAACCGCGCAACAACCACGTCGAATCGGTTGCCGATCTTTCTGCGGATAGCCATGCACAACGATTGCGCGCACTTGAAAAAACCGACGATGCGTTGCGGTTGGCGTTGCAGGGAGCGGATATTGTCACGGCCTACCAACGTTTTTCCACTGATGATGTTTTGCTGCTGCGCGATGGCGCAATACCTGCGCCGGGTGTCATTCCGGATGTGCTGAAAGAGGCTAAAGCGGGAATCGGTTCGGCACCGCGCCGCGCCGCTGGCATTTCGCGCAGCGGCGATCTCGGCTACACGCTCGGAGGCAGCGATACGCCGGAAAATGCCGGGCGCGGAGTTTACGAACGTATGTGGCGCTACGACGGAAAAACCTGGCGGTTATGCGCGGACGTGACCGATTCGGCGAATTGATCGCGAGCGCAATGTCGCCCCGCATCGACGTGTTTGCCAAGTCAATCGTCAGCTATCAAAAAAGCCCGGATCGTGCGGCGAAAAAAATGCAAGGTTCGGAAAAATCGTATATATGCTGCCGATATCCAGCCATTTGCCGAGCGTCGCGGCGAGTTGATCCCACGATGTAGTGGGCACCAGCCGGCGTTCGATGAGTTGCGGACCATTGATTGCGAGTGATGGATAGTCGCCATAAATGCGTCCGCCCCTGACTGCGCTCTCGCTTGGCGGCTATTGGCCGAGGATGCCAATATCGTGGCGATCAACGTTAGCGTCGTAGTCATCCTCGCGCTGCCGCCGCAAGCAATGCCGGTTGTGATCCGGCGCAGAAATTCGTGACGACTGCTTTTATCGCTATCTGTGCTTATAGTCCTCCTTGCTGGACCGCGGGTCGCAGAAATCGGGGCCGACCTTACCTCATGCTGCTATCGATTTTCGTGCTTGCTCAAGCGCTGCATCGTCGGCACTATGCAGCGTGCTGAAATGCTTTTTGCATCAGCGATTCGGTACGACATCGTACTTGTCAAATCACTCAGGGGGAAAGATTGTGAATCGGAAAAATGCCTTAAAGTTAATGCTCGCCAGCGCCATGCTGCTGCTGATAACCGCCTGCAGTGTGAGCTTCACCACCTCGCATCTCAGCAGCCTGATCGTCAGCAAAGAGAAAGACAGCTCTACCGAGGCCAGCACTTTCGGCGTGCACGACACCGTTTATGCAAAAGGTGTGGTGTCGAACGTCTCGGGCAAGGTCACCTTGCAGTGGCATCTGATTGCGGAAAAAGTGGCGGGGCAACCGGATAATTTCCTGATCGCTGCGCTCGACAAATCCTTCGAGCTGCCAAGCGATGGCAACAGCAGTTACGACCTGTCTCCGCCAGATGCGGGTTGGCCGGCCGGCAAGTACAGGATCGAATTGCACATGCTGGTGGAAAGCGGCGAAGACAAGGACATGAAGTCTTCAGTCTTTACCGTAACTGGCGGCTAAGCGATCGCGGCGGTTTCGGCTGGGCCGCGACCGCCGCTAATCTCGTGTCAGGTAGATTCAACATTTCGGCTGAATACTTTATTGGAACCCGTTCGCGAATATCTTGTTACACGGCGTATACCAGAGCGCCACGCCGGTCGCGGTATCCCAGGTGGAGTTATCGACATAGCTCGATTCGGGGAAATCGTTGGCACACAGAGTCGATCCGCCGGCAGTCAAGGTGGCTGCGGCGGCGGGCAAGGTGCCGCTCAGATGATTGCCGCCGACGCGAAAATAGTTGAGCGTGCCGAGTCCGGCGAGGCTTGGCAGCGAGCCCGTCAGCTGATTCGAGCCAACATCAAAATTGTTCATGCCGGTCACTCCGGTTAGCGAGGGAATCGGACCCGTGAGCTGATTTGATCGCACAATGAAGGTGTTCAGATTGGTCAGCCCGGTCAGCGTCGGCAGCGGGCCGGTCAACTGGTTCGAATACGCCACAAAACCCAACAGATTATTCAAGCCGGTGAGAGGTGGAATCGAGCCCGTGAGCTGGTTGCTATCCGCGTCGAAAATAAGCAGATGGGTCAATCCGGTGAGCAACGGAATTGAACCCGTGAAGTGATTGCCGTAAATGGCAACCTCGGTCAGCGCGGTCAAGCTGGTCAGTGCGGGAATCGAACCGGTTAGCTGATCTGCTTGCAACTCAAGCACCGACAGATTGGTCAAGCCATCCAGCGCGGGCAAGCTGCCGGTCAGGTTGTTGATGCCGAGCGAGATGCCCGTCACGTGCGACGAGCTACCGTCACAGGTGATGCCGAACCAACTGCATTCGGTGCCGCTGGCGCCGTTCCAGCCGGTGTGATCAATCCAACTGGCACCGTTGGTGCTGGTGTAGAGGTTCAACAATACGTTGCGCTCGGTGAGCGGGATGGCCGCGTGGGCCAGCGAGCAAAAGCCTGCGATCAGGAGCAAAAAAGTGGTGCGGACGTTGCGGAGTTTCATCGGATTTCCCTGCTGGTTGAGTGCCACGCTGGCCAGGCCAGATCGTCAGCCGCAACGATAAGCAGTTCGTGCTTGAGAAACTTGAGCGTTGCATGAGCACTTCATGAGCGCCAAGATTCTGCGCGGTTCAACGCGCGGAAAAACCGCCGAAACAACGGTGCTGACGATTGTTCAGCACGGTGGAAGCCCGCCCCCCACACTCCGCATGAACGCGCTATTGCCTGGGTGAAACGCCGACCGTCGGCAGCACCTCGTGTGCCGCGTCAAGCAACGGTTGCCAGCACGATGGCCGGCCTTCCATCACCGGTGCTGCTTCGGTCATCAGACTGCGCGCCGCTTCATTCTGGCCGAGATGCGCCAGCGCGGCGGCAAGCCCGAGCTTGATTGTGGCCACGCGCGGATGATCCTCAGCATTGATTTTTCGCGCGTAATCGAGCGCTTCACCGAGATCCGCTGCGGCTTCGTTATAGCGATTTTGCGCCAGCCGCAACTCGCCGCGATTTTTCAGTAGCGCGGTCTGCACCCCGTTATCGTCGGGATGTTCTTTCAGGATCGCCGCGCCCAGCTCGAATGCGTGCTCGGCGGCTTGCAGATCGCCCAAACGTTTGTACGCAAGACCTTCGCTGACGAGGTTCTTCGCCACCAGCAGACTCCTTTCGCCGTCATTTTTGCCGTGCACTTTTTTCGATTCTTCGAGATAAACGATGGCTTCGTCATAGTAACCGGCGCATATCGCGGTAACCCCGGCGTCGCTGAGTACACCGGCGGTGACATCTTGATCCGATCCGATCGCCGTGCGCATTTTTTCGATCAATGCACGCGCATCGATGACTGCATTGGCGTAGTCACCGCTCTCGACCGCCACCGTGAGCTTCACGTCGCGCGCGATCAGCGTGCGCGGATCGGCTTCACCATACAGCGCGATCGTCGATCGCAGTTGGGCGTTGATCATTCTCAGCGCCTCGTCGTAATGACCGAGGCGAGCCGAACATTGCGCCAGCACGCTGAATGCGAGTAATGAATCGATCGGTTGCAGTTCGTGCGCATGCGCCACCACCGGGCGCATCACTTGCTCGCATTCGACCAGCTTCGATTCGATGCTGTAGCTCAATCCGATCGCACTCTGGATGTGCAGCGCGAGCGGCGCCAACTCGCCGCGGGTTTTGACCACTTGCGCATGCAGTTCGTCGAGTTCGCGGCGACTGTCGACCGTGTTTCCCGCGTCGAGCGTCAGCTCCGCGTTCAATACCTTGAGCGAAATGATCAGATCGAAATTTTCCGGATTTGCCGGATCGAGTCGCGACAGACCGCGTTGCGTGATCTTGCGCGCATCGGGATAGCGCGAAAGTCCTTGGAGTGCATCGGCGATCGCGCGATCCACTTCGCTGGCGAGATGCGGGTGTTTCGCAAAGGTAATGGCGGAACGCTCCGACGCCTTGCTCAACATATTGCCGAGATTGACCACTGCGTGCGCGCCGCCACCAAATGGATCGGCTTCACCGATCAGATCATTGGTGAGAAAACGCGTCACCAGCGCAGTCAATGCATGTTCTTCCTGCGCGTTTGTACGCGCACTATCGAGGCGCCAATCCACTGCGATTACACCTGCCAACAGCATCGCGGCAAGCGCACTGATGGCGATGCTGAACGGATGGCGCCGCGCGAATCGTGCGAATCGATAGCGGAACGTCGCATCGCGCGCGCGCACCGGCAGATGGTCGAGAAAACGCCCGAGTTCGTCGTGCAAACCCTGTGCCGTGTGATAACGATGTGCGATTCGTGGCGCGCACGCGCGGCTGATGATCGCCTGCAGATCCACCGGAATGCGCGGCGGCACTTCGCCCTCGGCATGTGCGCTCGCCACCACACGCAAAAGGTTGCCGAGTTGCCAGATGTCGGATGACGTGCCGATGCGCTCGCCGGCGAGTTGCTCGGGGCTGGCGTAGCCCGGCGTGTACGCGGTTGCCGCGTCGTTTTCATCGATGAAAGCGGCCACGCCAAAGTCGAGCAACTTGGCGCCGCTTTCCTTGCCGACCAGCACATTGTCGGGCTTGATGTCGCGATGGAGAAGCAGCCGCGAATGCGCGTGCTGCACGGCTGCGATCACTGGAATCATCAGCGCCACGCGATCGCGCAGTCCGAGTTTTTTCTCGATGCAATGCCTGTCGATCGGCAACCCTTCGATCAGCTCGACCGCAAACCACAGCCGGCCATCGTCCATCACGCCACCGTCGAGCAGGTGCGCGATATGAGCGTGATTGAGCGATGCGAGGATCTGCCGCTCGCGGCGAAAATCATCATGTATTTGCGATGCCATCACCCGTCGCGCGAGAAATTTTATCGCGACGCGCTGCTCGAATTGGCCGTCCGCGCGAATGCCCAGATAAACGATGCCCATGCCGCCGCGACCCAGCGCGCGCTCGATCCGATACGGCCCGACGCGTGTGCCCGGCGCCAGCTCGGCACTGTCTACATGGTCGCGCAGCAGCGTGCCGAACAGTGCGCTTTTGAACAGGCTTCCGGGGTCGAGCAGGTCATCGATATTCAAACGACGGTGTCCTTGGGCGGAATGCGACGAAAGCTGCAGCAGCATGAATTCGTGGCATGTGCCAACGAAATTTCCAATGCCCTGCGACGACGAGTTCAGCCAGCTATACGATGAACGTCAATGCCGTGTTGCCGACGAGCAGCGAATCGCATACACAACATATTCCCGCGAACAGCAGGTCGAGTCGAGACGCGCTGCAGCGTAATCTCAACGATCGAGCAGGCGGCGCAGCGATTCGCGTGCCTTGTGCCACAGCCGTTGCGTGCTGCGCAACGGCAAATCGATCGCGAGCGCGGTCTCTTCTTCGCTCAGTCCGCCGAACACGCGGCATTCGACCAGTTGCACATAACGTGCATCGATCGTCGCCAGATGTTCGAGCGCAGCGTCGATGCTGATCAGGTTGCCGGCTTCGATATCGGCGCTGCTATCGAGTGCCGATAGCGTGACGCGCTCATCGTGACCGCCGCGTTTGTCGGCGAGGCGTTTGCGCGCGTGGCCGATTACCACCTGGCGCATCACTCTTGCCGCGAGCGCGAGAAAATGACCGCGATCGATGATGTCTTTTTCGCTGCCGGCCTGGGCCAGGCGCATGTAGCACTCGTTCACCAATCCAGTCGCGCTCAAGGTGCCGTCGGAACCATCGCCGCGCGCGCGCGCGAGCCGTTTCAGGTCTTCGTAAAGCAACTCGATCACGGCGTTCCAGGCGTCGTGATCGCCACCGCGGGCGCGATCCAGCAGCACGGTGATTTCGCTCATGGAAACGATCTCGAAGAAAGTACGGACACGATTCGGCAATTCCTGAGCATCGGTGCTGTGTGCTCGCCTCGCACCAGCATGCCAGAGCCGCAAGCGAAGCCAAAAACGCTTGTTCTCAGCCGGTGCCGGGTCACTGCACACGGATGTTACAAAAAATATGGCGGGTAACCCGATCGTACTGCGTTTCATAGTGAGGAGCTAGGCAATCCCACGGACAGAAACCTGATTGGTACGCCGTTTTCGTAACGACAGCGTCCTTGCCGTCTTGTTGACGGCAGCGCCGGCCGGTCGAGCGGATCAGTCAGTGCGCGAGTGCAAGACGCAAGAGAGAAGGGACTTCGAAGTGTAGGAATAAAACCGTGGAACCGCAGCAGCGGCATTCCATCCACACCATTTGTTGGAGGTAATCTCGTGTCATTGTCAACATTCGTAACACTGCGCCGCAAGGCAACCGTTTTAACCCAATCCGTGCTGGTATCCACCGTTATCGCGGCACTGGCCTCGACTTCGGTAAGCGCTAGCGAAACCGGTTTTGCGTCGATCGCAAACAACAATGTCACCACCGTCGCGGGCGCCACTGCTTTGCGCAATGGCGATGTGATCAACGGCCTGTTGCCGTTCACCACGCCGATGCATATTCAGGTATCGCTGAAGATGCGCAATCGCGAAGTGCTCGAAAGTTTTGTCGAGTCGGCGATGCATCCGAACATGCTGCTGACCCAGCCGCAGGTGATGTCGAGCGATGAATTTGTCGCCAGTCACGCACCCACCGCGGATCAGGTTCAACGTGTCGTGAGTTTCCTCGAAAGCGCGGGTTTCAAGAATATCGAAGTCGCGGCGAATCACATGATGATTTCTGCCGACGGCAGCGCCGACATCGCGCAAACCGCGTTCCAGACCTCGTTCGCGCGCATCCAGACCAGTGACGGTCGTGATGCTTTTGCCAATACCGATGCGGTGCATATTCCCGCAGCCTTGCAGGATACCGTGCTCGCGGTGCTCGGCCTGCAAACCGTGCATGTCGCGCATACGATGTTGGTGAAGAGCGCGCAGATCAATGCGATCAGCGGCCATGATCCGACCGATTGGCCCTACATTTATGGCGCGAGCGGCTTGCCGGTCGCATCATCGATTCCGGTCGGCATTATCAGCCAGGGCAAGATCACGCAATCGCTGACCGATCTGAATACGTTCACCAGCCAGCACAGCATGGCGACCGTTGCCACGCAAGTAGTTACCGTCGGCAGCACCAGCACCGATACCGCGGGTGTCGGCGAGTGGGATCTGGATAGCCAGGACATCGTCGGCATGGCCGGCGGCGCCGTGCAGAAAATCATTTTCTACAACGTCCCCACGCTGACGAATGCCAGCCTGAGCGCCGGTTACAACAAGGCCGTGGCAGACAATCAGGTCAAGGTCATCAACGTTTCGATCGGTATTTGCGAAACCGCTGCGCAGGGCGATGGCTCTGCCGCCGCGAATGATCAAACCTTCCAACAGGCAATCGCCCAGGGACAGACCTTTTCGATTTCCAGCGGTGACTCCGGCGCGGACGAATGCAACGGCGGTGGTCAAGGCGTCGTGCCGTCATGGCCGGCATCCTCGCGTTATGTGGTTGCGGTCGGCGGCACTACGCTGAACGCCGGCACCGGCGCTGGCGCCGCATGGTCCAGCGAAGTGGTGTGGAACAATGGCGTGACGCGCGCGACCGGTGGCGCCACCGGCGGTAGCCCGAGCACGTTCGAGACTAAACCAAGCTGGCAGACAGCGGCAATCGTGCCCGGCAATTTCCGCGGCGTGCCGGATATTGCGTTTGAAGCCGACCCGAACTCGGGCGCCAAGATCATCGTCAACGGCGCCAACGCCACTTACGGCGGCACCAGTTTGTCCTCGCCGATTTTCGTCGGCGCGTGGATGCGTTTGCTAGCAGCCAAAGGCAATCTCGGTTTTGCTGCACCGCTGCTGTATCAATTGCCGGCTGCCGATTTCCATGATGTGACCTCTGGCAACAACAACGGTGAAACCGCCAAAGCGGATTGGGATTTCACGACCGGTTTCGGCAGCATCATCTTGAGCAAGGCCGTTAACGATATCGGTGGCACCGTTACACCGGATTTCACCCTGTCCGATGCCCCTGGCAGCGCCAGCGTGACCCAGGGCGCCAGCGCCACCAGCACGATCAGCGTGACCGATTCCGGTGGCTTCACCGGTAGTGTCGCACTGACCGCATCGGGCCTGCCTTCCGGTGTGACCGCGTCGTTCAGCCCGGCCAGCACCACCAGCACCAGCACCCTGACCTTGACCGCCAGCGCCACGGCGACCACGGGCCCGGCCACGGTCACCATCACCGGTACTTCCGGTTCGCTCTCGCACACGACCAGCCTCGCGCTGACTGTCAATGGTTCGCCCACGCCGAACTTCACCCTGTCCGATGCCCCCGGCAGCGCCAGCGTGACCCAGGGCGCCAACGCCACCAGCACCATCAGCGTGACCGATTCCGGTGGCTTCACCGGTAGTGTCGCCCTGACCGCATCGGGCCTGCCTTCCGGCGTGACCGCATCGTTCAGCCCAGTCAGCACCACCAGCACCAGCACCCTGACCTTGACCGCCAGCGCCACGGCGACCACGGGTTCGGCCACGATCACCATCACCGGTACTTCCGGTTCGCTCTCGCACACGACCAGCCTCGCGCTGACCGTGAACGCGGCAGGCGGTGGCGGCGGTAATGTGCTGACGAATGGCGTGGCTGTGACCGGTTTGTCCGGTGCGACCGGTGTGCTCTCGGCCGATTACACCTTCACCGTTCCTGCCGGTGCCACTGCAGCCACCGTAGCCATTTCCGGCGGTACGGGCGATGCCGACATGTATGTGCAGAACGGTGCTGCACCAACCCTGAGCAGCTACAGTTGCCGCCCGTATGTCTCGGGCAATGGCGAAAGCTGCGCGCTGACGGCGGGCAATACTTATCACATCAAGATCAATGGGTATGCCGCTTATACCGGTGTGAGCCTGATCGGCAAGTACACCGCCGGCGGTGGCGGTGGTGGCGGTAATGTGCTGACGAATGGCGTGGCTGTGACCGGTTTGTCCGGTGCGACCGGTGTGCTCACGGCCGATTACACCTTCACCGTTCCCGCGGGTGCTACCGCTGCGACCGTGAAGATTTCCGGTGGCACCGGTGATGCGGACATGTATGTGCAGAACGGTGCAGCGCCGACCCTGAGCAGCTACAGCTGCCGTCCGTACGTGATCGGTAACAACGAAAGCTGCGCTCTGACGGCGGGCAATACGTATCACATCAAGATCAATGCGTATTCGACCTACACAGGCGTGTCCCTGCTCGGCAGCTACACGCCGTAAGTGGATCATGTTTGATCGGAATGTCCGCCTTCGCTGAGGAGGGCAGATAAAAACGCCAAGAAAAATGAACTCCCGGTTCGCAAGAGCCGGGAGTTTTTTGTTTTCTCAAAGCCAGACATGCGGTGAGCTCTTGTTGCTGCAGACAGAGTGATTTCTGGCAGTCGGAAAAAAATAGGAAGAAAAAAAGACATTCGTTGGAACGAAACCGTCGTCTCCTCGTGTTACGTTTTGCAGCAGAGTCAACGCAGAGGTTCCGCATTCGCCAGAATGGGGAATATCTGAACGCTGACTTCCGGTTGAGTAGATTCGACACGAATACCAAATCGACAGCCGTCTGCAGGCCGAGGAAAAACCATGAAGCGATTTTGCAAGCTGAGCCGATATTCCATCGCCATAGCATTGTTCGGCATCTCGGCGCACGCGCAAGCGACCGACTTCAGCATTTATACGGATACTTTGCAGAACAGCTTTGAGGATTATTCCTACGGCGGCGGCAGCAATTTCACCGCGACCACGCCGTTGCATTCGGGCACGAATTCGATCGCCTTTACCGGCAACAATTTCAATGCCGTTTCGTTCGATCACGAAACGCAGGCGCTAAATACGGCGCAATACCCGCTGCTGCATTTCTGGGTGCATGGCGGCAGCAGCGGTGGCCAGCATGTGCGACTGGATCTGCAGCTCAACAACAGCCTCGTCGCCAACGCGGTGCTGGATAGCTACGTCAGTGGCGGCGCGATCGGGGCGAATGCGTGGCGCGAAGTCACGGTGAATTTTACGCAACCCCCGTTATCCTACAGCGGCGGTTTTGATCGCATCGATTTGCAGAGTGATGTATCCGGGGCGCAACCCGTTTTGTATCTCGATGATGTCGCGTTGCAGACCGCGGTGGTCGATCATATTTTCAGCAATAACTTCGAGAGCACGGTGATTGCGCCGGCCAGCAACGGCATGCTGATCGAGCACGACGTGACGGTGGCGGCGATGGTCAGCGATCGTTTCACGTGGCGCGACAGCGGCAACAAACCGCGCGTGGCAGTGCTCGCGCACAACGACGGCCAGTCTGGTCCGAACGCCGGTACGTATCAAAACCGCGGTGGCGCGTTGCGCGAATTCCGCTATCAACTGCCTGACAACTCGACGCGCATCGCGGACGTCACGACTTACGGCAACGGCGGTTATGGCGGCTTCGGTTATGTGGTATCGCACTCCAAAAATCAGTTTTGTAATGGCGATGATTCGCCGCTCGGCTATAGTATTCCGGGTGCATTCCAGCGTGTGTTCGAAGGTCGCCATCATGCGATTTTTCGCTTCACCCAGAACTACACGCACAACTGCTCGCCAGCCGGACCAGCGCAGACGATACTCGTGCCGGTCACGATCGACTGGGTTTTTTCCACCGGCCACGATCATCCATTGTGGGCGATCACGCATGACATGTCCGCGGTCGCGGCCAACTACCTCGAAGACGATTCGCGTGCGCCGTATGGCGAGCTCAATATCGATGGCGACGGTTCCACCGATATCGACGGTGTGGCGTGGGGCGATCGTTACAAATTCACCAGCACAACGGCGCCGGTGACGTTGAATAGTGCGTGGACCTGGAACACGCCGAACACCGTGCCGTACGTCAAACTCTGGCTGGTCACGAACAACGCCACGATGGGCGTGGTGCAATCGCAGAACATCGTGCAGCAGGACGCCGGCGGTTATTTCAATGTCACTGCGATGTGGAACAAGACCAGCGTCACCGTCGGTGCGAACTGCCAAGGCGCGACGTACAAAATGCCGTGCATCGATTATTGGCCGTACCAGTCGATCAATTTCAATCTTGGCCCGAGTACGTCGAACAATAATTCGCGTCTGGCGTGGGGCACTGAATACGGATTTCTCGGCCAGAGCAGTTATCACATTCATGGCAGCACGTATTGGGGCGGCCCGCTGCCCGATGCCACGCAACCCGGTTGGCCGAAGAAAAGTTACTCGACCTATGTCGTGCTCGGCACGCATTCGAGCGCACCGGTCGAGGCGCAAGTAGCGCAAGTAGAAACAGTGCAGGGCATCAGCATGACGGCGGCCATCGGCACGGTGGTAAGCAGCGGCCCGGCGGGCGTGAATCGCAGCGATACCGTGGCTTATGCGCCGGCCGGATACAACGCGGTGCGTGGCGCGCTGGCTTTGGCCGCGGTCGGCAATCAGCTCGATGCCAATATCGCGGTCGCCACCGGCACGCTGAAAAAGCCGTTGCTGATCGTCAGCAATTACAGCGGTGCGTACCCTACTACCGTGCGTTTGAATGGCACCGTGCTGGTGATCGATCAGGATTATTTCCCTTCGATGCGCAGCGATGCGCAGGAGCTGTGGATCACACTCAACAGCGATTTTTCCGGCGCATCGAACCATCTGGAAATTTTGCCGTGATCGGTAGTGCTTGAGCTGACTTTCGCTTTTATTCAACGCTTAAATCAGTTGCCGCGCGCTCGCTCGTGTTGATCACGATGCGCAGCGCGCGACGCGGTTCGTCGGCGCGGGAGTCGAACCACGTGCGGCCCTTTGCGTGTGGCGTTGAAATCGTAGTCGCATCGGGGCTTGCGAACATCGGAGTGTTCGCCGACACTCGGCGGCGAAGTGTCGCTGGATACGCAGAATCTGTTGGCTCCGTTAGATGTCCGTCTGAGCAATCCTGCAAAAAATTCTCCTGCGTATTTCGGCCATTGCCAGCACGTTGGCAAAAAGAGTGTGTCAGCGGCATCGCGGCACATTGAAACCAGCCGCAGCGTCGGCCGCAGGGAGTAGTCGTGACGCCAGAATCCAAGGCTCGACAGATCATCGACCAAAAGCTCGAAGCCGCGGGCTGGGTAGTACAGGATATGAGTCAGCTCAATCTCGGTGCCGCAAAAGGTGTCGCGGTGCGCGAGTACGCGACTGACAGCGGCCCGGCAGATTACCTGCTGTTTGTAAATCGCGAACCGCTGGGTGTGATCGAAGCCAAGCGCGATGAGGCTGGTCAAAATCTCACTGTCCACGAACTGCAGACCGAACGTTACGCCAATGCCACGCTGAAATGGCGCAGCAATCAGAAACCGCTGCGTTTTCTTTATGAGAGCACCGGCCAGATTATTCATTTCACCGATGCTCGCGATCCCGCGCCGCGCGCTCGCGAGCTGTTCCATTTTTTTCAGCCACAAACCTTGGCGGCATGGGCAGCAGAATCCGAAACGCTGCGCCATCGCCTCGCCGAAAAAATGCCGGTCTTGCCGATCCGCAATCTGCGCGATTGCCAAGTTAGTGCGGTCAGCGGTCTTGAAAAATCGCTGGCGCTGAACAAGCCGCGCGCCTTGGTGCATATGGCTACGGGCGCGGGAAAAACCTTTACGGCAATCACCTCAATTTATCGTCTTCTCAAATTTGGTGGCGCCAAACGCATATTGTTTCTGGTCGACACGCGTAACCTCGGCAAGCAGGCGCATCAGGAGTTCATGGCCTACGCGCCGCCGGACGATGGCCGTAAATTTACCGAGTTGTACAACGTGCAGCGTCTGTCCAGCAGTCACATTGATCCGCACGCGCAGGTTTGCATCAGCACGATCCAGCGCATGTATTCGATCTTGTCCGGTGAGTCGATCGATGATTCTGCCGAAGATATCTCGCTCGCCGAATTGCCGCAGACACACAAGCAAGCCAAGCCTGTTTCATATAACGCGGCGGTGCCGATCGAGACGTTCGATTTCATCGTCATCGACGAGTGTCATCGCAGCATCTACAACCTGTGGAAACAGGTGCTGGATTATTACGACGCGTTTCTGATCGGCCTCACCGCCACGCCGGACAAACGCACTTATGGTTTCTTCAACGAAAACGTCGTCGCCGAATACAGCTACGAACAATCCGTAGTCGATGGCGTCAATGTGGGTTATGACGTATTCGAGATCGAAACCCAGATCACCCGCGTCGGCGCCGAGCTGAAAGCCAAGGAGTGGATCGATCACCGCGATCGCGAAACCCGCAAAAAGCGCTGGGCCGAAACCGATGAGGACATCGCCTACACCGGCCGCGAGCTGGATCGCTCGGTGGTCAACATCAGCCAGATTCGCCAAGTGATCCAGGCGATGAAAACTGCCGTGGAAACCCGCATCTTTCCTAGCCGCAAAGAAGTACCCAAGACCCTGGTTTTCGCCAAGACCGACAGCCACGCCGATGACATCATCAAACTGGTGCGCGAGGTTTACGGCGAAGGCAACGCATTTTGCAAAAAAGTCACCTACAAAGCCGATGAAGATCCCGACACCATCCTCTCCAATTTCCGCAACGACTATTATCCGCGCATGGCCGTCACCGTCGATATGATTGCCACCGGCACCGATGTGAAACCGCTGGAAGTTTTGCTGTTCATGCGCGACGTGCGCAGCAAGGGTTATTACGAGCAGATGAAAGGCCGCGGCGTGCGCAGCCTTGATGCCGAGTCGCTGAAAAAAGTCAGCAACAGCGCCGACAGCGCCAAGACCCATTTCGTGCTGATTGATGCAGTCGGCGTGGAAAAATCGCTCAAGACCGAAAGTCGCCCGCTGGAAAAGAAGCCCGGTGTTTCGCTCGATGCCTTGCTCAAAAGTATCGCCGTGGGCGGCCGTGATGACGATACCGTGCTCACCCTCGGCAATCGTTTGGTGCGGCTCAGCAAACAACTCGATGACAAGGCGCTGACGCGCATCACGCACACCGCTGGCGGCATCGCGCTGAAAGATCTGGCGCGTGGTTTGGTGAGTGCGCTTGATCCCGATCGGGTGGTGGCCGATGCGCTTGAAACCGCCAAGGCCAGCGGCATCACGCGCAGCGAAAGCACGCTCACGGCCGATGAACTCGCCGCCGCGCGCACGCAACGTGTGGCGATCGCGTGCCAGCCGTTTGATGATCCGAAATTGCGTGACCTGATCGAATCCGCGCGCCGCGAACGTGAGCAACTGATCGACCATATCAATCTTGATCAAGTCACCTACGCCGGCTACAGCGCGCGGGCCGAAGAACAGGCGCGGGCCACGGTGCAGAAATTCAGCGATTACCTGCGCGAGCATCGCAATGAAATCGCCGCGCTGGATTTTTTCTACCAGCAACCGTATCAGCGTCGTCAGCTTACCTTCGACATGATTGCGGACTTGCACGATGCGCTCGCGCGCCCGCCGCTGATGCTCACCACCGAGCGTTTGTGGTCGGCGTATGCGCGCGTGCAGGCCAGCCAGGTGAAAGGCGTCGACACACGCCGCCAGCTTACCGATCTCGTCGCGCTGGTGCGTTTTGCGCTGGGGCTGGATAACGAACTCAAACCGTTTGCCGAAAGTGTCGACAAACGGTTTCAGGAGTGGATCTTCCGCCACAATGCGCAGCGCGCCACGTCGTAAAGCGTGGAATGTATTTGGCGAGCAGCTTGATGGGCTGCTGGCGGAAATGAATGAGGAGTTGGTAGCTTGAGTGAAGTAAGCGTACTGATGGGCTGGTCTATTGCAACAATCATGGATGTTGCGCGCTCATCAGGCGGAGGTACTCCGTCTAAGAGCGAACCGTCCTATTGGGATCAAGGGAATATCCCATGGGTTTCGCCAAAGGATATGAAGAGCTTCTTCGTAACGTCTAGCGAAGACTCGATTACTGATAAAGCACTGGTTCGTCTTACGCTGGTTCCTCGTGATAGCGTTTTGATCGTAGTGCGGTCCGGAATTCTGTCACGCACTCTCCCGGTATCTATCAACAAGATTCCTGTGACCATTAACCAAGACATGCGAGCGTTTGTGCCTAAGCAAGGTATAGATGCTCGCTATCTTGCGTGGCAATTCATCTCCAAAGAACGAGAAATTTTGGATAGTTGTGCAAAGGATGGGACGACTGTTGCAAGTATCGAAGGTCCGGCTCTTGCCAGCTTTCCGATGGCTATAGCACCGCTTGCAGAACAAACTCGCATCGTCGAAAAGCTCGAAGAGCTGCTATCCGATCTCGATGCTGGTGTGGCCGAACTAAAAGCAGCGCAGCGCAAGCTGGTGCAATATCGACAGTCGCTACTCAAGGCAGCGGTGGAAGGCGCGCTGAGCGCCGACTGGCGCGCAGCTCGACACAGCTACGATCCTTCACCACCGTCGCCATTCCTGCGAAAGCGGGGATCCGTTGGATTTGCGCATCAGGGCGTCATGGATTCTGGCTTTCGCGAGAATGACCGCCAAAGCGAAACCGGCGCCGACCTGCTGCAACGCATCCTCACCGAACGCCGCGCCCGCTGGGAAACCAAACAACTCGCCAAGTTCGCCGAGCAAGGCAAAACCCCACCCAAAGACTGGCAAGCCAAATATCCCGAACCCGTCGCCCCCAACATCACCGAGCTGCCGTCGCTTCCGAGTAGCTGGGTATGGGCCAGTCTCGACATGCTAGGAGAAATTGCGTCTGGAGTTGCCAAAGGCACCAAGCGAGCGGTAGCCGTCGTGACGCGAGAGGTTGCTTATCTTCGTGTGGCTAACGTGCAGCGGGGTTACCTCAATCTGGCCCAAGTCAAAATGATCGAAGCCACCGAAGCCGATATTCGGGAGCTTCGGCTGTTGTCCGGCGACGTACTCTTTAACGAGGGCGGCGATCTCGACAAGCTCGGCCGCGGTTGGGTTTGGCGCGGGGAAGTCCCTGAGTGCATTCACCAGAACCATGTCTTCCGCATGCGGCCATATCTCGATGCGACGCCATCCGAATTGATTTCTCACCACGGGAATACGTTCGGCAAGACTTGGTTCAAGTCAGCCGGTAAGCAGACAACTAATCTAGCCTCAATAAATATGACGATGTTGCGGGCGTTCCCAGTTCCGATTGCGCCGGAAGCCGAGAGCGTAGAAATTCTTGCGCGTCTCACGCCTGCACTCGATGCCACGACAGAGCAGCAAAAGAAGTGTCGAACGTGGATTAACACAATCCACCGCCCAACGCAAAAACATCCTCAAAGCCGCCTTCGCCGGCCAGCTCGTGCCGCAAGATCCCAACGACGAACCCGCCAGCGTTTTGCTGGAACGCATCCGCATCGAACGGATCGCAGCCGGTGAGAAGCGGGTGAGCAAAACAAAGCGAAAAACGAAGGAACGATCATGAGCGACAGCAAGGGCGAACTGATTCTGTATCGCACCGAGGATGGCCGTGCGGATATCCAGTTGCGCGCTGTTGACGGTACGGCATGGCTGACGCAGGCGGAGATCGCCGAGCTGTTTGAAACCACCAAGCAAAACGTTAGCCTGCATATCCGGAATATTCTCGATGAAGGCGAGTTGGTGGCTGAGGCAACTGTCAAGGATTCCTTGACAGTTCAAACCGAAGGCACGCGGGAGGTGAGCCGCACGGTTCAGTTGTATCGGCTGGAAATGATCTTGGCGGTGGGCTATCGCGTGCGTTCACCGCGCGGTAACCAGTTCCGTCGGTGGGCTGGTACGGTGCTCGCCGAGTACCTGGTCAAAGGCTTTGCGATGAACGACGCCCGGCTCAAGGATGCCGAGCGGGCCGACTACTTCGAGGAACTGCTGGCGCGCATCCGCGACATCCGCAGCTCGGAGAAACGTTTCTATCAAAAGCTGCGCGATCTGTTCAAGGCCAGCAGCAGCGACTACGACGGCACTGCACAAACGGCCAAGACCTTTTTTGCCACGATCCAGAACAAGCTCGTGTTTGCTGTGACCGACCACACTGCCGCCGAGCTGATCGTGGCGCGCGCCGATGCCGCGGTAGAGTATATGGGGCTGACCAACTGGTCCGGCTCGCGCATCCGCAAGGCCGATGCGGTGGTGTCCAAGAATTACCTCAGAGCCGACGAACTCGACCAGCTCAACCGTCTGGTGACACGTTTCCTCGATTTTGCCGAGGACCGCGCATTGCGCCGCATGGAAACGCGCATGGCGGAATGGATCAGTCAGACGGATCGATTCCTCACTTTCGACGAACGGGCGATCCTGAGCGGTGCGGGACATGTATCGCATGACAAGATGGAGAGCATCGTGGACGAACGCTTCGCCGCGTTCGATGCGCGCCGTCGTGAGCAGGAACGATTGGCTGCCGAGCAGGAGGCCGACAACGATATGGCCCAGCTCGAATCCGAAGCCGCAAGACTGATGCCCCACAAGAAATCGAAAGGCCCGAAGAAACCATGAACAGCAGCACCCTCGTCCAGAAGCTCTGGAATTTCTGCCACACGCTGCGCGACGACGGCGTGGGTTACGGCGATTATCTGGAACAGCTCACCTACCTGGTGTTTCTCAAGCTGGCGCACGAATACGCGCAGCCACCGCACAGCCGCGACACGCACATTCCGCGCAGTTGCGACTGGAACAGCTTGCGTACAAAAAACGGCGAGCCGCTGGAAGCGCATTACCTCACTGTGCTGCACAAGCTCGGCGACGAGCCGGGCATGCTGGGCGCGATTTTCTTCACGGCACAGAACAAAATTCAAGACCCGGCGAAACTCGCGCGACTGGTGCAGATGATCTACGAAGGCCTGCTGCAGAAGAACGCCGAAGACACCAAGAGCGGCGCTGGGCAATACTTCACGCCACGCGCGTTGATTCAAGCGATGGTGGAATGTGTGCAGCCGGAGCCGAAGAAAACGGTGGCCGATCCAGCGTGCGGCACCGGTGGTTTTTTTCTCGGTGTGTATGGATGGCTGACGCGCGAAGGCCATCAACTCAATCAGTCGCAGGCCAAGTTTTTGCGCAACGAAACGTTTCATGGCAACGAGATTGTCGCGAGTACGCGGCGCATGTGCCT
Organism: Pseudolysobacter antarcticus; assembly: GCF_004168365.1. Lineage (GTDB taxonomy): Bacteria > Pseudomonadota > Gammaproteobacteria > Xanthomonadales > Rhodanobacteraceae > Pseudolysobacter > Pseudolysobacter antarcticus. The sequence goes on from NZ_CP035704.1 coordinate 1,660,696, forward strand.
GATGAATTTGTTTCTGCACAACATCGGCGATATCGATGGCGTGCCTTCGGTTGATCGCGCCGACGCGTTGATTTCTGAGCCGCAAAAAACGTTCGACTACGTGCTGGCCAATCCGCCGTTCGGCAAAAAAAGCAGCATGACCATCACCAACGAGGATGGTGAAGAAGATCGCGACGCGTTGACCTATGAGCGCTAGGATTTCTGGCAGACCACGTCGAATAAGCAGCTCAACTTTCTGCAGCACATCGTCGCCATGCTCAAGACTACTGGCCAAACTGCCGTGGTGCTGCCGGACAACGTGCTGTTTGAGGGCGGTGCGGGCGAAAAGATTCGTCGCAAACTTCTGGCTACCTGCGATGTGCATACCTTGCTGCGATTGCCTACCGGCATTTTTTATGCGCAGGGCGTGAAGGCAAACGTGCTGTTCTTCGACAACAAGCCGAAGGACGGCAAGGTGCATACCAAGGGCGTATGGATCTACGACCTGCGCACCAACAAGCACTTCACGCTGAAGACGCGCACCCTCAAGCGGGATGACTTGCAGGATTTCATCGATAGCTACCATGCACCAAATCGCCACGAACGCAGCGAAACCGAGCGCTTCAAGTATTTCGATTACGCGACCCTGACTGCGCGCGACAAGGCCAGCCTCGACATCTTCTGGCTCAAGGACGACAGCCTCGACAATCTCGACGACTTGCCCGCGCCGGATGTGCTGGCGCTGGAAATCATCGAGCATCTGGAAGCGGCGCTGGCATCGTTCAGGGATGTGGCGAGCGCTTTGCCGCGCTCGTCGCAATGAATCGGATTCGCAGAAACAACAAAGCCTGCGCAAGGCAGGCTTTGTTGTTGACGTATATGGCGTCCCCAAGGGGATTCGAACCCCTGTTACTGCCGTGAAAGGGCGGCGACAACCAGCAAAAATATTGTTCGTAAACCATTGAAAATGTTATAATAAATGCGTGGTAGTTCACGTAAGTTCATCAGGGTTCGTGCCGGTATTCGAAGGCAATCGAAGGCACCTCATGAACTATTTTCAATGATGAGGCGATAACAATGGCACGCACCCCGAAAGGTTTATCGATAGCCACCCGCGAGTCACGGTCGCGTCTGAAGTCTCGGAAGGCGCCTTACTGGCGTCAGATAATCCCAGGGCTGTTTGTTGGCTACTCAAAGCGCGTTGTTTCACACACGTGGGTTACTAAGCGCGTTGTGGATGGAAAGTACATACGCGAACGCCTTGGCGTAGCCGACGATTTCATGGACGCGGCACACGACGGTCTATCCATGACCTATATTCAGGCCGTCGCTGCGTCACAGGAGCGAGCAAGGGGGATACGCATTAGCCACGTTGAGCCGAAGGCGCAAAATGTGACCGTCAACCAGGCCCTCGACGCGTACTTCGAGGATCGGCAGCGCTCGAATCCACAAGACTCATCCGTAAAAACAGATGCGCAACAAACGGCGAGACACGTGCGGCCAATTTTGGGGCGGATGTTCGTCAATTCGATTACCGATTCGGATCTGAAGAATTGGCAGAGCAGAGTCAGGAATACTCCACCATCGGTTCGCGGACATGGCGAAGGCATTCGCAGCGCCCGTGCAGTGAATATGAATGACCCTGAGGTTCTTAGGCGCCGCACCCAGACCACCAATCGGATATGGAATACGTTTCGGGCGGCGTTGAATCATGCTTGGCGGATATCCTCCAACGGCATCATGACGCGCGACGCCTGGGCCAAGGTCAAACCTCTAAAGGTGTCGGACTCAGGGCCGCCAAGAATGCTCAGTGTAGAAGATGCGCGAGGTCTGCTCGACCATTGCGCGGCCGATTTTCGCCCCGTGGTAGAAGCCGCGCTTATGACGGGCGCTCGCTACGGTGAGATCGTGCGATTACGCGTCAGCGACTTTGACGCGGCACGTTCGGCAATTCGGATCCATCAGACAAAAACCGGTAAGACGCTCTATCAACCGTTGACAGGAGAGGGTTGTCGTTTTTTCAAAGCGCATACGGAGGGACGTTTCCCAGGCATGTTCATGTTCGCTCGATCTGACGGAGATCCTTGGGGCAAATCACATCAAGCTCGTCCCATAAAAGAAGCGGCGACCGGTGCGGGACTCTCAAATGTCAGCTTCAAAGTGACACGAGCTACCTACGGCAAGCTATTGCTGTTGGCTACAAATGACATTGAGCTCGTTGCCAAGGCGCTCGGACACAGCGATAGCCGTATCACGCGCAAGCACTATGCGCAGTACTTGCCGAACGAAGTCGCTGAAGCCGTGTTGAAAATGCCCGAGTTCGGAATCGGTGGAATCCCTCGCACGGTTGAAACTGATAGCTCTGTTGAATGCGGCTAGTCTGCCAATGAGTCGGTCGTAACCGCTTCGGCTTTTCTCCGGTGGTTCCGGTTATGGCGGGCTTGGCCGATGATTGTTTGAAGCCGCAGTCACCATTGCTCGTTCGCTAAATTATGTCTCCCCGCTCAATGCACGCCCCCTCCGGGAGGTATCTGGGACACGTCGCGCCGCATTTCCCGATAGCTGCTCGCAGGCGTGCCGAAAGGGCTGACGATACTAATTTCACTGCGAACCATCGCGGCCCGAAAACCAGGCCATCTATGAACCGCAGGAGAAATGTATGCACGTCAACCTATCCAAAAAAGCGAAGATCAAACCCGGTATCAGAAACGAAGCTACTGCATCGGAGTTACCGCGTTGCGCCGCATGTAAAAGTACACGGTTCCAGGTCACCACGCTGAAGCTGGTTAACAGCCATTCCAAATGTACTGCAGTCGTCTGTGGTTCCTGCTGGATATTGGTCGGTCCTGTAAGCTTTTCATGATCAGGGCACTGGCGTCGGGTCCTTTTCCTGAGCCATAGACGCTAGGTGCATTACGGCAGGGTGTCGATTCTCGCTTAGGATTGGGCAATTCTAGCTCGGACTTTCATTTGTGACTGAGCCCATAGAGTGCCTTCGAAAGGGCGTTGCCGCGAGGCAGTTGCCCGCTCAACTGTCGATGAGAACGAAAGCTTAATAGCTTGGGAAAATCAACATAATCTGCACCGCCGATAAATAGTCGAGTGCCAAATTACCGCTTACTTTATACTCATCAATTTAACGTCAAAGTTTGGATGTCGTGGGCAATGGGTACTCGAATTTTTCAGCATCGAAATCGTAATCTTTGGGCACTTCGTGCTTTGCTCGGAAGCACCTTTGCGTTTATAGGATGCCACTTGAATAGTGCCGCGGGAGCAACTTGGTTAACGCATTCGGTCGATATCGGGGGCGTTCCGGTAGCGTTGCGGGTTGACGCAAAGCGCGAGCGAATTTACCTATCCGTGCCTGGCAGTAACCGCGTTTTCTTTGTTGATCTCCACACACTCGAAGTCCAACGACAGGTGTACGTTGGTTTTCATCCTACGGGCATGGACCTTAGTCACGACGGCGACACGCTGTACACCGCGCTAAATCAGGCGGGTGCGATCGGCGTTTACGACCTTACAACTGACGTCGGCTACGAGTTTGACATCAGTCTCCCACTGGGCGACTCGCGGACGTACGACGTCGCTGAGGTCTCGCCGGGTATTGTCTTTGCTTCGGCCAGTCCTTGCGGTGGTGGATTTGCTTACGTAGTGCGCGCGGACATCCATGCCGCCACTGCAACCCGCGTTGCTGACCAGAACATCATACGCTGCTCTCCGGCCTTCGCTGTCGACCCCGTCGGCGCCTCATTGTTTGTTTCGAACTACGAATTTCCGTCGATCCAGGCATTTGACACCTCGCAGGTCAGCGCCCCTGTATCGTCGTATCTTCAGCCAGGGACTGGCCCCTCCATTCACGCCGGACTCGGGCTCGCCATAAATCCAACGGGAGACCGACTGTCGTTCACGGATGGGACAGTCATTCAAACACAAAACTATTCAAGCGTCGGTGACATACACGCTGGTCCTTCCGTGTTTTCCGCTGATGGGTCCTACCTTGTATCTGCATTCGGCGCGATGCCAGTGATCATCTACCGCCATAACGCGATGAATTTAGCCGCCGTGGATGAAATCGAATCCACGTGCGATCCATTCAACGGGTCAGAAATGCCTACCGCAATCCGAAATTTGCCGGGACAAGTCGGCTGGGCATTTATCTCCGGTAGTTGGCTGTGTACTCTTCAGCTAATTCCGGACGGCATTTTCCTCGATAGTTTCGACCATTAGAAACATGCGCAAACTTGCACCTATTATCTTATTTGTGGGCCTGCTGCACTCTGCCCCCGGAGCAGCGCTCGACGTTTGGGTTTCGCATCAGGTGAATTTCACCAGTGCGCCTGGCGCGGCCCGCTACGACCCCGTTCGCAGCGTCATCTATGTTTCTATTCCCGGCGCGAAACAGATCGCTGTCGTGGACCTTCATACCTATGCCGTTTCGAAGACCATCGACACGCCGGGCGATATGCCTCGGGGCCTAGATTTGAGCGCTGACTCCGAGACGCTCTACGCAGCGCTATCCCAATCGGGAAGCGTGCTCGTCTATAAAACACAAGGCGAGACCTTCAGCTCAGTCGGCATCGGCACGCAGCTGGGAAGTACCTACACTTGGGACATCGCGGAGACATCGCCCGGCGTTGTGTTTGCATCCGCAGGCGAAGGCGATGGCGGCCTTAGCTACATAGCCCGTCTCGACCTCAACACGATGACAGCCACGCGCGTGGCGAACAACCAAATCATCAGAGCCTCACCTATCTTTGGTAAGGACCCTACCGGCAATGCGCTGTACATTGGTGAGGGATTTTTCCCCAACTCTCTATACAAGCTCGATATCACTCAGGATTTGGCGCCGATTTCTATGACTGCTCCGTTCGATAGCCTAGTCAATATCGACATCAGTATTGCCGTAAGTCCAGACGGGCAGAAACTGGTGCTCGGGGGCGGGGAGGTGGTTCGCGCTAGCGAGCTGACGGAGGATGGATACGTGGGCCCCGGCGTTGCTGTCTACTCAAAGGACGGCGCGAGTATCGCCTCTGCTTACGGTAACGCACCTTTGGCAATTCACCGATTTGATACCGCGCGGCTCGACGAGATGGAAATAGTGCCGACGAGTTGCAACTTCGAGAATTATTTGTCTCCTCCCGAAATCCCCACCGCTATTGTTAACCTAGAACCTGCCGGCGGGTGGGTGGTGATCGCCCCGAACATGGTATGCATCACTCAACGAGTGCCCGACGAGATTTTCGGGGGTGCTTTTGAATAGGCTGTGGGCGAGGGCCCAAGGACGTGTCAGTAGGTTGTGCTGCCCGATGACCATTAGGCGCTTCCTCGTACTCTTGGTCTTGCTCTTCCTATGGGGGCCGATGACGTTAGCCAGGGCAGGCTGGGTCTTTGCATCGCGAGATATGGGGTATGACCTAAGCTCCGTGCGGGTGGACGCCGCTCGCAACGTCATCTATGTGGCGGCGCCGTTGAGCAACCGCGTGCTCGTGGTAGACATGGCGACCCTAGGACTCGTGCGGGAGATCTACGTGGGCTTTCATCCTAATGGCATCGACCTTAGTTCGGACGGGACGATGCTATACGCTGCGTTAAATGCAGCAGGCTCCGTCGGTACATATAACCTAGACACGGGTGTTCAGCATGAAATCGACATCAGCGTCGCTTTAGGAAGCGCGTATACCTGGGATGTGGCTGAAGCAATTCCGGGAGTAGTATTCGTGTCTGCCCGACAGGGAGGTTCCGCAGGGCCTCCTGTCGTGCGCGTGGTCGTCGCTACGCAGGCGACATCAACCGTCGCAAACGGTCACTCAGTAGGCGATACGCCAAACTTCGGTAAGGACCCTGTCAGACAAGTACTGTACGTCCCTACGAGTGGAGGGGGACTAATGAAGCTCGATGTTTCGTTACCGAATGCGCCTATCGTCTACCAGGCACCTCAGTATCTTTATAGTAGCGGGGCAAGTACCGCAATCAGCCCGAATGGCGAGCGTCTTGTGCTCAGCGATGGTGAAGTGTTGAGAGCCACCGAGCTCACGGAAGATGGGGCCGTAGGGAAGGGGGTTGCGCTCTTCAGTGACGACGGAAATCAAATCATCTCAACCATTGGTCCGCAGATTATGGTCAATCGCTATGACGCGCGCACGCTTGACCTGATCGAGAGCATTCAAACGCCGTGCCGCCTTCCCAACCCCTCGAATTCGCCTTTTCCAATTTCGCCAATCGCCATTCAGGTGCTGCCAAATAATTACGGTTGGGTAATCATAGGAGGTCCCACAATCTGTTTGATCCACCTCGCGGACGGATTGTTTCAGTCAGGATTCGAAATACCAAGCCATTAGCAAATTTCCGTGGGATTACTGGTGGCGAGTTTCGGTCTCGATTTACCCAAATGCCGAATATTTTTACACGTGGCGCAAGTTAATCGCCACGACAGAATCCGGCATTTCAATCGCAATCGCAATCGCAATCGCAATCGCATTTGGAGGAGGTTCCTTAATTCTTTCCAAGCACGCAAGGTATCGAGGCAAGGTTCACGCCCCGCGTTGTTGTGAAATCCAACATAGCTGCATAGCAATAGGCATGATGATTGCAAAAAATGTCGAACTTAATTTGCGCCTGGGCCGTTGACGAGGTTATCCAGGTAGAGCTTGGAAGCGCCTGGAATCCGAACAAGAGTGGTACAGTCAATGGAATGTGCGGGACGATGTCTCGGCTGTAATTGTAGACCATGTAATTGGCGGTTCCAACGAGAGTGTCCACAGCTTTCGCGTAGTCGGCATCACCCGGTCTTGGCGAGGCAAAAAGAGAACCGAAAACAGTGAATTTTCCATTGCCAATGCGCGCTAAGTCTTCCATCAGATAAGTGCCTATCGCGGCGCCCAAGCTGTGTCCAACTACGGTGATGGTTGATCCATCTGGCAACGCCGACGCAATTCCTTGGGCCGCCGTAACTTTTGTCGACAAATACTGCATCGATTCATAGATCGAATAAAATCCTTGCTCGACTTTTCCAACCAGTGGTCCATCGACGAGAACCGCGTCAAGGTTTTCGATCCATTCAACGATTTTCTCGGTCCCTCGCACGACTGCGATGTAATTCGTTGGGTGGCTCACTGAAGAGGCAAGAAAGCCGTAGTAAAGCCGTTGGCCAAGTCCGATCTTCTGGCCACCGAACACTGCATCCAGGCCAGTCAAATAGCCCACCAGATTCCATCCGCCACCCATGCGCGCATCAGGCGGTGGATTCAGTACCTGAAGATTGGGATCTAGCATGTCCTCAGCGTACATAGCTAGCAACGCAAATTGTGCTGCTTGTTCATCGTTGATTCTCGTCATAAACCCTCCAAAGTAAGATCAATGCAATCCCAAAAACATGCTATCTATTTCCTCCGCACTTCATTTATTTATCCGATCCAATTCTTATTCGGGAGTAAATGCCCATCGAGCAATATTAGTTAGTAGAAAACCAAGCGCTATTCACCTTCGAGCTGCGCACTCATCGCTACCTTCGCCGCTATTGATCTTCGTGCTAGTTACCGGCCTGTAGTTGAGTGCCTTCGATCTATGCTTGCGATGGGGATTTACGCTAGGATATTACCTATCGAGTGAATCGCTGTGCTCGCATCAGCGGTCTGATGCTGCACCTGCGACGGACTTGACGACATTGGCACTCCTACCTCCTTGAGTGCGTCACGAGCAATGGCCCATCCGAGTTCGCGATAGGCCTCAACTTGCGTTTCGTCGAAGAACTGATCGGCTGTGGTCTCGTTCGGAAAGTCCGGATTGAGTCGCTGATACGTCCGCACGTCCTCCGGGACCGACTTAATCGGTGTCGCCTGCAAGTAGAGGAGCCAACCAGCCTCGGCAACTGCACCGCCAATGTGGGGATACCCGATGCGTGCGATAGCAAATCCTCGATCCGCAAAGGGCGGATTGACGTTGTGCGACGGTCGCTTCGGCCGGATGTCATCGATGGAGTAGTTCGTATCGAAGTCGAATCCAACCCCGAAATCAACGCGCACCTTCTCCACCAAGTTACCTAGGTCCTCCATCTGGAATTCCACATCAGCGCCCGCTGAGACGATTACGATCAACTTACACCGCCTCCGGATGAGTTCATAGGCGCCGAGGTTTTCGAAGTGGCCGCCGTCACACAATTCGATGAACAGGGCCTCTTCGTTCGATCCGCGACCGAACAATCCCCCTTGAATTCCAGGACGGATGAAATTGGGGGTTCGTCGTTTCTGGTCCGAATTGCCGGACTTCGCGAGCCATTTTGGATTCACGAACCAGCATCCGAGCCGTGCCTGAACCAGAAACATTAGAAACGCTACTAGGCGATTGCGGGTGATACCTCGTCCGTCGCAGCCAGAGTCCGGATTCACTGCGGCCGCGGAAACTGCCATCGCGGTCGCGAGGGTGAGCGTGCCGTGCGCGAATTTTTCGGTCGCCGCCAACCCGGTTGCGTCACTTCCGCAATACTTCGGAGTCAGGATGAAATTGTCGCCTCCGCGCCCGCGGAAGCGGTCTTTCCTGGCATCGACGAGAATCGCGTTAGTGTTGAAAATGGGATAAAGACTCTTCGGCTTGCGGCCTTTTGCAGGCCAAAGTTCGGAAAGAAGCCCATTAGGTTTTTCCTTCAAAGCGGAAGACCCGGATATTTGCGGTATTGCTGCCGCCCCCACCTTGATGTAATCCCGTTCCGCTTGATCCGCCAGATCCCACTGGTTTTGTTCAACATCTTGCGGATCCGGCAAGAAGCTCTCCATTAGGCGGTCGCGATACATGCGACCGAGATTAAACAGGTTGAGATTTGTGAACCACATGAACGCGAAAAGCACCAAAGCCGTGGCCGCGATATACACGGCTTTCCATATCCAATCCCCGCCCTGGGAGAAGATCAGGCCGGCAAGCCAATAAGCAGAAAGCGCCATCCCGAGAAGTAGGATGACGATGGACGCATAGACGCGCAATTCGCCACTGATGCCGGACACCGCGGTCTGCTTGCCGCGACCGAGTGTCGCTTGGTAGGCCGCTCCAGCGATGCCCAGTAAATCAGTTATTGGAATAGTCAACCGCCCCACCGATTGAAGCGCGAAATAGATCCAGGGCAATACGCACACTACCGTCACCACGATGCACGCCGCGAGTAACGCGCCAAGTTTCTGTTGAAGGCGCACCCTGATACGGTAAGGCCATACGTCATCGTGCTCCGTGATGACCCATCCTAGGATCGCTCCGTTCAGGAGTGCGAGCACGACGAGTGGCACGGCGACGGGGAACAACACGTTGAGCGACGGACACCACGAAAGGGACGACCAGCCAAGCGCGGCCAACGCCAGACCAATGCTGATGGCACCGTATCCGATCTGCGCCATGCGCCGTCGACTGGCGAGATATGTAGCGAAACTGTAGTTCAGCGCGAGCGCGAGCAATGTTGTCGCCATGGAAGAGACGGTCCAGAAGCGAAGTTGCCCTCCTGAATCGGTCGAGCTAGCGCCTGCCTGCCAGATCCCTAAGGCGTAGGGCACTATCGCGAAGAGCACTAGGAGTGAGAAATATAGCGCCACGCTTACTAACGCGCCACGCGCGGCGACTCCGACCAATGAAAGCGTGCCGATCCCGCTCGGCTGCAGGTAGTTGCCGTGTTGCCTGATGAAATCAAACCAATTGAATTTCTGCGTGTTGCCGCCTTTGATCTCGCGCACACCCCGGCCTTCGTGCCCGAGCTGATCTGCCCAATTATCCGGATGCCGTGCGCGGAGCCATTGGATTGCTGCGCCGAGATAGCCGCCCCCCGACACGGTCGAGAGGTAGTGGAATTTCTCCAGCACTTCCGAATGTATGAGGGCCTGTACCACCCCCAAGGCAAACGAAGCCGAACGAATTCCCCCGCCCGATAGTGCAAGGCCAATGGCCTCGCCAGGCTTGACACCGAGGTCGGCATTTTCCTTCTCAAGGACGGCGGCCATGTCGATGTCCTCGAAGCCATTTCCGCTGCGAACGCGTGCACCGGTATATTTTGAGTTACCTCGTCGGTCTGATGAAGTGATCGGCATCGACGCATCGTCGTACTGCGCCCGAATTTTCGCGCGTTGCCAGGGGCCACCAACATGCGTGCGCGCGGCCTCCCAGCCACTATGCAAATCCTGCAGTTCCGAGAGCGTGGGATCGCGCTCCAGTAAGTGATTTAGCGCAATGACTTTGGAAATCTCATCGATCTCGTGGTTGCCTCCGCAAAGCAATTGAAAGTGACCCTGGACATGCAGCACCAAAAGTATCGGACGGCTATCTGCAAACGCATGTGAGCATACAAAAGCAGGAATTTTCATGGCTACTATGCCTTCTGATTCCTTTTTGGTAGGTTTTTTCGACATTGGGAGCGAAATTGCCTCATACGATAAGGGAGCAAACAGCCCGACGGACCTGCACGTGTGTTTGACCGCGTGTGGGGTGTGGTTTAAGAGAAGGGAGTAGCGAAGGGGCCACTTGTCTCACCCTCGGTGGGAAATCATCAGCGCAGACGCATAGCGCTGAGTATCCGATGTCCCCACGTCAATCTGCCGTTGGAGAATTCACTCTATGCTAGCTATGCGTAGAGAGTCGGGTTACAAATACTGGCTGCAGATTATCTTTGGTCGGTTTCTTCCATAGCGGCCTATTGAATCTGTCACAGGTAACCACCTCATCTGAAAAAATCTGATTGGCCAAGTCGCAGGATACTTGAATAAAAGGAAAGTCTGATTCGCACGTCTCATCTTGAGAGATGTAGTTCTCGACATAGACCTCTACCGATTTTGCGGTGGCACGATTAATAGGGGAGTTTGATCGTATTTCAATTTTACTATTCACATAGGTTGGGCAAGCATTAACATGTCCTTTGCCCATAGCGCTTGGCACCGACAGAGATGTCATCTTGGCTTTGGTATCAATTGCCCACGGTCCTGAGAGTATTATGGGCAACTTACGTAATTCTTCACTTATGCTATCTGTTGGGTTTAAGGTTTTTACTGCAAGAAGAATGTCGGTAGGCTTTTGCGAATCCTCGTAAAGTTTACGGATTTTCTCTTTAGCCATTGCAGGCGAAGTAATCGACGGATTGAAAGGTAAGTTGACTAGCAGAATGCTATTTGTTTCACTTATGTAAGCCACATCTGTCGCGACAGCCCAGTTTGTCGAAACTAGAAGCGCAACGACAAGGAGTCCCGTTATTAGAACTACGATAACGCCCTCTACTGACGCGCCAAAGAACTGAAATTTCCCTGGCTGTGCGGACAAATCTTGTCTAAAAGATTTATTAAAAATAAGCGCGAATAGCACAGCGACAAGACATATTCCAAAAATGACTGCTGCACCATAGTTTACATACATGCCAAACCTCCTCAATTGAAACGCTACTGGCTAAAGCTTTTACCGAATTTCCGGCGAAAACATTACCTATAATTCCTCCGCAATGCTGGCGGACAGCGGGGATTGGTTCGAAGAGAACAATAATCGTGCATCTATGCTATTCCGGTTGAAGTGAAAATTATAAGTATCTATGCCGATATTGACTCGCATCATAGTGTCGATGAATGTAGCAATCTAGCCGCCGGGACGTCGCGAGCAGTCTAGTGATATGCATGTCTGTCGCCGCAGTCTAAAAATGAGCTATAAAATAACTCATGGCGGGCAGCGCGGTAAACCGCATTGTCCGCATTGTCCGCACTTTGGGCCACTTTCTTCGATTCGTTCGGGAATAGTCAGCTCACTCGAACCTCGTAAGGTGGTCCAATTTCAGGACAGCAGCGACGTTGGTGTGCTCCTCAAACAAAAATTGATCTTAGTGCCACGACACCTCTGAAGACGCGTTTTCACTCACGCAGGCCGCGGTTTAAGATAAGGGTGTAGGCAAGGTGCGCTTTGTCTCACCTGCATCTAACCAAAACAGCGCGTGGAAGAGTATTAGCCTCTGTGGCTATGCGCAGTTGATAGATGCCCGCTGGATTGCGAGCGGAGAAAGCTTGCTTTAGCGAATCACGCCGGCAGGGCCGCGCGATACACGGCAATCGGACTTGTACGATTAGACGTGATGGTGCCAGCTGGCAGGGGACGAATGGTCCCATCGCGTGCCGTCTTTAGGATCGCTTCCAGCGCCGGACTGGCGACAGGGATAATCACTTCAAAACTGCAGGCACAGGTCAGCACAATTCGCGATCGACTAGTTCTGCCGTCGCGTTGCAAAACCGGATGTGTGCAATTCCGATGAGTAAATCTCACATCTCGCAATGCAGTGTGATTGTCATCGTTCTTGCCCTTGCCGAAAAACCCGATTGCGATGGCCATAGCGTTCTCCTCAATCCTGTTTAGACTCGGCCTGAGCGGAGTCGTTGGAACATTCTGTCGTCGATATATGCAGAACAGCTCAGCGATCCATCGCCGGCCTCATGCTTCCTATGCGGCGGGCTTATCTGCACGGCTAGTTTGCGGCTGCCTCACTCATCCGGATATGGACACCGTCTGAATGTCGTGTAGGAAATTTCCTACATCGTCATCGCTGTGCAGGCATGTCTTGATGTCTCATGATTTGAGACGCAAGCAGTCTAAAAATAGTCTCCGTACTCGGAGCCCTGCATGACCGACCTAGCCATCCGCACCGCGCAGCGATCCGACTTGAACGTGCGTTCTGCCGATGGCCTCGTCGAGCGTTTGGCCGAAAAATACCGCGATCGCATCACCGGCTACTTTCGTTTGCCGGCGACATCACCGAGCTACGCGCCGTTTCCAGAAGCACTCTCTCAATCCACGCGCGCTGCACTGGCAAGTCGCGGCATCGAACAGCTCTATTCGCATCAACGTGCCGCCTGGGATATCAGTGCGCGTGGCGAGAACGTGGTCGTGGTCACGCCAACAGCTTCGGGCAAATCGCTGTGCTACCACTTACCAGTCATCGAGGCCGTTCGCGCGCGTCGCGCCAAAGCGCTGTACTTGTTTCCAACCAAAGCGCTCGCGCAGGATCAAGTCGCCGAGTTACTGGAACTCAATCGCGCCGGTGAGCTCGGTGTGCGTGCCTTCACCTTCGATGGCGATACTCCCAGCGACGCACGCCAAGCCATTCGCGTGCATGGCGATATCGTTGTCAGCAATCCCGATATGCTCCACCAGGCGATCTTGCCGCATCACACCAAGTGGGCGCAGTTCTTTGAGCAGCTTGAGTTCGTCGTGATCGACGAGGTGCACAGCTATCGCGGCGTGTTCGGATCGCACGTGGCGAATGTGATACGGCGTCTGAAACGCGTCTGTGCGTTCTACGGCGCGCATCCCAAGTTCATCCTGTGCTCGGCGACGATCGGCAATGCCAAAGAGCATGCGGAAGCGCTCGTCGGCGAAGACGTCATCGCGATCAGCGAGAGCGGTGCGCCACGCGGTGAGCGACACATCCTGCTGTGGAACCCGCCCGTGGTGAATGCGGATCTCGGTATCCGCGCCTCAGCGCGCTCGCAGTCCAACCGCATCGCACGCCATGCCATCCGCGCGAAACTCAAAACGATCGTGTTTGCTCAGTCACGCTTGATGGTCGAAGTGCTCACCAAGTACCTGAAAGATGTATTCGATTCCGATGCACGCAAACCGGAACGCATCCGCGCCTATCGCGGCGGTTATCTGCCCACAGAACGGCGCAGCACGGAACGATCGTTGCGTGCTGGCACCATCGACGGTGTGGTCACGACTTCAGCGCTCGAACTCGGTGTGGATATCGGCTCGCTCGATGTTGCCATCCTCAATGGCTATCCCGGCTCAATCGCCGCGACGTGGCAGCGACTCGGCCGCGCGGGTAGGCGACAACGTCCATCGCTAGGAATTCTGGTGGCATCCAGTCAGGCGCTGGATCAATACGTGGTGCGCCACCCGGAGTTCTTCGAACACGCGCCGCCTGAAACCGCGCGCATCGCGCCGGACCAGTTGCTGATCCTGCTCGATCACATCCGTTGCGCTGCCTTCGAGTTGCCGTTTGCCACAGGCGACCGGTTTGGCACCGTCGTCGTTGATGACTTTCTGGAAGTTTTGTCCGAGTCGGGCGTACTACACCGCGAGGGCGAGCGGTGGGACTGGATTGCCGATAGCTATCCGGCACAAGCCGTCAGCCTGCGCTCGGTCGCCGATGGCAACTTTGTTGTGGTGGATCGCAGCCAAGGCAAACAAACCATCATCGCCGAAGTGGACTATTCCTCCGCCGCGCTCACGTTGTACGAAGGTGCGATCTACATGATCCAGTCGCAACCGTATCAGGTGGAAACCTTAGACTGGCCAGGGCGCAAAGCCTTCGTCACACGAACGACGGTGGATTACTACACGGATGCCATTGACTTCACCAAGCTCAAAGTCCTGGAACGCTTTGATGGATCCAACGCGGGCGAGGGCACGTGTCATCACGGCGAGGTGCATGTCGTGCGGCGCGTCAGCGGATACAAGAAAATCCGTTTTTATTCGCATGAAAATATTGGCTACGGCCCAGTCTCATTGCCGGACCAAGAATTACAGACGAGTGCGGTGTGGTGGCAACTGGATCAACCGACGTTGGACGGCGCGTTTGCCAGTCGACAGGACGCGCTCGACGGCTTTCTCGGCGCGGCGTATGCGCTGCACACCGTCGCGTCGTTGGCCGTCATGGCCGAGGCGCGTGACCTCCAACAGTCCGTGGGATCGGGCGAAGCAGCGTATTTTGCTACCACGGATCAACGCGGCCGCGGGCAGTGGCGCGACGCCGAAGGCAAGCCAAAGAATCCGGACACTGCGGCCGCGTTTCTGCCGACGGTATATCTCTACGATAATTATCCCGGAGGCATTGGTCTGAGCGAACCCTTGTTTCGACGAGCCGCTGAACTCATTGCCAAGGCCAGCGAGCTCGTACGTAGTTGCAGCTGCACGGTCGGTTGTCCGGCGTGTGTGGGGCCGGTACTCGCTTCGGATGAAAGTACGGGTCGCTCGGCAAAGATATTGGCCGCCACGGTGCTCGACCTGTTCCGATGAGCGAGGTCAAGGATCGACTGCGCGCATTGCAGCGACAGAGCGGGCGAGTTGAGGCGACGCCGTCACGTGCCACAGAAATGGTGTCGGAGTTGCGGCGTCTCATTGGGCGCCGCGATCGGACGCGGCAATCGTTGGCCGCACCGGCGGGGATTGAGATCGCTGAGGGCGTATTCGCGGTTGAACGGCGGTGGCGTTCTATAAGATCGGAAGAACTGAGCTTGCCTTGGGGCGATGTTGAACCGGTCAGACGCGAGCGACTCGTATGTTTCGATACCGAAACGACCGGACTCGCTGGCGGCGTTGGCACCAAAGCGTTCATGATCGGCTGGGGTCGCTGGCAAGAGCAAGAGTTTGTCGTGCGCATTATTTATCTGACGAAGATGGCGGGGGAGGCTGCCATGTTGCGTGCATTTACCGATGGGCTTCCGCACCAACCAATTTTTATCGGCTACAACAGTCGGTCGTATGATGCGCCGCTGCTGAAGGGACGCTACCGCATGCATCGCCAAGCGAATCCGTTTGATGATCATCGCCATGTGGACTTGTTGCATCCGACCCGACGTCGTTATCGCGGCACGTACGAAAACTGTCGATTGCAAACGATCGAACACCATGTGCTGGGCATTGTGCGTGATGATGATCTGCCGGGCTCAGAAGCGCCCGGCGCGTGGCTGGCGTTTTTACGCGGTCAGAGCAGCGTCAATCTCGGTCGCGTGATTCAGCACAATCGACAAGATGTGCTCACGGTCGGTCGGCTGTTGAATCATTTGTGTGACGCACGTTCCATGGATAATTGATTGGTTAATTGTGGTCGCATGCAATCCTCACTTTTCCCCGCCGAAACGCAAATCCTTTGGGACGACCATCGGGGAGCGATCACTTATCACCCGGGGTGCATTCCGCTCGATCTTGCAGAGCGCTGGTTCGTCGCGCTCAGGGATTCCATAACTTGGGCCGATGAGCGTCGACGCATGTATGACCGCGACGTCGATGTGCCGCGGTTGGTTGCGCGCTTTGCATTGGACGATCCGAATCTCCCGGAAATCATCGCGTCCGCGGCGGACGCTGTTAGCCGCACCACGGGGGCGATGTTTAACAGCGTGGGACTTAACTTTTATCGGGACGGTCGCGACAGCGTCGCACCGCATAACGACAAGTTGCATGACTTGGTCGTTGATGCACCAATCGCGATACTGTCCTTGGGCGCTGTGCGACGGATGACGATTCGCACCAAAACGACACCGCGAACGATCTTGCATTTGGACCTCGCGCCCGGAAGTCTTTTTGTCATGAGCTACGCGACCCAGCTCCATTTTGACCACGGCATTCCAAAAGTCACCACGCCAACTGGAGCGCGGATCAGCTTGGCATTTAGGCAGAGGCAGGTGACAACCTAGCCGGTACACATGGCAGAACGCTTTATCTGCGAGCGAAGGCGGTTGAATGTCTCGACGATTGTCTACGCGGCAATCCGATGCTCATAGTACGGACGGTGACGATCATCGAGGATCGCGTATTGCGCAGAGAGATTCTCCGGATCTGGATTCAACCACGCGTTAATATTTTCGGGTTTGATGGGAATGATGCAGCGATCGTGACCGGCGGCGGCGACCTCTGCTGGCGGGTCATCGGTGATCGCTGCAAATGACAACAGCGAGGGCTGACCGGGCTCGGTCCATTTCGACCACAAACACGCTACCAGCATGTCGTGCGCCGGCTCAGGCCGAAATTCAAGGATGACATTTTTCTCTTGCTCGCCTGTAGCCAGTTCGCGATGTTCCATGGTGTGTTGGCTGACGTTTTCAAAAAATGCGCTGACAATCGCCACGCCGTGCGAATAGCCGAACAGATCCTTCCAGAATCCTCCCAAGTTATCGCGTCGCGCGTTGTACGTGCCTGGAAATCGCGAATCGAAAAACGCGGGCTTGCCGGCGGGTCGGCACTGATATCGCATCGGCTTCACGACGCGACGCCCGTTCTCCCACATCATCACCGGCGCATACCAGCCGGGGAAGATGCGTGAGTCACGCGGTTTGGACTCATGCCTTTGCATATCGGCGAGTCGTGCCATCGCGCGATCGACTTTGTCGGTAGCGATGCGTTTGCTCTCGGTTGCCGTTTTGGTGATTTTGGTTTGCAGTTTGCGCTCTGCATCTACCAGACGCGTGCGCTGCGCGAAGATTTCTTGCTGCAGCTTGGTCGCTTGTTCCGCATCGTAACGACGGATCATCGACTGAATTTTCAGAACATCCGGTTCGTTGGAAGTATCGCGCAGAAACGCCATATCCATGGCACGCGGGAGCTTCATTTTGGAGTTCGTTTCCTGCCGCTCCCAATAGATATCTTGATACTCCCCGATGCTGATATCCGCGCCAAACTCACGCACATATGCCGCATATTCCTGTCGGATTTGGGCTGAGTAACACATCGGTGGTTCCTCGACGTAGGACCGCAGTGGCGGGTGGACAGAATATCGAATTTGGGTTTGCTGTCTGTGAAATGGGAATTTAATGAATTCATGCACCAATTCCGTTCATCGCTGATCCGCGCCAATTACCATCAATCTCGACCTCTTACTAAGCGAAAAATCGAATTCGACACCAAGTAGGCAAACATAAAATGTGTCGACGCCCGCTGCCCAACAAACAGAAGCGTGAGCGTGGAATGAGATAGCAGCCTCGCCCGAGGACACAAATCTATCGGCATTAGTCTGGCGGACGCTTTCATTTTGCACGAATCTTTTTTCAAAGTCGGTTGTTCGCCCGGCAAGTTACGCGACAGCTGCAAAAACATGGGCCTCTCTAGCTGGCACGCCAGTTGCTTATTCGTCACATGCCACAGTGTTCGGCGTTCTGTCGCCGGAATGGAGTACACATGAAGTCGAGTAACAAGGTTGATGCTCAGCGAGCGTCTACCGCGCAGCACAAAGAATTAGACGAGTTGTCTCACGTGCAGTATCACGAAAAAGCTGTGGAGCACCATAAGCAAGCCGCAAACCAACATGCGGAGGCCGCCAAATACTATGGCGAAGGCGATGATGCGAAAGCGGCCTACCACGCTCATCTAGCTACCGGATATGGTCTCCTCGCCAAACTTCATGCATACGAAGCCAATATGCACTTCTCCAAAAAACACAGCGCCTCGCATCACTGACCACGGATTTCAATACTCGAAGTTCTCTTGAATTAAACGACAACCGAAGGAGTAAAAAACATGCCTGCAGTTAAGAAAGCGCCAGCCAAAAAAACCGTTCATCCGGACGCTATCCAGCTCCTCAAAGCTGATCACGCAGCGGTATCGGAAATGTTCGATAAGTACGAGGCGGCTCGAAGCGCGAGTGTCAAAGAAAAGCTTTCCGCCAAGATCTGCAAGGCGCTAGAAGTGCATACACAGATCGAGGAGGAAATTTTCTATCCCGCGCTGCGCAATGCCAAGGGTACGGAAGCCATCAATGATTTGCTTGACGAGGCGGACGTCGAGCATGACGGCGCGAAAAAGCTCATAAGTGAGATAGAAGCGAGCCAAGTCGGTGCCGATCTTTACGACGCCAGAATTAAGGTACTCAGTGAGTACATTCGTCACCACGTAAAAGAAGAAACTACCCGCGTTTTCCCCGCCGCACGCAAAGCCGGATTGGACCTGTTGGCGTTGGGAAATCAGCTTGCTGCGCGTAAGAAAGAACTCGGCGTGTAGTAACAACCCTGTGGCAATCGGCGCGTCAATAGCTGCATTGAATTCAGCGCGTCGTTGTCGACCCTGCTGCTCATGATCCAGTTGCAGTAAGCGCTGAAGCAAGGTCGGATCCGCTTCCACGCGGGCGTTTCTTCTCAGTTCTTATGGGTCATTGGTCTCGTCCTCGGCCCTCTGCGGTTACATCATGCTGTTAAAAATCACGTATGCGTTGCAACAAGGCAACATGGAACTAGCGCAGTGCTCGGCTATTGCCTATACATGAGCAATCAGCCGAGCAAGTGCGCCTACGAATGGCTGCCCCTTCGGCATGGTGAAGGGATATTTATTTCTACGGCCAGCGCAGATCACAGGGGTAAATATGAATAAGTGCGACAAGGTGGAAGTTGAGGAGCAACCGAGTTCCGTTCTCAGCATGCTCGGCCCCGGTTTGGTCACTGGGGCTGCAGACGATGATCCGAGTGGCGTGGGAACCTATTCGCAAGTCGGCGCGCAGTTCGGATTTGCGATGCTGTGGACCATGCTTTTCTCACTGCCGCTGATGTTGGCGGTGCAGGAAATCAGTGCGCGCATCGGGCGCGTCACCGGAAAAGGCATCGCTGGGAATCTCCATGGTTTTTCAAAATGGATCACCTATCCGGTGGTGTTCCTTCTTTTTCTGGCCAACACCATCAACATTGGCGCCGACATCGCGGCGATGGGCGCGGCGGCCAAATTGCTTCTCAATGGCCCGGTTCTCTTGTACGCGACGGGCTTTGCACTGGCGTCGGTCGTCCTTGAAGTATTTGTTTGCTATAAGCGTTATGCACCGTGGTTGAAATGGATGACCATGGCGCTGTTCGCCTATGTCGCCACGGTGTTCGCCGTTCACGTGCCGTGGGGCGAGGCCATGAAAGCAACGCTTCTGCCGAAACTCGCATTCAATTCGGACTATCTAACCGCACTGATCGCCGTGCTCGGTACGACGATCAGTCCATACCTGTTCTTCTGGCAGGCCTCGCAGGAAGTGGAGGATATGCGCAGTGTCCGTGACGATAAGCCCCTGCGCCGCGCCCCGCATCAGGCGGCACGGCATCTCTGGCGTATTCGCCTGGATACGGTTGTGGGCATGGTGTTCTCTGCGCTTGTGGCGTATTTCATCATCCTCACGTGTGCGGTGACCTTGCATGCGCATGGCGTTACCAAGATCGACACTGCCGCGCAAGCCGCTGAAGCGTTGCGGCCGGTCGCAGGATCTTTCGCATTCGTATTATTTGCGTTGGGCATCATAGGTACGGGCATGCTCGCGATTCCTGTGCTCGCTGGTTCGGCCGCCTATGGCGTGGGTGAGCTGCTGCACTGGCGGACCGGACTGGAACACAGGGCCGAGCACGCGAAAGGCTTTTATGGCGTCATCACGGTGGCGACCCTACTAGGCTTGGCCCTCAACTTTACCGGGATCGATCCGATCAAGGCGCTGTTCTGGTCGGCAGTCATCAATGGCGTGGTCGCAGTGCCCGTGCTTTTTCTCATGATGCTGATCTCGCAGAATCAGAAGATCATGACGAAGAAATTTTCCCTGCCGCAGGGACTACGCCTGCTCGGGTGGCTCACGTGGGTCGTGATGCTGCTCGCATCAATTGGCATGTTCGTGACCTGGTAAACCGATTTGATGCCCGGGAAAAACAAAACGCCGCATTGGCAGTGAGCGTCGACTCGTACTACCGCCTCAAGAAGGAAGACTGTTCGTACATATAGCGCTTCCACAATCCGAGGATCCAGCGCATACGAGATGTCTGGATCAACAGTTAGTGTCTCAACTCAACCATCCCTGAAAAGAGGGTAGAAGCCGACGCAACTTATTGCTATTCGACCACCGTGATGTTCTGGCCAAAGTCGTTCGCAAAAATTTGATCGTATTGCAGCCTACCCACGCCGAATTTTCGGGTCGTTCCGGAGCTGCTGGACTGAACCTGCTGACCAAACACGGTGAGGCCAGCTTTGCCGACGGCAATATCGATGCCTGACGTATCGGTATCATTGTTGGAGGTAAACGACGCGTAGATGCGTCCCGCGTTGCCGAACTTGCTGTCGAATGCGCCATTTGAATCGAGACGCACCACAGCGAAATAATTCGTTGACATTTGGGTGGCACGCAAGACGTTACCGATAGCAAAGATACCGTCATTGGTAAGTGCCAGACGAAAGGCGTATCCACCATAGCCGGGCGGCGGCGCAAAAAGCTGCGGCTGACCGCCGTTGAATGTGAAATCACGAGAACCGTCCGGCGACAGACGGTCCATCAACCACTGAGTAGTGGTGGCTCCAGATGCCTCAGCCACTCCGGCGAGCACGATGCGATTCGAGGCGTCTATCCTCGAATCGACTGGGACCAGATTTCCTTGGCCAGCGGCGTAATGCACGCGTCCGTCGCCGGCACTGCCAAAAGTTAGATCGCGCGTACCGTCGACATTCAAGCGCGTGAGGGCGGCCTGTCGCGTGGTGTTCACGGTCGTTGCTCCTGCTGCCGAGCTGACGGAGAAGCCGGCCAGCACGATTTTTCCATCGGACTGCAGGCTGACAGACTCGGCAACGTCTGTATCATCGCCACCAGGCCCACCGAGATCGAAAGCGACGGTCTGCGACCCGCCCGATCCGAATGAAGCATCCAATCCGCTCAAATCCGCGAGCAGACGGCCAACGGCAAAATCTTGATTGCCGTTGATACCGATCGCGTCACCGGCGACCAGAACTTTGCCATCTGTCTGTTGTACCAGACTCGATCCATCGCTCATGGCGCCGCCAAATTGAAGCAACAGATAGCCATTGCCTGCACCGACGGAAGTATCGAGTGCGCTGCCATCTGCCAGTAGTATGCCGAGCAGCATCGAGTGACCCAAATTATTGTTGGAGTCGAGTTGATAACCGAGAAGCGCGATGCGCCCATCCTGTAACAGGATCATGTTGACCAGATAGCTATTCAGTGGCCACGAAGCAAAGCGGTTGAAGTCGAGGTAGCCCACGCCACCGGGCCCGAAATTGCCATCGTAAGATCCGTCAGCAAGCAGCTGAGTGACGCAAAAAGTATGTGCTGGATAACCCGCGCCGCCGGGATAGGGGTAGTCGCAAGTACCCGACATCAGAATTTTTCCATCCGAGCGCTGCACCATCCGGATGGGCTGGTCGCCACCTTGGGTGCCAGCGCTGACCAGCAGCCTGCCGCCGCTACCGAAGGTAGGATCAAAAGCACCTTCCGTTGCGCCACAAAGCGAGGCTTGCAACAGTAGCGATACGCCGAGGAGTATGTTTAAAAGCATGCGCGCGAACGGGTTAGTCATCAGATTTCTCCAGATTTTTTAGCGGCGCAACCAGGTCCAATACGCAAGGCATGACGCATCGGCGAATAGTCCAGGCGCTGTACAACCAACGCCGCGCGTGAGATTGACAGCAGAATCCGCCGCCACCACGCTGCAGGCGCCAGCGTCTCAATGCATCCGCTGACGACGTTGACGCACCGCTGCAGCGCAGAGCAGTCCCATACACAGCAGAACGATTCCCGCCGGCCCGAAAACAGGCAAGGCGACTGCGGTCGGTGGGCTGCCTCCCGTCGAGTCGTCGAAACTCACGCTGATTGATCGGCCGCTGTTGTCGACAAATGCACCGGGCAGGCCGGTGTAATTGGGCGCATCGGCGAAGCCGAAAAAGAGTCGCGTCGCGCCTAGCGGGGCCGCGAAGGATTGGGTTACGCCGCCGCCATCGGTCTTGCCGTCGCCGATGAAAAAAGTCTGCAGCAGCAGCGGCGCGAGCGTGGTGAAATTTTCAGGCGAGGCGAAACTCAGCCGTGCGGGCTCGGTCCCTGCAACGGGCTCGCTGTCATCGAGGAATACGCCGACCAAGAACCCCGACCGATTCGTATCGATGATGCCGGAAATGCCGCCGTAGGACGAAATGTTTGTCGAGAAAGCACCGCTGCCTTCGCCATTGACGCCATCGTAGCCCGGAGTCAGCGAGGTGGTGCCGACGACGCTGCTCGGGCGAAACACGAAACCGCTGTTGGCGGCGAACGTGAAAACCGGCGGCAGCGTTCCGCCACCACCACCGCCTGGACTCGGCGCGACGCTGTGGCCGGCGCCAATGATGTTTGAGGTATCGGAAACGGTGACCGTCCTCGGCACGGCACTTGCGTCGGGAATCATTATGCTGAGTAGCGTGAAAGGCAGGGCTACCCAGATCAGAGCGCGGCGCCAACGGTTTGCAAACATGAAATCGATCTCCTGAGCCAAATTACCAATCAACCTACCCGAGCCGAGATGACCGACACTGAGTATCGACACTCGGATAGCTGTGAGTGCAACAAATGCGCACCGATAGTTACGGATACAGCAAAGAGCGCGAAATCCGGCAACGCTTCGGCAAATTTTCTTGCGCGTTTGCAAGTCATGCGGAAAAGCGCACCATCACGGCCGGCAAAGTAGGCATCGGGAGAGCCTTCGTGCAACGCGAACGTTGGCAGCGGCTGGAACAATTATTTGCGCAAGCGCGGATGCTGGCGGCGGAGCAGCGAGCAGCGTGGCTGTCGCGTGCCTGCGGCGACGATGTAGGGCTATGTGGCGAAGTCGAGGAACTGCTGCGTGCAGACACGCAGCTGGGCGTGCTCGACGCGCCGCCTTTCGCCGCACACGGGGGTGAGAGAGCCGAATTTGCGCCGTCGCTCGCCACTGGCACACGGGTCGGCGCCTGGCGCGTCGAGACACTGATCGGCCGCGGTGGCGCTGGCGAGGTCTATGCCGTAACTCGTGCCGAAGTCGCCTTCACCCAGCGGGCGGCGATGAAGCTGTTGCGCTTCGAGGCGATCGGCGAACTGGCGCGCTTCGACGTCGAACGGCGGATTCTGGCGCGCCTCGATCACCCCGGCATCTCGCGCCTGCTGGATGGCGGCATCGCGGCGGATGGCCGCCCCTACACGGTGATGGAATACGTCGAGGGCGTCTCGCTGATCGATCACTGCGCCGCGCGACATGCGTCTTTGCGGGAACGCCTGAACTTGTTGATGCAGGTGTGCGACGCGGTGGCGTATGCGCACCGCAACTTGGTCGTGCATCGCGACCTGAAGCCCTCGAACACTCTGGTCGACGTCGAGGGCAAGGTCAAACTGCTCGATTTCGGCATCGCGAAACTGCTCGATGTAGGAGCGACGAAAGACAGCGCCGATATGATCCCGACCCTGGCGCCGTTCACACCTGAGTACGCTGCGCCCGAGCAGCTTTCGGGCGAGACCGTGACCACGGCCACCGACGTGTATGCGCTCGGCGTCTTGTTGTTCGAGCTGCTGACCGGTGAGCGGCCGTTGCGCTCGCGCGGCCTGCCCGCGGCGCAAGTACTGGCTTTGCTCGACGAACGCGTTGCACCGCCGTCGAGCCGCGTGGCGCGCGAGAAAACCGATGCACCGTTGCCGCCCGGCCTGCTGACAGGCGATCTCGATGCGATCGTCGCAAAGTGCCTGCGTCCCGAACCCGCGCAGCGCTATGCATCGGTCAACGACTTGAAACGAGACTTGCAGCGCCATCTCGCCCGCGAGCCGGTGTTGGCCCGCGAAGGTGCTCGCCTGTATGTGATCGGGCGCTTGCTGCGGCGTTATCGCTTTGGCGTCGCCGCCACAGTGATGCTGATCCTGGCGCTCGCGGCCGGGTTGGCCGGTACCTTATGGCAGGCGCACATCGCCAGCACCAATGCGCGCACGTCCAGCGCGGTGCAGACGTTTATGACCGACCTGTTTCGCGCCAATTCGAGCAAGCAAAAAGATCCAGTGAAGGCACGCGCCACCACCGCGCGCGAACTGCTCGATATCGGCGCGAAAAAAATCGATGGCGAGATGAGTGATGCCCCGTTCGCCAAGCTCGACGTCCTCAAACTGCTTGGCGATCTATACGCTGAGCTCGCGCTGCGCAAAGAGGAAATACCGCTGCGGCGTCAAGTGGTCGAGCTCACGCGCCGGCTGTACGGCGCCGACTCCGCGCAGCTTGTCGTCGCGCTCGGCGCGCTTGCTGGGGCGATGCATGGCACTGAGATGGAGCGCGAGCGCGAGCCGCTGCTGCGCGAAGCTCTTGCGATCCTCGACCGCAACGGCGATACCGCGTCGGTAACGCGGGGCGTTCTGCTGCAGAAATTCGCCGAATTCTACGAATCCACCGACCAGGCCAAGGCGCTCGACTATGCGCAACAGAGTGTGCGTCTGCTCGGGGCGTATCCACCGAGCATAGAGCTGGCCGAGGCCTGGTATCTGCAGGGCTTGACTCAGACCTACACCGGGCAATACGCCGCCGCCGTGGTCTCGCTGAATCGCGCCATCGAAATTTCGAGCGCTGTGCAGGGCGTACCGAATCCGGATCTTGTCTTCTTCTGTTACCAGCTCGCGGACACGCAACGGAAATTACGCGATTTCGCGGGCGCCGAACGCAGCGCGCGACGGGCGCTCGACATCGCATTGTCGGTCAACGGTGAAGATCATATTGATGCGGTGCGCGCACGCCTGATGCTGGGCAGGATTCTCATCGCGGAAAGCCACGTGGGCGAGGGCTTGGATTTGCTCGCGCAGGCCAAGCGCGATGTACTCAGATTGCGCGGTATGGACGATCCGTTCCATACCCCGACCGTGCTCGAAAACAGCGGCCTGGCACAATCGGATTTTGGCGACGTCGCCGCCGGGCTTGCCGATCTCGAGGGCGCCGCCGCGATCTACGTGCGCTTCAACGGCGATCGTCTTGAAATCGCGAGTCTGCAAGCCGCGATCGCGAACGACCTGATCGACCTCGGCCGCAATGCCGACGCCAGGCGCGCGCTCGACGAAGCCGCGGCCGTTTGCGCGGAACGCGACTGCGCGCACCGCGCGTTGCCGTATTTGACGCGGATCATCAACAACATCACGCTCGCTCGCGTGCGCCTCGCCCAGACCGAGGGACGCAACGAGGAAGCGCGCAGCTTGCTCGGCACCCTGATCGCCAGCTCCGATCCCAACGCCGCCGCGAGCACGCGGATCACGGCCTGGCTGCTGGCCGCGGAAATCGCGATGGAAACGCGCAATGTTGCCGATGAAGTGCAATCACCGTTGGCCTTGGCCCGTGCCGAAATTGACCACCGGGGAATGAGCAACATGCAACTGTCCGCCGCCAGCGCCGACCTGATCGAAGGCCACTCTTACCTCAAGCGTCACGAACTCCAAGCGGCACTGCCGCTGTTGCAACGCGCCGTCGCCGCGCGCGAGGCGTTGCTGGTCGCACCCAACCCAAGAATTGCAGAGGCGCAGATCCTGCTCGCGCGCTGCTATATCGAATCGGGCCATATCGACGAGGCGCGCGATCTTGTGGCGGCAGCGGCGGCGATCGCAGCTCACTACGCGCAACTCGGCGAGCGCTACCGCAAGCCGTTGCACGAGTTACAGATGCAACTGCGAGCACCGCTCAAGCCGGCGCAGGGCTTGGTCGCGGGTAGACACGGCTAGCGCACTTTATCGGTGCGCAGAAGCAGGATGGCGTCGAATCAGTTTTTGCCGGAACCGGCCAGCGTTTTATGCAACCAGGCGCGCGCAAATGCCCAGTCGTTGCGCACGCTGCGTTCGGAAATGCCCAGTGCCAGTCCGGTTTCGACATCGTTGTAGCCGGCGAAGTAGCGGCACTCCACCACTTGCGCGAGCCGTGGCGATTCATGGGCGAGCTCAGCGAGTGCTTCGTTCAATGCCAGAATCGATGCATCCGATTCGAACGCCACGTCGAACTCTATGCTGAGGGACTGCGTTTCCTCGCCGCCACCGCGTTTCGCCGCTTGCCGCGCGGCGGCGTGATTGACCAGCGCATGGCGCATGGCCAGCGCGGCTGCGCGCAGGAAATGCGTATCGGTGCGCCAGCCGTTGCCGCGCCGCAGCTTCAGGTACGCTTCGCTGACCAGTGCGGTCGTCTGCAGAGTGTGGCCCGCGCCGACGCGCCGCCGTTCACGCTGGGCGACGCGCCGCAGCTCGTCGTAAAACAAAGGGAACAGTTGATCCGCGAGCGCACGTGTCGCCGCCGGCAAGTCCGCATTGCCGTAGTCGTCGAGATTTACTGCTACCTCATTCACGTCCGTCTCGCCAGATCGATGAGTCATATCCGTTGGCCCGCGTCGTCATCGCGCTGAGGCTTGGCTCGCGCAATAGTCACCGCGCTGCGGAACAGCGCCGCAGGCAAAGATAGCGCATCACGGCGGGGAACGGTGGCTGGCGCGGCGATGCGGGCGGTATCAGCGTTTAACCCTAATTGTCACCTCTTTTCGGGGCACGAACCAAAGCGGTCTAGGGAGGGTAGTAATATGCGAGCGTTACAGCTGCCGTGGCGTGGAATTGATACGCCAGTGCCAACGTCATCAGTTCTGGCGTTTTGCCACGACATCGACTGGATCGCTTTCAGGATAGAGGCCGTCCCCGGCGGGCGATTTCCGAGGTCACAATCGAAAGTCCGTCCCCAGTAAATACACCTCGCGGCGTAGCGGCACCGGCGGGTCGGTGCCTATTGCTCTTGAGGCGACACAGATAGATCTCGGGCTCTCAAGCGGTGCGCGGCAGGGTTAAGGCCGCCTTACGAATTCCTCACTGCAAAGCCGCGAACGCAAGTTTCGCAAACGAAGATAACGAACTCGGCAATAGATACCGCTAAGCAGACTTGAGGCAAAAAAAGCGCCGCAGTTTCCCGCGGCGCTCGTAAGATTTACACCGACTTGGCACTTGCTTCAGAGCCCGTCGAAATATCATCAGCCTGAGCGTGCTTGAAAATGTCCTTGGCCAAATCGCGCTGCTTACCATCTTCGGTATGCACGGAAATCAATATGTTGCCTTCACGGATTTTGGCGTCATAACGCTTTGCCTCGAATTCCGGAATACCCATACCCACCAAAGCGCCTATAACGCCGCCAGCCGCGGTTCCCACCGCTGCGCCACCCAGCGCCGCCATGATCGGGCCGGCCGCGATAAAAGGGCCGACACCGGGAATTGCGAGCGAGCCGATACCTGCCAGCCAACCAAGTGCTGCGCCTACACCGAGACCCGCGATACCTCCCGCGGTCGCACCCTCGGGCGCTTTCGTGTTGTGTTCGTGCGCGAAATCCTTGGTCCCTCGCTTGTCAGGCAGCAAAGCGGAAATATCGTTATTCGTGAAGCCGGCTCCTTTCAGGCGCTCTACGATGAGTTCGGCTTGGCTGACGGTTTTAGCGGTGCAATAAACAGATGCTTTCATGATATGAGTCCTTGTCTGGAGGTGGAAAACTTATTGTTTGACATCGAGTTCGTTGGTGATTTCGGAGACGCCAGGCACTCCCGCCACGATCTTTCCAACTTGGAGTTTTTCTTCCTGGCTTTTGACCGGGCCGCGCAACATCACGGCACCAGACATCACGACAATCTTTACGTTGTGCGCGAGAACAGAAATTGACTTGTCGTCGACCACGGCACGGCGTACCGCCGAAAGCAGCTTGATGTCATCTTTGTCGTTGGGCTGATCCGTCGGTTTAATCGTGTCTGCCGATCTGTCACGCTGGTTAACGCGTGTGTTGTCTGCCGTTGACGAGGTAACCGGAGCGTCTTGAGCAGACGCTTGTAACGCCATAAAGTCAGCGGCGGCAACGAATCCGACAACCATCATGACCGGGAGAATGGCACCTTTAAATTTGGGGGACATATTTTGGGCTCGCTGTAGTGGGAGATGGTCAAAGAACAGAAGACCCAAACCCTTTAGCAAACCTTATGCCAAACTATTTCCCCTAAAAAACAAAGGCATGCACAACCACAAATCGCGCATTTCGCATTCCGTTGTCACGATTCCTTGCAAATCAACAGAGCACGCCAAGTGCATGGGGGCGAGTCCAAAAGTCGCGCGGATCGCGGATGCTGGCGCGATGACCACTCCGGGCTATTCCCCTGTCACTCATCTCCGGAGCCAGCTGACAAAATCGAGGCCGCTGGCACGGCGCTTGCGTGCGGGAGAAGCATCGTAGGTTCACAATTGTTGATTTCATGCATCCATTCATCCCGCTTTTCGATCGACATGACTGATCTGGTTGTGGTGCGCAAGGAAGGGTTGTATTGCGTTCCGGGGCAGTTCTACATCGACCCGTGGCGACCGGTAGATCATGCGGTGATCACGCACGCGCACGCCGATCATGCGCGCGTTGGCCACGGCCATTACTTGAGTGCCAAGGCCGGTGTCGGCGTGCTTCGCTCGCGGCTTGGTGAAATCAATATCGACGGCCTCGAATACGGCGAAACGATTTCGCGCAACGGAACGAAGATCTCGCTGCATCCCGCCGGCCATGTGCTGGGATCGGCGCAGGTGCGCATCGAATACCGTGGTCAAGTCTGGGTGGCATCCGGCGACTACAAGATCGAACCCGATCGCACCTGTGCTGCGTTCGAACCCGTGCGTTGCGATACCTTCATCACCGAATCCACGTTCGGTCTGCCGATCTACCGATGGTCGCCCCAGCAGGAAATTTTCGACGGCATCAATGCGTGGTGGCGAAAAAACGCCGCGGAGGGGCGCAGCAGCGTGCTGTTCTGTTATGCATTCGGCAAGGCGCAGCGCATCCTCAGCGGGTTGGATGCAGAGATTGGTCCGATCGTTTGTCATGGCGCGGCGCAGGCATTGACCGAAGTTTATCGCGCCAGCGGCGTGGCATTGCCTGCGACGGTGATGGTCAGCGATATCAGCGACCGATCCGAACTGAAAAAAGCCATCGTCATCGCGCCGCCATCGGCGGCCGGCACACCGTGGATCAAGCGTTTTGGTGACTACAGCGATGCGTTCGCGAGCGGCTGGATGCAACTGCGTGGCGCTCGTCGCCGGCGTGGTGTGGATCGCGGTTTTGTATTATCCGACCACGCCGATTGGCCGGGCCTGATGTCAGCGATAAGTGCGACCGGCGCGCAACGCGTGATCGTGACGCATGGCTCGGTGGCGACGATGGTGCGCTGGTTGCAGCAGGTCGGGCTGGATGCCGGAGCATTCGACACCGAATACGGCGATGACGCCGACGAAAAAAATGATGCAGCGACGATCCCGCTGCAAACAGGCGATGCTGCCACCGGATCGGATCATGCGTGAGTTCGCGCGGCTGTTTGCCGAACTGGACGGAACCACCGCCACCAATCGCAAGCTCGACGCTTTGCGCTATTATTTTCGACTGGCCGCGCCAAGAAATGCTGCATGGGCGGTGTATTTTCTGGCGGGCGGCAAACCGCGCCAAGCCGTGCCGAGCAAGTTGCTGCGCCAGTACGCGACCGAGTTCGCCGGGTTGGACGAATGGCTGTTCAACGAATCCTACAATGCGGTCGGCGACCTCGCGGAAACGATTGCGCACATTCTGCCGCCAGCGCAGCACCAAAGCGACATCGGATTGGCCGAGTGGGTCGAGCAGCGTATCGCGCCGCTGCGTGGTGCGGCGCCCGAGCAAATCCGCGCGGAACTGTTTTCATTCTGGGACGAGCTCAATAGCGATGAGCGTTTCCTGCTGGTCAAGCTGATCGGTGGTGGCTTCAGAGTCGGCGTGTCGAAACTGCTGGTAACGCGCGCGTTGAGCGCAGTCGCTGGACTCGATAGCAAGTTGATCGCACAACGCTTGATCGGCTGGACTGATGGCGCACGTGTGCCGACGGCGCAGAGCTACGAGCAACTGATCGGCGCGATCTCCAGCGATGAACACGCATTGCGCGGAGGCCAGCCGTATCCGTTTTTTCTCGCGCATGCATTGCAGAATCCAACGGAGTCGCTGGGCGATCTCGCGCAATGGCAGGTCGAGTGGAAATACGACGGCATGCGCGCGCAGCTCGTGTGTCGTGATGGACAGCGCTGGCTGTGGTCACGCGGAGAAGATCTGATCACCGATCGGTTTCCGGAGCTTGCGGCAATTGCGTTGCCCGACGGTACGGTCGTGGATGGCGAAATCCTGATCTGGCGTGATACTGATAGTCCCGCAGCGTTTGCCGAACTGCAGAAGCGCATCGGTCGAAAAAACGTGTCATCGAAAATGCTGCAGGAATTGCCGGCCGTGCTGGTCGCCTACGATCTGCTTGAGTTAAACGGCGTCGATTTGCGCCAAGAGCCGCAGCAACGCCGTCGTGTGCTGCTCGAAAATCTTGTCGCGCAAACGCATTCGACACAGCTCAAATTATCGCCGTTGATCAGCGCCAACGACTGGCAGCAGCTTGCACAAATTCGTGACGAATCACGCGCTCGCGGCGTTGAAGGCATGATGCTGAAAGCCGTGGATGCCGCCTACGGAGTAGGCCGCACCAAGGACGTCGGCACGTGGTGGAAATGGAAAGTCGATCCTTACAGTATTGATGCGGTGCTGATCTATGCGCAGAGCGGGCACGGTCGACGCGCTTCGCTGTACACCGACTACACGTTTGCGCTCTGGGATACCGGGGCGGATGGCATACGACAGCTGGTTCCGTTCGCCAAGGCCTATTCCGGTTTGACCGACGCCGAGATCGCACAGGTCGACAAAATTATCCGCAAGACCACGATCGAAAAATTCGGACCCGTGCGCAGTGTGCGCCCCAGCATGGTGTTTGAAATCGGATTCGAGGCCATTGCGCTTTCGACCCGGCACAAGGCGGGTGTGGCGGTGCGTTTTCCGCGCATTCTTCGGCAACGTGTCGACAAGACGATCGAGCAGGCAGATACGCTCGATACGTTGAAAAAATTGTTGACGATGACGGCATGAACAGCCGTGTCATCAGCCGCGCGATTGCAGCATGGTTTGGCGGGCGTGGCTGGAAAATATTCGCGTTCCAACGAGAAGTTTGGCGCGCCGCGCTGAACGGTGAATCCGGCCTGGTGCATGCCACCACCGGATCGGGCAAAACGTTCGCGGTATGGTTCGCGGCGCTGATGCGAAATGCAGACGTGGCGACCACCAAAAATAGCGGGTTGCGCATATTGTGGGTCACGCCGATGCGCGCGCTGGCGGCCGATACGTTACGCGCGTTGCAGGATTCCGCCGCCGAGTTGGTACCGCACTGGCGCATAGAAGCGCGCACCGGCGATACCAGCGCTGGTCGTCGTGCGCGCCAGGCGAAGAACTTGCCCCACGTACTGGTTACCACGCCCGAAAGCCTCAGCTTGCTGCTCAGCCGTGCCGATGCACAGCAGCAGTTCGCTCAACTCGACATGTTGATCGTCGACGAATGGCATGAGCTGATCGGCAACAAGCGCGGTGTGCAAACGCAATTGGCGATCGCGCGTTTGCGCTGCTGGAATCCCGCCCTGCTGATTTGGGGATTGTCCGCAACCCTCGGCAATCTCGCCGAGGCAAAAGAAGTTTTGCTCGGTAATGCGCACGGCAGAATTGTGCAGGGCAAAGTCGACAAGCAGATTCTGGTCGATACGCTGATCCCGAAAAATCCATCGCGTTTTCCGTGGAGTGGTCATCTCGGCATGCAGATGTTGCCGACGGTGATCGCCGAGATCGAACCGCATATGAGCACGCTCGTATTTACCAACACGCGATCGCAGGCGGAAATCTGGTATCAGAACATTCTTGCCGCGCGACCCGATTGGGCGGGGCTGATTGCATTGCATCATGGTTCGCTGGATCGCGCTGTGCGCGAATGGGTTGAGCGCGCGCTCAAGAACGGACAACTCAAGGCCGTGGTGTGTACCTCGACGCTCGATCTCGGCGTCGATTTTTTGCCGGTCGAACGGGTGCTGCAGATCGGTAGTGCGAAAGGCGTCGCGCGATTGCTGCAGCGGGCCGGGCGCAGCGGTCATGCGCCCGGGCGACTTTCGCGAATTACGCTGGTGCCGACCAACAGCCTCGAACTGCTTGAGGCCGCCGCCGCGAAAGACGCGATCGCGCGCCGCGAGATCGAGGCGCGAACCGCACCGGTCAAGCCATTCGATGTACTGGTTCAACATCTGGTGACCGTCGCTCTTGGTGGTGGCTTCCGCGCCGAGGATTTGTACCCGGAGATTCGCAGTGCGTGGTCATACCGCGAGCTGCAACCTGACGAATGGCAATGGGCGCTGGATTTTGTCGTGCGCGGTGGCCAGAGCCTCACGGCATATCCGGAATATCGACGCGTCGTCGCCGATGCCGATGGCATATATCGCGTACACGATATCGCGCTTGGACGGCGTCACCGCATGAGCATCGGCACCATAGTTTCGGACGCGGCGATACAACTCAAATTTCTCAGCGGTGGCAAGATTGGCACGGTCGAGGAAGGATTTATTTCCCGACTCAAGCCGGGCGATCATTTTCTGTTCAGCGGGCGCATTCTCGAATTCGTGCGGATACGCGAAATGACCGCATACGTGAAGCGCGCCAGCGGTAACAAGGGCGCCGTGCCGCGCTGGCAGGGCGGTCGCATGCCGCTCTCTTCCGAGCTCGCGCACGCTGCGCTGCGGCAGTTGGCGCAGGCCGCGCTCGGCAAATTCAGTGGCCCCGAAATGCAGGCGATTCGCCCACTGCTGGAAGTTCAGACACGATGGTCGGGGCTGCCTACCGAAACCACGCTTGTAGCCGAAACCTTACACAGCCGCGAAGGCTATCACCTGTTCGTTTATCCGTTCGCCGGTCGCGCGGTTCACATCGGTATTGCCGGGTTGTTGGCGTATCGCATCGGACGACGCCTGCCGACCACGTTTTCAATCGCCGTAAATGATTATGGCTTTGAGCTGCTGGGGCCGCATGCGATCGATTGGGCGCAGATTCTCGTCGGCACCGACGACACGCACGGCGATTTGTTGACGACGGAAAACTTGCTCGAAGACGTGCTCGCCAGCCTCAATGCCGGCGAGCTGTCGAAGCGGCGTTTTCGCGAGATCGCGCGTATCGCCGGCCTCATTTTTCAGGGGTATCCGGGGCAACCGAAAAGCAACCGCCAGCTGCAGGCATCGTCTTCGTTGTTCTTTGAGGTTTTTCGCCAGCATGATGCCGGCAATCTGTTGCTAAACCAAGCTCAGCGAGAAGTCTTCGAACAGGAGCTGGAGCTGTCGCGATTGCGCGCCACGTTGCTGGAAATGCAATCGCGAAGAATCAAATTGTTCGACCTCAAACGCGTCACCCCATTCGGTATCGGGCTGATGGTGGAACGCTTTCGCGAAAAGTTCTCGACCGAGAAACTCGCCGACCGATTGGCGCGGCTGCTGCGCGAGCTCGAAAAGGCAGCATTGTGAGCGCGCATGAAGTGATGATCGCGGGCGAGTCGCTGCTGTTACTCGCCGAAAAAGCGATCTACTGGCCGCGACAAAAAATGCTGATCGTCGCCGACATCCATTTCGGGAAGGCTGCGTCATTTCGTGCGCTCGGTGTTCCGGTGCCGCATGGTACAACCTCGCAAAATCTTGCAGCGTTGACGCTTTTAATTGCGAAATATCACGTTCGGCACATTATTTTTCTCGGCGATTTTTTGCATTCCAAAGCTGCGCATTCGCGGGCCACGACGGCGGCTCTGCACGACTGGCGGCAGCGACATCACGACCTTCAGCTGACACTGGTTCGCGGCAATCACGATCGCCATGCGGGTGATCCTTCGAGCTCGATTATCGATTCCGTGGATGAGCCATTTCTATTGGCTCCATTCGCGTTCTGTCATCACCCGGATCTGATCAGCGCGGCTTACGTAATGGCCGGCCACGTCCATCCAGTAGCCCGCGTGACTGCGGCTGGAGATTCACTGCGATTGCCGTGTTTTGTGATCGGTGCAACGCGCTCGATCCTCCCATCCTTTGGCGCGTTTACCGGTGGATTCGAGTTAGCGCCCACGTTTGCCGATGAGATTTTTTTATGTGCCGGCGATACGGTGCAGCGGTTTCCAATGCGCTAACGGTCGGTAATGTTACAACGTGAAAGAGCCAACGCCTTTCGGCGCGGGGCCGTCGTTGTTGCATCATCTAGGCACCCAGTCACATCATTGTAGAACCTTCATAAATGCGCTCGCGTATTCCTCCCTTTGCCCGTATGGGGTAACACGTTTGGCTACGCATTCACTCAGAAATTTATCCAATGCTTTAGCGGCTTCGGCTCGCAACGAAGGCAGCGTAGAAGCCTTGAAAAATATTTGTTCGGACAGTCCCAGGAATCTTCCGCGAAACTGGTCGGCAGTTGCGTCATAGCCAAAGATTGCTGGGATGCGCCGTACGCGCATGTATTCCATCGGATGCTCCGTGAAAAGTTTGTACTCGGCCTCGCCTATGCCCGAGGTTGTTTTTTGACATCAAAAAACTCAGCTAGCGGTGCGGCGTTTGCGCGCAGACGCTTGTGTTCCCTTTTTGGCGGAGGTTGGTTTATCTTTTTGCGTGGTGGTTTTTTTCTGAGTTGCCGATTTCTTTGCAGGCGTTCGATGGTTGCTGGCCAGACTTTTTTTGAGCAGTGACGTGAAATCCACAACGTTGGTCGTCGAGTTCTCCGGCAGTGACGCCTCGTCGGATATGGATTTGACTACTCCTTTGCTCTTCATACGCTTTTCTATCACCTCGCTCAGGCGCGCACGAAATTCATCCTTGTAATCTTCTGGCTTCCACTCGCTACTCATCGAATCAATGAGTTGTTCCGCCATGGTCATTTCCACTTTGGTTATTCGATATTCCGCGGCCGCCTTGGCGGGAAACACATAGTCGTCCGCGGAGACGAGCTCCTGTGCAAATCGAAGCAGATTTAACACCAAGGCGTCTCCCTGCGGCATGACTGCACATAGATATTCTCGTGTACGAATCACCACTCTCCCAACACCGAC
This sequence comes from Pseudolysobacter antarcticus, assembly GCF_004168365.1. Lineage (GTDB taxonomy): Bacteria > Pseudomonadota > Gammaproteobacteria > Xanthomonadales > Rhodanobacteraceae > Pseudolysobacter > Pseudolysobacter antarcticus. The sequence continues at coordinate 1,696,115 of NZ_CP035704.1, forward strand.
TCGCTTGGTTTTGCGCAGCGTTTCCCGCAGGAGCACATAGCCCTTTTCTGCCTTCTTCCCAGGCACGAGAAAATACGGCTTTTCGAAAAATTGGGGAGCGATGGCTTCAACGTCGACGAAGGCTTCAACGTCGATCGAATCATGGCTTTCGGGCGCGGCCGACTTGATGTCGTCGGGCTTTAATACAACGTAACTTCCTTTGCTGTACTCGAAGGCTTTCACGATCTCCTTCCAAGGGACTTCGGCGCCGGTCTCTTCGTTGACTCGCTCATATTTGATGCGCTTATTGTTTCGTCCATCGAGCATGCGGAAATGCAGATCAATGCGCCGCTCACCGCTCATGAGCGAAACCGGAACGTTGAGAAGACCGAACGAAAGCGTTCCAGACCAGATAGGACGAGGCATAGCGTTTTCTCCAATGAAGACGAAACGTTAAAACTTGGTGAAGCTTGCGGGTGCAATGCAGATTGAACGACACGCCAATGGGGCAATGCGATTCGCAGTCCCTTCCCTGCGCGGGAACCCTTCCTACGCTCACAGAAGGCGCTAAATCCTCGATTGGCACGCGGCTACAATTTTTGGCATACAGATTGCGTTGATGTCGATGCACCGTTCTTGCCAACGAAGGATTGTAATGTCCGCGATTGAGTTTCATGTGCTGTTTGACCCTAACCAAGGGCGTTGGCTTATGGAAGAGGATGGCCACGCATTGGCGGAGTTTTCGACACAGCAAGAGGCTGCCGAAATGAGTCAGACCTGCTGCTTGGCTACGGAAGAAACAGGCGCGGACGTGCACTTGATTATTCATGCGATGGATGGCGCCGTTGCGAGCGACATGATCTATGGTTATGGCGCTCGTCGATAGCCAAGAACCGGCAATTTCACATATCTCTTATTCACTATATTTTTGAAGGAAAATTACATGGCAAACCTCAACAATTCTGCTCAGTCCGGCAAAGATGCGCTGCGCGAAGTGAAGGAGCAGCTCTCGCGTAGCGCGGCTGAAATCGCCGACCAAGTATCCACCGGGGTGCACGCGGCATCGGACACTCTGGGCGACACCGCTGAGCGCGTAAGGCAGGCGGCCGGAGCCACTGTCGACCAAGCGGGCGCGGCGATCGCAGCCACTGCCGAGCACACAAAAACATTGGCAGTAAATGCTGCCGGTCAAATTCACGACTTTGCTGATCGAGCAGGAGACGCGTCTGCTCAATGGGCAACCTTGCTAGGAAAATACGCCCGAGCCAACCCGGTGCTCACGTTGGTACTGGGGACCGTAGGCGGCGTTGTTCTAGGCCGCTTGTTGACGCCACGTCCGATCGTCGTCGAGCCTCGCCGCCGTCGTAAGAGAGCCGATTCGTGAGCGAATATGGTGTACCGTCAATGCGTAAGATTCGGCGGTACGTGGTCGTTGCTCGGGCGACCCCGGCCATCATCGAATCTTACGTTAGGTTGGTGCGCGCCGAAGCAACGTTGGCGAAAGAAAATCTCAAGCCGCTTTTGATTGCCAGCGCGGTCGCAGCAGTGTGTGCCATTGTCGCGTTATCGGTGCTTGCGTGTGGCGCAGTCATCGGATTGCATGATCGCGGTATCGGTCTGATCGTCTCTATTGCCGTTCCCGTCGTCATCACCTCGGTGATTGGAGGGATTGCAGGATGGAGCGCTTATCGATGGCTGGGGCCGAGTACCTTCAGTGAAAGTCGCAAGCGGCTCTCGTGGATCGTGGAAGCGTTGTATGACTAAACTTTCCCAAGCTGAACCCGTTACTTTGGCCGCATCCGAGTTCGACGAGAAATTGATCGCATTGGCGATGAAGCTGCGAGATCTGCCCGAAGTCGGCACCACGCCGGGGCTGTTGCCCTTGCCGCTCATTGCCACAGGCGTGGTCGCGTCTTTAGGGCTGTCCGCCGCATTTCGACAGCCCATGCTGCGTAGTGGGGCAGGATGGTTGCTGCGTCGGATGATGGATCATTTTTAATGAGCCTCAAGGAGTACAAAAAAAAGCGCAATTTTTCGGCAACGCCGGAGCCGGCAGAGAGTATCCGATCGAAAACCCCTCAGTTCGTGGTGCAGTTGCATCATGCCTCCCATCGACACTTCGACTTTCGCCTGGAGCTTGATGGCGTTCTAAAAAGTTGGGCGGTTCCCAAGGGCCCGAGTTTCGATCCTGCCGTCAAACGCTTGGCAATGGAGGTAGAAGATCATCCCGTTTCCTACGCCACGTTTGAAGGCGATATACCGAAAGGAAATTACGGCGCTGGGCATGTCGACGTATTCGATTCCGGGACATGGGAGGCAATCGGTAGCGCGCAGCAAGGTCTCACGAAGGGCGATTTGAAATTCGTGCTTCACGGCGACATTCTCCGCGGTTCATGGGTGTTGGTTCGCACCGGCAGACAAGGAAAAAAGAACCAATGGCTGCTTATCAAACACCGCGACGAATATGCGAATGAGCGGGATGCCGATGCATTTGTGGATCCTAAGACTGACCGCCCGATTTCGCTTACAAAGAGGAGAAAAACGTGGCCGAAAGAGTCCAAGCCATCGCCTCGAAAAACATCAAGCTCATCCGCCAGCCCGGCTTCGAAAGCAGATACAAGCGAGATTTTGAAAGCAGGAGAAAGAGAAGCGCTGGCGTCTGCAGCGTTTACACCCGAACTTTGCCGCCTTCAATCTTCACCACCCTCAGGAGCCGAATGGCTGCACGAAATAAAATGGGATGGATACAGAATTCTTTGCACCGTGGTGAAAGGTCAGGTGCGCTTGTGGTCCCGAAATGCGATTGAGTGGACAGATCGTCTGCCCGAATTGGCCGGCGCCGTGCGCTCCCTAAAGTTGAAGAGTGCGCAGCTGGATGGCGAAATGATAGTCCTGAAAGATGGGCGCGACGATTTCAATGCGCTACAGGCACGACTGTCCGCCGAGAATGGCGAGCCCGCGATCTACATGTTGTTCGACTTGCTGCATCTCAATGGCAAATCATTAAGAAATGTCCCGCTGATTGATCGGAAACGAGTGTTGGCGGACTTGATGCAAAAACATTCGCATAGTCTGCTGCGCTTCTCGCAGCATCAGGTTGGCTCTGGGGAAGAGGCATTTGCTCAAGCCGCGGCCGCCGGTCAAGAGGGAATCGTGAGCAAGCGTGCGGACAGTTCGTATAGCGGTTCGCGAAATGGCGACTGGATCAAGGTCAAGGCTCGGCCCTCGGATGAATTTGCTGTGGTCGGCTTCACCCTGCCAAAAGGATCCCGCGCGGGTGTGGGGGCGTTGCTGCTGGGGCAACCACGGAACGGCGAGATGACCTATGTGGGGCGCGTTGGTACTGGATTGAACAATGAAGACCTGCGCGAATGGCGCAATCGACTTGAGCCGTCGATCAGGGACAAGCCCACGGCCAATATTGATTTGATGGCGAAGGTCGATCGCCGACTCGCGATTTGGGTAAAACCGAAAATTGTCATCGAAGCCTTCTACCAAGGCATTGGCGGCCAAGGACTGTTACGCCAGCCCGCATTCAAAGTGCTGCGACGTGACAAAAAGGTCGTCGACCTGCTTGATTCTGATTGCTCGGCGCCGGCTGCAGAACATAAAACAGGCAGCCACTCAAGATCGCCGCTGAAAGTCACTTCAACGAAGAAACGTGCGCAGAAAGTCATACGGAAACTTCAAGTGGACGAAAGTGCGCCGCTCGCTGAAATTCGTCTTGCCAAAGACGGCACTAACGACTCTGAGGCGCTGCATCTGACTCATGCAGACCGAATCGTTTTTCCAAAACTTGAAATCAGCAAAGGGCAGGTCGCGGAATACTACGCAGCCGTAGCTTCATTGCTCGTCCCGGAAATTGTCGGTCGTCCGCTCTCCATAGTGCGCTGTCCTGATGGCGCTTCGGGCACGTGTTTTTTTCAAAAACACGTCGGCAAAGGTTGGGGCCCCAATGTTCACTCTATTGCGGTAGAGGAAAAATCTGGCACCGACGAGAATTTGAGCATTCACGACGAGCGAGGGCTGCTGGATCTCGTGCAGATGAACGTTCTGGAGTTTCATCCATGGGGCGCTCCGGGCGACGATCTCGCGCATGCCGATCGCATCGTATTTGATTTGGATCCGCATGCGTCAGTCAAATGGACAAGAATGATCGCTGCTGCTCGGGACGTGCGTGCGCAGCTGAAATCCATCGGACTCGAATCCTTTGTGCGTACCTCTGGTGGAAAAGGACTGCACGTCGTGGTGCCGTTGAGTCCGCCCGCGCCTTGGGATGCGGTGAAAAATTTCGCGCACGCTGTTGCGCAAGCGATGGCTACCTTGAAACCCAAGGAGTTCGTCGCTGTCGCGGGAGACAAAAACCGTGTGGGGAAAATATTTGTTGATTGGTTGCGCAACGGTCGCGGCGCGACCAGCGTCGCTTCCTACTCGCTGAGAGCACGTGATGCGGCAGGTGTCGCGATGCCGCTAACTTGGGACGAATTAGGCCGAGTCAAAAGTGGTGATGCGTTCACCATAAAAAACGCAGTTGGTAAAATTCGTAGGCGAAAGGACGATCCGTGGGAAGAACTCAAAGTGCTGAAGCAAGCGCTGCCAGAATTTTAAACGGTGCGTCTCGCGGCCCCCGTGCTGAGAAAATTCGCTTATAACCCAACGTAAGTTTAGGCAGGATGGTTCATGTCGGACCGACGTTCTCCCGCTTTGAGTAGCGGTCCACTTTACAGTCCGGTGGTTAACGTAAGTAGTAGCTTTTTCGAACCGCGTCGTCGAGAGTGAGCAAGGTATCAGTTATTCCAATGGTCAAAAAACGGGGATAGCGCTAGGACCTCTCAATGTTGAGGATCGAGTTGTAACGCCAGAGATTTGGTGTCGGGTCACACTTCGCAATTCAACTTTCTGTCCAGGAGAATACGCAACATGGCAACAAAGAACGCTGCTGCAAAAGAACCGATTCGGAAACCTATTACAGACGTCCTAACCAAGACTGCGCTCATCGCGCACTTGGCAACCGATAGCGGAGTGGATGCCAAGGGCGTTCGTGCCGTGCTCACATCGCTCGAGCACGCCATCACGGGCTCGTTGCACAAGAAAGGCGTGGGACATTTCACGTTGCCCGGACTGCTCAAGATCACCGCCCATGCCGTTGCCGCCAAACCTAAGCGGAAGGGTGTCGACCCGTTCACCAAGGAAGAGCGCTGGTTCGCCGCCAAGCCAGCGAGCATGAAAATGAAGGTGCGCACACTGAAGAAACTCAAGGATGCCGCCGGTTGATCTAAAGGCGACGCGATCCAGAATCGCGTCGCTTGCCGCAAGGTCTGAAGGTCGCAGTCTCAGTCTCTTTATGGATCCGGTCTTTCCGAATGATGGATCGATCAATGTCACATGCTAGATGCACCGCGCGCATCTTCTACCGCCTTGGCCGGTCGAATTCGCTAAATATTTCCGCAGGTATGCCATGAAAAGCTATGCAAGTTTCCGCAAACGATTCCGTGCAGCGCTCTCTATATTGGGCAAGTCGGCCAAGTCAGCCCGCGCCACCTCCAAGATCGTGAAAGAGGCGATGTCCCGTCTCCCCGGCGCAGCCTCAAAGAAACCCACCAAATTCGATCCGCGGAGGTTTTCGCGGGGCGCGGCGTATGTAACAGCGAGCGCCAACGATTCGCGAGACGTGCAAAACGATGCGAGACAGGCCACGTCTGGTCGGGCGTGTGATCGCGATGTACCCGCCGAGCATACGAGTCGCTTTCTGGCAGGCTCGTATACCTGCGACTCGGGCACACGCGAATACAAACTCTACGTCCCCGAATGCTACCGCGCCGGTGTAAAACTAGCGCTGGTCGTGATGCTGCACGGCTGCACGCAATCTCCCGACGATTTCGCAGCGGGAACGCGTATGAACGAACTCGCCGAGGAACAGGGGTTCTTGGTGTTGTACCCGGCCCAGACGGCGAGTGCCAACGGCGCAAAATGCTGGAAATGGTTTAAGCCCGAGGATCAGCAGCGCGATCGTGGCGAGGCATCGATCCTCGCGGGAATGACCCGCGAAGTCTCGGCTCAATATGGTGTCGATGAACGGCGTGTTTTCGTCGCGGGGCTTTCGGCCGGCGCCGCGATGGCAGTCATTCTGGGCGAAACGTATCCTGACCTATTTGCGGCGGTCGGCGCCCATTCGGGTCTGCCCTACGCCGCAGCGCACGACGCGCTCTCTGCGTTTCGCGTCATGAAAAGTGGTCGCAACTCAGCGAAGTCGAGAGGCGTTCGTGTTGCCCGCGCTACCAAACCGACGATTGTTTTTCACGGGGATCGGGATCAAACCGTCGACATGAAAAACGGTGCGCAGATCGTTCGGGACGCTGTTGTCAAAGACCCAAACGCACCGCCCATGGATGTGGCGTGCAGCGATGGCGAAAGCGAGGGTCGATCTTTTCTCAGGACGGTTTATGGCGACCCCAGCGGCCGGCACCGGGTAGAACACTGGATTATCAGAGGTGCCGGCCACGCTTGGTCTGGCGGTAGCGAGCGTGGCTCTTATACCGATGCGCGAGGTCCGAATGCCTCAACGGAAATGATCCGTTTTTTCTATTCCGCGGTGCACTAACTCGAATACATTCGAACATTCGGGGCACTGAACCTAACATCCTCTTTATGAGCGCTTCCGGGTGTAGCCGCTCGTTCGATTTGCATGATTGGCAGCGTCTCAATGCAAAATGTGCGCACGAGGTTGCCGGCCTCGTTTCGCACATCGAGCCGCCACGCCGCGGCAATGCCGGCGCCTTGGCCGGGATAAGAAAAGCGTAGCGTGAAATCACGCGCTTCGCTTGCTGTACCGCGATAGGGCACATGCAGCGTGGCGTCGAATTTTTCGTGGTCGGGAAATGCGGCAAACAGGCAAGACGGCGCAAGCAACGCCAGTGTCAGTGCGTGGCGCAAGATCGATTTTTTCATGGCAACTTTCCCCCTTAATAGCCGATCAACCTATCACGCACATTGATCGCTGATCCACCGCCAAATCCGAATGGGCTGGCTACACCCGTTTTAGACGGGGAATTTATATCGGGCTCCGGGTATATAGGTCACCGTTTCCAGCAAACGCTAAAGACGACGCCATTGGCGCCGATGGCACCTTTCATCGCCGGCGATAATTGAGGAGCTTGGCAGAGTCGCAAGTTTTGCGACTCTGCGCTGTTTGAATCCGACGCGTTGCCAACGCGAGCTCCCAAATGCCTGATCAGAAACGAGTCTTTAAGTTTCGTTTGCACGGATGAAAACTACCACTTAAAGTAGTAGCATTATGAAGATACTCACCGCCCGCCAACAATCGATCCTCGACTTCGTTCGCGAGTGCATTTCGGCGCATCGGCTTCCACCGACGCAAGCTGAGATTGCGGAGGCCTTTGGATTCACTCAGCGCGCCGCCGAAGATCACGTCCGTGCGATCGCTGCCAAGGGTTTTCTCGTTCTGCAGCCTGGAAAAGCGCGCGGCATCGGCCTTTCTGGACAGGCCGCTAATGCAAGCCCGTTTCTCGAACTACCGCTGGTCGGCCGCGTTGCCGCCGGTCAGCCAATCCTCTCCGAAGGCCATATCGAGCGGCAATTTTCGATCGATCGCCATATGTTCCGCCCACGCCCGCACTACCTGTTGCGGGTGGAAGGCGAAAGCATGCGTGATGTCGGCATCATGCACCGCGATCTGATTGCCGTGCACCGCTCACCGGACGCCACGAATGGTCAGATCGTGGTGGCCCGCATCGACGGAGAAATCACCGTCAAACGGTTCCGCCAAGTGCGCCAGCGTATTTTGCTGCTGCCCGAAAATCCCGATTTCGCGCCGATCGAAGTCGACCCGCGCACCGATGATTTCGCGATCGAAGGTCTTTACGTCGGCAGCATCCGCATCCCCTCATGAGCGCCGTGCTCACCCTCGTTGACGTGCTGCGCGATCCGCGTGTTTGGCGTGGCACCGCTGACGCGGTAGCACTCGCCACCGAGCCCACCGGGCACGCGCTGTTGGATGCTGCATTGCCGGGGCAGGGATGGCCGCAACATGCCTTGTCGGAAATTCTGATTCCCATCGATGGCATCGGCGAGCTGGGCTTGATCGTACCGACATTGGCGCGCTTGACCCAAGCCGAAAAGGTGGTGGTCTTGGTGGCTCCGCCCTACGTGGCGTATCCCCTCGCATGGGCCGCGCAAGGTGTGGTGATGCGTCACCTGCATTTCATTGATGCGACCGGCCGTGATGCGTTGTGGGCGGCGGAACAATGCCTGCGTTCGGGCGCGTGTGCCGCCGTGGTGTGTTGGCCACTCAAAGCTGACGATCGCGCGCTGCGGCGTCTGCAGGTGGCGGCTGAAACCGGACACGCCTTGGGCTTCGCCTATCGCCCCTCAAGCACCGCAGGCAATCCTTCGCCGGCAGCCACGAGGGTGCAGTTGACGGTGCACGAATCCGAGACGCGGTTATGCGTGGTGAAGTGTCGCGGTGGACGCGTGCCGACGACCACGCTCACCGTTCGTTCGCGTCGTCGCGCCTGAGCGGCATGGAAGCTCGATCGTGCTCTGGGCCTGCATCCTCCTGCCGCAACTGTCGCTCGACGACGTCGTTCGGCGCAGCATCGATCCAGCCGCGCCTCTGGTCATTGCTGAGGGGCCTTCACAACGTCGCGTCGTCCGGCACGCCAACGGACCTGCGCAACGCGCCGGCCTGCGTCGCGGCCAACCGGTAGCCGCGGCGCGCGCACTGCTGCCCGAGTTCCGCTGCATTGCCTACGATCCAGACAAAGAAACGCAGTTGCGCCTGATACTGGCGGGCTGGGCGTATGGCTACAGCTCTATGATCAGCCTGCGCGAATCGGATGCCATCCTCGTGGAAATCGGCGCGAGCCTGACGTTGTTCGGCCCTTGGCCGCAGCTCGAACGTCGGCTCCGCGCTGAGTTGGCTGAGCTCGGCATCACGCATCGCATTGCGGTGGCGCCCACCGCTTTGGGCGCATGCGTTTTAGCAGCGACACAAGATGGCATGGCCGTGATGCAGGCTGGCCCGTTCAACAACGCGCTAACCCAAGTTTTCTTGGAGTCCGCACTCTTGTTCCCGGCGGATGTCGTCGCGCTGAAGGCTATGGGGCTTCGCCGTCTGCGCGATGTGTTTCGGTTGCCACGCGCGGGGCTCGCAAAACGGTTTTCACCAGAGCTGCTCGATCATCTGGATCGGATGCGAGGAGAGGCCGCCGATCCGTTACCATTGCATCACCCTGCGGCGCATTTTTCCGCCCGCATGGAATTCGACCATGCCATCGAGTCGTCGGAAACATTGCTGTTTCCACTGCGCCGCCTACTGGGCGATTTTTCGGCGTATCTGCACGGTCGCGATAGCGGCGTGCAACAGTTCGATCTCGTGCTCGAACACGATGACCTCGCGCCGACCATCATCTCCATCGGCCTGCAAAGTCCGCAGCGTCAGGCCAGCGTGCTGTTCGAAATTTGCCGACTCAAAGTGCAAAACACATCGGTGCCCGCTGCGATTCGCGCACTCGGGATTCGCGCCCGCGACCTACCTGCGTTTGTGCCGGATGCGGTTGATCTATTTGATGATCGGGCGGGCGGTCAACTGTCGTGGCCGCAACTCGCCGATCGATTGCGCGCACGCTTGGGCCCGGACAGCGTGTATCAGTTGACGGCGACGGAGGATCCGCGTCCTGAGCGTGCGTGGCAACGCACCGTGTTCAACAAGCGGAACGATGCCTTGCCGGTGGACGGCACGCGACCGACGTGGCTGTTCCGTACACCGCTGCCATTGCATGGCGTTCCGCAACATATTTTGGCCGGGCCGGAGCGCATCGAATCCGGTTGGTGGAGTGGCGGTGATGTGCGCCGTGACTACTACGTCATCGAGACACGCCTCGGACAGCGCGCATGGGCCTTTCAAAGCGGGGGAGAGGGCAGTCTGTGGATGCTGCACGGGTGGTTCGCATGAGTCGCACGCCAGCGTACGCAGAGCTGCATTGCGTCAGCAACTTTACGTTTCTACGTGGGGCGTCGAGCGCGTTCGAGCTCATGGAGCGTGCGAAAAAAATGGGTTATCACGCCCTCGCCATTACGGATGAATGTTCACTCGCCGGCATCGTGCGCGCGCATGAGGCCGCAAAAAAGCTCGACGTGCATTTGATCGTCGGCAGTGAGATTCATTTTGACGATGACCTGACGGTGGTGTTGCTGGTCGAAAATGCGGTGGGCTACACCGCCCTGTGTCGGCTGATCACTCAAGGTCGGCGCAGCGCAGAGAAGGGCTCGTATCACCTCACACGCAGCGACCTTGGCGACACGAGTGGATTGCTCGCGCTGTGGCTACCGGATGGCGAATTCACATCCGAAGATGGCCATTGGCTTCGTTCCCGATTTCCTGACCGTTCTTGGCTGGCGGTCGAACTGCATAAAGGCCCGGACGATGCGACCCGTTTGCGCGATCTTCTCAACCTGGCGACCGTATGCGACTTGCCAGCGGTGGCCGCGGGCAATGTTCACATGCACGTGCGTCGCCGCCGCGCGTTGCAAGACACACTCACGGCCATTCGTCATCGCACGACAGTCGAGCGGGGTTGCGGCCACTTGTACAAAAACGGCGAACGCCATTTGCGCCGACGCGAGGCGCTGGCCACGGTGTATCCGATCGAACTGCTCGATGCCACCGTGGCGATCGCGGCACGCTGCTCGTTTGGTCTCGAACAACTTCGTTACGAATACCCGCGCGAACTGGTCCCGAAGGCGTACACCCCTGATGCGTGGCTACGCCACCTCACTGCCATCGGCGCGCAATGGCGGTGGCCTGAGGGAGTGGCTGCGCACGTCCGCAAACAACTCGAACACGAACTGGCACTGATTGCCGAGCTGAACTACGAATCCTATTTTTTGACGGTGCACGACATCGTTCGCTTCGCACGCGAGCAACGCATCCTATGCCAAGGGCGCGGCTCCGCAGCGAACTCGGCGGTGTGTTTCGCACTGGGCATTACCGAAGTCGACCCGGCCTACTCCAATGTTTTGTTCGAGCGATTTATCTCACGTGAGAGAAACGAGCCGCCCGACATCGACGTGGATTTTGAACACGAACGGCGCGAAGAAGTGATCCAATACATCTATCGCAAGTACGGTCGTGACCGTGCCGCGCTCACGGCCACGGTGATTTGCTACCGATCCAAAAGCGCGGTGCGCGATGTCGCCAAGGCGCTGGGCATGACGGGTGATCAGGTCGATCAACTGAGCCGTGCATTTACACAGTGGGATAACCTCGATGGCATGGAGGATCGGCTGCGCGAATGTGGCTTTCAACCTGACTCGCCGGCCATGCAACGGCTGGTCATTCTGGCACGCGAGCTGATCGGATTTCCGCGGCATCTGTCGCAGCACACCGGCGGCTTTGTCATCTCCGAGCATCCGCTGCATGAGCTGGTGCCGGTTGAGAACGCGTCCATGGTGGATCGCACCATCATCGAATGGGACAAGGACGATCTCGACGCGTTGGGATTGCTGAAGGTCGATGTCCTCGCCTTGGGCATGCTGACCTGTGTGAGCAAATGCCTGGATCTATTGCGCGCCCATCGTGGTCGGGATCTCACCTTGGCAACGATCCCTGCGGAAGACCCCGCCACGTACGCGATGATTCAGCGCGCCGATACGGTCGGAGTGTTTCAAATCGAATCCCGCGCGCAGATGAGTATGCTGCCGCGTCTCAAACCGGCCACGTTTTACGATCTGGTGATTGAAGTGGCGATTGTGAGGCCGGGGCCGATTCAGGGAAAAATGGTGCATCCGTATTTGCGTAGACGGCAGGGGCTGGAAACCTACGAGCCGATGACGGGGCCGTTGGCCGGCGTGCTGGATCGCACGCTGGGCGTGCCTCTTTTTCAGGAACAAGTGATGTCGTTGGCGATACTGGGTGGTGGATTCACGCCGGGCGAAGCCAATGAAGTGCGGCGAGGGATGGCAGCATGGAAACGCCACGGTGGGCTTGATCAATTTCATGAAAGATTGATGTCGGGCATGCAGAAAAACGGCTACACGCTGGACTTCGCGGAACAGGTATTTGCACAGATGCAGGGGTTTGCGAGTTATGGCTTTCCGGAAAGTCACAGTGCGAGTTTCGCGTTGATCACCTATGCCTCATGCTGGTTGAAATGTCACGAGCCGGCGGCATTCGCGTGCGCGTTGTTGAACTCGGCGCCCATGGGGTTTTATTCAGCGAGCCAGATCGTTCAAGACGTGCGTAAGCACGGCGTTCGCGTGCATCCGGTCGATGTCCGATTTAGCGAATGGGATTGCACGCTGGAAGCGGCAGGTCAGGAAACCGCACAACCGATTCTGCGTTTGGGCTTTCGCGAGATTCGCGGATTCAGCGAAGATGTTGCTATCCGAATCACTGCGGCACGTGGGGATTCAGCATTCGTTGATATCGCGGATCTGTGCGATCGCGCAGCCTTGGACAAGCGTGCGCAACGTCTCTTGGCGGATGCCGATGCATTGCGTGGCTTGACTGGAAATCGGCATCGAGCGCGTTGGGCGATGGCGGGTGTCGAGCCACAATTGGAACTCTTCGGCTCGCTACGCACCTTGGAAGAGCGTGTTGCATTGCCGCTGCCAAGCGCGGGTGAAAGCTTGATTGCCGATTACGCCAGTACCGGTCTGACACTCGGCCCACATCCGCTGGCGCTGTTGCGTCCGCAGTTGATGGCAGAACGTTGCAAGCGGTCGGCAGAGGTTCGCCGCTTGGATCATGGTCGAACGGTTCGTGCTGCCGGGCTAGTGACGCTGCGGCAGCGACCCGCGACCGCCGGTGGGACGACCTTTATCACCTTGGAAGACGAAGACGGCATGCTTAACGTTGTCGTCTGGGAGCGCTTGGCGCAACGGCAGCGGCGCGTTCTGCTCGAATCGAGATTGATGGCAATCGACGGCGTGCTGGAATCGGCGGACGGTGTGCAGCATTTGATCGCGGGCCGATTGATCGATTTGACAGGATTGCTGGGGCAGCTAAATATGCGCTCGCGGAATTTTCATTAGTGAAAAAAACATATGTACGCCTAGTCTTCACGCTCCTAAGGTGTCATCAACGGTTGTGAATGAGGCAAACGGGATTCCACGTAGCCCAGGACAGCGACGCGAAGCCGCATAGGTCCGCAACGCCATGTTACTAAATGCCGTTTGCGGCAACGAACGGTGACGAGACTGGTAATTCTGGTGCGCAAGTTCATGGGCTTCCTGCGTCATCTGTCCGAGCGCACCGGAGTACAACTTCCCTACGCCACGCCGGTTGGTACCCGTCATTTAGAGTACTCAACAATAAAGTGTTCATTATCGTCCGCAACTCTCACGGTATAGGATTTCGAAAGAGACTTTTTATCTGTTTTTGGCTCATCCAGTGGGTAAAAAGTCATCACCGCATGACAGTTCAATACCCCCTTCGACGACGTAAAAGTAACGATGTCGGTCAACTGTAAGTCCGTTTGTTCGCGCACTTTGTTGACGTAGTTTTCTTCATCATTTGCTGGAAGCGATTTGCCACTATTTATCGCCGCGGACGATACAAACAAATAGTCCCGCTTCATGATTGTCTTTACAATGAGATGTGTAGCCGTTTCCACCACCGCCGCATCGGCGCAATCGATGACCGAGGCATGTGCGTGTTTCAGCAGTCTGGGACCAAGAAATCCGATCAGCATAGTCAGCGCGACAATCGCCGCGATCTTTCCAAGTGTTGAGCGAATGGGTTTTTTGGCAACGAAATTTTGCTCCATATTTTCGGGTTTTGGAGGGGTAGGAAGAGCTTCCTCAGAGTGAGCGAAAAAAGTCGGTATATTTGTGAATTGCGGTTGCGGTGATGCATTCGATGGTTGCTTTGGTAGCGAGGCGCCTTCAATAGATGTCACGGGCACCCAATCCACAAGGCGGGGGTGCCACGCCAGGTCCGTCGGCGAGATTTCGCCAGTAGCTAAAAGCGCATTTACCTGAACGACCGAGTAGGGTCCAGACCGATGGCCATGTCGCTCGACAAATATCTGCAGATTTTGATCTTCTAAAAGAGTATTCGCGGGCGCCGAGGCGCTCGCCTCTGAAGTGGCCTTGCTAGTAGATGATGTCGGCAACAGCCCACGCACGTCGACCGCGTCGATCCATCGCACTTGATCGACCGTAATCTGTGTCGATGGCGTTAGCTGTCCTGACGCGACCATGTTACGAATCTGCGCTAAGTCATACGGACCGCCGCTGCCTTGTGGGCTTCGAATCCAGTAAAGACGTGCCATACCACCCCCTGTAAGACTTATCTACTAGGCGTTTGACGACACCTATCGCCGCCGTTCTGTGCATGAGCCACGAGCTTATTCATGGTCAATGACGCATGTACATTTTACCATAAACATGATTATTTTGAACAGTATGTTTATGATGAGTGGTTTGATTAGCCTGATGTTTTCAACATTGGGCGTATGGCAACGAATGACATTCTGCTACGCATCGGCAAGGTGGTTAGAAAGCACCGCGAAGCCATGAAACTCACGCAGGAAGCCTTCGCCGATGCGCATGGGATCAACCGGGCTCACTATGGGGCGATAGAGCGAGGCAAGCAGAACCTGACCTTGCTTAATTTGGTCAGGATTGCTACGGGCCTGAATATGCCTTTGTCTACGATTTTGTCAAAGGCGGAAAAACTTGATCTCGTAAAAGCAATGTCTGAGCCAGACAACCCTCCGAGCAGGGGGCGACCGCTCGGGCGTAAAAGTCAATGGAGGTAGGGTGTCCCCTCGAACCGTTACTGAACGTGAGCTGCGAAAAGAGTGAAACGCGTTAGCTCCAATCTCCTCTGGCTAGGGAATTGGACTCCAAACCGCTGCGTTACTCAAAATCGGGGGGGGGCGTCGTGCGACGTCCCCCCAAGATTGAGTAGCAAGGCGCATTAGAGTCCAATCCCAACGACAAGGAGATTGGACGTGAAGAAGCGTTTTTCGGAAGAACAGATCATTGGCTTTTTGCGTGAAGCGGAAGCGGGCCTTTCGGTAAAGGACCTGTGTCGGCGGCACGGCTTCTCAGAGGCGAGCTACTACCTGTGGCGCAGCAAATTTGGCGGCATGAGAGTCCCGGAGGCCAAGCGCCTGCGTGAGCTGGAGACGGAGAATACGCGGCTGAAGAAGTTGCTGGCCGAGTCGATGCTGGAGATCGAAATCACGCGGGAAATCCTGAGAAAAAAGTGGTGAGCGCACCGGCACGTCGGCTGGCGGTGCGGCAGATAGTGGATCAGGGGCTGAGTGAGCGCAGGGCCTTGCGGGTGATGCGCATGAGCGCCAGTGCGTTGCGCTATGAACCGGCGCCGGACCGCAACGTGGCGTTGCGTGAGCACATTCTTGGCCTGGCACATCGACATACGCGCTATGGCGCCGGGATGATCTACCTGAAGCTGCGTCAGGCGGGTCTGCGGGTCAATCACAAACGGGTTGATCGGCTGTACGCCCTGGCGAAGCTGCAGGTGAAGCGGCGCAAGCGCAAAAAGGTGCCTGTGGCCGAACGTCAGCCGCTGGTGCGTCCGCTGGCCGCGAACCAGGTGTGGTCAATGGATTTCGTGTTTGATCGTACCGCCGAGGGGCGCGTGATCAAATGCCTGACGATCGTCGATGACGCCACGCATGAGTCTGTCGCCATCGTGCCGGAGCGTGCGATCGGCGGACATCCGCTGACGCGCATCCTGGATCAGCTTCGCAGTACCCGCGGGCTGCCCAAGGTGATTCGCACGGACAATGGCAAGGAGTTTTGTAGCCGTGCCATGGTGGTCTGGGCACACGCGCGTGGCGTGACCCTGCGCTTGATCGAACCCGGCAAGCCGAATCAAAACGCCTACATCGAATCGTTCAATGGCCGGTTTCGCGATGAATGCTTGAACGAGCACTGGTTCACGAGCATGGCCCACGCCAAGGTCGTGATCGAAGCGTGGCGCCGCGAATACAACCAGGAGCGACCGAAGAAAGGTCTTGGCGGGATGACGCCTGCTGCCTATGCAAAACAGATGGCTGAAAGAACAGTTACGATAACCACCGGACTCTAAAGCTGGTCGCTACTCAAAGCGGGGGGACGTCGTCGCTGCCGTAGCGGTCGAAAAACTCAACCTTCGATAGGCCTGGTTGGAACTGGATCAGGTTCATTGCCATAGCCGACTCCTCGTTGATCGTGGAGCCAGTTTTGCCCGGCTACGTCGCAAATCATGCGACTCGGGACTGAGGTTGGGCGCTAATCAGGAATCTTTATCTCTCTCCGCAGACCGTAACAATTTTTTTTCCCTTTCATACTTATTAATTTTTCTTACCATTGTGGAGTACGCGAGGGGCCTGTCGGCGCCGAAATAGTCCTGCGGGTTCATGTCGATGTATTTAGCGATAGCACCCGCACTCGCCATTCCATTTGTCTTGGTAAATCTTGGAAATTCCGCGCGCAATTTCTCCGCAGCCTGGATGACGACGTTGTGACGTTTGAGATGCTCTTCCGTTTTCCGCAAAGACGCTTGCTCGTTTCTCAGCTTTTGGGGCGTCGGAAAAGTTTTAGGCCGAGCCTGCGCGTTGGCAACTTGATCGTTGCGTGCCTCGTACTTGGCCTGCGAATCCGGTTCGGACTCCTTCGGTTTTATTAATAGTTTTTTAAGTGACTCTAGCTCTCCAGTCGCTATGAGAACGTCACATCTACGGAGGGGAAAAGTGGTAAATCCGAAATGAGACGCAGAATGTTCGAATCCCACCATCGATCCGCTACTTTCACAGCCTAGCGGCGTCTGTAATGCAGATTCAACAGTTGAAAGACTAGAGACTTCGCCCTTTGCTACACGGGCCGCATCTCGCTTGTTGAGTACCACGGTGCCCGAAAACGACAGCGAGGTTAGCACCGCGAGGGTCTCGGATTCGAATATATCTTCGTCCGGCGCGAGAGCACCCGTCGGCTCCCGCTTCGGCTGAACTAAGGCGGAGGTCTGCATCGCGATTCTCCTATTACCATGCTCGTCAAAGACAGCCCGCGGCTCAACAGGTGACGCTGCCCCATCCGGAATCCAAATAATCGGCCAATCGCGCACCGTGGCATACGCGCAGAGCTGACCGAGCTCGACATGATTTATTATTGTCTCGGATGAAATCCCGAAAATATCTGCGGCATCATCGATGTTCAGATATTTTATGTCCTGCATTTTGGCCACCGTGTTCAGAAAAATTCGCCATCGAAAATATAGCGGATTTCGTGAAGGTCAGGCTAGGAATGTCGCGACCTGTGCTGCGTATACGAGCGCCGACTCATACGCGGAGATGTATTGACCAAATGACTTTCTGGCTAGGTAGTGCCTCCAATGCTGATGAACAATGCGATAGCTTAATGCAACCGGCGCGCGCTGGTTCGCGGGAATCGTCGCGGGCAGTTGCGCTCGTTTCTAGTAGCTCATCGTGCAATGCGATTGAGCGGTTGGATTTGTAAAATCAGGAAAACGCAAGGGGGTCGGATGGGCGGCTGCAAAACGCTGCGGGATGCTAAACGCATACCAAGAAAGGCCTTTGCTGCAGCTTCCGAAATTGCTGATAGGTTAGTTGGTGAGGTGATGCACGCAATCGGCATCCAAGTCAAAAAGAGGTGCTGCATGTCGACAAACCGAAGTCGCCGGTGATTCGTTCTAACCGAGGCCGGGCCATATGCCACAGCTGGTTTAGACGCACGGCTGCGCAAACTTAAACGCGCGAGTTACCTTTGCGTTTTGAGCGCCGATCGGTACAGATGCCGTTATACCTTAGCTCGAATTCAACCGAGCGCCAACGAAGGGCATCGCTGAGGGTATCGAGCATTAACGGGTCGGTTGCCGAGATAAGCAATGGCGCCCGATAGCATGGCTTAGCGGGCTCGCCGAAACCAAAATATTTCAGGGGGTGCAAACGAAGGCATTTCGAAGGCATATGCAAAGGCCCACCTTTTCAGATGGGCCTTTACGTTGACGTATATGGCGTCCCCAAGGGGATTCGAACCCCTGTTACTGCCGTGAAAGGGCGGTGTCCTAGGCCTCTAGACGATGGGGACGCAAGAGGAAAACAGCTTAGGAACTTGGTGAAACTTGGTGGAGCCAGGCGGGATCGAACCGCCGACCTCTACAATGCCATTGTAGCGCTCTCCCAGCTGAGCTATGGCCCCGGGAAGACGCGGAAGATTACGGGAGATGGGGCAAATGGTCAAGGACAACGTTAATTTGCGCCGGCAAAAAATTCATGGCGCTGGGTGCTTGTCCGCGTCATCCATGCGTTGCGCATCCCAGCCACCGCCCATGTCGCGCACCAGCAGCACGCTGGCCACAAGCCGCCGACTGTCGAGCTGTGCCAAGCTGCGCCGGTTGCCGAACGCGGTGGCCTGCGCGGTGATCACGTTCAGGTAACTCACGGTGCCGGCCTTGTATTGATTCAAGGTCAAGGCTAGCGCTTCTTCCGCAGCAGCGACCGCGGATTTTTGCACTTCGGTTTCGGCTTGCAATACACGCAACTGCACGAGATCGTCTTCGATCGCCTGAAACGCGCTGAGCACGGTTTGGCGATAGGTCGCGACACTCGCGTCGTAGCCGGCCTCGGCTTGGCGCACCTGCGCGCGCCGCGCGCCGCCATCAAACAGCGTCGCCGCGATCTGCGGGCCGAGCGACCAGAATTGATTCGGAGCAGTCAGCCATTTGGAGAAACTCGAGCTTTGATAACCGCCGCTGGCATTCAACGTGAGGCTCGGAAAAAACGCCGCGGTGGCGACGCCGATCTGCGCGTTCGCCGAAGCGACCAGACGCTCCGCCGCGGCGATGTCCGGACGACGTTCAAGTAGTTCCGATGGAACCGCCACCGGCAATACCGGCACGGGCGTATTCAGCGGCGCGACCGGCAGCGAAAATTCTGCGGGAGCCTTGCCGATCAACACAGCGATGGCGTGTTCGTATTGCGCGCGCTGAACTTCCAGATCGATCGCTTGCGCCTGAGTGGTTTTCAGCTGGGTATCGGCCTGCACCACATCGGCCTTGGCAACCACACCCGCGGCGTAACGATTTTTCGTAAGCTGAAATGATTTTTCGTATGCAGCAACCGTGTCGTCGAGCAATTTTTTCTGCGTGTCCTGCGCGCGCAGCTGGAAATAATCCTGCGCGAGTTCGGCTTGTGCGCTGAGTTGCGCATTTGCCAGATCGGCCGCGCTGGCTTCAGCGCCAGTCGCATTCGATTCGACTGTGCGGCGCACCTTGCCCCAGATATCCGGCTCCCACGATGCGGTCGCGCTGAGAGAGTTATTGCGCGTGATGCCGCGCGCGTTGCTGCCGGTATTGGTGCCCGTGCCTGTGCCGGTATTGTCGGTCGTGGTGCCGCTGCCCTGATGCGAGCGCGTGCTCGACGCACTCAGGCCGACGGTCGGAAAATAACTCGCCTCTGAAGCATCGACCAACGCGCGCGACTTGCGATAATTCGCTTCTGCGACCAGCACATTCTGATTCGAAATCGCGACTTGGCTCATCAGCGTATTGAGTTTCGCATCGGCATAGATTTCCCACCACGCACCGTGCGGCTGGTCGTCTTTCGGCTGCGCCTGTTTCCAGTCCTGCGCTTCCTTGAACGCCACCGGTGCATCGATTTTCGGGCGCACATAATCCGGGCCGACCGCGCAGCCGGCGGCCAGCGTGGTAAGACCGAGGATCAAGGTCATCCTGATTTTATTATTTCGCATTACCACTCCAACTTGAATCTGTGCGTGCATGCGGCGAAGCCGGCGGCGCGCATGAAAATTTTGCATGTGTGCAACCGTCAATGCGCATTGCCGTGGCTCAGTTTGCCGCTGTTGTCGCCGAAACGTGAGCGTTGCCATTTCGCGGCGGCCCACAAGCGGAAACGATCGAGATAAATGTAGACCACCGGCGTGGTGTACAGCGTCAGCATCTGGCTCACCACGAGGCCGCCGACGATCGCGATGCCAAGCGGGCGACGCAGCTCCGCACCGTTGCCGGCACCGAGCGCCAGCGGCAGCGCGCCGAGTAGGGCTGCCATCGTCGTCATCATGATCGGGCGGAAACGCAACAGACACGCCTGGAAAATCGCGTCGTGCGCGCTCAGGCCCTGATTGCGTTCGGCATCGAGCGCGAAGTCGATCATCATGATCGCGTTTTTCTTGACGATGCCGATCAGCAATATCACACCGATCAGCGCGATCAGGCTGAACTCCTCGTTGCACGCCAGCAGCGCGAGCAGCGCGCCGACGCCGGCAGAGGGCAGGGTGGAAAGTATTGTCAGCGGATGCACATAACTCTCGTACAACATGCCGAGCACGATATACACCGCGACCAGCGCGGCGAGAATCAGGAATGGTTGATTATCGAGCGAACTTTGAAACACCTTGGCGGTGCCTTCAAAGCTGCCGTGGATCGTCGCCGGCACATGAATTTGCGCCATCGTGGACTGGATCGCCGCCACCGCATCGCTCAACGACACACCGACCGGCAGATTGTAGGAAATCGTGGTCGCGACAAACGGGCCTTGATGATTCACTGCGAGCGCGGTGTTGCTCGGGCCGTAGCTGCTGAAGGCCGAAAGCGGCACCATCGTTTCTTTCGACGAACTGATCGGGTTGCCGGTCGATGCGCCCTTGGTATTGCCGGTGCTGACGTTCGATGCGTTGAGCAATGGATTCGATGCGCTGGTGCTCGCTGTGCTGTTGCCGCTTTTGCTCGCTGGCGCGCTATTGCGCGACAAGGCATTGGTCGCTTGGCTGCCGCTGGCGACACCGCCAGACGTGCTCACGTAAAGCTCTTTCAGCGCGTCCGGATTTTTCCAGTATTGCGGCGCGACTTCCATCACCACGTGGTACTGGTTCAGCGGATTGTAGATCACTGACACCTGGCGTTGGCCGAACGCGTCGTATAGTGCGTTGTCGATCTGGCTGGCGGTCAAACCGAGCCGCGTCGCGGTCGCGCGATCGATCGTCAACTGGGTTTCGAGGCCTTTGTCCTGCTGGTCGGAATTGACGTCGGCAACTTGCGGTACGGATTGCAGCGCGGTGACGATTTTTGCCGACCAGGTGCGCAACTCCTCGATATCGTCGCCCTGCAAGGTGTATTGATATTGCGAATTGCTCGACCGTCCGCCAGCGCGAATATCCTGCACGGCCTGCAGGAACAAGCTCGCACCCGGCACCACGCCGAGGCTCACGCGCAAACGTGCGATCACTTCATCCACGGTCTTGGTACGCTCGCCGAGCGGCTTCAGCGTGACGAACGCACGCGCTGAATTAGTCTGGCCGCCACCGGTGAAACCGATCACGTTTTGCACGTCGGGATCTTTCTGCACGATGTCGAGAAACTGGTGCAGTTTCTGCTGCATCAGCGTAAACGAAATACTCTGGTCGGCCTGGATCCCGCCCATCAAACGTCCGGTATCCTGCTGCGGAAAAAATCCCTTCGGCACGATAATATACAAGTATACATTGAGGCAAACCGTGATCAGCAGGATGATCATCATGAGCGGCGAGTTGCGCAGCGCCCACGTCAGGCTGCGTTCGTAGGCGCTGAGCAGGCGCGCGAAAAAGTTTTCGCTCATCCGCGCGAACCGTGACGGTTCACGCTTGTGTTTCACGCTGCGCAACAAGCGCGCGCACATCATCGGCGTAGTCGTCAGCGATACCGCCAGCGATACCAGAATCGCCACCGAGAGCGTGATCGCAAACTCGTGAAACAGCCGTCCGACGAGGCCGCCCATAAGCAGGATCGGAATGAATACCGCGATCAGCGAGATGCTCATCGACAACACCGTGAAGCCAACTTCGCGTGCGCCGAGCAGCGCAGCCGGAACCGGTTTCATGCCGGCTTCGAGATGGCGCGAGATATTTTCGAGCACGACGATCGCATCGTCGACGACAAACCCGGTGGCGATCGTGAGCGCCATCAGCGACAGATTATCGAGGCTGAAACCGCACAGGTACATCACGCCAAACGTGCCGATCAGCGACACCGGCACCGCCACCGCGGGTATCAGCGTGGCGCGTGCATTTCGCAAGAACAGAAACACCACCATGATCACAAGCATGGTCGAAGTGATCAGAGTTTTTTCGACATCGCGCAGCGAAGCGCGGATGGTCGTGGTGCGTTCCATGCCGACGCCGATACGCACCGAGGCTGGAATCGCCGCTTGCAATTGCGGGATCAGCGCGGTGATGAGATCCGCGGTTTCAATAATGTTGGCACCGGGCTGAGCGGTGATGATCACCAGCACCGACGGTTTGCCGTTGGCGAGGCCGAGGTTATGCAAATCCTCGACTGAATCGACCACGTCGGCAACATCCGTCAACCGCACCGGCGAGCCGTTGCGATACGCCACCAGCAGCGTGCGATATTGATCGGCGGTGCGCGCTTGATCGTTGGTGTAGAGCTGCCAGTGGCGTGTCTCGTCCTCGATCGCACCTTTCGGGCTATGTGCGTTCGCCGCGGACAACGCCGCGCGCACATCTTCCAGGCCGATGCCGTATTTGAACAACGCATGCGGATTGAGTTCGGCGCGCACCGCTGGCAACGAACTGCCGCCGATCGTGACATCGCCGACGCCTTCAATCTGCGACACTTTCTGGCCCAGCACGGTCGAGGCGGCGTCATAGATCTGCCCCGTGCTCATCGTGTCTGATGTCAGCGTGAGGATCATCACCGGTGCCGACGCCGTGTTGGCTTTGCGATAGGTAGGATTGCTGCGCAGCGCTGTGGGCAAGTCCGCACGCGCGGCGTTGATCGCAGCCTGCACGTCGCGCGCGGCGCCATCGATATCGCGATTCAATCCGAACACGAGCTGGATGCGCGTCGAGCCAAGTGAGCTCGAGGATGTCATCTCGGTGACATCGGCGATCGTGCCGAGACGACGTTCAAGCGGCGTTGCGACACTCGCGGCCATCGTCTCTGGACTCGCGCCGGCCATGTTGGCCGAGACCGAAATGGCCGGTGAATCGACTTTCGGCAACGGCGCTACCGGCAGCAGAAAAAAGGCGACTGCGCCTGCCAGCGCCACGCCCAGAGTCAGCAGGCTGGTGGCGACCGGGCGGCGGATGAACGGCGTCGAGATACTCATCCCGGCGTGTCCTGCGCGAGTGTCGTATCTTCATCGCCATGCGCGTCGTCGTCGTGTCCGCGCCATTTTGCAAAACGTGTCGCGGCGCTATCGAATGCGAGATAAATCACGGGCGTCGTGAACAGGGTCAACACCTGGCTCACGATCAAACCGCCGACGATGCTGATGCCTAGCGGATGGCGCAATTCCGAGCCGGTGCCCGAGCCAAGCATCAGTGGCAATGCACCGAGCAGCGCCGCCATCGTGGTCATGAGGATCGGACGGAAACGCAGCAGGCACGCCTGGAAAATTGCCTCGCGTGGCGGCTTGCCTTCGTTGCGTTCGGCGTCGAGCGCGAAGTCGATCATCATGATCGCGTTTTTCTTGACGATGCCGATCAACAGGATGATGCCGATGATCGCGATGATGCCCAGATCGTTGCCGGAAATGATCAGCGCCAGCAGCGCGCCGACGCCAGCCGAGGGCAGCGTGGAAAGAATCGTGATCGGGTGGATGTAACTTTCGTAGAGCACGCCGAGCACGATGTACATCGTCACGATCGCGGCCAGAATCAGCAACAAGGTGTTGCCGAGCGACGCCTGGAACGCCAGCGCGGCACCCTGAAAACTCGTGACGGTGCTGGTCGGCATGCCGATCTGTTGTTCGGCGAGTTTGATCGCTTCGACCGCGGCGCCGAGCGATGCTCCGGGCGCGAGATTGAACGACATCGTCGTCGCCGGAAACTGGCCGAGATGATTGATCAGCAGCGGCGCGGCCTGTTCGGTGAATGTCGCGATTGCCGACAGCGGCACCTGCGTGCCGCCGGTAGTCGGCAGGTAGATGTCGGCGAGTGAGGCGGGCGATTTCTGTAGGCGCGGATTGGCTTCGAGAATCACGCGATATTGATTCGACTGGGTGAAAATCGTCGAGATGATGCGCTGGCCAAACGCGTCGTACAGTGCGTTGTCGACGGTCGCTGGAGTGATGCCGAAACGTGATGCGGTATCGCGATCGATCGTGACGTAGATCGACAATCCCTTGTCGGCCAGATCGCTCGCGACATCGGCAAGCTCGGGCAATGTATTGAGCTTGTCGACGAGCTTCGGCACCCAGGTCGAAAGTACGTCGGGGTTGGCGTCTTCGAGCACGAACTGGTACTGCGTGCGGCTGACTCGGCTGTCGATACTGAGATCCTGCACAGGCTGCATGTACAAGGTGATGCCGGCGACTTTGGCGGTGTTTTGCTGCAGGCGCGCGATCACCGCGCTGGCACTGTCGCGGCCATCCTCGCGCGGTTTCAGATCGATCAGGAAACGACCGCTGTTGAGCGTGGTATTGCTGCCGTCGACACCGATGAAAGACGACAGGCTGGCCACCGACGGATCTTTCAATATCACCTCGGCCAACGCCTGCTGGCGCTCGGCCATCGCCGCGAACGAAGTCGCCTGCGATGCTTCGGATACGCCCTGGATCAGGCCGGTATCTTGCAGCGGGAAAAAGCCTTTCGGGATGATGATGTAGAGGATCACGGTGAGCGCGACGGTGAGTGTGGCGACCAGCAAGGTCAGCATTTGCCGATCGAGGACCCAGTTCAACATCTTGCCGTAGCGCGCGATCACCGCGTCGAACCACGCCGCTGATTTGCGCGCGATCGCGCTCTGTTCGGACTCGGGTTTGTGCTTGAGCAATTTTGCGCACAGCATCGGCACGAGGGTCAGCGACACCACCGCGGAAATCAGAATGGTGACAGCAAGCGTGACGGCGAATTCGCGGAACAATCGTCCGACCACATCGCCCATGAACAGCAGCGGGATCAATACCGCGATCAGCGAAATCGTCAGCGACACAATCGTGAAACCGATCTGCTCCGAACCTTTCAGCGCGGCTTCCATCGGCGAATCGCCGGCCTCGATGTAGCGCGCGATGTTCTCGATCATCACGATCGCATCGTCGACCACAAAACCCGTGGCGATGGTCAGCGCCATCAGCGACAGATTGTTGAGGCTGAAGCCGGCTAGATACATCACTGCGAACGTGCCGACCAGCGACAACGGTACCGACAAACTCGGGATGATCGTCGCCGGCAGGTTGCGCAGGAACAGGAAAATCACCAGCACCACCAGCACCACCGACAGCAGCAGTTCGAGCTGCACATCGTGCACCGAAGCGCGGATCGTAGTGGTGCGATCGGTCAGCACGGCGACATCGATTGCTGGCGGCAGAGTGCTCTTGAGGTCGGGCAGCATCGCCTTGATCTGGTCGACCACGGCGATCACGTTGGCGCCGGGCTGGCGCTGGATGTTGAGGATCAACGCGGGCGTGGAATTCATCCACGCGCCGAGTTTGCTGTTCTCGGCGCCGTCGATGATATCGGCGACGTCGGTCAGGTAAACCGGCGCGCCATTGCGATACGCGATGATCAATTTTCGGTAAGCGTCGGTGCTCTGCAGTTGGTCGTTGGCGTTGATCGTGTACGAACGTGTCGCGCCGTCGATGCTGCCTTTGGCGGTATTCACGTTGGCGTTGCTGACGGTGCTGCGCAGGTCATCTAGATTCAGGCCGTACGCGGCGAGCGCGGCCGGATTCGCCTGGATGCGTACCGCCGGTCGTTGACCGCCGCTAATGCTGACGAGGCCGACGCCGGGCAGTTGCGAAATCTTCTGTGCGAGGCGCGTGTCGGCGAGATCCTGCACCTGCGTCAGCGGCATGGTTTTCGAGGTGAGCCCGAGCGTGAGAATCGGCGCATCGGCCGGATTCACTTTCGCGTACACCGGCGGCGCAGGCAGATCGGCGGGCAGCAAATTGCCAGCGGCATTGATCGCCGCTTGCACTTCCTGCTCGGCGATATCCAGATTGAGATTGAGATTGAACTGCAACGTGAGAACCGATGCGCCCGCCGAGCTGGTCGAGGACATCTGGTTGAGTCCGGGCATCTGGCCGAACTGGCGCTCCAGCGGCGCCGTGATGGATGACGTCATCACATCCGGACTCGCACCTGGATAAAACGTCTGTACCTGGATCGTCGGATAGTCGACTTCGGGCAACGCCGACAGCGGCAAATAGTGATACGCGACCATGCCGACCAGCAGGATCGCCGCCATCAACAGCGACGTCGCGACCGGTCGCAGGATATACGGGCGGGATGGATTCATGAGGTAATCGACTCAGCCGATGCCGTGACTGCGTGGACTCATGTGCCACTTCCGCCAGGCGCGGATGCAGCCGGTGGATTGGCGCCGGATGAATTTGCTGGAGGCGTGTTGCCGGTTGGCGCATTGCCGGGCGGCGTGCTTGCGCCGGGCGTTTTCTCGGGTGCGGCGGCGGCCGGATTCGCGGCAGGTGCGGCGCCGTTTTGCGGGCGATGGCGGCCTTCACCGGGCTTGCGCGGAATCGTGCCGTCGGCGGCTGGTTGCACCGCCGGTACGGCGGCTGCGGGTTGTTCGTTCGGCAGTGTTACGGCGGCGCCTTCGCGCAATCGATCCGCACCGTCGGACACCACGGTTTCGCCCTTGGTCACGCCGGTCAGCACGGCCACCTGTTCGCCTTCGGTCGGTCCGAGCGTGACCACTCTTGCGGTCACGGTGTGATCGTCCTTGAGCACATAAACATACGTGCCTTGCGTGCCGCGCTCGATCGCCGAACTCGGAATCACCAGCGCATCGTGCAATGTATTGGTGAGCATCTTCACATTGACGAACTGGTTCGCGAACAGGCTTTCGTCGGTATTGGCGAATTGCGCCTTGAGCTTGACTGTACCGGTGGTGGCATCGATCTGATTGTCGACGCTGGCAAGATTGCCGTCAGCGAGCTTGGTGGTGAGGCTGCGGTCGTAGGCCGCGACTACCAGCTTGTTGCCGGCATTGAAGGATTTCAACACGGTCGGAATATTGTCTTCCGGCAAGGTGAAAACGACATTCACTGGCGAGAGCTGGGTGATCACGACAATGCCGTTGGTATCGCCGGTCTGCACGTAGTTGCCCGGATCGACCTGGCGCAAACCGACGCGACCGCCGATCGGTGCGGTGATGCGGGCGTAAATCAGGTTGAGTTTTACGCCATCGATCTGTGCCTGATCGGTTTTCACCGTGCCGATGTATTGCTCGACCAACGCCTGTTGCGTCGCGAGTTGCTGCTCCGGGGCGGAATCCTGCTTGACCAGTGTCTGATAGCGGTCCAGATCGATGCGCGCATTCTTCAGCAGCGCTTGATCGCGGGCGAGCTGGCCTTCGTATTGCGCGAGTTGCGCCTGATACGGACGCGGGTCCACTTCGGCGAGCAGATCACCTTGCTTGACCAGTTGCCCTTCCTGAAATTGCACACGCAACAACTGTCCGCTGATTTGCGTGCGTACCGTCACTGTGTTGAGCGGAGTGACCGTACCGAGTGCGGTGAGAAATACATTTACGTCGGCGGGTTTGACTACGGTCGCGCCGACCGGCGTAGCTTGCTGGCCCATGCCGGCACCACCGCCGCGTCTACCGCCACCACCACCAGGGGCGCCCGCGCCTGCGGCAGCGCTGGGCTGGCCGGTGCTCGGTGTGCTGGCGTGGCGCAGAAATACGAAATACACGATCACAGCGATCACCACGGCGGCGAGTAACCATAACCACCAACGGCGCGGTGCGCTTTGTTGGCCGCGGCGGCTGGAATCACGATAGCTGTCTAGCGGATGGTTCGGCGGTGATGTCATGGTCGGTTTGAATGATCAGTAATGAAGTGTTGAAACGCCAACTTGCCGGTTTCGGTTTCGGTTTCGAGTGACGACGTTCAATCATCGATTCTACCCGTCGCATGCGGCTGCAAGATTGCCGTCATGTAAGCAGATGTTTCTGCGAATCTGACGTGCTTCGAAATTTTCGGGGGTGACCAGCGTCAGCGGTGATGGGGTCGTTGATTTTTATTTAGCAGTTTTAATAACAAAAAAGATGCAATAACGATGCATCTTGTTGGGAAATCGGTGACGCCTGCGTGTTCTGCGGCCGTAGTTTATCGTCTCGCCCTGATAATTCGATTCATCGTTTCGTAAGTAGTTGTAAACGGCGGCGTAGCCTGATTCAGCGCGGTTTGCAGCGATATCTGAACCGTCGTAGCAATCGTGCGGCGAGCGTATTCGGTGGCATGCAATTGCAGCGTGCGACCGATGAATATGCAAGGCCCATTCGTCATCGGTTTATGCGGCGGTCATGCAAACAGCAATCAGTGAGTGAAACCATCGTCTCGCGTGCTGGCGTGAGATCGGTGTGAGTCGCAGTTTTCGTCGACGTAAACGCTATGCGGGAGGTGGTTTCGGCCGGAAAATGGCAGTGAGAATGGCAAGTTTGCGCTACTTTCAACGTCTTGTTGCCGCCCGGATGAACTTTTCTAGCGCATAACCGCGCCACTCGTTCTATAATGGGCGGTCAAGGTGCGGCTGAGACCAACGTAGGGCACATACCAGCTGTTGCGACCAGTGCGCTGCAGCGGCGCAGCGTTGCAAGAAATTCATCATCAGTCGGCAGACTCGGCGAGCACCGTACACCGACTGGAATACCATCAGCAGAGAGAGACCATGGCTAGGCAAAAAGAGCTAAAGCTTTACCGCAACATCGGCATCATCGCGCATATCGATGCGGGCAAGACCACGACCACCGAGCGCGTGTTGTATTACACCGGTCGCAAGCACCAGATCGTCGACGTGCATGACACGAAAGACGGCAAGGGCAGCACGACCACCGACTATCTGGAGCAGGAACGCAAACGCGGTATCACCATCCAGAGTGCGGCCGTGTCGACCGAGTGGAAAGGTTATCAGGTCAACATCATCGATACCCCGGGCCACGTCGATTTCACCATCGAAGTGAACCGTAGTTTGCGCGTGCTCGATGGCGCGGTCGTGGTGTTCGACGGCGTGGCCGGCGTGGAACCGCAGACCGAAACCAACTGGCGCCTGGCCGATCAATACAACGTGCCGCGCCTGTGCTACGTCAACAAGATGGACCGCATCGGTGCCAACTTCGCGCACTGCGTGAAAGGCATCCGCGAGCGCCTCGGTGCGAATGCGCTGTTGTGCCAGATCCCGCTCGGCAGCCACGATGAGTTCACCGGCATGGCCGATCTGGTCGCTGGCGTCGGTTACATCTGGGCGTCGGACGACAAGGACAGCGAGTGGGAAACCCTACCGCTGGATCAATTGCGCGCGCGCCTGAAGTTCACCGCGACACACGATAACGACTGGATCGATCGCCTGCCGCAGTTGCGCCAGGAGTTGCTCGAATCCGCACTCGCGCTCGATGACGATGCGTTCGAAAAGTTGCTGAATACCGGCGAATTCGATCTGGACATGCTCAAGGCCTGCATCCGCAAGGGTTCTGTCACGGGCGCATTGGTACCAGTGTTCTGCGGTTCGTCGTATCGCAACAAGGGTGTGCAGCAGTTGCTCGATGGTGTTATCGACTATCTGCCGTATCCGGGCGAGAACGGCGGCATCTCGATGGTGGACGAGGACGGCAAGATCATCGGCGAGCAGGAAGTTCGCGACGATGCACCGGCTCGTGCGCTCGCGTTCAAGGTGATCAACGATCAGTTCGGTACGCTGACCTTCGCGCGCATTTATTCCGGCGTGATCAAGAAAGGCGACACCCTGCTCAACGTCACGCGTGGCAAGAAAGAGCGCGTCGGCCGCATCGTGGAAGTACAAGCCAATGCGACCAAGGACATCGACGAAGTGCGTGCCGGCGACATCTGTGCGTTCGTCTCGATGAAGGATACCGAGACAGGCGATTCGCTGTCTGATCCGGCCCATCCGGCGTTGCTGGAGCGCATGCGCTTCCCCGATCCCGTGATCAGCGTTTCGGTCGAGCCGAAGAGCCGCAACGACGTCGACAAGATGTCCACCGCGCTCTACAAGATGGCCAAGGCCGATCCGTCGTTGCGCCTGGAAGTGGACAAGGAAACCGGCCAGACCGTGTTGCGCGGCATGGGCGAATTGCATCTCGAAGTGACCATCGACCGCATGCGCACCGAGCTCGGTGTCGAAGCCGTCATGGGCAAGCCGAAGGTGAGTTTCCGCGAAGCGTTCGGCAATCGCGTCGAACACATTTACACCCACAAGAAACAGTCGGGTGGTTCGGGCCAGTTCGCCGAAGTGAAGATGGTATTCGAGCCGGGCGAGCCGGGTTCGGGCATCGTGTTCTCGGATGAAATCGTCGGTGGTCGTATTCCGCGCGAATTCATTCCGTCGGTCGAGTTTGCGATCAAGACGCAGTCACGCAAGGGCGAGATCGCCGGCTACGAAGTCGTCGACTTCAAGGCGCGTTTGCTCGATGGCAAATACCATGACGTCGACTCGTCCGCACTCGCGTTCGAAATCGCCGGCAAGGCTGCGTTCCGCGAAGCGCACAAGATGAGCCGTCCGAAATTGCTGGAACCGATGATGAAGGTCGAAGTGGTCACCGAAGCCGATTTCATCGGCGACGTGATCGGCGATATGAACCGTCGTCGTGGCCAGGTTAACGATCAAGGTCCGAAAGGTCTGCAGGCATTCGTGCAGGCATCGGTGCCGCTCGTGGAAATGTTCGGCTACATCAACTTCCTGCGCTCTGCCACGCGCGGTCGCGGCAATTTCACGATGGAGTTCGAGAACTACTCCGAAGTGCCGGCCGGTTTGGTCGACAAGATAATGGCCGCCGAGAAAGACGGCAAGTAATCCGTTGGGGTCAACCCTCAACGAAAGTCAGCTGCGATGAAACGCAATGTTTCATCGCAGCTCGCAATTCGATACGTTGCTCGCCGCGCCATTGAGGTGCGGCGAGCAATATGATCGCCCGGAGCATTTTTGTTGGTGATCTACCCAACGTTCTCGCTCGGCTTCTCCTAGCCAATGGCAGACGACGCTACATCTCATCGATTGGCGATCCAGCGGCCATTCGCTAAAGCCCGCGCACCCTCAGTAATCTTGGCATCAGCCTGCTAGCTAGCGTGACAAGCCCGGTGCTATGCTGATCCTGCTCGCTAAAAGCGGACTGTTCTGCACGCTGTAATCGCTAACCACATTTCGGGCATTGAGCTTGGTTTTCACGAGTGCAGCAATGGCATAGACATGGATCTCCGTATCGTCCAGCAGCCTAAACAGAAACCCTGCGCAGAAACGAATTTGCGCGCCGTGAATGGCGCAGCACAAGGCGCCAGATTGATTGGCCGTTTGTTGCTCATGGCCAGCTTGTTTCTGGCTCCCGATCTCGCTGCGTTTGCCGATACCCTACCGATCTTGCAACTACGATATTCCGCCGACACGGGTGCAAATATCGTCGCTGTCGGACAGTACGCCTCACGCCAGGATTACGTCTCGGACAACTTGGCCGGAAGCCGCATGCGCGTACAAATTCCTGGATTGCCCGAGCGTTCCAATCTGGCTGATTTCCAGGTCGACACAAATGGCGATGTGCTGTTCGCGCTGGATATTGGTGTCAGCCTTGGCGGCACGTATTTTTATCCGGCGGACGTTATCAAGTACTCCGGCGGCACTTTCAGCAAGGCCTTCGATGCCGTTGCGGCCGGTGTGCCCAAAGGCGTGCATTGCGATGGGGTGGCGCGATTGGATACCAACAGCAAGCTGCTGCTGTCGTTTGACCGCACGTTCGCGGCGAATGGGTTCACCGTGCGTCCTGCCGACGTCATGCTGATCACTGCCGGCGCGTTTTCGGCCAAGAAGCTCGACGCGCAAGCGCTCGGGTTTTCTTCGGCGCTGAATATTGTCGGCATCGACGCGATGGGGACTCATACCGATCTGCTTGTTGCCTTCGATAGTGCCGGCACAGTCGGCGGGGTGACATTCACACGTAACGATCTTTTGTCGGTGCACCTGCCAAGTGGCGTTTGGACCAAGCGTTATGCGCTGAGCAGTTTCTCGGATCGTTGGAACACAGCCCATGTTGATGGTGTAGCTGCTCTCAACGACACCCTTTTCAAAGATGGCTTCGAGTAGGAGAACACCATGAAATGCAGGTTTTCGAAATTCTCGCCAATATTCGTCCTAGCGCTGTTGCCGCTTGTAACCAGCGCCAATCCTGGCGCGCTGGAGATCAATCAGGATTGTGCTGCGGTCGGATGTTTTGCCGGAGATACGCCGGGATTTCCGGTCACTATCACGCAACCGGGTAGTTACATTCTGACTTCTGATCTGCTCACCACCGACGTCAACATGGATGCGATCGATGTCAGCGTGTCATCGGTCGATCTTGATCTGAATGGACATACGCTCAATGGTGGTGGAACCTGCACCGGAACCCCGGTGACGGCATGCAGCGGATTTGCCGGTACGAGTGGAATCAGTGCGATCATCGGCCCCAATACTCCCGTCGTCATTCATATTCATAACGGAACAGTGCACGGGTTTTCCAACTTTGGCATCGTCGTCGGAGCGGCCGCTGACGGTACGCTTATCGATCATATTTCGGCATATGAAAACGGTAATTCTGGAGTGGCGATATCGGGCACCCTCAATGTGGCGACGACAGCGCGCATCCGCGACTCGCAAATTTCACGCAACAAGCTCACTGGTGTGGTGTCACCAACGGCATCCACCTTGCTTGTCGAGAATTCTACGGTGACGGGCAATGGCCAAATCGGGCTGTTTTTCAGATCGGCATCGATGGCGGTAGGTAACCGAATCAATAACAACGGGTCGCAAGGGCTTTATTGCATCGGGTATACGTGTGTTCTCGGTCAAAATGTATTCATGGGCAACAATGCCGCCGGAGCGCAATTCGCGGTCGGGACTTTGAGCGATATGGGCGGAAATGTTTGCACCGATCATCCCAGTAGTGCGTGTCCGTGAAGTAAAAAACCCGCGGATCATTCAGTCATGTGCCGCGACGCTAGGCTTGTTTCGGCGCCGCGCTCTGTCCGAACAAAATCTTGCGTGATTCTTCCGACATTGGAGTCGACGATGGCGCATATGCGTCGGCAGTCTCCGCATAGCTACGCACGGTCGCCGGTCGCGCGCGAATCGTCTCGAACCAGCGTTTGAGATTCGCGAAATCGTCCAGGTTCTGCTTGTGGGCAACGTGCGGCACGATCCACGGATAACACGCGATATCCGCAATCGAATATTCGCCGGCAATGAACTCGCGATCGGCCAGGCGGCGATCCAGTACGCCGTACAAACGCGCGGTTTCCTTGATATAGCGATCGATCGCGTACGGCACTTTTTCCGGTGCGTAGACGTTGAAATGTCCGTTCTGTCCAGCCATCGGCCCGAGCCCACTCATCTGCCAGAACAGCCATTGGACTACGTCCGCACGACCGCGAATCTCTGACGGAATAAACCGACCGATCTTCTCGGCCAGATACAGCAGGATCGCACCCGATTCGAACAGCGAAATCGGCTCGCCGCCGCTGCTCGGAGCATGATCGACGATCGCCGGAATACGATTGTTCGGCGCGATTTTCAGAAACTCGGGCGCGAACTGTTCGCCCTTGCCGATGTTGATCGGCACGATACGGTATTCGAGTCCGGCTTCTTCCAGAAACAGTCGCGCCTTGAGCCCGTTCGGTGTACCCCAGTAATACAAGTCGATCATGATTTTTTCCTTGGTAGTCACGGCGCGGCTGTCAATTCACCCCGATCTTTGACGAAGAACACGAGGCGCATCATCGGCTCGGTCGCATTCGCGTTGCCGACACCGTGTGAATATCGTGGGGTCTCTCATGGAAGATTTCACTGGGCTTGGGGCGTCGCAGCCGCGAAACTTTTTCTTCTCACGTCAAAAAAAGTCACGCAGCTACTGAAATCCGTCGTAGAAAATATTGTCATCGAACGCCACGACCTGCAGGAATGTGGCTGCGGGTGGCCCGCTTGCGCCGGAAGAATTGCTGCCTTGCATGTAGATCAAATGTTTTCCGGGTGTGAGCAGGCTGGTATCGAGAACTGCATTCACAGCTTCGCTGCTGCTGTCGAAAGCACCATCGACTGCGTTCATCGCGATCGGCAATGCCGCCGCTTCCCACGGCAGCGCATCCACCGTTGCGGTGGCAGCGGTGATCGCATAGATCGTCTGCGTGCCGTTGCTCTGGTTATAGCGCGTGTCATCGATGCTGGCGCTGAGCGTGATCGGCGATCCGATCACGACTCGCGATGCACTCACTTTTACATTCAGCGCATCCGGCCCCTGCGGCAATTTGTACGGCGCATGCAATGTGCGCGCGGCGTAACGCAATGCGGCCAGATTGGCGGGCAGGGTGGTGTTCTGAAAACTGGTGCAATCCTCGAAAAAACCTGTGCCGTCGAGCTCGATGGTGAATGCCGGTACGCCAAAGGTGCCGTAGGCATTGTCATCGCTGGCGCCGTCGGTGGGATAGAGCGAATCGGATTGCTCCGGGCTGTAGTTGTTGAAATAAGCCATGCGTCGACCGAATGCGACATAGGCTGCATCGTTCGGCGAATGCGTCGGCGTATCGCCCCACGGCCACAGCACCAGCTCGGCATTGCTGTGCATATCCAGAAACATGCCGGCGTAATCGTCCGGTGCTGCTTGTCCAGCAACTACTGGCGGATGCACCGGAAAAATCGTCGCGAGATACGTCACGATATTTTGCGTTTCTGGTTCCGAACTCGCCGTGGGTCCGCGGAAGGTTTCGTTGCACTTCGTACCGCTGGAACCTTGTCCTGCCGTCGTGTTCCAGTGGAATGGAAAGTTACGATTGAGATCCACGCCAAGTTGGTGTGATGAAGTTTGCGTGCCAGTACAGATACCGCTGATATTGTCGGTATTCTTGCGCTGATATTTGCCCGTTTCAGCGATGATGCGGCCATCCGGATTGGCCTGCATCAGCAGATGGAATTCGTTGTGATCGACCAGCCAGGTTGCATCCGCATCGATGCCGTAATTATCCAGCAGCCAGTGCGCCAGGCCGAGGTTGACGCCGACCGGGGCGTACTCGCGTGCATGCAATCCGCTCATGTAGAAAAACTTCGGTTTGGCCGTCGCGCTGTCGGTGGCTTGATTGGTGATCTTCAGCACGCGCAGGCGAAAACCGTTCGCCGAATTCTGGCTGCGCGCCCAGCTCGGACCGATGTCGATCACGCTCGCGAGCGTCGGATATGACGCCACGAACGCATCCTGCGACGCCTGCGTTTCTGCGACGGTCTGGTAGCACGCGTAATTGGGAATGCTGTCAGGATTGCCTGTCGTCAAGGCGCGGTCGCGAACATTCATGCGTGCTGTGGCGGCGAGGTTGATTTCCACCTGCATGCCGGCCTCGCGCATGTGGCGAATGCCCAGCGCATCCGTTTCCACGGTCACGGTTTGTTGCGCACGATCAACCCGCATATGCGTGAAATAAGGCGCGATCTCGCGCACCGCCTGCACGTCCTGATAATGCGCTTGCGCAATCCATATGCGCGATTCATCGATATGCGTATCTGCGGCGGCCGATACGTTTAACGAGTGCGCACAAAACAACGCGGCGAGAACGCCGATTGAACGAAAAGACATGGATTTTCCCCGAATACTTGCGCGACGATGACGCAGAATATAGAGCGCCATCGAATTTGCAAACTCGGTAAATACCGGGCTTAAGACGGCATAAGTCTGGGCGGTGCAAACGGTGGATTCAGAAACAGTCTTGCTGTCAGTTTTGTGGTGTTTGCGGCGCATGAAAATGCATCGGATACCGCGACGTTTAGCTTTCCATCACATGTGACGTTCGCCGGAAGCGGGCCCACTTCCGTCGCGCCGATTTCCGCTACGCCAGATCGCGGGGCGTGCGGTCCATCGACTACACGCCCCGTGTCGTGGCAGGCCCTTCAAATACCAACGTGTCGAAAGTGTTTTGAACGCATGTCTGCAGAATTGCGTGCGCTCCGAAAAATGCCATTCCGGTTCATTGTCATATCGTGATTCGCCTGCGCGCGACCGCAACGCCTGCGCCCGCTACCAGCATTCCGAGCAATAAAATCATCCAGCTCGATAGTGTCGGTATCGATACCGCAACGGTCGGCGCGCCGATCACAATGCTCTGCGTCACGCGCGCCGCTGGGCTGAAGTTCGTATCGCCCGTCTGATCTGCGGCGATGATGCACTGGCCGTTCGCCAGCGCGGTGACAGTGTTGCCGCTGACTGTGCAAACGGCGCCTGTTGTACTCGTGAAACTCACGACCAATCCCGATGTTGCCGTCGCACTCAGATTTCCGCTGCCGCTTAATACAAGGCTGGGGGCTGCGCCAAATATGATCGTTTGCGTGGCTTTGCTTATCGTTACAGCAAGCGTCACTTGAGGCGCATCGGTGTAGTTGGGCGCACCGGCTTCGTCGACGGTCAACGCACATGTGCCAGCACCGAGGATATTGATCGTCGCGCCGGTGGCTGTGGTCGCTCCTACACTGCAAACGCTCGCGGTCGTCGACGCGAAGCTCAGCGGAATACCTGAAGCGCCCGGCGTGGCCGATACGCTAAACGTGCCGCCGACGCTGTAAGCCGGACTGATAGGCGTGGACACAAAATTGGTGATGACCTGATTTGCAGGATTTACCAGATGCGCAACAGGCGCGCTGGTGCTGGCGGTAAATGTGCTACCAACGCCCGGGGCGTAGGTCGCTGTGAGGTTATAGCTGCCGGCAGTTGCCCAGGTGATGTTGCACGAAGCAGCACCGCCGGAAAGGGTGGCCGGGCCGCAACTGTTGCTGCCGTCGGTCACACTGACGCTGCCATCCGGCGTGCCGGAGGCGGCGCTGACGGTGACATTGATCGCATAACTCTGGCCGACAACCGATGCGGCGCTTGCGGCAATTGTGGTGGTCGTCCCCACCACCTGCGTCACGATCACGCTATTGCTGTCCGGCGAGGCCGGACCGCTGCCAGCAGCGTTGTTGGCAACCACGCTGAACGTGTATGTGTTCGCCGCGATCGGATTGAAGACGATGCTTGTGCACGGTGCAGTGCACGAAGCTGTCGCGCCGCCCGGTGATGCGGTCGCGGTGTGGCTGGTGATCGGCGCGCCGCCGTTGTCGATCGCGGCGGTGAAGTTCACGGTCGCTTGCGAAATACCGCCGATAGCCGTCGGTGTAGCCGTAATGCCCGGCGTGACGATTAACGTCGTCGATACCGCGACGCTCGGAACGCCGTTGACCCACGTCCGCACCTGCACCGGGCCGGCTGGAAAACCGGCGAACGCGGTATCGCTGCCAGTGAAGTTGGTGTCGGAAAAATTGACACTCTCGTCATTCGCGATGAATCGCATCTGATCGTTATCGATGCGCTGCACCTGGAACACCGGCGCGTTGCTTGCGGAGTTGTTGGACGATCCACCGCTGCCTTCGAGATTCGGCCAGAAGCCGCTGCCTGTCGCTGCAAATGCGCTGGTTTGCAATAAAAACGAGTTCGCGGCGTTCAAGATTGGCTGGTGCGCAGCAACCGGCGCCAAACCTGCATCAAACAGCTCGGTATTGGCGAGGTCGTCGGCGCCGTCGGTGCCGCCCGCCAGCAGTATCCCCCCGAGGGCAGTAGCGTGACGGTGTGGTGCAATCGCCCGGTTGGCAGCGCCGCCGCTGCGCTCCACGTTGCCGTCACCGGGTCATACAGCTCGGCGTTTGCGGTTGGGGAGCCGGCGCTCAGGCCGCCGGCCAGCAACACTTTGCCGGAAGGCAGCAGCGTCGCCGTGTGCTGCCGCCGCGGAGTCGTCAGATTGCCTGCCGCGCTCCACGTGCCCAGCGTCGGATCGTACAGTTCGGCACTGGCCAGATAGTCAGTGCTGCCCAAGCCGCCGGCCACAAGTACCTGACCTGATGGCAACAAGGTCGCCGTGTGCAGCTCCCGCGCGTTCGCGAGCGAGCCGGTCGGTGTCCAGGTAGATGTCGTCGGGTTGTACAGCTCGGCGCTGGCGACATTACCCCCGAGATTGTAACCGCCCGCCACCAGCACCTGGCCCGTCGCCAACAGAGTGGCTGTGTGCAGTTCACGCGTGGTTGAAAGTGAGCCAACACTGCTCCAGGTGTTAGTCGCCGGATCGTACAACTCGGAGCTGCCGAGGATGCCGCTACCGCCGATGTAACCACCCGCAACGAGTACCTTGCCCGAGGGCAGCAGGGTTGCGCTATGCCCATTGCGTCCGTAGGTCAGCGTACCGGCGGCACTCCAGGTATTGGTAGCCGGATCGTATAATTCGGCGTTGGCCAGATAACCGATACCGTTCGATCCGCCCACCACCAGCACCTTGCCCGAGGGCAGCAGTGTGGCGGTGTGCTGATAGCGCGCGGTGATCAACGTACCTGCTGCGCTCCAAGTATTCGTCGCGGGGTTATAGCGCTCGGCGCCGCTAGCAAGGGTGCCGCTATCCTCGCCGCCCACTGCCAATATCTGGCCCGAACGTAACAGCGTGGTTGTGTGGGATGCGCGGCCGGTGGACATCGCCCCAGCGCTGCTCCACGCGGTAACGGTGGGATCGTAGAGTTCGGTGCTGGCCAGATAAAAGTCGCCGTCGTTCTGTCCCCCCGCCACCAGCACTCGGCCCGAAGGCAACAGGATTGTCGCGTGTGTTGCACGCGCGGTTGCCAATGTACCAGCCGCACTCCACAGGTTGGTCGCCGCATCGTACAGCTCGGCATCACCCGTAACGCTCCCTCCGATGAAGCCGCCTGTGACCAAAACCTGGCCCGAGGGCAACAACGTTGAAGTGTGCAGGAAACGCGTGTTGGTCATCGGGCCAGCGAGACTCCAGCTGTTAGCGGCAGGATCGTATAGCTCGGCGCTGTTATTGTTCAGCGTTGCGCCGCCGCCTGCCACCAACACCTTGCCGGACGGCAGCAGCGTGGCGGTATGCGCATTGCGTGCGGCTACTAGCGTGCCGCCAGTGCTCCATAAGTTTGTTGCCGGATCGTAGAGTTCGGCGCTGGCGATATCGTGGCTGCCGTCGAAGCCGCTCGCGACTAACACTTTGCCCGAGGCCAGCAGGGTCGCGGTGTGCTGATTGCGCTGGTTGGCCAGGGTGCCCGCGGCACTCCAGATGTTGGTCGCCGGATCGTACAGTTCGGCGCTGGCAAGTGCGGTTATGCTGTCACTCGCTATGCCTCCCGCCACCAGAACTTTGCCCGACGCTAGCAGCGTCGCGGTATGCACGGAACGCGCGCTCGCCAGTGCACCGGCTGCGCTCCAGGTATTCGTCGCCGGATCGTACAGCTCGGCGCTGGCAAGAACGCCGCCGCCGTCTGTACCACCTGCCACCAGCACCTTGCCTGAGCGCAGCAGCGTTGCGGTGCTACCACAACGCACGTGCGCCAACGCAGCGGCGGCGCTCCAGCTGTTGCTCGCGGGATCGTAGAGCTCGGCGCTCGCAAGACAGCCGCTGCTGTCTTGTCCAGCCGCTAGCAATATTTTGCCCGAGGTCAATAGCGTAACCGTGGGGCCGTTGCGTCCGGTCAAAAGCGAACCGCCATTGGCAAAACCGGCAGCTTGCGCAACCGACGTTGCGAGTCCGGCGAGCATCAACACAGCCAGGCACGCATAGCGCACAACCAGAAAAATCTTAGCGTTGCGCACGGATAAAAAGTTCGTCGTCATTCAAGTTCCTCAACAGCGTTCAAGCACGATGAATCGAATATTCCAGGAATTCGGCATCTGTATCGAATGCGGTGATGCAAAAAAGATTGAGCATACACAAAAATTTTGACGCGGCAGCAACGGGTTGCAGATTGATCGATCCCGTACACATGCTAATTTCGTGCTACCGATAATCGTCACCAAACCTTGGCGTGATGCAGCTTGGAGCGAGATATTCACCGTGGCGAGCCGAAACTGTAATTCTCCATTTGAGGTGTTGAAAGCGTCGCCGCCGATTTACGCGTTAGTGATGCGCAAAAGGGAAACCCCGGGCACCGAGCATCCGGTGTTGCTCAGGCGATGCTTCTGAGAGATGCCGCGCCATTCCACATCCAACCCGAGCTTTACAGCGATGCACAAGCGCTGCTACCATTGAGTTATTGTAATAACGCATTAGTACATTATGAAGCGACGTTTCATCGAGGCCGAAAGCACCGGCACCACACCCGAAGACAGCCTGTGCCGTGCGTTGCTGACGCTGGATTCGCTGGCTGAGATGCGCGCGTTCTTGCGCGATCTGTGCACGCCGGCGGAACTCGAAGCATTGACCGATCGCTGGCGTGTCGTGCCGTACATCCTGCAAGGCGTGGCGTATCGCGAGATCCACGAGCGCACCGCAGTCAGCGTTACCACGATCGGCCGCGTCGCGAGATTCCTGCAGCAAGGCAACGGCGGTTATCTGGCCGCAGTCGCGCACAAGGCGCTGCCGCGTGCGGCAGCCTCGCCGCGGGCGCGCAAGAAAATTCCGGCATCGCCGAAAA
Organism: Pseudolysobacter antarcticus; assembly: GCF_004168365.1. Lineage (GTDB taxonomy): Bacteria > Pseudomonadota > Gammaproteobacteria > Xanthomonadales > Rhodanobacteraceae > Pseudolysobacter > Pseudolysobacter antarcticus. The sequence goes on from NZ_CP035704.1 coordinate 1,736,522, forward strand.
AAACTAATGCAATTCGCGTAGCGCAAAAGCGTTCACGATCATCGATTCGGAGCGCCCCATGAAAAACCGCGACCGGCTGCGTATCGCCATCCAGAAATCCGGGCGTCTGTCCGATCAGTCGCAGGATCTGTTGAGCAAGTGTGGACTGAAATTTCGCAGTAGTCGCGACAAGCTGTTCTGTTTCGGCGAGAGTCTGCCAATCGATCTGCTGCTGGTGCGCGATGACGATATCCCAGGCCTGATCGAGCAAGGTGTGTGTGATCTCGGTGTGGTCGGGCGCAACGTGCTGCGCGAGCAGGAGCTGAGCGTTCGCGCGCGCGGCGAGGCGCCGTTGTTCGGCGAATTACGTGCGCTCGGGTTTGGCCGTTGTCGTTTGTCGATCGCGATTCCGCAGGAGCTCGAGTACGAAGGTGTTGCGCAGCTTTCGGGTTTGCGCATCGCGACGAGTTATCCGAGTTTGCTCGGCGATTGGTTGCGCGAAAATCAGGTCGATGCACGCACGGTCGTGTTATCAGGTTCGGTCGAAATCGCGCCGCGTCTCGGCACCGCCGATGCGATCTGCGATCTTGTCTCCAGCGGCGCGACGCTCGTTGCGAATCAGCTGAAAGAGGCGGCGATCTTGCTCGAAAGCGAAGCGGTGCTGGCCGGGGCTTCGGTTACGCCGGACGATGAGCGCGGCGAATTGTTGGAGTTGCTGCTGCGTCGTCTCGATGGCGTATTGCAGGTGCGCGAAAGCAAGCTCGTGATGCTGCATGCGCCGCGCAGCGCCGTGGAAAATATCGCGCGCCTGCTGCCCGGTGGACAACGCCCTACCGTGTTGCCGCTGGAAGGCGACAACGACGAAGTTGCGTTGCAGGCGGTGTGTTATGGCGCGATCACGTGGCAGCACCTTGAGGATTTGAAACGCGCCGGCGCGAGTGCGTTGCTGGTATTGCCGGTGGAGAAAATGCTGGCATGAACACTGGCACCGGAATATCGGATTGGAACGCGCTCGACGATGCCCAGCGTGCCGTGTTGCTGGCGCGTCCGGCGCTCAGCAACAACGAAGAAATACGCGATGCCGTGCGCCGCATCATCGCGCAGGTCCGGGCTGATGGTGACAGCACCTTGCGTGCATTGACGCGACGGTTTGATGGCATCGAGATTGCGGATTTCGCGGTCAGCGCCGGGGAATTCGCCGCTGCCGAACGGATCGTCCCTGACGAAATAAAAGACGCGCTGGATGCTGCGATAAGGCGCATCGAACAATTCCATCGTGCGGCGATGCTCGCTGATGTTCGGGTCGAGACTGCGCCTGGCGTTGTCTGCGAACGAGTGCAGCGACCGATCGAAAAGGTCGGCCTGTATGTGCCAGCCGGCACTGCGCCGCTGCCATCCACGGCGATCATGCTCGGCGTGCCGGCGCGGCTCGCACTTTGCCCGCAGGTGGTACTGTGCACGCCGCCGACGCGCGATGGCGGCTGTGATCCGGTGGTGCTGGTCGCTGCGGCGCGTTGCGGCATCAGGCATGTCTACAAGATCGGTGGCGCGCAGGCGATTGCGGCGATGGCATTTGGCAGCGAAACCATTCCGAAGTGCGACAAGATTTTCGGCCCGGGCAATGCGTATGTCACGCAGGCAAAACTCGAGGTCGCGCAGGATCCGCTCGGTGCCGCGATCGATATGCCGGCCGGTCCTTCCGAAGTTCTGGTGATTGCCGATGACAGCGCGAATGCCGAATTTGTCGCAGCCGATCTGCTCGCACAAGCCGAACACGGGCCGGATTCGCAGGTGCTGCTGTTGACGCCATCGCGCGCGGTGCTCGATGCGGTGGCGACAGCGCTCGAACGTCAATGCGCCTTGCTGCCGCGTGCCGCAATCGCCACTGCAGCGCTGCAATACAGCCGACTGATTCTGGTCAAGGATCTCGCGCAGGCGTGTGCGATCAGCAATAAGTATGCGCCGGAACATCTGATCTTGAACGTGCGCGAACCGCGCAGCTGGCTCGCGAAGATCAGCAGCGCCGGTTCGATTTTTCTCGGCGCGTGGTCGCCCGAAAGTGTCGGTGATTATTGCAGTGGCACCAATCACGTTTTGCCAACGTACGGTTATGCGCGCGCTTGGAGCGGCGTATCGGTGTCGAGTTTCCAGAAGCAGATTACGGTGCAGGAATTGAGTCCGGCAGGATTGCAGGCGATCGGCCCGGATGCCGCGACACTCGCGCGTTGCGAAGGCCTGAACGGACACGAACGCGCCGTCACGGTGCGGCTGCAGACGCTGGAGAAAAACGCATGAGTGTGCTTGATCTCGCCCGCGCGGAAATCCGCAATCTCGCGCCGTATAGTTCGGCACGCATGGAAGCGAACGGCGGCAAGGTGCTGCTCAACGCGAATGAAAATCCGTGGCCGCCGCACGGCGACGATGGCCAGCATCTGAACCGTTATCCTGATCCGCAGCCGGTCGAGCTGGTCGAAAAACTCGCCGCGATTTACGGCGTGACCGCGGCGCAGACGTTGGTCGGGCGCGGCAGCGACGAATTCATCGATTTGCTTACGCGAGCATTCTGCCGCGCCGGCAAGGACGGCATCGTTATTTCGCCGCCGACCTTCGGCATGTACGCGGTGTGTGCGCGCATCCAGAATGCGCGGGTTCGTGAAGTGCCGTTGCGCGCCGAACAGGATTTTTCGCTCGATATCGATGCGTTGCTGAAAGCCGTCACAACCACGACGCGGCTGGTGTATGTGTGCACGCCAAACAACCCGACCGGCGGTGTGGTCGGCCTGAAAGAAATCGAATACATCGCCACCGCGCTGAAGGATCGTGCGGTGCTTATAGTCGATGAAGCGTATGGCGAATTTTCCAGTGAAGCCAGCGCCGCGAGCTTGCTCGCGCAGCACGATAACCTTGTGGTATTGCGCACGTTGTCGAAAGCGTTTGCGCTTGCGGGTGCACGCATCGGTGTGGCGCTGGCGGCGCCCGAGATTATCGATTTGTTGCGTCGGATCATGGCGCCGTATCCGCTGCCCGCAACCAGCGTGAATGCTGCGCTGAAAGTATTGAGCAGCGAGGCGATCAGCGAAATGCATCAGCGTGTCGGTTTGTTGTGCGCCGAGCGCGATCGTTTGCTGGTGGCATTTGCCGCGCTTCCGGTGGTAAAAAAAGTCTGGCCATCGGAGGCGAATTTTCTGTGTCTGCAATTCGCTGATGCACAACTCGTATATCGCACGCTGCTTGCGCAGGGCATCGTCTTGCGCAACGTTTCGCATTATCCCGGGCTGGCCGATTGCCTGCGTATCAGTATCGGTCGATCGCTGGAAAATCAGCGCGTGCTCGCAGCATTGAGCGCATTAACGGAGGTGGTGTGATGGGCGCGCGCAAGATCCTGTTCGTCGATCGTGATGGCACCTTGATCGAGGAGCCGGAAGATTTTCAGGTCGATCACATCAGCAAGGTGCGACTCGTCGAAGGCGTGATTCCGGCAATGCTCGCCTTGCAGCGCGCAGGTTACGAATTTGTCATGGTCACCAATCAGGATGGTCTCGGCACGGCGAGTTTTCCCGAAGCCGATTTTGTGCCGGCGCATACGTTGATGCTGCAGATTTTCGAGTCGCAAGGCATTCGTTTTCGCGAGACTCTGATCGATCGCAGTTTCCCCCACGAGAATTTGCCGACACGCAAACCTGGCATCGGTCTGGCGCTGCATTATCTGCATCAGGGCGACATGGACAGCGCAGCGTCAGCGATGGTCGGCGATCGCGAAACCGATCTGCAGTTCGCGCGCAATCTTGGTATCCGCGGATTTCTGCTCGGCCCGAATGCAACGAGTTGGGCGCAGATCGCGCACGAGCTGGTCAATCGTCCGCGTCGCGCCGAGGTCGAGCGCAACACCAAGGAAACGCGCATACGCGTATCGGTTGATCTCGATCGCGAAGCCGATCCGGTCGCAAAAACCGGGCTCGGATTTTTCGACCATATGCTCGAACAACTCGGCAAACACGGCGGGTTCGCGTTGAGCCTGAGCTGCGATGGCGATCTGCATATTGACGAACATCACACGATCGAGGACTCCGCGCTCGCGCTCGGCCAGGCATTGCGTCAGGCGCTCGGCGACAAGCGCGGCATTGGCCGTTACGGCTTTACCGCGCCGATGGATGAAACGCTTGCGAGCGCGGCGCTGGATCTTTCCGGGCGTCCGTATTTTGTCTTCGACGGGGTGTTTCCGCGCGAGCAGGTCGGTGGTCTGCCGAGTGAACTCGTGCCGCATTTTTTCCGCTCGTTGTGCGAGACCCTTGGTGCAAATCTGCATCTGTCAGTGCGCGGCGAAAATGCGCACCACATGATCGAAGCCTGTTTCAAGGTGACCGCGCGGTGCTTGCGCCAAGCGATAAAACGCGATGGCGATGCCTTGCCTTCGACCAAGGGCACGCTATGAATCGCGACGTTGAAAATCGCGATTCGGCAAAAAAAAACGTCGTGCTGGTAGACAGCGGCGGCACCAATATCGGTTCGGTGCGATATGCCTTGGAGCGGCTCGGTGTGATCGCCGAACTCAGTGCCGATGCAGCCCGTATCCGCGCCGCGACGCATGTGATCTTGCCGGGCGTCGGCGCTGCGCGCCCAGGGATGCAGCAACTGCACAAACTCGATCTGATCGATACGCTGCGCGCGCTGAAACAGCCTGTGCTTGGTGTCTGTCTCGGCATGCAATTGTTGTTCGAGAGTTCGGAGGAAAGCGATACCGAATGCCTCGGTTTGCTGCCCGGACGGGTGCGGCATTTCGACAGATCGGCCTCGCTGCGTGTGCCGCATATGGGTTGGAATCGTCTGCAGGCACGCGGTGAAAATCCGCTGCTGTTTGGCCTGGACAAAAACGACTACGCGTATTTTGTGCACAGCTACGCCGCGCCGATTGGTGACTACACGCTGGCCAGTTGCGATTACGCCGGCGAGTTTTCCGCGATCGTGCAGAAGAACAATTTTTACGGCATGCAGTTTCATCCCGAGCGATCGAGTCGGGTTGGCGCGTTGTTGCTGCAGAATTTTTTGCGATGAATTGATGTGCGCGAGCTGATGCAAAACGAATCTCTATCGAATGAAACCATGGTCGTCATTCCCGCCATCGATCTGCGCGGCGGCGGTGTGGTGCGCCTGCGCCAAGGCGATTACGCGCGCGAAACCAATTACGATATCGCGCCACAAGCGCTCGCAGAAAATTACGCGCAAGCCGGCGCACGCTGGTTGCATATGGTCGATCTCGACGGGGCACGCGACGGCAGTTTTGCCAACCTCGCGGTGATCGCCGCCATCGCTGCGAGCGGAAAACTTCAGGTACAGGCCGGCGGTGGCGTGCGTACGATCGATGATGTGCAGCGATTGTTTGATCACGGTGTTGCGCGCGTCGTGCTGGGCAGCGTCGCGGTACGCGAGCCGCAGCGTGTGCTCGAATGGATCGCGCATTTCGGCCCGGAAAAAATCTGCATCGCGCTCGATACGCGCGCGAATAATGGACGCTGGGAATTGCCCGTATCGGGCTGGACCGAAAACGCCAGCGCCACACTCGACGAACTCGCGCCGCTGTATGCAGCCAACGGTGCGCGGCATTTGTTATGCACGGATATCGCGCGCGATGGCATGTTGTCCGGGCCGAATCTCGATCTGTATCGGCATCTGCAAATCATTGCGCCGATACTTGCGGTGCAGGCTTCGGGTGGCGTGCGTGATCTGGCTGATGTGTTGGCCTTGCGTGGCAGCGGCGTGAGCGGCGCGATCCTCGGTCGCAGCCTGCTCGAAGGCAAACTGGATTTGCGCGAGGCGCTGACATGCTGACCCGACGCATCATCCCGTGCCTCGATGTGCGCGACGGCAAGGTCGTCAAAGGCGTGCGTTTTCGTGATCATGTGGTGATGGGCGAAATCGTCGATCTTGCCTTGCGCTATCGCGATGAAGGCGCCGATGAGCTGGTGTTCTACGACATCACCGCGAGCCCGGAAAACCGACGGGTCGATCGGGCTTGGGTCGAGCGTGTGGCGCGTGTGATCGACATTCCATTTTGTGTGGCCGGTGGCATTCGCAATGTGGCCGATGCACGCGAAATCCTGCATGCTGGCGCGGACAAGATTTCGGTGAATTCGCCAGCGCTGGAACGCCCCGATCTGATCAACGAACTGGCCGATGCGTTCGGCGTGCAATGTGTCGTGATCGGCATCGACAGTCGTCTGGTCGATGGCGAATATCGGATCAATCAATACACAGGCGATCCGGAAAAAATGCGCGAACTCGCGCGCCGCACGCTGGATTGGGTGATCGAAGTGCAACAGCGCGGCGCCGGCGAAATCGTGCTCAATTGCATGGGCGCCGACGGTGTGCGTGAAGGCTACGATCTGCCGCAACTGCAGGCCGTGCGTGGCTTGTGCCATGTGCCGCTGATTGCCTCGGGTGGCGCGGGCGCGGTCGAACATTTTCGCGATGTGTTCGTCGCGGCGGATGTCGACGGCGCTCTGGCCGCGAGCGTGTTCCATTCCGGCGCGATTCCGATCGACACGCTGAAAAAATTTCTTGCCGATGCCGACATCGCGGTGCGCCCATGAACGATGCAATCGATAAAGACAAGTTCCTCGATAGCGAAGCCATCGACAAGCTCGCCTGGAACAAAGGCGACGGTCTGTTGCCGGTGATCGTGCAGCATGCGTTGAATGCCAGCGTGCTGATGCTCGGTTACATGAATAGGACTGCGCTGCAAGAAACGCTGCAAAGTGGAAAAGTGACTTTTTACAGTCGCAGCAAACAACGTTTGTGGACCAAGGGCGAAACCTCGGGGCATTTCCTGTTGCTTCAATCCGCGCACATCGATTGCGACCACGACACGTTGTTGCTGCACGCGCTACCGCAAGGCCCGACCTGCCACACCGGCACAGCGAGTTGTTTCGGTGATGTTGCGACGCCGCGTTTGAGTTTTTTAGCCGAGCTTGATGCACTCGTCGCGCAGCGCGAGAGCGAGCGTCCGGCCGCCAGCTATACGACCAAACTGTTCGCCAGCGGCGTGCGCCGGATCGCGCAGAAAGTCGGCGAGGAAGGTGTCGAAACCGCACTCGCGGCGGTGGTGCAGGATGATGAAGCATTGCTCGGCGAGGCGGCTGATCTGACGTTCCATTTGCTGGTGCTGTTGCGCGCGCGCGGACTCGGTCTGGATGCGCTGCTGCAGGTGCTGCAAAAACGCCACCAGCGCTGAGCGCGATAAAATTCGCGCCAAGGATTTTGCGCGCAAGACCGAAGTCCGTATAGTCGGTCATGGAGAGCAGACGATGAATCCTGATTTGCCCAGCTCGCAAACCTCGACCGACCCCGCGCCCGCGCAAGCCTCGGTCGATACGCTGTTCGACGAAGTTTATCTGCGTCTGAAAGCCATGGCCGGGCGGCAGATTGCGCATGGTCGCGGCGAAAATACGCTCAACACCACCGCTCTCGTGCACGAGCTGTATCTGCGCATCAATACCCATCGCGAACTCAGCTTCGAACATCCATCGCAATTTTTCGCGTATGCGGCACGCGCGATGCGGCATCTGCTGAGTGATCGCGCGCGTGATCGCCTGCGCCAGTGCGCGGGTGGCGACTGGTTGCGCGTGACCTTGACTGGCGTCGATCAGCGTATTGCGATCGATAGCGCGGAGCAGGCGCTGGCGCTGGACGCCGCGTTGCATCGCCTGGAGCAAACCGATGCGCGCGCCGCGCGTGTGGTCGAGTTGCGTTATTTCGCGGGACTCACGCTGGATCAAGTCGCGGAAATGCTCGCGCTGACGCGTCGCACGATTGATCGTGACTGGCGTTTTGCGCGCGCGTTTTTGCACGACGTGCTGGATTGATCTGCAGCTGCGGGCGTCGTCGTGTGCGACTGTTTTTCATGCGTTGATTCCGCCGCAGCAATCGCCAATCCTGAATTCACTCTGCTGAACTCTGCCGTTCGTCGATACGAACAGCAACATGGGCTGCGTGCCGATACCGCGCCCTGAATCGGCCATGTCCCCTTTTTTTCCGAATGTCGTAATGAGTAATGGGCACCTGCTCATGCCAGTCAGCGGCATGTTTGCCGGCACAACATCCTATCGCCATTCAACATCCGGAAAACTCATCATGAAGTCGATTTCAATCGAACCCGTATCCATCGCGCCGCCGCTGCGGATTGGTATGCGGCAGTTTGTTCGTATGCTGCTGTTGTCGCTGATCTGCCTGTTGGGCAAGCCGGTTTTCGCCGATACGTTTCTGGTCGACGTAGGTAGCGATGCGGTGCAGAATCCGGCGAATACCACGACGTGCGCGGAGCAGGGCAACACCGCCCATTGCAGCCTGCGTGCGGCGATCATGCTCGGCAATACGCGTGCGGGTTCGCACACAATCACGTTTTCGCCGACCGTGTTGATGATCACCGTGATCAACGGCGGACTGCCGACGATGATGGCGCCGTTCACCGTGATCGGCAATCACATCACCACGATCAACGGCAACGGCCACGGCTGTCTCGACCTGACCGATTCCGGCACAGTCGCGCTCGGCCACAGCGATGGCGCGACCAACTCCAGCATCACCAATATGGTGATCAATAATTGCGGTGGCAACGGCATCAATGCGAACGGCCACAGTTACATTTTTGCCGGTAACTTCATCGGCGTCGATGCAACTGGCTTGATCGCGAAGCCGAACGTTTTACACGGCATTGCGCTGTCGTCGACGCATGTGTATCCCGATACCAGCTCGAATTTCCTGCTCAATCTTTACAACAATCCGAACTTTCCGGTGCAGCCGATCGACGCATCGCAAATCAATGCATTCTCGAACAATCTGGCGACCGCGCTGGCATCGCTGACGCCGGTGGTGATCAGCGGCAATGTGATTTCCGGCAACACCAAGAACGGTATCGAAATCTATAGCCAGAACATGGCGGCGGTGCTGATTTCCGGCAACAAGATCGGTACCGATCTGACTGGCAATATCGCGATTGCGAACGGCGGCGACGGTGTGCATCTGGTTGGCTCAACCTTCGGCAATCTGATCGGCCCGGACAATGTGATCAGCGGCAATACCGGCAACGGAATTTTTGTCGAAGCGGGCACCGTGTTCATGCCGAGCTATATCATGGGCAACCGCATCGGCCTCGCCGCCACGGATGCGAGCGCACACATCGGCAACGGACTCAGTGGCATTCGCACCAACACGCTGCCGGATTCGAGCTTGAGCAATCACAATCCGACCGGGCTTGCCTTGTTGATCGGGCCGAGCAATCTGATCAGCGACAACAAGGGCATCAGCAATAGCGTTGATCCTGATTTTCTCAGCGACGACGAAGCCGGCGTGCGCATCACTGGCGCGAGCAAGTCGGTCAAGGTTGTCAGCAACACCATCGGCATGGCCGAGTTTCCGATCGGCACGCCGCTCGCTTCAAAAGCCTACGGCAATGTTGGTGATGGCATCATCGTCACCGCCAGCGGCAACACCATTGGCGGCAGCACAAGCACCGGTAACATCATCGCCGGCAACGCGCGTCACGGCATCGTGGTCGGCGGCAGCGGTGTCACCGCGACGAATATCCAAGGCAATCTGATCGGCATACATTCCGCGTTCGCCGGCAACTTTGCGCTCGGCAATGGCTTCGATGGCGTGCATATCGATTCGGCGAATTCGACTAATGGCGGTGGTGCGGCGCCAACTGATTTCAACACCATCGCCGGCAATGGTCGCAACGGTTTGAAGATCCGCTTGGGCAATAATAGTTTCGGCTGGAGCAATCTCGCGCAACGCAATCGAATTTATTCAAACGCAAAACTACTGGCCGGTGTCGGCCTTGATCTGGATCACAACGAAAACGCAACCGATGCGTTGCACGACGAGCTCGTGAACTACGCCAACCTCGATCAGGCGGCGCCGATAATTTGCGTCGGTCTGCCCGGTGAGCCGGACGAGTGCAGTGGATTTTCAGCGCCCATATCGAGCGGTGGAAATACCACCCTGAGCTGGACGTTCAAGAGCCATGGCCCGGCGACATTCCGCCTGGAATTTTTCCAGATTGATGCGGCCAGCGATAATGCCGCGACCAGCATGACGTTTCTCGGCGAACAGCAAATCACCACGATCGCAAGTGGTTTGCCAAGCGGTGCCGGATGCAGCGCGGGCCGTTGCACCGCGACCATCGCCGCCAGTGCCGCGGGCGCATATGTATTGATGACCGCGACCGACATCACGCCGCTGACCGATCAGCCGGGCATGCTTGGCGACTGGAAAAACAACCTCACCTGTTTCGCCGGCGACCTCGGGATAATCCTGTCCGCTTGCAACGTCAATAATACGTCCGAGTTTTCGAATGTCGTGAGCGTTCCTGCCGCGGCACCGGACGTCACCACCACTGCAGCTAGCGCACTCGCAATGACGGGTGCGAGCTTGAACGGAACCGTCAGCGCAAACGGCGCGGCGACCACGGTGAGTTTCGAATACGGACCGACAACTTCGTACGGATCGAGCTTGGCCGCTGGATCGCTGCTTGCGAATGCGAGCAATGCAGTCGTATCGATGCCACTGAGCGGACTCACTTGCAACACGACTTATCATTTCCGCATCACCGCTAACAACGGCGTCGGCGGTACGATCGTCGGCAGCGATATGTCGTTCAGCACGCTCGCATGCGGTGTCGCTGCGCCGGCCGCGACGACCACCGCAGCTACCGCATTGGCACTCACGGGCGCGAGCTTGAACGGAACTGTCAGCGCAAACGGCGCGGCAACCACGGTGAGTTTTGAATACGGCCTGACCACTGCGTACGGCTCGACCTTGGCTGCCGGATCGCTGCTCGCGAATGCCAGCAATGCTCCCGTGTCGACGTCGTTGAGTGGCTTGACTTGCGCCACGATGTATCACTATCGAATCACGGCGAGCAACGGCACTGGCGGCACGATTCTGGGCAGCGACATGTCGTTCACCACGCTCGCGTGTGGCGTTGCTGCACCGACCATGACTACGACCGCTGCCACTGCAATTTCGCTGGTGGGTGCCACATTGAATGGCACGGTCACATCGAATGGTGCGACTACTGCGGTGTCGCTCGACTACGGCCTGACGACCGCCTACGGCGTGACGATGGCGCTCGGAACACAGGCCGACATCACGATCAACGCGCCGTGGAATACGCCGGTGAGCGGGCTAACTTGCAACACGACTTATCACTTCCGCATCACCGCCAGCAACAGTGCCGGCACGACGCTGGGCAATGATCTCTCGTTCACCACGTCGCCGTGTGCTGCAGCGGCACCGACCGTGACCACGACCCCAGCTACGGCATTGGCGCTCACGGGTGCCAGCTTGAACGGAACCGTCAGCGCAAACGGCGCGGCAACCACGGTGAATTTCGAGTATGGCCCGACCACGGCGTACGGCTCGACCTTGCCCGCCGGATCGCTGCTCGCGTCTGCCAGCAATGCGGTGGTATCAACAGCGTTGAGCGGGTTGACTTGCGCCAGCACGTACCACTTCCGCATCACCGCGAACAACGGCACGGGCGGCACGATTCTCGGCAGCGATCTATCGTTCAGCACCTTGCCTTGTGGAGTTGCCGTGCCTACCGTGACCACCGCGGCGGCCACCGCGCAGGCGATGGTCAGCGTGACGTTGAACGGCAACGTCAGCGCCAATGGCGCGGTCACCACGGTGTCGTTCGATTACGGTCTGACCAGCGCTTACGGCAGCACTTTGTCGGTCGCAACCTTGGTTGCGAATTCCAGCAATACACCGATCGCGGCATCGCTCGCGGGACTGACTTGCAACAGCACGTATCACTTCCGTATCACTGCGAACAACAGCGCCGGCACCACACTCGGCAACGATCTGTCGTTCAGCACGTTGGCGTGTGCCGCCGCACCCACCGCGACCACCGCCGCAGCGAGCGGTCTGGCCATGACCGCGGCGACGTTGAATGGCAATGTCACGGCGAATGGCGCCGTGACCACGGTGAGTTTCGAATACGGACTGACCACGGCGTATGGCGCCACGCAAACGGCGGGTTTGGCGAACGCCAACGCGATCAACCTGCCACTGACCGCGCCGCTGAGCGGCCTCACTTGCAACACGACGTATCACTTCCGCATCGATGCGAACAACGGCAACGGTGGCACGGTATTCGGCAACGACCTGTCGTTCACCACGCTCGCGTGTCCGGTGGTCACGAGTTTCAGTGGCATGACATCGACGAATAGTGGTACGGCGACGGCTGTACTTTCGGGCGGCGGTGCGACGTGTTCATTCGGCAATGCGGCCTTCGTCGCGCCATCCAGCCCGTTGCCGGCGGGCGTGAATTTCCCGGACGGATTGTTCCAGTTCAGCACCACCAATTGCACTGGCGCGATCACGATTACGGTGACGTTTCCGACCGCATTCCAGCCCGCGGCGCAATACTGGAAATACGGCCCGACCCCGGGCCAGGCCGCGGCGCATTGGTACACGCTTGGCGCTGCCAATACTCTGACGATGTCCGGCCACGTTGCCACGTTCAACATCACCGACGGCGCGTTGGGTGACGATGATCTGCTGGTCAACGGCAGCATCGTCGATGCCGGCGGCCCGAGTGCGATCAATCCAACAGCGGTTGTAGCGACGCCGGTGCCGAGCCTGAATCAATGGGGTTTGCTGGCCTTGTGCGGATTGCTGATCGCATTGGCAGGGAAGGGCATGCGCACACGCGCCACGAATGCGGATCACGACAAATAAAAACACCGACGTGCAAAAGCGACGCGGCCTGTCGAAGCCTGCCCAGACCGGCTGACAGTGCCGCGCATCGCCCAGCAATGACAATTAAAAACGAGCAGGTCGAATGATGTCGACCCGGATCGGGTTCCGGTTCCTCCAGGCTGGAACCCGATCCGTTGGCCAGCACGCTAATGCAATGATTCGCGCAATTTTACCTCCGGGAAAACCAAGGAAATCGCAATGCCAAATCTTCCGATGAGTTCGATTTTCAGAGCCGTAATCATTGCCTGCATCGCCGGCTTGTTGCTCGGCATGCTCAACGCATTTGTCGTCAAACACGGCAATGGCAATCCCGGCATGCCGCTGGCGCAGATTGCACTGATCAGCGCTTTCATCGGCGGCCTGAGCTTGTTCGTGAGCCATCAAATGCGCGGCAATAACGGGGCGAGCGGCACCACGACAGCTGAAGAACAACAAGCAAAACTGTTTCTGCCGGATTCGCAGAATGCAGTGGTATATATTTTTCGCGATGCGTTTTACGCAACGCTGATCGGTTTCGATATCCGCCTGAATGGTGAGCGCGTGGGACAGACTCGCGGCAAGACATTTTTACGCCTGACTCTCGCGCCGGGCCAACATGTGCTGAGCAGTATCAATCCGCAAAATGCGACACAAACCGATCTGACCTTGCATGTCATCGCCGGCAGGATCGGCTACTTCGAGCACAGCGTGCGTTTTGCAGCCAAAGGCGCGCAGCACGGTTTTAATGTGTGCGATGGCGCCACCGCACAGAGCCGTGTGCGACGCTGTCGTTTGATCAAGCCCGCATCGGTCTAGTCGGATACGGGCTGATCAAAGCCGCCAAAGCCGACACCACCAATCCGGGTCGACCGGAAAGTCGAGTTCGGGCAGTCCGCAATGCTCATGGCGCGGATGGAAATAAATGCAGGTCGAGCACGACTGCTCACCGCCCGGACTTTTGAATGGCGTGCGGATCAAACCCGCGATCACTACTTTTTCCTTGACATCCGCAGTGATGCGGATTCGATCGATGATGGCGTCAGCTACATCGGTTTCTGTGGTCATGGCTGTTGTTCTCGAAGTGCTGCGAGTGGGCGTATCCGGCATTGCGACGAGCGATCGTCAAAAGCAGTATCAAACGCTTGGTGTTAGCGCAACGTGCATTATTTTTTTGTGGGAGGCAGTGGTATCTCCCACCAGCCGACATAGGTGCCCTTGGTGGCAAGGTGCAGCACGCGAATACTCATGCCGTCGGGAGTGAGTTCCATTTCATGATGTTGATCCCTCAGTGTTTCGGGCCGAGCGGAAAAGGCTGTCTTTCGATCGCCGGTTTGCTGACGTAGCCATAACGCCGTTGATACGCCGCGCAAATTTGCATCGAGGTCCAGAATCCGAGTGTAGTAATCGCTGTAGTCGAACGAATTTTCCACCAAGTAACATCCCACCATATCGAACGGCCACTCTGCGTAGCTGCAATGTGGTGGCGAAAAAGGTGGCTCGGGCGCTCTCGCGGAAACCTTGCGTTTATGCTCCATGTTGCACAGGCGGGCGTAATGAACTGTGGCGATCAGGCGTGCATGTTCGCGATTCATCATGAGTCTTTCGATAACGGGCGCCGAGACTTTGGGTGGATGACTGCCAAAGGAATCATGTTCATCGCTGAAAACGGTTTCGATGGATTTGAACTCGTTACGCATTTCATCGCATTGATCAAACTCATCGTCGAGCAAAGGCGTGAAGGTTGATGCACAGGTTTCCGGCAAAATATAATTGCTCGGTACCTCGTTCAGCATCTGCGAAAACACGCGTGCGGATTCGGTGACGCGAGAAATTCCGATCAGATCGGAAATCAACATGTCGGTATGCGCTCGCAGACGGCGCCAGGTATTGGCGAACTCACATACTTCGCTGAATCCAGCGCGAGTATCACCGTCGATGAACTGCATTGCTGCATTGCTTAGCACCAGTTCGGCGCTTCCTGTGGACGGCAACGGAGACTCGAAGCTTTTCGGAAGCGGATCACGAATCTGGCTGAATCTGGCGAGCTCGCGGGTGCGCTGCAACAGCCCCGCGTGGCTGTCGATGATCTTGCGAACCGCTTCGGGTGCCTTGCGAATCTTGGCGAGACAAGAGCTTTCTTTTCGACTACACAAAATTTCCAGGTCGGCGGTCGTGACAGACTCCGCGGTCAGATTGGCGGCAACGGAAGGCCGAAGATTCTTCAGTGATTCTTCGCTGCTGACAAGTCCATTGGCGCGCTCGACATCCTTCTGCGTGATGCCACGGCGTTCACTCAAAGGAATGTCGTATTGAATCAACCATAGACTGGGATAGGCGTTGCTATCGTCATTGGGATCCGGGCCGTGCTGTTTCAGCACCGCCAGTGCCGCCCATTGTTCGGTAGTCGACTGTGGAAGAACGCCCGCCAGGCAAATGAAGATCCATAACAGCAGGGTTAGCGGTATCAATAACGCTAACCAGAAATACCAACGCATATTTTGGATTTCGCCGATTCGAGTTTTTCAGAGGGTGGAAAATCAAATCGACAGCATGGGTTTCGATTCGATTTTTACGATGTTAGCTTCAGTGGCATTTACTGGCGTGACGACAACGCCCCATCCAATCTGATGAGATAATACTTGAACACTTGCTGGCATGCCGAATGGCCCGTTGTGGCACGGGCCGGGTGGTTCTCAGACGAACAGAAACCGCCACGTCGCAGCGCCATGACGATGCGTCAGATTATGCGGAAATCGGTTCGATTGATCGCCGGTGGTAGCAGCATCACTTACGTATCGCTTGATTCCTATTCGCGAGCACAACCTACACGAGTCATTCCGTTATGGCGGAAATCCCGTGTAGGATGTGCTCATGGCCGCTTGAGGGAATATCGATGGCTAATGCGCGCACGCGTTACGACACAATCAGCAGCTTCATGCAGCGGCAGTACGAGGCCAAGGCCACCGTGCTGTACAACAAACCTGCGGTCGAGATCGCCAACACGCCTTTCCTGTTTTACATGCTGCCGGGCATGGCGTTCCGATTGCGTGGTCGCGCGCGAGATAGCGCACTGGCGCTCGCTGGCGCGGTGCTGTGGACACCTTACGGCGAACCGCCCGGCAACAGTCCGTGGGTACTGGTTCCAGTGATTCATTTTCTGCGCTGGGACGGGTTCGCGATCGAGGCGATGCGTTATGCCACCGATGCCAATGTGCGCAGGCCAGTAGCGGTGGCCAATCAAGGCCCGCCGCCCGAACCGCCGGCCGCGCTGCGTTGGCGCGACAACATCAAGGCGCTGCTGGAAAAGGCCAGTAATCTGCGGCTGCGTTAGATGATCGATACGTCAAGAGTATTTGCAATAGGTGATCCCAAAGTTGCGCGAGGTTTTTTTCCACAATCGCTTGGGTGATATCATGGTTTCCGTCATGCGAATCGGGCCGCGCGCAGCATTCGAGGCTCTGATCGTCGGCTAGTTGTCCTGGTACCCGTCGTCATCAACGGCCGGGCATTCCTGCAAACCAATTGCATGCTGCAGCGCCGCTGCGCTACGAGTATCAAGCATGGAAAATCGCGCCAATCTGCCGATCGACGATCATCACGCATTGCTTTCGACGCAGCACTGGAAGCGCCGTGCAGCGTTGTGGAGCGGAGCGATTGCCGTGGCACTGGCAGCGATCATCTTCGCCAAAGGCGGCGACCTGTGTTACCAGTTGTTCGAGCGGCTGCTCGCGAATTCTCGTTATTGGCCGTTGCTGGTCACGCCGCTGGGCTTCGCAATCCTTGCCTGGCTAACCGAGGGCGCGCTTCGGGCCACGCGTGGCAGTGGTATTCCGCAAGTCATCGCCGCAGTAAACCCAGAGGTCGATGCGCCCTTTCGTGAGCGCCTGCTGGCGCTGCCGATCGCCGCAGGGAAACTCGTGCTGACGTTGTTTGCGATGCTCGTCGGTGCATCGATCGGTCGCGAAGGCCCGACCGTGCATGTTGGCGCTGGGCTGATGGTGTGGCTCGCGCAACGATTCGGTTTCCGCGATGCTCAATCCATCTCGCGGTTCGCGCTTGCGGGAGGCGCCGCGGGTATTGCCGCTGCTTTCAACACTCCGCTGGCCGGCGTCATGTTTGCGATCGAAGAGTTGGCAGGTGCATTCGAGCACCGTTTCAGCGGGGCGTTGCTCACCGCAGTCATGATTGGCGGTGTGGTGTCGCTGGGCTTGGTCGGCGACTATGCCTACTTCGGGAAAATGACCATATCCTTGCCACTCGGGGAAAGCTGGATCGCGGTGCTGGTCACCGGCATTGTCGGCGGACTTGCCGGTGGATTATTCGCTCGCACCATACTGTCCATCGCATCAAATCTTCCCGGAATTCTCGGGCGCTTCCGCCGCGTGAGTCCCATCGGTTTTGCTGCGGTTTGCGGCCTTGTCCTTGCGCTGCTTGGCTTGGCCAGTCACGGCTCGGTGTTCGGCACAGGTTATGCGCAGGCGCGCGAAATCATCTCGGGTAGCCATGCAATAACCGCCTGGTTCGGTGTCGACAAGTGGCTGGCAAACGTTGTTTCATCAGCCGCTGGTATTCCCGGCGGCATCTTTTCGCCCGCGCTGGCGGTAGGCGCGGGGTTAGGTGCCAATCTCGCGCCATTGCTGCCGCACACTGACCCAACGGCCGTGATCCTGCTCGGAATGGCCGCGTATCTGGCTGGAGTAACGCAGGCACCGCTGACTTCGGCCGTGATCTCGATGGAGCTGACTGACAACCACGATTTCGTCTTGCCGATCATGGCCGCTTGTGTGCTCGGGCGCACTTTTTCCACACTGTTTTGCAAGACGCCAATTTACCGAGCGCTTGCGGAGCAGGTATCACGCGACCATGCGATGCGCCATGGCGTACCGGGCGTCGAAAATGAGGCAAAGTAACCCTTCGTCTAGCACCTACCGAGGCGCCAACAAACAACGTAATTGTGCAGCAATGATGAAATGAATATCGTCAGGTGTGGGGCGTAACGAGCCTCGGTCGCCCAGATCGAACGGGCAAAGTTCGCTATCGCCGACGTCGACCGCAATAGCAGCCAGTCGCGCAATTTTGCTGGCGGCGGCGTACGATCATTTCTAAGCGCGTGCAACGGAGAGATGCGATCCGCTTGCATATCATCTTTCGCCTCGCCCGGGAGTGGTGCATGACAAGGCTGATACTGCGGTTCATCGCGACAACGATTCTGACGCTGGTGGCAGTCAGTCCATGCGCTGGCGGCACGCCGACCTCGATGGTCGCGAACGCCAGCACCACACCGCAAAGCGCGACGATCAATACGTCATTCGCCCATCCACTGGCGGTGACGGTAAAAGATTCAGGCAATAGTCCTGTGTCGGGGATCAATGTCACGTTCACGGCACCCGCTAGCGGAGCGAGTGGTCTGTTCAGCAATTCGACAACGACGATTACCATCGCGACCAATGCATCCGGCATCGCTTCCGCACCATTCACGGCGAACGCGGTGGTGGGTGGGGCCTACATCGTCACCGCGTCAGCTACCGGGCTCACGAACGTCAATTTTTCGCTGACCAATAACTCTCTCGCATCGTCCATGACGGCGAATGCCAGCACCACGCCGCAAAGCGCGACGATCAATACGCCATTCGCCCATCCACTGGCGGTGACGGTAAAAGATTCAGGCAACAGTCCTGTGTCGGGTATCAATGTCACGTTTACGGCGCCCGCTAGCGGAGCGAGTGGCTTGTTCAGCAATTCGACAACGATTATCACAATTGCAACGAATGCATCCGGCATCGCCTCCGCACCATTCACGGCGAACGCGGTAGTGGGCGGGGCCTACATCGTCACGGCAGCAGCAACCGGGCTGACGAACGTCAATTTCTCGCTGACCAATAACTCTCTCGCATCGTCCATGACGGCGAACGCCAGCACCACACCGCAAAGCACGACAGTCAATACGTCATTCGCCCATCCGCTTGCGGTGACGGTAAAAGATTCAGGCAATAGTCCTGTGTCGGGGGTCTTTGTCACGTTCACGGCCCCCTCCAGTGGCGCGAGCGGCCTGTTCAGCAATTCGACAACGACTATTACTATTGCAACCAATGCCTCCGGCATCGCCTCGGCAGCATTCACGGCGAACGCGGTAGTGGGCGGGGCCTACATCGTCACCGCGGCAGCTACCGGTCTGACGGCGGTGAATTTCTCGTTGACCAATAGCGCGCTTGCGCAATCGATGACGGCGAATACGGGCACGACACCGCAATCGACGCTAATCAATTCCGCGTTCGGTTTCGCCCTCGGGGTGACCGTGAAAGATGCGAGCAATGGGCCGCTGTCGGGAGTCAATGTGACGTTCACGGCACCGAGCAGCGGCGCCAGCGGTCACTTCGTCAATACAACGACGACGATCACAGTGGCGACGAATGCATCCGGTATTGCATTGACGTCGTTTACGGCGAACTCAACGAAATGCAGTTATGCCGTCAAGGCGACGGCGGGAACATTGCAGACCGGATTTGTGTTGACCAACGAACCTGATGCAATGGACGATATTTTGTTTTGTTATGGGTTTGAGTAGAAAAGCGTTTGGCAGTTAGCCGTTGGCAATTACGTGAGACTAAAACCACATGGTGCATAGACAAAAATACGGTTGCATCGATAGTGCGAGTAGTCGAATTGATTAGTCCGTCGAGAGTACGCGTATTCGCAGCCGCGCATGCGCTGCATGCTTGCCGGGTCGCATTAATTCTCTCGGTGCTTTCCACGACAAGATTGTGGCAGATAGAAGGTTTTGCCTTTCTCTGAAGTCGTGGATTTTGTTCGGCGAATATTTTTCAGCTGTCAAACAGGATTTATCTAAAATCTATAGCAGCGCGGCTGACGCTCTGATCGGGGTTATCCATATGCCCGCGAATTTGCTAGTGCAACGCTCGCTACTGGCATGCTGAAGAAACCAACCAGAACTTGACCGCGCTTTATGGAAACGCAGCCGCATGCTCGATTTTTGTAGTGTATACAAAACCTCTGAATGTCAAAAGTCGAAAACGCCGCTTTGGAACGCGACCCTATCAGACTATCCCGTCCTCGACGAATATGGCACCACAAGTCCTGACCCCTGACGTTAGCAAGATCCGATACATTCGATGCCTTCAACCGGGCTTCGGCGTCCAGTGCTGTGAAGTGTTTTATTTTGCGGGGAATTCCATTGCGCTCGAGATGGCGTCAGGCGAAGGAGGTACCGGAACATGGTTTATATCGATTACGACCTGAGTCAATGCAGCCGCCTTCAAAGCGTCAGAGCCCGTCTCTATGAGTCGCATGGGATTCTCGCCAGCAAGTTTTAATGAGTCGAGGATCTTAGGTAGGAGGCTTTTTCCCTTGACTTGATCAAATTTAATTCGTTTTCCCATTAAATCTACCGCGGACGGCACGTCTTTCATTAATCGAAGCGTCGTTTGTTTTAGCTGAGCTCGCTTATTTGCAAACTCGATTGTAAATTGAGAGGCATTGGCGACAATGGCATCCTCGACAAGATTTTCTGCGAAGTCGAGAGTCATCGAATAAACCGCAGCGAGGTGAGCGGGTTTGCAAAAGGAATGCTCGATATCGGTAAGCTGGGTGACGAAAATACGCGTCCTTGGGGGTAGCATTTTTGACTCTTTTTCGATCCACCAAGTCTTTTCCTCGTCGGTCATGCAGTCCCCATCCCGATGAATGACCACGAACGTGTTGTCCGCTTGACTGACGAAGAAATCTGCCACGGGCACTGCAGCTGGCAGATTGCTGACTCCATTGAGAGGCTGAACGAGATATTCGCTTAGCTTTAGCCCATTAGCCTGCAGTAAGACCTGAAGCTTGGATAGCTTCGTATCTTCCGTAAGAACAACAAGTCGCTGTTGACCCGCATGAAATAGCTCGAAACTGTCGAGGGCTCCCAAGTCCAATAAGACCGAAAGGTTCCGCTTGTCCCCTTCAGGTTGTCGTTGGCCATCTTTGAGCCAAATGACTTGAACTTCATCGTCGCGCGCCAGCGCATCGAACATGTGGCGGCTGTGAGTAGCGAGAATGACCTTGGTGCGCCCAAGCTCCGTAATTCTCTGCAAGGTTGATGCCAGAAGGCGTTGATTCGAGGGATGGAGATGGGCGTCGGGCTCGTCGAGCAAAAGCAGATCTGGATCGTAAGCCGTCACATAGGCCACGAGCTGAATTGCCTGAAGGCATCCTGTTCCCACCATCTCAAGCGCACTTGTACGCGCGTCAGTTTCCACGCTGATATCAATGTACAAATGCATTTCTGGATTGAATGTTGTTGATATCCTCAACCCGGGAAATACAGACGCAATCATTTCATGAAATTTGGTCAGTTTGGCTGAATTTTGCAAAATATGGTAGAGGATGTTACGGAGGTAAACGTTGGAGTCACCTTGTGCGATCCCATTTGCAACAACCGAGGCAGTTCTTAACTCTTCGCGAAGCGGAACACCCGCAAGGCCGGGGACAAACACCGACAGCGGCTCAGTCCGATTGGCGGCGCGTGTAAAGAACGTACTTTTAGCGTCGAAAAGAATGGCGATATTCGCATTCTTACCACGTCGAAGCTGTAGCTTGAAAGTCCGCAATTCGTCACTAGCTGCGTCCTTGTATGTGAATTTGAATTCTGGGCCTACCTTTGACGTAATGGCTGCGTTAAAGTTGAGCTGAACTAGGTCTCCTGTCGGTTTATAGATGAATTGGTCAAACCCCAGCGTCGTCATCGATTTTCCACCGTCGCTGGATAGTCGCGCGGACTGAAGCACGGTAATGGCGAAGTGGATTCCCTGCAGAAGCGAGGATTTCCCTGAGTTGTTACCTCCGATGAGTACAGTCAAACGCGGAGTTACAAAATCGATCTTTTCAATCCGTTTAAATGAGCATACTTCTATCCCTTCTACTTTCATGATGTTCAATTCCTCTGAGAGCATAAGATCCAAACGTTAATAGCATCAGTGTAGTTCATTTGGATTCACTTGAGGCCCATAGCTGACTTGTTGGCAAGCGAACATAACGATTATTTTTGCAGCGCTCGTCCTTAGGCGGCCACCACAGCAAAAAAACAAACAGAGGGTATCGTATAGCCATGTGGGACATTTGACAGGCTTTAGGTTACGCAGTGTTGTGTCTGCCAGTACCACCAGATGGTATCGCTCGCTGACCTGAAGCCGCTGCGTTTAGATGTAGCTACTATTAGATTGGTTATCCAAGCACACCCTTACTCTCAGAGTCATAGAGTACCCAGAGGGGCGTTTATCTCACCTTGGCCATCATATTTAGTGGATGATATCTATGAAATTCAGCGCAGCAAGAAAACACCGAGCGATTGCCGAACTACGTAGTCGCGTGGCGAGTCCTAGTTTGGGGCCTCAGTCTATGCTTGCTGGTTTGTCCCGGTAATTCTCAACGTTGGGCAGGCCCAAAAGTATCAACGGACACCGAGAGAGTGCCCGTACTCTCTTTGCCCGGATCGGCGCTGGTTTTTGCGGGCGCGACTGGAACGAACGGACTGGCGCGCCGAGATGAATTCCGTTGCGCCACTGTTTGAGTTTTTCTTCGATCAACGACGTGCTGACGATTTGCGGGTACGAGGGTTTTTCGTGGTCGCGGGTTTCCCACTCGGTGATGTGTTGGGTGGCGTTGGCAAATGCTGCGGCGAAGTCGTCGGTCTGATTTAGCGCGTCGGCGAAAAATGCCTTGCTGAACCAGGTGATGTCGGAATCGGTGCCGCACCCGAATGAGGTACGGTCTTCGCGTGCAGCAGTGATGATCATCGTCGTAGAATTTTTCAGCGCGTCGATAAAGCCGCCTGAATAACACGCCGAGATCACGATCACTTTCCAGCGGATCGGGGTCTTGTTTAGCGATTCGGCTAGATCTTCCGGCGCGATCTGATTCAGCGGCAGCGGATCCATATCGACATAAAGCTGATGATCCTCGCTGCCGTGGCTGGTGAGGAAAAGCAGCAATATGTCTTCGTCGCGATTCATCTTTTTCGCGACCGCGTCGAGCGCGATATCAAGATTGGTCAGGCTCGCGATGGGTCGGTCCGCTAGGGTCGCGACATTGTTTTCCAGCAGCAAGGTATGTCCGGCCGCATCGAAGCGTCGTATGAATTGTTGTTCGACAAATTCCACTTCGTTGCGAAATACATTTTCTTCGCTGTCGCCGGCAAAGCCGATCAGGTAGAGATTGGTCTTGCCGGAGATGTGTGGCACGAGTTTGCCGATCGCGTTCTGCATCTGGTGCGGCTGGTCGTACATCACCGATTCGGCATCGAAATCCGGTTGCGCATCCGGATTGATATCGGTGCCGGCATTGTTATCCGGCGTGGCATCTGAAAACTGCGCGTCTGCGGTTATGCCGCCGGCATCGACGCTGTCCTGATTCCAGAACGCTGGTTTCGGCAGAAAACTCCACGGCACAAACGTGATGCAAAACACCAGCACGCCAGCCGCGATCCAGCGCCACGTTGACGGCGCATGCAGACGCGCGGCAAGGCGCAGCAGGATCACAAACCACCACGCATGCAACAACCAGAACAGCGGCTGGATCAGCGCTGGCTCATGACGTTCCAACCACGGTTCAATCCATTCCTGCGCCGGCGTCTGCAGCAGAATCTGGTACATGATCGCCGCGGCCATGAGCAACGCGGAAAGATCCCACACCAGTTCGCGGCGCCTCACGAGCATCGACATCGCATACGCCGAGAGCAGAATCAGCAACGCTTCCATCGCCATCGCCAACGCGCCGCTCAAGTCGAAAACATTTGGTAGCGGCGTGATCAGCCAGTTGAAGCCGATGTTCGCCAGCGTGGCGACGGCGAGCAGGGCGAAAAACAATCCCGGCCCTTGCAGGTAAGGGCGGCGCAACGGGCGCAGGAACACATCGACGAGAAATCCGGAATACAAAGCGCGCAATAAAATCGACATGAATAGGTGGGGATCAGGTGAGCGAAATTTTTTCAAAGCTCTCGATACAGCGATGGCCGCCGATCTCGGGCGCGCTGCAAATCATTGGCGGGCGCGCTAGCAGTATCGTAGCGAAGCCGGCAGTTCGCGCAGCATCGAGTTCTTCGACGATATCGGACAAGAACAAAACCTGATCCGCCGGCACATCGATTACACGCAGGATATTTCGATACGACTCAGCATCGCGTTTCGGCCCGCTGGTGGTGTCGAAAAATCCTGAAAACACATGACGCAAATCGCCGGCTTCGCTGTTGCCGAAAAACAATTCCTGCGCCTGGATCGAGCCCGATGAATAGACATAAAGTTTGATGCCTTGCGCGTGCCATTCGCGCAGCGCGCGCACCGCGTCGGGGTAGACATGCGCACGATAATCGCCAGCGGCATAACCGGCCTGCCAGATCATGCCTTGCAGCGCTTTCAGCGCGGTGGATTTGCGATCTTCATCGATCCAGCGCTGCAGCAGCGCGATCATTTCCTGCTGGGTCGCGGATATCAGCCCGGCTTCTTTCGCCGCATCGTGCAGCCAATGCTGCACTTCGGGCGTGTCGGCATGAGTGACGATGAATGCCGGCAGCCGCTCACGCGCGTACGGAAACAGCACATCCTTGACGAAGCTGATCGAGCTGGTGGTGCCTTCGATGTCGGTGAGGATGGTGGTAATCACGGTGGCCTCCTTTGATGGCTGAATCAGCCTGAAAAATCCTGAACTAACGATGCCGTATTCAACCACGAATCGATGTAGTGGCGATGTCACGAAACCGCTACAATTTTTTGCGCAATGCTAGCGCGCTGGCGGCGCATTCTCGGTGATGGTGTAGGCGCCTTCGATCGCGCGTTTGGCACCGAGCGGATCGCTGATGCGTGCAATCAACATGCTGCTTTCGCCGCGCCCGGTAATGCGGATATCGCCGAAGCCGAGCAAGCGTCCCCAGCCGCTTTGATGCAGGTCGATGGTCTCGATTGAGGCGAGCCGCAGCTCTTCGGTTTCGCGGCTGACAAAACCGCGCTTGCGTACCACGCGGCGATTGGTCACGCCTTGTTCGATCGCACGCAGACGCAGGTATTCATAGATCACGCCGATCAGTGCGATACCGATCGTCGGGATGGTCAGCACGATCCACAGGATCAGCCAGCCTTTGGCGGTCCAGTGCAAACTAAAAATGGCGACGATGTGTTCGTCGGGCGCGAGTGATTCCTGCAGATACGACATGTTCAGGCGGCCTGCGTTGTGTTCACCGGCAAACGCGGGAAACGTTCGGCAATATCGCTGCCGGTGAAGTTGGCCACCCAGCCTTCCTTGTTGGTGAACAGGCGGATCGCGATGAAGTAGGGCGCCTCACTCATGTCGAACCAGTGCGGTGTGCCATCGGGCACGCCGATCAGGTCGCCTTGCATGCACAGGATTTCGTAAACCTTGCCGGCGACATGCAAGGTAAACTGGCCTTGGCCGGCAACGAAAAACCGCACCTCGTCTTCCGAATGCGTATGTTCGTTGAGAAACTTCTGGCGCAATGCGACGCGATCCGGGTGATCCGGATTCAGGCTGATCACATCCACCGCCTGATAACCGTGGTCACGCTGCAAGCGTTCGATATCAGCACGATATGCGGCGATGACTTTTTCCTGGCTGTCGCCCGGACGCACCGGCTCGCTCGCCTGCCAACGCTCGAAACGCACGTTGATGTGCGCGAGTTCGCGCGCCATGGCGGCGTGATCCTCGGTGCTCAGGATCGGCGTATCGCCGCTATTGTCGTGATAGATGCGCAATCGGCTCATCGGTTTAGTCTCCTCAGGTCCAGCTCGCACGCGAGCAGAAATTCGAATGCTTCGAGATGGCGGCGCGTTTCCGCCATGTCGCGTCCCCATGTGTAGATGCCGTGGCCGTCGATCAGATAGCCGTGCAGCGGAGTGCCGCTATCGATGTAGGCATCGACCTGCTTGACCAGCGCCGGCATGTCCTGCGTGTTCGGAAAAACCGGCAATATAATCACGGTTTCATGCGTGGGCGTGCCGCTGATTGCCTTGAGCAATTCCCAGCCTTCGAAGCGAATTGCACCGGCCTTGGCCCACAGCCGCGAAGCCACGGTCTGGTTGTGCGAGTGCGTGTGCAGCACCGCGCCGGCATCGGCGTAGCGCGCATAAATCTGCGTGTGTAGCAGCGTTTCCGCCGACGGCCGCGCGTCGGTATCGACGGCCTTGCCATGCAGATCCACAACCATCACATCGTCGGCGCCGAGATTGCCTTTGTCGCGACCGGAAATCGTAATCGCCGCGTGGGCATCGTCCAGCCGCACCGAAAAATTGCTGCTGGTCGCGGGCGTCCAGCCGCGTACGGCGAGGTCGCGGCCTGCATCGGCGATCTGCAGCGCCGCGTGCGCCAGTTGTCGCGCATCGTAATTTTTCAAACCATTGCTCACTTCAAGACGTGTTGCATTCGCACATGACTATAGCGTATTCGATAGCGGGTTCGGAGTACGGCCTCGCGACATTTCACCGACACAAGCAACCGTATAATGCCCGCCCGGAACACAACACCAATCCCACAGCCAAGTACGATGGAGGTTTCCAATGTCGAACTCAAGCCCGAACGCCACCCGGCGCCGTTTTCTGCAACTCGCGGCGATCGGTGCCGCCAGCGCGCCGTTGCTCGGTATTCTCGCTCAGCGCGATGCGTATGCCGATGATTTGCCGCACCTCACGGAATCCGACGGCACCGCCACCGCGCTCGGCTACAAGGAAGATGCGAGCAAGGCCGACGCGGCGAAATTTCCCGCCTACAAACCCGGATTGAATTGCGCCGGCTGCCAGTTTTTTCAGGGCAAGGCGGGCGATGCGTTTGCGCCGTGCCAGTTGTTTCCAGGCAAGGCGGTTTCGAGCAAGGGTTGGTGCAGCGGTTTCAACGCGAAAAAAGCCTGATCGGTTTTGTCGCTTGCGGCAAATGCGAGCGAGCTCCCGTATTTGCCGCAAGCAGTGATGCTGCAAGATGATCCGTGCTTGACCGATGTGCATCTTGCCGTGAAAGTAGCGACATGATTATTCTTTTTCTCGTGTCATGAGTGCGCTGCTGGAGCTGACTCCGCTCAGCGGATTTTTACTGGGCCTACTCGTGGGCATGTTGCTCGCGGGTTGTCTGTTGCTGTGGCGCTTGTCGTATCGCGTGGCGCAAGCGCGTACGGAAGGCGGCGCGGCGCGCGATGCCGAAATCGCGCAGCTAGAAACCGAACGCGATGGATTGCGCACCGCGCAATCCTTGCTAAGCGCCGAGCGCGAAAAATTGCAGCGCATCACCGAGCAGGATGAAATAGCGGTGCGCACGCTGATCGATGAGCGTGCAACGCTGAAGGCGCGTCTCGAACGACTGCCGCAGCTGAATCAGGAATTGCAGAGTGCGCGGGATGAACTCGCGCGCATGCGCCAGTTACACGAAAACAGTGAGCAACGCGCCACCACGCTCGCCACACGACTCGAAGAACAGACCGCGGCAATGCAAGACAAGCTCGCGTTACTCGATACCGCGCGCGAGCAGATGAGCGCGAGTTTCAAATCGCTCGCCAACGATATTCTCGAAGACAAAAGCAAAAAGTTTACCGAGCAAAACTCGCTACAACTAGGGCAGTTGTTGACGCCGTTGCGCGAACAGATCACGGATTTCCGCAAGACCGTGACCGAAACGCATACCAAGGAAAACGCCGATCGCGCGGTGCTTCAGCATGAAATCGGCACCTTGCAAAAACTCAATCTGCGCATCAGCGAAGACGCGATCAACCTCACCAAGGCGTTGAAGGGCGAGAGCAAAACCCAGGGCGCGTGGGGCGAATTGATCCTCGAACGCTTGCTCGAATCTTCCGGCTTGCAGAAAGGTATCGAATACGAAACGCAGGTAACGCTGGAGGATGATTTCGGTGGTCGATCGCGCCCAGACGTGATCGTGCGGCTGCCCGAAAAACGCGATCTGATCATCGATGCGAAAGTGTCGCTGACCGCTTACGAACGTTTTTGCGCGGCCAGCGATGATGCCGAGCGCGCGCTGCAGATTCGCGCGCATTGCCAATCGATGCGTGGCCATGTCAATGATCTGGCAGCGCGCAAATACAACGATTTGCCGGGCATGAACAGTCTGGATTTTGTATTGATGTTCGTGCCAGTCGAAGCCGCTTATATCGAGGCGATGCGCAACGACGACACGCTCTATCAGACAGCGGTGGAAAAACACGTGCTGATCGTCAGCACGTCGACCTTGCTCGTGACCTTGCGCACGGTCAACAGCCTGTGGCGCTTCGACGATCGCAATCGCAATGCGCTGGAAATCGCCAACAAGGCCGGCGCGCTATATGACAAGTTCACGGGCTTTGTCGAGGATCTCGGCAAGGTTCGCAACGGACTCGACAGCGCGCAACGTAGCCTCGTTGACGCGACTTCCAAGCTCAGCGAGGGCAAGGGCAATCTGGTGCGGCGTGTCGAGGAGCTGCGCAAACTCGGCGCCAAGGCCAGCAAGAGTTTGCCGGCGGATTTGCTGGAGAAATCTCAGCCCGAAATGTTGTTGCCGCTGACGTCTGAAGAAAACGAATCGAATCGAGCTGCGCCCGTATCTGACTCATCGGAATAACAAGATTGGCGTTCGTTGCCATGCGCGATTGCGCAAATACGGCTTGAACAACGTTGCATCGCGACTTCTTGAGGTCTTGCGCATTTCGTGTGACCGTTTCTTCCAAAATGCGCAAATTGCGTAGGTACGCAGCTTGCGTATAATCGATGCATGAAAGCCTTGTTCGTTGAGTTGCCTGCTTTCGAGCGATACCGGCCTGACTATCTTGGCGACATCGAATTTCGGCAGTTGCAGAAAATATTGATGGACGATCCGCAAGCGGGCGACATCATTGAAGGTGCTGGCGGTCTGCGCAAGCTGCGGTTTGCCGATCAGCGCCGCGGCAAAGGCAAGCGCGGCGGGCTGCGCGTTATTTATTATTGGTGGGAATCCGGCCTGCAATTCTGGTTGTTTACTTTGCTCGATAAGGACGAAATAGCGGATTTGACAGCCAGTCAGCGCAAGACTCTGAAAGACATGATCAAGAGCGAACTCAAGGCAAGGCATTCAGCATGAAAACCGTATCCAAATCCCGCATCGATTCTTCCATTTCGCGTGATGTATTCGCCGAGCTGACCGAGGGTTTGGCGGCGTTGGCAGACAGTCGCGAAGGTAAACGCACTCTGCGCACGCATGCTTTAAAAGCAAAGGCTTCACCCACGATTACGGCGAAGGAGCTGATTCGTGTGCGCAAAAGCCTGAAGATATCGCGTCCGCTATTCGCAATTTATCTGCGCACGAATGTACGCACATTGGAAAACTGGGAGCAGGGCCGGGCAAAGCCGAATGCCCAGGCATCGCTTTTGATCAAGTTGGTAGAGCGATACCCGGACACAGTGGAACGACTCGCCGCGATTTGATTCGAGTCCCCAATAGGGCCTCAGAAGGCGTGTTCGCTCCCTGCATATTTGCCAAGGGTAAAGTGCATTGATGAGTCGCGCTAGTTGCCCAGCCGCAGCTTGCTCTTGCGATAACCGTAGGCGAAATACAACGCAACACCGATCGCCGTCCATATCGCGGTTATGAGCGCAAGATTTTCGCCATACGCAAATGCATATCCCAGCAGAATAATGCAGCTGACAATTCCGAGCGTGCAGATCAAGGGCGCGAAC
The DNA here is from genome assembly GCF_004168365.1 of Pseudolysobacter antarcticus. Taxonomy (GTDB): domain Bacteria; phylum Pseudomonadota; class Gammaproteobacteria; order Xanthomonadales; family Rhodanobacteraceae; genus Pseudolysobacter; species Pseudolysobacter antarcticus. The sequence goes on from NZ_CP035704.1 coordinate 1,765,927, forward strand.
GGGACGCGGAATGGGCGCGCGATGTCAGGCTGATAAATTCTGAGAATCCAGACGCCGGCGCAGACGAAGGCAAAGCTGATGAGAGTGCCTACCGACGTCAGATCGCCAAGCAGATCAAGCGGGAAAATCCCCGCGACGATCGCGATGCAAACTCCGGTGATGACGGTGTTGATGTGCGGCGTGCGGTATTTGGGATGGATCCGCGTAAACACTTTTGGCAGTAGTCCGTCATTCGCCATGATCATGAAGATGCGCGGCTGACCGATGCACATGCACAGGATTACGGATGACAAGCCGATAAGTGCTCCGACTTCGACGATCCAGCGCAGCCACGACAGCTCCGGATGGCTCACCACTGCAGTCACGACTGGCTCGGCGGTGCCAAGTTGAGTGTAGGACATCAGGCCCGTCAACACGGCGGCCATGCCGACATACAGAACGGTGCAGATGGCGAGCGAGGCGAGCATGCCGATCGGTAGATCGCGTTTCGGATTCACCGACTCCTGAGCGGCCACCGATGTTGCTTCGAAGCCGATATAGGCAAAGAACACCATCGACGCGCCGCGCAGAACGCCGTCCCAGCCAAATTTGCCTGGTGCCACGTTCGCGGGGATGAACGGTGTCCACAAATGTGTGTCGACGTACTGCCACCCGGCGAAAATGACCAAGATGATCAGGCAGATTTTTAGCGCGACCATCACGGTGTTGATCGTTGCTGATTCGCGGATGCCGACGTAACAAAGGGCCGTCAACGCCAGCACAATTCCGACCGCAGGAAGATTCACCAGTGCGCCGGTCGGGTTCAGATGTCCATCGAGCGGAGCATTGGTCAATACCGCGGGTAAATGTATGCCGATGTGATCGAGCAAGCTGACGAAATAACCGGTCCAACTGGTGGCGACGGCGGAGGCGGATATGCCGTATTCGAGAATCAGCATCCAGCCGATAAACCAGGCCGCGCCTTCGCCCATCGTTGCGTAGGTATACGAGTACGCGGAGCCCGAGACCGGCACCATCGCTGCGAATTCTGCGTAACACAAGGCGCAGAACGAACAACAAATTGCCGCGAGCACGAACGACAGCATCACCGCCGGTCCGGCATGTTCGGCAGCGGCTTGTCCGGTAATCACGAAGATGCCGCCACCGATCACCGCGCCGATGCCGATCGCAGTCAGACCCCAGGGCCCGAGGGTGCGATGCAATTGGATCTCGCCGGCTTCTTGATTGACCGCGAGCGGGTGTTTGGTGCGGAGCAGTTGCTTGAGCATGCGCGATACCGGTCGAGTGGAGTATGGATTTGAGAGGAGCAGAAAGAATAAGGGCCGGCGCTATTCAGCCGGCCCTTGCGAGCTAGACACGCTGGCTCGACGTGAGCATTATTTTTCTTCCTCGCGCGCGAGCTGGCTGTTTTTGTAGCTGTAGAGGAAATAGACGAACAGGCCGATGATCGCCCAGCCGCCGAACACCTCTTTTGCCGTGATGCTCAGATTGAAGAACAGCAACACGCAACCGAAGATTGCAAGCGGGCATACCACCCAGACCAGCGGCACGCGGAACGGACGCAACCGGTTTGGATCGGTCTTGCGCAAAATCAACACGCCGACAGACACCATTGCGAACGCAAGCAAGGTGCCCGAGTTCGAGGTGTCGGCCAGTTTTCCGACCGGGAATAGCGCCGAGCAAATGGCGACGACGATGCCGGTAATGATCGTGATGACATACGGTGTGTGAAAGCGCGGGTGCACCTTCGAGAACACTTCCGGCAGCAAGCCGTCGCGCGACATCGTGAAGAAAATTCGGGTCTGGCCGAACATCATCATGAGGATAACGGAAGGCAGCGCGAGCGCAGCGGCGATACCGATCAGATTGCCGAGTGTGCCGTGGCCAAGTGCGCGCAAGACATGAGCGAGTGGTTCCTTGCTGCAAACCAGTGCATCGGAAGCAGCGCAGGCGGCGGCCATAGCGGCGCTGCCCGGATCAAGCGGCATGCCATCGGCACCGAGCAGCGGCTGCGCGCCGGACGCGCCAACAGCGCCGTAACCGACCAGCAGATAGAAGATCGTGCAGATACCCAGCGAACCGATCAGACCGATCGGAATATTGCGATTCGGATTTTTGGTTTCTTCTGCGGCAGTCGAGACTGCATCAAAACCGACGTAAGCGAAGAAGATCGAAGCGGCGGCTCCGAGCACGCCAACACCACCGAGTGGGCTGCCCCAGCCACCGGGCAGGAACGGTTCGAAGTTGGTACTTTGCGCGGCAGGCACGGCCACGATTACAAACATCGTCAGCGCGACGATCTTGATCGCCACGAGTACGGCGTTGACTCGCGCACTCTTCGACGTACCGATGACGAGGAGTACCGTTACCACCAGCGAAATCAGGAAAGCGAGCAGGTTGAATCCACCGCCGGCAAACATGCCAGTGCGAAAGTATGCCGGCAACGCAAGTGCGCCAGGGGCGACCAAGCCGAACAGGTCGGTATTCGCCAGCAAGCCATTCATGTAGCCGGACCAGCCGACCGAAACCACCGAAGCGCCGACCGCGTATTCAAGCACCAATGCCCAGCCGACGATCCATGCGATCAGTTCACCGAGTACGCCGTAGGTGTAGGTGTAGGCCGAACCCGATACCGGCAGCATCGATGCGAGTTCCGCATAAGCCAGCGCTGCGAGTCCGCAAACCACGGCGGCGATAACGAACGCGAGCATCATTGCCGGGCCGGCTTTCTGGCCCGCCTCGGCGGTCAGCACGAAGATGCCGGTGCCGATCACGGCGCCGACGCCGAGCATGGTCAGCTGAAACGCGCCAAGCTGACGCTTGAGGCTTTTTTTGGCCGCTGTGGCCAAAATTTGATCGAGAGGTTTGACGCGCTTGAATAACATTGGGGCTCCCCGCAACGTGGTTTACCGGCAGTCTTCTGTCGAGACCGCGCGGCGGTGCTCCTGTCGGCGACAGGGCGAGCTACATTAGCCCACTGGACCGCGCGCGCACAAGGTGTTCGAACAGTCTGGACTGTCGGTGCATCGGGCTCGATATCGAATTGTGCGTTTTCTGATACGTCGGTAGGAGTTTGCTGGCGTCATTGGCAGCGCGCCGATCAAGCATGAAACGATCGGTTATTCTGTGTGGCTTCCCTGATCGACTGACGGCAATGAACGATTTACGACAGAGGCTCGCTGTGGCGTTTGCCAAATACGCCGACGACTATCCGGACGAACCTGACGCCGGCGAGTTCGTGCTTTTTCTCGCAGGAAACGCGCCGGTTTTCTCGCGTGCAAATCTGCAAGGGCATTTCACCGGTTCGGCCTGGCTGGTCAGTGCCGATGGCGCCAGAGTATTACTCACGCATCACCGCAAGCTCGGGCGTTGGCTGCAGCTTGGTGGTCATGCCGATGGTGATGAAGATCTCGCGCGTGTTGCCCTGCGCGAGGCCGAGGAAGAATCGGGTTTGTCCGATTTGATCATCGCCGATCCGCACATCTTCGACATCGATCGGCACTCGATTCCAGCACGCGGTGATGAACCCGGGCATTGGCATTACGACGTGCGATTTGTCGTGCGTGCCACGGGCAGTGAAAAGTTCGCTCTCAGCGAAGAATCGCTGGAGCTGGCGTGGCTTTCCATCGAATCGATTGCGGCTGACGGCGATGCCGATATCTCGCTGCGTCGAATGGCGCAGAAATGGTTGCGCCGCTCCGTGCAATAATGCCGACGCCGTCGTTTTTTAGAACCGTCGCGGTGCTGGCGAACGTGTTTTGCGATTCGGCTGATATCTGCTTCACCCATGGATGAACCAAGGAGAAAGTCATGCTGAAAACGATCACATTTTGTATCTTGTTTACGCTATCCAGCGCCGCCCTGGCCGATTCGATACGAATCGGTAACCACTTGATCGCTACCGGCGACAGCGCCGGGCATGTGATCGATCTGGTCGGCAAACCCGACCGCAAATCGCATGCCGCAAAAAAGAAAGGCGAAACCTCAGGCGAGCGCTGGGAATATAATCGCGATCACAAAACCATTGTTGTGACGATCCGAGACGGTCTCGTGACGACGATTAATCAGCACGCGAATTGAGCATGCGCCTGCTCGCATTGCTGGCGCTCGGGCTTACTGCTTGCAGTACGGTTATACGCAATGATTCCAGCGCCGATGGCTGGCAAGATGATTTTGCGACACGCCTCAAAGCGCAGGCTTTGCTGCAAACGTTCAACGCCGACCTGCTTAGTCATCCCAGCGCCACGCTCACGCTCGAACGCTGGTGTGGTTTGCATCGTCTGGCCAGTGCTGCGCACATCACCGCACATTTGCTGCGCGATGTCGAAAAAACGCCGACGACCGAGCAACGCCGCGAACTCAAGGTCGATAACAACGAACCGATAAAATATCGGCGCGTGCAGTTGTTTTGCGGCGAACATATCTTGTCCGAAGCCGACAACTGGTATGTACCAGCGCGCCTGACCGCGGCCATGAATCGCCAGCTCGAACAAACCGATACGCCGTTCGGGCGTGCGGTGAAAGAGCTTAATTTCCGCCGCGAAACAATCTCGGCCAATGTGCTTTGGTCAGTATTGCCGGAAGGCTGGGAAATGCAGCCGACGCCGACCGGCAAACACGCTCAGCTGGATATTCCACAGCATGTGCTGGAGCACCGCGCGATTCTGTACACGCAGGGCAACCTGCCTTTCAGCGAAGTCGTGGAAACTTACACGCGCGAAATTTTTTCGTTTCCGCTGACGCCGCCAACAAACCGTGCGCGCTGAAAAGGTCACGCGCAGGATTTGTTTCGCGCAGCGACAGCTGCGATTTACGCGCGACCGGAAAATTCACCGGTGTCGGTATTCACGCGCACGAGTTCGCCATTGACGACGTATTCCGGCACCTGGATTTCGATACCGGTGCTGAGTTTGGCTGGCTTCGGCCGTTTGGTCGCGGTCGCGCCCTTGAGTTCGGGCGCAGTTTCGATCACTTGCAGCACCACCGATTGCGGCAATTGCAGGCCGACCGGTTGATCGTCAATGAGCTGAATCCAGCAACCTTCGAGGCCTTCGCTGATATAGCCCGACATCTCGCCGACCACATCTGCATCAAGTGCGTACTGGGTGAAATCTTCGGCATCGAGAAACACAAATGCCTCGCCGTCCATGTATGAAAACGTCGACGAACGACGTGACAGATCGATTTCCTTGATGTCGTCCTCGGCGCGCAGGCTCAGGTCGAATTTCTGATTTCCGGGCACGCTGTACAAGGTGAAACGATACGTGACGTTGCCGCCGCGTGCGCTCGGCGAGCTGCGTTCGATCGCGCGCACACTGTAGGCGTGGCCGTTGTGTTCGACGACGTTGCCGCGCTTGACTTCGTTGGCTTTCATTTTTTGGAACCTCGAATAATGCGGTGGTGATTGCTTATTTCGGCTGCAGACGAATCGCGCCATCGAGGCGCACGGTTTCGCCGTTCATGTAGCGATTCTCAAGAATGAACGCGACCAGATTCGCGTACTCCTCGGGCTTGCCGAGGCGCGATGGATACGGCACCTGAGCGCACAACGATTCGTAAACCTGGCTCGGCATGCTATCGACCATCGGCGTGTGGAATACGCCGGGCGCCACCGTCATCACACGCACGCCGATGCGTGCGAACTCGCGCGCGAGGGGCAAAGTCATGCCGACCACGCCACCCTTCGATGCGGCATACGCGGCTTGGCCGATCTGGCCTTCATACGCGGCGACGGACGCGGTATTGACGATTACGCCGCGCTCGTTGTCTTCGCCTGGCGCATTGTGTTGCATCAGATCAGCGGCGGCCTTGGCGACGTTGAAACTGCCGATCAGGTTGACCATGATCGTGGTCTGGAATTGCTGCAGCGGCATCACGCCGTCCTTGCCGAGCACGCGACCGGCGCCAAGAATGCCGGCGCAACTGATCGCAGCGTTGAGTCCGCCCATCTGCTCTTGCGCGGATTTCAGATTGGTCGTGACGTTGCTTTCAGAGGTCACATCGGTGCGCAGATAAGCGCACGCTGCGCCGAGCGCCTGCACCGCGGCGGTACCTTTTTCATCGTTGATATCGAGCAGCGTGACTTTGCCGCCGTGCGCAAGCAGATGTTGTGCCACGGCGTAGCCCAAACCGGAAACGCCGCCCGTGATAACCGCCTTGACCTGATCCAGTTGCATGCCTACTCCTGCGTTTCGCGGAAAGCGCGCATTGTAACTAGTGCAGCGTGCACCGCACTAGTTGAGTTGGTCAGGTCGGATTGCCTCGGTTGTTCTCAACCCAAAAAACCGAGGTACGGATTTGCACCCCAGTTATGCAGATTCGGAAATACCGTCTGTGCATCACTATCGGACAAGCCCAGCCAGTGCGCGAGCGTGGCCGAATATTGATCGCTGGCGACGGTTGGAATCATCTGGCCGCGGCTCAGGCAGTCCGGGCCATTCAAAGTCAGATCAGGAAAAATCCCGCCACTGCTGGCCGGTGCGCCGTAAAGTTTTCCGCCACTCACCGCGCCGCCGCTGACGAACTGGATGCCGCCCCACGCGTGATCGGTTCCATCGCCGTTGGAGTTGAGGGTGCGCGCGAATTCGGAAATGGTGAACGTCGTGACCGAGTTCTGCACCTGCAATTCTTCGGTCGCCGCATAAAACGCGCCGAGTGCCGCGGAGACGGTTGCGAATAATCCCGGCTGATCGGCGAGCTGGCTGTCGTGCGTGTCGAATCCACCGAACGGCACGAAAAAAATCTGCCGCTGCGCTTTCAGGGTCGAGCGCACCGATATGATTTTCGCGATCATTTGCAGCGATGCCGCAACCGGATTATCGGGCGGGAAAACCGTGGTCAGGGCCGGTGCGCCGCCGAGCGCTGTCTGCATCGTGCTGTAATAATCCAGCGCGTTCTTGACGGTCGCGGCGTACGTGCGGCTGAGCGGATCGGGATAACTCTGCTGCAGCAATTCCTGCAACGCCGCGGTCTGCGCCGCACCGTTGGCGCCCTTGTAGCCGTTCAACGTGATCGGGCCGCCGCTTCCCATCGCGTACGGCTGCACGTTCACGCCGGTCTGGAAACGGTTCTCGCCGCCGAGAGAAATCGACATCGGAATCGTCGCGCCGGGATTCATCACATACAGCTTGTCGGCAGTCAATCCGCCCCAGCCGCTGGCGCCATTCGATGCCGCTTGGCCATACGCCCATTGTCCCTGCTGATCGGCGTGCGAAAAAAGTTGCGGCGGCACGGGGTAGCCGGGCACGTTGAGATAATCGTTCTTGCGCGTTGGCTGGATCAAGGTGCCGACGTTCGGCACAAATGCGGCGTGACCGTTGTTGAACAATTGCGCCATCTCCACGCAACTCGGATGCAAGCCGTAGCTCTCACCACTGCCGGCATTGCCGACGTTGATCGGCAGCAAGCTGCTGCGATCGATCGCCATGCCGGTCGGGCCGGGGCCGCTGCGCGAGGTGGAATAAATCGGATAACGCGTGCTGTCGCTCGGGATCAGCAGGTTGAATGAATCGTTACCGCCGAGCATGAACAAGCACACCAGCGCACGGTAATCGCCCGGCGCGTCGTTCGCGGATTGTGCGGCGAGCACCGAGTTCATCATGCTGAGTTGCGTGAACAAAGCGGTGCTGCTCGCGCAAGCGAGGCTGGAACAAACGGCGTTGCGTAAAAAGTCTCTGCGTTTCATGGAGAATTCCTCTGCGTTTTTGCTGCGTGGAAAGCGTGGCGATTGGGCCGAGCGGCTATTTCTGGATCGCAAATTCGGGTGAGGCGAGCAGCACCTGCAAGGTCGCGATCACCCGCGCCGTTGGTGTCGCTGCGGCGGGAAGTTTGCCGAGCATGCTCACGAGGCTGGTGTTCATCGACGCGCTCATGCTGCCGTAGAGCAAATCATGGTTGAGATCATTCACCAGCGTTTGCGCGTTGCCCGCATCATTGATGAGTGGCGCGAGATTGACCGCGATCGTGGCGCCGGTGTTGTTCGGATTGCCGACGTATTGATTGATACGCTGGGTCAGATCGTTGCTCGTCGAAATGGCTGAACTCTCGTTGATGATCTGGAATTCCGGGCCGTATTGCGCCACACCGACTGCGGGCTGGCCGAGTTCGCCGGGTGGCAGATAATCCGGCAGATAAAAGTTGAATACCGAGCTGCTGCCGAGCGGTCGCTGCGCGTAATTGGTTTGCGGATTGTTGAATGCATACAGGCCGTTCTGCGCCGCGGCCTGGTAGTAACGCCACAGCGCGGTGAGCTTGAGCAGCGGCTCGCGCGCCTTGCCGAAAACATAGTTCTGCGCTGGCTGCGTGTATTGCGCGGGCAGGGTGCCGGTGCGTGCTTGGGTATCGAGCAACACCGCGCTGATGACTTGGCCGAGATCACCATTGCTGTTGGCAAATACCGTGGACACGCGCTGGATATAATCGGGCGTCGGGTTGCTCGTGACGAAGCGCTGGATCAACTGGCGCGAAATGAACGGCGCGATGTTCTGGTGATTCGCAATCGCATGCAGGCCGGTTTGCAGATCCGATTCACAACTGTTCGGCCCGCCCGCGGCGACCTGATTGTCGAGCACGGTTTCGCCGCCTTCCTCATGATATTGCTCGTAGCAAATCATCGGCAGATAGTCGGCTGCGCTCCAGTTCAGACCGCGTGGAGAACTGTTGAAACCGGATTGATAGCTCCAGCCGGTAAACACGCGTGCATAGGCTTGCACCATGCTCGATGCATAGGTCGGAATCGGGTTGCCGCCACTATCGAGTTGCTTGGAAAAATCCGGATTTCGCAACACCAGTCCGATCGAAAAAAGCTGCATCACTTCGCGCGCATAATTTTCATCGGGCGACAGCGCGCCGTTGCTTTTCTGGTTGCGCATATAGGTCAGCATGCGGCCCATCGCCGGGCTCTTGGTCACGTCGTAAAGCAGTTGGTAATAGTTGCCGACGTGATAGATATTGCCGTCGTAATAACCGAACGGATCGCGTGCGAGCACGTCGTAATATTCCGCCAGCGCAATCGGATCCTGATTCAGTCCGCTCTGCTGATCAGACGCCACCATGATCTGGCTCATCGCCCATGCCATGCGCTGACGCAACTGATCTGGCGCGGTGATCGCGTTGTGGAACCACGCTTCCATGCGATCGCTCTGGCCCGGACTCTTGATTCCCGCATCGAGCGTTTGCACGTATGGACGCTGCAAGGTCGCTGGCATTGAAAGTTGCTGCGTTATCCACTGCCGATAACCGATGCCGCGCAGTCGTGTGATTTCCGCCGCGGTCGGGCCGAACGTCGCCTGAGTGAGGAATCGCGCGGCCTCGGCATCGCTCGCGGGTGCGTCATTCACGACCTTAAAGTCGTTGTAGAAAATTTCGTCGTAGGCAAATACGTTGCTGCTGCAGATCGCGCAGAGCATGCTGCAGATGGCGGTTAGTAAGCGAAACAAACTCGGTCGCATGGCTCTCTCCTTTTTTCGGACACGACAAACCACGTATCGCGAGCCTGCGGCTGCGATGATGGATGGACGATGGAGTCAGGTGCCGCGTTGCCACCTGTGCGAAGTTTCAACGCGGTGCGAAGGAGTCGGTTGACGAGTCGTTGCAAACGTCGGGTGGTCGATCGGGAAATCGGCGAAAAAATGTATCGTCGAGTTAGCGCCGAATCGATATCGTATCGATCACAGATCGATCAGAAAAAATCGATCGCAACTGTGATGCCCGGTACTGCCGAGCGAGTGATCGATGCGTCGAAAACCGCTGCGCAAATAAAGTTTCTGTGCGGCATCCATACCGGTTAGTGTTTCGAGATAACACTGACGATAACCGAGCTGTCGCGCGCTATCGAGACAGCGCTGCATCAATGCGCTGCCGGCACCGCTGCCACGCAGGGCCGGCAAAAAATACATCTTGCGCAATTCGCAGATGCCGGATGTATCACCGAGCAATTGCGCCACACCGCCGCCGCCGAGCACGATGCCATCGCGCTCGACCACAAAATACGCTGAACCAATGCCGGCATATGCCGCGTGCATCATATTGACTTCGGCATCGTGGATCGCAAAACCCGGGCCGTCTGCGCCGAATTCCGGCATCACGCTGCGGATGATGTGGGCGACAGCGAGATCGTCATCGGCGCGAATCGGGCGGATCGTGAAATTTTCTGTAGTCATTGGGATGGCCAAACTTCAACCGAGCGGGCGACGGAAATCCAGATCGTAACGCGCACCATGCACGAGTACATGCATGCGCAGATTGAGCATGCTGATCGGCGCGTTGTGCGCGGCATCGGCGATATTCGAATGGCCGATATCGGCTGGATCGACGATCGTCAGCGCGCCACTGCCGATCACTTCGAGCACGTTGTCCGGACCGATGAACGCGGCGGTATCGGCATCAAGTCCGAGGCCGAGCGCAAACGGGTTCAGTGCGAGCGCGGCGAGCAGCCGGCCGAGCCGATCACCAAGCAAGCCACCTTGGTCGATCACGATGCGGTTCGACAATCCCAGCCCAGGTGCCAGCATCACGCCGCCCATGCGCGGCGTCGGTCCACTCTCGCCGCCGGCCAGCATGTGCTCGGCCAGCAACGCGGCACCAGCGGCACTGCCCGCGACCGGCATGCCTTCGGCGTTGCGTCGGCGCAGCAGGCGCGCGAGCGATGTGCCGCCGAGCAAAGTCGACAAACGCAGCGGCTGGCGTGCGAGCAGCAGCACTGCATCGGCATTTTCGACCGTTTCCAGAAACGCCGGTTTTTCGCCATCAGTGCGCGCGCCGAGGGTCAATGTTTCGACTTTTCCTGCGCCAAGCGCGAGCAGCGCTGCTGCGATTTCTTCGCACGGCAACTCGGTGGCGCGGGCGCAGATCAGCACGACTTTTGGGCGATGTCCGCTGATACTCAGCAGCTGTCGATAGATCGCGGCATCGCCTTCGAGCGACTCGCCGCCGCCACACGGAATCAGAAAACCACGGGATTTGTCGGGTGCAAGTCGGGCAGGGGACACGGCGTAACCTCGATGAGACAGATTCGATTATAGCCAGCTTGTGCGGCAGTGCAGATTACGCCGAAGGCGCATCGTCGCGCGGCAGCAAATCGCGCAGGATTTGGTCGAGTGCAAGTAGCGGCGCGATATCGTCGGTGAGCATCGGCAAACGTTCGCGGATGCGCGCGCTGATATGCGCACGCCGTGTGCGATCCTGTGCCAGCGCGACCGCCGATTCAGCCAGCGCGAGCGGCGAATCGACGATGAGTTCATCACAACCGAGTCGTCGCAACATCGCCATCGATTGACGGCCGCGCATGAATTCGCCGGGGCACGTGACCACCGGCAAACCGCAGTGCAAAGCATCCAGTGTGGTATTGCCGCCGGACCAATACAGACTATCGAGCATCACGTCGCAGACCAGATTCACGCGCAGGAATTCGTCGCGCGAGCCGTGCGGGAAAAAGTGCAGATGGTTTTCCGGCGTCGCACTCACACTGCGCAATGCGCGCAATAAACGCGTCCGTAAATTTCGCGTCGGCCCGCGCTGTGCGCCGGCGAACAGCACGAATAGCGCAGTCGGATCGCGGCGCAATACCTCGATCAGGATCGTGTCGTTTTCCGGCAGCAGTTTGAATGGCGATTGCGGCACCAGATACAAATTTCGGTTTTCGGGCAGGCCAAGTTCTTCGCGCGGCAGCGGCGTCGGCAGCGTTGGACTCAGATAACGTGTGCCGATGCCGGGCAAGGTCAGCAACCGCTCGCTGTAATGCACCTGCGCATCGAGCGGCTCCATTTCGCCGCAGCTCAGATAGACGTCGATGCTCGGCAATCCGCTCGTCACCGGATGACCCCACGCGCACGTCTGGATCGGTGCGAGGTGCAATGCCGCGAGCGCGAAGATCCGCGAATTCATGCCGAGCTCGGGATACAACACGATATCGGCCTGCAGATCGATGATCGCCTGCGCGAGTTCCGCTGCAGGCCCGTTCAGCCGCAGCATCTGCGCCGCACTGCGCTCGAAACGATCGGTGAGGTGATCGAAAATCGGCCCAACCTGGACGATGATCAATTCCCAATCGCATATTGCGAGATGTTCGGCCCACGATAAAAAATACGAGCCGACTGTGCATTCGCGAAAAAAACTCGATACGAGCACGAGACGCGGGCGCTGGTGTTTTGCACTTTCCGCTGTGCTTCGAATTGCAGTGCATTCGCGCATCGCCGAACTCAGCCACGCGCCAAAACGCATCTGCAATTCGCGGTCGTTCTGGCCTTGATACGCGAGCAGGAAATTGCTCCAGCTCAGCAGCGCGGGATCGAGATCGATCTGCGCGAGTCGCTGCGGTGGATATTCCTCGATCAATAATTCGAGCGCATTTGTGTAGCGTTCGCGACTGGCAAGCAGTTCGTTCGTGTCCGTATATGTCGGTGCCAAACCAAGCTGTCGCGACAGGAAACAGCGGAATCGCGCGGCAGGTTCCGCCGTGTTCTGCACGATGAAATCCAGCAGCAGATCGGCGGCATGTCCGGCATCTTCCTCACCCCATTTCAGCGCGATATTCGCCGCCTCACGCCAGCGCTGCGGATTTTTTGCGAAGTGGCGTAGCGCAAGTTCGACAGCGGTTTCGCTGTCGCCAGCGCGGACCAGAAAAATGCAGCAGCTTTCGATCAACAAAACATCGCTTGGATCGTGCGCGGCGATGTACCGCAAATGCACTAGCGCCTCGTCTTCCAGCGGCAGGTCGATCAACAATTCGCCCTGCAACAATCGCGCATCGAGATTGTCCGGCTCCGCCGAAATCACTGCAGCGAGCAGGTCGAGCGCTTCGACCCAACCGCTGCTGTCCTTGATCAGCAACGCCAGGTTGTAGCGCGCGTCCTGCGCATTCGGATCGATCGTGATGGCATTTCGATACGCGGCAATGCTTTTTTCGATCTCTTTCGCGTCGCGATGAGTGTTGCCGATGCGCAGCCAGCACACCGCGAGCAAACGCCGGAACTGTGCATGCTGCGGCATGACTTGCAGCAGCAGTTGCAGGTCGGTCGCAGCATCGGGCCAGCGCTCGAGTTGCAGCGCCGCATTCACGCGCAGCGCGCGCGCCTGATGCAGTTGTGGCGCCACATTCAGGCAGGCACTGGCCAGCGCATACGCGTTGGCATAATCGCCGCGCGCGAATGCCGCTTGGGCGTTATCCAACAATGATTGATTGGCAAGATTAATCATGCGTAGTCTGCAGGCGGACGAGTGCAGCAACCGGCGGTAACGCTTCGCAGACTCGATTCCAGCCAGCTCGCATTTCGTGTGGGTCAGGCGAAATTTTCATGATTACTCGGTAGTAAGTCGCGCAAGATTTTGTCGAGCGCGAGCAGCGGCGCGACATCGTCGGTGAGCATCGGCAAACGTTCGCGGATGCGCGCGCTGATACTCGCACGGCGCGTGCGATCCTGCGCCAGCGCGACTGCCGATTCGGCCAGCGCGAGCGGCGAACCGACAATCAGTTCGTCACAACCAAGCCGACGCAGCATCGCCATCGATTGACGTCCACGCATGAATTCGCCGGGACACGTGACCACCGGCAAACCGCAGTGCAAAGCATCCAGCGTGGTATTGCCGCCGGACCAATACAGGCTGTCGAGCATCACATCGCAAACCTTGTTCACGCGCAGGAAATAGTCGCGTGAGCCGTGCGCCAGAATGCGCAGATGATTTTTAGGTTCGCTACTGACAGCATTCAATGCCTGCAACACGCGCCGCTGCATATTCTGTGTGGGGCCTCGGCGCGGCCCGTCGAACATCACGAATAGCGCGCTCGGGTCGCGGCGCAATACCTCGACCAGTACAGCGTCGTTGTGCGGATGCAATTTGAACGGCGATTGCGGCACGAGGTAAAGATGTCGCGCCTCCGGTAGATCGAGTTCCTCACGTGTTGCTACCGTCGGCAGCTTCGGACTCAGATAACGTGTGCCGAGCCCGGGCAGCAATTGCAGACGTTCGCTGTAATGCTGCTGTGCATGCGCGGGTTCCATTTCGGCGCAGCTCAGGAAAACATCGATACTTGGCAGTCCGCTCGTGACTGGATGACCCCACGCACAGACCTGTATCGGCGCGAGACGCAACGCGGCCAGACTGAAAGTGCGGGCGTCCATGCCGAGCTCGGGATAGAGCACGATGTCTGCCTGCAGATCGGCAATCGTCTGCGCTAATTCTCGTTGCGGCAGTTCAAGGCGCAGCAAGCGCGAAGCATGGCGTTCGAGCTTATCCGTTTCGCTGTCGAAATGCGGCCCGAGCTGAACCACGACCAGCTCCCAATCGCCTTGCGCTAGATATTCCACCCAGGAATGAAAATACGATCCGACTGTGCAGACGCGAAAAAAACTCGAAACAAGTACCAGGCGTGGACGTAGATGCCCGTGCCGTTTTCGTGGCGCGATAGTAGGCAAACAATGGTTCATCGCCGCGCTCAACCAATTGCCAAAACGCTGTTGCAATTCGCGATCGTCGCGGCCGAGATAAGCGAGGAAAAAGTTGCTCCATAACAACAAGCCTGGATCGAGTGAAATTTCGCCGAGAATTTGCTGCGGATAGTCGGTAATCAGGGCATCGAGGCCGTCAGAAAAGATTTTTCGCGCGAGGTTGATTTCGTTATCGCTGACGTATGTCGATGCCATGCCAAGGCGTCGCGCGAGAGTCAAGGTGAAACGCGTCGATGCATCCGTCGTGTCGCGCAGAATGCGATCGAGGACAATATTGGCGGCATCCAGTGCATCGTTTTCGCGCAGCTCGATGGCGATGCGCCCGGCCTCGCGCCAGCGTTGCGGATGTTGGTCAAAATGCCGGATCGCGAGTTCGCAGGCGGGATCGATCGCACCGATGCGCAGCAGCAATGAACAACAACGCTCGGCGACGAAAACATCTACTGCAACATTTTTTGCCAGCTCAAGCAGCAACGCGAGTGCTTCACTCTCGCGCCGGAAATCGATCAGCAATTCGGACTGATGCAGTTGCGCCTCGCGATTATTCGGCTCGGCGGCGATCACCTGGAAGAGCAGGCTCATGGCTTCGGCTCGACCGCTGTTCGATTCTTTCAACAGCAACGCGATGTTGTAGCGTGCGTCTTGCGCATGCGGATCGACAGCCATTGAAGTTCGATACGCGCTGATGCTTGTATCGGTTTGTTTGGCATCGCGATGGGTGTTGCCGATGCGCAACCAGCAAAGCCCCAGCAAACGGCGAAATTGCGCGTGCTGCGGCATCACCTGCGACAGCAATTCGAGATCGACGCTGGCATCGCGCCAGTGCTCCAGCTGCAGCGCTGCATTCACGCGTAGCGCGCGTGCCTGATGCAGTTGTGGCGAAACGCTCAATAATTTGCCGAGCAGATCGAACGCATGGGCAAAGTCGCCGCTCACAAATGCGGCTTGCGCAGAATCCAGTGTGTCTTGCGGTTTTGATGTGCTCATCGAATGACAACAGGATCGCGCGAAAATTCTTTACCGGGATATGCTGTGGCGATCAAACGTCAAGCAGCGGCGCGCGCCACTTTGCTCGACGTTTCGCGGCCCAGTTGCGCGCTCAACCAGAGACCGGTGGCGATCAGTCGATCGAGATCGATGCCGGTTTCGATGCCAAGACCTTGCAGCATGTAAACCACATCTTCGCTCGCAACATTGCCGCTCGCGCCGCGCGCGTACGGGCAACCGCCGACGCCGGAAACCGCGCTGTCGATCACGCTCACGCCGAGTTCGAGACACGCCAGAATATTCGCCAGCGCCTGGCCGCGCGTATCGTGAAAATGGACCGCGAGCGATGTCATCGGCACGACCGCCGCGACGGCTGCGAGCATCTCTTGCGCCTTCTTCGGTGTACCGATGCCGATCGTATCGCCGAGCGAAATTTCGTAGCAGCCGAGTTCGTGCAAACGCTGCGCCACGCGCACGACATCGGCAACCGGAACCTCACCCTGATATGGACAGCCGAGCACGGTCGAGACATAACCACGCACCTTGATACCGTCGGCCTGCGCGCGCTCAATGACTGGGCGAAAACGCTCGATCGATTCATCGATGCTGGCATTGATGTTCTTCTGCGCAAACGCTTCGGAAGCCGCGGTGAACACCGCGATCTCGCTGACGTTCACGGCGCGCGCACGTTCGTAACCTTGCAGATTCGGCACGAGTACCGGATAACTCACGCCGGATTTTTTCTCGATGCCGGTATATACCTCGGTGGCGTCGGCGAGTTGCGGAATCCACTTCGGACTGACAAAACTCGTCGCCTCGATACTGCGCAAACCGCAGGCCGAAAGACGATCGATCAGCTCGATCTTGCTCGCGGTCGGCACGATGGTTTTTTCGTTCTGCAAGCCGTCGCGCGCGCCGACTTCGACGATGCGAACCTGTTTCGGATACATGCTCATTTCAGTGCTTTTTCTCGGCGTCGGCTTTTTGTTTGCGAAGTTTTATCAGCGTTGTATCGAGTGTTTTACGCGCGGGGCCGGTCCAGCGCAGGCGCGACGGTTTGGAGTCGTCATACAAATCTATGGCCTGCAATAACGTGCGCAGTTGCTCGGGATTGGCGTTGATCACATTGTGCAACGAACGATCTTTTTTTCGCTCGACGCTGCCGTCGATAGCGCCATTGACGATCAACGTAGCTATCCGTTTGTGTGCTGGTGCACGCAGCGCCATTTGCTGATTTTCGATCTCCCAGCGCAGCATGAAATAGCCCGGTGCAGGCACGCTGTCGGCATCGCGTTTTTCGGCCATCAACGTGTAGGAATCGATCACGCCGAGTAGCGCATAGTCATGCCCGGCGTTGTGCCAGAACATCGGTTTCAACGCTGATGATGCGGGCGTTTTGTCGGCAGCACTGACGTTTTCAATCGCGCATTGCGGGCCGACGAATACCGCGAAATCCGGGTCGTCGTGGCCCTGATCGTCGACGGCAATCCATCCGCCGGGCCAGTTGGCAGGGCAGGCATCGCTGACGCCTGCGGGCATCGACTCGAACGTCGTGGATTCGCAACCCGCGAGTGCGATGCATGCTAATAAAGGTAATAGTTTGAAAAGTGTCATGGCGAGCAATCCTTGTTGTTGGACACGCGGCGCGGTCTCACGGTTTGACCAGTTTGATCAACACCGAATCTGCTTCGACAAACTCACCCGGCTGCGCCTGCACCGTCTCGATGCTGGCGGCACGCGGCGCGCGCAAGGTGATTTCCATTTTCATCGCTTCCATCACGAGCAGCTCCTGGCCTTCATCGACCGCATCGCCCGGCGCAACCTTGACCAGCACGATACGCCCGGGCATGGGTGCGGTGATGCGATCACCGACTTTCTGCGCGCTGGCGACATACGCAAACGCGCCGACGTGCTGCAGCACATAACGCGATGCGCTGTCATGAACCATCACACGCTGCGCGCTCACCACGCAGCGCAAGCGCCGCGCGATACCGTTGAACGCTGCGCTCAGCCAACCGTTTTGCAACAAGGCTGCCCGTACATCGCAATGGTGTTCGGCGCAATCGAGCGCGTAGTTTCCCACCGATCCGTGCGCGGTGATTTCGATACGCTCACCGCGCCACAGAAAGGCGACAACACGTTTACCGGCATGACCGATACGCCATGCATCGGCGCGTTGCCATGGCGAGTGCGGATCGCTGCCGGTAGCGGCGCGCGCAACACTGCTTGCTTCTTCGTGCAGCAGTGCGGCAGTTGCCGCGGCGAATAAAATATCGGTATGCGGTGTTTGCGCTTGCGACACAAATTCGTCGAGATGACGATCCAGATAACCGGTATCGATACGGCCTTCGACCACGACCGGATGGCGCACGAGCTTTTCGAGAAATTCGATATTCGATTTCGGCCCGACGATTTCACTTTCCGCGAGCGCTTCGCGCAAACGCGTCAGCGCGAGTTCGCGCGTCGTATCCCAGACGATCAGCTTGGTAATCATCGGGTCGTAGAAAATGCTGACGGTATCGCCTTCGATCACGCCCGAATCGATACGCACATTTGCTGATGGCGCTGGCAAGCGCAATTGTTCGAGTTTGCCCGAACCCGGCAGGAAATTCTGTTCGGGATCTTCGGCATACAAGCGCAGTTCGATGGCGTGACCGCGCGCATGAATCTGTGTTTGCTGCAGCGGTAAAACTTCACCGGCGGCAATGCGCAATTGCCACTCGACCAGATCGAGGCCGAGCGTGAGTTCGGTGACCGGATGCTCAACTTGCAGCCGCGTATTCATCTCCATGAAAAAGAAACTGCCGTCCTGCGCGACGATAAATTCGATCGTGCCCGCACCCAGATAATTCACTGCGCGTGCGGCCGCGACCGCTGCTTCGCCCATCGCCTGACGACGTTGCGTATTGAGGAACGGCGAGGGCGTTTCTTCGAGCACTTTCTGGTAGCGCCGTTGCGCCGAACATTCGCGTTCGTTGAGATGGATCACGTTGCCGTGGCTGTCGCCGAACACCTGGAATTCGATGTGGCGCGGATGTTCGACGTAACGTTCGAGAATCACACGCTGATCGCCGAACGAACTTTGCGCCTCGCGTTGCGCCGACTGCAACGCGGCGACAAACTCATCCGCGCTGCGCACGATGCGCATACCCTTGCCGCCGCCGCCGGAAGTGGCCTTGATCATCAGCGGAAAACCGGTCGTCTGCGCCTGTTCCTGCAGAAATTCGGTGTCCTGATTCTCGCCATGATATCCGGGTACGGTCGGCACACCGTGCGCGATCATCAGAGCCTTGGCACCGGCTTTCGAACCCATCTGTTCCATGCTTTCGGGCGCGGGGCCGATAAAACTCAAACCGGCGGCTTTGATCGCGCGCGCAAAAGCGGCGTTCTCGGAAAGAAATCCGTAGCCCGGATGAATCGCCTCGGCGCCGCTGCGTTTGGCGACCTCGATAATCGCGTCACCACGCAGGTACGATTCCGCGGGACGCGGCCCGCCGATCGCATACGCCTCGTCGGCCAGCCGCACATGCTGCGCGCGCGCGTCGGCCTCGGAATATACCGCGACCGTGGCGATGCCAAGACGGCGACATGTGCGGATCACACGGCACGCGATTTCACCGCGATTGGCGATCAGGATTTTCTTGAACATTGTCTCTCCGAAAAGTTTCTACGCGTTAGCGTTGGCGAATCCGCAGCGCAAAGGCGGCGATTCGTCGGTGCGTGGTTCAACTGTTTGTCCAGGCAGCTTTACGTTTGCCGAGAAACGCGCCCAGACCTTCCTGGCCTTCGTCGGATATGCGCAAACGCGCGATCAACGCGGCGTTGCTCGCATCGATTTTTTCCTGCGTGCTCGAAGCAAAACCGCGATCGCGGTGCACCAATGCCTTGGCTTCGCGCACCGCGTGCGGGCCAGCTTTGAGCAGCAGATCGAGCTCGGCGCGCCCGACATCGTCGAGCTGCGCCGCGGCGACGGTCGTGTGTACCAGGCCGATCGTACGCGCGCGTTCGGCATCGAAAATCGCCGAAGTCAAAAACAATCGCATCGCGTGGCGTTCACCGATCGCGCGGATTACGTACGGCGAAATCACGGCGGGCACAAGACCGAGTTTTGTCTCGGTCAGGCCGAACTTGGCCGTATCGGCGGCGATCGCGATATCGCAACACGCGACCAGCCCGACACCGCCGCCATACGCCGCGCCGTTGACCTTGGCGAGCGTCGGCTTGGACAAAAACGCGAGCGTGCGCATGAGTTCGGCGAGCCGCAGCGAGTCGGCATAATTATCGGCCTCGGACGCGCTGGCCATGCCGCGCATCCAGTTCAAATCCGCGCCGGCCGAGAACGATGCTCCCGCGCCAGTCAGCACCACGGCGCGCACCGTGGAATCCGCATCGAGTTGTTGCAGCGCCTGCGTCAACGCGGCGATCAACTGATCGTCGAACGCGTTATGCACATCGGGGCGGTTGAGCTGCAGCGTTGCAATGCCGCGCTCGATGTTGATATTGAGATTGTCGGACATGCGGCGGTTCTTCGCGAAGTTCGGGGCAAAGGCGAATCATACTTGCTTGCAGGTCGGGGTGGCATGTGTCGAGGTTCTTCGTATGCGAACGGTGTTAGGAGAGTTCAAAATGCAGTGCATTCCGATCACCGATACCATAGGCAAAGCGTCCGTCCCTCAGTCGACGGGCAAACTCGTTTCCGTCAACCCAGTGAGTAGGTCGTGTCGAAGATTCTGTACCACTATTGCTCGACGAATACCTTCTATCAAATCATCACATCGGGGAAAGTTCGCCTTTCTTCGATGAGCCAGTCGAAGGGTTCTACCCCGTTATGGCGGACACTTCCAACAAGGCCGATGATCGGCAAAAAGGAGTGTCATGTCCAAGCGAAGAACATTTAGTGATGAGTTCAAACGGGAGGCAGTGGGTCTGACTCATCAGGCCGGTGCCAATGTTAGCCAGATAGCTCGCGATATCGGTGTGGGTGAAGGGGTGCTGAGCCGTTGGCGGCGGGAATTGGCCAGCGGTAAACGCCACGCTTTCCCGGGCTCTGGCGTACCGCGGGATGAAGAGATGGCCGCACTCAAGCGTGAGCTGGCGCGGGTCAAGAAGGAACGCGATTTTTTGCGCGATGCGGCAGCGTTCTTCGCGAAGGAATCGCGTTGAAGTTTCAGACGATCCAGCGCTGCCGCACGGTCTATCCCGTGCAACTGATGTGTCGATGCCTGAAGGTATCGAGCAGCGGTTTTCATGCGTGGTGCAAACGCCCCTTGAGTGCGCGAGCGAAGGACAACCAGCGATTACTGGTGCAGATAAAAGCGCTTCATAGCATCAGCGATGGGGTACTGGGCATGCCACGCATGCATGAGGAGCTGAGCTATGCCGGTGAAACGGCGAGTCCCAATCGGGTGGCACGCCTGATGGCCAGCAACGGATTATTCGGGATTCCACAGCGGCGAGCCTGGCGCAGCAAGCGTAGCGGCGTGCGACCGCTGCACGTGCGCAATCATCTGCAACGTGACTTCTCGGCGCTGGAACCCAATACAAAATGGGTCACCGACATCACCTACATCCACACCGGCGAAGGCTGGCTCTACCTCTGCACGGTGCTCGACCTGTTCAGCCACACGATCATTGGTTGGTCCATGTCGGGTATCCAGGATCGTCACCTGGTTCTCAAGGCGGTGCAGATGGCCTGCTGGCAGCGAACGGACACCACGCCCGTGGTGCTGCATTCAGATCGAGGAACCCAATTCACCAGCGGCGAATATCAACGCTTCCTCGCCGATCACCACATCATCAGCAGCATGAGTGATGTGGGCCACTGTGGCGACAATGCTGCCGCCGAAGGATTCTTCGGTATGCTCAAGCGCGAGCGCATTTATCGCCGTCGTTACCTGTCACTGGCCGACGCACGCTCGGATGTTTTTGACTATATCGAGCGCTTCCACAACCCACGTATGCAACGACGACTTGATAAGCTAGACCAAAGATTTATAACCTTAACTCAACCGTCCGCCAAAACGGGGTAGAACCCGTATTGATTTCGCAAGCCAAGTGCCCGGCACCGAATCTGTCGCAATACTCCTCAACTAGCCCTCAGATTGCTTTCGTTAATGCGAACCATTATCATTCACTGCAGTAGTATGACTTTGGATGAATTCGCATGTTGCGTCGGACCCTATTTGCCGTAGTCGCAATGTCTGCGCTGGCCGCACAGGCGGCTGTGCCTGAGTTTCATCTGGTCGTGCAGGATCACAAGTTTCAGCCGACCGAAATCCAAGTGCCGGCGGGACAGAAATTCAAGCTGATCGTCGAGAACAAGGATGCCTCGCCGGAGGAGTTCGAGAGCGCCGAACTGAATCGCGAGAAGGTCGTGGTCGGCAACGGCACGATCGATATCTATCTCGGCCCGCTGGAACCCGGCAAGTACGGATTCTTCGGCGATTTTCATCAGGATACGGCGCAAGGTGCCGTGATCGCGAAGTAGGGTAACGCGCGTTGATTTGCTTCTGCAGTAAAGGATCTGGTCATGCTCGGTAGCGGTTTGCTGGTGTTTCGCGAGGTGCTGGAAGCGGCGCTGATCGTGTCGATCGTCGCGGCGGCAACGCGCGGTGTAGTGGGGCGCGGTCGCTGGATCGGCGCGGGCATCGGCGCTGGCGTGTTGGGCGCAATCATCGTCGCGTTTTTCGCTGGCGCGATCGCACAGGCGGTCAGCGGTATCGGGCAGGAACTCTTCAACGCCAGCGTGTTGCTCGCCGCGGTGTTGATGATCGCGTGGCACGCAATCTGGATGGCCAGTCACGGCCGCGAACTCGCGACGCAAATGAAATCGGTCGGCGCACAAGTGACCGGCGGCAATCGGCCGTTGTCGGCGTTGCTGATCGTGGTCGCGATCGCGATCCTGCGCGAAGGTTCGGAAGTGGTCTTGTTCCTTTATGGACAGTCGGCCGGTGGTTCGAGCGCGGTCGATCTGATCGGTGGAATCTGCATCGGCGTGATCGGCGGTTCGGCGGTCGGGTTGGCCCTGTATTTCGGTTTGCTGCGCATTCCGATGCGCTATTTTTTCAGCGCGACCAACTGGCTGTTGTTATTGCTGGCGGCGGGATTGGCGTCGCAGGCGGCGAGTTTCCTGATCCAGGCGGATGTCCTGCCGGCGCTCGGCAATCGGATCTGGGATAGCTCGTTCCTGTTGTCGGACACCTCGTGGATCGGCAAGGCGCTGCATACGCTGATCGGTTACGAAGCGCATCCTGCCGGCATGCAGATTCTTTTCTACCTCGTCACCGCTGCGCTGATCGCGTTTGGCATGCGCATGCTGGGTGGCGGTGGCGCCAAGCCGCCGCAAAGGCCAGTGAATGCGCATCTGGCGCATTGATCGGTTCGGTAGGCGAGTTTGGTAATTCCCGACTGAAGCTGCGGAAGCGCAGCTTCAGTCGTTTCAACTAGCCGAAAGTTACATGCGGAACACGCCGAAGCGCTGTTTCTCGATCGGCGCATTCATTGCCGCCGAGATCGCCAGTCCAAGCACACGCCGCGTATCCGCCGGATCAATCACGCCGTCGTCCCACAAGCGCGCACTGGCATAGTACGGATGACCCTGGCGTTCGTATTGCTGGCGAATCGGATCCTTGAATTGTTCTTCTTCCTCAGCTGACCAGGTCTTGCCGGATGCTTCGAGGCCGTCGCGTTTCACCGTCGCCAGTACCGATGCTGCCTGCTCGCCGCCCATTACGCTGATGCGCGAATTCGGCCACATCCACAGGAATCGCGGCTGATATCCGCGCCCGCACATCGCGTAATTTCCGGCGCCGAAACTGCCGCCGATCATCACTGTGAACTTCGGCACGTGCGAGCACGCGACCGCCGTGACCATCTTCGCGCCGTCTTTGGCGATGCCGGCGTTTTCGTATTTCTTGCCGACCATGAAACCAGTGATGTTTTGCAAAAACACCAGCGGAATATCGCGCTGATTGCACAGCTCGATAAAGTGCGCGCCCTTCAGCGCCGACTCGGCGAACAGAATGCCGTTGTTGGCGATGATGCCAACTGGATAGCCGTATATGTGGCTGAATCCGCAGACCAGCGTTTTGCCATATCGTGCCTTGAATTCTTGGAACTCCGAGCCGTCGACGATGCGTGCGATGATTTCGCGGATATCGAACGGATGCCGTGTGTCGCGCGGCAAAATGCCATACAGCTCTTCAGCGGCGTAACGCGGTTCGCGTGACTCGCGAATTTCCACTGGCAGTTTTTTGCTGCGATTCAGATGCGCCACGATGTCGCGCGCAATCACCAGCGCATGGGCGTCGTTCTCGGCGAAGTGATCGGCCACGCCGGAAATGCTGGTGTGCACTTCGGCGCCGCCGAGCGATTCGGCATCCACGACTTCGCCGGTCGCGGCTTTCACCAGCGGCGGGCCGCCAAGAAAAATGGTGCCTTGTTCTTTCACGATTACGGTTTCGTCGCTCATCGCCGGCACATACGCGCCACCCGCTGTGCACGAGCCCATGACCACCGCGATCTGCGGAATATTCTTCGACGACAGTCGCGCCTGATTGTAGAAAATCCGCCCGAAATGATCGCGGTCGGGAAACACTTCATCCTGCAACGGCAGGAAGGCGCCGCCGGAATCGACCAGATAAATGCACGGCAGGCGATTCTCTTCGGCGATCTCCTGCGCGCGCAGATGCTTTTTCACAGTCATCGGAAAATACGTGCCGCCTTTGACCGTGGCGTCGTTGGCCACGACCATGACTTCCTGGCCCTGCACACGGCCGATGCCGGTAATCAGACCGGCGCATGGCGCCTGGTTTTCATACAGACCATGCGCTGCGAGCGGCGACAGTTCCAGGAACGGCGAACCCGGATCGAGCAATGCGCGGATGCGTTCGCGTGGCAGTAACTTGCCGCGTTCGGTATGTTTTTGCCGCGCCTTTTCGCCACCGCCAAGTGCACTCTGTGCGAGCTGGGTCTTGAGATCTTCGACCTGCGTGCGCAGTTGCGTGGCGTTCGCCAGAAAATCGGCGGAGCGGGGGTCAATTGCGGATTCGATCACGGGCATGCGTGCGCACCTTGGGCTGAGCTATCCGCACAAGGATAACAGCGATCAAAGTGATTCGGGATCGTTGCGACGAGACTTTGCCGAGCGGCGCGTGTCGGTTTATCGACAAGCGTGTCGAGATAACGGTAGCGAAACTTTACTGCGCGCGACGCCGTTTATCTTGCGTCGAGTGTGTCGCGTTTCCGATCAGGTCAGGCTGCCGAGCCGGCGTGCACCAACAAAACGTTTGGTCCAGTACGCATCTTCGAGACGATCGATGCGCACCGATTTACCCGGCGAAGGCGAATGAATAAACCGGCCGTCGTCGAGATAAATGCCAACGTGCGAAATGCCAGCGCCACCACGCGTGCGGAAAAATACCAGATCACCGGTTTGCATCTGCGCGCGCGCCACTTTCTGACCGAAACCATACTGCCCCGGCGCGTCGCCAGGCAGATCGAGGCCCATCGTGTGCAGAAAAACGTAATGCACAAAACCGCTGCAATCAAAACCGGTGGAAGGTTCGCGACCGCCGCGGCGATAACGGATGTTGCGCAGTTGCATCGCAAAATCAGCCAGCACGCGACGCGGTGCCTGCTCGATCGTGGCGATTTCGGGCAGATCAGTTTTTGTCGACGAGTTGCCGGTATTGGCGGCGGGCGTTGTCAGTACCGCATTCTGCGCCGTGCTCCACAGGCCCGCATTGACCAACGGCATCAACGACGCCTGCAGCGAAGCGGCATCGCATTCCAGCGGCATGGCAGGGCTGGCGATACGCGCGAAAGCCGCGCTCTGGAAAATGCAGGCCGCAGCGAATAGCGTCGCGGCGGTCAGTCGCTGAATTGGCATACGGGTAATCCCCATGAATCGGTTGGTTCGGGCGCTGCAGAACGCTCTTTTTCTGAACCGTAGCAAAACAGATGTTGGAATCTTGTTAATCACTGTGTGATGATTGGTCAGGGTTCAACCGCAAATTTGCGCGCATATCGATTTTGCCGGCGCCACGTTATATACTTGCGGATTGCCGCGTGCGTGACTCGTCGATTGATTGACTTTGGCGCACTGGCTACCTACCATTTCGCGCGCCGTGTCTGCAGCTTTTCCGGAAATTGTCGATGTTTGGCGCATGGTTACGGCGCGGCGCCTGTTCCACGGAACGTTGCCGCTGACGGCCATGCCGCGTCTGCTGGCGAGTGTGGCGGGGCCGACTGGCACTGTGAGTTACGATCTGGAGTTCGGTCGGGACGAATTGGGCGTTGCCTATCTGCAGGTTCGCGCCGATGTTCCGCTAACCTTGATTTGCCAGCGCACGCTCGAAGAATTTGTTTTACCGGTGCATATCGATTCTCGCTTGGGTTTGATCACGAGTGAGGAAGAAGAATCCGGGTTGCCCGAAGGCTACGAGCCGTTGCTGGTAACGCAAGATGGCATGCGACTGCGCGATGTGATCGAGGACGAGTTGATTCTGGCTCTGCCGCTGATCCCGATGAAGCCGGGCACCGAAGATCTACCGGAAACGGTGTGGTCCGATGAGCCGGGTGACGTGGTTGAAGAGCCGCGCAAGAATCCGTTCGCGGCACTGGGTGTCTTGAAAAAAACGCCGCACTGAAGAATGCAAGAAAGTCCCGTACGGGATTTTCGCTGATGCAAAAATCGCATCGCTCGTCGCGCCGGCAGGCACTGCAGGTGTGGCATAGAAAGTCTGAATCACTTCGGGCTTTTCGACCCCGCGAGTTGCCATGGCGGCAATCCTGCGGAGATATTCAATAGATTGTTTGGAGAGTCATCATGGCAGTACAGAAAAGTCGCAAATCCCCGTCACGTCGTGGCATGCGTCGTTCGCACGATGCGCTGGTTGCACCGCAGCTCAGCATCGACAAGACCTCGGGTGAAGTGCATCTGCGTCACCACATCACCAAAGACGGCTTCTACCGCGGTCGCAAAGTGATCGAGAGCAAGGGTTCGGTTCGCACCGAAGACTGAGATTCGATCCAGTCTGCCTGACGGCGGACTCGCATCGATCTTTGATTCTTGCCGACGCCGTCATGGCGTCGGTTTGCATTACGGGATTGCGGTCTGATGGCTGATAATCTTTCGTTTCGCTGGGGGATACGGCTCTGACTTACGCGCGCATCGTCGGCACCGGCAGCTTCTTGCCGGAACGCATCGTCACCAATGCAGAGCTGGAAAAACTCGTCGATACCAACGACGAGTGGATCGCCAGTCGAACCGGTATCCGGCAGCGACACATCGCCGCCGAAGGCCAGACCACGTGCGATCTCGCGTTCGGTGCAGCCACGGCTGCACTCGAAGCGGCGGGCGTGAATGCGCGTGATGTCGAACTCATCATCGTCGGCACCACCACGCCGGATTTGATTTTCCCGTCCACCGCCTGCCTGTTGCAGCATCGTCTCGGTGCCAACGGCTGTGCCGCGTTCGACGTCAACGCCGCGTGCTCCGGTTTTATTTACGCGCTGAGTGTGGCTGACAAATTCATCCGCTCCGGCACGGTCAAGACCGCGCTGGTCGTTGGTGCGGAAACCCTGTCGCGCATGCTCGACTGGACGGATCGCTCGACCTGCGTATTGTTTGGCGATGGCGCTGGCGCGGTCGTGCTGCAAGCCTCGGACGAACCCGGCATCATTTCCACGCACCTGCATGCCGATGGCGGTTACAAGGAATTGCTGTGGAATCCGGTCGGCGTTTCGGTCGGTTTCAAGGACGAGCCGAATCACGGCGTGAAAGTGCTCATGGCGGGCAGCGAAGTATTCAAGGTCGCGGTCAAGACGCTTGATGCGGTGGTCGAAGAAACGCTCGCCGCGAATCAGCTGCAGAAGTCCGATATCGACTGGCTGATTCCGCATCAAGCCAATCTGCGTATCATTCAGGCCACCGCAAAACGCCTCGACATGCCGATGGAACGCGTGATTGTGACGGTCGATAAACACGGCAATACTTCGGCTGGCTCGGTGCCGCTGGCGCTGGATTTTGCAGTGCGTTCGGGTAAGGTCAAGCGTGGTGAAATGCTGTTGCTCGAAGCGTTCGGCGGCGGTTTCACGTGGGGCTCGGCGCTCGTCCGTTTCTGATTTCTGCAGCTTGCAGATTTCGTATTTTTTCCATTGCGCTTTTTTGATCGCGATCAATCGGCATGAATAATTCGGCATGAATAATCTCGCCTTCGTTTTCCCGGGTCAGGGTTCGCAATCGGTCGGCATGCTGGCCGAGCTTGCGACGGCGTATCCGTCGGTAAAAAACACATTCGACGAAGCCTCGCAGTATCTCGGTCGGGATCTGTGGGAGCTCAGCCAGCAAGGGCCCGAGGTCGAACTCAATCGCACCGAAAATACCCAGCCTGCGTTACTCGCGGCGAGCGTGGCGGTGTGGCGGGTATGGCAGGAAGCGCGCGGCCCGACGCCGGCGCAACTCGCCGGACACAGCCTCGGCGAATACAGCGCGTTGGTCTGCGCCGAAGTGTTGACCTTGGCCGATGCTGCCGCACTCGTCGCCGAACGCGGACGCCTGATGCAAAACGCCGTGCCGCAAGGTGTTGGCGCGATGGCGGCGATCCTCGGTGCCGAAGATGTGCAGATCGCGGCGGTGTGTCTCGAAGTGGCAGGCACACAAATTGTCTCACCGGCGAATTTCAATTCTCCGGGGCAGACCGTGATCGCCGGCCATGCCGAAGCGGTCGATCGTGCGCTCGCGAAACTCGCCGAACTCGGGGTGCGCAAGGCGATCAAGTTGCCGGTGAGCGTGCCGTCACATTGTGCGTTGATGCAGGGCGCCGCCGAACAACTCGCCGTACACATGAAAACGCTGACTTGGCAGCTGCCGAAAGTTCCGGTGATCCAGAATGCCGACGCACGCAGCTACGAATCGATCGACGAAATTCAGG
The DNA here is from genome assembly GCF_004168365.1 of Pseudolysobacter antarcticus. Classification (GTDB taxonomy): domain Bacteria; phylum Pseudomonadota; class Gammaproteobacteria; order Xanthomonadales; family Rhodanobacteraceae; genus Pseudolysobacter; species Pseudolysobacter antarcticus. Next base: position 1,794,293 of record NZ_CP035704.1, read on the forward strand.
CCGCGCTGGTGCGCCAGTTATACATGCCCGTGCGCTGGACCGAATGTGTGCTCGCGCTCGAAACGAATGGCGCCAGCCGACTGCTCGAATGCGGCCCGGGCAAGGTTCTGACCGGTCTGAACAAACGCATCAGCAAGGCGCTGGAGAGTCGCGCGATCGGCGCACCGTCGGATATGCAGCAAGCGCTGCTCGATCTTGCCCAATAAAATTTGCGCTGCTTAGTTTCGCGTTGTTCAAACCAAGCAAAAAACATTCGCCAAGGAACCCACATGACAGCCATTCTGCACGGTGAAATCGCCCTGGTAACGGGCGCGAGTCGCGGTATCGGTGCTGCGATTGCCGAAGAACTCGCCGCGCTCGGCGCAAAAGTCATCGGCACCGCGACGACCGAATCCGGCGCCGCGGCAATCAGCGAAAAACTCGCGGCACACGGCGGCATCGGGCGCGCGCTGAACGTCACCGATGGCGCTGCGGTCGAAGATCTGATCGACGGAATCGCGAAGGAATTCGGTGCCGTCAGCATCCTTGTCAACAACGCCGGCATCACGCGCGATCAGTTGCTGATGCGCATGAAAGACGACGACTGGCAGGCGATCCTCGATACCAATCTGACGTCGGTGTATCGCACCAGCAAGGCGGTGATGCGCGGCATGATGAAGGCGCGCAAAGGTCGCATCATCAGCATTGCTTCGGTAATCGGTTTGACCGGAAATCCCGGGCAGTCGAATTACGCCGCAGCCAAGGCCGGCATCATCGCGTTTTCGAAATCGCTCGCGCGCGAAATCGGCAGCCGTGGCATTACCGTGAACGTGGTGGCGCCGGGATTCATCGATACCGACATGACCAAGGGTCTGCCGGACGAGCAGAAAAATGCGTTGCTCAATCAGATTGCGCTCGGTCGCCTTGGCGCGCCGGTAGATATCGCCAAGGCTGTGAGTTTTCTGGCGTCGCCCGCCGCGGCCTACATTACCGGCGAAACGCTGCACGTCAACGGCGGCATGTACATGGCATGATAAGTCGCTTAGAACCTGTTCAATATCTGTAGCGAGCGGCCCTCAGCGAGGTGAAGAGCAGCGGAGAAAGCGGAGCATACGTTGGGTATGTGAGCATTTCGAGCAGCGCATGAGCCTTGATCAGGGTCGCGCAGTAAGATATTGAACAGGTTCTGAGAGTAGGCGGATTGCCAGCCACTGGTAGCAGTTGCGTTAGGCTTCCACTACAATCCGCAAGTCACGAATTTGGTATTTCTGTTTTCCCCTCGGGAGGTTTTGCACTTATGAGCAGCATAGAAGATCGCGTCAAGAAGATCGTCGTCGAACAGTTGGGCGTGAAAGAAGATGAAGTAACCGCCACTGCGTCGTTTGTCGACGATCTCGGTGCAGATTCCCTCGACACCGTCGAACTGGTGATGGCACTCGAAGAAGAATTCGAATGCGAAATCCCGGACGAAGAAGCCGAGAAAATCACGACCGTGCAGCAGGCCGTGGACTACGTCAAGGCGCACGTCAAAGCCTGAGTTTCATCGGATCATCGTTTCATGCGGCTGCGCCTTCGGGGCGCAGCTTGCGTTTTCAGGGTTCGCTAACGTGCGCTGACGTACGGTTGGCACCTTCGTTTTTACGGATGCAAAAAACATGTCCAAACGGCGCGTTGTAGTTACCGGTCTCGGCATCATTTCGCCCGTGGGCAATGATATCGCCACGGCCTGGTCGAATATTCTCGCGGGTGTGAGTGGGATCGGGCCGATAACGCATTTCGATACCACGGCGTTCGCGACCAAGATCGCCGGCGAAATCCGCGATTTCGATCCGGCCACCTATATCGCGCCGAAAGACGTCAAGAAAATGGATCCGTTCATCCATTACGGCATCGCTGCCTCGGTGCAGGCGTTGCGCGATTCAGGGCTGGAAATTACCGCTGAAAACGCCGAGCGCGTCGGCGCGGCGGTCGGCGCCGGCATCGGTGGCATCACCGGTATCGAACGCACCTCGATCGCGTTTCACGAAGGTGGCCCACGCAAGATTTCGCCGTTCTTCGTGCCATCGACCATCATCAACATGATCTCCGGAAATCTCTCGATCATGTTCGGCCTGAAAGGACCGAATATCGCGGTCGTTACCGCGTGCACAACATCGACCCACAACATCGGCTTGGCCGCGCGCATGATTCAGTACGGCGATGCCGATGCGATGGTCGCCGGTGGTGCCGAATATTCGATCACCGGCACCTCGATCGGTGGTTTTATTTCGGCACGCGCGATGACGACACGCAACGACGACCCGACCAAGGCGAGCCGGCCATGGGACAAGGATCGCGACGGTTTTGTATTGTCCGACGGCGCCGGCGTATTGATGCTCGAAGAATACGAGCACGCCAAGAAACGCGGCGCACGCATCTATTGCGAGCTCTCCGGTTTCGGCATGAGCGGCGATGCGTATCACATGACCGCACCAAGCGAGAACGGCGAAGGTGCCGCGCGCAGCATGGTCAACGCGCTCAAGGATGCCAAGCTGAATCCTGACCAGATCGAATACATCAACGCCCACGGCACGTCGACGCCGGCCGGCGATCTCGCTGAAACACAGGCGGTGAAATCCTGTTTCGGCGATCATGCCTACAAGCTCGCGGTCAGCTCGACCAAATCCATGACCGGACATCTACTCGGTGCGGCTGGCGGTGTCGAAGCGATTTTCAGCATTCTCGCGTTGCGCGATGGTGTGTTACCGCCGACCATCAATCTCGACAATCCGGATGCAGGTTGTGATCTCGATTTTGTGCCGCACATCGCGCGCGAGGCGAAGATCAAGACCGCACTTTCCAACTCGTTCGGCTTCGGTGGCACCAACGGTACGCTGGTTTTTCAGAGTCTCTGATCGCCGATTCCAGACCGCACAGCGCAAGAGCATGATCGCGTGAGTATCGTCACGCGTGTTCTCACTGGTCAGCACGATTTGCTCGCGCTGGCCGCGGCGCAGCCGGCGCGTTATCCGGCGTTGTTCGAAAGCGTCGCATCCGGTACGCGACATGCGCGCTTTGATATCTTGTGTGCATTTCCGCAAGCGCAAATCCGTCTTGATGCCGATCACATACTCACGCACGATGGCACTGCGATCGAAACGCATCACGGATTTCTCGATGCGCTGGATAGCGCCTGGTCTGCCGAAAACATTCCGCACAGCCACGACGATCTGCCTTTCCACGGCGGCTGGTTGCTGTACCTGGGCTACGAACTCGCGGGCGAGATAGAACCGCGCCTGCAGCAACCGCGTGCCACAGAAAATACCGTGCCGGTCGCGCTCGCGATGCGTTGTCCCGCGGCGATCATCATCGATCACGAACTTGATCGCACCGTGTTGATTGCCGAAACGGCGCATGCAGATTTGCTCGATCTATTGTTTGCCGATCTGCAATCCGCGAAGCCAGCAATCTTCCCCGCGTTGACCGATATTGCCATCGACGAAGACGATCCCGAAATTTTTTTGCGAGGCATCGAACGCATCCACGAATACCTGCGCGCGGGCGATATTTTCCAAGTCAATCTGTCGCGTGAGTGGCGCGCGCGTTGGTCCGCGCCGGTCTCGCCAGCAGCGTTGTATGCGCGTTTGCGGCAGACGAATCCGGCGCCGTTCGCCGGCCTGCTGCAGCTTGATGATTGGGCGGTGGTGAGCTCGTCGCCGGAGCGGCTGGTCGAGGTGCGCGCGGGTGTTGCGCAGACCCGGCCGATCGCCGGAACTCGTGCGCGTTTCGCCGGTGATGATGATGTCGATCGCATGCGCGAATTGGTCGGCCATCCGAAAGAACGTGCCGAACACGTCATGCTGATCGATTTGGAACGCAACGATCTCGGTCGCGTATGCGTGCCGGGCAGCGTCGAAGTGGATGAGCTCATGTCGGTCGAGAGTTATACACACGTGCACCATATCGTCTCGAACGTGCGTGGACGTTTGCGTGTGGGCGTGACGCCCGGGCAAGTGATCGCCGCGGTATTTCCGGGCGGCACGATTACCGGTTGCCCGAAGGTGCGCTGCATGGAAATCATCGCCGAGCTCGAAGGCGTTGCGCGCGGCGCCTACACCGGCGCGTTCGGTTATCTGGATCGCAATGGCGACATGGATCTGAATATCCTGATCCGCAGTTTTCTGCTGCAAGATCGTAGGATCAGTTTTCGCGCTGGCGCGGGCATCGTGGTCGATTCGATAGCCGAGCGCGAGCTTGATGAAACGCGGGCCAAGGCGCGGGGATTGTTGCGCGCGCTCGGAGTCGACGAGTGAACGCGCGAATGCTGATCAACGGCGCAGCGCAGGAAACCATTTCGCCGCTGGATCGCGGTTTTGCTTACGGCGATGGCTTGTTCGAAACCTTACGCATGGTGCACGGTCGCGCGCCGCTATGGCAGCGACATATGCAGCGGCTTGCCGAGGGCTGTATGCGCCTGCACTTGCCGCCGCCGGATGCCGATATGCTGGCGCAGGAAGTGGAAAAAGTTTCTGCCGATCTGGAATGCGCCGTCGTGCGCATCACCCTCACGCGCGGTATCGGCGCGCGAGGTTATGCGTTGCCAATGGAAATGATGCCTACGCGTGTCGTCGCGGCGTTCCCGTTCGTGCCGCTGCCGACGGATAGTTACAGACATGGAATCCGCGTACGCTGGTGCACGACGCATCTTGCGCTGCAGCCGCTGCTTGCGCGCATCAAACATCTGAATCGACTCGAACAGATTCTGGCGCGTGCCGAATGGAACGATGCCGGGATTTTTGAAGGCATCATGTGCGATAGCGATGGACGTGTAATCTGCGCGACGGCGGCGAATATTTTTTGCGTTCGCGAGGGACGTTTGATCACACCCGATCTGTCACAGTGTGGCATCGCTGGCGTCGCGCGCGCGGCGGTGCTGGACCATTTCGACGATGTGGAAATACGCGATCTGTTGCCCGAGGAATTGATGCAAGCCAACGAGATATTTCTCTGCAACAGCGTGCGCGGTATTCTTCCAGTGAATTGTCTGGCCGATAAATCGTATGTGGTCCGGCCGCTCACACGCGAGCTGCAAACACATTGGCGATCAAACGGATGGATGGCGCAAGACGGAGAGCAATTCTGATGCGGTTTGAGTTTCGCAGAAACGTTTCAAAACAGCGTGGCGGTGCGCTGTTGCGTCTACTGTTCGTCGTGCTGATATTCGGCGCGATAGCGGCAGGTTGGTTTTATCGCGAGTTCGAGAATTTTGCCGACAGCCCGCTGCATGTGCAGGGCACGGATGCGACGCTCGATGTGCCCCTGGGAACCTCGTTGCCCGGCATCGTGACTTTGCTGAAGGCGCAAGCCGCGAGCAGCGCGCCGTGGCCGTACTGGCGCGCGCTCGCGTGGCAGATGCACGTCACCAGTTCGCTGCACGCTGGCGAATACGCGTTGAGCGCGGAGCTCACGCCGCGCAGTCTGCTCAAGCGCATGGCGGCGGGTGAAGTAATCCAGCACAAGTTCACGATCGTCGAAGGCTGGAACTTCAAACAACTGCGGCTCGCACTCGCGCAGCAGGAAAAACTGCAGCCGACCTTGGCCGGTTTGAGCGATGCCGAAATCATGAAAAAACTTGGCGCGGCCGATCAAGCCGCCGAAGGCCAATTTCTGCCCGAAACCTATGTGTATCTGAAAGGCCAGCCCGATCTCGATGTGCTGCGCCGCGCGCACGTCGCGATGCAACAGCAGCTTGATGGATTGTGGTCGCAGCGTGGTTCGGGCTTGCCGCTGGAGTCGCCTTATCAGGCGCTGATTCTGGCTTCGATCGTCGAGAAGGAAACCGGGCGTGCCGAGGAGCGACCGCAGATTGCCGGAGTGTTCATGCGTCGCCTAAAAATCGGCATGCGGCTGCAGACCGATCCGAGCGTGATCTACGGACTCGGCGACAATTACGACGGCAATATTCATCGCCGCGATCTCGATACCGACACACCCTACAACACCTACACTCGCAGCGGTTTGCCGCCGACGCCGATCGCGCTTCCGGGCAAGGCCGCGCTTGCCGCAGTGATGCATCCGGCACCGGGTAATTCGCTGTATTTCGTCGCGCGCGGCGACGGCACACATCAGTTTTCGGATACCTTGGAAGCGCACAATAGCGCGGTCGGAAAATTTCAGCTCGGGAAAAAACAGTGAGAGGACGATTGATCACGCTCGAAGGCGGCGAGGGCGCGGGCAAAAGCACCGTGCTCGCGGCCGTGCGCGAACAATTGATCGCCGCTGGCCACGATGTCGTGCAGACCCGCGAACCCGGCGGCACGCCGGTCGGTGAGGCGTTGCGTGCCGTGGTGCTCGATGCGCAGTATCGTGGCATGTGTGCGCAGAGCGAATTGCTGCTGATGTTCGCCGCGCGCGCCGAGCTTGTGCGCAGCGTGATCGAACCTGCGCTGGCTGCCGGACAGTGGGTGCTGTCGGATCGTTTCACCGACGCGAGTTTTGCTTATCAAGGCGGCGGTCGCGGCCAGCCGCAGGAGCGCATTGCCGAGCTCGAAAACTGGGCCGCGAATGGTCTGCAACCCGACCTTACTTTGCTGCTGGATTTACCGGTCGAGCAAGGTCTTGCGCGCATGCGTGAGCGCGCTGCGGCAGATCGCATCGAACTCGAGGCCGTGACGTTTTTTGAGCGCGTGCGCGCGGCATATCGCGCCCGCGCGGCCGCTCAGCCGCAGCGTTTTCGTATGATTGATGCGAGCCAGTCGCTGGAAAAAGTTCTCGCGGCAACACGGACAACACTCGCAGAATTTTTGCAGTCGTCGTCGGTGGCATCGTCATGACTCTTCCGGTGTGGCAGCACGATGCCTGGCAGAATCTCATGCAGCGTTTGACGCGCGGCGCGCTGGCGCATGCGTTGCTGCTATCCGGTCCGGCGGGCCTCGGCAAACAGGTGTTTGCGTCGTCTTTCGCGCAATCGTTATTGTGCAGTTCGCGTGATACCGATGGGAGCGCGTGCGGCGAATGCAAGTCCTGTCGATTGATGGCGGCAGGATCGCATCCGGATTTTCTTCGCATCGGCGTGGAAGAAGAAAAATCGCAGATCAGCGTGGATCAGATTCGTACGCTCGGCGAGCGCCTGGCGTTGTCGACGCAATTCGGCGGTTACCAGATCGCGATCATCGCGCCGGCCGAGGACATGAACGCGAGTGCATCGAATGCCTTGTTGAAAACGCTGGAAGAACCGACCGCCGACAGCATCATCATTCTGGTCAGTCATCAGTCCGCACGACTGTCGGCGACAATCCGCAGCCGTTGTCAGCGCATCGATTTCCGCACGCCCTCGGCAGCCGTCGCGCAGGTCTGGCTGGAGCAGCAGGGCATCAGCACCGCACAGGCATCACTTGCGTTGCAAACCAGCGACAATAATCCGGGTCTCGCGCTCGAATGGCTGCGTGCCGGCACGCTGGAATTGCGCGAGCAAGTGGCTGGTGATTTGCGTGGACTGATCGCCGGGCGTAGCACCGCGCTGGAGGTGGCGAATCGCTGGAGCAAGGCCGATCCGGCGCAACGATTGTGGTTCGCCGCGCTGCTCTCGCGCGAGGAAGCCGGCGCGCATGTTTCAGGGCAAACCGGCCCGTTGGCCTTGAGCGCCACGGTGGATTTCGCCCGGTTGCCAGCCTGGTTTGATCAAGCCAATCGCGCGCGCGATTGGCTGCGTGGTCCGGTGCGACCGGAACTGACCTTGTTTGAAGTATTATCGGCGTGGTGTGGATTGGTTTCGTTGCGGAGGAAAGCGTAATGCAAAGTCATACGGGTACTGGCGGCACCGGATCTGGCGCTGCCGCACCGCGACAAGGCATTCTGTCGCTCGCGATCAAGGACAAGGGCGCGCTGTACAACGCCTACATGTCGTTCGTCAAAGGCGGTGGCCTGTTTGTGCCGACGGTAAAACGCTACGAACTTGGCGATGAAGTTTTCATCCTGCTCACACTCATGGAAGATCGCGATCGATTGCCGATCGCCGGCAAGGTGATCTGGATCACACCGAGCGGCGCGCAGGGCAATCGCACGGCCGGCATTGGTGTGCAGTTCAACGAATCCGCGGACGGCGACAGCGCGCGTACGAAGATCGAAAGCATCCTCGCTGGCGTTGTTTCATCCGAACGCCCGACGCATACGATGTAATGCGCATCCTCGTGCTTGGTGCCGGCGGCACTGGCGGTTATTTCGGTGGGAGGCTGCTCGAAGCTGGCGCTGACGTGACCTTTCTGGTGCGACCTGCACGCGCGCAGCGTCTCGCAACCGATGGCTTGCGGATCATCAGCCTGTGCGGTGATTTCAGTTCGCCGGTAAAAACTCTGACCGCGCTCGATGGTGTGGCGACATTCGATCTGATCCTGCTTTCGTGCAAGGCCTATGATCTCGACTCGGCCATCGCCGCGATTCGTCCGGCAGTCGGTCCACAAACACGCATCCTGCCTTTGCTCAACGGACTCAAACATTTCGATGTGCTCGATGCGGCGTTCGGCAGCGAACATGTGCTCGGCGGCTTGTGCCATATCTCGGTGACGCTTGGCGCCGATGGCGAAATTCAGCACCTCAACAAATTGCATCGACTGACGTTTGGCAATCGCAATGCCGATGATAAATCGCTGACAACGATCGCCGCGCTGCTCGGCTCTATCAACGCCGAAGTGCGGGTCAGCGAACAGATCACCATCGAGCTGTGGGAGAAATTTGTTTTCCTCGCGAGCCTTGCTGGCATTACCTGCCTGATGCGTGCCTCCATCGGCGATATCGCCGCGACTACAGATGGCGCCGCATTTGCGCGCAGGTTGTTGCAGACCTGTGCGGAAGTCGCGCGTCGCAGCGGTATTGCGCCGCGTGAACGAAGTCTGTTGGAAGCCGACGCCGCACTTACCGCGATCGACTCCACGTTGAAAGCATCGATGCTGCGTGATATCGAACGCGGCGGTGCAACCGAAGGCGAACATATCCTCGGCGACATGCTCGCTCGTGCGCGCCAGTACGAAATTCCGAATGATGTGCTTGCGCTCGCTCGCTGCCATGTGCAGGCCTATGAAGTGCAGCGTCTGCGCGCGAACATTTGACGAGCCTGCAACGCCAATTAACGATGATCAATTTGCTATCGACGGGCAGTGATAGCCGAATTGGCGTAGCACGGGACCTGCAATTATCGCAAAGCGTTGAGCTTCGTCCGCACTCATCGCGGTTCTCCATGCGTATACGCGACTGGCGTCAGGCGGCTCGCTGGTTTTGCGCTGATTGAACAGGCGCCGCTCATGGCTCACGAGCAACTGGCCGGCGCTGTCGTAACGCGCATGATGTTCACTCAATCGTTGCGATGCGTGATGGTGATACGCCAACATGCGCTCATCGAAGTCCAGTTCGATGAAATCACAGACACGACGCAAATTCGTACGGGGATCGAAGATGAGATCCTCGTAACGCAATTCGAGATAATGCGGACATAACTTGCCCTGCTCGGAACCGGTAGTCACCCAGTGTTGCCAATGTCTTGCCTGGGTTTCCACATCCGGACCCGGCGAGAACCATGTTTGACGTAGCGATAGCGCTACATCCCGGCCATCGCGGATCACATGGATGAAACGCGCTTCGGGCAAGACGTCTGCAATCATTCGCAGATGCAGGCAATACATGGGCGTTTTATCGCCATAGCGCGGCTTGCCGTGACGGTCAGCATAAAGACGATAAAACGTGCGATAACCTGCTGCGATGCTGAAAGGTTCGACGGCATCCAGTGCTTCCCGAAATGTCGTTGCATCGACACCAAAATCGGCCCAGGCAGGCGCTTTTGGCGGATGTTGCGTTACTGCATCGAAGAGCGCTTCGCGCAGTCCTGTTGAAACATTCGATAGTGTCGGAGCGCGATCAAGGAAACCGGTCTCGGGAGGAATCGCCAGGGCAGGATGTGCATCCAGCATCAAACGCAACAATGTGGTGCCTGATCGACCGCAACCGACAATGATCGGCATTGGTGGAAAATCCGGCACCACATTGCGAACCACTTTATTGCAAAGTGACCGTTGCGTTGGGCGCACAAGCTACGCCTGGATTATTGCCCTTCTTGTTGTTTCCTGCAGTGGCTATGGTGCCCGGACTGCCGACATTGCAGCCGATGCCAATTGCATTATTGTAGATGCTGTTATTCGACAGCCTTATCGTGGCGCCGGTTTCTGCTTGCACGGCTGTGGCGTTGCTGGTAAGGATATTGTTTTCGGCAGCAATCGAACCCAAGGTCGCGTGCAAACCGAAACCACTGGTCTGGGTGATCGTGGAGTTGGAGATGTCTGCTGCTACGCTGCCGAAGCCGGTATTCACGCCGTTAGTCACACCCCGAATCGATACGTTGCTGAGCGAGGCGGACAGCGTTCCTGCCGTGGTGGTCAAATTGATTCCGGTTTGCGCGATGGTGCTGATCGACGTATTGCGCACAACCACGTCGCCGCTCGCTGCCAAGGCAACGTCAATGCCATGAACGCTGAACCCCATGAGATTGCAGTTTTCGACAACCAGCTGCCCACCTGCGATATACCGGATGGCGCTGATTCCAGGAGTGAGGCCCTGACCGAGGCCATTGAAGGAAAGATTGCGCAGGATTACCGTGGCGTTCGATGGTGCGTTGACGATGACACCATTGGTGCCGGACACGAGTATCGACGCCACCTGCCCACCACCACCATCGAGCGTGATCGCTTTGGTGATGGTCACGGCGCCGAAACCAGCCGGATCGAGCGCGTCGATTTCACCACCAGTTGCGGTTTTCGAGATCGCACCAGCAAAGGTCTTGCACGGTGCCGTGCGGCTGCACGGGTTGGCATCGTCGCCGACTCCGGAAACCCAGGTGCGGGTTGTTGCCTGCGCTTGCGCAAGCGTGGATGTAAGGAATATGCAAGCCAAAACAGCGAATAAGTAAAGCATGGCACGTTTCATAAAAGAACCCCCACGATTGGTTGTTGGAAAACTCCGATTTGCAGTATTGCCCATATGCAATTCACGGTCACACTACCCCTGCTCAAACGCTCGTACAAGTGAAACGACATGATCGATAGCGATATCCGATAACTCGGGGTAAATGGGCAACGCCAGCATGTGATCGGCATTGCGTTCTGCCTGCGGCAAAGAAAGCGCATTCACACCGTTGCCGAAAGCACTCTGCAGATGACACGGCGTTGGATAATAAATCGCTGTTTCCACATCGTGCTCGGCCAGAAACGCTCGAAGTGCGTTGCGTTGCGGGTGGATGACAGCGAAGTGGTGGAATACTGACGTACTGCTATTGCAGCCCGGTGGCAGAATGCAGCGGGTATTTTGCAGGCCGATCCGATAGCGTTGCGCTAATGCAAGTCTGCGGGCGTTCCAATGGTCGAGGTGGGGCAGCTTGACGCGCAGAATAGCCGCCTGGATTTCGTCCAGACGGCTATTGATTCCAATCTCGCTGTGGCTGAATGCGCTGGTGCGTCCATGATTGCGCAGCCGGCGCAGATGCGCGGCAAGTTCCGGGTCGTCACAGCAGATGGCGCCGCCATCGCCGCAGGCGCCAAGATTTTTTGTCGGATAAAAACTGAAGGCGCCGGCAACGCCCAGAGTGCCGACACGTCGACCGCGATATGCTGCTCCGAGGGCTTGGGCGCAGTCTTCGATCAGATGCAGATTGCGCGCCGCGCAGAATTCCTGGATCGGTGCCAGATCGACGGGCTGGCCATACAAATGCACGGCGATGACGGCTTTTACTTTTGGACTGAAGGCATCCTCGACACTACGCAAATCGATATTGAACGCGCCATTGGCGCAATCGGCAAAACGCGGTTGCGCGCCGGCCAGACAAACCGCTTCGGCCGTGGCGAAAAAAGTAAAAGATGGAACGATCACCTCGTCGTCTGCACCAATGCCAAGAGCCTTTAGCGAAAGCAGTAGCGCATCCGTGCCGGAGTTGACGGCGACAACTTCGCGCACGCCCAGATAGGCGCCGAGTTCCTTTTCGAAAGCGGCGTTTTCCGTGGCATTGGAATAGCGGCCGCTTTCCAGCACGTGCCGTACGGCAGCATCAATCTCGTAGCGCAGCGCGCGGTACTGTGCCGCGATGTCGAAAAAAGCCACCTTCATGCGCCACAGCCCAGTATCTGGTTGCGTATGCGGTAAGCGAGTTCCAGTGCCGCGTAGCCATCCCGCGCTGTTACTTGTGGAGTCGAGCGCCGGCGCGATGCCGACAAGAAGGCAGCAAGCTGCACGCAAAGCTCATCTTCATTCACGGCGATGTGCGGTAGATGCACGGCGACGGGCGTGGCGCTCGGAGATGTCTTGCGCCATACCGTGCGCTGATGGAAATCCAGCGACCAGATCTCGCCACGATCAAGTTCTGCGTCGATACGATGCGCACTCGATTTTTCCACGGCATCGCCCCAAGACGCTGTGAGTTGCGCACGGCAACCATTTGCGAACGTGAGTTCGGCGCAGGCATGATCGATTACCGTGTGATCGCAGCTATGGCCTGTGGCCGATACCGCCACGACGGCGCAATCGAGCGCGGCGAGCAGCATATCCAGATCGTGGATCATCAAATCGGTCACCACATCGACCGCGTCAATTCGCGGTACGCGTTTGCCGGCGCGGATGGCATGGATGCGCTGCGCGTACGCCAGCGCAGTCCTGCTCGCAATGAAGGTTGGATTGAAGCGTTCGATATGACCGATCTGCAGCACACAGCCCGTAGACTCTGCCAGTCGGCACAAGGTCTCGGCCTGCTCCAAGGTGCTGGTTATGGGCTTTTCCAGTAGCACGTCCAGACCGCGTTCCAGCAGCGCTTTGGTCAGCGCGAAATGGCTTTGCACGGGTGTTACCACCGAGACGGCGCGAACTTCGGGCGGCAGGTCGTCGATATGTTGCAGCCAGCCGACACCCAGGTGTTCAGATAACGCCAGCGTGAGTGGATCCGGATCGATCAGCGCGACAAGACGGCTGCCTGCCAGTTGCATATATTTTTGTGCATGCAAGCTGCCGAAATAACCGACACCAATCACAGCGGTACCGATCGGTTGTGGCGCGCGATCGACGCTGGCGGTCGGGAGGAATGCGGCATTCATGCGTCGCGTAACTGCCATATGCCAAGCATCTTGCCGTTGTACTCGATGTGCATGACGGGTTCATGCAGGTTGAAAGGAGGGCGCATAAGGTTCAGTGCACGCCAGGTGCCGGTCTGCGTTTCAGAGTTCGTGGTGATGGCGGGAGCGGTCGTTGCGATCAGATATTTTGCTCCAGACACACGCATGTGGTGCAGTGCGCCGCTGATACTGCTGAGTGGCAGGAAGTGGAGCCAGTCGCGACACAGCACCGCGTCCGCGAGGGGTATGCTGCTGGTCACTACATCGATCAAGGCGAAGGTCCAACTGAAGCTGGCGAATCGACGGCGATTCTGCTCGATCAGTGCGCGGCTCAGGTCAATGCCGGTGTACTGCAGGCCAGGCTCCGGGCTCGTCAACCATATGCAGTGGCCGCAGGCAATCTCCACCAGCGCATGGATCCCCAGTTGCGCAAACATGGTGCTCAGTTCGCTCTGTAACGATGTCGCAGGCGTTGTCTGCATGCCCGAAACACGTTCGTGTTTTGCGAGGATTTCGTCATACAGATTTTCGATAAATGGATCGGGCCGGTGGCGAGCGCGCAATAATTTCAGACGTGCCGAGAAACAGTCGACGTAGGAATTGCGGGTGCTGTAGGCACGCACGAACAGACGCCAAAACGGGGTTTTTGTGTTCGCCGGATGTTCCGCCGAGCGCAGCTTGTCGTATAGCCCAAGAATTCCCTGTTGCTCGATGGCAGCCACGTGAACCGCGAGTTGTTCGCGTTGCCAGGCATGCAATTCATTCGGTGATCGTCGCGGCGCGGGTATTGTCTCGAATTTTGCCGCTGATGCGATTTTTGTGCCGAGTTCCGTGTCGCATACGGGTTTCGCGCAGGCCTTGATCGGCATGTTTTGCTGTTCGGCGAATTCGGCGCGCAAACACTGGGTTGCCGCTTCAGCTTGGGCGACGATACGAAGTTTTTCCGCTTCGCCACGCAGCTTGGCTTCGACTGCAATCTTGCGCAGGTAGTCGCTGGCGGCAGTCATGTGCGGTTGTAGTGCGGCAGGCGCCGCGGCATGGCTTGCGATTGCGCGGGTATAGACTTCCACAATGGCGTCGATGGCCGGCTCCATGTCTGCTTCTTTGCGTATACGCAGCGTGATTGCCTGTGCGTCTTGCGCATCGTAGCGATCCAGCTCATCCAGGACATGCTGCACACTGATCGAACGGTGCAAAGTGCGCATGCCAAAATTCAGCGCTCGCGATTGCGCGTAGTTTTGCTGCGTGACCATGCCGCCCAAGCCAAACGAATCGCAGGTGATCACAGCGACGCCACACGCCATCGCCTCGATCGCACTGCGCGCCTTGGCAAAGATGATGTCATAGCTCCCCAGGAATTGTTCCGGCGATTCAGCGCTGCGGTGGGCCGCAGCGCCCATCACATCCACGCTGATGCGGCGTTCGGAGCACGCTTGGCGGATGATGCCGAGATAGCCTTGTTCGTGCGCGCGGTTGCTGAATACCAGCGCGCGCTGCGGCTTGGTCGGCAACGGTTCGCGCATGCCGAAGCGATGCAGATCGACGAAGTTGCGGATTGTATGGATTCGATCCGGCACAATACCGTGTTCGCACTGCAGCCGTTCAACACACAGATCGTCCACAGCAACATAGTGTTGCAAGGTCGGAAAAATCGCTGGCATTTCCTCCCACGTCACCCAGCCATGACAGAAATACACGCTCGGCGTTTGCGGAAAGTGCAGCATCGCCGTCATTGCGTCCAGATGATGCTGGCCATGAATGACGTCCGGCACTACCGCCAGTTTGTTGAGATCGTCGATGACAGGAATGGTCGCGTCATGCAGCATTCGCGCAACTGTGCCGAGCTGTGTGCTATAGGCGATTGGCTGATGCCCACGGCGCAGCAAACCCAGCGCCACGTCACGGACATACATCTCCGTACCCGCAGGCGTGGCCAGCGTATTGTTGGTAATCAGGACGCGCATGGAATGTCGGTAAGGCGTTCGGAGATTGGCGCGACATGATCGCTGTACGTTATCGCGACTTGAACACGCCCGCTGGCGACGTGAGCCGTGCCGACGGATTCGTAGTGCGGTGCGTGCGAGTGAAAACGCTCGTGCCACAGCGGCCAGCCGTTGTTGGCCGCATCGAAAAGATATTCGCGATCAAAAGCCGCAATGCCATATCGGTCGTAGGCGTTTTGAATCTCTCTGGTCAGTTGGTTTCCTGCCTGTGTGGCGTACGTGGCGATGGCGTGGCGTTTACGAAAAATCTGTTCCTGGAGCAATTCAATTTCCACTGTTGCCGGCCCATCGCCCAACGGCGCCATGCCTGGATTTCCCAAGATCGAAATCAGGTAATGGCGAATGGGTGCTTTGGCATGGCGCGATGCTAGCATCACGGCACCGCGTGCCAAGGCTTCGCAGATGTCGTGGGTAGGCTCGTAACCCTCGATGGCGTCGCTGACTACCGTGGTGATGTCATGCATGAGGATGCAATCCGCGAGCCGATCGCGGGTTGCGGCGAAAAACGCGTGATCGCATTGCAGAATGCGCTGATAGAACTCACGGTCACTGCTTTCGCCCCAAACCGGCCCAATCGGTGCGTTCAAGCCTTTGAGCACAGTTTCCGATTGCGCTATGCGTGTTGTGCCCATCATGCCGGAGCCATCGGTAAGGATGCAAACGATAGGTCGAGTCTGTGCAACCCACCCATATAGAAGAAACTCATGGCCCGGATGACCGATCAGTAGAAGGCTACGTTCGTTCAAAATGTCTGATCCAAAACGGATTATGTTGCCCCGACAACATAGGCGAAACGCTGCTGCCTGCGCTGCGGAATCCGGCAATACGTTGCCGCGCGCAGTTTAGCTGAAACTCACTGCGCATTCTTTATGAGGTCTTTAAGCTAACGCCGTTTGCCGCATGGTATGCAGCTGCATCGGATTGCGTCGGTCGTTGCATGGCTGTTCTGCGGGCCTGCCCCTTGCTATCCGCCGGTGCCCTTAGCACACTGCGCGACAGGATGATCGCAGGGAGAGGGGCAATGATTCGTATCGTGCTGGTGGACGATCACGCGCTGGTGCGCACGGGCTTTCGCATGATTCTCGAGCGTCAGGCCGATATCGAGATCGTTGGCGAAGCCGGGGACGGCGAAAGCGGTCTGGCGATGATCAAGAAACTCGCGCCGGATGTCGCGATCGTCGATGTGCATATGCCTGGCATCAGCGGCGTCGAACTGACCGATCGGCTGCGTCGATCGCACTCGACCACACGCGTGGTGATTCTCAGCATGATCGAAGAAGCGCCGTTTCCTCGGCGACTGCTCGATGCTGGTGCGAGCGGCTATCTGAGCAAATCGTGTGCGGCGGATGAATTGCTGCATGCCGTGCGCGAAGTAGCCAGCGGACGGCGTTACCTCGCCGCAAGCATTGCGCAGCAACTTGCGCTGGAGCGGATGTCGGCAACACAAGCATCGCCGTTTGATGCACTTTCGGCGCGCGAGCTTGAGGTGGCGTTGATGCTGGCCAGTGGCAAGGATATGGGCGAAGCCGCGCTCGCGTTGAATCTCAGCGGCAAGACTGTTGCGACCTACAAATATCGTTTGTTCGCCAAACTCGATGTGAAAAACGAAGTCGGATTGACCCACCTCGCGTTACTGCACGGATTGCTCGACGCAGGCCTTCGTGGGGCCCACGCCGAGCTGATCGCACGGACCTAGTCTTTCGTCGGGTCGGTGGATTTTTCCGCAGCGTCTGGCACGGCCTTCACAGCTTCTTTGTGCTCGGGCGCGACTACCGGTGTTGCCGTTGACGGCTGAGCCGCTGTCACCGCCGGAGCGGCAGCTGCCGGATGCGATACAACAACAACTGGCGGCGTGACGCTAGCCGGTGCTACAGGCGCAACCAGGGCGATGGGAGCCGCCGATGGTGTCGCTATCGGCGCAGCAACAACCGCGGCTACGTCGACCTTCGGTGCAACGGGTGCTGCGGCAGGTGTCGGCGGCAACGCCGGTTTCGCGACGTCAGCATTCGGTGTCGCATCGACCTGCGCTGGCATACGCAAAGGCAGCTGATTCGCGGCTTCCTGCACGGGACGGACAGTTGCCGGCGTCGGCGCAGCAGCAGCGGCAACAACCGTCGCTGTGCTGGTCGGATTAGCGGATGCAGCGGGCTTCGTTTCCGTGGCGTTAGCCGGCGTTGAAATTGTCGGCACCGGTGCAGATGGTGTGACCGAGGGACTTGCCGACGGCGTTGGAACCGATGCTGATACCGAGGTCGTTGCGGTCGGCGCAGGCGTTGTCGCCACCGGTCGAACAACCGGTGGCGGCGGTGGCGCATGTTCCCACGGACGTAGTGCTACGGGCGCAACATCGGCAACCGGTGCAGCTGCTACGGGAGCAACAGCGGGTTGCGCTACGACGACCGGTTTCGGCGTTTCAGTCACGACTGGCGCGGTTGCTACCGGTGCGGGCGATGGCGCAACAGGTTGCGCTGCCGCTGGCGGCGTAGGCATCGGTGTCGATGCTGGCACGACATGCTGTGGCGCGGCTTTGAGGCCACCACGATCGCTCACATGCGGCCGGCCTTGCGCTTCGACGGCTGGTGCCGGTGTCGATGCAGTAGGGGGAGCGGGGGCTGACGCTGCTACCGGCGATTCCGTTTTCACGCTATCCGCAAGATCGGCTGAAATATGCGCTGCAGGTGCAGGCGCTGCCGATTTTTCAGCAGCCATCGCAATCGGAGCTTGGGCAGCACTTGCTGCGGCAGCCACGTTCGGATTGGCTGGCTTCTGTTGTACCTGCGGCTTTACCTGTTCCGGACCGGCGTCTTCGTCATCGAAGTCGAATACCAGATCCTGGCCTGAGCTGTTCTCCGCCGAAATGCCTTCCGCATCCACACCACCTTCGTTGCGACGACGACGACGACCACCGCGACGACCACGACGACGCGAACGTGCGCCCTCGGCGGCAGCTGCTTCGGTCACGTCTTCCGCGCTTCCGGGTATGGCAGTTTGTGCCGCAGGTTGAGCTGCCGCGACCGGTGCCGGTGGCTTCGGCTGCTGGCGTTTTGCATCGTTGCCGGCCCCAACAGCAGATGCACCATTGGTGTCGATCTGAACCGCACGTTGTGCCGCGTTTTTCTCGCCTTTTGCAGCGGCGTTTTGTGCAGGACGCGGGCCGCGTTGTTCGTTTGCAGCCGACTTCGCTTCGGCGGCGGGACGTTGACCGTCGCGACGCTGTTGACCACCTTCGGCGCGCGCTGCTTTGGCCGGCTGCGGCTGTTTTTCGCGGTCCGGGCGGTTGCCCGATTTCTCGCGTGAACCGTCGCGATCACGTTCGCGGTTCGGCTTGTTGCGTGCATTGTTGTTCGGCTTGGCGCGCTGCGACGATGACTTGTTGTTCGATGCCGCTGCCGGCGGGGTTTCGCCGCCCGCAAACAGGCTGCGCAACCACGCGAAGAAACCGCCGCTTTTTGCGGTGCGTGCTGGCTGGTCTTCGGTATCGGGACGAATCGGCGCCGGTGTTGCGCGCACCACGCCGCTGACCGCTGGCTGTTCCGGCTCTTCACTCGGCTTGGCGACTTGCGGCGGAGCGGATGCGACGATGGGGGTCACGCGCTCATAGCTCGCTTTGCTGCCGTCGCCCATGTCGGCCGAGCGGATGCGCTCGATTTCGATGTTCGGCGTTTCGAGTTTGTCATCGGCGACGATGATGACCGCAACGTCGTGACGCAATTCGATTTCGGTAACGCTTTTACGTTTTTCGTTGAGCAGGAAGTTGGCGACATCCGACGGCGCCTGCACCAGCACCTGGCCGGTGTTTTCCTTCATCGCATGTTCTTCGACCAGACGCAGCGCCGACAACGACAGCGATTCGACACTGCGGAAACGTCCGTGGCCGTGGCAGCGCGGACAAACCATCTGACTCGATTCACCGAGCGACGGACGCAAGCGCTGACGTGACATTTCGAGCAGGCCGAAACGCGAGATGCGACCGATCTGCACGCGCGCACGATCCACCTTGAGCGCGTCTTTCAGGCGATCTTCGACTTCGCGCTGATGGCGCGGGCTGTCCATGTCGATGAAGTCGATCACCACGAGGCCGCCCATGTCGCGCAGGCGTAACTGGCGCGCGATTTCGGTCGCAGCTTCGAGGTTGGTATTGAACGCGGTTTCTTCGATGTCGCCGCCCTTGGTGGCTTTCGACGAGTTGATGTCGATCGCGGTCAGGGCTTCGGTCTGGTCGATCACGATCGAGCCGCCCGACGGCAGGCGCATGCTGCGCTCGAACGCATTTTCGATCTGCGTTTCGATCTGGTAACGCGAGAACAGCGGTACGTTATCTTGATACAGCTTGAGCTTGCGCAGGTTCTGCGGCATCACTTGCTGCACGAATTCACGCGCGTCGTTGTAGAGCGCCTCGTGATCGATCAGGATTTCACCGATGTCGTTGCGCAGGTAATCGCGCAGCGCACGGATGATGAGTTTGGATTCCTGGTAGATCAGGAAGGGCGCTGCGCGCGTCAGCGCGGCTTCGGAAATGGCTTTCCAGAGTTGCAGCAGATAGTCGAGATCCCATTGCAGCTCTTCGGCATCGCGGCCCATGCCGGCGGTGCGGATGATCAGGCCCATGTCGTCGGGCAGCTTGAGCTCGTCCATCACCTCTTTGAGGTTGGTGCGATCGTCGCCTTCGATGCGTCGCGACACGCCACCGGCGCGCGGATTGTTCGGCATCAAAACCAGATAACGGCCAGCCAGCGAAATGAACGTGGTCAGCGCAGCGCCCTTGCTGCCGCGTTCTTCTTTCTCGACCTGAACAACGATGTCCTGACCTTCCTTGAGCAACTCACGGATGCCGCCGCGGTGCGGATCGACACCGGTGGCGAAATAGTCGCGCGAGATTTCCTTCAGCGGCAGAAAGCCGTGGCGTTCGCCGCCGTATTCAACGAAACACGCTTCGAGCGACGGCTCGACGCGCGTGATGCGACCCTTGTAGATATTGGCTTTTTTCTGTTCCTTGGAAGGGATTTCCAGGTCCAGGTCAAACAGGGACTGACCATCGACGATGGCCACGCGCAACTCTTCTCGCTGAGTTGCGTTAATCAGCATTCTTTTCATTTTCTCATTCCTCACGCGCTCGACCGCGAGGAACGCTGTACGATCCTGCGCGCCGCCACGAAGGCTGCGCGCGTGGTTCTTCCAGCGGCTCTGTACCGTGATGCGTTGGTTTACGCACTCGCGGGAGCGCTTGTTAAACAAAAACCGGCGCAAACCCTGCGCCGGAACCAATAGTGGTGCCAAAATACGTCCCGGGGATCCGTGTCGTCCTTGATGACGGCAAGCAATCTCCGACTCGAAACGTTACGATAACTCAAGGGAACCATCTGCACGCGCTCCGACGGAGACACACGGCAAGGCCCAGGAGAATGTAGCGAGCGAGTGCGCCTGTGAATGCCGCGACCGGGGTTTGGACGGCGCGCAGGCGGCGCGATACGCTTGTTCAGTTTAGCAGCCCAGCAAAGAATTTTCCAATCGTGACACAGACTTCAGAGAACTTCCGCCAATCCGATGCAAGTTCCGGCACCAGTCCGGGCGTGCGTATGGTGACGGTGCCGGAAGACCGCGATGGCCAGCGTATCGACAACTTTCTGGTCGGCCAGCTCAAAGGCGTACCCAAAAGCCTGATTTATCGCATCCTGCGCACCGGTCAGGTACGCATCAACGGCAAACGCGCCAAACCCGATGTGCGCATCAGCGAGGGCGATGAAATCCGTATTCCACCCGTGCGCATCGCCGAGAAAGAGGAGAGCGAAGCGCCCGGCAAAGGGCAGCTGATACGCATCGAGCAGTCGATCGTGTTCGAGGACAAGGATTTTCTTGTGCTCGACAAACCCAGCGGCATCGCCAGCCACGGCGGCAGCGGCATCAGTCACGGTGCGATCGAGCTGCTGCGCGCGGCCCGCCCGCGCGACACGCTCGAACTGGTGCATCGACTCGATCGCGATACCAGCGGCATTCTGGTGTTCTCGCGCAAGCGCTCGGCGCTGACTGCCTTGCAGAACGTGATCCGCGAAGGCACCGCGCTCAAGCAATATCTAACTTTGTTGCAGGGGCAATTGCCGCAGAAAGCGCTGACGGTGAATGCGCCGCTGCGAAAATCCCTGCTGCAAGGCGGCGAGCGCATGGTACGCGTCGACGAGCAGGGCAAGGATTCGATCTCGCATCTGCGCGTGCAGGAAACCTACGCGCCGGCCAATCTGGTGCAGGTGACCATCGAAACCGGGCGAACGCATCAGATCCGTGTGCATTGCCAGCATATCGGCCATCCGGTGGCCGGCGATGAAAAATACGGCGAGCGCGAGTTCAACCGCGAAATGCGCGATGTCGGCCTCAAACGTCTGTTTCTGCATGCCGCGCGGTTTGAATTCCATTTGCCCGAGCGTGACCGCGATTATTGTTTCACCGCGCCGCTGCCGGCTGACTTGTCCAAGGTGCTGGACAAACTGGCGACGGAACCCGGCAAGAAGAACGCCGCGACGCGATCGCCCACGAAAAAATAAGCATGCGAACCACGGCTTAGCTGCAGACCACGTCCATCCGAAAGCAAACTTCGATCATCCACTCGCGCTCAGGAGCGTGCATGCAACCGATAGATTTTCGCAGCGACACGGTAACGCGACCGAGCGCGGAGATGCGCCGCATCATGGCCAGCGCCGAGGTCGGCGACGACGTATTTCACGACGATCCGAGCATCAATCATCTCGAGCATTACGCCGCCGAGTCGCTGGGTTTCGAGGCGGCGTTATTCGCGCCGAGCGGCACTCAGACCAATCTGATTGCGTTACTCGTGCATTGCCAGCGCGGCGACGAATATCTGGTCGGGCAGGATGCGCACACCTACAAATACGAAGGCGGCGGCGCGGCTGTGCTCGGCAGCATCCAGCCGCAGCCTATCAGCAATCAGCCGGATGGTTCGATTGCGTTAAGTGATATTACTGCCGCGATCAAGCCCGACGATTTTCATTTCGCCCGCACGCGTTTGCTCGCGCTGGAAAACACGATCGGTGGGAAAGTTTTGCCGCTGGAATATCTTGCCGCCGCGGAAAAACTCGCGCGCGATCGCGGTCTGGGCCTGCATCTCGATGGCGCGCGCTTGTTCAATGCGTCGGTGAAGCTTGGCATTGAGGCGCAGAAGATCACGCGCCATTTCGATTCGGTGTCGGTGTGCCTGTCGAAAGGACTTGGTGCGCCGGTCGGCTCGTTATTGCTTGGTTCGCGCGACTTTGTTCACGCCGGTCGCCGCTGGCGCAAGATGCTCGGTGGTGGCATGCGTCAGGCCGGAATTCTCGCCGCTGCCGGCGAATATGCGCTACGAAACAATGTGCAGCGCTTGGCCGAAGACCATGCCAATGCTGCAATACTCGCCAACGGCCTGGCGAAAGTTCCGGCGCTCAAAGTGACCCTGCCGCAGACCAATATCGTATTCGTCGATGTCGCCGCCGAACATGCGGAAAAATTCGCGAAACACCTCGCTACCCAAAATATTCTCGTCACCGGCAGCACACGGCAACGCTGGGTCACGCATTTGGATGTGGATCGTGCGCAGGTCGGAACCGCGCTGCGAATTGCGCACGAATATTTCGCCGGGAATTGAACGATTCGAGTTTTGCGTAGATTGCTTTCAGACACGCGTGCGATCAAACGATCGCACGCGTGATTGATTTGCAGCGACGATTACTTCGGCCGCATATCCGCCGGCGCCTTGATCGGATCGGCCTGATGCTTCGGCAAAATCATCGGATTGGCCTGCACCTTTTTCATGATTTCGGCGATGGCGCGATCGAGTTGCGGATCCTTGCCCTGAATCGTCGAGAGCACATCGTTGTCGACATCGATGTCCGGCGGTACGCCTTCGCCTTCGACGTGGTAGTTGCCGTCGAGGTCGGCAATCGCGACAAACTCCGGCACTTCGACTTGGCCGCCATCGATCACCGGGCCGTAATCGCTGATACCTACCGTGCCGCCCCAGGTGCGTTTGCCGATGGTCGGACCGAGTCCGGCTTTTTTGAACATGTAGGAAAAAATATCACCATCCGATGCGGTCGATTCGCTGATCAATGCCGCCATGTAGCCGTGGAACGCTTGCCCCGGATAGGTGCCGGTCACACTCGAATTGCGATCGAAATTGGTGCCGAGCACCTTGCGCGCGAGGCGTTCGATAATCATCGGCGAAACATTGCCACCGCCGTTATTGCGCACATCCACGACGAGGCCTTGCTTGGTGATCTGCGGATAGAACCACTTGATGAATTCGCGGATGCCATCACCGCCCATATCCGGGATGTACAGGTAACCGAGCTTGCCGCCGCTTTGTTGCTCGACGTAACGACGATTGTGCTCGACCCACGCGTGATACTTCAGCGCGGTTTCGCTCGCGATCGGCTTGACCAGCACACTGCGCGCGCCTTCGACAGTCGGCTTGGCATTCACACGTAGTTCGACCGGTTGTCCGGGCGCAATCTGCAACAGCCGATACGGGTTATCGTTGGCCATCAGCTCCTGACCGTTGATCGCGATGATGTAGTCGCCGACATGCACATTGATGCCGACTTCGGTCAGCGGCGAACGATATCGCTCCTCATCGTTTTCGCCCGGCATGATGCTCTTAATGCGATAACGACCGGCACTCTTGTCGAGCTCGAAGCGCGCACCGAGCAAGGCCACGTTCGGTTTTTTCGGCAGCTTCAAATCGCCGCCGCTGACATACGAATGCGAGTTGTTGAGTTCCGCCACCATCTGGCCGAGCAGGTAATTCAGATCGGAACGATCGCCGACGTATTTGAGCTGTGGTTCGTATTTCGCGCGCAACGCTTTCCAGTCGTAGCCATTCATGTTCGGCACGTAGAAATAATCGCGATACCGGCGCCAGACTTCGCGGAAAATCTCGGCGAATTCCTGCTGCGGATCGCGTGTCATCGTCAGGCCGGAGAGGTTGATGCCTTTCGCATCCTTGCCATCGCCGCCGATGTCATAGACTTTGTAGGTCTTGTCGCTTTCGACCAAGAGCTTTTCACCGTCCTCGGAAAATGCAGCATTTTCCACATTTTCAACCAGCGTCTTGTCCTTGCGATCTTTCAGATTAAAGACATGCATCTGCGGTTTGAAGCGACCGTCGCGACCGTAATAAAAACCGTCATTGATCGAATAGACGATGGCTTTTTTCGTCACTATGAGTGACTGGATATTGTCGGCGTCGATCGGCGCGCGCGTCAGCCGTGATGCCAGGCCGTCGAAATCGATGCGCTCGTTGACGGCTTTTTCATCCTTGGATTTTTTCTCGTCCTTGGACTTTTCTTTTTCCTTGTCCTTGCTGTTTTCGTCGCTGTCTTCGTGCGTCTTAGCCTCGTCGTTCTGTACCGGGAACGGACTCGGCCCGTCTTTCTGCAAGGTGAGGGCGTAGATGCCGACACTGCGATTCGCGGCGTAGTTGAATTCCACCGTACTGATTTGCGGTGCCCATTCGCGCGCGCCGAGGAAATACAAAAACTTGCCGTCCGGCGAGAATGCGGGAGTGGTTTCGCCAAACATCGGATCGGTAACATGCGTGCTTTTACCGCTGCCTGCGCTCCAGATAAAAATCGATGGCTGCTGGTTCTCCCCAAACAGTGCATACGCCAGATAACCGCCTTTGACCGACCATGCGTAATCGCGTTGCAGTTGCAGCGGATCATGCGCGATCTCGTCGGTCTTGCCGGTTGCGACATCGACCACCAGCAAACGATTGGCGCTGTCGCTGAACGCGATATGCTTGCCGTCTGGCGAGAAACGCGGGACGTATAAACGGCCATACACTTCGTGCGTGAGTTGTTTTGGTACACCGTTGCCATCGGCGTCGCGGATCCAGATCGCCTCGTCGCCGCTCGCATCCGAAACGTAGCCGATGCGTTGACCATCCGACGACCAGACCGCTTCGCGCTCGTGCGCATCCGAGCTGTGCGTGAGATTGCGTGTGATGCCTTTTTCCACCGGCACGCTGAACAGATCGCCGCGTGCGACGAACAAAGTGCGCTCGCCATGCGGGCTCAGCGCGAACTGTTCAACATGATCGGCGACCGCGATATGTTCAGCGCGCGTCGGCACGCCATCGGTCGGCACCTGGATGCTGATGGCGCGATCCTGATTCGTGTTCGTGTCGTATACACGCAGCTCGCCGCCTAGCTCGTAGACGATATGGCCGTTGCGATCACCGCTGGCCCAGCGCATATCAAAGTTGCGATGTTTGGTCAGCTGCGTGGTCTGGCTGCTGGCGATGTCGTAGCGAAACAAGTTGAGTACATCGTCGCGATCCGAGACGAAATAAATCGCGTTGCCGATCCAGATCGGATCGCGATCGGTGCGCGGATTGTTGGTAATGTTGCGGCCCTGTTGCGTGGCCATGTCGAAAATGTACAAATCCTGCGCCCAGCCGCCCTGGTAACGATCCCACGTGCGGAAATCGCGGAACAACGGCGAGTACACCAGCTGTTTTCCGTCCGGTGAATATTTGCCGACACCAGCGATCGGCATCGGTAGCGCATCCGGCATACCGCCGTTCTTGTCGACCGTGAAAAGCCGCGGTTGGCTGAGCTCAAAACCCTCGATGTAGGAACGAAACAGGATGCGACCGCCGTCGGGCGCCCAGCCATAAACCTGGTTGTCGAAACCCCAGCGTTGTGGCAGCGGGCCGAGCGCCGGGTAATACGTGAGCTGCGTCGGCACGCCGCCGTTGACCGGCATCACATACACCTGATCTTCGCCGCTGTAATCGCCGGTGAACGCGATCTGATTGCAGTCCGGCGAAAACTTCGCCGACTCCTGCAATCCCGGCCCGGCGGTGAGTCGAATCGCGGTACCGCCTTGTGCAGAAACCGTCCACAAGTCGCCGCCGTAGGTAAACACGATTCGGTCGTTGCAGATATCCGGGAAGCGCAGCAACTTGGTTTGCGCGGCGGTGAGCGGTGCGGCGGCGCAAAAAGCAAGCGCAAAAACAAGACGAAGCGAGCGGGGCAGTGTCATCGGTTTTCTCGGAGTTACGGCGAGTGTGCTCGCCCCACTGTACGCCGTGATGCATCGGTACAGCAGGGACGAAAGCCATGGTGTGGTGGCAGGTAGATGCAACGCAGCGTGGAATGGTTGCGTGCGAGTGCAGCCATCATTCTGAGTAGCGGCAATGATGGCGTTTTCGATCACATGAGTTAATGGCGCGAGATTCGGTACCAATCGCTCGATCGCATAGTTATGCCATCCGCGCCACCAGAGGAACAAAGCGATAGTACAGCCAGATGAAGGGTATGCAACAAAGAAAGCCGCCGAATACGAAAGCTGGAACGAACCACCCAAATGGAATGATGTCGCTGCATGCGATGACAAAAAACATTCCACCGAGTGGAGCGACCGAACTTAGCAATAACATGGGCAATGCCCAAAGCCATGAAGCGCTGACTGGTTGACCGCAAGAGCGGCAAAACTTTTTTTGGGCAGGGCCAAGGGATGTCTTGGCCCAAAACCCGAGGCATCGCTTACCACAGTGCGGGCAAAGAAGCGGATCCATACTTTTATGACGGCCTAACGCTTGAGATAGCCGGCTGCTACCGCGATGAGATTCAATTTGCTACTACGACCGTAATAGTCCGCTTGAGCGAGTTAGGCCTGCAGTGCTTCATGCTTGAAGGAAAAATCATTGAAGACGAGCCTAAACGTTGCAGACGATACGAACAGCATTCGAAGCTCGATACCCTCGGGAACTACCTCCCATTCCCAATAACCCAAGTCTCCCAATTCTGTATCGAAATAGTCCGCCTGCGGATAGCACTGTTCAAATAGCACGACGTTGGAGAAGGTGAGGCGGTAGCAAGTTTTCTTTTCAAACGCGGTGTCCCAGCCATGAAACGTTAGTCTCGCTTCTCTTTTCTGAAAGTCATTGACGATCAGTTTGACCTCGGAGTCATGCAAGGTGTGATTTGCGTTGAAATCCAGCGCTGCTTTGGGTAGACGATCTTTTACGGAGTCGATGTAGCGTTGATACTTTTCGAAGACTCCATCCGCTCCTTCGCATCCGCTACCCCACCATTCAGATGTGAAATACTTCATCTTGCGGGCCTAGCTAGATTTATGCTTGCGCTGCGCCAATCGCAGCCAAGTATCGACCACCGTATCCGGATTCAACGACACCGATTCGATCCCTTGATCCATCAGCCAGTCGGCGAGGTCGGGATGATCGCTCGGACCCTGGCCGCAGATGCCGATGTATTTGCCTTTGGCGCGCGCGGCCTTGATCGCCATGCTCAGCAGCATCTTGACCGCGTCGTTGCGCTCGTCGAAAAGATGCGCGACCACGGCGGAATCGCGATCGAGGCCGAGCGTGAGCTGGGTCAGATCGTTCGAGCCGATTGAGAAACCGTCGAAAATTTCGAGGAACTGATCGGCCAGCAGTGCGTTCGACGGCAGCTCGCACATCATGATGAGCTTCAGTCCGTTTTCGCCACGCACGAGACCGTTTTCAGCGAGCACTTCGATGACTTTTTTCGCCTCATCGACGGTGCGCACGAACGGAATCATGACCCACGCATTGGTCAGCCCCATTTCGTCGCGGACTTTTTTCATCGCGCGACATTCGAGCGCAAAACAATCCTTGAAACTCGGATCGACATAACGCGAGGCGCCGCGGAAACCGATCATCGGATTTTCCTCGTGCGGTTCGTATTGTTTGCCACCGAGCAGATTCGCGTATTCGTTCGATTTGAAATCCGACAGGCGCACGATCACCGGATGCGGCGCGAACGCGGCGGTCAATGTGGCGATACCTTCGGCCAGGCGATCGACATAAAAGCTCACGGGATCGGCGTAACCGACAATTGCATCGTCGATCTGTTTTTTCAGCTCGGGCGATTGTTTGGCGTATTCGATTAGCGCTTTCGGATGCACGCCGATCTGCCGCGCGATCACGAATTCAAGCCGCGCCAGGCCGATGCCGGCGTGCGGCAATTGCGCGAAATCGAACGCACGTTCGGGGTTGCCGACATTCATCATGATCTTGAGCGGCGCCGGCGGCATGTGTTCGAGATCGGCTTCGATACGCTCGAACTTGAGCAAGCCCGAGTAGATGAATCCGGTATCGCCTTCGGCACAGGATACGGTGACTTCATCACCGTCCTTGATCGCATCGGTGGCATCGCCACAGCCGACCACGGCCGGCACGCCGAGCTCGCGCGCGATGATCGCGGCGTGACACGTGCGGCCACCGCGATTGGTGACGATGGCCGAGGCGCGTTTCATGATCGGCTCCCAATCGGGATCGGTCATGTCGGCGATCAGCACGTCGCCGGGCTTGAGGCGATCCATCTCGCTGATCGAACGAATCACGCGTGCGACACCCGCGCCGATCTTCTGCCCGATCGAGCGGCCCTCGATCAATACCTTGCCGCGTTCGAGAAGATTGAAGCGCTCCAGCGTGGTCGTGCGCAGGCGCGATTTCACCGTCTCCGGGCGTGCTTGCACGATATAAAGTTTGCCGGTGTTGCCATCCTTGGCCCACTCGATATCCATCGGGCGGCCGTAATGGTCCTCGATCACCAGTGCCTGCTTCGCGAGCTCCTGCACATCGGCATCGTTGATCGAAAACTGGCGGCGCAGATTAGTCGGCACATCTTCAGTGCGCACGCGCTCGCCGGCTTTGTCCGAATACACCATGCGGATTTGCTTCGAGCCGATTTGGCGGCGCAGGATCGCCGGTTTTCCGGCTTTCAAGGTCGGTTTGTAGACGTAAAATTCGTCGGGATTGACCGCGCCTTGCACCACGGTTTCACCGAGGCCATAACTCGACGTGATGAACACGACATCGCGGAATCCGGACTCGGTATCCAGCGTAAACAACACGCCCGATGCGCCGATATCCGAGCGCACCATAAGCTGAATTCCGGCCGACAAAAACACGTCTTCGTGTTTGTAACCGTGATGCACTCTATAGGCGATGGCGCGATCGTTGTACAGCGACGCGAACACCTCTTTCACTTTGTGGATGACGTCGTCTTCGCCAGTCACATTGAGGAAGGTTTCCTGCTGACCGGCGAACGATGCGTCCGGCAAATCTTCCGCAGTGGCAGACGAGCGCACCGCGACCGCGACTTCGCCGCCCGCATCGGCGCACATTTTTTTGTAGGCAGCACGAATAGCTGCATCGAGCGCCGGTTGCAGCGGATTGTCGATCAGCCATTGACGAATTTCGGTGCCGGCTTTCGTCAGCTCGCTGACGTGATCGACGTTGAGTGTGGACAGCCGTTGCTGGATGCGATCGGCCAATCCTTCATATTCGATGAAGTCCTTGAACGCTTGCGCGGTGGTCGCAAAACCACCCGGCACCGATACGCCGAGTTGCGCGAGATTGCCGATCATTTCGCCGAGCGAAGAATTCTTGCCGCCCACCTGCGCAAGATCGTCAAGCCGCAGTTTGTCCAGCCAAAGCACCAAGTCGCTCAAGGGAAATCTCCGAATCATGGGAAAAAAAGTGTGTGGTCCGGTCCGCGCGCACGAACGAAC
Source organism: Pseudolysobacter antarcticus (assembly GCF_004168365.1). Lineage (GTDB taxonomy): Bacteria > Pseudomonadota > Gammaproteobacteria > Xanthomonadales > Rhodanobacteraceae > Pseudolysobacter > Pseudolysobacter antarcticus. The sequence goes on from NZ_CP035704.1 coordinate 1,823,940, forward strand.
CCAAGAAAATGCAATTTTCGGTGTTTAGACGCGATGAAACAAGCATGCGCCGACCATCTGCGGCAGATTTACACGGATCGCGTAGACTGCGGCATTTTACGCTATCGGAATCGTCATGCGTCGAACCATCTTTTATATCTCCGACGGCACCGGTATCACCGCCGAGACGATCGGCCACAGCGTGCTCACGCAATTCGACGACGTGCAGTTCGACACGTACCGCATTCCGTTCGTTGACAGCGCCGAACATGCGGAAGCGGCGGTGTTGCGCATCAAGACTTTGTACGCGCAGACCGGCGCGCGCCCGATCGTGGTGAATACCGTGATCGATCCGGCGCTCAGCGAGATTCTCGCCAGCAGCGGTGCGTTGATGATGGATGTGTTCGCGCCGTTCATCGAGCCGCTCGAAAACGAGCTTGGCGTGAAACGCAAACTCAGCATCGGCAAGGCTCACGGCCTCGTCAATTTCGCCGAATACGAGGCACGCATCAACGCCACCAACTACGCACTGACGCACGACGATGGCGCCAATTTCAACTACGCCGATGCTGATGTGATTCTGGTCGGTGTATCGCGCTCCGGCAAGACGCCGACCTGTTTGTACATGGCGCTGCATTTCGGCGTGAAGGCGGCGAATTATCCGCTGACCGACGAGGATCTGGAAAAACTCGAACTGCCGAAACGACTCGTGCCGTATCGCGCGCGGCTGTACGGCTTGAGTATCGATGCCAATCGACTCGCGCAAGTACGCGAAGCGCGCAAGCCGAACAGCCGATACGCGACGCTTGCGCAATGCCGCTGGGAACTCGATCAGGCCGACCGATTATTGCGCCGAGAGAATATTCCGTGGCTGAATACCACGCATACCTCGATCGAGGAAATCGGCAGCAAGATCTTGTCGAGTCTGGGCATCGACAAGCAGATGTATTAACCCGGCAACGGACGCCGCTGTTGCTGGATAATGGTTGCAATATACCCAAAATGGGTACTACCATGCCCAAAATGGGTATAAAGAATAGGAGCGTCAAACGTAAGGTTGTGTCCACACACGCGCCTGCTCCCACGCAACCGGGCATGGGGCTGGCTGATGCGCTGTTTTCGGCGACGCAGCAACGTGTGCTGGCCTTGCTGTTCGGTCAATCGCAGCGCAGTTTCTTCGCGACAGAACTCATAGAGTTGATTGGCGCTGGCTCGGGCGCGGTACAACGTGAGCTTCGGCGTCTAGCCGATAGCGGGCTGGCTACGGTAACCAGGCTGGGCAATCAGAAGCACTACCAAGCCAATCCAGACTCCCCGGTTTTTGCCGAACTGCGCAGCCTCATACAAAAAACCGTAGGGCTGGTTGACCCTTTGCGTGCGGCTTTAACGCCATTGCAGAATCACATCGTCATGGCGCTGGTGTATGGTTCCGTCGCAAAAAATAGCGCACATGCCGGTAGTGATATCGATGTGTTGATCGTCGCCGATGAGCTTGCGCTGGAAGACGTTTACGCAGCGCTGGCCTCGGCTGAAAAACTGTTGAGCCGAGTAATCCATCCCACCTTGTATACACGAGCTGAATTTAATAAAAGACGTAAACAGGGGAATGCTTTTTTGACGAAAATGCTGGCAGGGCAACACATACTTTTGATCGGAAGTGAAACTGATGTCACCGGCTGAGCTGGACAATCTGGTCCGCATTGGCAAACTCAAGATCGAGCCTGCAACGCAGTCGGAACTCGCTGGCTTGCTGCACTCCGGTCGGGTGCGTTTGAAAGACGCGGCGAACGCCAGCCTGAGCCTGGAAAGCCGTTTCGATCTGGCCTACAACGCCACGCATGCTTTGTCACTGGCGGCATTGCGCTGGCATGGCTACCGCTCGGAAAACCGCTATCTGGTTTTTCAGAGTTTGATACACACCTTGCAATTGCCGACGGAGCAATGGCGTGTGCTGGATCAGGCACATCGCAAACGCAATCTTGCAGAGTACGAGGGCGAACTCGATATCGATGAGCCGCTGTTGCTCGCCTTGCTGCGTGTTGCAGAAGATGTTGCGAGGCGCGTCGAAACACTGGCTCCGCTAGCTAATCCGTAAACTCGGTTTATGGAGCGTCTTGCGTTGCCGTTGCCGCTTGCATTCCACGCAACATATCCAACGCCACCGCCTCGGCGACCTTGATGCCATCCACCGCCGCCGAAAGAATGCCGCCCGCGTAACCGGCGCCTTCGCCGGCGGGATACAAGCCTTGTGTATTCAGGCTTTGATAAGTCTCGTTGCGCTTGATGCGGATCGGCGATGAGGTGCGCGTTTCGACGCCGGTGAGAATGGCGTCGTGCATCGAATAGCCCTTGATCTGACGCTCGAACGCGGGCAAGGCTTCGCGGATTGCGTCGATTGCGTAGGCGGGCAGGCTGCTATCGAGCGCGCCGAGTGAAACGCCGGGTTTGTAAGACGGTTCGACCGTGCCGAGCTGCGTCGATGCGCGCGTCGCGATGAAGTCGCCGACCAGTTGCGCCGGGGCGTTGTAGTTGTGGCCGCCAAGCTCGAACGCGCGTTCTTCCCAGTGGCGCTGGAACGCTATGCCGGCGAGTGCATCGCCCGGATAATCGTCCGGCGTGATGCCGACCACAATGCCGCTATTCGCGTTGCGTTCATTGCGCGAATACTGGCTCATGCCGTTGGTGACCACGCGGCCTGGTTCCGAGGTCGCCGCCACCACGGTGCCGCCCGGGCACATGCAAAAGCTGTAGACCGCACGTCCGTTGCGACAGTGATGTACGAGTTTGTAATCCGCGGCGCCGAGGATCGCATTGCCCGCGTGCGCGCCGTAACGGGCGCGGTCGATCAGCGATTGTGGATGTTCGATGCGAAATCCGATCGAGAACGGTTTGGCCTCGATATAAACACCACGATCGAACAACATCTGAAACGTATCGCGCGCACTGTGGCCGATCGCCAACACTACGTGTTGTGCGTCGATCTGCGTACCGTTATTCACAGTCAATCCGCGCACCCGGCCGTGTTCGATTTCGATATCGTCGACCTTGTTGCCGAAGCGGAATTCGCCACCGAGCGCTTCGATCGTCGCGCGCATATGCTCGACGATGGTAACGAGTTTGAACGTACCGATATGCGGTTTGCTGACGTAGAGAATTTCCGGCGGCGCACCGGCCTTGATAAATTCGTTGAGCACCTTGCGGCCGTAGTGTTGCGGGTCCTTGATCTGGCTGTAGAGCTTGCCGTCGGAAAATGTGCCTGCGCCGCCTTCACCGAATTGCACGTTCGATTCGGGATCGAGTTTGCCGTTGCGCCACAGGCCCCAAGTGTCTTTGGTGCGCTCGCGAACGGCTTTGCCGCGCTCCAGAATGATCGGCCGAAAGCCCATCTGCGCCAGCACTAGCGCGGCGAAAATTCCGCACGGTCCGGTGCCCACCACGACCGGGCGTCGTGATTCGCTGGTAGCTGCATGAGCGACAAAACGATAGCTCGTATCGGGTGTCGGGACGATATGCGGTATGCCTTGCAAACGCTGCAGCAGCGCGGCTTCGTTGCGTATTTCGACATCCAGCGAATAGATCAGCGTGATCGCGCCACGTTGGCGCGCGTCGGCGCTGCGTCGCGCAATCGTGTAGCCGATCAGCTCATCCGAGTTGATGCCAAGCCGCTGCAGGATCGCATCGACAAACGCAGTTTCGGCATGATCGAGCGGCAGTTTTATTTCGTTCAAACGCAACATGTTCGGATTCCGGATCGGCCTCGTATCAAGGCGAATCGCCAGCGGTGCAGACGGTGTGCAATTCTACCGTGCCTGCTGCGGACTATGCTGTTGCGACTTTTCCGCGCGGCTCGCTGGTCACGATACGGCAGCGAAAAGCCGCTTTTTTTCGGGTGGTATAATCCGCCCATGACCAGAGCGATTGACTCCCCGATTTCCAGCGCGCTACTGCCAGGACGCTTCGCGTTCCTGATGGGTTTGTACGCGGAAAATTATCATCGCCTGACGCGTTTGTTCGCGCCGGAAAAACTCGGCGTAGGCCTGTACATGTCGAGCGTCGATGATGGGTTGGACGTGCGTCTGGAATTGCTCGAACGGCATCGCTACATGCTCGAATTGCGCCTGACGTATTGCATGCTGGATGCCGACACCGGCGAGTTTGCACCTTCGGCGTATCTGCGTATGTATCAGGACGCGCACGTCGCCGAAGCCATTCATTGCGTTCCCGGTAAACGCCTGTGGCAAGTGCTCGGGCCGTTTCCATCGGCGCGAACGGTGTTCCAGCATCGCACGCGCATGAACAGTTTTCTCACGCGTTGGCTGGAATATCTCGGTGAACAGGGACATTCCGCCGGTACGCTGGAACGTGTGGTCACGCCGTTGCCGGATGTCGCCGCCTGAGACTGAAGTTTGTCGGCGCCGCCTACGCCGCAGACTGCGCCAACGCCAAGCGCGCGTAATCCTTGATCGCTTTCAGCATCGCCGCGAGGCCATTCGTGCGCGTCAGCGAAAGATGCGATGACAAACCGATTGCATCGATAAAACGCGGTTCGGTGCTGATGATTTCCTGCGCCGGTCGCGCCGAATAAACGCGCAGCACGAGCGCGATCAAGCCCGAGACTATCGAAGAATCGCTGATCGCTTGAAACTCCAGTCGCGCTGCATTGCCACCCGGCACAATCCACACCTGCGACTGGCAGCCATGCAGTTTGTGCTGCTCGGTTTTCAACGCCTCGGGAAATGGCGGCAGTTTGCGGCCGAGGTCGATCAGATATTGATAACGCTCGGTCCAGTCGCCGAAATATCCGAACTCTTCGATGATCGTTTCTTGCGCGATCTCGGCGCTGGGTTCGGTGGACATTTCAAGCGAGCTCATCAATGCTCACTCGTTTCCAGCGCGGTCCTTGTGCACTGTCTTCGACCACGACACCCAGCGCGAGGAGCTGTGCGCGCAGCGAATCGGCGAGGGCGAAGTCCTTCGCTTGTTTTGCGCTTTGACGTGCGGCAACGAGTTGTTCGATCTGCGCTACATCGCTCTCGTCGCCCGCAGCATTTTGCTGGAACCACGCCTGCGGATCGAGATGCAGCGTGAGCAATCCCAGCAAATGCGCGGCACCGAGCAGTTTTGCTTTCGCGCTGGTCCGTTGCTCGGGAGTTGCCGCCTTGCGTGTGTCATCTACCAAGCGCGACAAAATCGCGAACGCCTCGGGCGTATTCAAATCATCGCATAGTGCGGCTTCAAAATCCGTCGGCACCACTTCGTCACGCGGATCGACAGGCACATCAAGCAGATCGCGCAGCGCGCCATACCAGCCATCTAAGGTTGCACGCGCTTGCTTCAGTGCGCTTTCGGACCAGTCGGCGGGTTGGCGGTATTGCGCCCTGAGCAGCAGAAAACGCAGCAGTTCCGGCGGATGCAGCTTCAGCAGCTCGTGCAACTGCAGCACGTTGCCGAGCGACTTCGACATCTTGCGCCCGTCCATGTTGAGCATGCCGTTGTGCAGCCAATACTTCGCGAATATTTTTCCACCATGCGCGCAGGTGCTTTGCGCGATTTCATTTTCGTGATGCGGAAACTGTAGGTCGATGCCGCCGGCATGGATGTCGATGGTGTCACCGAGATGCGCCTCGCACATCGCCGAGCATTCGATATGCCAACCTGGCCGACCGCGACCCCACGGGCTATCCCATCCGGGCAGATCCAGCGTCGAGGGTTTCCACAACACAAAATCGCCCGGCGATTTTTTATACGGCGCCACTTCGACTCGCGCACCGGCGATCATGTCTTCGGTCGAGCGGCCCGATAGCTGGCCGTAGGCCGGATAGGAATCGACCGAAAACAGCACATGATTTTCGGCGGCATACGCATGACCATCGGCAATCAGGCGCTCGCACATCGCAATCATCTGCGGGATATGTTCGGTCGCATGCGGTTCGATATCTGGCGGCGCCACGCCGAGCGCGGCCATATCTTCACGATAGGCCTGCGCGAATTTTGCCGTGATCGTGCCGATCGGCACGCCTTGTTCAGTCGCGGCGATATTGATCTTGTCGTCGACGTCGGTGATGTTGCGTGCATACACCACCTGCGGATACTGGCGCCGCAGCAGTCGCGCGAGCAGGTCGAACACCACCGCCGGGCGCGCATTGCCGATATGCACATAGTTGTAGACCGTAGGCCCACACAGATACATCGTCACTCGTTCGGGGTTTTGCGGGGTAAATTCTTCGATACGACGCGTCAGCGAGTTATGCAGTTTCAGCTTCATGGTGGGTTGCCGTTGGTCAGGCAATATTCTAGCAGGCCGGCCCGAAAGCACGCAGGCTGGCATTCCCTGAATCGCTCAATGCCGCGCCATTCCCGGGCTTTTCCGACGACGGATTCACCTAAGCCACGGTTCAGCCGGGAAATGTTTAAATTGCGTTCGGCGCGATGGCAGGAGGTTGGACTCAGCCGTATTTGATGAGCTCCGTCATCGCCGCATTAACGATCAGGTTCGGATCACGGAAGCATCCTCTCGATACATAACCGCTCGTCCGAACTGCGGAGAATACAGTGAGAATGTTGTTGTCCCATGCGATTCTGATGCTGGCGCTGCTGCTTTTGGCAGGCGTCGGATCGGCGCAAGAACAAGCCAACGATGGCGCGCCGGCTGCTGCCGAAGATGCGGTGCATTTCGGTTGGGCCGATGTATTGCGCGTCGATCCGGTGCACGAATCCGCGCGTGGTCAAGGTACGCACGAGGAGTGCGATGAAGTGCCGGTGCAGCGTTCCGAACGCCGCTCAAACAGCGGTGGCGGCACGGTTATTGGTGCGATCGTCGGCGGCGTACTCGGGCATACCATCGGCAAGGGCGATGGCCGCAGGGCCGCGACCGTGGCCGGCGCGGTGGTCGGTGGCGCGGTTGGCAATGGCGTATCGCGCGGCGGCGATGGCTCATACACCGCAACCGAAACGCACTGCATTGAGGTTCCCGACGACAGTATTCCCGATCAACGGATCGTTGCCTACGATGTGGAATATCGCTATCGCGGCGAAGTCTACATGTCGCGTGTGAGTTACGATCCGGGTGATCGCATGCGCGTTCGTGTCAGCGTTTTGCCGGCGGAATAGTCGCCGTCAAAATCGCTAGTTCGCAACTTTCACAAGCGCCGATGTTGCATCGCGCAATAACTCCGGTCATGATTACGCAATGAACCTGATTCCGACCACCAGCGATTGTCTGACGAGCGCCTACATGGCTGCCGGAATGACGTCGCGTGCCCGCCGACCGCTACTCTGCTGATCGCTGGGTAACTCGGACGTCATCATTTTGTCTCGATAAAAACCCAGCCTTTGCGCTGGGTTTTTTGCGTTTCAGCCTTTGGAAATCTTGCCTGCGGAAACTATTGCCATGACCATTCACCACTTTCTCAATACCCAGGACTGGACTCGCAGCGAGCTCGATACGCTGCTGTCGCAGGCCGCCGAGTTCAAGCGCAACAAGTTCGGCCGCGAACTCGAAGGCCGCAGCATTGCGTTGCTGTTCTTCAATCCGTCGATGCGCACACGCACCAGTTTTGAACTCGGTGCGCAGCAGCTCGGTGGTCACGCCGTGGTGCTGCAGCCGGGCAAGGATGCATGGGGCATCGAGTTCGATGTCGGCACGGTGATGGATGGCGAGGCCGAGGAGCACATCGCCGAAGTCGCGCGCGTGTTGTCGCGCTATGTCGACATGATCGGCGTGCGCGCATTTCCGAAGTTCCAGCAGTGGGCGGTGGATCGCGAAGATCGTGTGCTCAAGAGTTTTGCGAAATACGCGACCGTGCCGATCATCAATCTCGAAACGATCACTCATCCGTGCCAGGAACTCGCGCATATCCTCGCGCTGCAAGAGCATCTCGGCGAGTTGAAAAATCGCAAATACGTACTGACCTGGACCTACCATCCGAAGCCGCTGAATACTGCCGTCGCGAATTCGGCGCTGATGATCGCGACGCGTTTCGGCATGGATGTGACGTTGCTGTGCCCGACGCCGGAATACGCACTCGATCCGCGCTACATGGACTTCGCCAAACAGAACGCCGTCGAAAACGGTGGCTCGTTGACGATCAGCCACGATGTCGAATCGGCCTATCGCGACGCGCATGTGATCTACGCCAAAAGCTGGGGTGCGTTGCCGTATTTCGGGCGATGGGAGCAGGAAAAACCGATCCGCGAAGCACACCGGCATTTCATGGTCGATGAGGCCAAGATGGCGCTCACCGACAACGCCGTTTTCAGCCATTGCCTGCCGCTACGCCGCAACATCAAGGCCACCGATGCGGTGATGGATTCACCGCGTTGCATCGCGATCGACGAGGCCGAAAATCGACTGCATGTGCAGAAGGCGGTGATGGCGCGGTTGATGGTTCGCTAGCGCAATAGACGCGGCGCGCGCAGATCCCCATCTCGTTATTCATTCCCATTATTTTTTCCTTATTGCCGATCTGAAAACAGGAATCACGTATGTCCTCTGCCAAAGATATCGTCCTCGCCTTTTCCGGTGGCCTCGACACCAGCTTCTGCGTGCCGTGGCTGATCGAACGCGGCTACCGCGTCCACACGATGTTCGCCGACACCGGCGGGGTATCGGCGGAAGAACGCGCCTACATCGAAGCGCGTGCGCATGAGTTGGGCGTTGCCTCACATCGCACCGTCGATGCCGGCCAAGCCATCTGGGACGAGTTCGTGCGCCCGCTGATCTGGGCCGGTGAGTTCTATCAGGGCCAGTATCCGTTGCTGGTGTCGGATCGTTATCTGATCGTCAAGGAATCACTCAAACTCTGCGACGAACTCGGCACGAAATATTTCGCGCACGGCTGCACCGGCATGGGCAACGATCAGGTGCGCTTTGATCTCACGGTGAAAGCGCTTGGCGACTACGAAATCGTCGCGCCGATCCGCGAAATCCAGCGTGACGTGAAAGAAGTTCGTGCTTGGGAACAAGCCTATCTCGAAGAACGCGGCTACGAAGTGCGGGCCAAGGTCAAGGCTTACACGATCAATGAAAACGTACTCGGTGTGACCATGTCAGGCGGCGAAATTGATCGCTGGGAAGCACCCGGCAGCGGTGTCGAAGGCTGGTGCGCGAAACCGGCGGATTGGCCAAAAGAAGCGTTGCAGGTCGAGATCGAATTCAAGCACGGCATTGCCGTCGCATTGAACGGCACGGCGACTGCGGGCGCGGAAATTCTGACGACGTTGAATCGCGAATTCGCGCGTTACGGCGTCGGTCGCGGTTTGTATACCGGCGATACCACGATCGGCCTGAAAGGTCGAATTTTGTTCGAGGCGCCAGCGTTGACCGCGCTGCATGTCGCGCATCGTGCGCTCGAAGAAGCCGTGTTGACCAAGTCGCAGAATCGCTTCAAGCCCGAGGTCGGGCGCAAGTGGACCGAACTGGTTTACGAAGGGTTTTTCTACGATCCGCTCAAGCATGATCTCGAAGCGTATCTCGCATCAAGCCAGCGTATGGTCAACGGCACCGTGACGCTGGAAACACGCGGTGTGCAGGTCGACGCGATTGCGCTGCAGTCGCCGCATCTGCTGCAAACCGCCAAGGCAACCTATGCGCAGGCGGCCGATTGGGGTGTCGCCGAGGCTGAAGGATTTATCCGTTTATACGGCCAAAGCTCGACGCTGTGGGCTGAAGTGAATCGGGGTCTCACGCATGAATGATTCACTCGCCGCCGCGCTGGTACATCTGCGTGCGCTGGTTGCCTGCGACACGCAGAATCCGCCGCGCGCGATCGGCACGGACGGCATCTTCGATTATCTGCGTTCGGTACTGCCGGATTTTCGTATCGAAGTGATCGATCACGGCGCGGGTGCGGTGAGCATGCTGGCGGTGCGCGGCACACCCGATCTGCTGTTCAATTTTCATCTCGACACGGTGCCGCGCTCGCCAGCGTGGACGCATGATCCGCACGATCTGCACGTGACTGAGCATCGCGCCATCGGCTTGGGCGCTTGCGACATCAAAGGTGCAGCGGCGTGCATGCTTGCAGCGATCGCGCGCACGAAAGGCGATGTCGCGCTGCTGTTTTCCAGCGACGAAGAAGCGAATGATGCACGTTGCATCGCGGCGTTTCTCGCGAGCGATCATGGTTTCAAGCGTGTCGTTGTGGCCGAGCCGACCGAGGCGCACGCGGTGCTCGCGCATCGCGGCATCTGCTCGGTGCTGATGCGATTCCAGGGCAATACCGGACACGCTTCCGGCGAACGCGCTTTGCACGATAGCGCCTTGCATCAGGCAATCCGCTGGGGCCAGCGCGCGCTGGATTTTGTCGAGGCGCAGCAGCACGCACGCTTCGGCGGATTGTCCGGCCTGCGCTTCAACATCGGTCGCATCGAAGGTGGCATCAAGGCCAATATGATCGCGCCGTCGGCGGAGTTGCGTTTCGGGTTTCGCCCGCTACCGTCACAAGGTATTGATGAACTGTTGGCGGTATTTCGCGACTTTGCCGATGCGTCCGGCCTCATCCAGTTCGATGCGCTGTTTCGTGGGCCAACGCTGCCGGCCGGTGATATCGCCCACGCCGAAGCGCGTCGGCTCGAAGCGCGCGACCTGGCCGATGAACTTGAATTGCCGATCGGCAACGCCGTGGATTTCTGGACCGAGGCTTCGCTGTTTTCCGCCGCTGGTTTGACCGCACTCGTGTACGGTCCGGGCAACATCGCGCAGGCACACACCGCGGATGAATGGGTCGCACTCGATCAGCTGCAACAAGTCACCGAAAGTTACCAAAGGATCATCGATCATGGACGCGCATAAAAACACGCGCTCGACCATCGTGCGGCTGCTCAGCAGCATGGCCAGCGCGAAGGAAATCCAGCAATATCTCAAACGTTTTTCGCAGCTCGATGCCTCGCGTTTTGCGGTGGTCAAGGTCGGCGGCGCGGTGCTCAAGGACGATCTGGAAAACCTCACGTCATCGCTGGCGTTTTTGCAGCAGGTCGGGCTCACTCCGATCGTAATCCACGGCGCCGGCCCGCAGCTCAACGAAGAGCTCGCCGACGCCGGCATCAAGACGCCGATCGTCGATGGTTTGCGTGTGACTTCACCCGAAGCATTGGCCGTGGTGCGGCGGGTGTTTCAGCAGGAAAACCTGAAACTGGTGGAGGCCTTGCAGCAGACCGGTTCGCGCGCGACCTCGGTGATCAGTGGCGTGTTCGAGGCGGACTTTCTGAATCGACGCAAATTCGGCCTGGTTGGCAAAGTCACGCGCGTCAATCTCGCGCCGATCGAAGCCAGCCTCAAGGCGAGCTCAATTCCGGTGATCGCCAGTCTCGGCGAAACGCCCGGCGGGCAGATACTCAACATCAACGCCGACTTCGCCGCGAACGAACTCGTGGTTAAGCTCAAGCCGTACAAGATCATTTTTCTTAGCGGCACCGGTGGCCTGCTCGATGGCGAACAAAACGTGATCGATTCGATCAACCTCAGCACCGAATACGAGGCGCTCATGCAGCAACCGTGGCTGCATTCGGGCATGCGTTTGAAGATCGAACAGATCCACGATCTGCTGGATAAATTGCCGTTATCGTCTTCGGTGTCGATCACCAAACCCGAAGAACTTGCCAAGGAATTATTCACGCATCGCGGCTCCGGCACGTTGCTGCGCCGTGGTGAAAAAATCCGTCGTGTGACGCGCTGGAAACAGCTCGATCTGGACAAACTCAAGCATCTGATCGAGTCCGGTTTTCGGCGTAAGCTGCTGCCGGATTATTTCAAGCGCACTGAGCTGCATCGCGCCTATGTCAGCGAAAAATATCGTGCGGCATTATTGCTGACAGTGGAAAATGGCATCGCTCATCTGGACAAGTTCGCGGTTGCCGACGATGCGCAAGGTGAAGGTCTTGGCCGTGCCGCGTGGCAAGTGATGCGCGACGAAAATCCGCGGCTTTTCTGGCGTGCGCGCGCCGACAATCCAGTCAACGAGTTTTATTTCGAAGAAGCCGACGGCTGCATCAAGGGCGAGAAGTGGAATGTGTTCTGGTACGGCTTGACCGACTTCACCGAGATCGCTTGGTGCGTCGAACATTGTCGAACGCGGCCGGCGACATTGAAGGGATGAGCATGACGCAAAAAATCACGGTCGGCATCGTCGGCGCACGGGGCTATGTCGGTATCGAGCTGATTCGATTGATCGCCGCGCATCCCGTTTTGGAATTGGTGTTCGTGAGTTCGCGCGAGCTCGTCGGCCAGCCGGTTGCCGCCAGCGTGTCCGCATTTTCCGGAGCGCTGGTCTACGAAACTCTCGACGCGGAAGCAGTCGCCGAACGCGGTGCGGACGTGGTGATTCTCGCGCTGCCGAACGGCAAGGCGCACGACTATGTCGCCGCGCTGGTACGCTGCGCGCCGCAAACACTGATCATCGATCTCAGTGCGGATTATCGTTTCGATGCGGCGTGGTTCTACGGCTTGCCCGAACTGTATCGCGAGAATTATTCCGGTCAACGTCGCATCAGCAATCCGGGCTGTTACGCCACGGCGATGCAACTCGCGATTGCGCCGATGAGTGATGTGCTAGCCGACGCACCGCAGTGTTTTGCTGTCTCCGGTTATAGCGGCGCGGGCACCACGCCATCGGACAAGAACGATCCGCAAAAACTGCAGGATAATCTCATGCCGTACGCGCTGATCGGGCATGTGCATGAGCGTGAAGTAACGCGACATCTTGGTCTAGCTGTTGAGTTCATGCCGCATGTCGCCGAGTTTTTTCGCGGCATCAACATGACCGTAAATCTGCATCTGGCACGTCGGTTCACGCGTGATGAAATCCTTGCGCGTTATCGCGAGAAGTATGCCGATCAGGCGCTGATAAATGTGCAGGACGATGTGCCATGGGTCAGTCAAAATGCCAGCAAACATCACACGAATATCGGCGGATTTGTGCTCGACCAAAACGGTCAGCGACTGGTCGTGGTTGCCACGCTGGATAACCTGCTCAAAGGCGCAGCGACGCAGGCACTGCAGAACATCAATCTTGCGCTGGGGCTGGATGAGCTGAGCGGCATCGTCATCGAATCGGGAAACGTTCATGAGTGATTTGTTGTGGCAAAAGGATGGCGTCGCGATCGATGCGCGCATCATGAAATTTCTCGCGGGCGATGATGTGCTGCTTGATCGCGAGCTGTTCCTGTTCGATATCCAGGCCAGCACGGCGCATGTTCAAGGACTCGAGCGCATCGCGATTCTCAATGCCGAGGAAAGCGCCGGATTGCAACGCGAACTCGCACTACTTGGCGAGGATTTCCGCAGCGGAAAATTCGTGCTCGACGATCGTTATGAAGACGGGCATTCGGCGATCGAATCACGTCTGATCGAGCGACTTGGCGATACTGGTCGCAAGGTGCATACCGGGCGCAGTCGCAACGATCAGGTGCTGGTCGCGAGTCGTTTGTATTTGAAATCGCAGCTTGAAAATTTGCACGCGTATTGCCTGGCGATCGCTGATATTTGTCTGCGCCGCGCGACCAGCGAATCGCTACCACTGCCGGGTTATACGCATCTGCAGCGCGCTGTGGTCTCATCTACCGCGATGTGGTTTGCCGGGTTCGCCGAAGCGTTCATCGACAACGCCGAACGCGCGCGACAGACGCGCGACTGGATCGATGCCAATCCGCTCGGTACCGCTGCGGGTTATGGTGTGAACCTGCCGCTGGATCGTGGACACACGACAACGGCGCTGGGTTTTTCGCGCCTGCAAATCAGCCCGATTTATGCGCAGCTTTCGCGTGGAAAATTCGAGATGGCAGCGCTCGAAGCACTCGCATCGGCGCTGCTCGACCTGCGTCGGCTCGCATGGGATCTGAGCTTGTTCACTACCGCCGAATTCGGCTTCGTCGAGCTGCCCGCGCAATACACCACGGGCAGTTCGATCATGCCGAACAAGCGCAATCCCGATGTGATCGAATTGATGCGTGCAACTTACGCGTCGGTCGCGGCGGCACGTTGCGAGATCGAACAATTGCTGTCGTTGCCGTCGGGTTATCAGCGCGATCTGCAGATCAGCAAGGGCGCGGTGTTTCATGGTTTCAGTCGCGGTCTGGCTGCGCTCGCACTGACGCCTGATCTGCTCGCGCGCTTGCAGTGGAATGCGGCGCGCATGCGTGCAGCGATCGAGCCATCGATGTATGCGACCGATCTCGCGGTCGAGCTCGCGCAAGCCGGCGTGCCGTTTCGCGATGCCTACAAACATGCCGCGAATGCCGCGGATCAAAGCGGGGCAGGGCGCACGCCGGAACAGAGTCTCGCCGCGCGGATATCGCCGGGTGCGGCGGGCGATTTGCTGCTGGATGAACTCGCGCAGCGTCTTGCGCAGGCGAAAAAATCGCTGGCCGTCGTGGCGTCATGAACATCGTGCCTACGCCGATGTCTGAGCAGGCCTTGCCGCCGTGGCGTCGCTGCGTGCTGAAAGTCGGTAGCAGTTTGCTGGCCGCGAGCGATGGCGGTTTGAGCACGCGTTATGCGCTGGGTATCGCGCAGTTTATTGCTGCGTGTCACGCCGATGGCAAACAGGTCGTGCTGGTTTCTTCCGGGGCAGTGGCGGGCGGTCGCGCGATCCTGCGCGAGCGTGGCGCCGAGGCCACCACGCTCGCTGCGCGCCAGGCACTGGCGGCTGTCGGCCAGACCAAAATGATCGCGTTGTGGCAGCGTTTTTTTGACCGGCCGACCGCGCAGATATTGCTGACTCACGATGATCTGCGCAATCGTCGTCGTTACCTGAATGCGCGGGCCACCTTGCGCGAATTGTTGCGTCTCGATGTATTGCCGGTGGTGAATGAAAACGACAGCGTTGCGGTCGAGGAACTCAAGCTCGGCGACAATGACAATCTTGCCGCGATCGTCGCTGCGTTGGTGGATGCGGATGTTTTGCTGATCGCCACCGATATCGACGGTTTGTATTCGGCCAATCCGCGCACCGATCCTAATGCGCAGCCAATCGCTGATGTCGCTGCGATCACGCCACAAATTCTGGCGATGGCTGGTGGTGCCGGCAGCATCAGCGGTACCGGCGGCATGCGCACCAAGCTCGAAGCCGCCGCCAAGGCCGCCGCTGCTGGAATCGACACGGTATTGTTCAACGGCACCGACGCGCAATGCCTGCGACTACTCGCGCAGGATCGCTTGCGGGGCACGCGTATTCGCGCTAGCGGCACGCATTTGCAGGCACGCAAATACTGGCTGCGGCATGCGCCGGCGGAAGTCGGCGGCATTGTTGTCGATGCAGGTGCGGCGCGCGCGCTCGCAGCGGGCGGCGCGTCGTTGTTGCCGGGTGGCATTGTCGCCGCCGAAGGTGAATTCAAGCGCGGCGATATGGTGGAGATTTACTTGCGCGACGAACATACTCAGCAAGTGATCGCGCGTGGCATCAGCCAATATGCGGCGAGTGAAATCCGTCGCATCGCCGGCAAACACACGCGCGAAATCGAAACGCTGCTCGGCTACAGCTATGGCGATAGTGTGGTGCATCGCGACGATCTGGTGGCCTGCGATCCCGCGCCATCAGCGTCAATGCTAAAATAAACATATGAGTTCAACCGTACGATCACGCGCACTGGCTTGCCGCGCCGCGGCTCCGGCTGTGGCGAAACTGGATGCCGTACAAAAAACTGCGTTGCTGCATCGCATGGCCGATGCGCTGCGAGATGCCAGCGCGCAGGTATTGAGAGCGAATGCCGAGGATCTGCGTGCGGCGCAAGCCAACGGCACCAGCGGCGCGATGCTAGATCGATTGCGACTCGACGAAACCCGCATGGCGGCGATCGTTGCGGCCGTGCATGCGATCGCCGATCTGCCCGATCCAGTCGGCCAGATCACCCAGACCAGCATCCGGCCAAACGGTTTGCGCATCGAAAAAGTGCGCGTGCCGCTCGGTGTGATCGCGATGATTTACGAGGCGCGGCCGAACGTCACGGCCGACGCCGCCGCGTTGTGCCTCAAGGCTGGCAACGGTGTGATTCTGCGTGGTGGTTCGGAAGCGCGACATTCGAATCGCGCGATTGCGAACGCCTTGCAATTGGCTATGACCGAGTTCGGTATCGATGCCGCGGCGCTGACTTTGCTCGACGATGCCGGCCGCGAAAATATTCTGGAACTGGTGCAGCTGGTCGATATCGTCGACTTGGTGATTCCGCGCGGCGGCGAAGGGCTGATTCGTTTTGTGGCCGAGCATGCGCGTGTGCCGGTGATCAAGCATTACAAGGGTGTGTGCCATTTGTACGTGGATGCGCAGGCCGATCTCGATCTCGCGCTGCGGTTGTTGATCGACGGCAAGACCACGCGGCCCGGCGTATGCAATGCGCTTGAAACCTTGCTTGTGCACGCCGATGTGGCTCAAGAGTTTTTGCCGCGCGCGGCGGCCGCACTGAGCGAGCGCGGCGTTGAACTGCGCGCCTGCGAAAAAAGTCGTCCCTTGATGCCGAATGCGTTGCCGGTCAGCGACGAAGATTACGCCGCAGAATTTCTCGATCTGAAAATCGCGGTTCGACTCGTCGACGATCTCGGTCAGGCAATCGTGCATATTCGCCGCTTCGGTTCGGATCATACCGAAGTCATCGCGACCCTTGATGCGAGTGCGGCGCAGACGTTTATCGCCGGACTGCATTCCGCCGTGGTGATGGTGAACGCCTCGTCGCGTTTCAGCGATGGCGGCGAACTTGGCCTCGGGGCCGAAATCGGTATCTCGACCACGCGCCTGCATGCGTACGGGCCGATGGGCGCGGAGTCGCTGACGATCGAGCGTTTTGTCGTGCATGGCGACGGTCAGATTCGTCATCCGCAAACTCCCATCGTAGCGATTGCAACGCGGTGAGTAAGCTCTTATCGATCACCGCGCAGGATCGTGTGCTGATCCTCGCGCCGCACCCTGATGACGAATCGTTATCCTCGGGCGGTTTGATCCAGGCATCGCTCGCCGCCGGTGCTGCAGTGCGCGTGTTGTTGTTCACCGATGGCGACAATAATCCGTGGCCGCAGCGCTGGATCGAAAAACGTTGGGTCATCGGCGCTGCCGAACGCATGCGTTGGGGCGCACGCAGACGCGCAGAAGCACAACAGGCGTTGCGCATTCTTGGCGTGGCCGATGATCACGTGCGTTTCCTTGGGTTTCCGGATACCGGTCTGACCGAATTGTTGATGCGTGCTGACAGCGAATTGATGCAGACGCTGGTCGGTGAGTTACGCGAATTTCGCTCGACCCGTCTGGTGGTTCCGGGACTGCAGGATCGCCATCCCGATCACAGCGCGACGCATGTGCTCGCACGCATCGCGATGCAACACGCCGATCCGACAACGGCGATCGAGGTGCTGAGTTATCTCGTCCATACCGACCTGACTGAATTGCCGAGCACACGTGTACTCACGCTCACGTCGCCGCAGATTCAACGCAAGCGCGAAGCGATTGCGGCGCATGAAACACAAGTGCGACTTAGCGGAAAACGCTTTCTTGGTTTCGCGAAACCGCACGAATATTTTATCACCGCCACGATCAACGATGCAGGTTCGGCGGCGCACGATCATGCCGAATGGCGTGCTGGAGAATTGCTCGTGCATCTGCGAGGAAGAGTTCGCCGTGGCGAAGAGTTGTTGCTCGCATTGCTGACCGCCGAAGGAGCGAGTCTGCATGCGCGTCTGGATTTGCCGTTGTCCGCTGGTACGCGGACGCTGCATGATGAGCATACCGATCGCGTGATCGGGCAGCTGCAAATCTCCGTCAATACGCAAGCAACGCTGTTGGTGCTGCAGCCGGAACTCGGCGCGAAGATCGACGTGGTATTCGCCAAACGCCAGAAAAAACGTCGCGGCCTGATGGTATTCGATCGCGCCGGATGGTTCGAGGCGACACGCGAAAACCATTAGCGAGTGCCAGTTCTTTTGCAGTGATCTGCTTGTTGTCGATCTACAGCATCAACAAAAAGCCCGCGTTTGCGGGCTTTCGTTTGTACGTGGCAACGGCCGAATCGTTACGAAATTCCGGTCATGCCAAGCACGTTGTAGCCGGCGTCGACATAGGTGATTTCGCCGGTGATTCCCGAGGCGAGATCCGAGCACAAGAACGCTGCGGCATTGCCGACTTCATCAATCGTGACGCTGCGGCGCAATGGCGCGTTGGTCTCGACGTGATCAAGCATCTTGCGAAAGTTCGCGATGCCGGCGGCGGCCAGCGTTTTGATCGGGCCGGCAGAAATCGCGTTGACGCGAATGCCGTCCGGACCGAGGTTGTAGGCGAGATAACGCACGTTGGCTTCGAGGCTCGCTTTCGCCAGGCCCATCACGTTGTAGTTGGCCAGCGCGCGTTCGGCGCCGAGATACGTCAGCGTCAAAATCGAGCCGGCGCGGCCCTGCATCATCGGTCGCGCGGCCTTGGCCAATGCGGCAAGGCTGTAGCTGGAAATGTCGTGCGCGACCGCAAAGTTTTCACGAGTGAGGTTGTCGAGAAATTCGCCCTGGATCGATTCGCGTTCGGCATAACCGATCGAATGCACGAGGATGTCGAAGCCGTCCCAGTGTTTGCCGAGTGCGTCGAACAGGCCGGTGATTTCGCTATCCTTGGAGACATCGCATGGCAACGAAATCGACGAACCGAATTCGGCGGCAGCTTCATCGACGCGATCCTTGAAACGCTCGGTGGCGTAAGTGAATGCGAGTTGCGCGCCTTCGCGATGCATGGCGTTGGCAATGCCCCAGGCAATCGAACGCGTGCTGGCGATGCCGGTAATCAACGCGCGCTTGCCGTGCAGAAATCCCATAAATCCTCCGTTGGATACAAAGCCGTGCGGCTAAAGCACGTAGTTTAACGCGTGCGCGACCGCGATGGCAGGTTGCTGCGAATACGGATGTCGAGATGAAGATTGCAATCGTGAGAATGCACTAGATTCCGGGTCAGGTGGCAACCCGAACAGATCAGGCTTTATCCGGATTGACCACGTGCAATTTCTGGCCGAGTTGCAAGGTCGAACCCACGCTCAGATTGTTCCACCGCAGCAGGTCGCGCACCTGGATGCCGTACTGCGTGGCGATGTGCCAGAGCGTATCGCCGGATGTCACGACATGCAGTTTGCCGCTGCTGTTGCTGGCAGCGATCACGCGCGGCGGCGGCATGATTGGAGTTTCGTGTGCGCTGTTGTCGCTGTCGCGCCCAGGCACCAACAACTCGCTGCCGGTCAGCGCGCTGTCGCCCATCGTCAAGGCATTGATCGTGGCGAGTGCGGTTTCGCTGATACCGTGGAAATCCGCGAGCAACGCCAGCGCTTCGGTTTGTTGCAGGCGCACCGGATGCCAGTCGCGCCATTGCGATTTCGGCAATTGAGCCAAGGTCTGTTCGAACGAGGCGACGCGGGTTTTCGGCAGCAGCAAACGATACGGTCCGGCATCCGGCATGCGCGGCAGCAGATAACCCGGATTGAGGCGGCGCAGTTCGGCATCACTAAGGTGCGCAAGGCGCGCCGCAAGACGCAGGTCCACCGGCGCATCCAGATCGACTACATGCAGATAATCGGTTTCCTGCGGCTGCGGCAAGGTCACATGGAAACGCTCGGGGTTGGAAATCACGCACGACAAGGCCAGCAGTTTGGTCAGGTGTTCGTGGGTTTCGGCATCGAAACTGATCTTGCGCAGATCGTTCGACGACAGATCGATGCCACGGCCCTTGACCAATTGTTTGACGCGAAATTCGCCAGCATTGAACGCCATGTTGGCGAGGCGCCAGTCGCCGAATTCCTGCTGGTATTGCTTGATCATGTCGAGCGCGGCGGTGGTCGACGCATACATGTCGAGCCGTCCGTCGTAATCAGCGTTGATGCGCACGCCATAACTGCGCGCGGTATCGGGCACGATCTGCCACATGCCGCCGGGACGGTCACCGCGACTGACCAGCGGCGTGTAGGTGCTCTCGATGTAAGGCAGCATCGCGAATTCGCCGGGCAGATCGCGGCGCTCGAGCTGATCGAGCACGATCAACAAAAACGGCATCGCCTGGGTCAGGCTGTTCTGAAACCCCTGCGGACTCTGGGTGTAGATATGCGCCCAGCGCAGCACTTCGCTGTGGTAGTCGCAACCCGGCATCGCAAAGCGCTGGTTGAGCCGCGTCCAGATGTTTTCCGGGCCGGGTTCTTCCAGGCTGATTGGCTTGCGCGGGGTCGTCGCGGGCGGAGTTGGTTTCGCGATCGTGACCGGTGGTTCCGGCGGCAGCGACGTCGCTGTTGGCGCTCCGCGTGGCGCCTGTTTGGCGTTGTCGATGGCGCAGGAAGCCAGCAGCAAGCAGGTGCCGAGCGACAGCGTGATGCAACCGCCCAGGGTCCAGCGCCAGTCGCCGCGTGGCGGATCCGACGTGGGGTGCGGCGGCTTCATGCGACCGGCGCCTTGAACTGATCCTTGGTGCGACGCAGCCAGGCGAAACGTGCCACTTCGTCGGCGTCGGGATCGGCAAGCTCGGCCTTGATCCGCGCCGACAATACCGGCGTGTCGGTGCGCAGGAAAGGATTCGCGGCGCATTCGAGCGACAGTGTCGACGGCAGGCTCGGCAGACCGCGCTCGCGCAAAGCGCGCACCGTCGTGGCGTGTTCACGCAGCACGGTATTGTCCGGCTCAAGGGTCAACGCGAATGCGGCATTCGCTAGAGTGTATTCGTGACCGCAACAGACCTGCGTCGCGCCGGGCAGGGCGCGCAAACGTTGCAGCGAATGCAGCATCTGCGCGGCAGTACCTTCGAACATTCGTCCGCAGCCGAGACTGAATAGCGTATCGCCGCAGAACAACAGGCCACCGCCGAAATACGCGATATGGCTGCTAGTGTGTCCCGGCACGGCGATCACTCCGAAATCGATCTGCGGTGCGTTGATGCTTATGTGCTCGCCATCGCGCACCGTGGTTGTCACCTGCAAGATGCGTTCATCGTCCGGCGCGTATACCGGCACCGGAAATTCCTGCAGCAATTCGGCAACGCCGCCGATGTGGTCGGGATGATGATGCGTGAGCAGGATCGCGCTCGGAGTCAGCCGCTCGCGCAGCAAGGCCGCGCGCACTGGTGCGGCTTCGCCGGGATCGACAATCAGCGTATGACCCGCCGCATCCGCCAGCAGCCAGATATAGTTGTCGCTGAATGCCGGCACCGGCAAAAGGCGCAGCTTATCCATCGTTTTCGCTGATCCACGGCATCGCTCGCAGCGTCGTCACGTCGGCCCAAGGGGAAGCGACTATAACCAGTTCGCCACATTTGCGCCCGTGCCGGTGGTCGTGGGCGATTGTTAGCCGTTTTTTACATCGTTGGCGAAATCTCGGCGAGGAATCCGCAGGGCGGATCGTGTTTGCGAATCATGCACCGCTGCCGCTGCCCGCGCATCCGAGTTAAGCTTGCGCGCTTTCGCATCGCCCAGATTGTTATATTCCGCATCTCCATGCAGGCTCAACCTGACAATATTTACCGCACTGCGCCCACAGAATTATTGCTGGCGCGAGAGCTGGCTGCGCTAGATCCCCTGCTTGCAGGTATTTACGGTCGGCATGGTTTGTACATTCGCCCGCAATACCTGCCGGAGGTGGCTGAACCCGCGCACCTGCTGGGAAACCTGATCACCTTGCATATCGACACGCCGTATCGCCTCGCTGGTGCATTGAATTGCGCGCCCTCGCAACTGCCGTTCGCCAGCGACAGTTTCAAATTGATCGTAATTCAGCACGCAGCAGAAAATATTGCTGAGCCTGCACTTTTTTCTGCCGAGCTTGCGCGCGTGCTGGCGCCCGAAGGCGTTGCCTTGATTCTCGGTTTTAATCCTTACAGCGCATGGCGACCATGGCTGGCGCTGCAACAACGGCGTTTACCCGGGTCCGCATTGCGACTGCAATCTCCCCACCTTTGGGAAACACAATTGGCACAACACGATATCGATGTCATGCAGCGCCGTTACCTCGGCGCGTTTTTGCCGCGAGCGTCGGCTGTGGCGCAAGCGCCTGACGATTCCGCGCGCTCGTTGCGCTGGCTGTCCGGTCTGCGTGGTGCGTATCTGCTGCTCGCGCGCAAACGGCGCAGCGCGCTGACGCCTTTGCGCCTGCGCAAAGCATCACGCGAACGCGCACAGGCACCACACCTTGTGCCGGGCGCAAGGCGCGCACGACCATGAGTGTTTCTGACGATGTGGTAGTCGAGATTTATACCGACGGCGCCTGTCTGGGCAATCCCGGCCCGGGCGGCTGGGCGGCGTTGCTGCGTTATGGCGAAAAGGAGAAATGGGTCGGCGGCGGCGAGCCCGATACCACCAATAATCGCATGGAATTGATGGCCGCGATTGCGGCGCTCGAAGTGCTCAAACGCGCCTGCGCGGTGAAGCTGGTCACGGACTCGCAATACGTGATGCGTGGTGTCGAGGAATGGATGCCGCGCTGGCGCGCCAACGGTTGGCGCACCACCGACAAGAAGCCGGTCAAGAATCAGGATTTATGGCAGCGGCTGCATGCGGCGCTGGGCGCGCATAAAATCACCTGGCAATGGACGCGCGGCCATTCCGGCCATGTCGAAAACGAACTGGTCGATCAGCGCGCGCGGCTCGAAGCCGAGAAAATAAAACGCGAATCCACAACCGTCACAGCCACAAGATAATCAGCCATGCGCCAAATCGTACTGGATACGGAAACCACCGGCCTCGAAGTCAGCAAGGGTCACCGCCTGATTGAAATCGGCGCGGTAGAGCTTAGCGAACGCCGGCCGACCGGGCGCACCTTCCATCGTTACCTCAATCCGCAACGCGCAATCGACGAAGGCGCCCAAGCGGTACATGGCATCAGTCTGGAATTTCTTGCGGACAAACCGCTGTTTGTCGATGTCGCTGACGAGCTCATCGAATTCATTCGTGGCTCCGAGCTGGTGATCCACAACGCCGCGTTCGATCTGGCCTTTCTCGACAACGAGCTGCTCTTGATTGGTGGCGCGCACGGGCGCACTCGCGATCACGCCAGCGTGCTCGATACGCTGCTGCTCGCGCGCGAGAAATATCCGGGTCAGAAAAACAATCTGGACGCGTTGTGCAAACGTCTGGACGTCAACAACAGCCACCGCGAATTCCACGGCGCGTTGCTCGATGCGCAACTGCTGGCCGAAGTTTATCTGGCAATGACAACCGGGCAGGGCGACCTTGGCCTCATCAGCGAAAGCGCCAACGCGCAACGCCAACGCGTGGCGTTGGCGACACCGGCAATGCCGGTAGGCTTGCGCGTGCGCCTGGCGAATCCCGAGGAACTGATTGCGCACGAAATGCGTCTGGACTCGATCGCCAAGGCAAGCAAGGGGCGTTGCGTATGGCGGCAGGAATAAGCCGCCACTGACGTCGGAATTGCCCTATCGGCAGCGAATCAGGATCACGGTGATGTTGTCCGAGCCGCCGCCATCAAGCGCCGCCAGGATCAAATGATCGACACATTCCTGCGCGCTCAAATCCTCACGCGCGAGCACCATCGCGATGTGGCTGTCCGGCACTTCTTCGGTCAGGCCATCACTGCAGATCAGCAACTGCTGGCGCGGCGCCAAACTGCCATTGACCACTTCCACGCGCAGGCTTTGCGGATCGGTAACACCTAGCGCCTGCGTGACCACGTTGCGATGCGGATGGGTGCGCGCCTGCTCGGTCGTGATCGCACCCTGATCCACCAGCTCCTGCACGTAGGAGTGATCTTGCGAGACCTGTTTCAGTTCGCCGTTCCACAGATACACGCGGCTGTCGCCAACCCAGCTCACTTCGTATTCGTTACCGCGCAGACGCACCGCTGCGACCGTCGTGCCCATCGGCAGTGATTCGGCACGCTTGTTCGAGTGACGGATGATTTCTTCGTCGGCCAGACGAATTGCCTGCGCGAGACCGATGCCTTTGGCGACCTCGGCAACCACGGTATCGCGCGCCAAAGCGCTGGCGATTTCGCCGTGTTCGTGGCCGCCCATGCCATCGGCAACCAGCCACAGGCCCATGTCGGCATCGGCGTAATACGTGTCTTCGTTGTGCTCGCGGCGCAAGCCGACGTGGGTGCTGTGTCCAAACTCGATCATGCGCGGTGCTGTCCCTGTGAACCGCGATGGGGCGATTCTTGATACGTAATAGCATGCCGTGCGTTTGATTCGCGGCGCAAGCGATTCATGCGGGTACGGAGTTTGCGTTGGTGACGCGATCTGTTCAGCGCCGCATTCAGTTGCCGGGTTGCGATCGGTAGACGGCCACGGACAGCATCGAAAAGTGCACCTGAGCAAGCTGCCGAGACTCTCGTCTGCGGCGAGCTGATGGGCGCCGAGAAAAGTTGGCCCGGCTCTTGCTATGGGTTAATCGCTACTCCAACCTGACTTGGAACCGCCATGAATATGATCTCCGAAATGTCGCTCAATCCCACCTATGACTTCGACATGACCGCCGAGCAGCTCGAAAGCTTCTCGTTCGATATGCCGGCAGCCCCGCAACCGCGGCAGATCACTGCCGGTTCGGCTTTTGTACCTGTCAGCGATAGCGAGCTGGAAGCAGCCAACGCCGCGTTCGCGCGCATGCTTGCCGCCTACGGCGACGCATAAAAAGGCGTTTCACCGGCCTTTGCCGCGCTGATTTCGTCGAGTTCTGGCCAACGCGCGTGCGCTAGTCCGCACGCGCTGGTCACCCATCCCCGCTTCATTGCGTCCTCGCTGACACATCTGTTCCCTGTGCGATTGCCTACAGCCGCGCTGTGATTTGCGTGCGTTGCGCTGCAGAGTGCGCAAATGCGTCGCAAAGTGACGCTGAAGCTGCAAGATCGGTCGCTGACTGAGATCAATCTGCAAAGATTCGTCAAAAAAAGCGGACCGCATCCGCGGCCCGCTTGATTTTCGGCTTGGGGCAGCAAAAGTTGCCCCTATCGAGTGCTGTCTAAAAGCAGATTGTCAGGGGCAGACGGTGCCTGCAATCTGGGTCAGGCGTGTGATCGGAATGCTGCCGCTGCCATAGCCGGTTACCGTGGAATTCCATGAGGCCACGCCTGTGTTGCAATCACTGAACGTGAAGGTGAGTGTGCCCCACGCAGCTTTTTGAATATCGCTGGCGACATAGTTGGAGGCTGGGAATGGAAATTTTCCGTTTTGCACCAGCGCTGCGGGCATCGTGATTGTGCTGCTGGTCGGGTCATAAGTGCCTTGGGCATAAATCCATTGCGAGCCACCGCCCGGTGCGAATACAAACCATATCGCCACCATCTGATTGGCGTTGGATGTCACTTCGAGTTGAAACCCGCTTCCTGATTGCGTCTGGTTGTACCAGTTGCCGCTGAGATAACCGCCAATGGTGGTCGGGGCGGGCGGTGGCGGCGGAGGTGGCGCCGCCTCCACGGTGATGCTGCCATGCATGCCGGCGCCGGGTCCGCCGTGGATTTCACAGTAATAGCCAAATGTACCGGCTGTATTGTAGACAACTTGAGAGCTCCAAGCGCTGCTGTTCGCATTACCTCCTGTACCCGTACAATTATCAGCACAGCGAAAGGAGCCGTCGTCCGCGACGACGTTATGGAATCCGCCCGCGTTGGTAAATGTCACCGTGTCGCCGGCAGCAATGGTCAAGCTGGCTGGGGTAAATATCAGTCCGCTGCCCCCTACTTTAACCGCATGGTTCGCGGCAAACGCGGCAAAGCTCATACTGAGCAGCAAGAAAAACAGACTAATCGCGGATGCAGACCTACGCATGGCAAATTCCTCAATATGTAATTAAACGATCCGAGCAATTTGTAGGCTGACAGCGCCCCGCATCAACTCTCAAGCATGGGTACCAGCAGCGAGCAAAAAGGTTGTGCATGGCGATGCCATCGCTTTCATCGACGGGTTGGTGCGCGAGGGTTTTTGGGGAGGTGAAACAGAAAGCATGGATTGCCCATGCATGGCACGCGTAGCCTATTCGGCATGCACCGGTGTGGTCGCGTAGTTCCCGCCGGATCGACGCAGCGCGGATATCGCTTCGCAGATATTGATCGGAGTATTGCCGTCGCGCTGGGATTTTTGCAGCAATCCGAGCAGTGCCGGCGCATCGAGATGGTGGTCCAGTACCAGCAATAATGCGACTGCGCCGCTCACGTATGCCGTTGCCAGCGAGCTGCCTGATGCGTAGTCGTAATGGCCACCCGGCTCGAGCGTGAGAATGTCGCGTCCGGGCGCCGCAAGTACCACACCAGTCGGTTGCGCGTCCTCGCTGCTGCTGACTGCGATTACACCCTTTACGTTGATCGGAAATCCGTCCATGCGTCCGCCTGGTGGTACCGCACCGACAACAATGGCGCCACGTTTGATGGCGTAACCAAGCAACTCTTCAAGCAGCGGATCCGACGGGCCACCCAGGCTCAGATTGATGATGGGTGCGCCGGATGCGATCGCAGCGCCGAGCGCCTGGGCGAGCGTAAACGTATTGCAACGCGCCGCACTCGCGCCGCCCTGCGCGGGCCAGCATGCGCGATACGAAAGTATGCGCGCAGCGGGGGCTACGCCAACGATGCCAAGCCCGTTATTGGCAACCGCTGCGATCACGCCGGCCACTTCGGTGCCGTGTCGATCAGCGTTGGCGGCGCTCGAAGAGCCGGTGACAAAATCGCGCTGCAGTTCGATCCGGCCTGCAAGATCCTGATGCATCGCATCGACGCCGGTATCGATCAGCGCAACGCGAATTCCGCCGCCATTCGACCAACGTTGCGCCGCAGCCGCACCGATAGCGGTAAACCCGTGTTGCAGGCCGACATACGGATCGTTGTAAGCGGTCGGTTCGGGCATGTTGGTCGAGCCGCCCGCGTCGGGCGCAGTGGTGTAGGTGTCGAAATCCTGCAACGGTTGCACTAGGCGCACGCGATCGTCCTTGTGCAATCGGGTGAATATCGTTTCGCGATCCGCGGCTGCGGGAATCTCAAACAGCATGCACCGCAAGCGCAACGATTCGATCGTCCACGCCGAGACTTCGCGCAGGTCGTAGTCGTGCGCCACATTCGCTGCGGTCGCGATCGCACGATCACTACCGGCGTAATTCTGCAGTCCGGCGTAACCGCGCGGGGTGGAGCCAGCACTGGGCGCTGACGCGGGTTTGTCCGCCACGGCGACGATGATCAAGCGTGGATTCGATTCGCTCGATGCAGTCGTCATGGCATTTGCGATATTTGCGACAAACGCAATGATCGAAAATGCGAGCAGACACCAGCCATGCCGTCCAATATTCATGCTCGACATTAACCGCTTGCGCGCTCGCGGCTCGTTAGACATCGGTGATTTATCGCGGCGCGACTGAGGGAGAAACAATCGGCTCGACCAGCAAAACGCCGGGCTGATTGCGCAATCGAGCCACTGCCATTGTCGTGCTGGCTGCTCGTGCCATCGATGCATCTTCAGCCAGACCGGATTGAGCATTTGGCTCAGGTGCGAGGCCGTAGATCGAGCTGCCCTGATTGCTTTCCACGATGCGCAATTTCGCGTCGGCGAGCATTGCCTGCATCGCGCCGACGGTCAGGCTCGGCACCGGCACAAACCGGATCGTGGCGGGGCCTGCCGGGATACTCGCTTCGCTCAGTGTTTCATACCTCGCACTCGAATTCGGCTGGTGTTCCTGCCGCAACAACAGCACACCGAGCAGCACCAGGCCAACGGTTTGCGCGGCGACGATTGCCGCTAGCAAACGCGCGCGATACCGCGTCCATTTGTGGCGCGACGGCGCGTGCCAGTCGTGTAGTGGATTGTTTGCATACGAGGTTTCGTTGGACAGCGTATCGGTCGCGAAATTTCGCTCATTTTTCGATTCGGCATCAATGCGTGCGAACAACCGATCAAGCGCCGGTTTGCCGTCATGCATCGCCGCTGTCGTGACGTTCATGCCGGCATGCACCAGGCTCTGGAACGCCAAGTCGTCGCGGCAATCTGCGCAGGTTCGAAGATGCTCGTCGGCCATAGCGCGATCCGCTGGCGAGGCAGTTCCATTCACGATCCACGGAATCGCATCCCAGGTGTGGCGATGCGTAAGCACAGAAGAATCATTCGTATCGCTGGTCATGTTTGCACCGAACGGGTTGCTGTCGAAAAGTCGCCGCCGAGATTCGGCAGCGTGTTGCGTAATCGCAAGCGCGCATGAAACATCCGCGCTTTCACCGTACCCACCGCGCAATTCATGATGCCGGCGATTTCCTCGCACGATTGGCCTAGGTAATAAGCGAGCTCCATGGTCATCTGCTGTTCGTGCGGAAGTAGCGACAAACCATGCTGTACCCAGTCGCGCAGTTCACGTTGCTCGCTTTCGTTCTGGCCAAACGCCGCTTCATCAAGCGAAGAATTCTCAGCCGCTGGTTCAACGTGTTCGGCGAGCGGCGGTTCGTCTCGAATCACTTTCATCAGGCAGCGATAAGCGATGCCGAAAATCCACGTGCCGACCTTGGAGTCGCCGCGAAATCGAGCGGCGCTATTCCAGACCGCCCACAAGGTTTCGTTGACGGTTTCATCGATCAGATCACGACGAACCGTCATGCGTCCGAGAAAGCGCGTCAGCCGCGGGTGATAACGCAAATACAAGCGCTCGAAGGCCACGCGGTCGGCGTTCGCCACCGCCTGTAGCCACGCGCGCTCGCATAGCTCTCCATCGGCGACAGAATCTCCGTAGCGGGCAGTGCCGTTGTCGCTTCGTGCTTCGCTCAAAATCCGCCTCATTCACGCCATCGCAAACTGTCACAAGGGTGAGTACCGAAACCCGATAAAAAGGTTGCGTCGCCGTTGTCGATCGCGAATCGCCGCAGATTTCCTGTCGGATACGCTACCATCGCGACCGCCCTCTCAACGAATATAAAACCGTCCATGCGCAAAGCGCTGCGTTACGCTGGTCATGCTTGACACTACTCCACTCTCGGCAGCGCGTCGCGTTTGGCAGATGCCGTGGTTGCTGGCGTTCACGTTCATGGCTGTTGTCAATGTGCATGCACAGGAGTGGGGTGGCAGTGCAGGTTTCGGTAGCGACAACATCTATCGCGGTCGCAGCCTGACGATCGATCGGCCGGCATGGCTGGCGGACATCCACTGCGTTCTTGCCGCCGACTGGATTGTCGGTGCGGGCGCTACCGCCGAACGAACGATGTGGCAATCAGCTGCAGCGCAGATCACGTTGTACATCAATCGACGTTGGTTGTTGAAAGATGACTGGGCAACCAGCGTGGGCATCGTGCATTACGAATCGCCGTGGGATGTATATCGAGATAATTTGCGCTACGACGAACTTAATGGGGCGATCAGTTATGGCGCGCATTGGCGCGCATCGCTGGCCATTTCACCCAATAGTCCGGGCCTGCTATATGGCCCGAATGCGCGAAGCAATGCGGCCGCATGGGCGGAACTTTCCTATCATCAGGCGCTGATCGATCGTCTTTCCGCAGACATCGGAGTTGGCTACGCTGATCTGCAACAGACTGTGTTTCACAGCTATTCGTATGGCAGTGCGGGCCTGAACTACGGCGTTGGCGATGTGGCTTTTTACCTCACGCGGGTCTGGACCAGTCGGCCCACCGAATTGAATCCGCAGAATCCCTATCCCGCAATATCCCGCACCAGCGCGCGCTGGACGGCTTCGGTGGTCTGGAGTTTCTAATTTAGGATTTCGCAGCTCGACCGCGAGATTTCCGGTCGAAGCCTTGAATGATTTGGCGGAGAGGGTGGGATTCGAACCCACGGTACGTCATAAACGTACACCGGATTTCGAATCCGGCTCATTCGGCCACTCTGACACCTCTCCGCAGAGGTTGCTGGCGCGGTTGACGCGCATGCCGGTGAAGGGCGCGAATCATACGGCTATGTGCCGCGCGAGACAACTGCAAGTTGTATCAGTCGCGCGAAATCTGCTGCTGACCACGCTCGCTCAGCACGCTACACTAACGAATTCCAGCCATAACGACTTATCTTCATGAGTGAAATTTCCACCCCCGTTTCGTTCGGTGAACTGATCGACAAGCTCACGATTCTCGAAATCAAGGCAGCGCGAATCACCGATGCGGCCAAGCTTGCGAACGTGCGCGTCGAATTGAATATGCTCGATACCACGTGGAATGCGGCTGCGGCATCGCGCATCGATATCACTGCACAGCGCACACGCCTCAAGGCGGTCAACGAAAAACTGTGGGACATCGAAGACCATATCCGGCTAAAGGAAAAGGCTCAGGCTTTCGATGCCGAATTCATCGCGCTGGCGCGCGCGGTGTATTTCGAGAATGACGACCGCGCCGCGATCAAACGCGAAATCAATCAGCTGCTCGGATCGACCCTGGTCGAAGAAAAATCCTACGCTGATTACCGACAGGCTTGATTGCACTGTTGCGATGAAATCGGGCGCAAGGCGCAAGGCGAGGGAAAAAAAGCCGTCATTCCAAGCTTCGCTGAAGCGTTTTTCAACAGCGCAGCTGGTCAATGACGCGCTACGCTATTTGGTCAGGATCAACTTGCCGTTGCGCGTGACCTGCAAACGGTATTCCAGGCCGACATGCTCGATCACCAGTTCGCGATGGCCCTGCAGCAATTCGCGACTGTCGATACGCGTTACCGGCGTGTTGCTACGCGCGTGATATGCAGCCGGCTGCCGAATTGTCGTCGCGACGCTAGCGTCGTGTGACGGCGCGGTTTGGGCGGTGGTGTCGACGGTTTCGAGCATGAGTCTCTCCGGTGATTGAGGGAAACTGTAATGATAATCATTCTCATTTGATTGTCAATCATGCCGCTCGGCGAAGGCATGCAGGCGCTCGATGACGTTGTCGGTAGCGATCAGATCCATCACATCGGGGAATTCGAGCTTGCGTCCCCACGCCAGCGCGTGCGCCGGTTTGCCGACGAACTTGCGCGCCGCCGCGTCGTATTTATCCACGCACCAGCGCCGATCCGAGTACGGCCCGCTGCGTGCCGGATTGCTCGCCGCATGCAGGCCGAGAACCGGCGTGCCGACCGCGTTGGCCAGATGCATCGGGCCAGAGTCGGGCGTGAGCACCAGGCGCGCGCGTTGCAGCAAGGCCAGCAGTTGCTTGAGTGTGTCCTTGCCGATCAGATCGAGTGGCATGGTTTGCATTTTCGCCAGAATCGCGTCGCCGAATTGCCGCTCATAACTGCTCGGGCCGCCGCATAGCAAAACCCGCATACCGAGTTCGCGCGCCGCGTGATCCATCACGGCGGCGTAGCGTTCTGGTCGCCAGTTGCGCAGCGCATGACTCGAACATGGGCTGACCAGCAAGGTCGGTTGCGTGCCGGGCAGATGTTTTTCAGCGAATTCGTACGCGGCATCGGGAATCGGAATATCCCAACGTACCGAGTTTTGTTCAAGGCCCAGCGGCTCGGCG
This sequence comes from Pseudolysobacter antarcticus, assembly GCF_004168365.1. Taxonomy (GTDB): domain Bacteria; phylum Pseudomonadota; class Gammaproteobacteria; order Xanthomonadales; family Rhodanobacteraceae; genus Pseudolysobacter; species Pseudolysobacter antarcticus. Next base: position 1,855,255 of record NZ_CP035704.1, read on the forward strand.
AAACTGCCGATCGCGTCCAGCACATGTTGACCGCTGCGCGCCGCGATGCGCCGATTAACGAACAGATCATGCAGGTCTTTCGAGCGCGCGTGATCGTAGCCGATGCGCACTGGCGCGTGCACGAACGCACTCAGCAGATTCGATCGGAACGCGACCTGCATATGCAGCAGCGCGTCGAAACGCCGGCCTTGCAGTTGCCGATATGCGTCCCGATATCCCGATAAGCCACGGGTCTTGTCGAACACGATAAATTCAATTCCCGGAATATCGCCGAGCAACTTGCATTCGAGTTTTCCGATCAGCCATGTGAGTTTGGTGTCGGGCCATGCGGCCTGCAACGTGCGCACCAATGGCAATACGTGCGTAACGTCGCCGAGCGCCGAGGTGCGCAGCAGACAAATCGATTGCGGCGGGTGGCTTGCGGAAAATGAGATTTCGGGCATCGCGGCTTGTTAGACTTCACAAAGCCAGACGGTCTGCTGGCGTTGAATAGTATGTACCCAAGCCCACCCCGATGATCCAGACAAAACTGCAACCTACCGCGACCGGCGCGATCCTGTTCGATACCGCCGTTGCCCCGCTCGCCGACGAAGCCTGGTTCGACGCGGCGGCGTGGCGCGCGCGCGGCGTGTTGGGTGCGGCGGGGCGCGGTCAGGCGCTGTTCGTCGATCTGCCGTTCGGGCCGTGTGTGTTGCGGCATTATCGACGCGGCGGTCTGATGGCGCGCATGAACGCGGATAATTATCTCTGGATCGGTGCCAAACGCACGCGCGCGTTCCGCGAATTTCGTTTGCTGGCCGAGTTGCACGATGCCGGGTTGCCGGTGCCAGTGCCGGTCGCGGCGCGTTATCAGCGTGATGGTCTGCGTTATCGCGCCGATCTGATTACGCGCCAGGTGCTCAACAGCATGACCCTGGCGCAACGTCTTGCTGCGCAATCGCTGGACAGCGAGATGGGCATTCGTATCGGCCGTTGCATCGCGGCGTTTCATGCGCGCGGAATCTGGCACGCCGATCTGAATGCGCATAATGTGCTGCTCGATGCCAGTGATCAGCCGATCCTGATCGACTTCGATCGTGGACGCCGGCGACGCGCCGACTATCACTGGCAACAAGCCAATATCGATCGCCTGCGTCGTTCGCTGCTGAAGCTCGGCGCAAACGCCGGTGACAGCGCGTTCGAGCAAGGTTTCTGGCATCCGCTGCTGGCCGCGTATCACGCCACGCTCGGTGACAATACCTCGGTGTCCGTGGACGCTTCGGGCAATGGCGGGCTGGCGTGAACTATCGGCTGCATTTTCTCGGCGTCGGTGCGGCGCATGCGCACGAGCTCGGTTGCTCCAGCGCGGTATTCGAGCGCGATGAAACGCCGCTGTTGCTGATCGATGCCGGCCCGGATGTACCTGCTGCGTATGAGGCACGTTACGGCGATGCGCCGCGTGCGTTGTTCATCACCCATGCGCACATGGATCATGTCGGTGGCCTGGAGCGATTGTTCTTCCGCAGCTATTTCGATGCAGCGTTACGCGGAAAAATTCGATTGTATGTGCCAGCGCCACTCGTGCCGATTCTGCAGTCGCGGGTTGCCGATTATCCCGAAGTGCTGGCCGAAGGCGGCGCGAATTTCTGGGATTCATTCCAGCTCATTCCGGTATCGCGCGGCTTCTGGCACGCCGGATTCTGGTTTGCGGTTTTTCCGACCCGCCATCACGCGCCGAATACTTCCTTCGGTCTGAGTTTACGCGGCAGTTTTGTCTACACCGGCGATACCCGGCCGATCCCGGAAATGTTGTCCGAATACGCCAACGCAGGCGAATGGGTCGCTCACGATTGCGGCCTGCAAGGCAATCCATCGCATACCGGCGTTGATGATCTCGAACGCGAATATCCTGCCGAAATGCGCGCACGCCTGCGGCTTTATCATTACGGCAGTATTGCCGATGGTGCGGAATTGAAATCGCGCGGTTATCGCGTGATCGAGCGCGGCGAAGATGTGCTGCTCGCCGCGCCAACTTCGCCGCAGCTTGTTGTCCTCGCCGATACATCGGCAAGTGCGATCGTCTGATGACGCAATCGATTCCTTTGCAGTTGCTCACGTCGGCACCGCTCGATCGTTTGTCACGACCGTTGCATGATCTGCGCATATCGGTGATTGACCGCTGCAATTTTCGTTGCCCGTATTGCATGCCGGAAGATCAGTATCCGCGCGATCATGCATTTCTCCGTGCCGCCGATCGCTTGAGCTTCGACGAGATCGAGCGACTCGCGCGCGCCTTCGTCGCACTCGGCGTGCGCAAGTTGCGCCTGACTGGCGGTGAGCCGCTGCTGCGTCGTGATCTGCCGTTGCTGATTGAACGTCTAGCTGCGATTCCCGGCGTCGAAGATCTGGCCATGACCACCAACGCGGTGCTGTTGCCGCAACACGCGCAAGCCTTGCGGGACGCCGGTTTGCAGCGGCTAACGATCAGCCTGGATACGCTCGATGCCGACACGTTTCGCCGCATGAGCGGTGGTCGTGGCGAGGTCAGCGAAGTGCTGGCTGGCATCGCCGCCGCCGAGCGCGCCGGTTTCACTCGGATCAAGATCAACAGCGTGGTGATGCGTGGCATCAACGATGCGCAGGTGCTCGATCTGATCGAACATTTTCGCGGCAGCGGCCATATCGTGCGGCTGATCGAATACATGGATGTTGGTACCTGCAATGGCTGGCAGGCAGACGGTGTGGTGCCGGCGCTGGAAATGCGCGAACGCATCCATGCACGCTGGCCGTTACGCGCGGTGATACCGAATTATCGCGGCGAGGTGGCGAGTCGTTATGTATTCCAGGATGGCATAGGCGAAATCGGATTCATCAGCTCGGTGAGCGAACCGTTTTGCGGCGATTGCTCGCGCGCCAGATTGTCGGCCGATGGCAAACTTTATACCTGCTTGTTCGCACGCGACGGCTTCGATTTACGCGCGCCGCTGCGCGACGGTGTGGAGGACGCGGCGCTGATCGATCTGCTCGCGACACGTTGGCGTCTACGAGTGGATCGGTACAGCGAACAACGTGCTGAGCTGCGCAATGATGGCCGACTTGAACACGTCGAGATGTATCGTATCGGCGGATGACTGGCACGCGCGTGGCGTGCGCTTCGATAGTTTTTCAGTCAGGTTTTGAGCAAAGGCGACATGAGTAAAAAGGCAGATTCAAAACCGCAACGCTTGACCCACGTCGGCGACGATAATCGTCCGCGCATGGTCGATGTGATTGACAAGCCCGCGACCCAACGCCGCGCCGTGGCGCAAGCGATCGTGCGTTTCCCCGCAGCGGTTGCGCAACAATTGCGCGAGCAGGACATGCGCGGCAAAAAAGGCCCGATCATCGATACCGCGATCATCGCTGGGGTGATGGCGGCAAAACGTACGCACGAGTTGATTCCTTTCTGTCATCCGCTGATGCTGGAAAACTGCGCAATGCGCATCGAGTTCAGTTCGGCGAGCGAATTGCGCATCGAATGCGAAGTGCGTCTGACCCACAAGACCGGCGTCGAAATGGAAGCGCTCACCGGTGCCAGCGTCGCTGCATTGACTATCTACGATATGTGCAAGGCGCTGTCGCATAAGATCGTGATTAGCGATGTACGGCTGCTCGAAAAATCTGGTGGCAAGCGCGATGTCGTCGCCGGTAAAAAACTGGCACGCGGTGCGAAAAAAATTACTGGGTGACGAAATAATCACGATGAAATACACGCTACGTTATTTCGCTAGCCTCGCCGATCAGGCCGGTTGCGCCGAAGAAACCTGGGAAACTGCGCTGAGCGAACCACGTGCCTTGTATGCGGAGTTGCGTGCTCGGCATGGATTTACGCTGGACGCATCGCGGTTGCGCGTCGCAGTCAATGGCGAATTCGCGGATTGGCATCTCGCGCTAGCCGATGGCGACGAAATCGTTTTCTTGCCGCCGGTGTCAGGCGGATGAAACAGTTTCTGCTTTGTCCCGATGTGCTGGATCCGCAACAACTCGCGCAGAAATTATCCAGCGATCGAGCTGGTGCGTTCGTGAGTTTCGAAGGTCGCGTGCGCAACCGCAATAACCACCGTGTCGTGCAGCGGCTGGAATATCAGGCGTATGCCGCATTGGCCGAAATAGAAGGCGCACGTATCCTGATGGAGGCGAGTGAGAAATTTGCGATCGAGCACGCCTGTTGCGCGCATCGAGTTGGCACGTTGGCGATCGGCGATATCGCCGTATGGGTCGGGGTTAGTTCGGCCCATCGCGATGCGGCGTTTGCGTGTTGTCGTTACATCATCGACGAAGTGAAATTGCGCGTGCCGATCTGGAAAAACGAACACTACGCCGATGGCGAATCCGGCTGGCTGCATCCTGACAATACGCCGGTCGATCCGGGCTGATCGCTTTGCGAAGATAGGCTGGTATTGCAGCTGAAGCGCGATTGGCTGAGACATGCGCGCTTGTCTGTGCGGGCCGTGTAATGTACTCTTCGCGGCCTTCCGATGGGACGAGAATTCCCGCGGATTGCGCCAGAGCGCAACGATATCCAATCCTGTGGAGAGGTGTCCGAGCGGCTGAAGGAGCACGCCTGGAAAGTGTGTATACGGCTAAACCCCGTATCGAGGGTTCGAATCCCTCTCTCTCCGCCATTGGGTTGTTTGTGCGCGCGGCTTTGGCGCTTGCAGGATTTGGATTCAACGGCGATCTGCACGCCGCTTTTCAATGGTGACCTCCGTCGGTTCCCCCGCGACGATAGCTTGCAAACCCCGCCAGGTCCGGAAGGAAGCAACGGTAGCGAGTGATTCGGGTGCCGGGGTGTGGCTGGCGGAGGTTGCCTCCTCGTTTCAGATTGCGGTGTGGGTGATTAGTACCTCGGCTTCGATGAGGCTGCTTGCTCCTACATCCCCGAATGCTTGCGCGGCAAGCATTCGCCCCCTTGACTCAAGGGGGCTGTCGACCAACTTCGTTTTGATCTTCTTGGTGCTCACTGCCGTTATGCCGTGAGCGCGCTCGGGCTTGCGCTTGGCTGCCGTAGCCACAACACGTTGTAGCGGTTTTGAGCAGCGCACTAAGCTCGTCTTCATCGATGTCGCGACTTCACACATATTTTCATCTGTATCGTCCAACTTGATGCCTTCGACGCTGTCGCAACGTTGCCGTCGCGGTGCTGGCTGTTGCGGCTGCGAGTTGGCACAATCAACGCTTCGTCTTTGTGGTTATCGGCATGTCGTATCAAGTTCTCGCACGCAAGTGGCGTCCGCGCCGATTCGCCGAGCTGGTGGGCCAGGAGCACGTCGTGCGTGCGCTCAGCAATGCGCTGGATTCCGGACGCATGCATCACGCCTTTCTGTTCACCGGCACGCGTGGCGTGGGCAAGACCACGATCGCGCGAATTTTCGCCAAATCGCTGAATTGTGACAAGGGCACGTCGTCGCAGCCGTGCGGTGAATGTTCGGCGTGTATCGATATCGATGCGGGCCGATTCATCGATCTGCTCGAAATCGATGCGGCCAGCAATACCGGCGTCGACAACGTGCGTGAGCTGATCGAAAACGCGCAGTATTCGGCATCGCGCGGTCGCTTCAAGGTCTACCTGATCGATGAAGTACACATGCTGTCTAAGTCGGCGTTCAACGCGTTGCTCAAGACCCTCGAAGAGCCACCGGCGCACGTGAAGTTTTTGCTTGCCACCACCGATCCGCAGAAACTGCCGGTGACGGTATTGTCACGCTGCCTCAAGTTCAATCTCAAGCGCCTGTTGCCGGAGCAGATTTCCGGCCAGATGCGACTTATCCTCGACGCAGAAAAAATTGCCTACGAAACTGCCGCGCTGAGCGAACTCGCGCGCGCCGCTGATGGCAGTCTGCGTGATGGCCTGTCGCTGCTCGATCAAACCATTGCTTACGGCGGCGGTGCGGTGCGCGCAAGTGAAGTGCGCGCGATGCTTGGCACGCTGGAGAGCGGCGAAGTGCTCGGCTTGCTGCGCGCGATCCAGAGCGCCGACGGCAATGCCTTGCTCGCCGAGGTCAATCGCCTCGCCGAATTTTCACCGGATTTCGGTATCGTGCTGGATGAACTCGCTGGCGCGCTGCATCGCATCCAGCTCAGGCAGCTTGTGCCTGAGTATGTCGAAGCCGATGTCGACGTCGTGCCCGAATTCGATGCGTTGGCGAGCACGATCAGCGCCGAAGAGGTACAGCTGTTTTACCAGCTCGCGATCAATGGTCGCCGCGATCTGCCACTGGCTCCGACCGCGCGAGCGGGATTCGAAATGGCGCTATTGCGCATGCTCGCGTTCAAGCCGGTGACAGGTGCGGTGGCGGCCGCGCCTTCAATAATCCCGCCGCGCGGGCCGGTGTTGCCGATCGCGACAAAATCCGCCGCTGAGGTTGCACCGTCGCGAGCAAGTGCGACGAATCATTCCAATGCAGCATCGACAGCCGCAATCGCGGCGAATCGTTTTGAATCGCCCCCAGTGCTGCAGCAACGAGCAGGCGGTGTCGCCGAAAGCTCGCGCGCGGCAAGCTATGAAAACGAGGCCGCAACTGCGCCGCCCATTGCTGCGGTAGCGGTAACGGTTGCACCGAGCATTGCCTTGGCAGATCTCACTGCCAACGATTGGCCCGCGTTGATCGAGAGTGCCGGCTTGCGCGGGCCGGCCGGTCAACTCGCGCAGCATGCAGCGATGCTCGGCCTCGAAAGCGATACCTTGCGCCTGGCATTGAAAGCCGCACATCAGCATTTGAATTCGCCGACGTTGGTAACGCTGATCGAACAAAAATTATCGACAGCGTTGGGCACCACTATCAAGGTGCGAATCGAGCGCGCCGGCGACAACATCGAAACGCCAGCCGATCAATCCGCACGCGCCAAGTCGGCGCAGCAACAGGCTGCCGAAACCGGCATGAACACTGATCCGGTAGTGCAGGCGCTGATGCAAAGTCTCGGCGCGCGGATCGTGCCGAATTCCATCAAACCTCTGGAGAATGGGTCGTGAAAGCGCAATTGGGTAACTTGATGCAACAAGCGCAGCGCATGCAGGACGAGATGAAGCGCGCGCAGGAAGAAATCGCCAACCTCGAAGTCAGCGGCCAATCCGGTGGCGGTCTGGTCACGGTGCAAATGAGTGGTCGCCACGAAGTGCGTCGTGTGACGATTGATCGCAAGTTGTTCGCCGACGATGCGGAAATGGCCGAAGATCTTGTCGCCGCTGCATTCAACGACGCGGTCAACAAGATCGCGCAGGAATCGCAATCGCGCATGAGCGCGGTGAGCGCCGGCATGAACCTGCCGGCGGGATTCAAGCTGCCTTTTTGATTGCCGTCGCGCCGACACGTATCACTCGCACTGTGCGATGCAGTTTTTGAATTGGTAAAGGAAAGTGGCATGACCGATACTCGAAAATTCTTTCGCCGCAGCGCAGGCGTGAATCGTGATGTTTGCAAGAACGCGCTCGCGTGTTTACTGCTGCTGGCTTTCGGATTTTCGACCGTGGCGATGGCCCAGGTTCGCGATCTCGTGCGCGGCAGCGTGGATAGCAACAACGTCGTGCGCTTGAGCGAGTCAAAAGTCTCGTGGGCGTCCGCAGAAAATGATCTTGGCGCGCTCGATGAGGCGACGGTGCTGCAAGCACTCAGTGTGAACCTCAAGCGTTCGGCCATGCGGCAGGCAGCATTTGAAAGCTTGTTGCAGGAGCAGCAGGATCCGGCGTCGGTGAATTTCCACGCGTGGCTGACGCCGCAGCAGGTTGGCGAAAAATTTGGCGCGAGTGCAAACGATATCCAGGCAATAACGGATTGGTTGCAAGCGCAAGGCTTGCATGTCGATCGTGTGGCAAACAGTCGCATGTCGATTAGTTTCAGCGGTAGCGCAGCCAATGTGAAGGCTGCCTTTGGCACCGAGCTGCATCGTTATCGAGTCAACGGCGAAACGCGGATTGCGACGGTGGATACACCGCGTGTGCCGGCTGCACTGGTTGGCGTGATCCAGTCAGTGCGGGGATTGATCACAGCAAGAACGCACTCGTATCACACTTTAACCCAGCATCAGAGCAGTGCGCCGATGCCCGGTGCGACCCAGCCGGAACTTTCGATTTGTCCGCCGGCAGGCACTTGCAGATATTTCCTCACTCCGGCGGATTTCGCCACTATTTATGGCATGAAGCCAGTGTTGCAGCAGAGCATCAATGGCGCGGGACAGAACATTGCGATTGTCGGACGTGCACAAGTTTCTAATGCCGATATCGAAGCCTTCGAACATGTCACCTCATTGCCGAATTCCGACCCGATTCTGATAGTTCCACCGGCCGGTATTTCGCCGCCGCCGGCAAGTACCTCATGCACCGATACTGATCCCAGCGATTGCGGCAAGGCAAACGATCAATCGGAAGCCACGCTGGATGTCGAACGCGCCATCGGCACCGCACCCGGTGCCACGATTTACCTCGTTGCCAGTACCGACGTCGATAACCAAGACGGCGTGCTTATCGCCACGGAACATGTGATTGACGACACTCCGCTTTTTGCGAAAATCCTGAGTATCAGTTTCGGCAGCTGCGAGTCAGATGCACCACCCAATGGCCTGAGTTACCTTGATCAACTTTTCAGTCAGGCGGCGATCGAGGGAATTTCGGTCCTGGTAGCTTCCGGCGATTCTGGTGTGGCGGGGTGCGATACGACTGGCACGCCACCCAAGCTACAATTTCGTAGCCCGAATGCGCTGTGCTCGTCGAGTTACGTCACGTGTGTCGGCGGTACGCAGTTCGCCGATACCACTAACTCGAGCGCGTACTGGAGTTCGGTTAATGTAACCGGATACGCCTCGGCGCTCGGATATATTCCTGAAGGTGGTTGGAACGAGCCGCTCGATAGCAGTAATGCGAGCCAGATCGCGGCATCCGGGGGTGGCGTCAGTGCGTATCTGCCAACGCCGAGCTGGCAGGCTGGCGTGGGTGTACCCGGCACGCAAGGTCGTTATACCCCGGACGTGGCTTTCAGCGCCTCGCAACACGATGGCTATTTCACGTGCATCGCTTCGGGCAACGGCTCGTGTGTCGCGAATTCGCAAGGCAGTTTCGGTTTTATTGCGATCGGCGGAACATCGGCCAGTACCCCGAGCATGGCTGGGATCGTGGCGTTGTTGAACCAGAAACTCGGCGGTCCGCAAGGCAATCTGAATCCGCGTTTGTATGCGTTGGCGGCAACGCCATCGAACGGCGTATTTCACGATGCCACGCCTGCGTCGAGCGGCGTCACCAGTTGCGTAATCACGATTCCGAGCATGTGCAACAACAGCATGCCAGGACCGACGGATCTGAGCGCGGGATTGACGGGTTATCCGCTGACGACGGGCTACGACGAAGTGACCGGACTCGGCTCGATCAACGTACAGAATTTGCTGGCGCAATGGGTAGCGACGGTGCCGACTTTTTTTGTCCCGATCCGACGTTGTCGATACGCGCCTTTGCATTGTTGACCGGTAGACTGCCGGTAAAACGATGATGCATTTTGTTGTTTGCAAACTAGGTCTTTGGGCCAGATAAGTCGACATGAGTTCGGCATCCAGTAAACTGCTACCTCTCTTTGACTGATCGCCAATCGATGTCCGGATCGCCCTTGCTTGCCGAATTGATCGACGCGTTGCGCTGCCTTCCTGGTGTTGGCGCCAAGTCAGCGCAGCGCATGGCGTTTCACCTGCTGGAGCGCGATCGCAGCGGCGCGCAGCGGTTGTCGGCCAAGCTCACCGAGGCGATGCAGCGGATCGGTAATTGCACGCGTTGCCGTACCTTCAGCGAGACACCACTGTGTGCGTTGTGCGCGAATAGCGGTCGCGATCGGCAACTGTTGTGTGTGGTCGAGTCGCCGGTCGATCAACTCGCCGTGGAGCAGGCTACGGGTTATCGCGGACAGTATTTTGTGCTGCTCGGCAGGCTCAGTCCGATTGATGGCGTGGGTCCGCGCGAACTAGGTCTGGATTTGCTCGCTGCGCGCCTTGCGGAAGGCGAAATTTCGGAATTGATCATCGCCACCAATCCGACCATCGAAGGCGAGGCGACGGCGCATCTGCTGAATCAGATTGCAGCGCAGGCGAGCGTGCGCGCGACGCGTCTTGCGCACGGCGTGCCACTCGGCGGCGAGCTGGAATTCATTGATCGCGGCACGCTGGCGCATGCGTTCGGCAGTCGGCATACCCTTTAAAATTTTCCGCGTTATTCCACGCCATCGGAGCCTGTGCCATGAGCGAAAAAACTCTCTTCAGCAAAATTATCGAACGCGAAATTCCGGCAGATATCGTCTACGAGGACGAGCAGATCATCGCGTTCCGCGACATCGCGCCACAAGCACCGCGGCACGCGTTATTCGTGCCGAAAAAACCGATCGCCACCCTCAACGATGCCGAGCCGGAAGACGCTTTGCTGATCGGCAATCTGTTCCTTGCTGCAGCTAGGTACGCCAAGGCTGAAGGTTTTGCCGAAAATGGCTATCGCTGCGTTATCAACTGCAATCGCGATGGTGGACAGACCGTGTTTCACTTGCATCTACATCTGCTGGCAGGACGCGCGTTGCACTCGAATTTTGCGTGATACCCACGGCGCAATCGTGAATCTACTCGACGCAGCGATCACGCCGCGTCGAGAGTTTCAGCATTCAAAAATCAATGGTGTCCGTGACGAATGATAACTACCGGGCCGCCATAAAAACCGCCGTACCAGCCGCTGTTGCCGTACCAGAACGGATCGTAACCGTACGGTCCGTAGCCCCAGCCACCGTAACCGGCCGGAAATGCAGAAGCCGTGCGCTTGGGCCATAGATAAACCTCGTCCGCATTGACCTTGGCGTAGGTGTAGTTGTAATCGCCAACCGCGTGTTGCTCGCTGCCGCTGGTTGTGCCGACTACCGTGACATCGCGTCCCTTGGTGTACACCGCTGGATCGTAAAAGCCTTGGCGACAGGCGATGAAACGACCATTGCTTTGGTCGTGCATGTTCGGGCGCGCATCGCTGAATAGTTCGCGTGCGAGAATTTCAAAACAGGTGCTGTCGGCGTGCGGTTCGACCTTGATGATTTCACCGCCCCACCGCACCCGCTGACCGCTTTGATTGCTGGTCAGCGCCTGCTGCGGCGTGATTGCCGGATATTCCCCAGCCAGCGGCTTTGGCACGGTCGCGCATGCGCTCAAGGCCAGTGCGGCTGCCACACTTAAAATAACGGTACGCATGGAATGATCCTCCAGAAACGATGATTTACGCTTGCCATCATACGACGCCTTTGATGGTTACTTCGTCGCAGAAGTGCAACTGTTTTGCTAAGGTTTACGTTTGCTTACGCGCAGCGCATGCACTGCGCGATCGAACAAATGCAATTCCGCGCTGTCGCATAACGCATGGGCATAACGCAGGTTGACATAACGTTGTGCCAGCGCACGAATGGCCGTTGCGGATTCCGGTAGAGATGCTGCCGCGCGTGCGCAAAAATCGCGCGGACCTTCGCTCGCCGCGCGTTTCACACCCGCCCGCGCGAGCTTGCTACACAACAATGCGTAACTGCGATCGAGTGCATCTTCGGCACCGCGTGATCGACGCAGCGTCCACAGTGTCATGCCGGCGAGGATCACGCTGATGCAGCCACTCAGCACCCAGGCGAGCTGAGCGTAATCGGCATGTTCGATGCCAAACGGCTGCAACAATCCGCCCTGACGCAAGGCATTGAACTGCACCACGGCCTCGTTCCACCAGCGGTTGGCCAGATCGAACTGGTTGCGCAAGCTCGCGATCCATTCCGGGTGATACCAGGATTCGCGATCACCACCACGCGTGGCGGTGGCGCCGAGCTCGATCCGGCTTGGGCTGACTTCGGCGGTAGGATCAATCCGCACCCAGCCGCGTTGCGGCAACCAGACTTCCGACCAAGCATGTGCATCCGACTGGCGCACCAGCAAATAGCGGCCGACATTGCTGAAATAACCACCTTGATAGCCCGTGACAACGCGTGCCGGAATGCCGGCCGCGCGCATCAGAAACGTGAATGCCGAGGAATAATGCTCGCAGAAACCTGCGCGCGTATCGAACAGGAATTCATCCACCGATTCGCGTCCGAGTTCCGGTGGCGCCTGGGTGTAGCTGTAGTCGCTGCGAAAGCGCTGCAACACCTCACGTACCACGGCGACGTCGTCATCGGGATGCGCAGCACGAAGTTGCTGAGCTAGGGCAACACTGCGCGGATTGAAACCACGCGGCAGTTGCAGCGCACGCCGGCGCTCGGTCGCGGAAAGCTCGGGTTGCAACACGTAATCAAGTACCGAGCGCAAATGATAACGACGCGGATTGGTGCTGTCGCGGTGGCGCCCGCTTACGGTGAGATCGGCAAAACGGGTGGCATCGGCGGGCACCTCGATCGGTACGTCCAGTGCGAGCATCCAGCGCTGCAAGCTCGGCTCCTGGGTCACGTCGTAGTCGATCGTGGCACCACTGTTAGTGATCGTGACTTGCGCCGCCGTATCTGCCCACTCGGGCCGAGTCCACGCGCGGCCATCAAAATTCCATAACACCGGTCCGCGCCAATAACGTTTGGCCGGTGCTGGTGCTTCGCCTGTGAAGCCGACGCGGAATGCCGGGCTGTCGTCATTCAACAGATTCGAGATATCGCCGGGCGACATGCGATCGCTCAAGCCCGTGCGGGCGGAGTCGCCATCGTTCGGCGCACCCCACAATGGCGAAGTGAATCGCGGGATCAGCAGAAACGCACACAACGCCAGCGGTGCGCCCGCCAGCAGACTCAGGCCCGCATCGCGCAGGTAGTGGATCAGCTGTGGTCGCCACGGCGCGGTGCTGTTGGCTGGCTGGACCTGCAACTGGCGCAACACCGCCAGCAACAGGATCAGTACCAGCATCAGAAACGCGGTGTAGAACAGACTTTGCGCGAACAACAGCGCGCTCATCAGTACAAATGCCGCGAACAAAACCGCGGCGCGGGCATCACGCGTAGTCTCGCTTTCGACCAACTTCAGCACGAGCATGCCGCAGGCCAGCGCGCTGCCGGGTTCGCGCCCGAATACATTGCCGTATTGCATCAAGGTAAGCGCGACGATCAACAACGCCAGCGGCAGTTTAAGCAATGCCGACACCGGCGTGGGGCGCCAGCGGCGTTGCCACCAGCGTGCGCACAGCAACGCTGGCAACAACAACGTGAGCGACCACGGCAAGCGCGAAAGATGCGGCAGAATCGCAGCGAATACCGCGATACTGAGCAGGCTGAATTGCCGCACGCTGAGCTTGGCCAGAACCGCGCTCACTGTTGCGCTCCTGGCATCAACGCGAGTGCCTGCAAACACGCATGCCGATGCGCTTCGCCGCTGTCCGGGGCGAGGCGTTGCTGCGGCAATATCAGTTCGTAACGCATTCCCGCGACCGCCGCTTGGTTTACCCACGCGGCAAGACGCGAAATGCGTGCTTCGTAGGCGAGTTCCGGTAATTGCGCCCAATCGAAAAGCAGCTCGATACCTTGGCGGCGCTCGAGTTCGCGCACGAGCAATCGATCGTGCCGCGCACTGGCTTTCCACGCGATCAATCGTTGTGCATCGGCGTGGCGATAATCGCGTAAATTGGCGAACTCGTCATCCGCGCCACGCATCGCACGCTGACCTTCCGCGCGCGTCGCTAGCGGAAAACCCGGCGCATGTACTTCGAGCTGCGGATACACCAGAAAACGCACAGACGGATTCAGGTAACTCCATGGCCGAAACAGCCCGAACGGATAATCGGTGGAAATCTGCAACCGCCCCGGCGCCAACCAGCCGCGACGGTCGGTAGCCAGTTCCGCGCTGATGCGATTTTCCTGTTGCGGCAATAAATCGAATGGCGTCATACCGAACGTGCCGCTCAGGCACAGGCCGTAGTGTGCACGCTCGGGAGTGCTGAAGTTCAGCGCGAAACTCATCGCCTCGCCAGCGTGTACAGGGGCGACCTGCGCACTGTGCAATTCGACCTGATCGAGATTACGCACCGCACGAAATACACTGGTCAACAGCGCCGCACCGAGCAGACTGGTCAGCAACAACGCGGGATTGTTGCCGTAGTTGAGCGCGGCCATCAGCATCACGAACAGCATCAGTGCAAATGCCAGCCCGTAGCGTGTCGGCCGCACGTAAATGCGATGACGATGCAGGCGGATCGGCAAGGTTTCCGCCTGGCGCAGACGCGTCAGCGCCGGCAGACGTTTCTCGGCGACTCGCAGCAGACGTTCACGCGTGGTGCTGGCGCCGGTCGCGGTATGTTCGCGGCGAGTCATGCCGAGTCAGCGCACCGGCACCTGTGCCAGCAGTTCGCGCGCGATTGAATCACACGTGCGGCTGGTCGTCGGCGCGGGAATCAGGCGATGCGCGGCAATCTCGACGAACACAGCCTGCAAGTCCTCGGGAATGCAGTACGCGCGTGCTTCAAGCAACGCATACGCGCGCGCTGCGGCGAGTAGCGCAAGGCCGGCGCGTGGCGAAAGGCCGACGCGGATATCAGCATGACTGCGGCTCGCGGCGAGCAGTGCTTGTACGTAGTCAATCAGCGCGGGCGTGGTCACGATTTTTGTCACCTCCACGCGCAACTGCAGAATCTGCGTCGCGCTGATGCACGGTTTTGAGCTGCCGATCAGGACACGTCGGTCGGTTCCGGTGAGCAGTTCGCGCTCGGCTTGCGCATTCGGGTAATCCAGACTGATGCGCAGCATGAAGCGATCGAGTTGCGAATCCGGCAACGGATAAGTGCCGGCGAGATCGAGCGGATTTTGCGTTGCCACCACAAAAAACGGTGTCGGCAGCGGATGCGTGGCGCCATCGACGGTGACTTGTTCTTCGGCCATCGCTTCGAGCAGCGCGCTTTGGGTTTTCGGCGTGGCGCGATTGATTTCATCGGCCAGCACGAGCTGCGCAAACAGCGGGCCGGGATGGAATACGAACTCGGTGCGTTCGCGCTCGTAGACACTGACGCCGATGATGTCCGACGGCAACAGATCACTGGTGAACTGCACGCGCTGGAAACTCAGATCAAGCGTGGCGGCGAGCGCATGCGCCAGCGTGGTCTTGCCGACGCCGGGCATATCTTCGATCAACAGATGGCCACCAGCGAGCATGCACGCCAGCGCGAGACGCACTTGGCGTGGCTTGCCGAGCACAATCTGGTTGAGCTGGGTGAGGGCGAGCTGCAGCGCGTCGGCGAGTGCCGCGGCGGGCAGGGGAGCGGGAGAGTCAGGCATGGGCGAGCGGCGTCGAGTGGATATGCGCAGATACTATGCCATGCGCTGTGGAGACGATGTAGCGATCCGTCGCGAAATTTCAAGCGTGGATGTCGGGACTGCAGTCGCCACTCGCTTTCTTGCGCACCGAATCTGTGTCGTATTGCAAAAAAAATGGCACCGCAGATGCAGTGCCATTGGGTTTTGTCGCGTCGCGATTTTTCGCGATTAGTCGATTGTTCAGCAGAGATCAGTTCAGGCTTTCGATACGACGACGGCGGAAGTACACCGCAGCCGCAAGCATCGCGATACCGGCTGCCACGCCGATCCACATTTCGGGACGAGTCAGTGCGGAGAATATCCAGTTCCATTGCAACACCAGCGTCTCGCGGCTGCCACTGACGGCATTCGTACCGTCGATGACTTGTCCGATCGCGCTTTTATCGAATCCATTCTCCGTCCACAACCAGCTCGCTGGCACGATGCTGAGCAACAGGCGCATGAACACGTTGCGCAGATACCAGCTACTCGGCAGAGCGAAATTTTGCAGCAGACCCGAGAACGTAATCGCCCAGCCTAGCAGCACCAGCGGCAGGATCGCCCAGGCAATCGGACGGCTGCGCGCAAAGCTCGAACACAACAGCAGCCAGCCGTAGCTCGGCAGGGCCCACAGCGCGCTGATTGGCAACAGCACCAGCATTTTTGTCCAGACCGTGAGCGGCGATGCGGCGTGCCAGATCAAGGTCATCGGATTCACGTTGTGCAGCAGCATGAACACGCTCAGGATCAGCAGAAAGGCGAGCTGCATGACGATGGTGATGGCAAAAGCCATGAGCGGAGCGGTGATCGCCGCGGTGAATAGTTTCGACGCGACTGTGCCGACATCCGAGATCGGCAGCGACTTCCAGAACAGTACGCTGCGATCCTTGCGATCGTCATACAGCGCACCGAGCAGATAGAAGAACACGACGAAGAACAGCACGATCTGCGGGAACAGCGAGAGCGACAACAGGGCGGTATCGAGCGCGGCGCTGACAACCGACATCTGCTCCTGCGACAAGCTCGTGCTCAGCGCACTCAACGACACGCCGACCGTGACTGTCGCATGCAGTTTGTCCTGCAAAACTTCACCAACGATGACAGCGCTTGCGATCAACAGCAGCACGATGCCCGCAGTCCACACCTGCGCCCAGAAAAATCCGCCGCGATGCTCCCAATATTCGCGTTTCAACAGCCAGCCGAAGGTCTTCATGCGTAAGCTCCTTTCATCGTGGCAACAAACAGGTCGGCGATATTCGGTGTATGCACTTCACCGAGCGTGGCGAGGTGCGCGCGATCCACACCGTCGAACAGGAAAACCGATTTGCCGAAAATCTGTCGTTCATCGAGCGGCTTGAGAGCACGCGCGGCATCGGCCTTGTCGGCGTTGACCATCACTTCGGTGTAACGCTCGCCGAGTGCTTCCATCGTGGTATTGAGTACGATCTTGCCATCGCGGATAAAAATCAGATCTGTAAGGATGTGCTCGATTTCCTCGACCTGATGCGTGGTGATGATGATGGTTTTTTCGGCATCGAAATAATCGTTGAGCAGGCTCTGATAGAACTCCTTGCGATACAGGATATCCAGGCCTAACGTCGGCTCATCGAGCACGAGCAGCTTGGCGTCGATCGACATCACCAGCGCCAGATGCAGTTGCACAATCATGCCTTTCGACAACTCACGTACGCGCATCGTCGGCTTGAGTTTGGTGCGGGCCAGAAATGCCTCGCACTTCACCCGCGAAAAACGCGGATGGATACCTTCGACAAAATCGACTGCTTCACCAACACGTAGCCAGCGCGGCAGCACCGCCACGTCGGCGATGAAACACACGTCGTGCATGAGCTGGAAGCGTTGCTGGCGCGGATCGAGGCCGAGCACGGACAATTCGCCATCGAATTCGCTCAGGCCGAGGATGGCTTTCAGCGCGGTGGTCTTGCCCGCGCCGTTCGGGCCGATCAGGCCGATGATTCGTCCCGGCTCGATGGTCAGATCAACATGATCCAGCGCGACGGTGGTGCCGTAGCGTTTGCTCAGGTCGCGTGCTTGTATGACGGCATTCATGCAGATTCTCCGTTTTTTTCCGCGTGCGATAATAAGGTCTTGAGATCGATGCCCATGCGTTTCAGGCGCGCGTAAAGCGGCGGCCATTCTTGCTGCAGGAATTGTTCGCGCTCGGAGGTCAGCAGCGCGGCCTGTGCGCCGTCGCTCACGTACATGCCGAGTCCGCGGCGTTTTTCCACGAGCTGCTCGTCGACCAGTTCCTGATATGCCTTGGAAACGGTCAGCGGGTTGATCTGGAAATCCGCCGCCACCTGGCGCACCGAGGGCAGGGCATCACCTTGTTTCAATATGCCATCCAGAATCATCGCCACGACGCGGTCACGCAGTTGACGGTAGATCGGGATGTTGTCGCTCCAGGTTATGCTCATGATTAATCCTTGCGCACATGGGGCAGCAATTTGCCGAAGCTGTAGTACGGAACGCTGAGGCGCAGATGCGGCAGGGTCGGCATCTGTGCTACCACGTTATCGATGGGTTCGAGGTCCAGCGCCGTGCCGCTGTTGCTGCCGGTCTCGGCGTAAGCGGCGAGTGTATCGGCGTCGGGGCGTACCGTGATAGATGGCAGCAGAACCGGCGGCAATGTTGTCTTGGGCGCGCTTGCGGCTGCCGAACTTACGCGGTTTGGGCCAGTATGCACGGCATAGGCCCAAACCAAAGCATCCAGACCGAACAGTGCCAGTGCCAGCCAGAGTCGAAGTGCGATACGTGTGCTCATGATGTTCTCCGTCGCTGAAAGTTGCTTGGTGTGTTAGTTAACTATAACACCATATTTGCGGCTGTCAAGCGCGAATAGCAAAATTCTTATCGGGGAGCGTATTCGCGTCCGGATGAAAGGATTTCGCTCTTGCTCATGTCTATGTAACTCGCCCTTACCTCATTGGAGAAAACCCATGTCCGTCAAACCGCTACTGGCGCTGACGATTGCATTTGCTTCCACCTCGGCGCTGGCTTGCAGCGATCTGCTGAATACCGATTTCCGCCCGCTGGCCGGCAAGGAAAAAGTGAACCTGTGCAAGGAATACGGCGGCAAGGTGCTACTGGTGGTCAACACCGCGAGCAAGTGCGGGTTCACGCCGCAATACGATGCGCTGGAAGCGTTGCACGCCAAATATTCGTCGCAGGGGTTTGCCGTGGTCGGGTTTCCGTCCAACGATTTCATGAATCAGGAACCCGGCACCGAAGCCGAGATCAAGGATTTCTGCACGCTTACTTATGGCGTGAAGTTTCCGATGTTCGAAAAAGTGCACGTCAAGCAGGGCGAGGCAAATCCGTTTTACGACAAGCTCGCCGCCGCTGTGGGTGGGCATTATCCGAGCTGGAATTTCTACAAGTACCTGATCGATCGCAATGGCAACGTGGTCGCGGACTTCACTAGCAAGATCACACCGACCGATCCCAAGCTGGTCGGCGAAATCGAAAAGTTGATTGCGGCGAAACCGTCGTCCGAATCTGCGTCTGGCAAAGCGGGCAGCGCGCCGAACTGATCTTTCCGCGTGCCCCGCGGCAAAGCGCGGGGCACGTGAAGTCATAGACGCTGATTGATCTTGCGTATCATCCAGCCGAGCAGCGGAATGTGCTGGAATAATCCATCTGCGGCGTTCCAGAAATCCTGATGGAAAATCACGCGACCATCGCTATCAAAACGAATCTGGCTGATGCCGATGCTCTCAGTATCCTGGCCGCGCGAAAAACGTTTGAAGCGAATACGCATGCGCCAGCGAAAATAATAATCGCCCTTACCATTGCTGATTACATCGTCGACTTCGACCACGCATAGTTCGGTCGCCGCAGCGCTATCCTGCAGGTAATGACGCAGGCTCGCACGATCGTGCAAGGTCTTGAGCGTGTCGTTGAAATACAAACGTTCGGCGTAAGTATGGTCGAGCAGATCGTCGATCTTGCCTGGCGAAAAATCGGCGAAGAATTGCTTGAATCGCGCGATGGCGGCTTGCTCGGCGCTTGAGCCGGGAACCAGTGCCACGGCTTCGATATTTTTTGATTGGTTCAGTACGTCGATATATTCCATGCCAGCCTCGCTGATCGAGGCGAGAGAATAATCGAAACGTCTGTCAGCGCGCGGTGAACGCGCGACGCTGAGTCAACAAAGCGGGCTTTCGAAGATCAAGCGCTCTCGGCTTGTTCCAATGATTCCTGCACACCAAGCCACGCTTCTTCGGTACTTGCGAATTCGCTTTTCAGCAGGCCTTGTTGTTTGACCAGATCGGAAAGCTTGCTGGCCTGGCTGCCATCATAAAGCGCGGGATCGAGCAACAAGGTATCGATCTTGCGTTTCTCTTCTTCGATCTTGGCCATGCGTTTTTCGAGCTTGCCGAGCTCGTTGCGCAACGGTACCAGACGCGCACGCGCCTCAGCTCGCTCGCGGCGTTGGTCGCGTTTCGATCCGCCACTGCCGCTATCGGTTTCGCCAGCCGCGCTGGCATTGTCGTTGCGCACGACTTCGCGCGCGTAATCGTCGAGATCGCCTTCGTACGGTGACACGCAGCCGTTGGTTACCTTGAGCAAGGTATCGCAGCATGCGCGGATCAGCGAGCGATCATGCGACACCAAAACCATTGCGCCGGCGAAATCCTGCAACGCTTCCGTCAGACCTTCGCGCATGTCCAGGTCGAGATGGTTGGTAGGTTCATCCAGCAACAGCAAATTCGGGCGCTGATACACCGTCATCGCGAGACAAAGCCGCGCTTTTTCGCCGCCGGAAAACGGCGCGACTTTTTCCAGCGCACGTTCGCCGTTGAAACCGAAACCGCCGAGGAAATCGCGTGCGCCCTGTTCGCCGAGTTTTGGATCGAGCAGCTTCAGATGTTCGACCGGCGTGGCATCGTGATCCAGCTGTTCGAGCTGATGTTGCGCGAAATAGCCGATGCGCAAATCCTTGGCTTCGAGGCGTTCGCCCGAAAGCGGTGCGAGCGCGCCGGCGAGCATCTTGATCAACGTCGATTTACCAGCGCCATTCGCGCCGAGCAGGGCGATACGCTGGCCCGGCACCAGATTGAATTTAATGCCGTTTAGAATCACACGGTCGCCATAACCGACACTGACTTCATCCATTTTCAGCAAAGGTTGCGGCAACGCGTGCGGCTGGCGGAATTCAAAACGGATCGACGATTCGGCGCGAATCGGCGCGAGAAACGTCATGCGCTCCAATGCTTTCAAGCGGCTCTGCGCCTGGCGCGCCTTGGTCGCCTGTGCGCGGAAACGATCGATGAAACCCTGCAGGTGCGCGCGTTCGCGTTGC
Source organism: Pseudolysobacter antarcticus (assembly GCF_004168365.1). Classification (GTDB taxonomy): domain Bacteria; phylum Pseudomonadota; class Gammaproteobacteria; order Xanthomonadales; family Rhodanobacteraceae; genus Pseudolysobacter; species Pseudolysobacter antarcticus. The sequence goes on from NZ_CP035704.1 coordinate 1,875,832, forward strand.
TGTTTGGCGATCATCGACTGGGTCTGCGAAAGCCGCTCGGCGCGCTTGCGCTCGAAACCGCTCAAATTACCGGCGAACAATTCCACTTTTTCGTCGGCGATGCTCAGGATGTGTGTGGCAACCGTATCGAGGAATTCGCGATCGTGCGAAATCAGCAGCAAGGTGCCGGGATAACTTTTCAGCCAGGTTTCGAGCCAGACCACCGCATCGAGATCCAGATGGTTGGTCGGTTCGTCCAGCAGGAGTAGATCGGAGCGACACATCAGCGCCGTCGCCAGATTCAGGCGCATGCGCCAGCCGCCGGAGAAATCGCGCACCGGGCGATTTTCATCGGACGAACTGAAACCGAGTCCATGCAGCAATCGGCCGGCGCGCGAACGCGCGGTATAACCGTCGATCGCCGCGAGTTTTTCGTGCAGCGTGCCGAGGCATTCACCATCGTGCGCTTGTTCGGCAACCGCGATCGCATTGTCGAGCTCGCGCCATTCGGTATCGCCGTCGAGCACGTAGTCGATCGCGCTGGATTCGAGCGCAGGAGTTTCCTGGCGTACATGCGCGAGCGTCCAGTTACGCGGCCGTTCGAAAGTGCCCGCATCCGGCCCCATCTCGCCGCTGACCAAGGCGAGAAAACTCGATTTGCCCGCGCCGTTACGCCCGGTAATACCCACACGCCAGCCCGCATGGATCGCGAACGTGGCTTCGGAAAACAATAGTTTGGACCCACGCCGCAGCGCGAGAGAATCTGATCTAAGCATTCGCCAATTCTAGCAAGCCGTGCCCGTGCCCGCACTGAATTTCTTGCGCTGCAACATTTGTCGATAGCGCATGCGATTGCGCATTTTGTGCGAGGACGCGAATCGCTGTGAGCACGTAAAGTTTTGTGCATACCTGATTTCTAATCCAGGTTATCGATGCAAGAATTTGATATGAAAGATAATTCCTTTAAAGATTTATGAACGAAAACTGAGAGGCGAGGTCTGCGCGAGGGAACCTCAAGCCGCGCCTGTCGTCGAAAGCTGGCGATGGTTTGCCTTCAAGACCAGACCCCGCCACAATACGCCGCCCCCGCAAAGCCGTTTGTTGTATTCGACGGCTCGCAGGCCGTATTTGGCCGGCACCTTTTATTCGACTCTCAGGAGCACTTAATGAACCAGTTTTTGCGCAAGACCCTGATGGCTGCCAGCGTTATGGCCGCCGTTGCAAGCGTTTCCGTTTACGCGGCCGATGCCCAGCTGAAAACCGACAAAGACAAGAGCAGCTACATGGTCGGTATGGATGTAGGCAAGGGCCTGTCGCAAATCAAGGACGAGCTGGACATCAGCGTCGTGATCCAGGCGATGCAGGCCGTGATCAAGGGCGACAAGCCTGCTCTGTCTGACGAAGAGTACGCCAAGGTGCGCAAGGAATTCGCCGAAAAGCTGCAGGCCAAACAGGCCGGCAAGGCGAAGGAAGCCGCCGAGAAGAACAAGACCGAAGGCGACGCTTACCTCGCCAAGAACAAGACCAAGGCTGGCGTGAAGACGACGGCTTCGGGCTTGCAGTATGAAGTGGTCACCGAAGGCAAAGGCCCGAAGCCGAAAGCCAGCGATACCGTGAAAGTGAACTACACCGGCACCAAGATCGACGGCACCAAGTTCGACGCTTCTGCCGATCACGGCGGCCCGGCGACGTTCCCGCTCAGCGGCGTGATTCCTGGCTGGACTGAAGCCCTGCAGATCATGCCGGTCGGCAGCAAGTACAAGTTCGCGATTCCGGCGGCTTTGGCTTATGGCGATCACGCTCCTGATCCGATCGGCCCGAATGCGACGTTGTTGTTTGACGTCGAGTTGGTCAGTATCGAGAAGCCGGAAGCGGCCGCAGCGCCGGCTCCGGCAGCACCGCCCGTCAAGAAGTAAGATTCGTTTCATGCAATCTCGGGGCGCGCCGGTTTCGGTGCGCCCTTTTTGTTTGTAGTGTCTGATATTGGTTGAATTGCGCCGCCCAGCCTACAATTCGCTTTATTCCTGCACGGCTACGGTTAGAGCGCATGCGCATCACTATATTCGGCACCGGCTATGTCGGCCTGGTCACCGGTACTTGTCTCGCCGAAGTCGGCAACGATGTCATTTGTGTCGATGTCGATGCGGCCAAAGTCGCACGCCTCAACGATGGTGAAATTCCGATTTTTGAGCCGGGCCTGGACGAACTCGTGCGCGACAATCGCGCCGCCGGTCGACTACATTTCACCACTGCTGCGGAGCCTGCGATTGCGCATGGCCAGATGGTATTTATCGCCGTCGGCACTCCGCCCGACGAAGACGGCAGCGCCGATCTTTCGCACGTACTCACTGTGGCGCGCAGCATCGGCCAGCACATCACGCGCTATACCGTGGTGGTCAACAAATCGACGGTGCCGGTCGGTACAGCGGATCGTGTGCGCGCGGCCATCAGCGCCGAGTTGCTGATACGTGGCCTCGACGTACCGTTCGATGTGGTTTCCAATCCCGAATTCCTCAAAGAAGGCGATGCCGTCAAGGACTGCCTGCGCCCGGATCGCATCATTCTCGGTGCCGACAGCGCGCGCGCGATCGAGGCGATCAAGGCGTTGTACGCACCATTCAATCGCAATCACGAACGTCTTGTGCTGATGGATGTGCGTTCCGCCGAGCTGACCAAATACGCGGCCAACGCGATGCTTGCGACCAAGATCAGTTTCATGAACGAGATGGCGAATATCGCTGAGCATGTCGGCGCCGATATCGAACTCGTGCGCATCGGCATCGGCTCCGATCCGCGCATCGGTTATTCGTTCATTTATCCGGGCGCTGGCTACGGCGGTTCGTGTTTTCCGAAAGACGTCCAGGCGCTTGAACGCACCGCTCGCGCGCACGGTTACAACGCGCGGGTATTGAGTGCGGTCGAGGCGGTGAACGTGGATCAAAAAGACAAACTGTTCGTATTGATCGAGCGCCATTTCGGCGGTGACTTGGCCGGCAAGACGATCGCATTGTGGGGCCTGGCGTTCAAGCCGAATACCGACGACATGCGCGAAGCGCCGAGCCGACGTTTGCTCGAACAGTTGTGGGCTGCGGGTGCCAAGGTTCGCGCCTACGATCCCGAAGCGCGTCACGAGGCCGCGCGCCTGTATGGCGAGCATGCCGGTCTGCTACTTTGCGAACATCCACACGACGCGCTGGAGCATGCCGATGCGCTCGTGATCGTGACCGAATGGAAGGAATTCTGGAGCCCGGATTTCGAGCGCATCAAGGCCACGTTGAAGTCGCCGGTGATTTTCGACGGTCGCAATATCTACGAACCACGCACGGTCGAAGCGGCTGGCATCGCGTACTACGGCATCGGTCGCGGCCGCAGTCTGTTGCCAGCCCATGCCGCTGCGCGCAACGTTTGAACAGGAACAAAAAAACAGTCATGACCGATTTGCTGGAACAACGCCTGACCGATCTCGAAGTGCGCTTCGCCTTCGTCGACGACATGGTGCAGACGCTCAACACGATGGCCGCAAATCAGGATCGGGTATTGTTCAAAATGCGTCAGGAATTCGAGCGTTTGCGCCAGGATCTGGATGCGATCAAGACCGGTCTTTCCCACGATGCGCGCGAAGAAGCGCCTCCACCGCATTATTAGAGTTAAGTCATGGCAGATTCCCTACGCGATCAGCTGCTCAAAAGCGGCCTGGTACAAAAACTCAAGGTCGAGGTAAAGCCAGCGCCAGCGCCGGCCAAACCACAATCGCGGCATGTGCAGAACAAGCCTCATCACGCGCGCCCGGATCAAGCGAAACGTCCGCATGATGGCGATGAAAAGCAGCGCCGGTCATCGGCGCCCGCGCCGGCAAAATCCGCCGAAGAACTCAATCTGGCGCGCGCCTATGCGCTGCGCGCGCGCGATGAAAAACAGGAGCGCGAACGTACCGAGCGCGCTGCCGCCGAAGTGGCGCGGGAGAAGAAAGAGCGCAAGCAGAAACTCGCGCAACTCGTGTCCGGCAAAAGTCTGAACGATGCGAGCGCAGAACAGGCACGCCACTTCACCCACGGCAACAAGATCCGGCGCATCTATTGCACGCCCGAACAGTTGATCAAACTCAATCTGGGCGAGCTTGGCGTAGTGCAGAACACCGGTCGTTATCTGCTGGTCGATCGCGAAACCGCGCTTGCGGCACAGGCCATCGATACCGATGCGCTGGTGTTGTTGCCCGATCCGAATGCGGCGCCGGACGACGATATTCCCGCGGATTTGATCTGGTAGGCTAGGCGCATCCAGTGGATTCGCGCTGGTTTGCACTTCGGCTCTCGCGAGGAAATTCGATGCGCACTCTGCATGCTGGCTGGTTGATAACGCTGTTCGTGTTGCTGAGTGTCGATGTCGCTTGCGCCAATCCCTTGCCGCGTTTTACCGCGAATGCGGTATGGAATCGTGATATCAGTAGTGCGCCGTTTGCTACGAACTCGGCGACGATGATTTCCACGCTCGGCACATGGGGCAACGGCAATACGATGCAGATCGATTTCTCGATGCACGTGGTGTACGCGGCGGCAAATAGTCCTACCCGGCAAATTTCTCCCGTCGCTGGTTATTACACGGGCGATTGCGATACCGCGGCCGCAGTGAATTTTCCGATGCCGGTCGGCGGTGCGATCGAAGGATCGACAAATTACACGTGCAACCTTGCCAGCGACGACTGCCATCTGCTGGTAGTGCAGGGCAATATTCTGTACGAATCCTACAAATCGAATTTGCAGGGCACCAAGCTGCAATCGATCTGCGTCGTGCATTGGGATCTGAGCAAGGTCTATCCGCCCGAAGGGCGCGGTGATCAATGCACGTCGGCCGACGCTGCCGGTTTTCCGATCGCGCCGTTGTTGTTCAACGCCGATGAAGTGGCTGCGGCACTGAGTGTCAGTAATGGCGATATCGGCCACGCCATCCGATTTGTTTTGCCGAACAATCACATGGCTGCGTCGCGTTACGTCCATCCAGGCACGCATACCACCTCAGCGACAAGCGGCTCGCTGGCCAGCGTGCCTTACGGCTCGCGTTTGCGCCTGCACGGCAATTTCAACATGAGCCATTACAACGCCGCCGCCCAGGTGCTGCTGCGCACGATGCAGCGTTATGGCATCGTGCTGTCGGATGGAGGCGATATCGCACTCACTGCCGAAGACGACCTGCTCACTACGCACAAGTGGGCGGATGCGAATATCGACATCGATTCGCATACGTTCTCGACCGACACGAGCACACCGGTGCATGTGAGTGATTTCGATGTCGTAGAAACCGGTCCGCAACATATTCTCGATGACTGCAATACGCGCACTGCCGAAGACTTTATCTACATCGACCACTTCGATTACTGACGGATATTCCGTCCTCGTTGCGCGCAGTCCGCACAATGTTTCTCCCAGCTATGTTGCTTCTCGCGCTGACCGACACAAGCTGATCTAGCGCGTCATCTTTATACGATTTTTATTTCCCGCCGCGTAATCCTTACTACTTCGCTATGCGCTGCCGCCTAAAGTGCCGCATCGCCAAAGCGGAAGTCGTGTCATGGATATCGTCTACCTCGTTTTACTCGCCGGGCTGGTCGTCAGCACGCTCGGTTACCTGTGGCTGTGTGATCGCCTCGGGGATCGTCGATGAACCCGCTGTATGTGATTTCCGGCGTGATCGCGCTGGCGCTGACGGTGTATCTGGTATTTGCGTTGCTCAAGCCGGAGTGGTTCGAATGAGTGCCAACGAGTATCTGCAAGCTGCACTGTTTCTCGGCGTGTTGCTGGCACTGGTGAAACCGCTCGGCGCGTATATGGCGTTGGTATTTTCCGACACCCCGAATCGGGTCACGCGCTTCGGCGCGGGGGTTGAAAATTTGCTGTATCGCCTCTGCGGAATTCGTCGCGATCAGGATATGAGCTGGCAGCGGTATGCACTGGCGATGCTGATGTTCAACGTGCTCGGTTTGCTGTTCGTTTACGCCATCCAGCGTGTGCAGCAATGGTTGCCCCTGAATCCGCAGCATTTCGATGCGGTCAGTCCGGATTCGGCGATGAACACCGCGATCAGCTTTGCCAGCAATACCAACTGGCAAGGTTACGGCGGCGAATCAACAATGAGTTATCTGACCCAGATGCTCGCCCTGAACGTGCAGAATTTTCTGTCTGCCGCAACCGGCATCGCGGTATTGATCGCGCTGATTCGTGGCTTCACGCGGCGCAATGCAAAGACCATCGGCAACTTCTGGGTCGACATGACTCGCAGCGTTTTGTACGTGTTGTTGCCGCTGTCCTTCGTGCTTGCGCTCGCGTTGGTTTCGCAAGGTGTGGTGCAGAATTTCGAGCCGTATCGCAACGTGCCCCTAGTCGAAGCCACCACCGCCAGCGAAACCCAAAAAGATGCCGAAGGCAACGCGCTGAAGGATGCTGCCGGCAAGGAAATCATCAAGGAAACCCAGGTCACCGAACAGACCTTGCCGTTCGGCCCAGCCGCGTCGCAGATCGCGATCAAGCAGCTCGGCACCAACGGCGGCGGTTTCTTCAATACCAACTCGGCGCATCCATACGAGAACCCCACGCCGCTCAGTAATTTCCTCGAGCTGCTGTCGATCCTGCTGATCCCGGCAGCGCTGTGTTACACCTTCGGCAAAATGGTCGGCGACCGTCGTCAGGGCTGGACTTTGCTCGCGGCGATGCTGGTGATTTTCGTACCGCTGGTGCTCGCGTGTACTTATGCCGAGCAGGCCGGCAATCCGGCGTTGACCGCGCTCGGTGTCGACCAGAATGTATCGGCGCTGCAAGCCGGCGGCAACATGGAAGGCAAGGAAACGCGCTTCGGTATCGTCAACTCGACGATCTGGGCGAGCGCCACTACCGCCGCGTCGAACGGTTCGGTGAACGCGATGCACGACTCGTTCACGCCGCTCGGCGGGCTCGTGCCGATGTGGCTCATGCAACTCGGTGAAGTGATATTTGGCGGCGTCGGCTGTGGCCTTTACGGCATGCTCGCGTTTGCGATCGTTGCGGTGTTCATCGCTGGTTTGATGGTCGGGCGCACGCCGGAATATCTCGGCAAGAAGATCGAGGCGTTCGAGATGAAAATGGCCAGTCTGGTCGTGTTGATTCCGTGTGCGATGGTGTTGATCGGCACGGCTGTTGCTGTGCTTTCGGCCTCGGGCGTTGCCGGGATTGCGAATCCCGGCGCGCACGGTTTCAGCGAAATTCTCTACGCGTTTTCGTCAGCGTCGAACAACAACGGCAGCGCGTTTGCCGGTCTCTCCGCGAACACGCCGTTCTACAACATCCTGCTCGGCATCGCGATGTTCCTCGCGCGTTTCCCGCTGGCGATCGGCATGCTCGCGGTGGCCGGTTCGCTGGCTGCGAAAAAGACTGTACCAGTCTCCGCCGGAACCTTGCCGACCCACACGCCGCTGTTCGCGACCTTGCTTGCGATCACCGTGGTGATTATCGGGGCGCTGACTTTTTTACCCGCGCTGGCGTTGGGTCCGGTTGCAGAATTTCTGATCGCTTCGGGACACTAAGATGACTCCTACTACTGATCGTATCGGCGCTGATCGCAGCAAGGGTTTTGATCGCGCGTTATTCGTCCCGGCATTGCTCGAATCGGTGCGCAAACTTGCACCGCAACGCCAGTTCCGAAATCCGGTGATGTTTGTGGTTTTTGTCTGCAGCCTCATGACGACATGCTTGTGGTTGCAGGCGTTGTTTGGTCACGGCGAAGCGCCCGCGGGATTTATTTTGTGGGTCAGTTTGTGGCTGTGGTTCACCTTGCTGTTTGCGAACTTTGCCGAGGCGCTGGCCGAAGGTCGCGGCAAGGCGCAGGCGCAAGCGTTGCGCAGCGCGCGCCGTGATGTGCTGGCGAATAAACTTCCTTCACCGAATCGTCTTGGCACGGTCACACCGACCTCGGCCAGCGATTTGCGCAGCGGCGATCTGGTGCTGGTGCAAGCCAACGAGCAGGTTCCCGGCGACGGCGAAGTGATCGAAGGTGCGGCCTCGGTCGACGAAAGTGCGATCACCGGTGAATCCGCGCCGGTGATTCGCGAATCCGGCGGCGATCGCAGTTCGGTCACCGGTGGCACACGCGTATTGTCGGATTGGCTCGTAGTGCGTATCGCCAACAATCCCGGCGAAAGTTTTCTCGATCGCATGATCGCGATGGTCGAAGGCGCATCGCGACGCAAGACGCCGAATGAAATCGCACTGACGATTTTGCTCGCCAAACTCACCTTGGTTTTCCTGCTTGCCTGCGTCACCTTGCTGCCGTATTCGCTGTACAGCGTTCAAGCCGCAGGACATGGCGAACCGATCACGATCACCGTGCTCGTGGCGCTGCTGGTGTGCCTGATTCCGACCACGATCGGCGGCCTGCTTTCGGCGATTGGTATCGCGGGTATGGATCGCATGATTCAAGCCAACGTGATCGCCACGTCGGGCCGTGCGGTCGAAGCCGCGGGCGATGTCGATGTGTTGCTGCTCGATAAAACCGGCACGATCACGCTTGGCAATCGCCAGGCGGTTGCGTTCCATCCCGCGCCGGGTGTGGCGGTTGAAGCTTTCGCCGATGCGGCGCAGCTTGCATCGCTCGCCGACGAAACGCCGGAAGGTCGCAGCATCGTGGTGCTCGCCAAGGAAAAATTCGGTTTGCGCGAACGTGACCTGCAGCAGCACGACATGCAGTTCGTGCCGTTCACCGCACAGACGCGCATGAGCGGCGTGGACATGGCCGGTCGGCAAATTCGCAAAGGCGCGCTGGATGCGGTCGAGCGTTATCTGATCAGCGTCGGTGGCACCTTGCCGGCCGAAGTGCGGCGCAGCGCCGAGATCGTCGCGCGCCAGGGCGCGACGCCGCTGATCGTTGCCGATGGCCGCCACGCGCTCGGCGTGATCGAGCTCAAGGATATCGTCAAGGGTGGCATCCGCGAGCGCTTCGTCGAGCTGCGCCGCATGGGCATCAAGACCATCATGATTACCGGCGACAATCCGCTCACCGCCGGCGCGATTGCGGGCGAAGCGGGCGTCGATGATTTCCTCGCTGAAGCCACGCCCGAAGCGAAGCTCAAACTGATCCGCGACATCCAGGCCGAAGGCCGACTCGTCGCGATGTGCGGCGACGGCACCAACGATGCACCGGCGCTCGCGCAGGCCGATGTCGCGGTGGCGATGAACACCGGCACGCAGGCGGCGAAAGAGGCCGGCAACATGGTCGATCTGGATTCCAATCCAACCAAACTCATCGAGATCGTCGAGATCGGCAAGCAGATGCTGATCACGCGCGGCGCGCTGACCACGTTCTCGGTCGCCAACGATGTCGCGAAATATTTCGCGATCATTCCGGCGGCGTTTGCGAGCACGTATCCGGCCTTGAATGCGCTCAACGTGATGCATCTCGCCACGCCGCAAAGCGCGATTCTGTCGGCGGTGATTTTCAACGCGCTGATCATCATTGTGCTGATTCCGCTGGCGCTGCGCGGCGTGCGTGCACGTGCGCTGGCGGCGGGTGCACTGCTTCGTCGCAACCTGCTTGTCTACGGCGTTACCGGCCTGCTGGTGCCGTTCGTCGGCATCAAGCTGATCGACATGGTTCTGGTTTTGTTTGGGCTTGCCTGAGGAATAACGATGCGTATGCACATGCTTCGCGTGATTTCGATCGATCCGCTTTTTCCCGATGATGATCATCACATGGATGTCGCCGCCAACGACGCGGAATGCGGACCGGTGCTGCTGCAACCGCTCAAGATTGCAGCGATTGAAACGTCGCTAGCAGTCAGCGAAAACGATGCCTATTGGCTCGGCGGCTACGCCGGAATTTGAGTCACTTTTCTTTGGCTCGTCATTGACCGGTGAAGCGGGTCAATGACAGAGTTTTTCTACACAACAGATCGATTTCAGTTTGGTTCAAGAGGGGTTTTTATGCGTGCGGTTTTTCTGTCTGCAGCCATTTCTGCAACTTTGTTATCCGTCTCGACCAGCGCGATGGCGCAACCCGGCGCCGTTGATGAATCCGCCGACAACGGTGTCAATAGTGTCGCGGCATCCGCCCCGATCGCTAGTGGATCCAGCGACTGCAGCCACGGATTTTTCAGTCGTCTCGCCAGCGCGTATCGCGAAGATGCCAATCCTGCGCCGAGCGATCCGAACGCGCCTGCGCCAGCACGGCGTGGGTTGGATTCGCCATTTTCCTCAGCGCCGTTTCCTTCTGCCGAATGGCAGCTCGGCGGCGTCGATTATGCGATCGGCGTGCCGAACGAAAACTCGCAATATCCGCTGGAAAGAGCGCTGGCCTGTACGCCGCTCGGGCACTGGATGCAGGACAATCGCATCGAGGTTTACGGCTGGGTCAATCCGTCGGCGAATCTCAGCAGCTCGAACTTCAATGCCTATCCGTTATCGTATGCAACGCGTCCGAATCGGGTCGAGTTCGATCAGTTCCTGGTGCGTGTCGAGCGCCTGCCGGACACAGTGCAGACCGATCATATCGACTGGGGTTTTCATTTCGATAATCTTTACGGTTACGACTACCACTACACCACGTCGAAAGGTGTTTTCAGCAACCAGCTTCTGAACAATCCCAACCCGAATCAGCCGATCGCGGCGAACGCCGGCGTATCCGGAAAAGTGTACGGCGACGATCCGATGATCTGGTACGTCGACATGTACATTCCGTCGATCGCTCAAGGCATGCAGATCACCGCAGGCCGTTTCCTTTCGTTGCCCGATATCGAAGCGCAGTTCGCGCCGCAAAACTATCTGCTGACGCATTCGATTTTGTATACCACCGACGCCTACACCAACATCGGCGTGCTCACCACGACCAAACTTTCGGATAATTGGACGGTACAACTCGGCGTGCACAGTGGTGACGACGTGGCGCCGTGGAACAAGGCATCGACCGCGTCGTTGCAAGCCTGCGTGCGCTGGGTATCGGACTCGAACAACGACATGTTGTATCCGTGCGTCGAGTCGTACAACGGCAGGAAACAAACCTACAATAATCTGCAGGAATTCGTGCTCACGTGGGGCCATCGCTTCACCCCGAATGTGCACATGCTGACCGAAGGTTATCGCATCTATGTCAACGACCAGCCGGGCTTGCCGCCAGGGCAGGCGGCGCAGATCGGCGTGGTCAATTATTTCAATGTCGAGCTCGATCCAGCCAACATGATTTCGTTCCGCAACGAATGGGTCAAGGACGAGCAGGGCCAGCGCACCGGTTACGCCACGCGCTATGTCAGCACGACGCTCGGCATGACCCATTGGGTTAATCAGAATCTCGAAATTCGTCCGGAAATTCGCTACGAACATTCGCTCGATGTACCGGCGTATGACAATGGCACGAAGTCCACGCAAAAGACCTTGCTGGTCGATGCGATCTTCCATTTCTAAGGCCGCTATATTCCGTCGCGTATCGCAACGAGTTTGCATTTGAATTGTTCAAGAGGCAGCTATCATGATCACCGTACTTCGCAATGCCCTGATGTCGCTGTTGTTGCTCACGCTGATTACCGGCGTGATTTATCCGCTCGCGGTAACTGGTGTCGGCCAGTTGTTTTTTCCGCGCCAGGCGAACGGCAGCGTGATTGAGCGTGATGGCAAGGCACTCGGCTCGGAGCTAATCGGCCAATCGTTCAGCAGCCCGAAATATTTCTGGGGCCGACCTTCGGCGACCGCGCCATTCGCGACTAATTCGGCCTCGTCCGGTGGCTCGAATCTCGCTTCCAGCAATCCGGCGCTAGCCGACGCCGTGACACAACGCATCAAGACTTTGCGCGACGCCGATCCAGGCAATACGACGGCGGTGCCGGTGGATCTAGTGACGAGTTCGGCGAGCGGCCTCGATCCAGAAATTTCACCGGCCGCAGCGGCGTATCAGGTATCGCGTGTCGCGCAAGTGCGCGGCATTCCGCCGGCGCAGGTGCAGGCGCTGGTCGAGCAGGCCAGCGCGGGCCGTACTTTCGGCTTGCTCGGCGAGCCACGAGTGAACGTACTCAAGCTTAATTTGCTGCTCGACGGAAAATACTAGAAGCTACGCATCGAACTGGCAGGTTCGCGCTGACTTCGCGCTGCGCAAAGTCGGGATGTCGCAACAGAGTCTGTGTTTTCTGAGCGCAGCAAAATCCATCCATCACGGCAAGATAGCGGGTCACAAAAATGTCCATTCGTCTTCGCGGCTTTATTTATTCTCTTGTTGCCATTGCTATCGGCAGCGTCGGTATTTCTGTTGCACATGCCAATGATGAGGCGATCGACGGTCGTATTCGGAGCAGCAACGGCGATCAGGTCAACGCGTGTTTTGATCAGGGAACCGCGTTATCTGTTGGCGAAGAATTCGAGGTCGTGCGGCACGCGTTGCAAACCCCGCCGAAAGGTGTGGCCACGATCAAGTCCGCAGCCGTCGGCGTGATTCGCATCGAAACGGTCGATAGCCACACGTGCGCCACGGCCAAGCTGCTCGCCGGTTCTGCGCAGTCGCTCGATTGGGTCGAGCCGAAAATCCATCCGTAAGACATCGTCTGCCGCTGATCGACACGACGGCGTTCCTACGCCGACGCCGGTAGAGGCATAATCAAGTCATGCCCAGCAGCTCGCCAGACCAGCGTCCCGATCCCGATGCCTTGCTTGCACGCGTGCAGAAAGACGAAGCGCGCGCTCAGCGTGGACGGCTGAAGATTTTTTTCGGCGCGTCGGCCGGCGTCGGTAAAACGTACGCAATGTTGCAGGCGGCGCATCAGCAAGTTGCCGCCGGCGTCGATGTCGTGGTCGGTTATGTCGAATTGCATGGCCGCGCGGAAACCGAAGCGTTGCTCGCCGGTCTCGAAATTCTGCCGCCGCAATTGCTCGAACATCGTGGCATCGTGCTGCGTGAATTCGATCTCGATGCGGCGCTCGTACGCAAGCCGCAACTGCTGCTGGTCGATGAACTCGCGCATTCGAATCATCCCGGCGCGCGCCACGCAAAACGCTGGCACGACGTCGAGGAATTGCGCGATGCCGGAATCGATGTCTACACCACGGTCAACGTCCAGCACGTCGAAAGCCTCAACGATGTGGTCGCGCAAATCACCGCGACGCAGGTGCGCGAAACCGTACCCGACGGCGTATTCGAAAGTGCCGACGAGGTCGAGCTGATCGATCTGCCGCCCGATGAATTGCTGCAACGTCTGCGCGAAGGGCGCATCTACACCGGTGAGAAAAGTCATCAGGCGCTTGATCGGTTTTTTCGCAAAGGCAACCTGATCGCTTTGCGCCAGCTCGCACTGCGCGCCACGGCCGATCGCGTTGATGCGGCGATGCAGGAATACCGCTCGCGGCACGCGATCGAAAATCCATGGCTTGCCGGTGAACGTGTTCTGGTTTGTGTCGGTCCAGATCCTTTATCGCAACGTGTCGTGCGCGCAGCACGGCGCATGGCGGTCGCGCTGCATGCGGAATGGCTCGCGGTGTATGTCGAAACGCCGGACCTGCAGCGATTGTCGAAGGCCGCACGCGATCGTGTTTTGCGCACGCTCAAGCTCGCGCAGGAACTCGGCGCGGAAACCGCCAACCTCAGCGGCGAGAGTGTTGCTGCCGAACTCATCGCCTACGCGCGGCAGCGCAACGTCAGCAAGATCATCGTCGGCAAACCGTTGCGAGCGCGCTGGCGCGATCGTTTCCGCCTTACTCTCGTCGACGAACTGGTGCGCCAGAGCGGGCACATCGATGTCTACGTGATCAGCGGCGAGGCGGGTGAACAATCGAGCGTGCCGCCTCGGTCCACCACGCGCTCCAGCCCTTGGCCGGCGTATGCAAGTGGCCTGCTCGTGGTCGCGCTGGCGACTGCGATATGCTGGCTCATGGTCGGACATTTCGAGTCGACCAATCTCGGCATGGTTTATCTGCTCGCCACCGTCATCGTCGCTGCCCGCATTGGCCGTGGCCCGGCGGTGATGGCGACCATGCTCGGTGTGTTGCTGTTCGATTTCCTGTTCGTGCCGCCGTATTTTTCGTTCGCGGTATCCGACAGTGAATACGTGATCACGTTTGCGGTGATGCTCGTGGTCGGGCTGGTCATCAGCAACCTCACGGCGCAAGGCCGGCGCCAAGCGAGCATCGCGCGCCATCGCGAGCGGCGCACCGCTGAACTGTACGAACTCAGCCGTGAACTCGCGCGCGCACGCGATGTGTCGAGCATCAGCGAAATCCTGTGTCGGCACGTACTTGCCAGCATCGATGGCGAGGCCGTTGTGCTGCTGCCGGATGGCGATGAACGACTTCAGGACCCGACCAATTTTTGTCGTCGCGGCCAGGCGCGCGTGTCGGCGACGGTCGAGCGTTATCCGGTGCCCGGCAACGAGCTTGGCATCGCGCAGTGGGCGCACGATCATCGCGAGCCGGCTGGCATGCACACCGATACGCTGGCAAGTGCGGATGCGATCTATCTGCCTTTGGCGGCACTGAAGCGCAGCCTCGGTGTGCTCGCGTTGCGACCGCAGGTTGCGCAGCAACTCGAAGTGCCGGAGCAACGTCATCTACTTGAATCCTTCGTCAGCCAGGCTGCGGTGGCGGCGGAGCGCGTGCAGCTCGCCGACGCTGGTCATGCTTCAGGTCTTGAGGTGGAATCCGAACGCCTGCGCAATGTGCTGCTGAGTTCGATCTCGCACGATTTCCGCACGCCGCTGGCGAGCATCATCGGCTCGGCCTCGACCTTGCTTGAAAGCACGCCGGGCCAGCTCGATGAGGCGAGCAAGCAGACGCTGCTGCAGACGTTACTCGGCGAAGCGCGACGCATGAATCGGCTGGTCAGCAATCTGCTAGACCTGACGCGTTTGAGTTCGGGAAAAATTTCGCTGACGCGCGACTGGATGGCGCTTGATGAAATGATCGGCGCGGTACTCACGCGTCTGCAACCCGTCTTGACTGATCGCAAGGTACGCCTCGATCTGCCGGAGAATTTACCGCTGGTTTCGTGTGATGAAGTATTGATCGAGCAGGTGTTGGTGAACCTAATCGAGAACGCGATCAAACACACGCCGCCGCAGACCGCGATCGAGATTGGCGCCGACGTTGCCGATGGCGCACTTGCCGTACGCGTGCGCGATCATGGCGACGGATTGCCGCAAGGCGAGGAGTTGCGCGTGTTCGAAAAATTTCATCGCGTCAACGATGAAGGTCCGCAAAGCGGCTTTGGTCTCGGCCTGACGATTTGCAAATACATCGTGCAGGCGCATGGCGGAACCATCACCGCGTTTAATCGCAGCGATGGCGGTGCCGAATTTAGATTCACGTTGCCGCTGGGCATCGCGCCGGCGCCGACAACGCAAGATCGGCTGGATGCGTCATTGTCGTCACCAAACGACAGCGTTGATCAGCAAGAGTCGAGCAATGATTTTGACGCGCCATGAGTGAGCCGGAATGCGCATTGCTGTTAATCGAAGACGATCCGCAGATCCAGCGTTTTCTCGTCACCGCACTGGAAGCAAACGGCTTCGCATTATTGCTCGCCAGCACCGGTAATGAAGGTGTGCAGCTGGCCGCGATGCGCCAGCCGGAAATCGTGATCGTCGATCTCGGCTTGCCGGATATTTCTGGGCTGGAAGTCATACGCCGATTGCGCGAATGGTATCAACGCCCGATCATCGTACTGTCGGCGCGCAACCAGGAGTCCGACAAAGTCGCCGCGCTCGATATCGGCGCGGACGATTACGTCAGCAAACCGTTTGGCATCGGCGAACTGCTGGCGCGTCTGCGCGTGGCGCAACGCCATCAGATCGCGCGGCAGAGTGGCACGGTTGAAACACGCATCGAAATCGGCAACCTCGTGATCGATCTGGCCGCGCGCCGCATTCAGCGCGATGGTATTGATATCCATCTCACGCCGATCGAATACAAACTGCTCGGCGTGATGGCGCAGCATCGCGGCAAGGTGGTCACTCATCGCCAGTTGCTGCGCGAAGTGTGGGGCGCGGCGCACGTTGAATCGCCGCAATACCTGCGCATCTACATGCGTGCGTTGCGCGCGAAGATCGAGCCGGAACCAGCGCGACCGAAATATCTGCTTACCGAAATCGGTGTGGGTTATCGGTTTGCCGAAAATGCGCCAGCGCTCTGACGCAAGTTTGCGGATTGCGCCAGCGCACGCGCTAACCGGTACGTCATTTTTTCACTTGGCGCTGCGTGGCGATGGCGAAAGCGTCATCCACAAATTGATCGCATACAGCACACCCGCCAGCCACATGCCGGCGCTGAAAATACCGACCACGGGCGCGATTGATCGGTGCCCGGTCAACATCCACGCGAGGGCAAGCATCGATACCGGCACGGTGATTTGATACAGCCAGAAAAATACCGTCGCCAATCGCGTTTCCAGCACCACGGGACGAACCAATCCGATCAGGCCAACCAAGGTCGGGATCATGAAACCGAGCAGATTCACATGCGCATGCACGGGCGCGAGCGTGAAGTTTTCGGTCGCGCCCATGTACGCGCCCAAGCTCATTCCCGCGACCAGATACAACGCAGCGATTTTCAAGAATCGAACAGACATCATGATTATTCCCCAGGATAAAGTCGCAGGATCGATTGATCCGCGTGCGCGGCGATTTCAACAGCAACAGGAGAGTTTTTCAAGGTTTCGGATATTGTCGCAACGGCTTCGGTCGCACTACAGATTCTTCATCGCAATAGTTCAATGACACGAACCTGATGTGTTGGAGCACGCCTGCGAAATATGGTGACGAAACAATCCCGCGTAATTGCCGAGCACGCCGGGCGTCACGTTCTTGTTGGTAAAATCTTTCGCGAGAAAACCAATAACCGGCAGGCCGGCAAAAGCATTGCCCTCATTTGATGTTCTGAGCGCATGCCCATTACCCGAAAGCGTGATGGCCAGCGTTCCGGATGTGAAAGACGAACCGTATTTAAACGGATCGGCGATGGCCATTAAAGGTGAGCCAAAAATGGGTGAACCAAAGATGCTCACAAGTGCGGCGGGCAGGATCACGATTACCTGGGATTCCCAGCAGAGTGTTGGCAGAGGCAACGGAGTTGGCACGCCGATGGAACCGGTGGACTGCGGAGTGCGCTCTTCGCGATCATATATCTTCACAACCATCAACTCGCAGGCCGAGGCCGGCCGAGTGGAGTCGCTACCAAAAATGTGCGTGAATGGCTGCACAGGCGAACTCAGAGTTGCATCAGCATAATAATGCTTGGTAGGAAACGTCACCATCCACTCGGAGGCCACGCTGCCGATAATAGGATTCAGTTCAAACTCGTTGAAAATTTGATCGGCGGTAAAAATCGAACTCACCGCATCGATCGAGCCGCCATTGCTCAGCGGCCACGACGAGGTAATCAGCGAACCATCTTCGCCGAACACATACGAAACTTCGTTGCCCGGCGAAATATTGCCGTTGTCACCACTGCTCAAATCTGGTGAGGGTGAACCTGCCGCGCCGAACAGGTTGCCGGCATTGGTGTAGAAACCATTCAGGGCCTCGGCGTTGTAACCGTACAACGTACCGGCGAGCGTATTGACGATACTCGCGCTGCCAAACAGGCCGCCGGTAGGCGAGCTGTAGTCGGCACTGTTCTGCGCGCCGATGATGGCTCCGCAGTTTTTCGGGACGCCATTGATATGCCTGATGTTGGTCAATGTTGTGCCGATCACGCTTGCCATTTCGATCAATTCGATGTGGCCGGTGCGAGTGCGTGACAGCTCAGTCGGTCCGCCATCGCCGGCGGGTGCGGAGTACGCGTGATTTGAAAATGCGACAAAATTGCGACCATCTAGCAGTAGCTCAGTCAAGCCCGCAGTGCCGGTCTTGATTGCGGGATCGGTACAACTGCTGTCCGGCGTGAGCAATGCCGCGGCGACGCTGTCATCGTTCGGGCGCTGGTTGACGCCGGCGGTATCGAATATCGTGGCAGTCCATACATCGTAGGGCGACAGATACAGATTGAAGTCGAGCACTTCCCTGCCGTTGTAACCTTCGAGAAAACGAACCTTGGCCACCTTGCCGGCGTTCTGCGTATTCACCACCGACACGAGAGTCTGATTGTTCGCGTTGACAGTGAAATAGGGATACAGCAACACTTGGCCGATACCCTGTGGGTTGAGGGATACGGCGCCGGCGGTGCCAGCCAATGCAGTCAATAACGCGCCGCTGAGTAGACGGAATTTCATCGTTTCGATCCTTGCGACTGCATATTTGAATGTGGTTGCGATGCGCCATGGTTGCCCATGCGCGCGAATGCTTTGGTCCGGCCTCAATGGCAGGCGCCATCGGGGCGTGTGCAGAGCCGAACAAGATGGTGACGATACAGGCCGGCGTAGTTGCCGAGCACGCCTGGCGTCACGTTCTTGTTGGTGAAATCCTTGGCCAGGAAACCCATGACGGGGAGACCGAAGAATGTATTACCTTCGGTTGAGGGGTTGCTGC
Source organism: Pseudolysobacter antarcticus (assembly GCF_004168365.1). Taxonomy (GTDB): domain Bacteria; phylum Pseudomonadota; class Gammaproteobacteria; order Xanthomonadales; family Rhodanobacteraceae; genus Pseudolysobacter; species Pseudolysobacter antarcticus. The sequence continues at coordinate 1,894,259 of NZ_CP035704.1, forward strand.
TGCGTCCGTTCAGACGGATGTGTTCGATTCCGGAAGTACCACTTGCACCAATATCCCGCAGCGGATCTGTGTTCGCGAATAGCGGAGCACCGAAGATGGACGAGGTATAGCCTAAAGCGGCCCGAGGTTGAAACGCGATCGCCATCGCCTCCCAGCAAAGCATGGGATAAATGTAGTGAGGGCTGCCCCAGCCGCCATCGTCAAGACGTTGGGGGGTGCGTTCTTCGCGATCCTGCAACGTCGTTTGGACAATTTCACAGGCACTTGCGGGGATAGCCGGGTCTTTGCCAAACAACACGCTGAACGGCGGAGTCGGTGCCGTACGCGTCGGATCGGCATAATGGTATTTGGTCGGAAACGTGATTATCCATTCCGAGGCCACCGAACCGGTGGCTGGGTTGAGTTCAAATTCGTTGAAAAACTCAATCGCGGTAAACAACGAGCTCACCGCGTCGAACGAACCACCATTGCTTAGCGGCCAGGACGAGGTGATCGGTGAGCCGTTGTCGTCGAATACATATGACACCGCATTGCCCGCGGAGATATTGCTGTTGTCGCCACTGCCAAGATCCGGTAAAGCCGAGCCGCTTGCCGTGAACAGATTGCCGCTCACCGAATAAAATCCGCTCAGCGCTTCAGCGCCGGTGCCGTACAACGTGCCGTTCTGCACATTGACAATGCTTGCGCTGCCGAACAATCCGCCCGTGGGCGAAGTGTAGTCGGCGCTGCTCTGCGCGCCGATGATGGCGCTGCAATTTTTAGGCGTGCCGTTGTCGTGAGTGATATTGGTCAAGGTTGTGCCGATGACGGTTGCCATTTCGATCAACTCGATGTGGCCGGTACGTGTGCGCGACAGTTCAGTCGGCCCACCATCGCCGCTCAGCGCGGAATAAGCGTGATTTGAAAATGCGACAAAATTGCGGCCGTCGGGCAGCAGTTCGGTAAAACCCACAGTGCCGGTCTCGATCGCGGGATCGGTACAACTGTTGTCTGGCGTCAGCAATGCTGCTTCGGCGCTGCCGTCACTGGCACGTCCATTGATGTTCGCGGTATCGAACACGGTCGCGGTCCAGACATCGTAGGGCGACAAGTACAGATTAAAGTCCAGCACTTCGCGACCGTTGTAACCTTCGCGAAAGCGCACCTTGGCAACCTTGCCGGCGTTTTGCGTATTCACGACCGATATCAGCGTCTGGTTGCCGACGTTGACTGTGTAGTAGGGATACAGCAGCACCTGGCCGATGCCATTGGGATTCAGCGCTACGGCCTGCGCGTTAGTGGCGGCGAGGGTCAACGCAGCGAACAGCGTTTCGATCAATAGCTTCCGTTTCACGTTACTTCTCCGTATGTTCGCAACTCGCAGCGAGATACCTGAGTGTACCCGCGCGCTATTTGTTGCGCTATCGCATTGCCAGTCCGTGGCTCGCAAGACCTTTCAGAAATCCATGAAGTAGCCGCCATTCACCGGAATATTCGCGCCGGTGATATAGCTCGAATCTTCGGCGGCGAGAAAATTCACCACTCTTGCGATTTCACTCGGTTCGCCGAGGCGGCCGAGCGGGATGCCGGCGATGATCTGGTTGCGTACATTGTCAGGGATTTTGCTGACCATTTCGGTGCGGAAATAACCGGGCGAAATGCTGTTGACAGTGATGCCCTTGCGGGCGACTTCGCGCGCCAGCGCCATCGTGAAACCGTGCATGCCGGCTTTGGCGGCGGAGTAGTTGGTCTGGCCAAACTGTCCGGTCTGGCCGTTGACCGACGAGATATTGATGATGCGGCCGTAACCGCGCTCGCTCATGCCTTCAATCGCGTTGCGACAAATATTGAACACACCGTCGAGATTGATTCGCAGCACGTCGCTCCACTGCTGAGGTTCCATCTTGCGCAAGGTGGTATCGCGTGTGATGCCGGCGGCGTTGACGATGATATCCACCGCGCCATGCGTTTTTTCGACACGCTGGACCAGCGCGGCGCAGCTGGCGAAGTCGCCAACATCGAGCGCTTCGAAAAAAATCAGTGCCGCGAATTCGGCTGTTTCTTTCTGGAATTCGGCAATGCGATCAGCGCGGCTGGCGAGATCGGCGGCGATCACGGTAATGCCGGAATTCGCGAGGTGTTTGCAGATTTCGGTGCCGAGTCCACCGATGCCACCGGTGACGATGGCGACTCTTTTGGTCATGGAGTTTGTCCCCTTCAGCAATCAATAACGTCGCTGCCGGTTAGCCTGCGACGCAAAAAAAACGGCGCCGGATTCCTGGCAATCAATACAATCGAAAGCGGGGAGTATCAGGCGCCGGAATAAACCCGTCTGCGCGAGACGGGTTTTGGGTGTTTCAGGATTTCGGGTCTTTCGGCTTGTTCATCGTGCCGGCGGCGGCAGTGAGAAATCCCTGTTGCAGCGATTTCCACATGTCCATGTTGCGCTCGGTCAGGCCGTTCAACATCGACATCGGCGTCTTGCCCATGAGGTTGTTGAGTTCGCTGCGGAACTGGCCTTGCTGATCGATGAACACCTTGAGACTGCGTTCGAGGTAGCTACCCATGAAGCCCTGCATCGAATCGCCGTAGAAACGAATCACCTGCGATAACAGCCCGGTGGTGAACATCGGCTGGCCGCTGTCCTCATGCTCGGAGATGATCTGCAGCAATACCGAGCGCGTGAGGTCTTCACCGCTCTTGGCGTCGCGCACTTCGAAGTTTTCGCCATCGATGACCAACTGCCGAATTTCTTCCAGCGTGATGTAGCTGGAAATCTCGGTGTCGTAAAGACGACGATTCGGGTATTTCTTGATGATGCGGATTTGTGTCATGCAGCAAAGTTACCAGATTGTGCGGCGGCGCACCAGTTAGGTGCAGCAAAACCCTGATTCGACGCCCGTTTATGGACGCCCGGCACATGCTGCAATTGCTGGGATCGATCGCAGCTTGAGCCGCCGGTACATCAGCGCGAGCAAAAAATGCTGCAGCTCGAATCGCGCCGGCGCTGGTGCGGTATTGATCCAGGCATCACTTTTTTGCCGGCATGACATGCTAGGATTGGCGAATCATTTAGCCATCCAAACGTGTGGGGTTGCATGCAGATCGAAACCAAGTTGCCCAAGGTCGGTACGACCATTTTTACCGTGATGTCGCAACTTGCGTTGCAGCACAAGGCGATCAACCTCGGTCAGGGTTTTCCCGATTTCGAAGGGCCGCAAGCGTTGCGTGATGCGCTGACCGAGCACATGAATTCGGGCAAGAATCAGTATGCAATGATGACCGGCATTCCGCGCCTGCGCGAACAGATCGCGCTGAAGACGGAAAAACTCTACGGCCACAAGGCCAATATCGATACCGAAATTACTGTCACCAGTGGCGCGACCGAAGCGATTTTCGCGGCGATCGCCGCGACCGTGCGCGCGGGCGAAGAAGTGATCGTGCTCGATCCGTGTTACGACTGCTACGAACCCGCGATCGATCTGGCCGGCGCACGTGCGGTGCATGTGCCGCTCGACCCGCAGACGTTCGCGGTGGACTGGGATAGGGTCAAGGCTGCTATCACGCCGAAGACGCGCATGCTTATGGTCAACTCGCCGCACAATCCGTGCGGTTCGGTTTTCAGCGCTGCCGATCTTGATGCGCTGGCCGAGATCACGCGCAATACGCGCATCCTGATTTTGTCCGATGAAGTCTACGAACACATCGTGTTCGATGGCCTGCCGCATCAGAGTGTATTGCGTCGCCCCGAGCTTGCGGCGCGCAGTTTCGTAATCAGTTCGTTCGGCAAAACGTATCATTGCACCGGCTGGAAAGTCGGCTACTGCATTGCGCCCGCCGCGCTCAGTGTCGAGTTCCGCAAGGTGCATCAGTACCTGACGTTCTGCACGTTCACGCCGGCGCAATGGGCGCTGGCGGACATCATGGAAAGCGATCCGCAGCATTATCTCGATCTGCCAAAATTCTACGAAGATCGGCGCGATAATTTTCGTCAGCTACTCGCGGGCAGTCGCTTCGTTTTGCCGAAGGTTGGCGGTGCGTATTTCCAGCTCGCGGATTATTCGGCGATCAGTGATATGGACGATCTGAATTTCTGCGAATGGCTCGCGCGCGAGGGCGGTGTCGCGGCGATTCCACTGTCGGCATTTTACGAAACACCACCGGCGAGCAAGCTGATACGGCTTTGTTTTGCCAAATCGGATGCGACCCTGCAAGCGGCGGCGGAGCGTTTATGCAAGATCTGAAAATCAGCCTCGTCCAGGGCGCGACACGCTGGCACGATGCCGCGGCCAATCGCGAATATTACGGCGCATTGGTACGCAGCCTGAAAGGGCAGAGCGATCTGATCGTATTGCCGGAGACTTTCACCAGCGGCTTCACCAACGAAACCCTCGGCAATGCCGAGTCGATGCAAGGCGAAAGTGTGACTTGGTTGCGCGCGCTCGCGAGCGAAGTCGGCAGCGTGATCACGGGCAGCATGGTGATTCGCGAAAACGATCGATGTTACAACCGCCTGTTCTGGGTGCGCCCGGACGGAACGCTGGCAACCTACGACAAGCGTCATTTGTTTCGCATGGCCGGCGAACACGAACGTTACGCCGGTGGCGAGCAGCGGCTGATCGTCGAGCTTAACGGTTGGCGCATCTGTCCGCAGGTGTGTTACGACTTGCGTTTTCCGGTGTGGTCGCGCAATCGCTACAACGTCAGCGCCGCGAATCGTTTTGACTACGACCTGCTGATTTTTGTCGCCAACTGGCCAACGCCGCGACGTTATCCGTGGAGTACGTTGTTGCGCGCGCGTGCGATCGAAAACCTGACTTATTGCGTCGGCGTAAATCGCGTCGGCCTCGACGGCAATGACCTGCATTATTCCGGCGACAGTGTGGTGCTGGATTTTGTCGGCCAGCCGCTGATTGAACTCGGTGCGCAGGAACAAGTCGTGACCGTGAGCTTGAGCGCAGCAGCGCTCACCGCGCATCGCGAACGTTTTCCGGCGTGGATGGATGCCGACAGTTTCGAGATTTCTCGCTGACGCCACTGGCGAGGTTATTTTGAAATCTCATACATCGGATTGCTGCGTGCGGATCATTCATGGCCTGCTCGCAGCAATCCATAAACCGACCGGACTTATTCCAGCGTTAACCGCGTGCGGTTGTCCTCGGAAACGCGATCAACCAGCCTCAGCCGCCCAGACCGTCGTCCCAATAAGGTTCCGGGCCGAACCGATCAGCGAGGAAATCGATCAGGCTGCGCGTCTTGGCGGGCAGGGTGCGCGTCTGCGCATACACCGCGTATACGGCGATGCTGGGCGAGCGCCATTCGCACAATAACGGCACCAGCCGACCGGCGCGCAAATCATCAGCGGCGATAAAACTTGGCAACACCGCAACACCGACGCCAGCAACCGCGGCGGCGGCGATGAAGTCGCCGTTGTTTGCGCTCAGTGTGCCACTCAGGCGCAACGCCTGAGTTTCCTCGCCACGCAGAAAAGTCCACTCAATGCCGCGCGTGGACAAGGTGTAAACCAGACAATTGTGTTGCTGCAAATCGTTCGGCTGCTGCGGTGTGCCGTGCTCGGCGAGATAAGCGGGCGAGGCGACCACAACGATACGGCACGGTGCAAGACGGCGAGCAATCAGACTCGAATCGCGCAGGATCGAAATGCGAATCGCCAAATCGAATCCCTCGTCGACCAGATCGACCATGCGATCGCTCAGGCTCAGATCGATTTCGACTTGACGAAAGCGCCGCTGATATTCGCCCAAGGTCGGCGCCAGATGGCGTATGCCAAAGCTGGTGGGCGCGGAAATTCGCAGTCTGCCACGCGGCTCGTTCTGCGCTTGCGCTGCTTCGGATTCCGCTTCGGCGAGTTGCGCGAGAATTTCGCTGGTGCGCTGATAATACGATTGACCCGGACCGGTCAGGCTGAGGCGTCTTGTGGTGCGATTGAGCAGGCGGATGCCGAGGCTGTCTTCGAGGCCCTGCACCAGTTTGCTGGCCATTGCACGCGAGATGCCGAGCTGCTCGGCGGCGGCCGTGAAGCTGCCGCTATCGACCACTCGCACAAAGATCTGGATCGCGCTGAATTTGTCCAATCGGAATGCCGCGCAGGAGTTTGACGGGCATCACTTTGAACCGCCGCGCGCCGGACTGCAAGCGCGAGGCGTTCGATCAACCGGCGTGATTGATGCGCAGTGAGGGGCTGCGATGCCGGCCGGCAAGTTCGCACGCGAGCACGTAGCGCTTGGCCTGGCGCACGCGCGCAAAGTTACGCAACACGGCGCCACTCCACGGACACATCACTTCAAAGCGCGCGGCGTCGACAATGCCGAGTTGATCGTGTTCTTCGATACGCTCGATACGATAACCGAGCACAGTCATTTCCAGGGTTCGCAAGCTACGCATCTGTCGCCTCGTGGTGTGTGGAATCAACTGTGGCGCAGCTTACGGATATCGAGTGTGGCCGCGGTAAAGGCGAAGTTGCTTCGGCGTTAAGCGATATCGGCTGGCAACACTTCAACCGCGCCGATGCGCACACCGCCTTGATCGACAATGCAGAAAAAATGTCACCATTGGCCGCCGTTTGGCGTTGTAAGTAGCAGACCATATTGCGTGACGCGTCCTGCAGACAATGCTGGCGGGGATAATCGCCGACAGTCTAGAATGTAAAATAAAGTAACTGGTGGATAGATACACGCCTTTGGCGACAACTTGGGAGAAGGGAAATGAAAAAGTCGTATCAGGTTTTGGCGGGAATGCTTTTGGGTCTGGCGTTTCAGGCTGGCGCGTTGGCAGCGGGCGGCGGTCGCCCTAGCGTTGGCGTGGTCGAGTTCAAGAATGAAACCAGCGCGGGCTGGTGGACTTCCACGGTAGGTTCGGAGTTGTCCGGCATGCTCTCCAACGAACTCGCATCGACCAACAGCTTTCGTGTGGTCGAACGCAAGAAACTTGAGAGTGTGCTCGAAGAGCAGAATCTGGCCGCATCCGGCCGTGTTGCACCGGGTCAGGGCGCCAAGATCGGCAAGCTCACTGGCGCCGAATATCTGATTATGGGTACGGTCACGTCGTATCAGGAAAACACCTCCAGCACCGGCGGCGGATTAAGTTTCAAAGGCATTTCGCTCGGCGGTAAAAAGAGCGAAGCCTATGTCGCGATCGATGTGCGTGTAGTCAATGCAACCACAGGCGATATCGATTTCACGCGCACCATCGAAGGTCGCAGCAGCGGCGGCGGCTTGAGCGTCGGCGTGTATCGCGGCGGTTTCGGCGGCGCGCTCGGCCATGAAGAAAACACGCCAACCGGCAAGGCCATTCGTGCTGCTCTCGTCGAGATCAGCGAGTACCTCGAATGCGTGATGGTCAAGCGTGATGGCTGCGAAGCCGAGTATCAACAGAAAGAACAGAAGCGTCGTCAGGGCGACAAGAAAGCGCTCAAGCTCGACTAGGAAAGTCGAATACTGGAAATTCGGCGACTTCCTGTCGCGGACAAAATAAAACGGCGGAAGATTTCTTCCGCCGTTTTTTTATGGCATTACCGTTTCATTCAACCCAGCGAATCAACCCGGGCGACGCGGCGGTCCACGGCGACGTTGCGAAGGTGCATTGTCTGGCGTTGCGCGATTGCCGATGTTGTCATCGACTGGTCCACGCTGATGATCCGACCGGCCCGCATAATTGGCGTTGCTGCCTTGCGGACGCGCATTGCCGCGTGGGCCGTTGCCCGTATTGCCACGAAATTCTCCACGCGTATTGCCATTGCCTGACGGCGCGGCATTGCCATGACGACGTTCTGGCGGACGACCGGCGCCGGCCGGACCTGACGGACGACGTTCGCCACGCGGTCCGCCGGGAGCCGCATTGCCACGCGGTGCCGAAAAATCACGTGGCGCCGCATTGCCGCGCGGAGCGGAATTTCCACGGGGTGCCGAGTTGCCATAAGGCGCCGCGTTGCCGTGCGGTGCGGGACGATCACCACGCGGTGGCGGACGACGCGGGCGATCGGTATTGGCACCGCCGTAAACATTCTCACGCTGTCCCTGGCCTTGACCCGGGCGCGGCGGTTTGCCCGAACGCGGTCCGGTCGGCGGAGTGAAACCGTTTTCCGGACTCGGGAACCACGTGCGCGGCTGAAAACCGCCGGCGTCCTGCGGATTGCCGGGGCCACGACGTGGGCCGCCGCGCGCATTCGGATTGGCGTTGCCGCGCGGGCCGGACGGGCCGCGATTCGCCGTGTTGCCGCCAGCAGAATTCCACGGACCTTGTTCCTGGCCGGGAGCACGGCGCTGGCCTTGACCCTGACCTTGCGCCGGACCACGACGTTGCCCCTGACCCGGACCACCGTTGCGACGCGGGCCGGCGCCTGCGCCTGCGCCGGGACCGCGCGGCGCGCCGCCATTCGGGCCGCGCTTCGCATTGAAGCGACCACCGGGACGCGACGGCGTATCGTCGCGGATACGATCAAACGCGCGCAGTTCACGACCTTCGTCGTGACTGCTGCTGCCGGTCCACGCTTGTTGCGCGCGTGGCTCGGGACGGAATTCGTTACCGGTTTTGGCGCGACGCTGGTTGATCACCGGCTGCAACGTCAGCACCGGCTCGGGTGCGGTGGCACCGACGAGTTGGCGCAACGCTTTGACCTGATCGGCATCCAGATTTTCACAACCACCTTTACGCAGCAGTCGCGGCAATTCCACATTGCCATAACGCGTGCGCTTGAGTCGGCTGACCATCAAACCTTGCGACTCCCACATGCGGCGAACCTCGCGATTGCGACCTTCGCGCAGAACGATGCGGAACCACGAGTGGCTGTCGCCGCGACTGATGATGGCGAGTTCTTCGAAGCGTGCAGGGCCGTCTTCCAGTTCGACGCCGCTCTGCAATTTCTCCAGCGCCTCGTCCGGCACTTCGCCATGCACACGGCAGATATATTCGCGTGCGATCTCGGTGCTCGGATGCATCAGCGTATGCGCGAGTGCGCCATCGGTGGTGAGCAGCAGCAAGCCGGTGGTATTGATATCGAGACGGCCGATGGTGATCCAGCGCGCACCTTTCAGGCGCGGCAGCTGTTCGAACACGGTCGGGCGGCCTTCCGGATCGTCGCGTGTGGTGACCACGCCTTCGGGCTTGTGGTAGACCAGCACTTCGGCGTTTTCGTTGTTGTCGGTGACCGCGACGAACAGTTTGCCGTCGAGTTCGACACGATCGCCGGGACGCAGGCTGGAGCCGAGCGTGGCAGCGGCGCCGTTGACCTTGACCTCACCCGCTTCAATGCGGGTTTCGAGCAGGCGGCGTGAGCCGAGGCCGGCGGTGGCGAGCACTTTGTGCAGGCGTTCTTCCAGAACGATGTCGCCTTCTTGCGGGCGTTTGAGACTAAGGACGGTGCGCGTTGGCGCGTTCATGCGGGTTGCTCCGGGGTGGCGGCAGTCTCGTCGTCGGCGGTTGCCGCGTCGAGGGATTCACTGGTGGGTGGGAGGGACGTTGCGTCGACCGCAATGTCGTTGGATTCGATGCGCGTGGCATCGCGGTGTTCGACCGGCACGGTTTCGTGCGCGGCGGAAGATGGGTTGGTGCTGGTTGATTCCATCAATTCGTCGGGTTCGTCGTGTGGTTCGGTTGTTGGTTGTTCGCTCGACACGTTCTCGTCGGATATCTCGTCGCTTTCGATTTCCGCGAGAAGAGCAATCGGTGCCACGGACGGGCCGAGCATGAGCTGTGGATCGAGATCATCCATGTCGTGGATCTCCGCCAGCGGCGGCAATTGATCCAGCGATTTCAGATTGAAATAGTCGAGGAAATTCTTGTTGGTGCCGTAGATCGCCGGCTTGCCGGGCACGTCGCGATAACCGACGATACGCACCCATTCGCGCTCTTCGAGCGTCTTGATGATGTTGGTTGAAACGGCGACACCGCGGATCTGCTCGATCTCGCCGCGCGTGATCGGCTGGCGGTACGCGATCAACGCCAGAGTTTCGAGCAGCGCGCGCGAATAACGCGTCTGGCGCTCGGTCCACAGCCGCGCTACCCATTGGTGTTCATCGTACCGCACCTGATAACGAAAACCCGATGCGACTTCGACCAGTTCCACGCCACGCTGCTCGCTGTCCTGGCGCAACTCGTCGAGCGCCTGCGCGATCTGGTCGTGGCTCGGCATTTCTTCCTCGCCGAACAGCGCGAGTATTTGCGCGATCGTCAGCGGCTGCCCGGCGGCGAGCAGGGCGGCTTCGGTGATGCGTTTGAGTTGAGCAAGTTCGATCATGTAGGTCAGGTGTTGTGGCTTGCGATAGTAAAAATGTTCATCGGTTCGGAGGCAATGGCAACGCCGATTTGGTGCTTGCGTTGAGTTGAAATTCGCCCTGCAAATCGGCGTTCGATCATTGGTTCTTTCAGTCGGCCGTGACCAGCGATTTCAGGTAGATCGGCGCAAGCGCTTCGCTTTGCATGATTTCGATCAGTTGTTCCTTGGCCAGTTCGAGCAGCGCAAGAAACGTGACCACGACACCGAGCCGACCTTCCTCGACCTTGAACAACGACACGAAGTCGTGGAACTCGCCATCGTGCAGACTTTGCAAGACATCGCTCATGCGCTGACGGACCGACAAGGCCTCGCGTTTGATCGCGTGATGGCCGTGCAGTTCACCGCGCTTGAGCACGTCTTTCAGCGCCAGCAGCAGTTCGCGCAGATCCACCGGTGGCGGCAGACGAATCACATTCTTGTCCGGCACATCCACCGAGGCCAACGCAAAGTCACGCTCCAGGCGCGGCAGTGCTTCGATCTCCTCGGCAGCCTTTTTGAAACGTTCGTATTCTTGCAAACGCCGGATCAATTCGGCGCGTGGATCGTGTTCCTCGCCTTCGGCAGCAGGCGGGCGCGGCAGAAGCAAACGCGATTTTATTTCTGCCAGGATCGCCGCCATCACCAGATATTCGGCCGCCAGTTCCAGGCGCAGGTTCAGCATCAGATCGATGTAGTCGACATACTGGCGCGTGATCTCCGCGACCGGTATATCGAGGATGTCCAGATTCTGTCGGCGAATCAGGTACAGCAATAAATCCAGCGGCCCTTCGAACGCTTCGAGAATGACCTCGAGTGCATCCGGCGGAATATACAAATCCTGCGGCATTTCCAGCATCGGCTGGCCGCGTACCAGCACCAGCGGCATTTCCTGCTGCTGCGGCACGGGATGAAAAATTCCTGTGCCGGGTGTTGTTTCCACAGATTCTGCGGCTTGAGCGGAACTCATTTCACGAAACTTCTGCGCGCACTGCTATGCGTATAGCTGCGCCACGAAATGTGCGGTTGCGGATGCGCGAGCAGCCCGTCAAATACGCGCAATTCGCCTGCACACACTGGGTTTATCGAATGAGTTTCAGTCATGCTAATGATTGGTGAAACCGCGAATATCCGCGTCTGCGGTCGTCGGTTCGAGCTGATATTGCATCAAGCAGCGCGCCCTGTGGCGCTGCCGTATCGGTCAAAGCAGCGGCGCTTCGCCCTTGCCTTGCCGCGTTATTTGCGGATTGTCGCCGAGCAGGTCGATGACCGTGGTCGGTTCATTGCCGCAGAAACCACTATCCAGAAAAAGATCCACATCGCGCTCAATGCGCTGATACAAGTCGTCCACTTCCCAGCCGCTCATGTCCTCATTCGGAAGAACCAGGCTCGAACTCAACAAAGGTTCGCCGAGTTTTTCCACGAGGGCCAACGCGGTCGGATGATCCGGTATGCGCACCCCGACGGAACGTTTTTTCTCCTGCTGCAATCGCCGCGGCAGTTGCGCGGTGGCTGGCAGAATGAAGGTATATGCGCCCGGAGTAAGCGATCGGATCAGGCGAAATGCCGCGTCATGCATGCGTGCGTAGGTGCCGATCTCGCTAATAGTGCGACACACTACGGTAAAGTTATGCTTGAAGTCCAGTCCCCTGAGCTTTATCACGCGCGTCTGTGCTTCGCGACTGTCCAGATGCCAGCCCAGTGCGTAGCCCGAATCGGTGGGGTAGGCGATCAACCCGCCGTTGCGCAAAAGATCGCTGGCCTGCGCGATCAGACGTGCTTGTGGATGTGTCGGATGTACTTCAAGTCGGTTGCCCATAAGCGCAGCGTGGCTGCTGCGCGCAAAACCGTCAAGCCTGCCATTCGTGCAGCTATCGGTTAGCATATGCGATTGAGAATTGCCGGTTGAAGAGGTTTGTATGTGGTACGCCATCGAAGGCACAGACAATGCGGATTCGCTGGAGCAGCGCAAATCTGCGCGACCGGCGCATTTGGCGCGATTGCAGGCGCTGTGCGATGCCGGGCGCCTGTTGTTGTGCGGGCCATTTCCGGCGATCGATAGCGAGGATCCGGGCCCGGCGGGTTTTACCGGCAGCCTGATCGTCGCGGAATTTTCCGATCTCGCCGCAGCACAAGCATGGGCCGAGCAGGATCCGTATATCGCCGTTGGTGTTTATCGCTCCGTCAGCGTGCGCCCGTTCAAGCGCGTGTTGCCGTGAGTGCGAATGTGTCGCCGCAGGATATTGCAAAAGATCGCCTTGCATCGATCCGCTCGCGACTTGAAACGGTGTTGATGCCGCAGCAACTTGAAGTGCTGGACGAAAGTCACAAGCATGTCGGCCATGCCGGCGCACGTGATGGCCGTGGTCATTTTCGTGTTCGTATAATCAGTGACGCATTTCGCGGGCATGCTTTGCTGGCACGCCATCGACTGATCTACGCGGCGCTCGGATCAATGATGCAAACCGATATTCACGCACTCGCCATCGAGGCGCGTGCCCCCGAAGAAGTTGATTGAAGGAAGGGATGTTCTATGCGTAATAAGTTTTTATTGGTGCTGACGATTCTGGTCGCGGGCTGCAATTCTTCGGGCTCGTCGGATCAAGGTCCAGTTCATTTCACTGGCGATAGCCCGGCGGTGGAAACGGTCAACGGTGTGGTCATTTCGCAGGCGCTGTTGGATGCTTATGTGCGCGGCCACAATGTCAATCTGGGAGAGCCCGATGCACGCCAGAAAGCACTCAAGGATCTCGCCGATTATGTGTTGTTGTCCGAGGAAGCCAAACGCGCGCAATACGACACCGGTGTGCAATTTCAAGCCGATGTAGAGGTCACGCGGCTGCAAGCTATAGCCACCGCAACTGCCGCGCAGATCGAAAAACAAACGCCACTGAGCGATGAAACTCTCAAAGCCGAATACGATCAACAGATCGCGCGCGCTGGAAAATTCATATATTCATTTTCGCAATTATTGTTTGCCGATGAGGCGGATGCATTGGGGGCTGCCGGTGATATCGTATCGGGCAAACCTTTTTCAGAAGTTTTCGAGACTTGGAAGAAAAAAGCCAAGCAGGCCAAGACCTACCCTCAAGTGCGTCTGAGTCAATTGCCTGAGCCGCTGGCCAAAGTCGTGCAGGAACTTAAACCCGGCGATAGCACCAAGGTGCCGATCAAAACCGAGTTTGGCTGGCATGTACTCAATCTCGTCAGCACCACACCGTTCGTGCCGACTTCGTTCGATACCGTCAAGGAGGCAGTGCGTCGCACCATGCTCGAACAGGCTTTGAGTCAGCGCGTAAAAACCTTGCGCGAGCAAGCGCAGATTATTGTGGTGGGCGGCACTCCTGCGGCTGAACGACCCGCCGTGCCTGCGGCGCCCTCTGCGGCATCCCCAGCACCTGAAGCGGTGAAAAAGAACTGAACAATAGTCGCCAAAAAAAATCCGGCGTAATGCCGGATTTTTCGTCTTTGACTTCGTGAACAGTCTGAATTTGATCAGACCGCAGCGGCCGTACTCACCGCCAATGACTTGCGGTACGCATTCAATTCCAGCGCGGTCGTGAAAGTTTTGCCGAACAACTGCGACAAATTGTGCAGGATCATCTTGATCACGCGCTTTTCCCAGACCTTGTCGAAATGGATCTGTTTCGTCAGCCATTCTTCGAGCCAGCCCGGATCGGGCAGGCGCGATTGCACGGTGTCGTTCGGAAAGAGCGCCTTGTTCACATGCAGGTTGGTCGGATGCAACGGCTTGCCGGCGCGCGATACCGAGGTCATCAGCACGCCGATTTTGGCGAACGCGCGACGCGCTTCATCACCGGTCTTGTCGATCGCGCGTTTCATGTATTTCAGGTATGCCCCGCCGTGGCGCGCTTCGTCGGTCGAGATGGTTTCGTAGATCTGCTTGATGACGGGTTCGGTATGCCATTGCGAGGCGCACTTGTACCAGCGCGTCAGACGCAGTTCGCCGCAGAAATGCAGCATCAGGGTTTCCAGCGGCGGTGCCGGATCGAACGGAAAACGCACCGCGTGCAGCTCTTCTTCGGTCGGCAGCAGATCGGGACGGAAACGACGCAGATATTCCATCAGCACCAGCGAGTGTTTTTGTTCCTCGTAGAACCAGATCGACATGAATGCAGAGAAATCCGAATCATGTTGATTGTCACGCAGGAACATTTCGGTCGCTGGCAGCGCGGACCACTCGGTGATCGCATTCATCTTGATCGTTTGCGCCTGCTCTTCGGTCAAGAGGCTGGCGTCGAAACTTTCCCACGGAATATCCGTATGCATGCTCCAGCGAGCCTGCTCGAGTTCCCTGAAAAGTTTGGCGTAAAGCATTATTGTTCTCCTGTGCCCGCGACGTATTTGCTGTCGGATAGATATGATTTGTGGCTGTAGCGAGATTGCCAAGTGACAGATATACCACTAGATGCGGCACGACTGTGTGACTTCAGGCGGAAACTACGGCAGTTCGACCTTCACCGTTGGCACCCAGCCTGTCGCACGATGCTCGGCCACAACGTTGGTGTAAATGCCGCCGCGCACGCCGAATTCGGCGGTCAGGCGCATGAAATGCGGCTGCGTCGCGGCGACCAGATCGTCAAGCATGCGATTGGTCACTGCCTCATGGAACGCGCCTTCATCGCGAAAACTCCAGATGTACAGTTTCAGTGATTTCAGTTCGACGCAGCTTTCTGCCGGGATGTAATCCAGCAACAGCGTGGCGAAGTCCGGCTGGCCGGTTTTCGGGCACAGGCAGCTGAATTCGGGCATCCGCATGTGGATGGTATACTGCCGCTGCGGTTGTGGATTTGGAAACGTTTCTAGCGTCTTGCTGGGGGCGGTCGACACGGCCGATCAACTCCTGAAATCATCGTAGCGGGCGCGCAAAGGTAGCCGAATGAGCGCCTGCCGGCAATTTTTATTGGTCTGCGCCAGCACTGGCGCGCTACCCGGAATGTGTTTCTAGCAACGATGCGCCTGACAACCATAAAACTCTCCGGCTTCAAGTCGTTCGTCGATCCCACCACGCTGCATTTGCCGACCAATATGACCGGCATCGTCGGTCCGAACGGCTGCGGCAAATCCAATATCATCGACGCGATCCGCTGGGTGATGGGCGAGAGTGCGGCCAGCCGATTGCGTGGCGACAATCTCACCGACGTGATTTTTTCCGGCTCGTCCGGGCGCAAGCCTGTCGGCGTCGCGAGCGTCGAGATGATCTTCGACAATAGCGATGGCACGGTCGTTGGCGAGTACGCCACGTACAGCGAGATTTCGGTCAAGCGCACGGCCAGTCGTGATGGTGTGTCGCATTATTTTCTGAACGGCGCGCGTTGCCGCCGCCGCGATATCACTGATCTTTTCCTCGGCACCGGCCTGGGCGCACGCAGCTACTCGATCATCGAGCAGGGCATGATTTCGCAAATCGTGGAATCGCATCCCGAAGAATTGCGCGTGCATCTCGAAGAAGCGGCCGGCATCTCCAAATACAAGGAGCGCCGCAAGGAAACCGAATCGCGCATCAAGGCCACGCGCGAAAATCTCGAACGCCTCAATGACGTGCGCGACGAGGTCGATAAGCAGATCGAACATCTCAAGCGCCAGGCCAAGGCCGCCGAGCGCTGGCAGGAACTCAAGAACGAGCAGAAACAACGTGAGGCCGAATTGCGCGGCCTGCATTACCGCAGCATCAATGCCGATTTGACCGAACACAGCAACGCGCTGAAGCAGGCCGAAGTCGGCATCGAGGCGATGGTTGCGGATCAGCGCCAGATTGAAGCGCAACTCGAAGGTCAGCGCGAGCGCCATCAGGGTGCCAGCGAGCATCTGAATCTGGTGCAGGGCGATGTTTACAAGGTCGGTGGCGAGATCGCCAGAGTCGAGCAGCAAATCCAGCATAGCCGGCAGTTGGCCGAAAGTCTGGAGCGCACGCGCGCCGAAGCCGACCACGCGCATCGCGAACTGGCGAATCACATCGCCTCGGATCACACACAGATCGAAGCGCTGCAGTTTTCACTGGCTGATGGCGAACCCAAACTCGACGCGCTGAACGAGCAGAATGAGCTCGCGATTGCCGCGCAGCGCGACGCCGAAGCCAAGCTTGCCGAATGGCAGGCGCAATGGGATGGATATGCCAAATCCAGCGGTGAATCCTCGCAAGCCGCGGAAGTCGAACGCACGCGCCTGGATTATCTCGACCGCCAATGTCTGGATGCGTCGCGTCGACTCGACTCGCTGGAAGCGGAAAAACGCGCGGCAGATTTGAATGCATTGCACCAGCTCGCTGAGAATCTTGGTATCGAGCAGGAGACGCAACGCGACAAGGTCGAAACGTTCACGCAACTCGTCGACGAACGCAAGATCGCGCACGAGCGTGTACTCGAAACCGAGCGGCAAACTCAGAGTTCGCTCAACGAAACACGTCAGCGTTTGCAGACGTTGCGCGGTCGCCTGGCTTCGCTCGAAGCGCTGCAACACGCCGCACTCGGCCAGGAAAAAAGTCCGGCGACGGCATGGCTCGAACGTCTTGGTCTGGACAAGGGCCAGCGCCTGGGCGCGGTGCTCGATGTCGATGCCGGCTGGGAGCGTGCGGTTGAAGCCGTGCTCGCCGGTTTGCTCGAAGGCGTACTGGTTGAAGCGCCGCTGTCGCATCTCGATGAACTTGCCGAATTGCGCGATGCCGATCTGGCGTTGTTCGCACCGAAACACGGCGAGGTCGGCGAAGTTGCTGCGGGCGAAATCAGCGGCACACTCGCCGCAAAGGCGCGCGGTCCGGTCTCGGCGATGGGCATACTTGCGCAAGTCTGGGTTGCCGACAGCCTGCAGCAGGCGCAGGCGATTGCAGCACAGCTCAAGCCCGGACAATCGGTGATCACGCCGGAAGGCGAGTGGCTTGGCGCAGGTTTTGTGCGCGTGCTGCGCAAGGACGGTGCACAAGCCGGCGTGCTGGTGCGCGAGCGTGAAATCCACGCGCTGAATGCGCAACTCGAAGAGCTCACTGCGCGCACCGACGAGCATACCGAGCAACTCGACAAACTCAAATCCGACAAGGTCGAAGCCGAGCGTCATCGCGACGATGCACAGCGCGAGTTGTACATGGCGCACCGACGTCAGGCGGAAATCGCCGGACAGTTGCAAAGCCATCGCGGCAAGCTCGAAACCGCGCAGGCACGACTCGAAAAAGTCGATGTCGAGCTGAATGCGATCCACGAAAAACTCGACATCGATCAGACCCACGCGCGCGAAGCACGCGCGCGCCTGGAGCAAGCTGTGGAGAGCATGGGCGAGCTTGAGCAGCAGCGACAACATCTTGATGGCGAGCGTCGGCGTTTGCTCGAAACGCGCGAAGAAAGTCGCATGAACGCGCGCGAGATCGCCGATCAATCACAACAGCTTGCGCTGAGCATCGCATCGAAACGATCGTCGATCGTCTCGCTCGAACAAGCCTTGCAGCGCATGCACGGTCAGCTCGCGCAGCTCGAATCGCGCAAGAACGAAATCGCCGCGCAACTCGAGCTTGGCAGCGATCCGCTCACGGCGCTCGAAGGCGAACGTCAGACCTATCTCAATCAGCGTCTGCTGGTGGACAAACAGCTGGTCGAGGCGCGCAAGGCGCTGGAAGATTGCGACGGCGAATTCCGCCGTCTCGAACAGCAACGGCATCACATCGAACATCAGCTCAACCAGAAGCGCGAAGGTTTGTCGCAGCAGCGTCTCGGTGAACAAAGTCTGCGTCTGCGCGCGCAGAGTCTGGCCGAAGCGATCGCTGAAACCGGGCTCGAACTCGACGCCGTGCTCGCCGTATTGCCGGTCGATGCGGATGCCACGCGCTGGCAGGAACAGCTCACCGAACTCGAGCACAAGATTCGCCGCTTGGAGCCGGTCAATCTGGCGGCGATCCAGGAATACGAAGAACAATCGCAGCGCAAGACCTATCTCGATGCGCAACTGACCGATCTGAATACCGCGCTCGAAACCCTCGAAGGCGCGATCAAAAAAATCGACAAGGAAACACGCCAGCGTTTCAAGGAAACCTTCGACAAGGTCAATGCCGGATTGCAGGAATTGTTTCCGCGGCTGTTCGGTGGTGGCCACGCTTATCTGGAATTGACTGGTGAAGATTTATTGTCGACCGGCGTGGCGATCATGGCGCGTCCGCCGGGCAAACGCGTGACCTCGATCACCTTGCTTTCGGGCGGTGAAAAAGCGCTGACTGCAGTCGCGCTGGTGTTTTCGATATTCCGCCTCAACCCTGCGCCGTTCTGCTTGCTTGACGAGGTTGATGCGCCGCTCGATGAAGCCAACGTCGGACGTTTTTCGAGTATGGTCAAGGAAATGTCCGAACACGTGCAGTTCCTGTTCGTGACCCACAACAAAGGCACGATGGAAGCCGCGATGCAGCTCTGCGGCGTGACCATGCGCGAACCCGGCGTATCGCGCCTGGTGCAAGTGGATCTGGAAGAAGCGACGAAACTGGTCGGCGCGGCCTGAGCTTCGATCGGGATAGCGCGCGATTTTTCGCGTGAATCGAATGTGCCGGAGGCTGCGCGTTTTCGCTGCGTTAACACCAGGAATGTAAACTGCTGCTTGATCGGAGCTGCGTGCCCAAGAGGCGCGAACTTGCAGAACGCACTGCAACCAGAATTTGTAGCGGAGTTGGAATGGACACACAGGCGCTCAGCGCGAACGAACTACGCATCATCCTCGGCGTTCTTGGCGTCGTTGTCATTGCGCTGATCTATTATTTCGGACGCCCGAAAAAGCCCGGCCAGGGCAAACGAATCCTGTTCAAGCGCAGTGGTGGACGGATCGAGCCAACCCTCGGCGAAGGTGAGGCGGAGCAGGGCGAACTGAAGGTGAATCGCGATGATATCTCCGACGAATTCCACACGTTCGGCGAAGCGCGCAGCAATGGCGGCGCTCCCGCAGAAACCGCGCCGCCACGCGATGCACATGTCGGCGTGCGTCCGCCGCAGCAACCGATCGAGCGCATCGTAACGTTGTTTGTGACCACGCGTGGCGCCGAGACAATTCCGGGCAGCGATCTTGTTGTCGCGGCCGAGAAGGCCGGGCTGCAATTCGGCAACTTGAATATTTTCCATCGCCCGGTGGCAGGGCGTCCCGAGGCAGGGCCGATTTTCAGTGTCGCCAACATGGTCAAGCCCGGCAGTTTCGACATGAGCAAGATCGATGAGTTGCAAACGCCGGGCGTGACTTTTTTCATGACCTTGCCCGGTCCGCTGCCGGCACTGGATGCGTGGGATGCGATGTTGCCGTGCGCGCAGCGTCTGGCCGAATTGCTCGATGGCAATGTGCTCGATGAAGAACGCAATGCGCTTGGTCGGCAGCGCGTCGCGCATATTCGTGACGAACTGCGCGCATTCGATCGCAAGCAGGAACGCAATAACATCAAGCCGAACTGGTAATTTCGCGATCTGATCCGCCAGCCGATCGCCGTTTGCCGCGCGCTAGTGTGATTGTTCTACTGACCTCGCCTAGGATGCACCGTCGCCGTTGTGGCGTGTAGTCCATTCCGTCCATCGAGGTGATTTATGGCGAGCAAGCAGATCAAGGCAAGAAAAAATTCCACAGTACGTAGTTCGACAGTTCAGGCCAATCGGCTGTGGCTTGCTGGCCTCGGTGCTTTTTCGCTGACGCAGAAGCGCTTGAGCAAGGCGTATGACGGCTTGGTCATTGAGGGTCGTTCGTTGCAGCATCGCGCACGTTTGTCGGCAGTGAAGTTCTATGGCGAAGCGCAGACTCGGATCAACGCCGTGGTGCAGCCGTTGAGCCACAAGGCGACGCAGGTTGCGTCCGAGGCCAATACGCAGATTGAGGCGAATGTTGCAGCGGTGCTGAAGCGTCTTGGCGTAGCCTCGAAAACCAAAGTCGCGCCGCGCACGGTTCGCAAGCCTGCAGCTGGCAAGAAGCTCAAGCTCGCCAAGTAATTCCGCTATGCGGCGCACTTTGATACGCGCTGCCCGTCAACGATTTCATTCTCCACTCCCAACGCAATAGCACGTTTCGGCCGCGCAAGCGGCCGTCTTTTTATCGGCAGATTGAAAAAATAGATGCGCGTGACGGAACCGGTTTGGATCTACCCGACAGTCGGTGTCACGGACGATAAGCCTGCGCCAGCGTATTCAGATGCAAGCGTTCGGCATCGCGCAAAAATGGCGCCACCAGCACCATCACCTGATGAATGCCGTGACCGAGATCTTCGACCTGCGAATCCGCACGTGCATTGCGCACGGCGTTGTAGTTCAGCCAGAACGTCGTCAGCAGCAAGATATTCTCCGCCGTGGCGCGGATTTCCTCCGCACTCGCGCGCATGATTTCCGCTTCCACCAAACCTTGCAAAACGGCGGTAGCGCTCTGTGCAGCTCGCCGTAGAATGCGGCCGAAATGCAGTTTCAACTTGCGGCTGCGCGAGAGAATATCGACCAGATCGCGGTACAGGAAACGGAACTCCCACATGCACTCGAACACCAGATGCAATTGCAGCCAGATGTCTTCGAGATTGGGCAAGCGTCCTTCCGGCAACAGCAGCGACTGATCCATGCGCGCTTCGAACTGCGCGAATAGATGCTCGACGATGTCTTCCTTGTTGCGATAGTGGTAATACAGATTGCCGGGACTGATTTCGAGCTCGTCGGCGATGTGGTTAGTGGTGACGTTGGGCTCGCCGCGCGTATTGAACAATACGAGGCTGATTTCGAGAATACGTTCGCGCGTTCGTCGTGCCATGCCCGCCATGCCCGCCATTCCCGCAATCCATCTGCCTGCCAGCCGTCAGCGTGCGACTCAACGCCGCGATTCAGCCGCCGAGTTTCTTCACCAAATCGATATATTTCTGCATCGCCTCATCGGACTTCATGTCTTTAAGCTTTCCCCAGGCTTCATTTTTTGCGGTGCCCACAAAATCGAAAAACCCTGGCTTCGGCCCAGAGACATCGCCTTCCGTACTCTGCTTGTAGAGCGCATAAAGTTTCAGCTTCATGTCTGGGTCGGGCGAGTCGGTCAGCTTCATGACGTCTTGCGTGGCGTGTTCGAATTTTGCTTTCAGATCGGACATGACATTCCCTCGATGTCGGTGTGATTTGGTCAGCAGAATCCTGACCAGAAGTGAGTGCGAGCTTGTAGCATGCGTCGCGCAGAGTGGTCAACGCGACTTGTGTCGGATCGTGCTGATATGAACGATGCATTTGCGGCTACTTGGAAGCAGCGCATCTGTGAGACTATCTTGTGACAGACACCAGCATGGGGAGCGCGGCATGAGTTATTTCGTCACCGGAGCCACGGGATTTATCGGTCGGCATTTGCTCGCCAACCTGCTCAAGCGCAAGGGCCGGATTTATTGCCTCGTGCGCAAGAGTTCGCTGAAGAAATTCGCCGAATTAAAAGAGAGTTTCGGCAGCGATAGCGAGCGCCTCGTGGCGGTCACCGGTGATCTGGCCAAACCGCGGCTCGGTGTTACGCCCGCACAACTCAAGGAGCTGGGCGGCAAGATCCGTCATATCTTCCATCTCGCCGCAATCTACGATCTGTCGGCGAGTGCGGAAAGCCAGCAGGTCGCGAATATCGACGGCACTCGCAACGCCGTGGAGCTGGCCGATGCGATCAAGGCCGGATGTTTCCACCACGTCAGCTCGATCGCCGCCGCCGGCCTGTATCCGGGCGTATTTCGCGAAGACATGTTCGCTGAGGCTGAAGGTCTCGATAACGCCTATTTCCGCACCAAACACGATTCCGAAGGCATCGTGCGCGACGAGTGCAAAGTGCCGTTTCGCATTTATCGTCCTGGCGCCGTGGTTGGACATTCGAAGACCGGCGAAATCGACAAGATCGATGGCCCGTATTATTACTTCCGCCTGATCAAGAAACTGCGCGAAGCGTTGCCGGCGTGGATGCCGACGATCGGTATCGAGGGCGGTCGCATCAATCTCGTGCCGGTGGATTTTGTGGTCGATGCGATGGATCACATTGCGCACAAACCGGGCCTCGATGGGCAGTGTTTCCATCTCACCGATCCCGCGCCGCGCCGCATCGGCGAGGTACTGAACATCTTCGCGCGCGCCGGCCATGCACCGCAGATGACGATGCGCATCGACGCGCGGATATTCTCGTTCATTCCCTCGGCGATCAAGCAAGCACTGGCGAGTCTGCCGCCGATCAAACGTTTCACCAGCGTGCTGTTGCGCGATCTTGGCATTCCTGCCGAGACCATGCAGCTCATCAACTATCCGACCCGTTTTGATACGCGCGAAGCCGATCGCGCCTTGCGCGGCAGCAAGATACGTGTGCCCGATCTGGAAACCTACGCGTGGCGCCTGTGGGATTATTGGGAACGCCATCTTGATCCCGATCTGTTTGTCGATCATTCGCTGACCGGCAAAGTGAAGGGGCGTATGATCGTCATCACCGGCGGTTCGTCCGGCATCGGCAAGGCGGCGGCGCTGAAGATTGCGGCGGCGGGCGGCAAGGTCGTGATTTGCGCGCGTGGGCAGGATGAACTCGATACGACCAAAAAAGAGATCGAGGCGGCTGGCGGAGTCTGCTTTACTTACGTCACCGATCTGGCCGATCTGGCGTCCTGCGATGCGCTGGTGAAAACGGTGCTGGCCGAACATGGTGCAGTCGACGTGCTCGTGAACAATGCCGGTCGTTCGATCCGCCGTTCGATCGCACTCAGCTACGATCGTTACCATGATTTCGAGCGCACCATGCAGCTGAATTATTTCGGCGCGCTACGATTGATCATGGGTTTCCTGCCGTCGATGGTGGAAAGACATCGGGGCCACATCATCAATATTTCGTCGATCGGTGTGCTCACGAATGCTCCACGTTTTTCGGCTTATGTCGCGTCGAAAGCCGCGCTCGATGCATTCTCGCGCTGCGCCCAGGCGGAGTTTTCCGACAACGGCATCAGTTTCACCACGATCAACATGCCGCTGGTTAAAACGCCGATGATCGCGCCGACCAAGATGTACGACTACGTGCCGACGCTGACGCCCGAAGAGGCCGCGGATTTCATCGTCGAGGCGATCGTCGAGCGCCCTGTGCGCCTGGCGACGCGTATGGGTACGTTTGCGCAGGTGATGTATGCGGTTGCACCGCGTGCCTACGAAATCATCATGAACAGCGCGTTCCGCTTATTCCCGGATTCGGCCGCGGCAAAAGGCATCAAGGGCATCCGCGAAGAAAAGCAGCAACCGCCATCAAGCGAACAGATTGCCTTGGCCGCACTGATGCGCGGCGTGCATTGGTAAGGTTGCCGAATCGCACGGGATTTCCGGCACGCTTTCATTGATGAATCATTCGCGCGTCACTGCGACGCGCGAATGATTCAAGCGCAAGCCTAGTCGTTCGGCAAATTGTTGAGAACAATCGCCGGCAAGCGATAGCCCAGTAGATTCCACGGCAGCAGATTGCTAAGTACCGTTGGTGCATTTGCATCGGCATCCGCAGTTGCCGTAACTTGGCCGGTCACTGCCGTCAACGCGCGATTGTAATAAGCACCGAGCGTATCGAAATAGGTGTAACGCTGCGCGCTGGCTTGGCCGGATTTTGCCGTCAGCGCGTTATTACTATCGAAGTGCAATGTATCGACCGGCGTGACGCCATCGAACAGCGAACTCAAGTAAACGAAGGTATTGTTCAGATAAATTAACCGGGCCTTGCCGAGGCTTTGATTGATCGTGGTGGTGACATCGGCCGAGCCATCGGTATTCGTGACTTGTGCGTAGGTAATACTCAGTGGGTAATCTTCCAGCACGGTTGCGCTGATGCTGTTGCTGCCGGTTTTTACGTCGGTCGTGCGTGTGACATTGGTATGCTGCGTCAGTGCCTGGATGTAGTGAGTGTCATCGATCGTGAATTGCTGTGCATTGGAAAACGCGACGTTCTGCGTCAGCGTGGTATCGACGCGGCCGTGCGATGTCAGAGCGTAACCGGCGATCGTCGAAATATGCGAACCGGTGACGGTTACCGTGCCGCTCGCCGCCGTGGCCGCATTGTTGATGTTCGGTGCGGTAATCACGAGCTGGTTGTCGATCTGTTGCACCGGTGCCGCAGTCAGCGTGTTGCTAGTCAACGCACCACCAACCTGAGTCGAGCCCGCATCGAGATATAGCAGCAAGGTTGCGGTGGTTGCGAAATGATCCTGGGTGTTGAATACGCTCAGACTCAAAGTATGCGGCTGACCATCGTTGAGCATTGCGGCGAACGGGGTCAGGTCGACACGATAGGGTTTGAAGTTGAGCGCTTGTACGCCGGGAATCGGGCGCCATAGATACGGATCGATACCGCCAGTGTAAATCCACGGAAATACTGGCGCCACGCCCGCGGGCTGGCCGTCGATGCTAACTTCGGTTTCGCGAAAACCGCTACCCCCACAGGATTGCAGCTCGGCCGACAGTTGATTCGGCACACACAGGTACCAGAATTCGTCACCAGCCTGGCTTTGCGCAATCACGTCGAGATATACGCGTTCAATATTCGTCGGCAGGGTAAATGTCGCCGAGTTTTTATCGGTCGCACTACCAACACTGACCGTGCCGCCGGTGGCGCTGCTCGACATCGGTAGCACGACATCGGGCAAAGCCGGCGTCGGCGCGTTGGCCACGGCCGGATAAAACAGCAGATCGGCGCTGCCGGTGATGATGCCGGTATAGGTACTGTCGACGGTATTGCCGAGATCGGCGCGTCCTGATTGTGTTGTTGCGAGCAGCGCGGAATAGTCGGTGATGTCACGCTCGACATGCCAGCTCGGATTCACCGCGGCGGAGGGTTCTTGCGTGGTTCCGAAATACACGTTCACGCCGCCGATCCAGATTTCCGCAGTGCGATCGAATTGTCGGCCGGCATTGACTGAAAAATCCGCGCTCAGCACGACGGCGGCCCACGGTTTGGGGCAGGCGGAGGGTGGCGCGTAGTCGAACGGTTTGCTGCTGTAATCGGCAAACGTCTGGCCGACCAGCAGGTGCACCACACATGGCGTAGTTGAAGGGCGTGGCACCCCCGGATCGGCTTGCGTGACGCCGGTTGCGCCGATCGCGGGAGCATGTGGCAAGGTATCCGCCACTGATGCCGCGGGAGCGATAACGAGCACCGCCAGCAATGAAGAAAAAAGTACGGTGAAACGACGTTGATACGATCGAATATCCATTTTGCACTCCCGCTATTTGACTGACCCCGAGCATGGAAGGTAGCACCGCAGCGCTACACGTCAATAGCCGTTGCTGCGGAGTGATCGACGGATTTTTCGGCTCCACAAACGAGAAATCCGCCAGTCGTCACGCAGGGGAGGGACTGCGCATATGACGACTGACGGATTTGCAACGGGTAAAGCGTGACGATCAATAGCGTGCAATTGTGATGCGGTTTTCAAGGCATTTCAGCCTTGCATTATTTGCAATTATTTACCGGAGTTGCTGGCCTCAATTTGCGGAGGCCGCACCGATATGTAGCGCACCGATCGTTCCGCGATTATTTCTTTGGTGCGGATTTCGCCGTCTTGCGCGCACTTGTCGCGGCCGGCGTTGCGGTCTTTTTCGCGGCAAGTTGCGCATCTTCGAGATCCTTGGCGAGATCAGCCAGATCGTCACGCGATTTCCGCGGCGTCTTGCTCGCAGCGGGTTTCGCTGCAGCCTTTGCCGTCGGTTTTGCGCTGGCAGCGGGAGCTGCTTTCGCTGGCGTCTTGTTGATCTGCTTGCTCAGCGCGTCAACTCGATCGATCAGGGTTTGCAGTTCCTTGCGACTCGGCACACCGAGACTACCGAGCGAGCGTGAGACACGATCCTCGAACACTTTTTCGAGCTTGTCCCAGGTTTCCTGCGTACGCTCTTTCACCTGGCTGACGCTGGTCTCGACCGCGCCGCGCATTTCCTCGACCTTGCCGCTCGTGAAGTGGCGGGTTTTCTGTTCCAGCGCCGTACCTTCCTTGACCAGATTCTCGAATAGCTTGTTGCCTTCTTCCTGTGCTTTGGAAAACGCACCGAGGCCGGCCAGCCAGATCTGCTGCGCGGATTCCATGATCGACTTGCCTAGCGACTCTTTCGATTTCTCGACCTTGGCGGTGGTTTTCGATTTCAGCTTGGGCTTGCTCATGGAATTCTCCGTGTTGTTTATTCTGATGCGGCCGGTGTTATACCGGTGCGTGGAATATCTACTGTAACGACAGACGTTAGAACAATCACACTATGCAAAACCCGCCCACTGACTTCGGTGTATTTGCTGCACGGCAGAAATAACAGCGATTAGCTGAAATCCTCATCGAGACGGCGATTGATTTCACCCTCGATCATCGGTTTCAGTGCACCGAACAGAAAGCCCAATTCGGCGTGGACATGGATCTCGCCCTTGCTGATCGCGATCGTGCCGTTCACGCCGGAACGCGTGAAATGCAGCGTGTTGGCTTGCCATTCGGTTTTGACGTCCAGTTTTTTGGTCATCGCCGCGGCGGTGTGAGTGACGGCCGCTTTTGCATCCTTGATCGACTTGGAATGCGGGCGACGAATATCGATGCTTGGCATGCGTTGAAACTCGGTTGATTCAAGTGCATGTATGATGCCCGAATCTGCCAATCAAGGCATCCGGCGATCCGGTTTTGTCTTGCCGGCATGGGGTCTGTGCTACATTGCCGCGCAGAAAAAAGCCAAAAGAATTAAGCAAACGGATTTTGATGCGACTGACATTTCCCAATGCCGAGCAACAGGATGTGATGACCGATGCCGGCATCATCAGTCTTGGCGCCAACGCGGAAAACACCATCGTGCTGACCGGCGATGGCGTACAGCCGTTGCATGCGTATATTTTTGTCGATGCACGCGGCATCGTGCTCAACGTCACGCCGCCGGCGCGTGTGCATGTCAACGCGCGACCGGTTCGCGAAAAGGCGCTGCTGCGCCTCGGTGATGTGCTTAGCATCGATACCCTGCAAATTCTGCTCAAGCCGGATCGCGATAGCGACATCCGTACCCAGCTGACCGAGATCAAGTTACCGCAAACACGGGCGATGCAGAGCGACAAGCCAGCCGCAGATGCACCGCGTTGCACACCCTCGCGCGTGGCTCTGCGTGGGATATCCGGCGGTCATTTTGGTCGCATCGTGGCGTTGCGCGGACGCCTGACTATCGGCAGCGGCGCGCATTGCGATTTGCGCCTGGACGAGCCGCAAATGCCGCGTGAACACGCCGTCATCGAGTGTATCGATGATGTGATCCAGTTGCGCGACCTCGATTCGACGCAAACGACGCGCGTCAACGGCGTTGTGGTGCGCGATGCGGTGTTGCATTCAGGCGATCAGATCGAGTTCGAGCGCAACCGGTTTGTGATCGAAGCGCCGGGTTTGCCGCAGCGCCTGCTCTCCGGTGCCGAACCCGAATCGCAAGCCGATCAGCTCACCCAATCGTGGCGTTTGCCAGTGGTTCCAGAAACTGCGCCAGCGCCGAGCAAACCCGCGCCGCGCGGTGAGATCTGGTGGCTGATCGGCGCGGCGGCATTGATTGGTATCGCCATCGCTGCTGCACTGCTGATCAAGTTCTAGGCGCGGCAGCAGGTTTTGCTGCAGTCAGCCAGCGTTTCCACGGTAGTCGCAGCGCGAACAACAACGCTAGGACGGCGGCATAAATCAGCGGCTCGCGGACATCCTTTTTCACGAGCCAGTAAAAGTGCAGCACCGCGAGCACGCCGATCAAGTAGATCAGCTTGTGCAGGCGCCCCCAATTGCGACCGAGGCGACGCATCATGCCCTTGGTCGAGGTGATCGTCAGCGGCAATAACAGTAGCCACGCGCTGAAGCCGACAGTGATGTACGGGCGCTTGATGATCTCGGCAAAAATCTGCGTCCACAGCCCCTGCAGATCGAGGCTCAGGTACACCGCCAGATGCACGCTGGCATAGAAAAACACAAACAATCCGAGCATGCGTCGGAACCGGATCCACTGCGCCCAGCCGGTGATGCGCCGCAACGGCGTCATCGCCAGCGTGATCAGCAAAAACCGCAGCGCCCAGTCACCGCTGCGATGTTCGAGTTCGGCGACCGGATCGGCACCCAGATCATTATTCAGCAATCGCCATAACAGCCACGCGATTGGCGCGAGACATAAAAGAAAAACCAGCGGCTTGAGCGCGGCAGCACGATCGCGAGGTTTCCACATCGTCAGAAATTCTGATGCAGGTCCATGCCGGCATACAGGCTGGCGACCTGTTCGGCATAACCGTTAAAGGGTTTGGTTTCGATGCGCGGTGCGAACAGTCCGCCACCGGCGCCGATGCGTCGCTCGGTTTTCTGGCTCCAGCGCGGATGATCGACATCGGGATTGACGTTTGAATAAAAGCCGTATTCGTTGGCGGCCGCGTCGTTCCACGAGGTGCGTGGCTGGCGTTCGACAAACTCGATCTTGACGATCGACTTGATCCCCTTGAAGCCGTATTTCCACGGCAGTACCAGACGCAGCGGCGCACCGTTCTGGTTCGGCAATTCGCGCCCGTACATGCCGGTGGCGAGCAGCGCGAGCGGATTCATCGCCTCATCAATGCGCAAGCCTTCGCGATAAGGCCAATCGAGTGCGGCATAACTCAAGCCCGGCATCTGCGCCGGCCGATTGACCGTAGTGAAGGCGACATATTTTGCCTGCGCGGTCGGCTTGAAACGCTTCAGCAGATCGGCCAGCGAAAACCCGGCCCACGGAATCACCATCGACCAGCCCTCGACACAGCGCATGCGATACACGCGCTCCTCGATGCTCTGGCCCTTGAGAATGTCTTCGAGCGTGAAACTGCCGGTGACTTCGGCATGGCCGGCGATTTCCACCGACCACGGTTTTGGCTGGAATTTGCCGGCGTTCTGCGCTGGATCACTCTTGTCAGTGCCGAACTCGTAATAATTGTTGTAGTGCGTCGCGTCCTTGAAGCTGGTCTGTGCTTCGCCGTTGGCGTAATCGGTCTTGCGCGCAAGATCGAGTGTCGGCGAAGAATCTGTCTCGGCTTTCGCATCAGTATTGCCTTGTTTCTGGCCGCAGCCGACCAGCAGCGCCGATCCGGCGAGGCCAAGCGTGCGCAACAGGCGGCGACGACCGAGATAGACCGATTCATCGGTAATTTCCGCAGCAGCGATATCGTCCGGACGTTTGATGAGCATGGCGATCTCATAGGTTCCAAGGTGTGGTTGCGGTTACAGACCGTCCTGAGCGTGGCTCGATTACACACGTTACGCAAGACGTTGCAAATCAATCGCGGGCAAGGCGTGGCTGCGATGCTTGACAAGCTGCGGATTTATTGTTGCAGTGCGGCACCATAAAATCTTCAGCCTACGGAGTTGCCTCGTGAGTCGTGCCTTTAATTTCAGTGCTGGTCCCGCTGCGTTGCCAGAGTCGGTTCTGTTGCAAGCGCAATCCGAAATGCTGGAGTGGGGCAAGGCGCGCGCGTCGGTGATGGAAATCAGTCATCGTGGCAAGGATTTTGAAGCACTCGCGGCCGAGGCAGAAAAAGATCTGCGCGATCTTCTCGACGTGCCGTCGAATTATAAAGTGTTGTTTTTGCAAGGCGGCGCGACCCTGCATTTTGCGCAGCTCGCGATGAACTTCGCGCGCCCCGATCAGACTGCTGATTACATCGTCACCGGCGCGTGGAGCGAGAAGGCGGTGAAAGAAGCCAAGCCGTTGACCCAGGTGCGAATTGCCGCGAGCGACGAAGCCGGCAAGTTCACGGCGATTCCGCCACGCGCGAGTTGGGATCTCGATCCGAATGCCGCATACGTGCACATCGTCGCCAACGAAACCATTCATGGCGTGGAATTCCATACCGTTCCCGATGTTGGAGCGGTGCCGCTGATTTCCGATTTGTCGTCGACGATTCTGTCGCAGCCGATCGACGTATCGCGTTTTGGCATGATCTACGCCGGTGCGCAGAAAAACATCGGACCATCGGGTCTGGTCGTAGTGATCGTGCGCGAAGACTTGCTCGAACGTTGTCCGAAAAGTATTCCGAAGATTCTCAATTACGCCGAGCACGCAGCCAACGGATCGATGCTGAATACGCCGCCGACATTCTCGTGGTATCTCGCCGGTTTGGTATTCAAGTGGGCGAAGGCGCAGGGCGGACTCAAGGCGCTCGGCGAAATCAATCGGCAGAAGCAGGAGCTGCTGTACGGTTATATCGACGGTTCCGGTTTCTATCGCAATCCGGTCGAAATATCCGCGCGCTCGTGGATGAATGTGCCGTTTACCTTACCTAGCGAGAGTCTGGATTCGGTATTCCTCAAGGAGTCCGAGGCGGCGGGTCTACTCGCATTGAAAGGCCATCGTGCGGTCGGTGGCATGCGCGCCAGCATCTACAACGCGCTGCCGCTGCAAGGCGTGCAGGCGCTGGTTGATTTCATGCGCGATTTCGCTAGTAGAAACGGCTGAGCCATCACTCGGCGCAACGTCTCTTCTCTGGCCCGGTCGCCTGAAAGCCGGCCATCTAAATTTACCTGATAGCTTCCGATGACGGAGGCGGAGCATTGCATGTACAAGATTCAAACGTTGAATAATATTTCGAAGAACGGCCTGAGCCGTTTGCCGACCGGTCAATACAGCGTCGCCAACGAATTTGCCGAACCGGACGCCGTGCTGCTGCGTTCCGCCGACATGCACAAGATCACCATTCCGGCGTCGGTCAAGGCGATCGGTCGTGCCGGTGCGGGCGTCAACAATATTCCGGTGGCGGAGCTTTCCAAACGTGGTGTGCCGGTATTCAACGCGCCGGGCGCGAACGCGAACGCGGTGAAGGAACTGGTGCTGGCAGGCATGCTGATCGCCGCGCGCAATCTCGGTGAGGCGCTGAGTTTTGTCGGTTCGCTGGATGCCAAAGAGGACCTTCATCACAAGGTCGAGGCCCAGAAAAAACGTTTCGTCGGATCCGAACTTGCAGGCAAAACCCTCGGCGTGATTGGCCTCGGCGCGATCGGCGTCAAGGTCGCCAACGCAGCACGCGCGCTCGGCATGCGCGTATTCGGTTTCGATCCGCATATGACAGTCGATGGGGCGTGGCAGTTGTCCGCCGAAGTGGTCAAGGCGGGGTCGCTCAACGAGCTTTACGCCGCGTGCGACTACATCACGTTTCACGTGCCGCTGAACGATGCGACACGTGGAATTTTTGCGGTCGAGTCGCTGGAACACCTGCGCAGTGGTGCGGTGCTGATGAATTTTGCGCGCGAAGGCATCATCGATGCGATCGCGTTGCGTCAAGGGCTGGACGACGGCCGCATCG
Source organism: Pseudolysobacter antarcticus (assembly GCF_004168365.1). Lineage (GTDB taxonomy): Bacteria > Pseudomonadota > Gammaproteobacteria > Xanthomonadales > Rhodanobacteraceae > Pseudolysobacter > Pseudolysobacter antarcticus. The sequence goes on from NZ_CP035704.1 coordinate 1,925,763, forward strand.
GCCGTTACGTCTGCGATTTTCCGTCGCCGGAACTGGTCGGCCATGCGCGTGTGATCGCCTTGCCGCATCTTGGCGCATCGACCGCGGAAGCCGAGGAAAACTGCGCGCTGATGGTGGTCGATCAACTGCGCGATTATCTGGAGAACGGCAACATCCAGAACGCGGTGAATTTTCCGAATACTCGCATGGCGCGCGTCGGTGCGGCACGTATCTCGATTGCCAATCTGAATCGGCCGAACATGATCGGTCAACTGTCGCAGGTGATCGGCGCGGCCGGTTTGAATATTTCGCAGATGCACAATGCATCGAAAGGCGATCTCGCCTACAGTTTGCTCGATGTCGATTCGGTTGTGCCCGAATCGCTGGCCACGAGCATCGCCGCGATCGACGGCATCCTTTGCATACGAGTGATCTGAAATGACGACCGACACCGATAACGAAACACCACAGCCGCAGTTCACGTTGGCCGAAGCGCGCACGCGCATCGATGGCATCGATCGCACGATTCAGGAACTGATTGCCGAGCGCGCGCGCTGGGCGCACCAGGTCGGCAAGGCGAAAGGTCCGCTGGCCGCAGCGATTGATTATTACCGTCCGGAGCGCGAGGCGCAGGTGTTGCGCATGGTGGTGGATCGCAACGATGGCCCGCTCGGTGACGATGTGCTGGTGCGGTTGTTCCGCGAAATCATGTCGGCTTGCCTGGCGCAGCAGGAGCCGCTCAAGATCGGCTTTCTCGGCCCCGAAGGTACCTTCAGCCAGCAGGCTGTGTTCAAGCATTTCGGTCACTCCGCGCATGGCTTGCCGCTCGCTAGCATCGAGGAAGTGTTCCAAGAAGTTGAAGCCGGCAATGCCGATTTCGGCGTGGTGCCGGTCGAGAATTCGGGGCAGGGAACGATCCAGACCACACTCGACATGTTCCTCACCTCGTCGCTGAAAATCTGCGGCGAAACCGAATTGCGCGTGCACCAATATCTGCTATCGCGCACCGGCAAACTCGAAGACATCGAGCGCGTGTACTCGCATCCGCAATCGCTTGCGCAATGCAAAACCTGGCTGCGCGCGAATTTGCCGAACGCGGAAAAAATCGCGGTGTCGAGCAACGCCGAAGCCGCACGTCGTGCGCGTAATGCCGACGATGCGGCCGCGATTGCCGGCGCTTCCGCTGGACATGTGTATGGCCTCAAACATGTCGTCATCGATCACATTGAGGATCGCCCCGACAACACCACACGTTTCCTCGTGATTGGCCGCGAAATTTTCCCGCCGTCCGGGCACGATCGCACCTCGGTGCTGGTCTTCATCAAGGATCAACCCGGCGCGCTGTTCCATGTGCTCAGCCCGTTCGCCAAGCACGGCATCAGCATGAACCGTATCGAGTCGCGGCCGTCGCATCAGGGGCATTGGCAATACGCATTTTTCATCGACATCGGCGGCCACGTTGAAGAAGATTCGGTGCGCCAGGCGCTGGTCGAGCTTGAGCCGTTCACGACCCAGGTCAAAGTGCTCGGCTCTTATCCCGTCGCGGTGCCATGAGTTTCGACGCACACGCGCTGGCCAATGCGGCGACGCGCGGGCTGCGCGCATATGATCCCGGCCATGATCTGCCGGTCTTGCGCACGCGTTTCGGCACCGGTTTGTGCGAGCTCGGATCGAACGAAAACAGTCATGGCCCGAGTCCCGCGGCGCTTGCTGCCATCGAGTCGGCGCTGCCGGATATTTTTCGCTATCCCGATCCGAAAGGCGCAGCGCTGAAGGTCGCGCTCGCGGCACATCTCGATTGCGCCGAAAACGAAATCACGCTCGGCAACGGCTCGCACGAATTGCTGATGTTGATCGCGCAGTGTTTTGCCGATGCCGAGCATGAAGTTTTATTTTCGCAATTCGGTTTTGCAGTGTTTCCGATTGCGACGCAGGCCGCTGGTGCGCGTGCCGTGTGTGTGCCGGCGTTGCCGCGTGTGCATGCGACGATGCCGTTCGGTCACGATCTCGCCACGATGGCCGCGCAGCTCAGCGAAAACACACGCCTGGTCTATCTCGCCAACCCGAATAATCCGACTGGTACCTGGTTCGGTGATGCCGAACTGCTCGCATTTTTGCAGCGCGTTCCGGCGCATGTTTTGGTCGTGGTCGACGAGGCGTATCACGAATTCGTCACCGTGCCGGAACTGTCCAGCGCGTTGCGTTTTGTGCCGCAGTTTCCAAACCTGATTGTCACGCGCACGTTCTCCAAGGCGTATGCACTGGCGGGTTTGCGCATCGGTTATGCGCGCAGCTCCGCCGCGGTTGCCGGCGTGCTCGAATGCCTGCGCGAATCGTTCAACGTAAATGCATTCGCACTCGCGGCGGCGCAGGCGGCGCTGGCTGATCAGGCGCATGTTGCGAAGGTGCGCACCGCGATTGCGAATGAGCGCGATTGGCTCACGCAGCAACTGCGCGTACTCGACCTGTTTGTATTTCCATCGCAGACCAATTTTGTGCTCGTGGATTTTGCACGCGATGCCGCGGTCATCGAAAAATCCCTGTTCGAGCGCGCCGTGGTGGTGCGCCCGATGGGTGGCTACGGTTTGCCGCAATGCCTGCGCATCAGCATCGGCATACGCGCGGAGAACCAGGCATTCCTCGATGCCTTGACTGCGGCGCTGGCAGCGTGAGCAATGCAATCGACAGCGGCGCTCTGGTGAATTATCTGAGCTCGGCCAGTGGCCCGTTGCACGGCGAGATTCGCGTTCCCGGTGACAAGTCCGTGTCGCATCGCGCGATCATGCTGGCAAGCCTCGCCGAAGGACGTTCGCAGATCAGCGGTTTTCTCGAAGGCGAAGATACCCTCGCCACTGCCGCAGCTTTTGCCGCGATGGGCGTACGCATCGAAACGCCGAGCGCGAGCGAACGCATCGTTCACGGTGTCGGTTTGCACGGTCTTCGTGCTCCGTCGCATACCATCGATTGCGGCAACGCCGGCACCGGCATGCGGTTGTTGACCGGCTTGCTGGCGGGACAGAAATTTTCATCGACGCTGAGCGGCGATGCCTCGCTGTCGAAGCGACCGATGCGGCGCGTCATTGAACCGTTGTCGCAAATGGGCGCGTGCATCACATCCGAAACCGGCGGTTTGCCACCGCTGCAGATCGATGGTGGGGCGAACCTGATTGGCATCGATTACCGTTTGCCGGTCGCCAGTGCGCAGGTCAAGTCGGCGATTTTACTGGCGGGTTTGTACGCGCAAGGCGAGACGATTGTGCATGAGCCGCATCCGACCCGCGACTACACCGAACGCATGCTCGCTGCGCTCGGCTGGCCGATCGAATTCAGCGCCGGATATGCGCGTATCACCGGCGGTCATCGATTGCGTGCCGGCGCTATTCGCGTGCCGACGGATTTTTCCTCGGCCGCGTTTTTCCTGGTCGCAGCGACTCTGGTGCCGGGCTCCGATCTGCTGCTGCGCGAAGTTGGCATGAACCCGCGCCGCACCGGTTTGCTGGCCGCGCTGCGCCTGATGGGGGCGGATATCGTGGAAGAAAATCCGCGCGAGCTCGGCGGCGAATCGGTCGCCGATCTGCGCGTTCGATCCGCGCCGTTGCACGGCATCGATGTACCGATCGCGTTGGTGCCCGACATGATCGATGAATTTCCGATTCTGTTCGTTGCGGCAGCCGCTGCAAAAGGTCGCAGCGTGATACGTGGCGCTGCCGAATTACGTATCAAGGAATCGGATCGCATTGCGGTCATGGCGAAAGGTTTGCGCGAACTTGGTATCACCATCGAAGAAACGCCGGACGGCGCGATCATCGAGGGCGGTATTTTGCGTGGTGGCGCCGTCGATGCGATTGGTGACCATCGCTGCGCGATGAGTTTTGCGGTCGCTGGCCTGATCGCGAGCGACGTGGTGCAGGTACGCGATTGCGCGAATGTCGCGACTTCGTTTCCGGGCTTTGTTAATCTAGCGAACCGTTGCGGATTCGTATTGCAACTCGAATCCGCCTGATCCATCCGACTCGCCCGAAATCATCCCGCCTTGGCGGAGAGTAAACAGCATGCCTGCGAATCCACTTTCCGCACCACGACCGCCCAGCGCGGTATTGACCATCGACGGGCCTAGCGGCTCGGGCAAGGGCACAATCAGTCGTCTGGTCGCGGAAAAGCTCGGCTGGCACCTGCTCGATTCTGGTGCGCTGTATCGCGCGGTCGGTTATGCGGCGAGTATGGAGGGCATCGATTTGTCGGATGCCGAGGCAGTGACGCGTTGTGCCGAAAGCACCAAAATCCGTTTTCGTGATGAAAATGGCGAAACCCGCGTGATCGTCAACGGCCACGATGCCAGCGACGATATTCGCACCGAAACCTGCGGCGCGGCAGCCTCGGCGATTGCCGCGATTCCCAACGTGCGCACCGCATTGCTGGAAAAACAGCGTTCCTTTCGCAAGGCGCCTGGGCTGGTCGCGGATGGCCGCGACATGGGCACGGTGATCTTTCCGGATGCCGGGCTCAAGGTGTTTCTGACCGCGAGCGCCGACGAGCGTGCGCGGCGACGCTATAAACAGTTGAAGGACAAGGGCTTAAGCGTTACACTCCATGCCCTTTTGCGCGAAATACAGGCACGCGATACTCGCGATGCCGAACGCGCGGTGGCTCCGCTCAAACCCGCCAACGACGCGGTCTTGATCGATTCTACCGGCCTTGGTATCGAGCTCGTGGTGGCGAAAGTGCTGGCGTTGTTGCCTGCACATTGAGCTGCCCGCACTGATTTCCGCAAAGGAAACGGTCCTGCCTCGCGGCGGGTATTTATCTCCGGTGTCGCTTGCGCTTCACCCCTGACAGCGGGCCCAACCCATTCTTGTGCGCAGCATTAAAACGCGCAGCAATGACGGCCTCTCTCCCATTTGGAACCCAACATGACTGAAAGTTTCGCCGAATTATTTGAACAGAGCCAGGTCAACATCAACCTGAAGCCTGGTTCCATCGTCTCCGGTATCGTCGTCGAAATCCGCTCGGATGTCGTCGTCATCAATGCCGGGCTGAAGAGCGAAGGCATCGTCCCGATCGAGCAGTTCTACAACGAAAAGGGCGAGCTGGAAGTAAAGCTCGGCGACGAGGTGAAAGTTGCCCTCGACGCACTCGAAGACGGCTTCGGCGAAACCCGCCTGTCGCGTGAAAAAGCCAAGCGCTCCCTGGTATGGGATGAGCTGGAAACCGCGCAACAAGCCAACGCCACCGTGGTCGGCCGCATCAGCGGCAAGGTCAAGGGTGGTTTCACCGTGGATATCAAGGATGTCCGCGCATTCCTGCCTGGTTCGCTGGTCGATGTGCGCCCTGTGCGCGACCCGGTTTACCTCGAAGGCAAGGAACTCGAGTTCAAGATCATCAAGCTCGATCGCAAGCGCAACAACGTCGTGGTTTCGCGCCGCGCCGTGGTCGAAAGCGAGCATTCCGAGGAGCGCGAGCAGCTGCTCGAGCGCCTGCAGGAAGGCGCTGTGGTCAAGGGCGTGGTCAAGAATCTCACCGATTACGGCGCATTCGTCGATCTCGGCGGCATCGATGGCCTGCTGCACATCACCGATATGGCCTGGAAGCGCGTGCGTCATCCGTCCGAAGTGGTCAACGTCGGCGACGAGCTCGACGTCCGCGTGCTGCGTTACGACCGCGAGCGCAACCGCGTTTCGCTCGGCCTCAAGCAGCTCGGTGAAGATCCGTGGGTCAACATCGCGCGCCGTTACCCGACCGGCACCCGCCTGTTCGGCAAGGTCAGCAACGTCACCGATTACGGCTGCTTCGTCGAGCTGGAACCGGGCGTCGAAGGCCTCGTGCACGTCTCGGAAATGGATTGGACCAACAAGAACGTCAACCCGGGCAAGATGGTCCAGGTCGGCGATGAAGCCGAAGTCATGGTGCTCGACGTCGATGAAGAGCGTCGCCGTATCTCGCTCGGCATGAAGCAGACCCAGTCGAATCCATGGGAAACCTTCGCCGCGATTTACAAGAAGAACGATCGTGTTTCCGGTCAGATCAAGTCGATCACCGATTTCGGTATCTTCATCGGTCTGGATGGCGGTATCGATGGTCTGGTGCATCTGTCGGATATCTCGTGGCAGGCAACGGGCGAAGACCTCGTGCGCAACTACAAGAAGGGCGACACGCTGGAAGCTGTCGTCTTGGCAGTCGATCCGGAACGCGAGCGCATTTCGCTCGGCATCAAGCAGCTTGAACAGGATCCGTTCGGTCAGTACATGGCCAGCAATCCGCGCGGCAGCGTGCTCAAGGGCACCGTGAAGGAAGTGGACGCCAAGGGCGCAACCATTGATCTCGGCGACGGTGTGGAAGGTTACGTGCGCGTTTCCGATATCTCCAAGGATCGCCTCGAAGATGCCACCACGGCATTGACGGTCGGTGATGCGGTCGAAGCCAAGTTCATCGGCATGGATCGCAAGGGTCGTTTGCTGCAGCTTTCGATCCGCGCCAAGGACGACGAGGAAATGCAGTCGGTGCTTGAGGAATACCAGTCGGCTTCCGGCGGTACCACCAAGCTCGGCGCGTTGCTGAAAGAACAGTTCAACAAGTCTGAGTAATCCACTCCGCGCTGGGTGCCGCTAACGGCACCCAGCGCGGTTTCGCTGAAACCTCGGTGGGGCAGATGTATAAAACTTCTGCCTCTCCCGATTGATGTCCAGGAACTGGATTACGGATTGCCGCTCACATGACCAAGTCGGAACTGATCGACGCGCTCGCCGCTGGCCAAGGACATTTGAAATTCGAAGATGTCGAAATGGCGGTCAAGAACGTACTGGAACAGATGAGCCAGGCGCTCGCCCATGGCGAACGCATCGAAATTCGCGGATTCGGCAGCTTTTCGCTGCACTTTCGCCCACCACGCATGGGCCGCAATCCCAAAACCGGCGATGCGGTCGCATTGCCCGGCAAGCATGTGCCACACTTCAAACCCGGCAAGGAATTGCGTGAACGCGTCAACGAGAGTGTTGCGCCGTCACACAAGCCCGGCCTTAAATCCGATCCCGTATAACTTTCCGCCACGTCGTGCGCGAGATCGCGTGTAGCGAGATTACGCATCGTGGATGATAGTGAGGCAAACGCGTCATGCGCTTCGGTCTGATTGTCCTGATCCTGCTGTTTGCCGTTTTCGGCGTGCTGTTTGGCGCGCTGAACAGCGAAAGCGTGGGCTTCGATTTGTATTTTCTGGTGCTCACGTTGCCGAAGGGCGCGGCGTTGTTGTGCGCGTTGTTGCTTGGCTGGCTGATCGGCGGCTTGCTCGTGTATTTCGGACTTGTGCTGAGATTGCGTCGACAGCTCGCGCGCAAACATCGTGAGTTGAATCTGCAAAAAAACAGTACCGAAGAAACCGCAGAAACTGAATCGGCATTGCGTGCCCTCGCCAAGCCATGAGTCAGTTCGCATCGTATTTGCCGGCGCTGATGGTGCTGTTGTTGCCGTTGGCGGCTTGGTCCGGCTGGATCATCGCGCGACGCGGTAGCGAACGCAGCAGCGGTGTGCGCGTCAACGAACTCTCCTCGAGTTATTTTCGCGGCCTGAATTATCTGCTCAACGAGCAGCCCGACAAGGCGATCGAGGTTTTCCTCAAGCTCGCGGAATTCAATCGCGATACCGTCGAAACCCATCTCGCACTCGGCAATCTGTTCCGCCGTCGTGGCGAGGTTGATCGCGCGATTCGCGTGCATCAGCATCTCATCGCGCGAACGAATCTCAGCAGCGAGGAAAAAACCGTCGCCCTGCTCGAACTCGGCGAAGACTACATGCGCGCCGGTCTGCTCGATCGCGCCGAAGCGCTGTTCATCGATCTGGTCGCGATGGAGGCACAGGTGCCTTCGGCATTGCGTCACCTGATCGGAATTTTTCAGCACGAACGCGATTGGAGCAAGGCGATCGCACATGCGCATCGTCTCGAAGAAATCAGTGACGAATCGCAAGGCGCGCTGATCGCGCAATTTCATTGCGAACTCGCCGAGCAAATGCGTGCACGTGGCGAACTGGACGAGGCTCGCGAACAGATATCGCATGCGTTTTTCAGCGAGGCGCGTTGTGTCCGCGCGAGTATCTTGCTCGGCCAGATCGAGCGCGCCGAAGGTCGGCTAGAGCCCGCAATGAATGCGTTCGAGGATGTCGCCGATTACGACGTCGATTTCGTGCAGGAAATTCTGTCACCGCTGCTCGATTGTTATGCGCGTGCCCAACAAATGCAGCGCGCGGAAAAATTCCTGCTCGGCGTGATGGATAAACACCAGGGCATTTCACCGGTGCTTGCTCTCACGCGTTTGTATGCGACTACACGCAGCGAGCCCGAAGCTATCCAGTTTCTCGCCGGCCAGTTGCGCCAGCGCCCGTCGGTGCGCGGCCTGGTCGAATTGATCCAGGCGAGCATGGGAAAATCCAGCGGCGAGGCGCGTGAGAATTACCTGATCCTCAGCGACGTCACGCGCAAACTGCTCGAAGGCCAAGCCTTGTATCGCTGCACCAGTTGCGGTTTCGGCGCCAAGGCGCATCACTGGCAATGCCCGACCTGCAAGAACTGGAACACCATCCGCCCGATCCACGGCGTGGTCGGCGAGTAGGCGACACGCCTCATGCCGATCGATATTTCCGGCTTCAGTTTTTTGCGCGCAGCGATCGTGTTGCCGGCTCTGGCATGGCTGATTTCCGCCGCCGCGGTCTGGCTCAGCATTCGTTACGCACACGCGCGTCGATTGATCGATCAGCCTGGGCAACGCCGCTCGCACACGATACCCACACCGCGCGGCGGTGGCATTGGGATCGTAATTGCGGTGTTGCTGTGTTTCTGTCTGCCGATGCTATTTTCGTCGCAGCAGAGCAGCCGGATATTCGGTTGTTCCGTTGCGATTGCGCTGGTCATGGTCGCGACGATCGGCTGGATCGATGATCACCGTCCGCTTTCTGCGCGTTTTCGTATCGTTGTACATTTTTTGGCCGCGCTGGTTCTGCTAATACTGCCACTGCTATTCATGCCAAAAACTGCTCCTGCTGGCGGGTTCGATTTTGATATGACGCTTGCTCTGATAGCGGCGTGTTTGATCGCTATCCTCGCAACGCTGATCGTCTGGTCGATCAACCTGCACAATTTCATGGATGGGATAAATGGCTTGCTGGCATGCCAGGCGATTTTTGTTTTCGTGGCGCTCGCTTTGGCATGTGTCAGTGCAGGTCGAACTGCGGTGGCGTGGCAGCTTTTTGTGTTGGCTGCGGCGACCTTGGGGTTTTTGCCATTCAATTTTCCGCGCGCAAGAATTTTCATGGGTGATGTCGGCAGCGGTGCATTGGGATTGCTGATTGCAATCGCCTTGTGGCTGGCCGCGGGTTCGGCCCATCTGGCGCCTTTTACCGGCGTTATCGCGTGCTCGGCCTTTGTCACCGATGCCACCTGTACGCTGCTCTCGCGCATGTTGCGCGGCCGGCGCTGGTATAGTGCGCATCGCGAGCATTTATACCAGTGGATGGCGCGGACGGGCATGTCGCATGCGCGTGTGGTTGCCTGTTACATGGCGTGGAATATATGTGTGGTGGCGCCGTTAGTATTGTGGGTCAACCGCCCGCCGAGCATGTCGCACGGATATGCCAATGCCACCGATAATCTCGGCGTCGCAGCGCTCCGCGATGTGGAGATTCTGCAACAGCTCAACGACCCCGGACAAATCGAAGCGGTTATCGTTTATGCACTCGCAATCGCATTGTGGATTTTCGGAAAACGCTGGTGTCTGCACAAAATGAAGTCGAGCCAACATCGCCATGCAACCGCGTAAACTGATCGCAAGCATTCACCCGCGCTTGGCCGTAGTCGTGCACGACCTAGCGATGGTTTGGCTCGCGTGGGTAGTGACCAACGGTCTGCGTTACAGCCTCGCGCCCGATCCGATGATTACCGGCTGGTTTTCGTGGGAGGTCGGTATCGTGCTGGCGGCGCAGGGACTGGTGCTGTGGTGGATCGGTTTGTACAAGGGCCTGTGGCGTTTTGCCAGCCTGCCGGATTTGTGGAATATCGTGCGCGCCGGCGTGCTCGGCGCACTCGCGATTGCGGTATCGCTTTTCCTCTACAACCGTCTCGCTACCGTGCCGCGTTCAGTGCTGGTCATGTATCCGGCGCTGTTGGTAGTCTGTCTGGGCACGCCGCGACTGGCTTATCGTTACTGGAAAGACAGTCGCCTGGATTTTTACCAACGACGTCCCAGTCAGCGTGTACTGGTGATGGGCGCAGGTCGCGCGGCTGAAGCATTGATCCGCGATTTGCTGCGCGAAAATCGTTATCGCCCGGTCGGATTTCTCGATGACAACCTCGCGTTGCGTGGCGCCAAACTGCACGGCGTGCCGGTGCTTGGCACACTCGATCAGTTGCCGCAATTGTCGAGCGAAGTCGCGGCCGAAATGCTGCTGATCGCAATGCCATCGGCGAGCAGCGCGCAGATGCGCCGCGTGGTCGAGATGTGCGAAGCAACCAACCTGCCGTTTCGCACCGTGCCGCGATTGCACGATGTCGTGGCCGGGCGTTCGAGCTTCAACGAACTCAAGGAAGTCGCGATCGAGGACCTACTTGGTCGTGATCCGGTCACCTTGGACTGGACCGCGATCCGCACCGGACTTTCCGGCAAACGTGTGCTCGTCACCGGTGGTGGTGGTTCGATCGGTGCGGAGTTGTGTCGCCAGGTCGCGCGCCTCGGTGCGCAATCGCTGACCGTGCTCGAGTTGTCCGAATACAACCTGTATCGCATCGAGCAGGAACTGAGTCGCGAATATCCCGAACTGATCTTCAACGCGCTGCTCGGAGATTGCGGTGATGCCGCAACTTGTGAACGCGCGTTCACTCAAGCGCATGCGCAGATCGTGTTTCATGCGGCAGCGTACAAACATGTGCCGCTGCTGCAGGAGCAGGTGCGCGAGGCGTTTCGCAATAACGTGATCGGCACGCAGATGATGGCGCAGGCGGCGGACCGCCACGGCGCCGAAAGTTTTGTGCTGATCTCCAGCGACAAGGCGGTCAATCCGACCAGCGTGATGGGCGCATGCAAACGTGTTGCCGAAATTTTCTGTCAGAACTTTGCCAGTCGTTCGAAAACGCGTTTCATCACCGTGCGTTTTGGCAACGTGCTTGATTCCGCCGGCAGCGTCGTACCGCTGTTCCGCGAGCAGATTCGCAGCGGTGGCCCGGTCACGGTCACGCATCCCGAAATCACGCGTTATTTCATGACCATTCCCGAAGCCTGCCAGCTGATTCTGCAGGCAGCCGTACTCGGTCATGGCGGTGAAATTTTTGCGCTCGACATGGGCGAGCCGATCAAGATCAGTTACCTCGCCGAACAGATGATTCGTCTGACCAACAAGATTCCCGGACGCGATATCGCGATCCTCTACACCGGCCTGCGCCCCGGCGAAAAATTGTTCGAGGAATTGTTCCATCCGCACGAAAATTATCAGGACACTACGCACGCGAAAATCTTCCTCGCGCAGCCGCGCAGCATGTCGTGGGAATTACTCGACGTGCAGCTCAAACAGGCGGCGCAGGATGTGCGCGACTACAACGAGGTCGCGTTGCATGCGTGCCTGACACGATTGTTGCCGGAGTTCGACTGGCGCACGCAAGCGCCGCTTGATGCCGATATTGTGCCGATCGTACGCACGCTCAAACACCATCAATAAACCACTTCAGCCTGCAGGAGTATTCATGAGCCAACCATTGCGCAAGGTCGTTTTTCCCGTTGCCGGTCTCGGCACACGTTTTCTGCCAGCGACCAAGACCGTTGCCAAGGAAATGCTGCCGGTGCTCGATCGCCCGCTGATCCAGTACGCTGTCGATGAGGCAGTGCAGGCCGGCGCCGATACGTTGATCTTCGTCACCAATCGCTACAAGCATGCGATCGCGGATTATTTCGACAAGGCCTACGAACTCGAAGCAAAACTCGAACAGGCCGGCAAGAAAGAGCTGCTCGATATCGTGCAGAACGTGCTGCCGAAACACGCGCGTTGTGTGTTCGTGACGCAGCCCGAAGCGCTTGGTCTCGGGCATGCGGTGTTGTGCGCGAAACCGGTGATCGGAGATGAAATGTTCGGCGTAATTTTGGCCGATGATCTGATCTCGAATGCGGGCGGCGACGGTTGCCTGAAGCAGATGGCCGACCTTGCGTTTGCCGAAAATGCCGGCGTAATCGCGGTCGAAGAAGTGCCGCACGACGAGACCCACAAATACGGCATCGTCGATGCCACGCCGCTGACTGAACGCAGCGCGCAGATCAAGTTCATGGTCGAAAAACCCAAGCCCGAAGTCGCACCGTCGAACTTGGCTGTGGTCGGTCGTTATGTCCTGCCGGGGAGTATTTTTTCGCTGCTCGAAAAAACCAAACCCGGTGCCGGCGGCGAGATTCAGCTCACCGATGGCATCCAGGCATTGCTGCACGAACAGAGAGTGCTGGCGTATCGTTTTGCCGGCACACGCTACGACTGCGGTAGCAAGATTGGTCTGGTGCAGGCGACGATCCGGTTCGCGCTGGACGATCCGAAACTCGCCGCCGCGACGCGTGCCTTCATCGCGCAACAATAACGCGCATGGATCTCAGCTACATCCTGAATCAGCTCGGCGAGGATCGCGAAACCTATCGCAACGCGGTGGCGCCGCCGATCTTCCAGTCGTCGATCTTCGCGCACACCACCGTCGCGGCGATGCGGGTTGGCATTCAGGATGAGCTGAACAATAATTTCTATACGCGCGGCAATAATCCGACCGTGGAAATTCTGCGCAAGAAAGTCGCTGCGCTCGAAGGTGCCGAGGATTGCCTGATGTTCGGCAGCGGTGCAGCGGCGATCGCCGCCGCCGTGGTCGCGAGCGTGCGCGGCGGCGATGACGTCGTCTGCGTGCAAAAACCGTATAGCTGGACGCGCACTTTGCTGCGCGATCTGCTGCCGCGTTTTGGTGTCAAAACGATTTTTGTCGATGGCACCGACAGTGCGAATTTCGAGGCCGCGCTGAGCGAACGTACGCGTCTGATCGTGCTCGAAAGCCCGAACTCGATGACTTACGAACAGCAGGATCTCGCTGCGGTCGCCACGCTTGCAAAAGCGCGCGGCATCCGCACACTTTGCGACAACAGTTATGCGAGCCCGCTGAACCAGTCACCGATCGCGCTCGGCATCGACATGGTGGCGCACTCCGCGACCAAGTATCTCGGCGGCCACAGTGACGTGGTGGCGGGTGCGCTTTGCGCGAGCCACGCCATCATTCGCGAGGTGTTCAAAGGCCCGTACATGACCTTCGGCGCGATGCTCTCGCCACAGGATGCGTGGCTGTTGATTCGTGGCCTGCGTACCTTGCCGATCCGCATGCAACGGATCGCGGAAACCGCCGCAAAGGTAGTGGTATTTCTCGAATCCCATCCGAAAATCGAAAAAGTGTATTACCCGCATTTATCCACAAATCCACAATTTGCATTGACGCAGCAACAGATGCACGGCGCCAGCGGTTTGCTGAGTATTGAACTGCGCGTGGATTCGGTCGCCGCAGTCGAGCGCTTTTGCGATGCATTGCAGCGTTTTCTGATGACTGTATCGTGGGGTGGTTACGAGTCGCTGATCTTCCCCGTGGCCTGCGTTTTCCCGGCGGGCGCGCCGTTGCATCCGCCCGGCGGTTTGCCGTTGAGCGTGGTGCGGCTGTCAATCGGGCTGGAAGACGCCGATGTGCTGATCGCTGATCTCGACCAGGCGCTGGCCGAGCTGTAGTTTCGACTCGACCAAAGCGTCTTCAGCGAATGACGTTTGGGGGTGTTCGGTCGGGCCTATGTTCGACGTCTTTAATTAGTCATGATGTAAGCGCAGATTTGCCCGCGCTTTGCCATAAAATCCTGCTGCAATACTGGCGCCCGGATTCGTACCTGGTGTCGACTGCCCGTTTCATCTTTCATCTAAGGATTTGGGGATATGGATCTGTTGCGATTTATCGTGCGCCTGCCGGTGCTGCTGTTCAATTTTCTATGGAGTGTGCTGGCGTGGCTGGTACGGCGCCTGTTCGGCGACTTCTCGTGGCAGGCGCCGACATGGTTGCGCGCGACGGATGCTGCAGCACTCAATCTGGGTGCGAGCATGGCGCGACATCGGCTGCGTTATGCCGGCGGCGTGCTGGCGCTTGGCATCGTGTTCGGCGCCAGCTGGTTCGGCTGGCACTGGTACGAAAATCGCCCTCAACCGGCGCAGCCGCAATTGCCGCCCTTGATTACCTATCGCATTACGGCACCAACCTTGACCGAGTACGATGCCAGCCCGATCGTGGTGCATGCGCTGTCGCTGCGTTTTTCCGGCTCTGCGGCACCGATCGCGATGGTCGGCAAACCAGCCGGCGCAGGCATCGTGATCGATCCTGAAATCGCCGGCACCTGGACGTGGGATAGCGATAAACAGCTGACCTTCCAGCCGAAAGAAGACTGGCCGATCGATCAGAAATATGTTGTCAATCTTGATCCGGCGCTGGTCTTTGCCGAACACGTGCGTGTGGAGCAACGCCGTTTTGATTTCGCCAGCGCGCCATTCGAAGCGAAAATGGCGACCAGCGAGTTTTATCAGGATCCGCAGGATGCCGCGCTGAAAAAAGCAGTGATCAATCTGCATTTCAGTCATCCGGTCAACACCGTCGATCTGGAGAAACGCATCGCGCTGAATCTGCGTGATCGTGTGCAGATCAGCAAGGACAAGATCGAGGAAAAATCCCAGCCGAAGAAATTCACGATCAATTACGACGAGCGCAAACTCAATGCGTTTATCCATTCCGAGCCACTCGCGATTCCGGTTATCGGCGGTTCGCTGGATATGCGTATTGCCACGGGCGTGCATGCGCAGAAAGGCGGCAATGCAACGGCCGCGGAAATCGTTGCCGATGTGACCTTGCCGACGTTGTACAGCCTGAGTGTCAGCGGCATAAGCGCCACCTTGGTCGACAACGCGCATTACGAGCCCGAGCAGGTGCTGGTGATGGAAACCTCGCAGGCCATCAACGAGGCCGATGCGAGCAAGAGCATCACAGCGTACGTGCTGCCGGCGATGTGCCCGGCGGAAACAGCGGGCCAGCCTGATGTGGCATGCAGTTGGAGCACCAATTCCGTCAGCGAAATAGTGCTGAGAAAATCGCAGAAGCTGAGCTTGGAATCGGTGCCGACCGAGCGCGAATTTGCCGAGTTGCACAGTTTCAAATATAAAGCTGATCCGGGCGATCGGGTGTTCGTGCAGGTTGAGAAAGGCATCAAGTCATTCGGTGGTTATCTGCTCGCCAATCGCGTGGTCGAGATTGTCGACGTGCCGGATTATCCGCGCGTGCTGAAGTTCATGGCCGATGGCGCCTTGCTGTCGTTCAGCGGCGAACGACGTCTCGCCGTGGTCGCGCGCAACGTGCCGGGCATGCAGGTCGAGATCGCGCGCGTGCTGCCGGATCAACTGCAGCATCTGGTCAGCCTGAACCAATCGGATCGTTACGATCACCCGGATCTTGGCAGTTTCGGCAACGATCGTATTACCGAACGCTTCGTGCAGAAACTCGAGTTCAGCCAGCAGGAGCCGCGCAAGGCGCATTACGAGGGTGTCGATCTTGGCAAGTATCTCGGCAGCGCTATGCAGGGCAAGCGCGGCGTGTTTTTGTTGAGCCTGAAATCGTATTCCAAGGCTGAGGACAAACCCGTGCCGGCGCCCGATGAGGATGCAAGCGATGGCGATGCGAGCGAAGAAAACAACGCGCGTGGCGAATACGAAGGTGACGACAATGCCAGCACCGACGGCGACAAGGTCGGTGACAAACGTCTGATCGTCGTCACCGATCTCGGCGTGTTGGTCAAGAAATCCATCGACGGCACGCAGGATATTTACGTGCAATCGATCCGCAGCGGCGAGCCGGTCGCTGATGCACATGTCGATGTGGTCGGCAAGAACGGCCAGACTATCCTCAGCGAGACCACCGATCATGATGGCCACGTGCATTTCACCACGCTCGATGCGTATACCCGCGAAAAAGCGCCCGCGATGTATCTAGTGCGCAAGGGCGAAGATCTCTCATTCCTGCCGGTCGGTTCGCGCGATCGCAAGCTGGATTATTCGCGCTTCGACATCGGCGGCCTGCGCAACGCCAAAGATGGCGGTGAGCTCACGGCCTATCTGTTCTCGGACCGCGGCATTTATCGTCCCGGCGACAGCTTCCATATCGGCATGATCGCGCGTGCGGCGGACTGGAAAACCACGCTCGACGGTATTCCGCTCGAAGCCGAAATTGTCGATCCACGCGGCGTCACCGTCGAGCGCCACAAGTTGCGTCTCGGCGCAGCCGGTTTCGAGGAACTCAGTTACACCACGCAGGAAAATGCGCCTACCGGTGCGTGGACGGTGAACCTCTACATCACCAAGGAAAAAGACGGCAACAAGATACAGAAGCAACTCGGCTCGGTGGCGGTGCAGGTGAAGGAGTTCATGCCGGATCGCATGAAGGTCGATGCGCATCTGTCGCAGCAAGTGGTTGAGGGCTGGATCAAGCCAGACGATTTGAAGGCGCTGGTATCGGTGCAGAATCTGTTCGGCACGCCAGCGCAGGATCGGCGCATCGAAGCGAGCCTCACGTTGACGCCCGCGTTCCCGGCGTTCCGCAGTTATCGCCAGTATCATTTCTTCGATCCGCAGCGCGCCAAGGAAGGTTACGCCGAACCGCTCGGCACGGCGACGACGAATGAAAAAGGCGAGGCGGAATTTCCGCTTGATCTCGGCAAGTATGGAGCGGCGTCGTATCAGCTGTATTTCCTCGCCAAGGCGTTTGAGGCCGAGGGTGGCCGCAGCGTCGCGGCGGAAGCGGTGTCGCTGGTGTCGTCGCAGGATTACCTGATCGGCAGCAAGGCCGACGGCAATCTCGAATTCATCGCGCGGGGCGCGAAAGTCGATACCAACTTGATCGGCATCGATCCGCACGCGAAAAAAATTGCGGTCGATGGACTCAAGGCGGTACTCGTCGAGCGGCGTTACGTGTCGATTCTGACCAAGCAGGATTCCGGTGTTTTCAAATACGAATCGCGCATGAAGGAAGTGCCGGTATCGGATCAGCCGCTGTCGATTCCGGCGGCGGGACTCGACTACACGCTCGCCACCGACAAGCCCGGCAACTATTCGCTGCTGATAAAAAATGCACACGGCGACGAGATGAATCGCATCGATTATGCGGTCGCCGGCGAAGCCAATCTCACGCGTTCGCTGGAGCGCAACGCCGAGCTGCAACTGACTTTGTCCAAGAACGACTACGCGCCGGGTGAAAGCATCGAAATCGCGGTGCGCGCGCCCTACGCCGGCAGCGGCCTGATCACGATCGAACGCGATCACGTTTATGCCAGCGCGTGGTTCAAGGCCAGCACGAGCAGCTCGGTGCAAAAGATTCGCGTGCCGGCGAATTTCGAAGGCAACGGCTACATCAATGTGCAGTTCATCCGTGATCCCACGTCGGACGAAGTGTTCATGAGTCCGCTGAGTTACGGCGTCGTGCCGTTCTCGGTAAATCGCGACGCACGTCGTAATGCGATCACGATCAGCACGCCGAATCTGGTCAAGCCGGGCGAGGCCTTGAACATCAAGTTGACCTCGGCGCAGCCCGCGCGCGTGGTCGTGTTTGCGATCGACGAAGGCATCCTGCAAGTGGCGCGCTACAAGCTAGGCGATCCGCTGGAATTCTTCTTCCGCAAGCGCATGCTCGAAGTGCAGACCGCGCAGATTCTCGATCTGATCCTGCCCGATTTCAACAAGCTGGTCGGCATGGCCGCAGCGCCGGGTGGCGATGGCGACAACATGCTCGGGCGCCATCTTAATCCATTCAAACGCAAGCATCAGCAGCCCGTGGCGTACTGGTCTGGCATTGTCGATGTAGTCGGCGAAAAAACGCTCACCTATCTGGTGCCCGATGATTTCAACGGTCGCCTGCGTGTGATGGCGGTGTCGGTGGCGCCGGACAAGATTGGCACGTACGAGACTTCGACGACGGTGCGCGGCGACTTCGTGTTATCGCCAAATGTGCCGGCAATCGTTGCGCCCGGCGATGAGTTCGAGATCAGCGTTGGTGTGGCGAACAATCTCACTGGACTCGGCGGCAAGGAACTGCCAATTTCGGTCGCACTGAATCTGCCCGCGCAACTCGAAGCGGTCGGTGCGGCGACGCAGGAAGTCAAGCTTGGCGAAATGAAGGAAGGCGTGGTGGTGTTCCGCTTGCGCGCAAAAGACAAACCCGGCGCGCTCGAGTTCAGCGTCACGGCATCGGCGCAAGGCAAGTCGGCCAAACTTGGGCTTGGACTTTCTTTGCGACCGGCGGCGCCGTATCGCACCGAAATCCAGGTCGGCCAGCTTGATCGCGGTCGCGCCGATATCGATCATCTGCGCACGATGTTCGACGATTACGCCAAGCGCGATATTTCCGCTTCGTATGTGCCACTCGTA
Source organism: Pseudolysobacter antarcticus (assembly GCF_004168365.1). Lineage (GTDB taxonomy): Bacteria > Pseudomonadota > Gammaproteobacteria > Xanthomonadales > Rhodanobacteraceae > Pseudolysobacter > Pseudolysobacter antarcticus. The sequence continues at coordinate 1,944,216 of NZ_CP035704.1, forward strand.
CTTGCGCGCGGCCTCGCTGCATACCTCGAAAGTTTCCCGTACCTGTGCACCGAGCAACTGGTCAGCCGCGCGATGCCGGCGCTGGTGTTCGACAAACATCCCGAGTTCGGCACGGTCGTGAAATCCCACGACAAGAGCAAGGGCGCCGATCCGTTCCGCGCGTTGCTGGCGGTGCTGCGTTCGCGGCAGAACAGCGAAGGCGGTTTCGGACTGTGGACCGCCACGCCGGTATCGCATCGTTATGCGTCGATCTATGCGATGCATTATCTGATCGAGGCGAAGGAGCGCGGCCAACTCGTGCCGGCCGATATGCTGACGGCGGGTAACACTTATCTGAGCCAGGTCGCGGCGGATGAAAGCGCGAACAATCTGTGGGATCTGCGCGATCGCACGCATGCGATTTATCTGCTCACGCGGCAGGGCAATGTCACGACCAACTATCTCGCCGCCGTGCAGCAGCATCTGGAGCGTGCATACGGTAAGAGCTGGCACGATGACCTCGCTGCGGCGTATGTTGCAGCGTCGTTTCAGTTGCTCAAGCAGGACAAGGAAGCCGCGGCGTTGATCGTCGGTCCGCAACAGCAATTCGAACATCGCGCGATCGATGCGAAATATAAATTCGCGTACTACTACGATCCGCTGATCGCTGATGCGTCGACGTTGTACTTGCTCGCGAAACATTTCCCGGAGCGTGCGAAGAAATTGCCGGCGGTGGCGATCCAGAACATCGTGCGGCCGTTGCAGAAAGGCTATTACAACACCTTGTCATCGGCGATGACGATTGCCGCACTCGATGCGTATGCGACGCTGGCGATCGCCGGTGAGGGCAAACTCGCATTGCTCGAAGTGCACAAGGACGGCACCAGCCCGAACATTGGCACGCCGAAAGGCATCGTGCTTTCCGGCACGTTCAGCGCCGCCGCGAACGCGTTGCGCATCGTCAACGAGGCCGATCTCACGGCGTGGTATAGCGTCGCGCAATCAGGGTTCGACCAGGCGCCTCCCGACAAGGAAATCAAGGACGGCTTCGAGATCGTGCGCGAATACACCACGACCGACGGCAAGGCATTGGACAAGGTCGCGCTCGGTCAGGAAATCGACGTGCATCTGAAAATCCGCCGCACGCTCGGTGAGGATGTCAGCAATCTCGCGATCGTCGATTTGCTGCCGGGCGGTTTCGAGCCCGTGCTGAGTTTGCCGCCCACAGCCGACGAAGCTGCCGCCGCTGACACGGCGCACAGCGATAGTGAGGATGCGAGCAAACAACCTGCGTGGCGTGCGCCGGTCGGTCTGGCGAGTTCGACTTTGAATCCGGAATACGTCGACGTGCGCGATGATCGTGTCGTGGTTTATGCGAGCGCGAGTAGCGACGTGCGCGAATTCGTCTATCGCATCAAGGCGACCAATGCAGGCACTTACATCGTGCCGCCGGCCTACGGCGAATCGATGTACGACCGCACCGTGCAGGCGCGGTCGCTCGGCAGCAAGCTCAACGTGGAGCGCAAATAGTCGATCGATCGTGGCGCAATCGCGATTGATCGCTGGCTAATGCGGACTATGTCGATCTTGATTCGTGTTGCCGGCGCGGTAGTGCGCAGTGTGCGGCGCCATCAAAACAAATTGATGGCGCTGCTGTTGCTAGCGATCGTGCTGGTCGGTGTGCGGGTTTGGCCACATATACCGCTATCGCAACATGCTTCGTCATCGACTGCGGTCTACGATTCGCGTGGCAAATTGCTGCGGCTGACATTGACCAGCGATGACAAATACCGCATCTGGGTGCCGCTTGCGCAAATGCCGCCAGCGCTGATCGATGGCGTGCTGCTGCAGGAAGACCAGTGGTTTCGTTATCACGCCGGATTCAATCCGCTGAGTCTTGTGCGCGGTGGCTGGGTGACCTATGTGCGCGGCGGTAATCGCCAGGGCGGCTCAACCATTACCATGCAGCTCGCGCGGTTGATGTATCGCCTCAACACCCGCACGCCAGCGGGCAAGTTGCGCCAGGTGCTGCGGGCGATTGAACTCGAGCTTTGTTATTCGAAGAACGACATTCTTGAGGCTTACCTCAACTACGCGCCGTACGGCCGCAATATCGAAGGCGCGGGTGCGGCCAGCGTGGTGTATTTCGACAAAACGGTGGCGAGCGCGACCTTGCCCGAAGCGCTTGCGCTCGCGGTGATTCCGCAAGATCCGACGCGTCGCCTGCGCGAAGAAACATTTGCTACATCAGCCGCGCCGGGCGCTGTGGATACCATCAATACAAGACTCAGCGCATCGCGGGCGCGCTTGTTCGAGCGCTGGATCGCGCGCCATCCCGAAGACGCCGAAAACACGGCGTTGATGCAATTGCCATTGAAGTTGCGACCACCGCAAAAGCTGCCGTTCGAGGCGCCGCATTTTGTCGAGCAGGTGCTGGCCGAACAGCGCGGAGCGGGGCGTGTCGATTCGCGCATTGCGACTACGCTCGATCTGAACATGCAGAAAAATATCGAACTGCAACTGCGCCAATATATTCAGCGCCAGCAGGCGCGTGGTGTGCGCAATGCCTCGGCGCTGTTGCTCGATACGCGCGACATGGGTATCAAGGCGCTGGTCGGGTCGGTCGATTATTTCGATTCGAGTATCGCTGGCCAAGTTAACGGTACCTTGGCCAAACGTTCGCCCGGTTCGACCTTGAAACCACTGCTTTATGCGCTGGCGATGGATGAAGGCCTGCTGCATCCGATGACTGTGTTGCGCGACGTGCCGACCTCGTTCGGCCCGTTCACGCCGGAGAATTTCGATGGTCGTTTTCTCGGACCGATCACCGCTACCGACGCACTGATCCGCAGCCGTAATATTCCGGCGGTGGCGATCTCGGCAAAACTCGCGCGGCCGAATTTCTACGAGTTTTTGCGCAACGCCGGTATCAGCCGCATGGCCAGCGAGCAGTATTACGGGCTGGGTCTTGTGCTCGGCGGCGGCGAAGTCAGCATGCAGGAACTCGCGCGTTTGTACGCGATGCTAGCCAATCGCGGCGAGATGCGCAGCGTGCGTTTGACCAGCGATGCGCCGCAAAACATCGGCGTGCGCCTGCTCAGCGACGAGGCGAGTTTCATGACGCTGGACATGCTGCGGCAGAATCCGCGGCCTGACGATTTGCTCGCGCATGAATCCGCGCGGCCGCCGATTTACTGGAAGACCGGCACCTCGTGGGGTTTTCACGATGCATGGACCGCCGGCATTTTCGGCCCGTACGTGCTGGTGGTGTGGATCGGCAATTTCGACAATCAGGCCAATCCCGCGTTCATCGGCATCGAGGCCGCGGCACCGCTGTTTTTTCGCATCGTCGATTCGATCCGCGCGCAGGATGCGAGTCTCGCCGAGCCGGTGCGCACCACGCCGCGCAACCTGAAAAAAGTCGAGGTGTGTCTGGCCAGCGGGGAACTGCCGAACGCGTGGTGTCCGCAGCGCGGCATGACCTGGTTCATCCCGGGCCGTTCGCCGATTCGTGTCAGCACCATCCATCGTCCGATCGTGGTCGATGCGCGCAGTGGCAAACCGCTGTGTCCGCCGTATGGCGATATACCGACACGCACCGACGTCTACGAATTCTGGCCATCGGACATGATGCGTGTGTTCGCTCAAGCCGGCATTCCGCGCCGCGCGCCGCCGGCTGTCGATTGCAGCAGCGGTAGCGCCGACGACGGCCAGGCGCCGCAGATCGGTTCGCCGTTGCGCGGCAGCATCTACACCTTGCGCGCGCAACATGCCGACGAGGCGCGCGTGGCGCTGAGCGCGACCGTGGACGCGAGTGCGCAGGCGCTGTACTGGTTTGTCGACGATGGTTTTGTTGGTAGTGCCAAGCCCGGCGAAACGCTGTTCTGGCAGCCATCGAGTGCTGGAAGTTTCAGCGTGCGCGCGGTCGATGATCACGGCCGCGCGGATCAGCGCGAGGTGCGCGTGACACGCGTGGAATAGCCGCGGATTCGCATCGCATCAATCGAGTCAGCCTGCAACTGCGTGCTAAAGTTGCGCATTGAGAGCCGGGTTGCAGAGGTTGATCGTGATGTCATTTCGTCGTGGATTGTTGAGTCTGTTGTTACTGCTGCCATGCCTGCTGTTTGCCGCCGAGGACGTTCCCGTCGGCAAGCTGTCGAGCGTCGCCGAGCCGTTGCATTATTGGCTGGCGTTTACGCTTGATCCGGCAGCCGATGGTTACAGCGGCGAGACACGAATCCGCATTCGCCTGAATGTCGCGGTCGATCATCTCTGGCTGCACGGTCGCGATCTGGACGTGCAAAAAGTCAGAGTAAGCGATTCGCACGGAAAGTCCGTGTCCGCTAAATATCAGCAACGTAATGACGATGGTGTCGCGCTGGTATCGTTCGGCAGCATGCTGCCGCCGCAGGAGATAGAGCTCATCCTGAGTTTTCACGCGAAGTACAATACGCAGCTGGAAGGTGTGTACAAGGTCAAGGTCGGTAGCGATCCGTATCTGATCACGCAGATGGAACCGGTCAGCGCGCGTTTTGCATTTCCGGGTTTCGACGAGCCGCGTTTCAAAACTCCATTCGATATCACGCTGACCGTGCCGAAAGCGCAGATCGCGCTGGCGAATACGCGCCAGCGCGACGAAAAAGTATCCAATGATGCAAAGTGGAAAACGCTCACTTTTGCCACCACGCTGCCGCTGCCGACGTATCTGGTCGCGTTTGCGGTCGGGCCGTGGGACGTGGTCGAGGGCAAACCGATTGCGCCGAACGCAGTACGAACGACCGCGTTGCCGTTGCGCGCAATCGCGAGCCGTGGCAATGGCAAACGTCTGAATTACGTGCTGGAGCAGGCGCCGAATATCATCGCCTATTACGAGCAATACACCGGCCAGCCGTATCCGTACGACAAACTCGATCTGCTCGGTGCGCCGGATTTCGGCGCGGGCGCGATGGAGAACGCCGGGCTGATAATTTTTCGCGATACGCTGTTGTTGCTCGACCAGAATTCGCCGGCGGATCGATATCGTGCCGCGTTCACTGTGATGGCGCACGAGATCGCGCACCAGTGGTTTGGCGATCTCGTCACCGCGCCGTGGTGGGACGATATCTGGCTCAACGAGGCGTTCGCGACGTGGGCCGAAGGCAAGGGCACGGTGGTATTGCAACCGGAATTTCACGGTGACATGGAACATCTCGAAGCGCGCCTCGGTGCGATGCGTAACGACAGTCTCGACAGCGCACGGCGCATCCGCCAGCCGATCACCAATCAGGGCGATATCGAAAACGCTTTCGACGGCATCACGTATCAGAAAGGCGCGAGCGTGCTCGGCATGTTCGAGTCGTGGCTCGGTCCGGAAAAATTCCGCGGCGGCATCCAGAATTATCTGGGCGGCCACAAGTTTCGCAGCGGCAGTTCGGACGACGTGGTCGATGCCGTTGCTGCGGCCAGCGATCAGGGTGAACGCCTCAAGCTGGCGATGCGCAGTTTCCTCGATCAGCCCGGCACGCCGCGCATCCAGACCGAGGTGAGCTGCAAGGATGGCAAGGCGCAGCTCAAACTTACGCAAAGCCGTTATCTGCCGCTCGGCTCGAAGGCCGACAGTAACGCGGTTTGGGACGTGCCGGTATGTCTGCGTTTTGGCCATGGCGACACAAGCGCAACACAATGTGTATTGCTGGATAAAACCGAGGCGAGTTTTCCGATCGCGACCGGCGGCTGCCCGGAATGGATACTGCCGAATGCGAATGCGAGCGGCTATTACCGTTTCAGTATTTCGCCCGAAGCGTTTGGCAAACTTGCGGGGCATCTGGCAAGCCTGAGCGGGCCGGAGCAACTGGTGTTTGCCGATGCGGTATCGAGTGCGTTCCATCGCGGTGAACTCGATGTCGCCGCATTGCTCGACAGCCTGCCTGCACTGGCGGCATCGCCGGTGCCGCAAGTGGCCACCGCGTTGCTCGATGATGTCGAATGGATTCGCGAATATTTGGTCAGCGAATCGCAACGCGCGCGTTTTGATGCGCGTATCGGCGCGATTTTTCTGCCGCGTTTGCTACAGCTCGGTTATGCGCGAAAAACTGGTGAGGCCAGCAACGACACGGCGCTGCGCGTGCGCCTGGTCAAGTTTCTCGCACTGCGTTTGCATGTTCCGGAAGTGCGCGCTGCATTGCTTGCACAAGGGCGCAAAGCGCTGGCGCTGGACGGCGGTGGCAAAGCACAACTCGCTGCAGCGAACGCCGACCTGCTCGCGAGCGTGCTGGGCGTGACCGTGCAGGAAAATGGCGCCGCGGCGATCAAAGCGATGTATGCCGAACTCGAAATCAATCACGATGCGACCAGCCGTTACGCGATGCTCGCCGCGCTCGGGGCGAGCCAGGATGCGGCGCTCGCCGAACAGGCGCTCAACTACGCGCTCGGTGCCGGCGTGCAACTCAGCGAAATGCGCGTGCTGTTCGATGCGCAGAACCATGAGCTGGAAAATCGCGCCGCATTCTGGCACTGGTATCAAGTGCATTTTGATGCGGTGTTGAAACGCACGCCGGGTTTTGCCCAGGTCGGCATGCCGCGCTCGGTTAGCGACGGACGCTGCAGCAGCGAAGCCGCTGATGAGCTCGATAAATTTTTCCGGCCGCATGTGCCGCAGATCACCGGCGGCGCGCGTGCACTCGCGCAGGCGCAGGAGTCGATCGGCCTGTGCCGCGCATTGCGCACACAACAAAAACCGCAGGTATTGCAGCAATGGCTTGACCAACAAGGTGCGATGAAATGATCACTGCCATATTTGATTCGATTTCGATGAAAAACATGCAGCGGGGAATGTGCATATTCTTTGCACTCATGCTGGTCGGTTGTCAGAGTTTCGGCGGAGGCGCTTCCGCACCGTCATCAGTTGCCAGTAAGCAAACAACGCTGGCCGCTTCCGATCCTTTGTCGGCGCTGGTCGGTGAGTTCGACAACAATGCGCAAGTCTGGCGCGTACAGACACAGTTGCAATCGCCTGCGCCACAGCCCGCCAAGGGCAAAGCGGCGCCGATCAGGGAGGCGGTGCCGCTGCGCGTGCATCAACATGTGCGGGTGCTCGAACACAAGAATGCAGGCAGCGCTTTGTTGCTGTGGCAGCTGGATGTCACTGGTGCAGCGCCACCGGTTTCGGCGACCTGGTTGTTCCGCGTCACTATTGATGCGAATGGCGTGACGCTGCTGCCGTATCGCGCGACCGATCCCGCGGCCATTGCGGCGCGGCTCGGCGATGCTGCAAAACGTTTCGAGGTGCAACCCAACGAATGGGTGGAGCTCGACGCGTGTGCCTTGCACGGCACGATGCAGGCCGGTCATCTGGTTGCCAGCGTCGATCAGGCCAGTTGCGCCAGCTTGTTGCCGGGCATCGGCGCGAGCGCGGCGCTGTTGCCATTGCGCATCGATGCCGACGCCGAAATCCTTCGCGTCGCGACGTTTGCCGATCAGGCGCGTAGCCCAACTGCATTGCAGGAAGCGCGGCGCGTGCGCTGGTTTGGCGGCTGGGCCGCGATCAACGGTGCAGGCCCGCACGCGACGATGGACAGCAAAGATTGGCACGAGCAGCGCAGCTTGCGCATCCACGACGAAGGCGGGCTGCTGGCGGTGTTATGGCGTGATGGAAGTCGCAGCGGATATTCCGTTGAACTGTCGCGACAGAATGTCGGCGGCGACAGTCAAGTGCTCAAGTTAGCGGTGATCGAGGATGCCAGCGCACGCACGCTGAGTTATGTCTGGGCGAATCCCGATGCGACGCGTATCGGCATGCATCTGGGCTGGGTGCAGGTGGGTCTGGAGTTGCAGGGCGAGGCGCCGACCGCGCACTGAGTCGCACCAGACCGTCATTGTTCGTGATCTCGGCGATATCAGTGCATTAATGCGTTAATACACTGATTGATTTTTCGAGTGACTTTTCGGTTCGACGTTTATGCCGCGGCGTCCGCATTCCATTCCAGGCGATATCCCACGCCGTAGACCGAGCTGATCGCATCGGCGCCGGCGGCGATCAGCTTGTGGCGCAGATTCTTGATGTGGCTGTCGACGGTGCGGTCGCTGACGATGCGATGATCCAGATATGACGCGTTGATCAATTGCTGGCGCGAGAACACCTGCCCGGGGTGGGCGATGAGTTTTTTCAGCAGACGAAATTCCACCGGTGTGAGCACGACGCGTTGGCCATGCACGCGGATTTCGAAGCGCGCTTCGTCAAGTTCCAGCGCGGCGATTAACGCGGTACCAGAGCCCGCATTGCGCAAGCTGCTGCGGCGCAATACTGCCTTGACTCGTGCCACTACTTCGCGTGGACTGAACGGTTTGCAGATGTAGTCGTCGGCGCCGAGTTCGAGTCCGACCAAGCGATCGATTTCCTCGACTCGCGCGGTCACGATCAGAATCGGCACCGACGAAAATTCACGAATTTCGCGGCATACACTCAAGCCGTCTTTGTCCGGCAGCATCAGATCAAGCAAGATCGCCGACGGTGTATTTTCGCGTACCCAAACACTGGCGCCCGCGCCGCTGTCGAGCACGCTGACCCTATAATTTGCGGCGACAAGATAGTCGTGCAGCAGCGCCGCGAGTTTGACTTCGTCTTCAATCACCAGAATATGCGCGGTTTCGTTCATGGATTCATCTCGTCTGGATCGGCAAACGAATGTCGATGCGCAAACCGCCGAGCGGCGAGGCGCTGGCTTCGATCTGCCCATCGTGCGCCGCGACTATTGCGCGACAGATCGCCAGCCCCAAACCCGCGCCACCTCCGGTCCTATTGCGCGAACCATCGACGCGGTACAAACGTTCGAACAGCAATGGCAATGACGCTGGCGGAACACCCGGTGCGGTATCGTCGATGCTCAGTTGCAGCACTTCCCCGATCTCGACAAGCGTGAGCCGGATGCGTCCCGGCGCATCGGTGTAACGGCGCGCATTCGCAAGAAGATTGTCGAGCAGTTGCGTGAGGCGTCGCGCATCACCACGCACGGTTTTTGTGCTCGGCAGATGGCTTTCCAGCGCGAGGCCGATGTCGGCGAAACCCGGCGCATGCAGGTCGATGGTTTCCGCAATCAACGTAGCCAGGTCGACCGCGGCAAAACGATAATCGAGGGCGCCAGCATCAGCCAGCGCGAGCTGATACAAATCCTCGATCAGGCTCGTAAGCCGCTCGCCCTCGGCTTGCAAGGATGCCAGCGCCGCAGCGTTCGGCAGGCGGATGCCGTCCTGCAGCGCCTGAATTTCGCCGCGCAAAATACTCAACGGCGTACGTAATTCATGCGCGATATCCGCGCCCCATTGTCGGCGCGCTTCGCGATTCTGTTCGAGCGCGCTGGCGAGATGATTGAAATCGCTGGCAAGATCGCCGAATTCGTCGCGGCGCGAAATCACCACGCGCTGGCCGTAATCGCCGGTGGCCAGTGCGCGCGTGGCGTGCGCCAGCGAACGGATCGGCTTGAGCAGCCAATACGCCAGCGCGAGCGCAAACAACAGCGCTGCGACCAGCACGATCAGACCGCTGATCAGCGCATCACGCATCTGCGCTTGGGCAAACGTGCGATCCAGATCGCCGAGCAATTGCGGCAACGGCGCGAGGTGCAGTTCGCCGATTTTTTTTCCATCGAGCTGCACCGGTACGCTCAGTGCCTGCGTGGAAATATCGCGAGCACCGACGACCGCATTGCCTGCGGCATCCAGCAGAAGTGTGCGCGAAGCGAGGTCGAACGGCCCGGGCGGATGCGGCGGCGGGCGATCGCCGCGTGGCGGTGGTGGTCGGTCATCGCGCGGCGCTGGACGGTCGTCGTCACGACGCATCGCTTGATCCGGCGGCTGCGGACGGCCATCGCGCGGTGGCGGCTCGTCGGCAGGCGGTGGCGGTGGGCGTGGATCGGCGTGTTCACGATCGGGATCGAGCAGTCGGTTGAGCTGGCGTGGATCATGGCGCAGGAATTCCCAGTCGCCATGCACCGCATATTGCGCGGCGAGCAAGGTGCTGACATTACCGAGCCGATCCAGCGCGACTTGATCGAGATAATCACGAAAACCACGCCGAAAACTGTGCTGTTGCCAGACCACAAAACCGCCCAATGCGGCCACACTTAGTGTCGCAAAAACCAGAAATAGGCGTAACCACAAACGCAGGCGCATCGTTTTCCTCGGTCAGTGCGTCTCACGTTAACGTGTTACGCGCATGCAGGAAACCGTAGCGACCGCGACTCCATCATTTCTCCACAAAATCTGCATCCTGTCTGCGCGATTGCGGACTAGTCTGGCAGCGTCGAAACGGTCGACGTAAGACGGAGAACACCATGCGTAAATTTATTGTGCTACCGCTGATTATCGCGCTGAGCGGCGCGGCCTATGCACAGCACGCGCCGGATCGCCAACCCGGTGGCCCCGATGCGCCACCACCACCGCGCGGCATGCCGATGCCGCCTCCGGGTGGTCCGATGGGCGGCGTGCCATCGCCGGAAATGCTCGCGCTGATTCCCGATCTCACCGCGGCACAACAGGTAGAGGTGCGAAAACTCCTGGTCGCACGCCGTGATGCGCACGATGCGCTGCGTGACAAGGAACGCACCGAGCATGAACGCATTGACGATCAGAGCGCCGAGCGTTTGCGCAAGCTGCTCGGCGAGGACGGCTATCGCGCGTTGGCGCAATCGACCGCGCCGCATGGCCCGGGACGCGAAGGTCCGCCGCCGCATGGCGATCGTCCGGGTGGGCCGGATCGCACTGGGCCGGGCGATAACAGCAAGCCGCCGCAACCGCCCGCAGCACCCGGCAAGAATTGATCGTCAATCGACCTCGATTTTTTCGCCTGACTTTCCCGGCGCTCGCAGAAAAATTGCTGCGAGCGTCGGCAATAATTTTCGATAATCAGCTGGTGGCGTAGTCAGATCAGGCGCTGCGTAATCGCTTTCAGCACCGCATGCGTGCGATCGCGACTGTCGAGTTTGAGCAGGATATCGGTGATGTAGTTTTTCACTGTGCCTTCGGACAAAAACAGGCTGCGCGCAATTTCCTTGTTCGAATAGCCGCCGGCGATCAAACGCAGGATGCTGGTTTCGCGGTCGGTGAGATGCGCACGTTTTGACTCCGGCGAAACGTCATGCCAGTTGGCGCGCACCGAATGCAGGCTGACCGGTTGCAGCAAAGTTTCGCCACGCGCAACGCGCTTGATCGCTGCATGCAGATCTTCCGGCGCCGCATCCTTGAGCAGAAATCCCTGCGCGCCAGCTTGCACCGCGGCCAGCATCAACTCGGAATCATCGAACGTGGTGAGCAGGATCAGCGGTGTGGTATCACCGCGTTCGCGCAATACACGCAATGCCTCAATACCGGTTTTGCGCGGCATGCGGATATCGCTGACGATCACATCGACTTGGGTTTGCGCCAGTTGCAGCAACAGGCTTTCGCCGTCTTCGGCTTCGATCACGATATCGATGCCGCCGAGATCGCGCAGCAACGCGCTGAGCCCCTTGCGCACGAGCGCCTGATCGTCGGCCAGCGCGATGCGGATCGGTTCGATGCCGCTCATGCTTGCAACGGAATATTGGCAGTCAGGGTGAGGCCGGTGTTCGCGCCCGACAGCACGCGCAGCTCGCCGCCGAGGGCCTGCAGACGCTCGCGCATGCCGGTCAGGCCGTTGCCGAAATTCAGTTGCGCCGTGCCGTGACCGTTGTCACGCACCTGCAGGCTTACGCGCTCGCCATCGCGTTGCAGGTCGAGCCAGATTTCGCTGGCGTGGCTGTGGCGCAACGCGTTGGTCAGCGCTTCCTGGGCGCAGCGCAGCAGGGTTTCCGCGCTTTGTACATCGGCCAGCAGACTGTCGTTCGCTATGTTCAAATGAATTTTTGGCCCGGGCAGATGAGCGATCAAGGTAGCGAGCGCCGAACGCAGATCGACGCCGTCGTACTTGCGCAACTCGCTGACGACGGCACGAATGTCGTCGAGCAATTCGTCGGCAAGCTGCTTGCAGCTTTGCAGTTCTTCGACGTTCGTAAATACCGCGTTGCGCAGCAGCAGTTGCAGATTGAGTTTGAGCGCAGTGAGTTTGTGGCCGGCGACATCGTGCAGCTCGCGCGAAAGTTTCAATCGCTCCTGACTGCGTGCGCTTTCTTCGAGCAGGCTGCGCGTCGAAAGCAACTGCGCATTGGCGGCGAGCAGTTCGGTATTCGCCTGTTCGGCGCGCCGCGCGTAATACGCCGTGAGGGCGGCAAAGGCCTGAAAACTGCCGTAGGCCAGCAGGCTCACGATCATGCCGCCGCGGCTCCAGTAATAACTGCCGATCCACGCAAAAATCAGGTTCACGAATAATAGAAAAGCCAGCGCGACGGCGGGTCGGAAAGAAAGAATCACCTGTACCGCCAGGATCACCAGCAGTACCGGTTGCATGCTGCTGGGGAAGCAATAGATCGACGCTAGCGTGAATGCACTTTGCGCCAGGATCAGCAGCGGCTCCAGCCAACTTCGCTGTGTCGTGTTGGCGCGGACCACGCCGGTGGCAATCAAGCTGAGCAGAATCGAAACAGTGAATATCGCGCCGAAAAGCTGCTGCAGGTTCCACAGCCGCGGCGGATTATCCAGCAGCGTATTCAGCACTACCGCAATCCATACCAGATAGGCGGCCAGACGCAGCGGATTGAACAACCACCGGCGCCAATTGCGTGGCGTGGACGATTCGGTAAACAAGGTGGTGTTGAGCATGGCCGCAGTGTAAAGCCTGAATCGCGACGATGGGTGCGCGCAGCGATAAAGGTGACTTTATTCACCCGTGGCTGGTGACTTTCGGTATCTCCGATCCGTTTGCGCAAAAGTGCATCGTAGCCACTGTAAAAACATTCGGGAGCCAGACATGATCTTTCAAATTCTTGTGCACACACCGGTTTGGGTGTGGATGATTCTTGCGTTCCTGATCTATCGCGGGCTGCTTGCGAGTCGTGATCGTGAGGTATCGCGGTGGCAGATGTGCATCGTGCCGGCAGTGTTTCTGTGGTTGTCGTTGGATGGCATCGCGCGCAGCTTCGGTTCGCAACATGGCGCTGTCTTGGCTTGGGCGTTTGGCGTGTTGGCAGGTGTCGGCATCGCATGGCTGAGCTTTGATGCGCAGCGCATGAGCTTGCTGCCCGATGGCAAGACCGTATTCGTGCGCGGCAGCTGGAAACCGATGCTGCTGATGATGGCGATTTTTTTGACCAAGTACGCCACGGGAATAGCGTTGGCGATGCAGCCGGCGCGTGCGCAGAACCTCGGTTTTGTCGTGGCGGTGTGCCTGTTGTATGGGATGTGCAACGGCATGTTTTTCGCGCAGCTGTTGCGCTTGTTTACGCTGCAACGACGCATCGCAGCTTGAGCTTTCGATGCCGGAATCGCGAGCGCGAATATGTCCGCGATTCCACTGTGCCGCCAGACGCGTTACTCTCGCGCGGATTTTTATGGCGGTGTGATTCGATAGATGAGTAACGAAAGATTTGCCGGTATCGATCGGCTTTACGGAAACGGCAGTGTCGACATACTCGCGCTGCGTCATGTCTGCATCGTCGGGATTGGCGGGGTCGGTTCATGGGCGGCTGAGGCGCTTGCGCGCAGTGGCGTTGGACGACTCACCTTGATCGATGCCGATGATGTTTGCGTGAGCAATACCAATCGCCAGTTGCCGGCGCTCGACGGCCAATATGGACGGCCAAAAGTAACTGTGATGGCCGAGCGTTTGCGTGCGATCAATCCGGCGATTGAAATCGATGCGGTCAGCGATTTTGTCACGAGCAAAAATCTCGAACAGCACCTCGCGCGCGATTACGACGCGGTGATCGATGCGTGTGATGCGCTGCGCGTGAAGGTCGACATGATCGCGTTCTGCAAACGCCGCAAGATCCCGATTGTCACGTGCGGTTCGGCCGGTGGCCGCACTGATCCAACCAAGATCACGGTGCGTGATCTCACGCGTACCGAACACGATGCGTTACTTGGTTACGTGCGCGGCAAGTTGCGCGACGATTACGACTGGACGCGCAATCCGAAACGTTATTTCGGCGTCGCGGCGGTGTTCTCGCGCGAGAACGTGAAGTATCCGCAAGCCGATGGCAGCGTCTGCGAAAAACGGCCGAAGCTCGATGCCAATGCGGCGCTGAAACTCGATTGCGGTGGCGGCCTCGGCGCGGCGACGCACGTGACTGCGAGTTTTGCGTTTGCCGCGGTTGGGCGAGTGCTGGAACGCTTGCTGGAAAAGCCGGCGGAATGATTTCGCGGGATCGATTTTTTGTACATCGACAGAATGACGGCATCGCTTGCACACTCAATCTGTGGCCGGGTCGAGTCCAAATAATCGAATCGCATTTGCTGTGGTCGCCTGCGCGATAATTTCCGCGTCGGTTTTGCGTAATTCCGCGACGCAATCGCAAACTTCAGTCAGGTAACCGGGCTCGTTGCGCTGGCCGCGATGTGTGCTCAGCGGTTGATCCGGCGAATCGGTTTCGAGCAGCAGAAATTCGATCGGCATGGTCGCGACGATGCCGCGCAGGCGAGTTGCGCGCTCGTAGGTCAGCGGGCCGCCGATGCCGAGATGAAAGCCGAGCTTGAACAACTCGCGCGCCTGTTCCGCGCTGCCGCTGAAACTGTGCACCACGCCGCGTAATCCACCGATGCCGCGCAGCGCATAGATGACTTCGGCGAGTGCGCGACGCGCGTGCAGGATCAATGGCAGATCGAATTCCTTCGCGAGTTCGAGTTGCCGCTGAAAATAAAACCGTTGTTGCTGCGGATCGAGTCCGTCGATAAAAAAATCCAGGCCGCATTCACCGACTGCAACCGGACGTTCGGTTGCCAGCCAGGTTTCAAGCTGTTGCAGATGTTGCGGCTGGTGCTGCGCAAGGAACATCGGGTGCAGACCGTACGCAGGATGCAGCCCGGGCGTCGTCGCGCAGATCTCGCGCAGCGCGGGCCAACTTGCCGCAGTGATCGCCGGGACGATCTGCTGCGTTACACCGGCCAGACGAGCGCGTTCGATGACGGCGGCGCGATCCGGCGCGAATTCATCGGCATCGATATGGCTGTGGCTGTCGATCAATCGCATGTACGGATAACGCCGTTCACGGAATCAGCCACGCGGCCATGCCGAGGAACAATCCCATGCTCACGACGTCGGTGGCGGTGGTCAGGAAAATACTGGAGGCGGTGGCCGGATCGGCGCCGGCGCGTTTCAGCGCGAGCGGCACAGCGGCGCCGGCGACCCCGCTGATCAGGCAGCTCAGCGCCATCGCGATCAAGGTGATGAACGCCAGCACCAGCGCGCTGGGATTGTTCTGACTGTAGGCCACGGCGTACATGCCGATCGCGGCGACGAGGCCGGTCAACGCGCCGTTGATGAATCCGAGCCACGCTTCTTTGGCGATCAATGCGCCAGCGCGATCGGCGGTGAGTTCTTTCAAGGTCATGCCGCGCAAGGTCACGGCCAGCGACTGACAACCGGTGTTGCTGCATTGCCCCGACAATACCGGAATAAAAATGGCGAGGATCACGATGCGATTGACTGTGCCCTGAAACAGCCCGACCACACTCGCGGCAACGAATGCTGTGATCAGGTTGAGCTGCAACCACGGATGACGAAGCCGGAGGCTGCGTGCCCACGGCGTGGCGGTGCGTTCTTCGCGCTCGACACCAACCATCGAGCCCGCTTGCGCACTAATCTCGAACGCCTGCTGCTCGAACAGCAACTGGCCACGCACGACGCCGATCAGGCGTTGCTGCGAATCGCACACCGGATACACCGGATAATGCCGCGTCACAACTTCGCGCATCGCATCGACCAACGCGGTTTCCGGGCGCAACGAGAATGGTTTCGGCAACATCACCTCTTGCAGACGCTGTTGTGGGCTGGCGAACACCAGCTCACGAAACGCCACCACACCGAGCAGATGCTGATTGCTATCGACCACAAAAATATACGTGATCAAGGTATGCCGCACCGCTTCGCGCAAGCTCTCGATGACGTCGCTCACCTCGGCATCCGGCAGGAAGCTCGCCGGCACGCGTTCCATCAGACGGCCGACGCTGCCTTCAGGATAACTCTGATCATGCAGCCATTGCTCGCCTTGTCCGCTGAGCGCCGCGCCGGTGATGCCGGTGCGCCGTTCAGGCGTGAAACGTTGCAGGATTTCGACCGCACGCGCCGGCCCGAGCGTGGCCAGCACACCGGCGATTTCGGCATCGTGATAATGCCCAAGCGCGTCTGCCGCACTTTTCGGATCGAGTTCGCGCGCGATGTTGATCAGCGTACGCGTGGATTCCGTTACCTGCATCGTCGATTCCCGAAATTCGTTTTTTGGTGATGCGCAGATGCTAGCGTAACGACGCAAATATCGTCATCGTTGTGCATGAGGCTCATGCTCATGCGCGGCGACTGCGCCACCAAGACATCACTCCATACAGTGCGACCACGGCGGCCACCGCGATGCTGATCGCCAGCCATTCGACCCGCGTGAGTGTGATCAGCACCAGCGCGAGCGCGACGCAGGCGATGAACGGAATCATTGCGCCGCCTGGCAGCATAAACGGCTTGCCTTGTTCGGCGACGCCGCGGCGCTGCAGCGCCCAGGCCGCGACGCTGGTCGCAAAATAGGTCAGACAGATCGCACCGCCGGAGATCAGCACGAGCGCGGCGAAATTACCGATCAAGGCCAGCGTGCAACTGATGCCGGCGTGCACGACGATGGCGAAGATCGGCACGCGTGTTTTTGTGGTGACGCGGGCCAGCAATGAGGGCAGATAACCGTCACGCGCCAAGGCATAAACCAATCGAGATGTCCCGAGCAGGTTGCCCTGCAGAAAGCCGAGCATCGACATCGTTGCGGTAATCAGCAACAGCACAGCGGCACCCGGCCATAGCGCACCTGCAGTCGCCGCGAGCGGGGTGGCGCTGTCTGCCAGCGAGTCGCCGAGTATGCCCTGCGTGACGATTTGCAGACCAACATACAACAACACCACGAACAGGATCGCTGTGACCGTGGCACGCGGCACAAGGCGCGATGGATTGGTCATTTCGGCTGAGGGCACCAGCGCGGTTTCCATGCCGGAATACGCAAACATCACCAGCACCATCGAGCTGCCCAGCGCCGGCAACGAGGGCAGGGCATCGATGCGAATAAAATCGGCGTGGACAAAAAACAGTCCACCGATAACGAGAATCAGCAGCGGAGTGAGTTTGATTGCAGCCAAGCTGAGGATTGCGCGCGATCCGGCGCGTACGCCGCGCGCGTTCAGCCAGCTCAGTGCGGTATAGATCAGGATCAGCAAGGTTGCGCGCGGCACGCCGCTGGCGAAGGCGGGCGAAAGATGAGCGACTTGATCGGTAAGTCCGGCCGCGACACCACCGCTCGAAGCGACATTCGATACCCACATCAGCACGCCGATGACAAATCCGGCGAACGGCCCGAATGCCGCCCCGACATAAGTGTATGGCCCGCCGGTTGCGGTGACGCGGCTGCCGGCGGCGGCGAAACATAGTGCAATCGGAATGATAGTGAGCGCACCGAGCAGATACGAAATCGGCGCGGCGGTGCCGACGGTTTTCGCGAGCGCCGCGGGCAGCGCAAAAATTCCGCCGCCGACGATCATGTTGACCACCGCTGCGCTAAGTGCCCAAAAACCCACGGCGCGCAGCAATGCGGCGTCGCCGGTGGCGACTTGCGATGTAGGGGTGGAAGTTACGCGCATTGGTTGGATGAGTTCAAAAGGGGTTCCGTGCGGCTGCGAATCGGTGCTGATGATGGCTTGGAGCGTACGTTGCCGCTGCATGGCTGACAAGCCATCGCGTCCACCAGATGGTTACACGTGCGTTCATTGCTGGAGCGGCAAACTTTGATCGCGCTAGAACTATGCTTTGAACTTGCGTTGCAGCGTGTTTGAGATTGACAAAATTTTGAGCAAGGTCCGCGTCGGATCGGCTACCGATCTTTTCCTCTACATTGTAGGAGTGTGTTATGAAATTGCTGCATGCCAGAAATCTGAGTGCTGCGCTGGTGATCGCGCTGTTGGCGGGTTGCGTTACCCAGCCGAGCCAGCGTGTGGTGTATCGCGATGACGGCAACGGCGGTCGACATAACTATGGCGCTTCTCAGGTGTGCCACGAATGCGGCACGATTCGCGGCATCGAGCAGATCGAATATCGCGCCGGCAATTCCGGCGGTGGCGCGGTGCTGGGCGCGATCATCGGTGGTGTACTCGGCAGCACGATCGGCAAGGGCAATGGTCGTACCGCAGCCACTGTCGGCGGTGCCGTCGTGGGCGGTTTCGCCGGTAACGCGGTCGAGGAAAACAATAACGGTGGCGATGGCTTGGTATGGCGTTATCGTGTCGCGCTGGATGATGGCCGCAACGCCACGATTACGCAGCGCGACAACCCGGGTTTCCGTCGCGGCGATCAGGTAATCGTGCGCGGCGATCATATCGAACCCGCGCGGTAAATCGGTTCTTACGAGTGACCGTTTGCTAGGTCGTTCGACTTCGCTGCGGTCGCCTGCGTAAAGCGGCGACCGCAGCGATTATTGCCAATCGTCGAGTCTCTCGATTTCGCGCATGCGCTGCCAGCTCGCTCTCGCACACACGTGATCGGCGAGCCGTTTTAGAGCCGGCCATTCGGTGGCCGGATGCGGCATGTTGCGCGACCAGCGCATCAGCATCGTCAGCTGCAAATCGGGCGCGGAAAATTTCTCGCCGAGCAGATACGGGCCGTGTCTTTCGAGATGCGCATTGATCGTCGTCCAGATCTTTTCGATGCGCAGTCGCAGTGCTTCATGCGTCACCGCAGCATGTTCGCTGCGACCTAGATCGCCCGCATAAAACCAGAAGCGAAAAGTCGCCTGCAGATTGTTGCTGAGATAGACAATCCAGTGATACCAGGCATCGCGCTCCGTCGTACCGATGGGTGGCGCAAGCGCCGCTTGCGGATGGCGGTCGGACAAGCTCATCAAGATGGCTGCAGATTCGCTGATGGCGATGCCATTGATGATCAGGGTAGGCACCAGGCCATTCGGATTCAGCCTCAGATACTCCGGAGCGCGCTGTGCATCCGCATCAAAATCCACCAGTTCCAGCGTGTGCGCCGCGCCGATTTCCAGCAGCGCTAGGTGGATCAGCAGGCTGGCTGTGCCGGGGGAATAATACAGAGTGTACATGCCGGTTTTCCGTAGTTAGGGTGGTGTGAACGAAGTGTAACCGTGCACGCTGGTCTACACAGCATTTGCACATATGCGACGCGTCGAGTGGGTAAGCTGTTTCCGCACACCCACAAGAAAATACGGAGGTTTTATGCGTTTATCAAAATCCATTTTGCTGCTGGCTTTATTGCTGCTTTCTTCGCTCGCGACACCGGCTTTTGCTTGGGATCGTTGCAATAGTTGTGGCGTCGTCAGCGGTATCGAAAAGATTCGCGATCGCGATCACCGCTTTGGTGGCGGCACGGCCATTGGTGCGATTGCTGGTGGTCTGCTCGGCAGCACGGTCGGCAAAGGCGACGGACGCACTGCAGCCGTGGTCGGTGGCGCGGTACTCGGCGGCGCGGTCGGTCATCAGGTCGAGAAAAATAACCGTGATGATAATTCCTATTGGCGTTTCCACGTGCGAATGGATAATGGTCGGCGTGTGACGATCGATCAGGGCGATAACCCGGGCATTCGTAACGGTGACGAGGTTCGTGTTGACGGGAATCATGTCGAGCGTCGCTAAGCTGAATTAGCTACGTTCGAAGGTGTCTTGCTCTGTCCAGAAGCCCCTGCATGCAGGGGCTTCTTTTTATCTATTTCCCCGACAGCGGAAGAATTACTTGCGGACATTTTCCTTGCTGGAATTCGCAGCAGGATCGCAAGAAACTGCGCCGCTGGTATTCAATCCGAGCACACGTCCGGAAAGTCCTGCGGCATCGAAATAATTCGTGGTTCCAACAGTTTGCGAAGTCAGGGCAGGCTGCAATTTGAACAGTGGCGGTTCGTTCTGCTGTGCACCGTGCCCCAGGTTAGCCGGCGGATAAAGGCACGTTGTTGTTGTGGCGGTGACATTCTTGCCGCCGGGCAAGGCCTCGGAAATTATCCGACCGACCAGCTTGCCTTTGGCTTCGAGCGGGATGCCGAGGATCGTTGCCAAGGTCGGTGCGATGTCGGCGTTGCTGGTCGGCGCCACATCGACAAAATTCCGTTTGAAGTCCGGCCCGACCGCGGCCATGAAATTGAACGTGTCGGATCGACTGAAGCTGCCGTGCTGGCCTTGGCCTTGTTGCAAACCGCCATCGGCCACCTCAGCGCCACAGCGCAGCGGCTCCGCACAACCGGTCGAGAAACTGCGAAAGCTGACCACGATACTTGGCCGCGGCGTGCGTGCCGAACCGATAAGGTTGATCGCGTTGAGCGGAATCGTACCGGGAAAACTGCCGAGACCGTCATCGACAAATACGCCGCCGACATAATCTTGGGCGAGCAGCGAGTTGACGATGATCGGCACCAGCAGTTTGCCTGCCGCGCTGGTTAGATAAATCAGATCGGAGCCGCCGCCAGCGGTGACGATCATGTCGGGATGATCGGCGCTGCGCCCAATCAGGCCATTGCCATGTTTGCCGTGTTTGGCCTTGAACTTGTCGGCGGGTTTGGCGCTGTTGCCGGGAATATCACAACCGGCTTGGGTGTCGATCGCCGCGCCGTAAGCATCGGGATCGAACAGCGGCAGATCCAGCGCATTCGCCAGATCCAGCGCAAGAAAACCCGAGGGCAGATGGCTGCCGGGTGTGTCGTCGTAACCGCATTTTGCGGCGTGGCTGGTTTCGCTTTGTTTAGATATCGTCGAAAAACCATGATCTGACGTCACGAAAATATTCGTGTTGCGATCCAGTCCTTGCGCCTTCAGCGCAGCGCGCAATTGCTGCAGGCCGTCATCGGTATTGCGGATAGCCGCGAGCGAGGTCGAGCCATTGATGCCTGGCGCCACGCCATAACGACTATCGAGCTGGTTGTGCTGGGTAACATCCGGGTCGCGCGCCCAGAACACCATGACGAACGGCTTGCCGCGTTGCTTGAACGTTGGTAGCACCACACGCGAGGTGACATCGACCAGATATTGCTGCTGGGCGACGTTGGGTTTGTCAGCCGCAGGCGGCGTTTGCCCAAGACCTGCCGCCTGCAATGCGCGCTGTATTTCTTGATTGAGCGGAATTCCTTCCGCGGTTCCGGTTTTTTCGTTGACCAATCCGCTTTTATCGTCGATCAGGATGGTTTGCTCGCCGCTGCGTGCGGTGTGATCCATGATCAGCGTCGGGCCGAGCTTGCCGATTGCAGCGGTGCTGAAGCCGTGCGCCCGGGCGCTGGCGAGCAGAGTGATCTCGTCGAGGTAATCACCATCGAAATGTTTGTCCAGATCGCCGAGCACGTTATTCTCTTCGACAAACGGCGTCACACTGCTTTCGCCATTGGCATAAGTCGCGGCAAATCCGGTATACAGCGTGTTCTGAAAATCGCCGGTATCGCCGAGATAATGCCCGGTGGCGATAGCCGATGCGTTAGCGGTAGTCACGGTCGGAAAGATCGAATGACTATTCGGAAAAGCCACGCCTTCGTTGCGCAGCGCATGCATGGTCGGTGCGTTTTGCGCATCCACCATCGCGCCACGCAAACCATCGGCGACAAAAATGATGACGTTGTTCGGGTTACTCTCGCGTGCCTGCGCGACGTGGAGAAGACTCAGGCTCAGGAGTGCGCTGGCGAAAATTTTGCTGGATCGGGTCATGGTTGCAGTCATATCAAGATTCCGGATCGGCATTGCTATCATGGCAATGTTGCGGTTTGATGGATTCCGCGACAGCACGTTGCAAAAGGTCGGAGCGAAGTATGCCTGAACAGGAATGGCTGGAAATAGCCGCGCGCCTTGGGCTGGCGATCGTGATCGGAGCGGTGATCGGCATCAATCGTGATCTGCACGACAAGCCGGCAGGCTTGCGCACACACGCGTTGGTTGCACTCGGCGCCGCGATGCTGGTGATGTTGTTCGGGCGCATGATCGCCGGTGTCGATACCGACATCGCGGCGACTAGCCGCGTCGCTCAGGGCATCATTACCGGAGTAGGTTTTCTGGGCGCCGGAGTAATACTGCACGGGGCACGCGCACATCGCGTGCACGGTCTGACCACGGCAGCAGCGATCTGGACAACCGCGGTATTCGGCATGGTCTGTGGCAGTGGGCGATTCGCCTTGGCGCTGATCGCCTTCGCTCTAGTGCTGCTGATACTGGTGCTTGGCGGTCCGCTGGAGCGCCTGATTCACCGTCGTTTGCGCGCGCCCAAGCCGGAACCGGCGCCGATGTCGCTCGACGAGGACTGAGTCGGTTTTGTTGAGCGGATTTTGTCTTGCAGCCAGATCGAACTATCAGTCGATGACGTGATAAAAATTATGTTCGCCAATTGTCGCCAGCGGAGCGCCGTGTACCCACGAGGGAATCATCGACGAGGCCAGTAGAAAATGGTCGGCCTTGGGCACCACCGCAACGCGCCATTGTTCGGGCAGCCACCACATCGCTATCGATGCGCCTGAGACTTCCCATGCGGTTTTCCACGAATCGATATTGTCGAAGATGTAGCTCTTGCTGGTAGTCGACAACGCAAACTGGTCACGTGCTTCGACTACATCGCACAGACTCTTGCCCCAGCGTCCGGTCGTACGGCGACGCTGTGCCACTTCCGCTACTGCCAGTTGACCCAAAGCCGATTGGCTCTGGGCTTCAAGATAGATTGTGGCGGCAAGACAAGTTCGATCTGCTACAGGTTGCGGCAAGGCAGACGCCAGCCATAACAGCCATGCAAGTTTCATAGATAGACGTACTCCGTATCGGGCAAACCCTGGATGCTCCCGACGATGGCGGGAAAGAGACGTCGTTGACGCTCACAAACAAGGTACTGCACTGCAGGTGCGGAGGAACCGGGGTTCCAAGTTGCCGGCAAGATAACGGCTGAAGCCTAACGCCCGCTGAAGGGGGCGAGTTGCGGGGTCATAACACTGTTGTATCAGCGCAACATTTTAAGAGAATCGTGGAAATATTTCGTTACAGCTTTGTGAAAACCAAGGTGTTTACGCAGCTCTCGTAAAAAATATTTAGACGAATTTGCCAACATTTCGACAGAAATATTGCTTTTTCGACGAAGATGGACGAAGTTTCTTAAATTTCTTTGAAATCAAACGAAAAATCCGCTGTTATCGCGGTGGTGGCCAGCTTCAGGACGGAGTTACAGAGGCGCTTGACTTTTTTCTATCTTGCTAAAACCGTTACTTCTCTGTTTTCGATATTTGCTGAGAAAAACAGATAGAACTACTGATATCCGTAGAACTCCTTGAGCATCTGTTCGGTGCCATGGAATTCCGCCGCATCCGCGGCCACGAACTTGCTGATACCGAGCTGATTCAGCACATCGTACAAAGCCGGATCTTCGTGCAGTTTGAGCAAAGCATCCTTGACCTTCTGCCGCACATCGGCGGGCACGCTGGCGGCAGCCATCACCGTCGCTCCAGGGAATTCGCGCGAGGTTTTCATTACGGTTAGATTGGGGTACTGCACCTTCAGCCAGTTCGGCACGATCGCGGCATCCGCTTCCTCACCAAATACCGATTCGATCGCATCCTTCCACGAAGCCGCGGAAGACTGGATTTCCGGCTGTCGCAGTGGATCGGGGTAGAAGCTGAGCAAAACCGCGTAACCAAGGCTCGGCGCGGCCATCGTCGCGACTCGATGTCCGACCAGCGCACTCAGGCCTTTCGCCGCGACATCCGGGTTGGCAACCAAGCTATAACCGGAGTTTTCCGGGGCTTTAACCAGCGGAACGTACTGCGAATGGCTGATGCGATAGTCGGCCAGATGGGCCTCATCGTAAGCGAAGTCGCTGCTGCTGCCGGCGCGGATGTCGCGCCAGTAAAAGTGATAGTTCTTCGAGGTGACGAGCGTGAATTGCTCGCCGGTGGCCTTGCTCAAATAGCTTAGCAGCGGCTTGTAGATCGCCTGGGTCTGCTCCGCCGGATAAGCCGGCTCGACCGCAAAAGTATATTGGGCGGCGAGTGTCTCCGCCGGGCTGGCCGTCATTGCTGCCAGGAATATTGCCGAACGTATCCATGTCGCGCCTGCGCGCCCTAAACCTTTGCCAACTATTGACATAGCGCCATCTCCCCCGATCAAGCAAGCTGCTGGCCTGTCCATGGCTGAGCTCGCAATATGCCGATGTGTTTCCGTGCGTATCGGACATAGCTCTCTGATTCTTGAATCGGCTTGGATGCGGAGGTCCACATCATTTCGCCGATCCGCAAAGTCGTGTTTCTAGGTGTTGCGCAAGGGTACTCCAATCGCCAAAGAAATAGCGCCTGCGCCAGCCACACGTAGTGCCTGATCGGCTAGTTCCTGCCGCAATACCGCCAGCGCGAGTATCTGTGTGTCCGACACACATGCGCTTTGCAGTATCACGCCAGCGGGCTGGGAATCGTCAGTGACTGCATAAATCGCGGTGCCCGCCGCAGGTGATTCTTGCGCTGCGAGCTCGACCATATGCAGTTGGCGTTTATTGCCACCCTTGAAATGCACGCGCGCCACGACCTCCTGGCCCGGATAACAGCCCTTGTTGAAGCTGATCGTATCGAGACGCTCGAGTCCGAGCGCCTGTGGCAGAAATTCATCAAGCGTGGCGGTTTCCAGTTGCGGCAGTCCGGCGCAGATATCTGCCAGCAACCATGCATCGGCATCGTGAGTTAGATCATCGCTGCCGACGGCTAACTGTTCTGGTGGCGCGGCGGTCAAGGACAGCAGACGCGGTTCACTGCCGGGTTGGGCGATTGCGAACCAGCCATCGCCTTGCAGCAGTTTTTTCGCGCCCGAAGCATCACCGAAGAGATCGGTGGAGCTGTGATCAGCCACTGCGTGCGCGCCGCTCATGCCTTGCGCATGCCAATCCGGCATCGTGCGGATGCTGACCTTGCTGCGAAATTTGTAGCGCGCCAGATCCACGGCGATCTCATTGGCCCGGCCGCCGCGCAAAATCAGCAGCAGCGTGTTCTCCTGCGGGCGCAACAGCGCAAAAAAAGCGTGTACACGGCCTTGCGGATTCAGCCACGCATTGTATTGCCAATCGCCGATCGGAAGTTCGAGCACATCGTTGCAGAACTGGGCATTGGCGAACGCAACAGCATCGTCGCCGTGGATCTCGATCAATTGCGGGGAAGGGAGTGCGTAAATCATGCGAGCTCGATCAGCAACCGCGAAATGCGCGGCAGACCTGCAATGTAGAGGTGCGCATCGGCATGAGCAAGCACCAGCGCGATATCGAGCGCAACAAATCAGCGCAACAAAAAGGCTATCCCGCGCGGACAGGGAAGATTTGACCTTTGTGCATCGCGGCATTACGCTTCGCCTGCTAAACACGCCCATGCCCGAACAGTTACCAATCCCGATTCCTGCAGTGCCCGACCAGACCGCCGATTCCGTGTCTGCCGTCCCGCCTGCGCCATCGCCAGCGCCAGCGAAAGAAATCGGTGGCCGCGACGGCCTCGATCCGACGCGTTATGGCGATTGGGAAAAGAATGGCCGCTGCATCGACTTTTGAGTGTGTGTTCACGTCGATTTGTGATTCAGCAATAGATGCTGCGCAGGTTGACAATAACGAGCGAGACTTTCCGCAAGATTCTCGAATAGGCGACTAGCATGCATCAGTCATCCCGACCGCTTTCTCCGCATCTGCAGGTTTATCGTCCGCAGCTCACTACGGTGTTATCCATCGTCCATCGCGGCACCGGAATTTTTCTGAGCCTGGGTTCCATCCTGCTGGTGTTGTGGCTGCTTGCGCTGGCGCAATCGAGCGTAGCATTCGCCACTGTTCAATCGTTCGATAGCGCGTGGTACGGACAACTCTTGTTGCTGGGATGGACATTTTCGCTGGTCTATCACTTGCTCAACGGATTACGTCATCTCGGTTGGGATGCGGGTTGGGGGCTGGATATTCCGCGCGCCTATGCCACGGGCTGGACCGTGGTTTTTCTTTCGTTCGTCTTGACCGGCGCAATCTGGGCTTTCGTAATGCTGAGCAAAGGAGGTGTCGCATGAGCTCGCAACTGCGTGATCCGCTCGCCGAAGTGCGCGGTCTGGGTTCGGCCAAAGACGGCGTCAAGCATTGGTGGATGCAACGCCTCACCGCGATCGCACTGCTGCCGTTGGCGATCTGGATTCTGGTTTCGCTGTTGTGCCTGCTGCACGCCGATTACGCCACCGCGCGGCATTTTGTCGCGGAGCCATTGCATGCGGTGTTGATCGTCGCGTTTATCATTGCGATGTTCTGGCACGCCCAGCTCGGCCTGCAAGTGGTGATCGAGGATTATGTGCACACGCGCTGGCTCGAACTTTCTTCGACGCTCGCAGTGAAATTTCTATGCCTGCTTGGTGCGCTCGCAAGTACGCTGGCCGTCGTTCGCATATCTTTGGGAAACTGATCGATGGAAGCCTATAAAATCCAGCAACACAAGTTCGATGTGATCGTGGTCGGGGCCGGTGGCGCGGGTTTGCGCGCGACGATGGGCATGGCTGCGAAAGGTCTGAGCACGGCCTGCATCAGCAAGGTTTTCCCGACGCGCTCGCATACCGTCGCGGCGCAGGGCGGCATGTCCGCCGCGCTCGGCAACATGGGCGAAGACGACTGGCGTTTCCATTTCTACGACACCATCAAGGGATCGGACTGGCTCGGCGATCAGGACGCGATCGAATACATGTGCCGCGAAGCGATTCCATCAGTGATCGAACTCGAACATTACGGCGTACCGTTTTCGCGTACCGAAGACGGCAAGATTTATCAGCGTCCGTTCGGCGGCATGACCACGCATTACGGCAAGGGCACGGCGCAACGCACCTGCGCGGCGGCGGATCGTACTGGCCACGCCATCCTGCACACGCTGTATCAGCAATCGCTCGCCAACGACGCAAAGTTCTTCATCGAATATTTTGCACTCGACCTGATTTTCGATAACGAAGGCGTATGTCGCGGCGTACTCGCGATGGACATGGCCGAAGGCACCATGCATCTGTTCCGCGGCCACGCCGTGGTGCTCGCGACCGGCGGTTATGGCCGCGCCTATTTCTCGGCAACTTCCGCACACACCTGCACCGGCGATGGCGGTGGCATGGTGTTGCGCGCCGGCCTGCCGTTGCAGGACATGGAGTTCGTGCAATTCCATCCGACCGGCATCTACGGCGCCGGTTGCCTGATCACCGAAGGCGTGCGTGGCGAGGGCGGTTATCTGACCAACTCGAAGGGCGAGCGTTTTATGGAACGTTACGCGCCGAATGCGAAAGATCTCGCATCGCGCGACGTCGTCAGCCGCGCGATGACCGTGGAAATTCGCGAGGGCCGTGGCGTCGGCGAGCATCAGGATCATATCCATCTGAACCTCATGCATCTCGGCCCCGAAGTCATCCACGAAAAACTGCCTGGCATTGCCGAGAGCGCGCGCATTTTTGCCGGCGTCGATGTCACCAAACAGCCGATTCCGGTATTGCCGACCGTGCACTACAACATGGGCGGTATTCCGACCAATTATCACGGCGAAGTCGTGCGCAAGGTCGGCGACAATCCGGACTCGGTCGTACCGGGATTGTTCTCGATCGGCGAAGCCGCGTGTGTTTCCGTGCACGGCGCGAACCGTCTCGGTTCGAACTCGCTGCTCGATCTGATCGTGTTCGGTCGCGCAGCAGCAATCCGCGCTGCCGAACTGATCAAGCCCGGCAGCATGCACAAGGAATTGCCGGCCAGCATCTGCGATGCCGCGCTCGGCAATTTCGACAAGTTGCGCAATGCCCGCGGCAGCATGCCGACGGCGGATATCCGCCTCAACATGCAACGCATCATGCAGCAGGATGCCGCAGTATTCCGCACTGGCGAAACGCTCAAGGAAGGTTGCAAGAAAATCAGCGCGGCCTACGATTCATTTGCCGATGTCGGCGTGAGCGATCGTTCGTTGGTATGGAATTCCGATTTGATCGAAACGCTGGAGTTGCAGAACCTGCTCGGCCAAGCCGTGGCGACCATGTACTCGGCCGAGAATCGTCCGGAAAGTCGCGGCGCGCATGCGCGCGAGGATTTTCAGGATCGCAACGATGTCGACTGGCAGAAACACACGCTCGTGAACATCGATGCGCAAGGCAAGGCGACTTTCGATTACCGCCCGGTGCACATGTATACCCAGACCAGCGACGTCGAGGTTGTGCCGCCTAAAGCGCGCACGTATTGATGGTCGTCGAATAAGTGTTAAGGCTCTATGTTTTTGCTCGTCGTTCCAGCCTTCGCTGGGATGACGGCTCATTAGCTAAGGATCGTTATGGCAGAGTTGTCGCTTCCGAAAAATTCCAAGGTGCAGAAGGGCAAGCATTTCGCGGCCAAGGCTGGCGCGAAAAAAGTGCGTAACTTCAAGGTGTATCGCTGGAATCCCGATGCCGGCCAGAATCCGAGCACGGATACCTACGAAGTCGATCTAGCGGCATGCGGGCCGATGGTGCTCGATGCGCTGATCAAGATCAAAAACGAGATCGATCCGTCTTTGACTTTCCGCCGCTCGTGCCGCGAAGGCATTTGCGGATCGTGCGCGATGAACATCGATGGCACCAACACACTGGCCTGCACCAAGGCGATCGAGGACTGCAAGGGCGAGGTGAAAATCTACCCGCTGCCGCACATGCCCGTAATCAAGGATCTGGTGCCCGACCTCAGCCATTTTTACGCGCAATACGCGTCAATCAAACCGTGGATTCGCACGCAAAGCACGCCGATGCCGGACACCGAGCGGCTGCAATCAAAAGAGGATCGCGCCAAACTCGATGGTCTGTACGAATGCATCCTGTGCGCGTGTTGCTCGACCTCGTGCCCGAGTTATTGGTGGAACGGTGATCGCTATCTCGGTCCGGCCGTGCTGCTGCAAGCTTATCGCTGGATCATCGATTCGCGTGATGAAGACACCGGCGCGCGCCTCGACGATCTCGAAGATCCGTTCCGTCTGTATCGTTGCCACACGATCATGAATTGCGCCAAGACCTGCCCGAAAGGTTTGAACCCCGCCAAGGCGATCGCCGAAATCAAGAAACTCATGATCCAGCGTCGCGGCGCATAACTCCAACAAGGAACGCCGCCGTGAATACGCCGATCGATCCTTCGCATTCCGGCGATTTGCAGGCGCAACCCATGTCGCCGCCGCCGACTTTGGCGGTGAGTAGCGATCGACAATTCTGGCGGCTCAGCTGGATGTCGGCACTTGCCGGTGCGCTCTACGGCTTGCTCATGCGCGGTGTATTTGGCCTGCTGCACAACACCTCGGTGAGTGCCGCAAGCGGGCCGATGCTGGTCTCGTTCCTTTTTCTCGTGCCGTTCGTCATCGGCGCGCTCACGGTTTATCTGCAACCGCAAGAAAAACGCAGCGTGGCCAATGCCATCCTCAGGCCGTGGCTGCCGATGTTTCTGTTCCTCGTCGGCTCGGCTTTGCTGTTGATCGAAGGCAGCATCTGCATCTTCATGGCCGCGCCGATTTTCTTCGCCATGAGTTCGATCGGCGGCGTGTTGTCGTGGGCGATATTGAAGACCGCAAAACCGTCGAACGGTGTGGTCGGTTCGTTCTTGTTATTGCCACTGCTCGGCGGCGTGTGGGAACGCAGTGTGCCGATTCCCGATGCCATTCTGGTCAGCGAGCGCAGCCTCCATGTGCAAGCCGCTGCAGCTCAAATCTGGCAGCTGATCAACAATGCGACTGCGATCCAGCCCGACGAAATGCGCGCCGGCTGGGCCTACCGGATCGGTGTGCCATATCCGCAGGAAGCACTTACCGTTACCAACGATGGCGCCCGCGTGCGCAAGCTGCGCTGGGACAAGAACGTGCATTTCGACGAACCGATTCTCGACTGGCAGGAGAATCGCTACATCCGCTGGCAATACGATTTCGCCAACGACTCCATTCCCGCCGCTGCGCTCGACGAGCATGTCACTCTCGGCGGAAAATATTTCGATCTGCTGGATACTTCCTACCTGCTCACGCCGGATAGCGATGGCACGTTGATGCAGATCCGGGTCAGTTATCGCGTGAGCACTAATTTCAATTTTTACGCGGCGTGGTGGGCAGGTTTGCTGGTCGATAATTCGGCCGATACGATCCTGACTTTCTACAAACGTCGCGCCGAGGCCGCGCCGATCTTGCCCGGCAATGCGATCACATTGGCAAGATGAGCGACGCTACGATCAATTGTCTACGCTGGCGCTGTCGTCGTGGCACGCGCGAGCTCGACCGGCTGCTGACCTGGTACCTCGACACGCGTTATGTCGCTAGCGATGCGGCTGCGCAAAACGCGTTCGCCGATTTGCTCGATGCGCAGGACCCCGATGTCTGGGACTGGATCATGGGCCGCAGTCGCAGCGCGCAAACCGCCGTGCAGAACATCGTTGACGACATCCGCACCCACCATCGCGTTTGATTATCGGCCGTCGCGTTGGCTGCTTGCAGCGTTGCTGGGCGTAGCTGCGCTGGCAATGCTCGGGCTGACTTTTTGCAACGCGCCGCTGTGGCTCAAGTTATCGCTGGCGATTGTCGCGCTGATCTATCTCGGCCATTCGCTGCGGCGATTGCTGCAAACGAAATGGACCAGTCTGGTCTGGCACGCGCAAGGTTATTGGCGCCTGCATGCCGGCAGCGACGATCCGCATATCGCCGAGCTGATCGGTAGTACGCGTGTCGGCTGGTTGCTTGTGCTGCGTTTTCGTCTGCATGGTCGCCAGCGTTTTGATGCGATGTTGTTGCCGGATAATCTGGATGCCGATACGCGGCGGAGATTATGCGTGCGTCTCACCCGCGCGTTGCCCGATACTGCCACGGGTGATCAATCATCCTGATATTTGCAATGAGCAATATGTGCGCGAGTAGTTCACGCCGCGCGCCTTTCGCTTGAACTCTGCGAAAAGCTGAGGCACTCTCGCCGCCACTGCGTGTCCCAGCTCTGCACCGATGCCCGCCACGCTTGCCAAATGGATTGCCTGATCGAATGTTTCGCCCCCTAGAACTCTTCATCGGCCTGCGCTACACCCGCGCCAAACGCCGCAATCATTTCATCTCGTTCATCTCATTGGCCTCGATCCTCGGCATTGCCGTGGGCGTACTCGTGCTGATCACCGTGTTGTCGGTAATGAACGGCTTCACCAAGGAGCTGCGCGACAGCATCCTCGGCATGGTCTCGCACGCGACGATTTCCAGCCTCGACAACGGTGGCGTCGCCAACTGGCAGAACACCGTGAGCACCGCCGAAGCCGCGCCGCATGTGCTTGGCGCCGCGCCTTACGTCGAGCGCGAAGCGATGCTGCAACATGGCGATAGAGTCAGCGGCGTGGTGATTCGCGGCGTGATGCCCGAGCAGGAAAGCAAGGTTTCCGAGATCGGCAAAAAAATGGTTGCCGGCAAGATCGATGATCTCAAAGCCGGTGGCTGGGGCATTGTGCTCGGGCGTGAGCTGGCGATGTCGCTCAGCGTCGAGGTCGGCGATTCGGTCATCGTGGTCGCGCCGGAATTCCGCGCCACACCGCTCGGTGCGATACCGCGCACACGGCGTTTTAATGTCGTCGGAATTTTCGAGGCGGGTTTCCAGGAATACGATTCCGGCCTCGCCGTGATGCAAATGGACGATGCCGAACGCCTCTACCAGCTAGACGGTCCGACCGGCGTGCGGCTGAAACTCGACGACATGTTCGTCGCCTGGGATGTCGCGCAGGATCTCACCGACAAGCTCGGTCATCTCTATCGCGTGCAGGACTGGCGCCAGGGCCACGCCAATTTTTTCCGCGCGATCGCGATGGAAAAAATGGTCATGTCGATCATTCTTTCGCTGATCATGGCGGTGGCCGTGTTCAATCTGGTGTCCGCGCTGGTGATGCTGGTCAACGACAAACAGGCCGATATCGCGATCCTGCGCACACTCGGCATTTCGCCCGCCAGCATCATGGGTGTATTCATGGTGCAGGGCATGCTGGTCGGCGTGTTCGGAATATTGCTCGGCGTGCTCGGCGGTGTCGCGCTGTCGCTGAATCTGGCGGCGCTGGCGAAGTGGGTCGAGAATCTGTTCGGCGTCGAGTTCCTCTCGGCGGATATTTATTACATCAGCGAAGTGCCATCCGATTTGCACTGGAACGATGTCGGCTGGATCGCACTGGTCGCACTGGTATTTTGTCTGCTCGCGACTCTGTATCCGGCGTGGCGCGCAGCGCGTACGCACCCGGCGGAGGCGCTGCGTTATGAGTAATCAAGCGATGAATAATGGCGAGATCGTGCTGCGCGCCGCGCATGTCACAAAAACCTATCAGGAAGGCAAACTGCGCACGGAAGTGTTGCGTGATGCGAGCTTCGAGCTGCGCCGCGGCGAAACCATGGCCATCGTCGGCGCGTCCGGCACTGGCAAAAGTACCTTGCTGCATATTCTCGGTGGCCTCGATACCTTGAGCTCTGGCGAAGTCGAAGTGGCCGGGCGTGCGCTGTCGAAATTGTCGGATCGCGAACGCGGCCGCGAGCGCAATCGTTCGCTCGGTTTCATTTATCAGTTCCATCATTTGCTGCCCGAATTCACGGCGCTGGAAAACGTCTGCATGCCGCTGCTGATCGGTGGTGTGGCTATTGCCGAAGCGCGCAAACGCGCGAGTGCGTTGCTCGATCGTGTCGGCTTGAGTGCGCGGCTCGAACATAAACCCGGCGAACTTTCCGGCGGCGAACGTCAGCGTTGTGCGGTCGCGCGTGCGCTGGTGACACGACCGGCGTGTGTGCTCGGCGATGAACTCACCGGCAATCTCGACGAAGATAACGCCGCCCAGGTGTATGCGTTGATGCTGGAATTGAATCGCGAAATCGGCACGAGTTTTGTCCTGGTCACGCACGATCACGTACTCGCACGCCGCATGGATCGCGTGCTCGAATTGCGCGCCGGCGAACTGCACGAAATCGCGAAGAAGGCCTGATCTTTCGAGTTTGCGTCGATCTCGCAAATCGGTCGGCGCGCATTA
Organism: Pseudolysobacter antarcticus; assembly: GCF_004168365.1. Classification (GTDB taxonomy): domain Bacteria; phylum Pseudomonadota; class Gammaproteobacteria; order Xanthomonadales; family Rhodanobacteraceae; genus Pseudolysobacter; species Pseudolysobacter antarcticus. The sequence continues at coordinate 1,977,259 of NZ_CP035704.1, forward strand.
TCGGTAACATGGGAATACGTGCCGTCTCGGCACCAGCCACGGAGTCGGGCATGTTGATCGTTGCGACAAAACTGCTTCGATGAAAGCGCCAACTCTGACGCTGTTGTCGGGTAGTGTCGCGCTGCTGGCCGGTGTGGTTGTCGTGCAATTGTTGCCACAATTGCCGCCGCTCTGGCTCGAAATTGCCGGCCTGCTTTTTTCATTATTGCTGCTGTGGCATTTGCCACGCTTGCGTCTGCTCGCGATTTTTTTATGCGGCGCAGCGTGGGCGTGTCTGCGCGCCGACATCGCACTTTCGCAGCGCCTGCCGCTCGCGCTCGAAGGCGAGGATATCCAGGTCAGCGGCACGATCATCGGCTTGCCACAAGCGCAGGAAGGATCGACGCGATTTGAACTGTATGTCGACACTGCGCTGCACGAAAAAGCCAGCGTGCCGTTTGCCGGTCATGTGCGTCTGAACTGGTATGCCAGCAAGGATGGATCGGCGCCCGACATCACGCCGTGCTCGCGCTGGCAGCTCGTGTTGCGTTTGAAACGACCGCGCGGCCTGATCAATCCGGGCGGCTTCGATTTCGAGCGCCACGCCTTGACCCAGGGCATCGTCGCCACCGGTTACGTACACGACGATGCGTCCAACCAGATGCTCGATTCCGGCAGCGGATTCTGCGTCGATCGCTTGCGCCAGAAAATCCTGCAAGGCATCGATAGCGTGCTCGGCGATACGCCCGAAAGCCATGTCTTGCGCGCGATGGCGTTCGGCGATCAAGCTGCGATGGACGAACACGAATGGGCGGTCGTGCGCGCCACCGGCATCCCGCATCTGATCGCGATTTCGGGTTTGCATATCGCGCTGTTCTCGGGCTTCGGTGTGTTGCTCGCGCGTCTGTTGTGGCGCTTGTTTCCGCGGCTGACCCTGCGCTGGCCGGCGCCGATGCTCGAAGCGCCATTGAGCCTGTTCTTTGCGCTTGCGTACGCTATGTTGGCGGGATTCGGTTTGCCGACACGGCGCTCATTGGTGATGATCGCGGCGATCCTCGTCGCGTCATTTGTCTGGCGCGCACGATCGTCGTTTCATGGTCTCGCGCTGGCCGTACTGGTGCTGCTGATCTGCGATCCGCTATGTGTATTGAGCGCTGGATTCTGGTTATCGTTTGTCGGCGTAGCGTGGCTGATTTTGTGCCTCGGTGGTCGTGGCACACGGCGGCATGGCTGGCGCGAAATGCTCAACGCACAAGGCATTGCGAGCATCGGGTTACTGCCGTTGACGATCTGGTTTTTCGGTCAGAGTTCGCTGGTCGGTCCGCTCGCGAATGTGCTCGCGGTGCCGATGGTGTGTTTTATCTTGCTGCCATTTGCAGTGCTCGGTGGGCTGATGTTTTTGATCGCGCCGGCGCTCGGTGCACCGCTGCTGCAAGTCGCAGGCTGGGTCATGCATGGATTGTGGTGGGCGCTGGAGAAAATGGCGGCATGGCCGGCGGCGCAACATTATTTTCCCGAACCGAATCTGCTCGCGCTGGTACTCGCGCTGCTCGGTGCGTTGTGGCTGTTGTTGCCGCGCGGTTTACCAGCGCGCGGACTGGGTCTGGCCTTGTTCCTGCCGTTATTGTGGCCGCTGCATACGCCGTTGGCCGATGGCGAAGTCGACATCACTGTGCTCGATGTCGGCCAAGGTTTGTCGGTGCTCGTGCAGACGCGTGATCACGCCATGGTGTACGACACTGGCGCACGTTTTCCGAGCGCCTTTGATCTCGGCGAAGTCGCGGTGGTGCCGGCGATGCGCGCGCTGGCGATAACTCATCTCGATCGGCTGGTGATCTCGCACGGTGACAACGATCACGCTGGCGGCACCGCGGCGGTGGTCGCCGCGTACATACCGGATATCAGCGAAGGCAGCGAGCCGCAACGCACGCACGTGCCGTTGCAGCATTGTGTTGCTGGGGAAATCTGGGCGTGGAACGATGTGCAATTTTCGGTCGTGCACCCGCGCGCAGATTCGCCCGATCTGGATAACGACAGCAGTTGTGTTGTGCTGGTGCGCAGTGCGAATGCCGAGTTGATTCTCAGTGGTGACATCAGCAGCAAGGCCGAAGCGCAAGTCGCGATCGAGATCGGTGCCACGGCGGCGCATACCGTGCTGATCGTTCCGCATCACGGTAGCAAGTCGTCGTCGAGTCTCGCTTTCTTGCAGGCGCTGCATCCGCAACTGGCGATCGCCTCGGCGGGATACCGCAGCCGTTTCGGCCATCCGCATCCTAGTGTGGTGGCACGTTATGCCGAGCAGAACATCGCGTTTTTGAACACCGCCAGCAGCGGCTTCATACAAGTGCATTTCAGCGCAGAAAGCGGCGTCGAAGTGATGGAGCAGGGTCGTCTCGCACGGCATCCGTATTGGCGCGAATAACCGCGGTCAACAAACTGCAGCACAACGCGCAGGCAATTTGTCGCGTGGCTGTTATCATTCGACTTGGGCTGCGCGTTCGCGCGGACAACTCAGTTCAATAACATCAAGAGGTTGCTTCCAGTGCTAGAGATTTTGATGGCGGGCGGTTGGGCCATGTTGCCCATACTCATAGCTTCCGCGGTGGCGCTTGCCATCATCCTCGAACGTTACTGGAGCCTGCGCCACGATGCGGTGCTGCCGCCGAAACTCGGCGCCGATGTGCGCCAGTGGGCGCGCTCGGCACAGCTCGATCCGGCGCATATCGAAGTATTGCGCGCGAATTCGCCGCTCGGTGAGTTGCTCGCCGCCGCACTGGTGGTACGCGACAAACCGCGCGCGATCGTCAAGGAGCGCATGGAAGATACCGGGCGTTTTGTCGTGCATCAGATGGAGCGGTATCTGAATACGCTCGGTACGATCGCGCTGATCGCGCCATTGCTCGGATTGCTCGGCACGGTGATCGGCTTGATCGACATGTTCCTCGTGGTATCCAACGGCAACATGGGCGATCCGGGCAAGATGGCCGGCGGTATCGGCCAGGCACTGATCTGCACCGCGACCGGTTTGTGCGTGGCGATTCCGGCCTATGTTTTTCATCGCCTGCTGCGCGGTCGCGTTACCGGGCTCGTGCTGGAGATGGAACAGCAAGCGAGCTCGCTGCTGGATGAATTGATGCACGTCGAGAAATCGCCGGTGCTCGCCAAACCCGCCGTTCGTTGAGGCCGGCACGATGAAACTCGGCGGTTCGCGACGCGAGGACGAATTCGAAATCAATGTGATTTCGCTGATCGATGTCCTGTTGACCCTGTTGATGTTTTTTGTCTTGACCACCACCTTTGTCCAGCACCGACAGATGAAGGTGACCTTGCCGCAGGCCAGCGAATCGAAAGACGAAGCGCCGAAAAATCCATTGATCCTCATGATCGACCGCGAAGGGCATTTTTTCGTCAACGACAACGAAGTGCTGCGCCCCGGCATCGACGCGCTGAAGCAGGCCTTGACCGAAACCGGCGCCGACCATGATCGCGCAGTGCAGTTGCGCGCCGATGGTTTGACGCCACATCAAGCGGTGGTGACGGCGATGGATGCACTCGGCCAGCTCGGTTTTTTGCATCTGTCGATCGCGACCACGCCCAGCACCGAAGCCAAACCGAAATAAGCCGCACGAGAAACCTGTCGCAGTGAGTCCAGCCAAGTGACCGATCCGTCTTCCGCGCATGTTCACGCCAGTGGCATAGCCACCTATCGGCGCCTGCTCGGTTATGCGGCGTTCTACAAAGGCATAGCCTGTGCCGGCATCCTCGGCATGGTGTTCGATGCGGCGGTGCAGGCGACGTTCGCCTATTCGATCAAGCCGATGCTCGATGACTTGTTCATGCATCCGAATCCGGCCATCATTTTCTGGATGCCGCTGATCCTGATCACACTTTTTCTGGTGCGCGGAATAGCCACCTATACGTCTGATTACAGCATGGCGCGCATCGGTCGCGGGGTGGTGCACAATCTGCGCAGCCAAGTATTCAAGCGTTATCTCGAACTACCGGTCGCCTATTTCGACCGCGAGCCGGCCGGACAGTTGATCGCGCGCCTGACCTATACCGTCGAGCAGGTCGCACAGGCGACCACCGATGCGGTGAAGGTGATGGTACTGGATACGCTCACGATCATCGGCCTGATCATCGTCATGCTGTATCAGAGCACGAGTCTGACCCTGGCATTGTTTTTCATGATGCCGTTGATCGGTGCGATCGTGTTTTTTGTCGGGCGTCGTTATCGACGCATCAGCCATCGCATCCAGACTTCGGTCGGATCGGTCACCGGTATCGTCGAGGAAGCCGTGACCGGGCAACGCGAAATCAAGATATACGGCGCGCAGGATTCGGAGCAGACGCGCTTCGCTGATGTCAACGAGCGCAATCGTGGGCTCAATCTCAAAGTAGCATCGACCAATGCGCTTTCCACCGCGCTGGTGCAGTTGGTCGCGGCGAGCGCGCTGGCGGCGATTATATTTTTTGCCACTCGCGCATCGATGGTCGGTCGCATGACGCCGGGCACATTCATGTCATTGATCACCGCGATGCTCGCGCTGTTGCCGTCGCTGAAGCGATTGACCACGGTGCAGGCATTGATGCAGCGTGGCGTGGCTGCGGGTCAGAATCTGTTCGAGATTCTCGATACGCCGGCCGAGTCGGATAGCGGCGCTGTCGTACTGACGCGCAGTCGTGGTGAGATCGAATTGCGCGACGTCGGCTTGCGTTATCCGCGCGCGCCGACGCCTTCCTTGCACAACATCGATCTGCATTGTGCGCCGGGTACGGTCACGGCGCTGGTCGGTCGCTCCGGTAGCGGAAAATCCAGTCTGGTAAGTTTGATTTCGCGATTCTACGAGCCGACCAGCGGCGAGGTTTTGCTCGATGGGCGGGCGCTTGCAGAATACGATTTGCGCGGTCTGCGCGCGCAGATTGCGCTGGTCAGCCAGAGTGTCGTGCTGTTCAACGACAGCATCGCGCGCAACATCGCCTACGGTGCGCTCAGCGGCGCGAGCGAGGCCGAAATCGTGGCCGCCGCCGAAGCCGCCAACGCGATGGAATTCATCCGCCGTCTGCCGCAAGGCATCCACAGCCCGGTCGGCGAACGTGGTGCGTTGTTGTCCGGTGGACAGCGCCAGCGCATCGCGATCGCGCGCGCGATTTTGAAGAACGCCCCGATCCTGATTCTCGATGAAGCCACCTCGGCACTCGACAGCGAATCCGAGCGGCTGATCCAGGATGCGCTGAATCGCATGATGCGCGAACGCACTACCGTGGTGATCGCGCATCGTTTGTCGACGGTCGAGCATGCTGATCAAGTCGTGGTGCTCGATGGCGGACGTATCGTCGAGCGTGGCACGCACCGGGAGCTGCTTGCTTTGAATCAGCAGTATGCCGCGCTGCATCGCATGCAGTTTCGCGATGCTGCCGGTGATGTTGCGCTCGAAAGTGCATGAGTCGCGCTGATTTCCAGGCGCGGATCGAAAGCCTCTGGTACGACCCCACGCGTTTGCCGCCGCTCTGGTTGCGCATGTTGTCTGGTGTCTACGCAATGCTAGCCGGCATGCGCCGCGGCTTGTATCGATGCGGTATTTTCAAAGTCGAATCACTGCCGATCCCGGTGATCGTGGTCGGCAACATCAGCGTCGGCGGTACCGGCAAGACGCCGCTGACGATTGCGTTGGTTGAAGCGCTGCGTGCGCGTGGCTGGAACCCCGGCGTGATCAGCCGAGGTTACGGCGCGAGCAGCGAAGGTCCGATGCTGGTCGGCGACGATGCGCTGCCCGGCACGGTTGGCGACGAGCCCTGCCTGATCCGCCAGCGCACTGGCGTGCCGATCGCGGTAGGGCGAGATCGCGTTGCCGTGGCGCGTCTGTTGCTGGCGGTCGCAAAGCCCGATGTGCTGATCGCCGATGATGGCATGCAACATTATGCACTTTTGCGCAATGTGGAAATTTGCGTGATTGATGGTCAACGCCGTTTCGGCAATGGACGCCTGCTGCCAGCCGGGCCGCTGCGCGAGCCGGTCAGTCGTCTGGCGCGTGTCGAGTTTCGTGTTTGCAATGGCGGGACTGCGCAGGGCGATGAAGTGCCGATGCATCTGCTCGGTGACCACGCGGTAGCGCTGGCGAATCCCGCGCTCGTTCAGTCGTTGCAAGCATTTTCCGGCCAGCGTGTGCATGCGGTTGCAGCGATCGGCAATCCGCCGCGTTTTTTTGCCGCGCTGCGCAGCCATGGACTCGACCTGGTTGAACATGCCTTTGCCGACCATCATCTCTATGTCGCGAGCGATCTGGCTTTTGCCGACGACTTGCCGATTTTGATGACCGAAAAAGATGCAGTGAAATGCCGCTCTTTCGCCCAGCCAAATCTCTGGTTTGTACCGGTTCGCGCTGAATTGCCAGAGGCATTTTTCGACGCCGTTGTGGCCAAGCTGACGAAGTCTGCACGCGCGGAAATTAGCGGTTGACTTTCAACGTTTTGGACACTAATGTTCGCGCAATTTCCTAGAGAGAGGTTCGTCCCCTGTGGACAGTTGCAGTAGTCATTTACCTGCAGTTCTGTTGTTGCAGCAACACGCTGCGTCACAGCGCGGATAGCCCGTTACCGGCGGCGTCCGCGGGTGTGGACGCGCCGAAGAATCTGATACCGATTTTGCCCCTGGCCTGATCGCTCCAGCTGCTTCGCTTGGCATGTTCTTGTAACAAAGGACTGACAAACTGAAGAGTCATTGGAGTTGGTCATGTTCGATCGTATTTCCCTAATTTCCATCGCGCTGCCGAATGTAGTGCGCGATCGTGCGCGCGCTGAAGCCGCTGCGCGCGGTAATCTCATGCTGCTGGAAATGGTCCAGGCCGAAGGCAGCGATGTCTTGCAGCGTCTCGGTGTCAGCGGCGATGGCTTGAACGAGGCCGAAGTCGAGTCGCGCCTCGAAGAATACGGCCCGAACGTGGTCGCGCAGGAAAAGAAAAAATCTTTCCTGAGCGAAATCGCCCATCGTTTTTTCACCAATCCGATCAACATCCTGCTGACCGTACTCGCGGTGATTTCGTATCTCGGCGACGATGCGGTCGGCGCATCGATCATGCTGGCGATGGTGTTCATGGCGGTGTTCCTGTCGTATTTTCAGGAAGCACGCACCGGTCGTGCGGTCGAAAAATTGCGCAGCATGGTCAGCAATACCGCGACTGCGCGGCGTGTTCCGGCGATCGATGAAGATGCCGAAAAAGCGGCGTCGTTGCCGCTCGCGCAGAAGATCGAAGTGCCGATCGACCAGCTTGTGCCGGGCGATGTCGTGCATCTTTCGGCAGGCGACATGATTCCCGCCGACCTGCGCCTGCTCACCGCAAAAGATCTGTTCATCAATCAGTCCGCGCTGACTGGCGAATCGATGCCGGTGGAAAAATTCGCGGGCGTCGATCACGAGGCCAAGGCGCCGCTCGAAGCGCGCAATCTCGGTTTCATGGGCAGCAACGTGATCAGCGGCAGCGCTACCGCCGTGGTGATTGCGACCGGAACAAAAACCTATTTCGGTGCGCTCGCCGGTTCGCTGATCGGCCAGCGCGTGCAGACCAGTTTCGACAAGGGTGTGCATCGTTTTGCGTGGCTGATGATCCGCTTCATGGCGGTGATGGTGCCGTTGGTATTCCTGATCAACGGCGTCACCAAGGGCGATTGGCTGCAGGCTTTCATGTTCGCGGTTTCGGTGGCGGTTGGACTCACGCCGGAAATGCTGCCGATGATCGTCACGATCAATCTCGCCAAAGGCGCGATGGCGATGGCGAAAAAAGACGTGATCGTGAAACGTCTCAGCGCGATCCAGAATTTCGGCGCGATCGATGTGCTTTGCACCGACAAGACCGGCACCTTGACGCAGGACAAAGTCATCCTGCAGCGGCATGTCGATATTGCCGGCAACGAAGACCAGAACGTACTCGAGTTTGCATATCTCAACAGCCATTACCAGACCGGGCTGAAGAACCTGCTCGATCTCGCCGTGCTCGAACAATTCGATGGCGAGATGCGTGCGCGCATGGAGGCCAGCTACACGTTGGTCGATGAAGTGCCGTTCGATTTTTCGCGTCGACGCATGTCGGTAATCGTCAAGGATCAACACGGTAAACATTTCCTGATCGCGAAAGGTGCTGTGGCGGAAACGCTCGGTATCTGTGTTTCGCTGCGTGACGAAGATACGAGCGAGGCGCTCATGACGCCGGAAAAATTCGACGAAGTGCGTAGCGTCGCGCGCGACATGAATGAGGATGGCTTTCGCGTGATCGCGCTCGGCATGCGCGAGATCGACGCCAAGCCGGCGTATTCGCTCGCCGATGAAACCGATCTCACGTTGATGGGTTTTCTGGCGTTTCTCGATCCGCCGAAGGACAGCGCGGCCGAGGCGATTCGGGCGCTCAACGAAAACGGCGTCGCGGTGAAAATCCTCACTGGCGATAACGCGACCGTGACCGGCAACGTCTGTCGCCAGGTTGGTTTCGAAGTCACCAATTATCTGGTCGGCCCGCAGGTCGAGGCGATGAGTGATGACGAACTCACGCTCGCCACGCGCACGACGCAGGTGTTTGCGCGCTTGAATCCGCAGCAGAAAGTGCGCGTGATCGAGGCGCTACATCGCGACGGCCACGTCGTTGGATTCATGGGCGATGGCATCAACGATGGTCCGGCGCTGCGCGCGGCCGATGTTGGCATCTCGGTCGATACCGCGGTCGATATCGCCAAGGAATCCGCCGACATCATCCTGCTCGAAAAAAGCCTGATGGTGTTGGAAGAGGGAGTGCTCGAAGGCCGCAAGGTATTCGGCAATATCCTCAAGTACATCAAGATGACCGCGAGTTCGAACTTCGGCAACATGTTCAGCGTAATCGGCGCGAGCGCATTTTTGCCATTCCTGCCGATCGCGCCGGTGCAGATTCTGCTCAACAATCTGCTCTACGATTTTTCGCAGACCTCGGTCGCTACCGACGATGTCGACAAGGAGTATCTGGCCAAGCCGCGCAAGTGGGATCTGCCGGCGATCACACGTTTCATGCTGTTCATCGGCCCGATCAGCTCGATCTTCGACTACGTTCTGTTTGCCGTGATGTGGTTTGTATTCAAGGCGAATTCGCCGGAGCACGCCTCACTGTTCCAGACCGGCTGGTTCGTCGAATCGCTGTTGTCGCAGACCCTGATCGTGCATGTGATCCGCACCGGCAAGATTCCGTTCCTCGAAAGCCGCGCGAGTCTGGCGCTGACCATCACCACGCTGACGATCTGCCTCATCGGTGCGGTGCTGCCGTATTCGCCACTCGCGGTGAAGTTCGGTTTCACACCGCTGCCGGCGCTGTACTGGCTGTTCCTCGGTCTGATTTTGGTCGCCTACATGGCACTGACGCAGTTCGTCAAAGTCCGGTTGGTACGACGTTTCGGCATGCTCTGAAAACTTACTTCGCAGTGCGGTTTGGCCGCCTGCGTATTCCAGTTCGGATGCCTGAGTTATAGTCTGCCTTTGCATAACTTTAAATAACTCATGAGTTTGGACGCCGTAGTGAGTGCCGCGACAGATTTTGCCAAGCAGTCGTTTAATGTACTGACCTATCTTGCAGTAATCACGACCATTGGTTTGCTGATCGAACGGATTTTTCCGGCCGAACGCGGCCAGTCGTGGTCGCGCCTGCGCTTCAATCTGTTGTGTGTGCCGATCGTTTTTCTGCTGGGCGGATTTGTGGCATCACGGGTTGCGCCGCTGATTTCGGCGTATACCGGGCCGAGTCACCCGGGCTGGTTGCATATTGCCTTCGATGACGGTTTCTGGGGGTCGTTGGCCGCGATTGTGTTGTACATGCTGATCTACGATTTTTTCTACTACTGGTGGCACCGCGCCCAACATGAAAGTCCGTGGTTGTGGGCACAACATCAGCTGCATCATAGTGATCGCGCGATCAATATCACCAGCTCGATGCGGCATCACTGGCTGGAATCGCCGCTGCGAGTGTTTAGCACAACCTTGCCGATGGCGTTGCTGTTCGACCTGAAAAATCCCGATGTGGTCTGGCTCGTGACGATCTTCGGATTCTGGCCATTCTTCATCCACATGAACTTGCGTTTGCCGCTCGGTCCGCTCACGCCGATCGTGGCTGGGCCGCAATATCACCGCATCCATCATTCGTTGCAACCCGAGCATCACAACACCAATTACGCCGCCTATTTGCCGTTATGGGATATTGTATTTCGGACTGCGTATTTACCGAAGCCCGATGAGTTTCCGGCCACCGGTCTGGACGAGCATGAAGATCGCAGTTTGTGGCACATGCTCTGGCAGCCGTTTATCGACTGGTCAAAACGCTTGCGCGCACTGATGTCGCCGGTTACGCCGAGCGCGGAAAAATGAGTTCGACACACGACGCAAAAGATGCGTTCGGAATCGAGCTCCTGCAAGCCATTGCGATTGGGTTGGTGGTATTGGCCCATGGCTTGATGCTGGCATTACCGACATGGCCGAACCTATTTGTCGCCTTCACCTTGTTATCGTTATTCGGTATTGAGCTGTTGCTGTTGTTGGCGGGTTTTACGATTGGTGCGGAGTTGATCGAACTACTGCAATCGCGTGGTCGTGTACGTGATTTCTGGCGACAGCGTGCGTGGCGAATGTTGCCCAACTATTATTTGTTTCTGGTGCTGGCCTGTTTGTTGTATTCGCTTTTGTTCAAAATTTTTCCTGGTGGCTGGAATTATCTGTGGCTCGGACAATCACTCCTCGCGCCAGCGGCGAATGGATTTTTTCCCGAGAGCTGGCGTATCGCCATTGAGGTGTGGTTTTTTCTTCTGGCGCCGCTACCGTTGATCCTGATCGCGCAATATTTGCGGGATCGCTCAAGCGCCATTCCGTGGTTCAGCCTGATGCTGATCCTGTCGATGCCCGCACTTCGCATGATCTATATTCTTGACATGCATCCGGCCTGGGATGGGGGGCTGCGGAAAATCACCCTGTTGCGTCCGGATGCGCTGGCTTGGGGCATGCTGTTTTGTTATTGGAAACTGCGTAACCCGGTGCCGTGGGAAAAGCACGCCGGCAAAATGGCCGCAGCGGGTTTTGCGATTTTGTTGCCGTGCGCGATGTACGCCATGGGCTTGGCGAATCGCGGCAATGTTTCGTTGAGTAGCACCAACGACGCGATATTTTCAGCGGCCCTGTTTTCTTTTTTGCCGGCAGGTCTGGCTTGTCTGCTACCGTTGCTGGACAGGTGGCTGGTCCCCTGCAGTGCAGGTTTGCGCGCTGTCGTGAGCAGTTTGAGTCGTTACAGTTATGCTTTGTATTTCGCGCATATCCCGCTGTTGTTCGTGCTGCTTTATTGCGCTCGGGACGCGATTAAAGATCAACCGTCGCTCATCCTTTTTGCGGGCTTCGGCTGGATAATTTTGAGCATGGTCGCCGCCGCACTGGTGTTCCGCTTTTTCGAAGAACCCCTACGGCGTTTTGGCACTGCACGAGTTGCTTCCAAGAATGATTCCACAGCTTGATCGGTACCTGGCTCAATGACCGCCTGCCGTAGCTGCCGCCGGCCCGGCCTTGCTGGAGAACGGCGGTTTGGCCAGCCACACGATCAAGGTCAGCGCACCGAACACGCAGCCGAGCATGAAGAACAGTTCGTTGAACGAAATCTGGTAGCTCTGTTGCGTGATCATCTGGTCGAGCACGAATCCTGCGCGTACCGTGCTGCCTTGGCCCAAGGTCGCGATTGCCGCTTGCGAGGTCGGATCGTACACGGTGATTTTTTCCGCGAGCTGGGCGTGATGGAGAATCGCGCGATGCTGCCACATGTAGGTGATCCACGATGCTGAGAAACTCGCGCCGAGCGTGCGCAGGAAGGTGGCGAGTCCGCCGCCGCTGGCGATTTCGTTGGGCTGCAAATCGGACAACAGAATCTGCAGGATCGGCATGAAGAACAGCGACACGCCAAGACCCTGAAGCAACTGCACCAAGGCAACATGTTTGAAATCGACATCGAGATTGAACCCGGCGCGCAGCAAGCAGGTCGAACCCATTATCGCAAACGCCATCATGCCGAGCGCGCGCAGGTCGAATCGCCCAGCGTATTTGCCGACGAAGGGCGTCAGTAGCACCGGCAGAATTCCGATCGGCGCGGTGGCCAATCCGGCCCACGTCGAGGTGTAGCCGAGATTGCGTTGCAACCATTGCGGTACGAGCAGGCCGATGCCGAAAAATGCGGCGTAGGCGAGTACCAGCACCAGAGTGCCGGCGGCGAAGTTGCGATGGCGGAACAGGCGCAGATCGACGATCGGATTCTTGTCGGTAAGTTCCCAGATCAGAAAAATCACCAGCGAAATCGCTGCAATGATCGCCAGTGTGACAATGAATGTGGACTGGAACCAATCTTCGTCGTTGCCCTTGTCGAGCAAAATCTGCAGCGCGCCGACGCCGATGATCAGCGTGATCAGGCCGACATAATCCATCTTCGGCCGTTCGAGAAACACCGGACGTCCGCGCATCTGGCTCGCGACCACGCTGCACGCAAAAATACCGATCGGCACGTTGATGAAAAAGATCCACGGCCAGTTGTAATTGTCGGTGATCCAGCCGCCGAGAATCGGCCCGGCAATCGGCGCGACCACGGTCACCATCGCCAGCAACGCCAACGCTTGACCGCGTTTCGCCGCGGGATAAATCGAGATCAGCAAACTCTGCGTGATCGGATACATCGGCCCGGCCACAGCGCCTTGAATGATGCGGAACAGAATTAGCATGCCCATGCTTTGCGAGATGCCGCACAGGAACGACGCCAGCGTGAATAGCAAGGTCGCCCAGATGAACAATCGCACTTCGCCGACTCTTCGCGTGAGCCAGCCGGTCAGCGGCAACGCAATCGCGTTGCTGACCGCGAACGAGGTAATTACCCACGTGCTTTGATCCGCGCTCACGCCGAGGTTGCCGGCGATCGTCGGCAACGACACGTTGGCGATCGTCGTGTCGAGCACCTGCATGAACGTGGCAAGCGACAGGCCGATAGTTGCCAGCGCGAGATTGGGTGGACGAAACGGAGGTGCGCTTGGTGCCGGGGCACTCATGGCCTGGAATCCTTGAACCGATTTTTACGTTGCGATGATGTGAGCCGCGGCCGGTATCGCTCGAATCGAGTCGACACCGGCACGACGTATCCGGATTTCTGAGCGACGAACAAAATATTGTTCATCGCTGCAAATAGGCGAAACGCGATCAGTGTTTGCTGCGTTGGCGCGAGTTGCCGCCGCTTGCGTCGCCGCCGGCCACCTGCGCCATGTTCTCGCGGATAATGCGATCGACCAGAGCGTCACCCTCGCTGAGTTGCTGTTTGTAGATGTCGGTCGAAAACACCGGCTCGGTACGCGCCTTTTGCGATAACACCTGACCGGATTGATCGTGCAGATCCACTTCGGCTGACATCGACAAACCGACGCGCAACGGATGCTGCTGCAGCTCTTTCGGATCGATCGTGATGCGCACCGGAACACGCTGCACGATCTTGATCCAGTTGCCGGTGGCGTTCTGCGCCGGCAACAGCGAGAACGCGCTGCCAGTGCCAACGCCGAGGCCGGAAATGCGACCGTTGTATTCGACATCGCTGCCGTACAGATCGGAACGCAGAGTGACCTTCTGGCCGAGTCGCATGTGTTGCAATTGGGTTTCCTTGAAGTTCGCCGCCACCCAAGCTTGGCCGAGCGGCACCACTGCCATCAGCGGCGTGCCGGCTTGCACACGTTGGCCGACCTGCGCCGAACGTTTCGCGACATAACCAGTGACGGGCGCGACCAAGGTCGTGCGCACGGTGGCGAGATACGCCTGACGCAATGCCGCACTGGCCGACAGTACCTCGGGATGCGAGGCGATCGCGGTATCGTCGACCAGCGCCTTCGAGGTTTCGAGCTGCTGTTTCGATCCGGCCATCGCGCTTTCCGCGCCGGCCAATGCCTCACGGGCATGCGCCAGTTCTTCGTTCGAGATCGCGCCGCTGCTCGCCAGATTCTTGCGGCGCTGATAGTCGGCGCGCGCCTTGTCCAGCGACACCTGTTTGGCGTTGAGATCGGCTTCGAGACTGCTGACGTTGCTGAACAAGCCGCGTACCTGACGCACTGCGCGAGCCAGATTGGCTTCGGCTTGCGACAGGGCGACACGCGCATCGCTCGGATCGAATTCGATCAAGGTCTGGCCGGCTTGTGCGAGGTCGTTGTCGTCGGCGCCGATACTGATCACGGTGCCCGCCACCAGCGGCGTGATCTGCACCACGTTGCCGTCGATGTAGGCGTCTTCGGTTTTTTCATACCAGCGACCGACCATGAAATACCACGCCGTCACCGCAATCGCGGCGATCACGCAGACGGCAGCGAGGCCGCGCAGCATCCAGCGGCGCTTGCTGGTATTTTTCGGAGTCGCAGTATTGGCAGAACCGGGATTGGAAGTTTCGTTGCTCATGGACGTGCCTCAGGAAATCGGGGGTGTAATGGTGCTGGCGGGAATAGGCGCCGGGGTTGCTTCGCTGTCGTTGAATCCGCCGCCCAGCGCTTCGATCAATTGCACGGAAATATCGATCTGCTGGCGTTGCAGATCGGCCAGACCTTGCTCGGCGACCAGCAATGCCTGACGCACGCTGAGCGCTTCTAGATAACTACCGACGCCATTCTTGTAACGCAGCATCGCCAAATCCCACGCCGCCTTGGCGCTGTCGTAAGCGCGCTGCTCGGCGGCGAGTTGCTGATCGAACGAATGCAGTTGCGTCAGGCGATTGGCAATCTCGTTGAGTGCGCTGACGAGGATCTTGTTGTATTGCGCGACGGCGAGATCGTATTCCGCATCCTTGTTGTCGAGATTTGCACGCAACCGGCCGCCATCGAAAATCGGCAACGAGATCGCCGGCGCGAGTTCGCCAAAACGGCTGCCTGCGCTGAGGAACTTGCCTATATCCATCGACGCCAATCCGGCCGCGATACTCAAGTTCAGGTTTGGATAAAATTGCGTCTGTGCGACTTTGATATCGCGGCTTGCGGCTTCCACGCGCCAGCGTGCCGCGACCACATCCGGGCGACGTCCGAGCAGCTCGGCGGGCAGGGTGCTCGGTAACGCCACGACTTCGGGTTTGAGCGCTCGCGGGCGGGCGATGCTCAGGCCGCGATCCGGACCTTGACCGAGCAAACCGGCCAGCGTTACCTGGCTCGTCGCGATGCCGAGTTCGGCTTCGGCGAAGCGCTCGTCGGCACTCGCGAGATAACTTTCGGTCTGGCGCAGCTGCAATTGGTTGTCGATACCGGCATCGACGCGCTGCCGCGTGAGATCGAGCAAGGTATTGGTGCGGTCGATCTCGGCCTGCGCGAGATCCTTGCTGACGAACGCATACCCCAATTGCGAATAAGCGCGCGCGACATTCGCTGACAAGGTCAGGCGCACGGCTTGTGCATCGACGCTCGCGGCTCGCGCCTGGCCGAGCGCGGCTTCCCACGCGGCGCGTTTGCCGCCCCACAGATCGAAGCTGTAGCTGAAACTCAGCATCGCCTGATCAACCGTCGAATAATGGCCGCCGATCGGCTCCGGAATCACCGTCTGCGGAATTCGCACGCCGGTGGTGCCGGCGCTAGCCTTGACGCTCGGCTTGCGCAACGCATCGGTGGCCTGCGCCTGCGCCACAGCCTGACGTACGCGCGCATCGGCAATGGCGAGATCAGGATTGCCTTGCAGCGCTTCGGCGATCAGTACATCAAGCGCTGGGTCGCCAAGATCCTGCCACCAGTCGCGGCGTGGCCAGCTCGCGGTCGAAACTTTCAGCGCAGCAAAGGATTTATTCGTGGCAAGGCTGTTGCTGCCGCGCGGCTGGCCGTGCGTGGCAAGGCCCTCCATGCTGGCGCAGCCGGCTACCGAAAGCGCAATGGCGAGTGAGGAAAGAGCGGATTTCAGATACATAGGGGCGTCAAATAGTAGCGGGGACTAATCGTTTTCTTGCTGTAGCGTGGCTTGAATCTGTTTCAATGTTTGTGTCAACTTTTCGCGATCTGCGGTGCTGATTCCGCGCAAGGCCATCTCCATGACGGTGGTGGCTGACTTGCTCATGCGCCACCAGACTTCGCGGCCGGCTTCGGTAATCTCGATCTGCAGCGCGCGCCGATCCTGCGCGTGCGGCAGACGGCGCAGATAACCTTTTTCGGTCAGGCGATCGAGTAGGCGTGTCATCGCGCCGGCATCGTGACTGATCGAGCGCGCCAGTTCGGTCGCGGTCATCGGCACTTCCGTCGAAAGTTTTTTCATCACCAGGTACTGCGTGAAATTGAGTTCGCTGCCTTGTTTGGCGAACTCGTGTTCGAGTCGGTTCATCAAGGCGCTGCGCACGTTGCCGATCAGTTGGCCGAAGCTTTCTTCACGCGCTGCGGCCTTGTGGTGACTGTTGTTGCTGGCGTCGTTGGCTTGCATGCTGCATATACTGTACTTGTCAGTATGTACTTGTCAAGGCAAATATAGTTCAGGCAAGTAAAACAATGTAACGCGAATTTTTTTACGCCATGCGCTGGATTCTCGAACAAGGAAGCGGCGCACAGGAGTTGCGCGGCAGAGGCTAAACGCTTAATCAACCATCAGCGAGACGAGATCAACGCAAAACCTGGATCTCGATTTGCGTGTACAAACCGCTCGCGGTCATCGCCGTGATGGTCTGCGCGCCCGGTGTTGGAAAGACGTGCTCAAACGCCTTGTTGCCGAGGGTTTCGCCTTCGAGTCTGCCGTTGATCAACCAGATCACGCGGGTGTTCGCGCCGATCGCGCGCAGGCTCAGCATGGCGGGTTTGTCGCTGCCGGGCGCACGCGCGATGGCGGCGTTCGGCGTCACGCCTTCGATGCGCAGACTGTTGCTGCCATCCAGCGCGTCGGCGGCGCAGTCGGACGCAAGTGCAGGCAAGCTCGCCTGCTGGCGTTGCGCGCGACTCAACCACGGATAAGCGAGTGCCGGCCAGCGTGCGATCTGCGTGATTTTCTCCTGCGCATGATGGCAATCGGCACTGAGCCGCAAACCGGTTTTTGCGTCCGCGCGAAAGCTGATAAAACCCGAACTCCAGATATTCGCCTCGCGCTCCGGCAAGGTTGGTGGAATCACGCCGTTCAAGACCCACGCAGTGAATTTGCGATGACAAAGTTCGGGCGCGGCTGCATCGAAAACCAGCCCGAGTGGCCAGCAGATATCCGCGCTGCTGACGCTGGCCGGGGGTACGTCCGGCAACAATGCGGCAGTGTTGCGCGGCAGGCTGTCAATCGCCTGGAACAATAGCGGCAACGCCGTCACCGCGCCGTATTGACCGGGCAGTGGCGTGCCGTCGGGGCGACCGATCCACACGCCGATGGTGTAACGCCGCGTCGTGCCCAGCGCCCAGGCATCACGGAAGCCATAACTCGTGCCGGTTTTCCACGCCACTCTCGGGCGCGTGGTCAGATCAAAAGTACCCGGCGCATAACCGGGGCGCGGATTTGCCTCCAACATCGCGCGCACGATCCACGCCGCGCCTTCGGAGAGGACATTGCGCTCGATCAACGGATCTTGCGGACGCAGTCGCGGATGCGCGGCAATACCGTTGCGATTCAGCGCCGCATATGCGCCGACCAGATCCTCCAGCCGCACTGCACCGCCGCCAAGAATGATCGACAGGTTTGGTTCCGCGCCAGCCGGTAACTTGATGTTGAGGCCGGCATTGCCAAGTCGCGCTACAAAACGCGCCGGCCCGACACGATCGAGCAGATCCACCGCCGGCACATTCAACGACAGGCGCAATGCTTCGGCCGCGCCGATCGGACCGTTGAACGTCGCGCTGAAATTGCCGGGCCGATAATCGCCGAACGATTGCGGTGCATCGAGCAGCAGACTCTCGGAATCGATCAGGCCATCGTCCAGTGCAAGCCCGTACAAAAACGGCTTCAAGGTTGAACCCGGCGATCGCCATGCACGCACCATGTCGACGTGGCCGAGGCGCGCCTCATCGGCGAATGCGCCCGAGCCGACGTAGACGAGCGTATCGAGATTGCTGTTGTCGACAATCAGCATCGCCGCCGATGTTCGATCCGGCAAATGCGTGAGATACGCCGCGACCCGCGCTTCCATCGCGCTCTGCATTTCGTTGTCGATGGTGGTGGCGATATTGCGTTGTCCGGGCGCGGCTTCGTACAAACGCTCGGCCAGCAACGCGGCTTTGAGTGGCGGCGTTAGACGACGCGCGCTGACCGCTTCGATGCGCGCATCGTCGACTTGCGCTTTGCTCCAGATCTGCAGATCGCCCATGCGCTGCAAAACCTTGTCGCGCGCGGTCTGCGCACGTGCCGCATCGCGGTCCGGACGCCAGCGGCTCGGCGATTGCGGCAGCACGGTCAGCAGTGCGGCCTCGGCATGGCTCAGGCGATTTGCTGGTTTGCCGAGATAGGCGTAACTCGCCGCCTGCACGCCCTGGATGGCGCCGCCGTACGGCGCGTAATTGAGATACAGCGTGAGAATTTCGCGTTTGCTCAAATGGGCTTCGAGTTGCAGCGCGCGCGCGACTTGCCAGAGTTTGCCGCCGAACGAACGCGAATGCGGATCGATGATGCGCGCGACCTGCATGGTCAAGGTCGAGCCGCCCGATACGATGTGTTGATGCAACAGCATCTGTCCGAACGCGCGCAGCAAGGCGAGCGGGTTGATGCCCGGATGCTGGTAGAACCAGCGATCCTCGTAGTTCAGCAAAGTTTCGAGATACAGCGGCGAGACTTGTTCCGGTGTTACCGGATAACGCCAGATGCCGGACGCGTCGGCGAATGCGCGTAGCGGCGTGCCGTCGCGCGCCAGCACGATCGCACCACCTTGGCCGTTGGCATCGGGCAGCGGCAGTGGACAAATGCGATCGAACAGAATCGCGATCACGAACATCGCGAGCAGAAAAAATGCGCAGTATTTGCTCCAGCGCCAACGGTTTTTGTTATGGCGCGGTGTGGTGCCGATCTCTCCGGGCGGCGGAGAAATCGGCACACGCTTGAAGCGGATTTTCATACGCGATTTAGACAGGCAAATTTTCGACTGACGTATAAAAATCTTGCTCGACTACTGCGGCTCCACGACCTTGATCATGGCCGCCTTGCTCGCGCCGATGCCGCGCAACTGCGGTCGATACATGTCCTCGACCAAGGTTGGCGGCACCGCGTACGTGCCCGGCGAAACCGCGCGCAGCAGATAGAACAACTGCGCCTTCTGGCCCGGTTCGAGTTTCAGCGCGGCGACATAACGATCATCGCGGAATTCCTCGTGCACGATTTCTGCAGCGTTGCCGCGCTCGCTGAGTTTGACATCGTTGATCGTGACTTCGCCCCATTGTTTGGCATCGGTCAGATTGAGGTTTTCGATTTCAAGTCCGCCTGGCAGCAGGTCGATCAGCATCGCATCCGGCATCGATTCCCGGGCTTCGAGCGTGATCGCCACGACCACGGTCTGACCTTCGGTCAATGTGGTGTCGGTGATCGGCTCGCCGGTGGGGGTATACCAAGCGCGCGTGATCGCGATCTTGCTATCGTCCATCGTGGGCGCCTTGTTCGGATAGCCGACCACATCCTGCATCGCGTAAATGCTTTTTGCATTGCCGCTCAGTGCGATGTTGATGCCACTGCGAACCTCGTTGCCGCCGAATACCTGCGACCAAAGTTTGTCCGCTGGGATATCGCTTGATGCGCCGCCGATAGTAAGCTTGCCGCTGAAGGTCGGCGTATCGCTCAACAACAGTTGTCGACCGAGACGGAACAGCGCGACCATTTCCTGCGTGCTCAGGTAATTCCAGCTGTCGTGCTTGCGCGTGGTGTAATCCTGCGCGAGTTTGATCACGCTCGTATCGTACTCAGGTTTGCTCATGCCGTGCTCGTGCAGCAACGCCAGCATCAGCGCCTGATCGCGCAATTCCGAACCGTAATCACCGAGATATTCTGGGCGCGCTTTCCATGCCTTCGCATACGCTTCGGCGATGGCTTTTTCGCCGCGAGGTTTATCGCCCTGCAAGGCGAGCGCGATGCCGAGATGCACCAGCGGCAACGGTGTCAGCGACTTCTCGCGTTCGTTATCGAAGATCGCGCGCAAGGTGCCGAGCGGGGCGCGCTGCACACGCGCCAGCACGTACGCAGAATAAGCCTCGTTGGCGAAACGCAAATGTTCCGGTTGTTGGTAAGCGTAAAAATGATGGCCGCCAGCGAGCAGATCGTCGTTGATTCGCGACAGCGCTTTCTGCAACGTCGCCTCGGGAATCTTGAAACCCGCATCACGCGCGTCGAGCAAAAATTCCGCAACATATGGCGTGAGTTGTTCGTTGCCCTCGCTATCGCCGCCCCACATCGAGAAATTGCCGTTCTGCAGCTGGAACGAGGATAGACGGCTAAACGCTTCGTCGATCTGGCGCTGGCGTTTATCCGCAGCCATCGGCTTGATCGAAAGTTTTTGCGCCGTGGCCGCATCCATCCAGATCAGCGGAAACGCCTTGCTTGTAGTCTGTTCGAGACAGCCGTACGGATACTTGAACAACTGCTCGACGGCACTGCCGAACGGCAATGGCGGCAACGTGCTCAGGCTCAACCGCGTATTCACTGACTCGCCTTGCAAACCGCTGATCGCATCGGCGCCGATGCTGATCGATTCACCGGCTGCGAGCACGCGCGGTGTGGAATGTCGCACGCTCGCATACGCCGGACGCAGTGCGATTTCGAACTGTCGATCGATCTTGATCTCGCCACTTTGCGCCTGCACGCGGAAATGTCCGATACCGAATCCATCGAGGGCTTTCAGCGGAAAGCTCACGCTGGTTTTGGCCTTGTCGGCGAGCGTGATCTTGCGCATTCCGTTGTCTAGCGCGAGTGGTTTATCAGCGCTGGCCTGGATGTTGAATTCGCGTGTGCTGCCGGAAAAATTCTGCAGGTCGACGGTCAGAGTTGCGCTGTCGCCCGGCGCCATCACGCGCGGCGTGGAAACTTCCACGACCAGCGGCGCGCGCACGATCGTCTCGGTTTGTGCGCTGCCATATTGCTCGTCGCCATAAACCATCGCCGCCACGCGCAAGCTGCCGTTGAACTCCGGCACGTGCAATTTCAGTTTGGCTTCGCCCTTGGCATCGAGCAGCACAGGGCCGTTGAACAGATCGACCGTCAATACTTTTGCGGTCGGACGCCGTGCCTGCGGTAACGCCGATAGCATCGCATCACCGCCGTAGCGCAGATGCGCGCGGCCGCCTTCGAAACTTTCGATCACACGACCGTACAGATCGTACGCATCGACACCGAGCGCACGCTGCGCGAAGAAATACGCGACCGCATCCGGCAACGAGAATCGCGTGATATTGAGGATGCCGACATCCACCGCTGACAACACAACGTAGGCCGGTTTGCCGGCGAGCGCGGCTGCTTTCACGGTCACTTCGAGATCCTGATCAGGGCGCATCGTATCGATCGCGTTGACGCTGGCAGCAATGCTGCGTGCGCGTCGATCCATTTCGACATGCGCAACACCGACCGCGCGATTCGGCGTGGTGTGTTCGGCGGCCGAGCCGGGACGGAACACGATCGCGCTGACATACACATCGTGGCGTTCCCAATCCTTGCTGACCGGAATCTCGAACGTCGCCCCAGGCTTCGCGTCGATGTTGCGGCTGAACAGCAAATGATCGCTCTCGACCAGCAACAAACCCGGGCCGGCTTGCGGCGGCGTGATCGTCACTTTCAGCGTGTCGCCGGTCTGATAACGCTCCTTGTCGAGCGTCACCTTGACCTTGTCCGGGCGCGCTTCCTTGCCGCGATTCTGATCCGACCACGACCAGCCAGCGATGAACGGATAACGTGTGGTCAAGCCGGTTTGCGCATCGGTAATTTCGAGGCGGTAATCGCCCCAGTCGACTTTCATTTCCAGCTTGGCGGCTTTGCCGGCCTCGATCGTAAAGTCGTGTTCGATCGCATCTTCCCAATGCTGGGTGAAGTCGAATTTCCAGCCGGCATCACGATCGTAAGTCCAGTGGAATTCACGCCGATCGCGCTTCAGCACGGCGTGCAGTTTTTCCGATGCGAGCATGTCTCCGGTGGCATTGCTGCGGATGACTTCAAAGCCGGCCATGCTGTTCGAATTTGCGCCGTCCTTGTCGTCGAACAGCGGTCGTACGCCGATCAAGCTATCGGCCGGCCAGACCGTGCGTTTGAGCGTGCGTGTAACGGTGCGCCCACCGCTTTCGTAGACGCTGCCGCTGACCAGCGCCGCAATCGGCGCCGTGGCTTTGCCATCGGCCAGCACCTTGATTTCCTGACTCAGTTTTCCTTGCTCGTCGAGATCGGTATCGATGCTGTCCTGCGCTTCTTTCGGCAACTCGATGGTTGGATCGCCAAAGAAAAAATCCTTGTGCGTGTCGACCGGATGTTGATCCGCGCTGAGCAATAATTTGGCAGTGAAACGATTGCCTGCAGCGGGCGCGCCGTACAAATACGCAGCCTCGACCGACAGCGGCAAAGTTTGTCCAGGAGCCAGCCGATCCTTGCTGCTGTTCAGATCGAGCTTGAGCCGCTCAGGCAGGAAATCCTCGACGCGAAAGTTGTAACGATGATCGGTTTCTTTCGCCGCCGGATCGACGCGGAACTCAAGCTGCCAGCGGCCGGTCGGCGCGTCTTCCGGGATCACGCGATTGAATTCGAAATAGCCGAGTTCCTTCGCTTGCAAGGTGACCGTGGCAAACACGCGACCATCGGGTTGTTTGAGTGTGGCGAGCAGCGGTTGCGGTTTGATCGGCTTGCCGTCGTAATCGCGCAATAGCGCGGAAACACGCACATTCTCACCGGGTCGATACAGATCGCGGCCGGACCACGCGAACACTTCGTACCAATCCTGGCGGCGGCCACTCACGGCGAAATCGGACAAATCCAGCGCCGGCTGATTGAACGGCAACAACGACACATCGGTGCCGGATTTCGCGACCAGCACCTGATCGGCCTTGAGTTTGTAGACGAACTCGCTATTACCGTCGCCATCGGTCTGCAGCTCGCTGCCGGCGACGCTGTTGCCAGCCTTGTCGAGCACATGCAGCTCCACGCCGCGCAACGGCTCGCCGGTTTTCAGCGATGCCGCGTGCACCCACAGTTTGTCGGCGTGCACACGTGTATGCAGACCGATATCGCTGACGAAGAAAAAGCTGGTTTGATAGCTGCTGTCGAACTGGCCAGCACGACGCATCACCGCGAAATACAGACCGGCTTGCGCGATCTCGTTGATGCTCTGCGTAGGAATGTAATTCAGCGCGCGCTGATCGGGTTTGCCATCGAGCACGAAGCGATTGCTGTAGACCGAATCGGCGATCTTGCTGAGGCGCGACAGTTCCCACGAACCGTGCTGACCGGCGCGCTGATAAGTAGCGAAAAACGTCGAGAGCGATTTGTCGCGCACGTGGAAAAACTCCACATCGACTTCGCTCACGTTGACGCTGACCACGGGCAAACCTTGCGTATCGCGCGCGGGCAAAACGCTGCCTTGCGAGGCGAAACCCACGGCCGGTTGCATCGGCCCGGTAAACACTTCCTGATCGACCGCGCTTTTCAGCATCTTGCCATCAGCCGATGACAACTCGGCCTTGATATGCAACTTGTAATTCTTGTTCGCATCGAGAAACGGAAAACGCAGCCGCATGCCGTCGTCGTCCAGTGCCCAGCTGCCCGAAACCGCGGCGCCTTTTGGCCCGGTCAGCTGAATCAGCTCATCGAATTTTTGCGCGCCTGCGAGTTTTTCGGAGAACTTCAGCAGAATGCTCGGGCGATCGTTTTCGTTGTCCTCGTCGAGACCCGCGCTGACCAAGCCGAAACCTTCGATTTTTGCAGGCACAACAGGTTTCGTCGCGACCGTGGCAGTATTTCCATTCGGCGCCGAAGTAGCGTTAGGCGCTTCGGATTTGCCGCAGGCGGCAAGTCCCGCCAGCAGCGCAAAGACAGCGACGCGGAACGAAATGCGACGCAACGGCGAACAGAACAAGGACGGCATGCGCATGATCACTCCTGGACGCTCGAAAGTAGTCGCAGTATAGCGAGCGGCGCATCGCGAATGCTGGCGAAATTATGGCGAAATGCCGCGTGATTGCAGATTCGCCCGAATATTGCCGACGTGGCAAGTCCGCGTTTGCTGATTCGCCAGCGTCGCAAGCATTGCTCACGCGATATGGCGATGTTTATCTTTTCTCCACGTCGACGCAGGCATGCTGCTCGATTGAATATTCGGGAATGACATGCGCATGAGTCACGTCATCATCGTCTGGTTTCGCCGCGATCTGCGCCTCGAAGACAATCCGGCGCTGAGCGCCGCGATCGACAGTGGTGCGAGCGTGTTGCCGGTATACATCCACGCGCCCGAAGAAGAAGCGCCGTGGGCACAGGGCGCGGCCAGCCATTGGTGGTTGCATCATTCGCTTACCGCGCTGGATCAGTGCTTGCGCGAACGTGGTTCGTACCTGCATATCTGCCACGGTGCGACCTTGGAAAATCTACGCGAACTTATCGTCTCGACCGGCGCGCAAGCGGTGTACTGGAATCGTCGTTATGAACCGGCCTGCATCGCACGCGATAAGTGCATCAAGCAAGCCTTGCGCGACGACGGCATTGAGGCGACAAGTTTCAACGGCGCATTGCTGATCGAGCCGTGGCAGATCGAAACCGGGCAGGGCGATCCGTATCGTGTGTTCACGCCGTTCTGGCGCAAGCTGCGCGCGAACCTGCAGATTGAGGCGCCGCAACCTGCACCGCAGCGTATCGAGACGAAAAAGGCTGAAGCCTCGGTCGCGCTGAATTCGCTAAATCTGCGGCCGAAAATTCCGTGGGATAGCGAGTTCGGTGCGCACTGGTTGCCCGGCGAATTCGGTGCGCACGAGTCGGTGCAGCAGTTTTGCGAAGCGGCGTTGCGCGACTACAAAGTTGAGCGCGATCGGCCTGATCACTTCGGCACGTCGCGCATTTCGCCGTATCTGCATTTCGGCGAAATCGGGCCGCGCCAGATTGCGTGGATGCTCGATCAATATGCACGCAACGAATCATCGGCGGTGTTGCATGAAGCTGCCGAGCCGTATCTGCGCGAACTCGGTTGGCGCGAGTTTTCGAATCACTTGTTGTACCACTTTCCGCACACGCCGGAGAAACCGTTGCAAGCGCAGTTCGATGCCTTTCCATGGGCGCCGGATGATGCGGTTGCACTGGCGCGCTGGCAGCGTGGACAGACCGGTATTCCGATCATTGATGCCGGTATGCGCGAACTCTGGCGCACCGGCTGGATGCACAATCGCGTGCGCATGCTGGTCGCGAGTTTCCTCACCAAAAACCTGCGTCAGCATTGGCGCCACGGCGCGCGCTGGTTCTGGGATACGTTGGTAGATGCCGACCTCGCCAACAACACGCAAGGCTGGCAATGGACCGCGGGCTCGGGCGCGGACGCATCGCCGTATTTTCGAATTTTCAATCCGGTCACGCAGGGTTATCGATTTGATCCCGATGGTGCGTATGTCAAACGCTGGGTGCCAGAGCTGGCCGATGCCCCGCTCAAGTTGGTGCATGAACCGTGGCTCGATCCAGCGCTGCTGCAGCGCACGGGTTACCCATCGCCGATGGTGGATCTTGCCGCAACACGGACTGCGGCGCTGGATGCGTATCAACGCATGCGCAATGTGTAGCCAAGCTTACTCGCGATGGTGAATTAACGAGTGGCTGAGCGAGCATTTTCGCCATTGATCGGCCATCAAAAAGACAGATCGTTGTAGCGATAGTGCGTGCATCATTTTTTACGACAACCGTCGTTCCCGTAGAGACTCGACGAAATGAAATTACGTATTGTGGGTGTGTTGCGAAATTTGTTGCTGGTATGGGGAGTTTTTTCCCTGCTTGCAGTGCTTGGGCTTGGTGCATTTATCTCGTACACGCTCGGCCCTGGCAACCGGGATCGTATTGATACGGCTTCCATCAACGACGCTCGTTTTGTGCTGAATTTGTGTGGTTTAGGTCAGGATCGAATTGAAAAGGTCGTGCGCAGTTTTGTCTCGTCGCGCTCGTTTACTGGCGACCATCTGGATGCTTACGCAATAAAAGTAACTCATGTGGAACTGGCGGAGTTGACCGGTACGCCTGTAAGTTTTCATGGCCGCTGGTATCGTGGCGATCAGTTACCGGCAGTAGTCCGCGACGCCACGGATTTCATTGGTGGCGCTCTCAATGACGACGAAATCGCGTGGTTCCCCAAACTTTCCGAGTTGAAATCAGCGGGAGTCTATATCTATCTTTCGTCTACCTATTTGAGCGACGGTAGCCCGACATCGGTCCAACTTGTATTTGTTCGTCCCGCAGACAATATGGTTTTTTATTTTAGTGAGAAGACGTAACGAGGTGGAACGATGAAAACAGTGACACTTGATGTACGCAGCCCGACGCAGGCGATGAGCGATTTTTCGCACGCATGGAAGGCCGGCAAGGCGCAGAAGTCGGTGCGCATCAGCTTCGCTACACCGGAACTGCTATGGCAGGTTTTGACTGCCAAACGCTGGGAGTTACTGAAGGCGATTTGTGGTGCCGGACCGGTTTCGATCCGCGAAGCGGCGCGCCGGATCAATCGCGACGTCAAAGCCGTGCACGGCGATGTGATCGCATTGCTGAATGCTGGCGTGCTTGATCGTGTCGAAGGCGGCGGTATCGTTTTTCCGTTCGATGCAGTGAAGGTCGAGTTCTTGCTGCAGGCCGCTTGATGTTTGGGTAAGGCGTGAAATAACGGCTTCAGTTGTTCGCACTTTTCCGTAGCAAAACCGCCAGCACCGGTGGCGTGATCATCGCTGTGAGTAGCGACATCGCCACGATCACGGCGTACATCTTCGGCGAGAAAACGCCGCTCGCAAGCCCGAGACTCGCGATTACCACGCCGACTTCACCGCGCGGAACCATACCGACACCGACGATCAGCGCGCTGCGTTTGCCGAGCGCGAGCGCGCCGAGAAATCCGCCGCCGAGTTTGGAGACGATCGCGATCGAGGTGACCACAGCCAGCATCAGCAATGCGTCGGTACTCGCCAGTTGTGCCAGCTCGATCTTGGCGCCGGTGAGCACAAAAAAGAACGGTGTCAGCAGCGCCAGCAGCGGCTGGGTTTGATGTTCCAGCGTTTCGCGTTGTTTGGTTTCTGCGGCGAGCATGCCTGCGAGAAATGCGCCGATGATGGCGGCCAGTCCGAATTTGGTCGAGAGAAATGCGAGGCCGAGACACAAGGCCAGCACGATCGTCAGTGGTGATAATGGATTGATCGGCGCTTCGAGCCAATGCGATTTGCGCCGCATCGCGCGTGTGCCGACAAAACCCACTACCGCGATAAACCCCACGGCGCCGCCAAGCACAAATAACAGCTGTCGCCATTCCAGATCGCCGCCGCCCTGCAATGACACGACTACCCCGAGCAGCAACATCGCGAGAATATCGTCGATCACGGCGGCCCCCAGAATCACACGACTCTCGATGCGTTGCAGTGCGTTCAATTCCTGCAGCACACGCGCCGTGATGCCAGCCGATGTGGCGACGAATGCAGCGGCGACAAACAATGATTTGTTGAGAGGAAAACCGGCGCTGACCGCCCAGCCTGCGCCGAGTACAAACGGCAAAATTACGCCGAGCACACCGACCAGAAACGCGCTGCGGCCGACCTTCTGCAAATCTGCCAACCGCGTTTCCAGGCCGACCGAAAACAGCAGCAACACCACGCCGATTTCGGCGAGTACATCAAGCGCTTCGGACGGCTGAATCCAGCCGAGCAAAGAGGGCCCGACTACACAACCGGCAGCGATTTCGCCGACCACGCCGGGCAGCTTTAATCGTTGGGCGATCTCCGCGCCAATCTGCGCCGCGACAAATACAATGAACAGACTGAGCAGGATGTCGCTGGCGTGTTGCATCAAGGCACCTCTGTCGGATATGTGTTGTAGTCGGTTAACGCGAAATAATCCTGCGCGGAGATTTTTTCCAATGGCTGCATGCAATTATGCATTATCTTGACGCTATTCAGGCTGTGCGTATGTCGACACAAAATGAGGAAATAGTTGAATATCAATCACCCTGAAATTCCTCGCTGCGGCAAACGACGTATGACTCGGTTTTCCATCTTCTGCTCATCGTTGTGTGGGCATGATTATCCCAAGGGGATGCAGAAATTCTACTTAACGGCTATGCGGATTTTTTGGCCCAGCTCTATCGACTTATCGCTGCAACTATAAGATCATGGCGCTTCACGACAAAACATGATGACGGATTTGCTTATGCCAAGGAAGATTTTTCAGCCGTTTTTTTACTTGATTTGTGCGGCTATATCTGCTTTTGGCATATGCGGTTCTTCTTTTGCTGAAATTGCGCCTTGGGAAACGTCATGGTTTTTGCCTGCACCGCTTGTATCTACAGGCAAGGCCATCGCTGGTTCGAGCTTTATGGATGGCACGCAAAATATCCTGAATGAGTCTCTTTTATCCGATGGATTACATTTTCGGCGGCTGTCGGCGGTGGATGGGAGCGTGCTGTGGGATATTGTAGATAACGATAGTTGGACCACAAGTCCGAACAGCGGTTGGTCTCAGGCCACGAATAACGACACAATTGTTATAGCAGCAGCCACGCACTCCAGCTTCTATCCGTATCCGAGTGGCATGTCGCTTGCCGCGTTTGATCGCAATACCGGGGAAAAACGCTGGGTAACTTATTATCTGGGCGCCTTGGGCGCGGCTCCGATCGCACCTAGCTTGTTGTCGGACGGTGCCGGCAATTTCTTTCTTGCTGCTGGTGGCATGGTGCAGTGTTGCTACAACAATGGTGGGCAGTCGGTGATCAAATTTGCCGGCGCCGACGGAACGATTCTATGGCGAAGGGACGCAGATGTCGTTGGCAATCAGTCACAAGCCATCCCACCAGCAATTACTGTATCTGGCACTGATGTTGTTGTTGCAGGATCTTTCGAGTCCATGCCAACAGTGTCCAAGCTGGTAAAGCTTTCGGGTGTTGATGGCACTACATTGTGGAACAGCAGTGCGTATGCTCCAAGTGCTCTGTATGCGACTCACGATGGAAATTTGGTAACGTTTCTGCGCAGCGGTGGATTCGCCAAGATCAATTCCGCTGACGGCAGCCTGCTATGGACGGAGTCCGCTGATGACGGCTGCGGTGGGAATTGTTCGTACAACGGTTTTCAAGAAATGTCGAATGGTGACTTCCTATTCGTAGGTTCTGTTTCCTACCCTGATGAACGGCCTGATATGCCATGGCTGTTCCATTTGCGTGGCGATGGCGGTGGTGTTGCATACGCTGGCAATCCCACATTACCGGCGCCCTCAATCGCTGGCTTTATTATCCAGGCCATGCCAAGTGTCGACGGCAATGCCTGGCTGCGATTCAGTCAATACACGAATTCTTATCATGGGCTGGCGTGGCTGGCAAAATACAATCTGACCACACACACGGTGACAACGAGTCAAGTAGCTGCGCTTAGGCCACCTACAGATGCACAGACACCATCAGGCTACATTAATCTGTTAGCCAATCCGAGTGCTAACCGATTGTTGGTGAGCAGGACCGATTACAAATCAGACGGCACGCAAGCGACGGTAGATGCCCTGCTCGATAACACTATTGCAGCGCAAGGTGATCTCGATATCGTCGTCACCAGTCCGAAAGTCATCCCGCATGGTGGCATCGCGCACATCAGCATGACGGTTCACTATACGGGTGACGTAGCGATCGTCGGCGTAAAATTGTTTGGCGTGTTGCCGCTGCCATTATCGGGAAATCTCATTTGTTCAACGCAAGGGGCTTCAAACTGCACGACCGACGTATCTGCCGGTCACCTGCATGCCTCGTTCGATCTTATACCTGGCGGACAGGTCACCGTCAGCGCCGATTTGCTCGGAGTCAATTCAGAATCACAGATGTGGATCGAAGGAATTTTGTACGGCCCGATGAGCCTCAGCGAACCGAGCATCAAGAATAATTTTTCCACGACTCCCATCGCCGAAACCCTTTTCGCCAGCGGCTTCGAATAAAGTTCCGCAATTCGGCAATAGCTATTGCCGAATTGCGGCGATGCTCTGGGCATTGCTACGATGCCCCGTTTGTCAGGGGCGCTCCAGCCATAGTCCAGAGCAATCGAAGTATGGTCCACATGCATGCTGTGATTTCCTGTGTGGTGTCTGAGTAAACTCTCCTGATGGCATGTTCGACGTCGAGTATGACGTTATGAATTCGATCGGGTTATGCTTGCCTCTTGCCAGATACCAACACAGCGGAGTATCGATCCATGTACGAAAGCGCCAGCGCCCAGCGCGAACCCATGTCGAAGGTGGATACGGCGTGGCTGCGAATGGAGCGCGCGACGAATCTGATGATGATCACCAGCGTGGTCATGTTCGATACGCCGATGGATGTGGATCGACTCAAGCGCTTGTTGTCCGAACGCTTTCTCGCGTTCCGCCGATTTCGGCAGAAAGCCGTCGATACCGCGACCGGTGCGTACTGGGAAGAAGATACGGATTTCGCGATGGATTGGCATGTCCGCGTAACCGCGTTGCCGGGCGATGCCGACAAGCAAGAACTCGAAAAACTCGTCAGCCAGATGGCATCGACGCCGCTCGATCATTCCAAGCCGTTGTGGCAGTTTCACGTGGTCGAGGATTATCTCGGCGGCAGCGCGCTGATTGTGCGCATCCATCATTGTTATGCCGATGGCCTGGCGCTGGTGCAGGTCACACTGTCGTTGACCGATACCGACAACACGCCCGAAAAACGGGCTGAACTCAATCGCAGCTGGCTGAAAAAAGATCAGGGCAGCGTGTCGCAGCGTCTGCTCGAACCTGGACGCACCGGCCTCAAGCGCGCGCTTGCGATTGGCAACACGATCTGGGAAAAAGGTGCCGAGATTCTGCGCGATCCGAGTATCGCCACCGCGCTCGCGCATGAGGGCGGCGAGATCGCCAAGGAACTCGCGACAGCGTTGACCTTGCCAGACGATCCGATCACTTCATTGAAGGGCGAACTCGGCGTGAGCAAGCGTGTGGCCTGGGCGGAACCTCTGCCGCTGGAAGACGTCAAGACCATCGGCAAGGTGCTCGGCTGCACTGTCAACGATGTACTGCTGGCGTGTGCGGCGGGCGCGTTGCGACACTATTTGCTGGAGCGCGGCGAGGATGTCGAAGGCCTGACCATCCACGCCACGGTGCCGGTGAATCTGCGTCCACTGGAGCACGCGAAAAAACTCGGCAATCATTTCGGTCTGGTGTTTCTCGGCTTGCCGATTGGCGAATCAAATCCGCTGCGTCGCTTGGAAATCGTCGCACAGAATATGCGCGAGCTGAAGAAGTCGCGGCAGGCGATCGTTGCGTTCGGCCTGCTCGCGGTGCTCGGCATGGGGCCGGCGATGTTGCAGGGGCCGGCGCTGGAAATGTTCAGCCGCAAAGCCACTGCAGTCGCGACCAATGTGCCCGGGCCGTCGGTGCCGTTGTACATGGCCGGCAGTCGTATTCGCGAGATGATGTTCTGGGTGCCGCAGAACGGCAGCATCGGTTTGGGGCTGTCGATAATGAGCTACAACGGCCGTGTGTATTTCGGCCTGATTGCGGATGGCAAGCGCGTTTCCGATCCCGATGCGGTGACACAACGTTTTGCGCAGGAGTTCGAGAAATTGTTGCTGCTGACCTTGCTCGAAGACTGGAGCGACGAGATCAGCGCCGCGGGCGTGGATGCGCTCGTAACGCGCTACAACGCGAATGTATCGGCGCTGGCGGCATCGAAATCTGCAGCGCCGAAGTCAGCCAAGTCAGCCCGCAAACCCGCATCAAAATCGACACCGCGCAAAACTGTGGCGAGCAAAAAATCCGCGCGGAAACCGGCGAGGGTTGTTTAAATGTTTTATCAGGGTGAGCCAAATCCTGCGCTGGCGTGGCACACTCCAGCGATGGGATAAGTAGTGAGTCAAATCGCGAAGGCACGCACGTCGAATGCTTTTAAATAAGCGCTATCGGAGAACGTGAAATGCCTAACGCGTACGATGAAATGCTGGATGGGAAAGGCAAGACGCGCGCGCATTACCGTGCGTTCGGCAAATGGTTGGAGCAGGCGCCACCGGCGCGCATCGCGCAGCGTCGCACCGAAGCGGAGCTGGCATTCCATCGCGTCGGCATTACCTTCGCGGTATACGGTGAAGATGCGGGCACCGAGCGGCTGATTCCGTTCGATATCGTGCCGCGCATTATTCCCGCGGCGGAATGGCAGGTGCTCGAACGCGGCCTCAAACAACGAGTGCAGGCGCTGAATTTTTTCCTGCACGATATCTATCACGAGCAGCGCATTCTCAAGGCCGGCATCTTGCCGCCGGAACTCGTGCTGCAGAACTCGCAATTTCGCCCCGAAATGGTTGGCACCGATGTGCCCGGCAACATCTATGCGCACATCGCCGGCATCGATATCGTGCGTGCCGGCGCCGGCGAATATTACGTGCTCGAAGACAATCTGCGCGTGCCGTCCGGTGTTTCCTACATGCTCGAAAACCGCAAGATGATGATGCGGCTTTTCCCCGAGCTTTTTGCCAGCCAGCAGATCGCGCCGGTCGAGCATTTTCCCGATGTGCTGCTCGATAACCTGCGTTCGGTCGCGCCCGAAGGTGTCGATAATCCAACCGTCGCCGTGCTCACGCCGGGCGCGCACAACTCGGCGTATTTCGAGCATGCGTTCCTCGCGCAGCAGATGGGTGTGGAACTGGTCGAAGGTCAGGATTTGTGTGCGCAGGACAACATGATTTTCATGCGCACCACGCGTGGCCTGCAGCGTGTGCATGTGATCTATCGTCGGCTTGATGATGACTATCTCGATCCGAACGTGTTCCGCAAGGATTCGCTGCTCGGTTTGCCGGGTTTGTACGCCGCCTACAAGGCCGGCAAGGTCACGTTGGCGAACGCGATCGGCACGGGCGTGGCGGATGACAAATCGACCTACGTGCATGTGCCCGAGATGATCCGGTTTTATCTCGACGAACAGCCGATTCTCAACAACGTGCCGACGTGGCAATTACGCAAGCCCGATGACTGCCGTTACGTGCTCGAACACCTTGCCGAACTGGTGGTGAAAGAAGTCCACGGTGCCGGTGGTTACGGCATGCTCGTTGGGCCGGCGGCGAGTAAAAAACAGCTCGCGGATTTCCGTCGGCGCATTCTCGCCGAGCCGCAAAAATACATCGCGCAGCCGACGTTGGCATTGTCTACATGCCCGACCTTTGTCGATGCCGGCATCGCGCCGCGGCATGTGGATTTTCGCCCGTACGTGCTGTCGGGCCGCAGCATCCATGTCGTGCCCGGCGGGCTCACACGTGTGGCGCTGACCGAAGGCTCGCTCGTGGTCAATTCGTCACAAGGCGGCGGCACCAAAGATACCTGGATCGTGGAGGTCTGAATGTTGTGTCGAACGGCGAATGAACTGTACTGGATGTCGCGGCATATCGAACGTGCCGAAAACACTGCGCGGCTGATCGACCTGACCCAACGCATCGCGTTGCTGCCCGAGCGTTTCGAGCGCGGCGCCGCGGGCGTGACGGTGTGGGGCAAGGCGCTCGAAGCGTTTGGTATCGAGAAGGAATACGCGCGTTTGTACGGCGCGGTGAACGCGCAGAAAGTGCTGCGTTTCATGATTTTCGATGCGCTGAATCCGTCGTCGATCTACAGCTGCCTGCAATCCGCACGCGAATC
Source organism: Pseudolysobacter antarcticus (assembly GCF_004168365.1). GTDB lineage: Bacteria > Pseudomonadota > Gammaproteobacteria > Xanthomonadales > Rhodanobacteraceae > Pseudolysobacter > Pseudolysobacter antarcticus. The sequence continues at coordinate 2,010,989 of NZ_CP035704.1, forward strand.
GGCGCGCTCGCAACGCGGCGCGATCACGGCGGAGATGTACGAAGATCTGAATTCATCGTGGCTCAGCATTCGCGCATTGAGTTGGGAGCAATTGGTCAGCGATGGCCTGCAGGTTTTTCTCGATCGCGTGAAGCAACGTTCGGCGTCGTTTCGTGGCATCACGATCGGCACGATGGGGCGCGACGAGGCCTATCATTTTCTGAGCCTCGGCACGTTTATCGAACGCGCCGATTGCACCGTGCGCCTGCTCGACATCAAGTACAGCGTGCCCGGCGCCGGCGACAAACACGAGGTGCGCAACGCGGTCGATTATTACCAGTGGAGTTCGATGCTGCATGCGATTTCGGCCTTCGAAACCTACCGCCGCATCTACAAAGACACGGTGCGCCCGAAAAGAGTCGCCGAGCTGCTGATTCTACGCGAGGACATGCCACGCTCGCTGGTCGTATGCACAGTCGCGATCCACAACATCCTCAGCTCACTCGTGCATGGCGAGCGCGCCGAAGTGGTGCGCCAGGCCGGCGCGCTCGCCGCGGAATTGCGCTACGGCCGGATCGACGCGATTCTCGAACAAGGCATGCAGACCTATCTGGACGGCTATATCGAGCGGCTTTATCTGCTCGCGGATGAAGTCAATCGCGAATTCATGACGTCAACCGATCGGATCGCGGCATGAAACGGCTGCGGTCGACAGCAGCGCGCATGCTAGAATTTCGCACTCCGCAAATCCTCCTGCCTGACCTGTTCCGATGACGTATTGCGTAGCGATGAAGCTCGATAGTGGCATGGTGTTCGCGTCCGATTCGCGCACCAACGCCGGCATCGACAATATTTCCAAATTCGGCAAGATGCGCGTGTTTACGCGTGTCGGCCAGCGTGTGATCGTGACTTTGTCGGCAGGCAATTTGTCGATCACGCAGAGCGCGCTGAACCTACTCGAACAACGTGCGCGCACCAATCCGGACGCACTGGGAATCTGGAATGCAATCTCGCTGTACGACATCGCCGGCCTGCTCGGCGAAGCGATGCGCGAGGTGAAAAACCGCGACGGCGAATTCCTGCGCCAGAACAATATCGACGCCTCGGCATCGTTCATCGTCGGCGGCCAGATCGCGGGCGAAACGCAGCGATTATTCCAAGTTTATTCGGAAGGTAATTTCATCGAGGCATCGCTCGAAACGCCGTATTTCCAGATCGGCGAAATCAAGTACGGCAAGCCGATCATCGATCGCATTCTCACGCCCGCCACCGACCTCACCGAAGCGACGCAATGCACGCTGGTATCGTTCGACTCGACCATGCGCTCGAACGTTTCGGTCGGTCTGCCGATCGATCTTCTGGTCTATCGCAACGATAGTTTGAGTGTGGATATCCAGCAACGCATCGAAGACGGCGACCCGTATTTCAGCCAGCTCGCCACACGCTGGAGCGAAGGCCTGCGCGGCGTATTCGTGAACTTGCCGAAGCCGGATTGGCTGACGCCGAAAATCTGACTGTCTGGTTGCGTCGTGCTCAGGATTTTGCGCAAGCAAAAGGGCCTTGGGCATGCAGCAAAGCATGGCTCATGAAAGCCTAACTATGGTTATCAGAAATTGATCAGACGTATCGCTACGGGAAAAGGCCGCGAGCTGGCGACCTCTCCTCCTGCACCGTGAAGCTTGGCTAGTGGCTCCGGCTGATAGCTGTTTCCTTAAATTGCGGGCTGTGTAGATAGGTGGTTTTGGTGCAAAGAATTGGCGTGGGGAAGCTCCTGAAGTGTTACCTCAGAGTGTCCAATAAATTGCAGGAGCTATCGTTGAATCTCGTCTTCACAGCGCAAACTCTTTGGCTTCAAGTGTTGGGTCTAGCGGGAGATCAAGGAGTTCTTGTAGCAACTCCTGCCGGAATGATTGCTCTTGCGCAGCACCAGGAGCGTGAAATGCGTATCTTGTGCGTAGATACATTGGCAAGCCCTTTTCGATGTCGTCTGCGCGAACTACCACTTGATACTTCGTGCTCTCCGGCGGCAGACCAGCCAAGTCCCCCTGAATAATCATTGTTTCCCAGCCGACGCCACCGAGGCGACCATCTGCTTTTTGCTTGTATGACTCGTCACAGACGACGACCACTTTTCGCGCCATCGCGAGTTCGTTACACATCCATTGGGGAAGATCCATACCGCGGCGAAGGTGGAACTTGTCTAGGCGCGCTTGCACTCCCTGCTCGATCAAGTGTAGCGCTAACGATTTTACCCACTCGATCGCCGACTCGGTCTTCGAGGTGTGACTGATGAATACTCGGAGAGTGTCCTTCTGCTCTCCCTGAATGACACGCCTGTTGCCCTTTATTCGCTCATACACGTCGCGGTGGAGAACCTGTATGAATAGCGAAGCAGCAGGATCTGCGGTCGAACAGAACCCTGCCTTAAGAGCGGCGACAACCTTCTCGCTTTGGAGCCCTCCAGCCCCTGCACCGAGTAGCGGAGCCGATATTGTTCTAACGGAAGATTGTTTGCGAGTGAAGTCGCCTAACTCAGCTCCGATCTTTTCAATCGCTTCTGTCGTAGATGAGTTTCCTTGCACAGACGCCGCAAACGCGACGTATTGAGCGATTTCGTCCGCGCCTTCAAATGGCATGATCTCGACATCGCCAAGCTCCATGTGATCGCTGGGGTGTGGAATAGAGTGGTGAACGAGGGAGCGGGCGACGAAACCTGTGATCGTCCCTGCGGTCGAGCATGGAAGAACGATGAGGTCGGCTGGGCCATCGAAGAGATCGCCGAGTCGCAGTCTTACAGTAGGCTTCATTGAAACGTCCGAATATGAATATCTGATGCTCAACGGTGTTTTGTTCGACGAGTTCCCCGAGGCATTTCGCGGCACTACTTCCCGCTGCGCATAAACCCAAACAACGCAGCCGCCACAATCAGACCCGCAATACCCAAGCCGCCCAGCGCAAAATAGCGAGTGGGTGACGGCGCGGCGTCGACCTTAGACGAAACCGAGTCGCCGGTTTTGCTGACATTCGTGGCACCTGCCGTGGTATCGGCGACGGGTGCCACTCGCGGCGGGCGCGGCGTCGCAACGGGCGGTGTTGGTACGGCCTCAGCGACGACAGGTGCGGGCGGATCGATCACTGGATCGGTTGCGGGCAGGGTCGGGATATCCGATGGTGCTACGACCGGCACCGCCTTCGGCAATACACGCATCACCGAAACGTGTTCCGGCTCTGGCACCGGCGGCGGTGGTGGCGGAGTCGCTGCGGCAATTTTCGCCGCGTCGGCCGCGGCTTGTTGCGCCGGTGTGAGCACAACGTTGCTGGCATTCGCAGCTTGACCGTTTTGTCCGGCGGCATTTGCCGCGGCCTGCGCCGCATTTTGCGCCACTGAATTGCCCGTGCCGGCAACACCTGCGACGGCGTTGTTGGGCTGGTTGGCGAGCGCGGCCGTCTGCGCGGCGGCAGCGGCGGCGGATGTCGCGGGATTGTTCGGATCGGTCAAGGCCGGATCGTCCACGCCCGCGTTGGTCAATCCGGTTCCGGCCCAGGCGCTGGCAGCGAGCGCATAGCTTGCGGCGAGCAGAATAATTCGCAGTTTCAACATCATGATCTCCGGTCACGCAGCCAATAATTGATGCGGCCATGGTAACGCGGATAGCACGCCGATGCGACGCAGCGTATGTTTGCGTGCGCCACAAGGCGCGCCGAATTTATTCGAGTTGCGCTTTCGCATGCGCGACATCCAGCGCTTCCATTGCGTCTTTCGGCTTGAGTTTCGCGGCTTTGTCATAAGCTTCGGCGGCATCGTCCTCACGCTTGTTGCCGAACAACAGCAGCAGGCCGTTGCCGTATTCGATCCAGGCCACCGGCGAATCCGGTGTAAGTTTGGTCGAGGTCTTGAGATGTTCCTCGCCGAGCGCAGATTTCGCGCCGTAGGTCAGGCCGCCGATCATGCTGCCGACCTTGCCGATGATCTCGGCGTGATACAGCCCAAGCGCGGTATGCGCCTCGCCGTGTTTCGGTGCGAGCTTCAAGGTCTTGTCGAGCGATTCTTTCACCTTGCCGGCCAAACCCTGGCTCAGCGCTTTGGCGATCGAGATGCACTGGCCGTAGCGACCGATCGCAAACGCGCGCCGAAAATGGCTATTGGCCTCAGCCGGCAATTGCGCGATCGCCTCGTCTGCGAGTTTGCCGAGCGTGAGATAACGCGCTTCTTTTTCCTTGTCGTCATCAAGCAGATGCGTGGCATGAATGCCGGCGGCCTTGATCGCGACCGAGCTGCCGAGTGCGCCGAATGCCGTGCCGGTTTCAAAGGCTTCCTGGAAATCGCCGCGATGAAACGCGCGCCACGCTTCCTGCAATTCCTCGGCGATCTTGCCGGCGTCGGCCGCCTTGCCGAGCTTGCTGTTGGCCTTGAGCAACTTGCCGACATGGGCATCGTCGGGAAAGGGTTCCTGATCGCCCGCATGCAGCTTGCCCCAAGCCTTGCTCAGCTTGTCGCCGGGATAATCGAAAGCCTTGTTGGCGGGGCTGAACGGCGTCCAGTTTTTCTTGGCCATGATTTTTCCTCGGGCGGCAGCGTGATTGAAACTCTAGCATCGGATACGCACCGGCGAATGGCAAGGCGCAACGCAATGTGTGCCATCGCGATTCCGCGCTGGGCTAGAATGATCGCCATTCCGCCATGTCCGCCTGCGTAAATTCCATGAGCCAAGAATCCAGCCGAATTCCCGCCGAAACCGTGCGGCGCGCCGCTGCATTGCGCGCCGAAATCGAGCAGCACAATCACAACTATCATATGCTCGACGATCCGAAAATCGCGGATATCGATTACGACCGTTTGCTGCGCGAGTTGCAGGCGCTGGAGGATGAATATCCTGCGCTGGCGGTGGCGGATTCACCGACGCAACGTGTGGGAGCGGCGCCGTCGGCGAAATTCGCCAAGGTGATCCACGAAGTGCCGATGTTGTCGCTCGGCAATGCCTTCGATAATGTCGCGGCGTCGGACGATCTGGGTCGCTACAAGGAAATCCACGACTTCGTGCGACGCATCGAAAAGGCGCTCGATGTAGTCAATCCGGTGTTTTCGGTCGAACCGAAGTTCGACGGACTCGCGATCAGTCTGCGTTACGAGGACGGCCAGTTCGTGCGCGGCGCCACGCGTGGCGATGGCGCGAGCGGCGAGGAAGTCACGCCGAATCTGCGCACGATCAAGGCCATTCCATTGCGCCTGCGCGGCAACGATTGGCCGCGTGTGCTCGAAGTGCGCGGTGAGGTGTACATGCCACGCGCCGACTTTGAAAAATACAATAAACATGCGCGTGAGCATGGCGGCAAGGTGCTGGCCAATCCGCGCAACGGCGCGGCAGGATCGCTGCGCCAGCTCGATCCGCGCATCACCGCAAAACGACCGCTCGCGTTTTATGCGTATGCCGCCGGTGTGGTTGAAGGCGGCGAATTGCCGGCCACGCATTCGGCCACCTTGAAAAAATTTCGCGAGTGGGGCATGCCGGTCAGTGCGCTGGTCGAAACCGCGATCGGCGCGCGCGGCTGCATCGATTATTACAACCGCATCGGTGCGCAGCGTGATGCCTTGCCGTTCGATATCGACGGCGTGGTCTACAAGCTTGACGACGTCGCCGCGCAACGTGAACTTGGTTTTGTCGGACGCACGCCGCGCTGGGCGATCGCGCACAAATTTCCCGCGGAGGAACAAACCACGACGGTCGAAGCCATCGATATCAATATCGGCCGCACTGGCGCGGCAACGCCTACTGCACGCCTCGCGCCGGTGCAGGTCGGTGGCGTGATCGTGACCAACGCGACCTTGCACAATGCCGATCAAATCGATCGCCTCGATGTGCGCATCGGCGACAGCGTGATCGTGCGGCGTGCCGGCGACGTGATTCCGGAAGTGGTGAAGGTGGTACTCGAAAATCGCCCGCTGAACACGCAAAAGTGGGTCATGCCGGCGCTGTGCCCGATCTGCGGCTCGGCGATCGTGCGCGAGGAGGGCGAAGTCGTCTCGCGCTGCACTGGTGGATTGATTTGCGCCGCACAACGCAACGAAGCGATCTTCCATTTCGCGAGCCGGCGTGCAATGGATATCGACGGCCTCGGCGAACGTTATATCGAAGATCTTTCCGAGTTCGGCTACGTCACATCGGTTGCCGATTTGTACAAACTCACGCTCGATGATCTGCTCGAAATGAAACGCCTCGCCGAGCAGCGCGACGGCATCACACCCGAAACGGTCAAGGCCGGCAAGATCGCGACCAAGTGGGCCGAGAATTTGATCGAGGCGATAGACCGAAGCCGACAAACCACGTTGGTGCGTTTTTTGTACTCGCTGGGTATCAGACATGTTGGCGAAGGCACCGCAAAGGTATTGGCCGTATGGTTTGGCGATCTGAAGCGTATCTGGATGCTTCCATGGCCGATATTGAAACTTATTCCCGACATCGGTTTTGAGGTTGCGTATGCGATAGACGCATTTTTTTCGCAGGACGGCAATAAGCGCGTGATCAATGAGCTGCTAAGTCGCGGCGTGGTTGTGACCGATACACACGCACCCTCCGCAAAGTTGCGTGGCAAACTGAACCTTGCCAACTATCTGGCTGAGGCAGTCATTGCCAAGTTGACGGAAAAACGCGCCACGCAGATAGCGACGGCCTTTCCAACACTTGATGGTTTGTTTGTAGCGAAAACAGAAGAGTTTGTGGCCGCGGGATTGCCTAAGGATTCAGCGGAAGAGTTGCATTTTTTCCTATCCAATTTGTCCGCTCGCGGGCTCTTGGCGAGGTGCATTGGTGCAGCTCAGGAGTTGAACTCCCTGTTGCCGAATGAGGATGATCAATTCGCCGCGCCGCTAGCCGGACAAACGGTGGTGCTGACTGGCACGTTGTCCGCGATGACGCGCGACGAAGCCAAGGAAAAACTCGAAGCGCTGGGTGCAAAAGTTGCAGGCAGCGTCTCGAAAAAAACCAGTTTTGTGGTCGCCGGTAACGAGGCCGGTTCCAAGCTCGACAAGGCAAACGAGCTTGGTGTGAAAGTGATGGACGAAACACAATGGTTGGCATTTCTCGATGCACTTTGAGTTGGCCAATGCGGAGTCGCCCCAGCTTTCAGCGTTGAAATTGCGGGCGCGTTTGTACAAAACCATTCGCGAGTTTTTCGCCACGCGCAACGTGCTTGAAGTCGAAACGCCGATGCTGTCGATGGCGGGAAATACCGATCCGAATATCGAAAGTTTCCAGACCGAATTCAGCGGGCCGCTTAGCGTCGGAGCGCGCAAGCGCTGGTTGCGCACTTCGCCGGAATTTCCACTGAAGCGGTTGCTGGCGGCGGGTATCGGTGATTGCTACGAACTCGGGCGTGTGTTCCGCAACGGCGAGGCGGGGCGGCGGCATAATCCCGAGTTTACGATGCTGGAATGGTATCGACTTGGTTTCGATCATCGTCGGCTGATGTTTGAAGTGACCGAGCTGATCGCTCACGCGCTCTCGCTGGTCGGAAAAAAAGCCGCCTTGATCGAGCGCAGTTACGCCCAAATTTTTCAACAGGAATTAGGCATCGATGCGCATCACGCATCGCTGGAGCAATTAAAACAGCCGCTGCAGGAGTTTCGGATCGATCCGCACGGACTCACGCGCGACGACTGGCTGGATTTATTGCTGACGCATTTGATCCAGCCACACCTGCCGCACGATCAGTTGTTGTTGCTGTACGACTATCCGGCTAGCCAATGTGCGCTCGCAAAAATCCGCGTCGGCGATGTGCCGGTCGCTGAGCGTTTCGAGGTTTATCTCGGCCGACACGAGCTGGCCAACGGTTATCACGAACTCACCGATGCGAACGAACAGCGCGCGCGCTTCGAGGCCGATAATACGCGGCGTATTGCGCGTGGTGACCACGTGATTCCGCTGGATGAAAACCTGCTCGCGGCGCTGGCGAGCGGCATGCCGGAATGCGCTGGTGTTGCGCTCGGCATCGAACGTTTGCTGATGTGCATGAGTGACACCGATGACATCCGTGATGTGCTTGCGTTTGGTTTCGCGCAAGCGTGAGTTCATTTTCTGCGCTGATGGCGAGGGCTCTGCTGCCGATCGTTTTTTACTCGCGATCGCACGCACGATATCGGTCGCGCCGCCTCATTCTAGCTCATCGTCCTGCTGCAGGAATTCGTGACTGCGCGTGAAGCGGAAATGCGTGATGTCAGGCCTGAAAAACATGCCCCACGACCACTCGACCCAGATGCGCAGCTTGCGTCCGAAGGTCGGCATCTGCGACAGGTAATAAGCGCGCCAGATCAGCCACGCGATGAATCCGCTGAAGTGCATGCCGTAAATCTGTGCGACACCTTTGAGGTGGCCAACCGTCGCCATCATTCCGCGCGAACGGTAGGCAAACGCATGCGTCGGGCGACCAAACGACCGTGCGATGAGATTCGCTGCAAGCCGATGTGCCTGCGCGACGGCGAACTGCGCGGTGGACGGTGCGTATTCGGTGCTGTCGCTCTTGTTCGCGTGGTTGACGATCAGCGCGCAATCGCCGATGGCCCAGGCTGCATCAACGCCGAGAATGGCAAGATCGCGCGCGCAGACGATACGCCCGCGTTCGCAACGAATGCCGGCTAGGCGCGCGGTAAGCGCGTTGGCCTGCGTACCGACGGTGCAGATCGTGGTCGCGCAATCCAGCGTGCCGCCTCGATCCAGACTCACGTGGTTCGCACTGATTTCGACCGCGCTGGTGTTGGTCATCACTTGCACGCCGCGCGCGAGTAGTGAGCGTAATGCCGCACGACCGAGGGCCGCTGGTAATTCCGGCAGCAGGTTATCCAGAGCGTGCAGCAGGGTGACCTGCAATTCATGCCCTCCCACTCGCGGATAATAATGGTTGATGCCGCGCACGCAGTCCATGATCGCGCCGGCTGTTTCAACGCCCGAGAAACCGCCGCCGATAACGACAAAATGGCCGAGGCGCTGACGCAGGCTATCGTCTGTTTCGAGTTCGATGCGGGCGAGCTGGCGCAGGATGAGATTGCGGATATGCATGGCGTCGCCGATGGTTTTCAACACCAGCGCATGCTCGGACATACCGGGGATCAGATCGATCCGCGCGCGGTTGCCGTAGGCGAGCACGATCTGATCGTAGTCCAGATGCGTGTCGCCCTTGAGCGTGGCGCAGTGCACGCGCTTGGCGGTGAAATCGATGCCGATGACGCGCGCCATGACAAAGCGCGCTTTGCCGACGGTTTCGCGCAATGGTGCAATCACGTGTTCGGGAAATACCGTGGCGCCGACGACCTCGGCTAGCATCGGATTGAAGGTTGTATAACTTTCCTCGGATAGCAATGTGACATCGAAACGGTCGGCGCGTTTTTGCAGAGCGCGCGTCAGCGCCGCGCCGCCAAAGCCGCCACCGATGATCACGATGCGCTGTTTTTTCTGCATGCTGTTTCTCGCTGGTGAGGCTGTGGGTACGATGTCGTTGCAAATTTTTTTGCGCGAGATTGAGTTTTATTCGGGACTATCTAGCGAACGATTTCTGGATTCGCATTGCGATCAGGATGGTCACGACCATCGCCGCGAATGCTGTCCATGCGTAAGGCCACAACAGCGGCATGCCGATCAGCAACAAACCATCGTTGCCGCCAGGTATCAGCCCGCCACCCAGACCCATCAAAACGCCGCCGCTGAAACAACGTAGCAAACCCAGCGGATGGAAAGCGACATGGCGGAACAGACCGGCACTCCAGCCGCCCAAAAACGCGCCGAGAAAAAGTGCCACGAGAAGTACGATACGTGCGAGCACGCTCATGCGTGAGCCGCGCGCGAGCTCCGCGAGCACGTCGGTATAAGCCCACGCGCCGACCAGCAGGAACAGACCAACGAATGCAATGCCGATAACGACGGTGGCCGCACCTGGTTCCCACACGCGTCGTGTCATCGCATGGTGCAAATGTGCGCGCAACGAACTGCGGTGATGTTCTTCGCGCTTCATCAAAGCCAATACCACGCGCCAGCCGAGGCCAAAAACCAGCAGCACAGCGATCAACGCCGACACTCGCGATTCCGGCACAACAAATGCGACGCTGTCGGCGGAATGATCAACGGCCAAGGCGTGCGCCAGCAGACAACCGGCGAAAAAACCGATGGGTGTAGCAACATAATCCCACTCGCCAGAACCTAACCGCGCGATCGAACCGAATACGCAGCCGCGATTGACGAACGCGCCCAAACCCAGCACCGCACCACCGGCAATGGTAAATGCACCACTGCGATAACCGGGCGGTAATGTCATCGACAAGCCAATGGCGTGCGCAAAAAATAAACCGACCATCACCCAGAGCGATGCCTCAAGGATGCTCAAGAAACGTTGCCAGCGACCCTCAACGACAAGTTGTTCGAGCGCGGCAACCGTGCATGTTGCGCCACGCTGCACGGCAAAACCCATGATGCCCGCGAGCAGTGCGGCAACGAAGAACGTCACAGTGAAAATCGCGATTTCCATGAAGTCTGCTCGGGCCAATGGCATCTAGTGCCGGTCGTGCATAACGGAAAAAAAAGCTGTGCAGATTGTGCGTGCACCGGTGCAGTACGATTGCGTCACATCTCGCGTCGCTTGTTGCGTAAGAAAAATCCATTGCAGGAAAATCCGCGACGATATTGTTGGGTCAATGATGCTCGTGCACCACCATGCCTTCAATCGGATCGACTGGTGCTGTCCATGGCGCCGCTTCGATGATGCGTCGCGTTTCGGCATAACCGGCTTCGCGCCGTGCCCGAATGCCGGCAGGGCTGAAGTCGATATCCTTGGTGTGATCCTCATCGGCTAACGCGGGTGCCAGCAAACGCACCACATGCATGGTTGTGCCACAGCCCCAGCCCGCAAGTTCCTTCACTTCGGGCGAATTCTGCATTTTGTCGGGCATCTTTTTGGCGAGCTCGCGAATCACATGGCGCAGACGATGAATCTGTTTCTGACGCGCGATATGGCTATCGGCGCGACTGGCGAACTGGATATCTTTCTGTCGGCCCATCACTTGCAAGATCGAGTTGGGTTCCGCGCCGTGCGGCTGCCACACATTCACGGTAAAAATCACTGAATCACGACGCGGCCTGTCATCGAGTACCGCCTCGATCGGCGTATTCGAATAAATGCCGCCGTCCCAGTAGGGATCGCCATCGATGCGCACCGCCGCAAATGCCGGAGGCAAAGCGCCCGAGGCCATGATGTGATTGAGATCCAGGCGTGTATCGCGGCTGTCGAAATAGCGCATCTCGCCGCTGCGTACGTTGACCGCGCCGACGGTCAGGCGTGGCGCGTTGGCGTTGAGGCGATCCACATCGATCAGCTCGGTCAAAGTTTTCAGCAGCGGTGCGGTTGAATAGTAGGATGCCTTTTCGACACCGTGCGCGGTGTGCGGCGAAATCCATGCGGCCGGTCGTGGTACGAAAAAAGATTCGATACCGCGCGTCACCGCGAACCAGTTCGAGAACAGGTTGCCGAATGATCCCCACGCCGCATGTTGACCGCTGTGTTCGACGCGATCCCAGAACTCGTGCAGGCGTTCCAAGCGCTTATCGGGTGCATTGCCGGCGATGATCGCGGCATTGATCGCGCCGATGGAAGTACCGATCACCCAATCCGGTTCGATACCGGCTTCGTGCATCGCCTGATACACGCCGATCTGGTAGGCGCCAAGCGCACCACCGCCTTGCAGCACGAGCACATTCTGACCCGGCAGCATTGATGGCGATGCTGCGTCGGTCTGTACTGTTGCGGTGTTCTTGAGTCTGCTATTTCGAGTGCGCATGTGGTTTCCGGCATCTGAAAAAAACATCGAGTGGCTTTGCCGCTGATGACAGTCTCAGCAGACCGGGACTGCGATGATTTCTTTCATAAGAGAATTCGCGGACGTGTCCACGGCAGAGAATTTTCTAGCGCGCTTGGTCGATTTTTTTTCATCAAACGCGCTGGGACTCAAACGCAAATGCACTGAGCTTCGAGCAAAATTACACGATGGATTTTTTGCGCTGGACTTGATTGAGCGCGAATTTTTCTCGGCTTTCAGAGCAGCGAAGACTTCGAGTTTCGCGTTGTTGGCATGCCGATCATCGCGACGATAAACGCCACCGCACTCGCTGCCGCGCCGAACAAAAATGCGAGCTGGCCACCACCGATGCGCCATGCTTGTCCTGCGAGCAGCGCGCCGAGCACGCCGCCGATGCCCGAGCTGAAACCGTAGAACACACCTTGCGCATGGCCGTTGAGCCGGCCCGGAAAATAACGTGCGAGCAAAATTATGCACGCCGCGAAAGAGGCGGCAAACGTGATTGCGTGCGTCAGTTGCGCGAGCGTCATGAGCCACAGGTTTTGCGGGAAAAATGCGGTGACGATCCAGCGCAAAGCAGCCAGCGCCAGCGAGAATTGCAACACGCGCACCGGATCAAATCGCGCGAAGATTCGTGCCGAGAAATAGAACACGGCGATCTCGGCGAGTATGCCGATATCCCAATACGTGCCGAGCGCCGATGGGTGATAACCGTTCTCTTCGAGGTACAACGAAAAAAACGTGTAATACGGTCCGAACGACACCGACATCAGCAGCGCGACCACAAAAAATACCAGTACTTCGCGCTGCTTCAGACGGGCGCCAAAATCGTGATGATCATCGTTTTCGATGTGATAGTCGGCGGCATAATTATTGAATATCGTGCTGACAAAGATCGCTGCAAACAACGGCAACATCAGCAGCGGCAACCAGGCCAGCGAAAGATGATCGAACAGCATTCCGAAGGTACTCACGACCAGCACAAAACCGATCGATCCCCAGGCGCGAATCGGTCCGTAATTTTCGCTGCGTTTGCCTAAGTGCGACAACGTCAACGACTCGAACTGCGGCATGATCGCGTTGTAGCAGAAACAGAAAACGCACATCGCGACGAACAGTCCGCCGAACTCAAGCGGCAACAGAAAAATCGCGAAACTCGCCAGTGCCGCAGCCGCACCAAACCGTAGCCAGCGAATCGGTCGTGGTGAGCGCGCGGCCAGCCAGCTCCAGGTATTCGGTGCGACGATGCGCGTGGCGTACCACAGGCTGATCAGCACACTGATCGCCGCCGCACTCTGGCCGCGTTGCTTGAGGAACAGACTCCAGAACGGCAGGAACGCGCCGAGCGCGGCGTAGTAGGTGAAATAAAAACCGGCCAGACGGCCGGCGGGGACGGAATGTTTTTGCATGTTTGCATCGTGCCATAACGGGTAGTTGATAAACACCTCGCTAGCGACACTTGCGGCGGCTGCGCGAACTGCGATTTTTTGCGCTGGAAGATGAATTGATCGTCGTGCTAAGGTGCAGACGAATGCGATCAGGGGGCCACTGCGCGCTTGCTGCAAACTAGCAGGTGCGCGAATCCGAAAGGTAAAGCCATGTATCGTCTTTTCTGCGCATTCCTCGCGCTGTTTTCTGCGTTGCTCGCAATGCCCGCCCGCGCCGCCAATATCCCCACTTCCGAGCGCAGTGTTTTGCTCGCGATTTACAACAATGGCAATGGCGCGAGCTGGATTGATCATAGCGGCTGGCAAGGCGCGGCCGGCACCGAATGCAACTGGTTTGGCGTGATTTGCGACAGCGTCGCGACACCGCATGTGATCACGATAAATCTGGAAAACAATTTGCTCAGCGGCACGCTGCCGAGCAATCTCGGCGATCTCACTCATTTGCAACAATTCAACATCGGCCAGTCGGGCGATTGTCTCAATCCGAATCGCAATCTGGTGACCGGCGCGATTCCGAGCTTCAACACGATCACTTCCCTGCAGCAGATGCAGATCGGCTGCAATCAATTCAGTGGATCGATTCCCGCGCTGAGCGGCTTGTCGAACCTGACGGTTTTCGATGCTGCGAGTAATCTGCTGAGTGGCACTATTCCGGCATTGAGCGGGCTGGCTGCGCTGAGTGTGATCAACGTTTCGAACAATGCATTGACCGGATCGATTCCTGCGCTCGGCGGACTGCAAAACCTCACTACGTTCATCGCCTCGAGCAATCAGCTCAGCGGCACGATCCCGGCGTTGGTCGATGCGTTGGATAATCTGGCCGGCCTCAGCACATTCGACGTTCATTCGAATCATCTGACCGGCGCCATTCCCGCGATCGTCACTGGTTTGCCGGACCTTTCGTTTTTCGATGTTTCCTACAACCAGTTGAGTGGATCGATTCCGTTACTGGCCGTGCCGGTATCAGGTACGGGTTTGCGCAACCTAAGTGTTTTTGTCGTCAATAATAATCAGCTCACCGGCACCATTCCGCCGCTCACCGGATTGGCCCAGCTCAGGTATTTTTATGTGTTCGTCAATCAGCTCACGGGCTCGATTCCAGCGTTGGATGGATTGAGCCAATTGACCTATCTGGACACGGCCGACAACCATCTCGGCGGCCCGATTCCGGTGCTCTCTGGTTCACCGTATCTCAACTACGTGAATTTCGAAAACAATCAGTTGAGCGGGCCGATTCCTGATCTGACCAATTTAAGCGCGATGCAATATTTCTATGTCGGTCGCAATCATTTGACCGGCACAGTTCCCGCGCCGCCGAATCCAAGTTCGTTGCTCGCGCCAGGATCGTCGTTGTGTCCGAATGATTTTCTCTCTGCAGCCTACGTCCAGAGTGCGGCGTGGGATGCGGCGACCGGCGTGATGCCGTGGTACACGTTTTGCGATTATGTGTTCGGCGACGGCTTCGATTTGTAGCGCACCGAACCGTCGATCAAAATTCCAGATCGAGCGCGGCACACAGATAATCGATCATCGGTGCCAGGCCTTTGCAGCCGGCGACGACAACATCGCGCAGCTCGGTCGAGCACGCGACTTTATCGCTGAAGGCTTCGGCGGCAATGAAGTCCTTGCGCTTGATGTCTTCGATGAGTTCGTGATCGACCGGATAACCGCGCGGCGGACGCGTCAAGGATTCGCCGCCGAGACCAAAACGTTGTGCAAAAATTTTGTTGTGCACGGCTTTTTTCCACGTGCTCGGATTCTCGACCAGAAATTCGCGAATGCGTTTCAGTGTGGCCGATTCCGGATGCCACAAACCGCCGGCGACAAAACACGCGCTCGGTTCGATGTGCAGATAGAACGACGGCGCGGCGACTTCACGATGGCGCTCGTGGAAAAAACGCGCGCCGGCGTGAGTCTTGTACGGTCGCTTGTCGCCGGCGAAACGAGTGTCGCGATAGATGCGAAACAACGAGCCACCTTGCGTGCGTGGATCGGCGCGAAAATGCGGGCTGATTTTTGCCAGTGGCTCGACCATGTCAGCAATCAGCCGCAGATACGGTTGGCGCACGGTTTCTTCGTAGCGCTGTTTGTTTTCGGCGAACCAGACACGGTCATTGTTGAGTGCCAGATCGTGCAGGAAACGCAGACTTTTTTTGTCGAAATAAGCAGTCGAACTCATGTGATCTCTCGTGATAATTCATGGCCCCATGCTTCCAGCGCATCGAGCACAGCATGTTGCGATGATGGCAAGTCGGCATTTTCGCGATGTGTCGCGATGATCGCAAAATAATCGTCCAGCGTCAGCGTTGTGCCGGGCGATTGTGTAGTCAGGCGGGTCTTACGAAACGCGTGCCAGCGCTTGCGCTCGGCCGGGTCGAGGGTGTCTGGGAAATTGCGCGCGCGGTAGCGAAACAGCAGCTCGACATAACGGGCATCACGAAACACCGGGGCATTTGTCGCGAGCAACTGCGGCGACAAATGCCGCACCTCGCGCATCATTCGTTTGTCGGCATCGTTCGGAAATCCTGCATACAGCGCAAGCTCGGGATCGGCCGCGGCATCGAATGGTGTTGCCGCCGCAAAAACCTTGCGCACTTTTTCGGCGATGCCATCGGCCTCACGCAACATTGCCAGATGGCGCTGGCAGCGTTCGAGATCGAGTTGAATGCGTGCGAGATCAACACCGTTCAGCGCCGACAACGGCGCGAGTGCGGGTGAACGATTCGCGTGCACGGTTTTCAGCGGAATACGCGCCACGTCTTCGGGCAAGTCAGCGCGCGGCGTGAATACACGATCGGCAATATCCTCGGCATCGAGTTCGATCAGATCGGTTGGATCGCTGTCGAGATCGATCACGATCACGCCGTTCGGCTGGGTCGGATGTGCACTCAGCGGTGCGATCATCGCCAGGCAACCGCGTGTCGCCGGATAACGCGATGAGGCGTGCAGCAGCGGCGTCATATGCGCATAGTCGAGCAGGCCGAATATCTTTTGTTTGCGCCGCAGTTCGAAAAAGTAATTGAACAGCCGCGGCTGGCGCACGCGGATCAGCCGCGCGAGCGCGATCGTCGCGTGCACGTCGGACAAAGCATCGTGCGCATTCGCATGCGCGAGATGATTTGCCGCGGTCAAATCGCCGAGCCGAAAACTCGGTACGCCGTCATCGCGCAGTGGCCATTGCACGCCATCCGGACGCAGCGCGTAACACAACCGCAGCAGGTCGATCAGATCCCAGCGCGAATTGCCGTGTTCCCATTCGCGCGCATACGGATCGTGGAAATTTCGATACAACAAATGTCGCGTGACTTCGTCGTCGAAGCGCAGCGAGTTGTAGCCGACGCCACACGTGCCAGGCTCGGCCAGAGCCTCGTGAATTTGCGCGGCAAATTCGGCTTCGAGCACGCCTTCGCGCGCGGCAATCTGCGGCGTGATGCCGGTCAGCAAACAGGCTTCGGGGTGCGGCAATACATCGCGTGGCGGCTGGCAATACAACTGCAACGGCTCGCCGATCAGTTCGAGATCGAGCGTGGTGCGAACGCCAGCGAATTGCGAGGGCCGATCGCGGCGCGGATCGGCGCCGAAGGTTTCGTAATCGTGCCAGAAAAACGTCCCTGTGCTCATGCCGGTTCTTTTGCTTGATGGGGCGCTGAGCTTAGCAGTTGCGTCGTGCCGATGCCGAGCCTGCCAGCGACTCCGGCGCAGGCGTTTACATCGGCAAAGTGCGCGCGTGCTTGTGCGGCAACGACTAAACGCAGATGATCCTTGGCCGGGGATACCGCGTCAAGTCGGTATCGTATTTCCCAGTACGCTGTGATCGAACTATCAGGGGATTTCTTTATGCCGCCACGCTGCCTGAGCCACTCGCTCTTCACCGTGACCATCGCCAATGCGCTGGGGCTGATTTCCGCCTCGGTCTTTGCCCAGAACGTGACCGTGACCGCGCCGACCGGCGGCGGTTTTCTGGTGCAGGATGCGGCCAGTAACGCGTGGTTCGCGATCGATACGAACGGCAATGTCGTGATCCGGCAACTGTCGATTGCCGCGCAGCAGAATACGCCAGTTTGTTTCAGCATCATCACTGGCCAACTTGGCCCATGTGCACCGGGCGCCATTGTCGGTGCTACCGGAGTGGCTGGTGCGACCGGCGCAACGGGCGCGACCGGATTTGCGGGCGCAACGGGGGCGCAGGGGAATATCGGCGCAACTGGCGTTACCGGAGGCACAGGTTCGACAGGTGCGCCGGGCATTACTGGCACAACCGGACCTACGGGATCAAACGGTTCGGCGGGTGCCACCGGAGCCACCGGCAACAATGGGCCGATGGGTCTCACGGGTGCGACGGGCGCGACAGGTTCGACCGGTTCGACCGGGCAGCAAGGTTTGACGGGTGTTACCGGAGCCGCAGGTTTTACAGGCGCTACCGGTTCGACCGGCGCGACTGGTTCAGCAGGTGCTACCGGAACAACAGGCGTAACCGGCATAACGGGAGCAACTGGTTTTACTGGGGTTGCTGGTTTTACTGGAGCCACTGGCGCGACCGGCCCAACAGGTGCTACCGGGGCAACCGGCGTAACTGGCATAACGGGAGCAGCCGGTTTTACTGGGGCCGCAGGTTTTACCGGAGCTACCGGTTCAACGGGTGCTACCGGAACAACTGGCGGAACCGGCGCGCTTTCCGGCAACGTGTTATCCGCCCACATTCTCGCTGTCCCTGCCACCACGATATTTGGCACGGGTGGCGCCACGACTCTTGCCAACTGGTCAGTTATTCCTCTCAGCGGGATCTCGAATGCAAATTTCAATGCATTCTCGGGAGGCTTCATCGTACCTGTTAGCGGGAACTATCTGATCCACGAAACGGTGCAGCTTACCCATCCCACTGCCTTCACCTTTAGCTACGGGGCGGGTGTTTTTAATACGTTCGACCTCGTGCGAAATGGCGTTGTCATCGACATCAAGACATTCCCGATGGTCAATGTAAATATTGCTTTGTTGCTGACCATGAACGTTCCGACCAATTTCGGAGAAGTCACCAGCGTGCAACTGCTTACCCTCGCGGCAGGGGACGTGATTACCAGTCGCGTGACGATCGCATCGGCCGGCGATTCGTTTCAGGCTGCTGCGGATTTATCAATCATGCAGATCAGCCCTTGACCGATCCTCGCGTATTGCAGAAACCATCATCCCGGCGCAGGCCGGGATGATGGGACAAGCGCAGCGATCCGCTTAGAACGCGAAGTCGAAACGCGTGTAGTAATACGCGCCGTTCAAACCGAACGGGCAGGTTTCATAACAGCGCGTAAAACCGTACGGCACCCAGTCGGTCAGCGCCTGCGGCACAGTCCAGCGATCCGGCTGCACGTTGAATGCGTTGTTCGCGCCGATGCTGATGCTCATCTTTGGCGTGATCGAATAACGCAGGTCGAGATCGGTCAGCCACTTGCCACGCCATGTCTGAATTTCGCCCGGCGTGTAGGATTGGCCTTGCACCGAACCGAAATAATTGAAGCGCAGGCTGGCGAACCATTTGTCGTAATTCACCGAGCTCGACAACACGTGATGCAGATGCGGTTGGCCGCGTTCGATCAAGGTCACCTGAGTCGCGTCGAAGATCACGTCTGGCGACAGAATATTCGACGAGGTATTGCGCTTGGTCACACGCGTCGTGCCGTAGTTGCTGGCCACGCCGAAATCGAGCTTGGCGCTGTTGTCGAGAGTGAACGTGTAATCAGCGACCAGATCGATACCCTTGGTCGAGGTATTCACCGCGTTGGTAAAAAATGCGGCCTGACCCACCGAAGGATACGGCGCCAGCGCGGTGCGGATCGGACAACCTGCCGCCGTGGCACAGGCGGACGGATCTTCCGGCGTGACCAGGCCGGAAAACACGATGCGGTTCTTGATGTCGATGCGGTAATAATCCAGCGTGACAGAAAGATTTTCGAGCGGCTTCATCACCACGCCGAAACTGGCATTTTTCGATTCTTCCTGCTTCAACGGTGCGATGCCGAGCGCTTGCGTCACTGCACTTTGCTGGCGTGGAATCAGCGTGTCGACCAGCACACCTTCGGTGTTGAACGTAGTCGATATCTGGCTGTAGTTTTCCTGCTGCACACCGGGTGCGCGAAAGCCGGTCGAGAGGGTGCTGCGGATCGCGAACGTATCGGTGAAATCATAACGACCCGTCAGTTTTCCGGTAGTGGTATTGCCGAAGTCGGAATATTTTTCGTAACGCGCCGCGCCGCCGATCAGCAGTTTGTCGGCAATGGTTTGTTCCGCATCCAGATACACGGCTTCGTTATGTCGGCCCGCATCCACCGCCGTTTCCGGTGAGAAGCCCGGATATCCCTGACTGCCCGGAGGTGCCAAGCTGCCATCGCTGGCGAGGATCGGAATGTTCGGATTATTGGTGCGGCCATATTGATACGAACCCGGCTCGCCGGCGATGATGCGGAATTCGTCGCGGCGATATTCAAAGCCCGTGGCCAGATAAAGCGGGCTGCTGAACAGACCCCAATTCCACGGTCCGTGGAAATCCAGATTGAAGGTGCGTTCCTTGTTTTCCAGCGAGCCGGCGTAGAAATAATTCGGCGATTCAGCGTAGATACCGCCGCCGGGTTTTGGCTCGTACCAATAACTCACGTTGATGGTATTGCCTTCGTGGTAATTAAAGGCGGAGCGGCCGTAGATCAGGCTCGTGTCGTATTCCCATTCGTTGCCGAACTTGCCGCGATAACCCACAGCGGCGGTCCGGTCGCGGATGGTGGTGAGGTTCTGCGGCGTGAAACCGTCCGGATAAACTGCCGCCACGGCGCGAGGATCGCCAGCGGCGCGGAAAAATCCGTGACCTTCGCCTTCGCGCTGTGATGCACCGCCGAACCAGTACAACTCGCCCGGGCCGATTGGCAGGCCGCCGTTCAACCACAGGTAGGCTTCTTTTACTGCGGGATCGCCGAGGAACAGCGTCTTGCGCGGCGGATTGGTATCGGCGTAATCCGGGCCGGCGCGGTTGGTTGCCTCGCGGTCGTGCCACTCCAAGGTGACATTGGTGTAGCCGCCATCGCCGAATGCAAAACCGGTATTGAGGCCGGCGCCGAGCACGCCGCCATCACCCTTTGACGTCTTGCCGCCTTCGAAGAAAACCTGGGTTTCCTTGGTCTGTTTTTTCAGCACGATATTGATCACGCCGGCAATCGCATCCGAACCGTATTGCGCGGCGGCGCCATCACGCAGCACTTCGATGCGCTCGATCGCAGATACCGGGATCACATTCAGATCGGTGCCAGCTGAGCCGAGGCCGACGGCGACATCGGTATTCACGAGCGCCTGCTGATGCTGGCGTTTGCCATTGATCAGCACGAGCACCTGATCGGGGCCTAGTCCGCGCAATGTGGCGGGGCGGATTGCATCCTGACCGTCGCTCAAAAACGTCGTGGAAAAATTTGCCGAGGGTTCGAGCGTTTGCAGAATTCGCCCGATCTCGAACGAGCCGACTGACTGGATGACATCGGCACGAATCACATCGACCGGCGCGGGTGTGTCTGCTTCGGTGTGGCCTTTGGCGCGTGAACCGAGCACAGTGACGCTTTCGAGTTCGGTACTGCCGGTAGTCGATTTTGCCTGCTCGTCGGCGGCTTCGAGCGCCCAGGCATTGCAGGTCAACAGAATCGCGCTGGCGATCAGGCAACGACGCAAACGAATGGTGGAATGTACGGCGGAAACACGGGCAACACGGTTTGACTTGGACATAAAACACTCCCTTGCTGGACGGTAAGCAAAATCCGCAGACGTGGCGTGCATGCTGATCAGGAGCGTGGGCTGGAAGAAAAATCCGCACCCTTGGCGACTGACCGCATTCCCCAATGCAACGCCTTCGTAACGTAAGTTTCACAATCATATTACGTTACGAAAATTTACAAAACTCATCCATGTCGCCTTTCGCCAAAAAGTCGCGCTGGCGATTCATGCTGGTTGCTCCGCGGCAGCACCGTTGGCCGACGGCTGAAAGATCAACAGTGTCACTATCGATCAATACGCATTCGCCATCGATCAAAGCGGCGTGGCAAGGCCGCAGGGTGGAGCCTGCGGCCTCGGTGCCATGGAACGCATCAGCGCTCTGATTTTTGCCAATGTTTTGAGTTGGCGTTATGGACAGCCCTCAAACTCGGTAGTAAATATTGTGTCGTTTTGCTGAACTTCGAATGCACCGATGTCCGCGGTGCCATTGGACATTCGGACGAACGGCGAACCGCGTTGATCGAAACTTAGCGACGCGCTGCGTTGGTCGATCGCAGGACTGTGGCTCATCAACGCGTGGGTCCACGTCGGGCCGCCATTATTTTTCAGAGCACCAAGCAAGGGACATCCATTGATCGTGCCTGACGGAATGGGTCCGACCGAGTTGTAGATCAAATTGTTCGCGCCGCTGACGTTGACCACCTTGGCCGGTGTATTGCCGTTGACCGCACGGAAATCGGAAGGCGCAGCGTTCGATGTATTGTTGGATATGATCGTGGCAGTCAATCCAAGATCGATCAAATTGTTGTGCGCATATGCGGTAAAGCCTGCACTGAGCTGTTTGCCCGAAAATGTGGCACCGCCATCGGTATTGAACGCGATCGTCGTGTGTTCCAGGTAGATACCACCGTTTAGCCCCAGCAGTCCGCCTACACTGTTTTCGGCTGTGTTGCCCGAGATTGTGCTGTTGGTGAAGTAGTTGGCGGTATTGCCGGGAATCAAAACGCCGCCGCCGGCACTATTGGCAACGTTTTTTGCGATCGTCGATCCGGTTATGGTCGAGCCGCCACTGAGGAGAAGACCGCCAGCATAACCGCGCGTAGCCCCGGGCACCGTTGCCTGTGAGACGTTGTAGCTCACGGTGCTGTCGGTGGCGTTGAAAAATCCTACAGAGTAAGCACCGCCGCCATAACTTCGCCCCGGATTCGCATACGCGGTATTGAACGAAAGTTGACTGTTATTGAGATTCAAACCTTTCTTTGAAAATACCCCGCCGCCTTGGGCGTGGTCGTTAACCGTGCCGGCGACAACAGCAACGCGGCAGCTGGTAACACGGGAGCTGTTCAGCGTCAGGGTGCCGGCGGAATAAATACATCCGCCATTGACGGCGCCATTGCTGCCGGACGCATAACCGTGGGTTACGTTGAGATTATTGAGGATCAAATTGCCGGCGCCGTTGTGCACTAGGATACGATCGCTCGGGGCGGTGTAGAAATGATCGATCGTCACCTTGCTGGAAGGAGCGGTGACGGTAAGATCACTCTGCAGAATGTGGATCGCACCGGTTGTCAGCGAAATCGAACTGCACGCCAGACCAATCATGCTCACGGTATCGCCAGTCACGGCGCTGGCAATTGCCGAACGCAAACTGCCCGCGCCGCTGTCAGCGCAATTACTCACGGGCACAATATTGGCTATCGCAGGTGGCGCGGCTAGGGCGAACAACGCCGCGATACAAATCGCCAGCGGCTTGCGCTGCGATACCGGTAATGTATTTTCGTTTCTCATCAAGTTCTCCTGTCGGGTGCGCACGGTGTAGGGACGGCACCATAAGGCAGGACGCACGCTCATACTTGAGCGCAACTTGAGCGGATCGTTAGTATTGCTCAAGTCTATGAAGCTGAGATGTTTTGTAGAGATTCGTCAGGGGCAGTTTTCAAATGTCGTATTAAATATCACGTCGTTCTTCTGCACCTCATAAGCGCCGATATCTGCGACGCTGTTGGACTGTCGCACGAACGGCGAACCGCGCTGATCGAAGCTTTGCGACGCGCTGCCCTGGTCGATTGCCGGACTGCGACTCAGCAACGCGTGCGTTCGGGTCGGGCCGCCATTGTTTTTCAGTGGACCGAGCAACGGGCAGGCACTGATGGTGTCGTTAGGCACGTTGCCGACGTGGCTGTAAATCAAATTTTTGGCACCGGTCACGGTGACTATCTCGAGCGGGGTGCTGCCATCGATGGCAGCAAAGTCGGTGGGCATGGGCGGGGATGTGCTGTTCCTCGTATTGTTCGAGATCAAGGCGCTTTGCAGGTGCACGGAAACCTGCTCGCTCAATGCCAAGGCAGTGACACCGGCCGAAAGCTGTTTGCCGGCGAGCTGGCCACCATTGTCGATGTTGAAGGCCACAGTGGTTTGATTGAGATACAAACTCCCATCGACTGCGAGTATTCCGCCAGCGCCGCCACCCGCCGAATTATTCGAGATGGTGCTGTTGCTGATCGTATTGATAGCATTGTTGAGGAACAGGATGCCGCCCGCGTTGGCGTTGGCGTAGTTGTTGGAAATGGTCGAGCCAGAAATTGTCGAACCTTGGCGCAAGAACAGACCACCGCCATAACCGCGCGGCCCGACCACGTCGCTACCTTGGGCAATGTTGTAGGTGACAATGCTGCTATCCGCCTCGAACGTGCCATCCGAAAACGCGCCACCGCCGTAACTGAAGCCCGGATTGGCATAGGCGGTATTGAAAGACACCTGGCTATTGCTCAACTTGATGTCCTTCTTCGCGAAAATGCCGCCCCCCTTGGTTTTGTTGCTTGATGAGCCAGTCGCACCGACGCGACAACTTGTGACGCGTGAATTGGTCAGGGCCACGGTGCCTGCGGAGTAAATGCAGCCACCGAGAATGGTGCCGTTCGTCGTGGAGGCGTAACCATGTCTGATGTCCAGATTGTTGAGGGTCAATGTGCCCGCACCGTTGTGCACAAGGATGCGATCGCTCGGGCTCGCGTAAAAGTGATCGATCACAATATTGTTGGTCGGCCCGGTCACAGTCAGGTCGCTCTGCAGAATATGGATTGCACCAGTCGTCAGCGAAATCGAACTGCATACCAGCCCCGTCATGTTGATCGTGTCGCCGCTGATCGCGCTGGCGATCGCCGAGCGCAAACTGCCAGCACCGTTATCGGCGCAATTGCTGACGTTGATCGTATTCGCGATTGCCGGTGTCGCCGACAATGCAAACAACGCTGCGATGCATATCGCCAGTGGTTTGCGTCGTGCGCTGGTCAAGGTGGCTGCGATGCTCATAAAACGCTCCTGTCGAATCTGTGTGGTGGGTCAGGCCGCACCATAAGACAGGTAGTGTGTTGATACTTGAGCGTAACTTGAGCGTTTCGTTAGCACGCTGCCAACGCGACGCGTTCGGTGGCGATTTCTCTGTTGCGGGTTGAAATTTCGGCAACCTCAATCGTGCCGGAGATTGTTATGATTCGGCAAAACGCATCTCCGCTGAGATGGTTTTTTTGCATCCGACATTCGAGGTTAACCAAGACCATGGAAGTAAATCCCTACCAGGCGCCCAGTGCAAAACTGACCGATGATTCGGTAGTGGATGTCGAGCTGGCCGATCGGTTGCAGCGGTTGGGAGCCGCGCTGCTCGATGGTCTGATCGGTTTGGTATACGCCTTGCCAATCATGTTTTTGCTGGGAACGTACGACTACCTTCGCCAAGGACATCAAGCACCATGGCATTTGACCGCTGGCACCGTAGTGCTCGGCTTTATTGGATTTATCCTGCTCAACGGCTACTACCTGAAAAAAGACGGTCAAACGATCGGAAAGCGGATTGTCGGTATCCGCATCGTGGATATGGACAACCAGATTCTCACGCTAGGGAAAATTCTCGTGCTCCGCTATCTGCCCATTCGGATCGCGGCAATGATCCCGTTTGCCGGAGGCCTGTGCGCCCTTGTCGACATGCTATTTATTTTTCGCCAGAACCGACGTTGCCTGCATGACTTGATCGCCGGCACCAAGGTCGTAAAGGTCAAATAATCACGGACTTCTGTTCGCCACCACACACCCATCAACGAGCCGTTATTCACCCGGACGTCGAAGATGGCTGATTTATGGCGTGGCAGCGCCGGCGTTGGGTCGACCTGGATGTCCATCCACTATTGTCGAGCTACTTGTGCGGCCGCAGGCGAAACCACGGCATCAGTGCGAACACTATCAACATGCCCAGGTAAACCGTGCCGGAAACTTTATCCCGGCTGGCTACATACTCCGCAAGGGTCTGGTTTTGCAGCGTGACAGCAAGGCCAAGCTCAGCGCACACCATCAGAGTCAGCGCCAGCCATCCGACGATCAGCGCGTTTGCGGGTTTGTTGATTTCAGGGAAGCGTCGCAGTATGTAAGCGGCGGAGAAGAATATCGCGGCCGCCATGATCGGCATTTCCGTCAGCTCGGCCCAGCGCTCGCCGATGCGCGGAACCAGCAAAGGCAAGCGCAGCATACCGAGCGCGAAGCCGGCAGCCATTACCAAAGCAAAATAAACGACTGCGGCGCTAATGTTCTTATGCATCGGTTGTCATGGCTGCGCTGTGCTGGGTATCGCGGCAAGCAATCTGTGGATCGTGCCACGTCCACGACGTCACGCCAACCGATGCAAGCGCGTTGTCCGACAACGCGGAAACGGATAACAACAAACCGCAACGCATAACCCCTACAATGCGATTAGCGATATTCCCGAGCATCCCCTCGTCAAGGAGTTTTACATGGCAGTTTCGATTCGCGTTTGTTCCATTTTCTGCGCAAATTTATTGGCGTTGATCGCGCCTGCTGCATTCGCCGCCAATCTCGTTCCCGATCCGGATTTCAACGCTGGTAACGTGAGCAGTTGGCCTTCGGCGGGAAGCAGCACCTCCATCAGCTTTGATGCCACGCAGAATATTCTCGGCACAGTTGGATCGGGCTCGGCGCTCTTGACCAACGGCAACGCCAATTACAACGCCAACTCCACCCTGTGTTTGCCCGGCAGCTACGCCGCGGGCGTGTGGCTACGGCGGCTGGTTGCGCGTGGGCGCTGGCCAATTCAACGGTTTGGCAAGTGCCGCGATTGGACTGGTGTTCTACACCACCAACGATTGCAGCAGTGGAAATATTGTCGGTGGTACAACCGCTTCACCGGCAAGCGCAGGCACATGGACGCTGCTGGTAAACACCTTGACCTTGCCTTCCACAGCAAACAGCGTCGCGATCTATTTGAACAATAGAACCAACGCCACCCCGCCGCTGAGCATCAACTACGACGGCATCCGGTTTGGCCCGCAAGGAACTACGCCGGTCACGCTGCAATCGTTTGATGTGAGGTAGCCGATATATTGCCAATCGCGCTGAATCAAAATGTCCATCGGCCTACGTGGAGACATTCCATGAAACGCGTTTCGATCTTGTTTGGATTGTGGATGACGCTGTGTAGTTCCGCGCAAGCAGTACCGTTTGTTTTTAGCACGGGAAATCCAAATGGTCAGTTCGCTGCTGGATCGAGAGCACCATCGGCGGGGTTTCTCGCGATCGATGCGGCCGACGATTTCCTGCTCCCGTTGCAGACGACGTTGCATGGCGCCACCTTCACCGGCTTGCTGCCCAGTTCGGCATCGGCAGCAAGCATCAGCGAGGTGATTGTCGAAATCTATCGGGTATTTCCACTCGACTCGACCAATCCACCGGCCGGGCATGTGCCGACGCGGGTCAACTCGCCTGCGGATGTCGATTTTGTATCGCGCGACAGCGCCAACAGCTCGCTCAATTTCACATTCAGCGTCGTTAGTACCAGTTTCGTCGCTGGCAATTCGGTGCTCAATGGCATCAATCCGTTCCCCAATCAGACTACCGGAGGAGAAGGTCCGCTCTCAGCTGAGGCGGGGACATTCAACGTCATATTTGCAACGCCGATCGTGTTGGCATCGGGCCATTATTTTTTCGTGCCAAAAGTCAGGCTCAGCAGCGGTAATTTTTATTGGCTCTCGGCAGCGAAACCGATCGTTGCACCGGGTACGCCGTTCGTCGGCGATCAGCAGGCATGGATCCGCAACGCCAATCTTGCTCCGGACTGGCTGCGCATCGGCACTGATATCGTCGGCGGTACACCGCAATACAATCTTGCGTTCTCGATCAGTGGCGACGACGACCGAATTTTCGGCGACGGATTTGGTACGTAATTTCCAATCGCGGTGGACTGCTTCCGCCGGTTATTCTTCCTTGCACGCATGGTCGCCGCGCGTTCCGCCTGAATCTCGACGCCATCTTTATTGACGGCTTCGAAACACCGTAAAACTTTTGATCAACAAAAGTCCGCGCTGAACTCTCGACGCGGGCGTTTTCATCAACTCGATGTCGCCGCAGGTTTTTTCACTGCGGCCTTGATGAACTCGACCCGCCGGAAACGCAGCGCTGACCAATCGTCATCGATGGCAACCGCGCGCACCGTATCGAATCCCCTGCTGCGCATGATGTTCCAGCCAGTGTCGCGGTTGAAATCGCACGTGTACTTTTTGGACGCTCCCTTCGGATAAGCGAACCACAGCACAGCATCGCCTCGGGCTTTTTCAACCAGCGTTTTGGAAAGGCTGTCGACCTCCGTCTGCTTTGTGGCGAACAGCAACGCAAACCGCACAGCTTTTGCTTTTTTGAGATCACGTAACAGAGTGACACCTTTTAGCGTCGCCAGCTCGGCCTCGAAAGACGCAGGCGCGTTGATGACCACGATCTCGTTATGTTGCTTCAGGTTTAGTTTTTCAAAGACTGAACTCATATGGATTTCTCGTTCTCGAAACCAACGTTGAGTGAAAATGCCGTCCTATGCCCAACTTCTGAATCAAGCCGGTCCGCCAAGCGACTTTTGCGTGAATTATTTCTTCGTTGTGATGCCGGGTTCTCTGCGCGTGATTGTCTCGTGCAGGCGGCCAACAGCAATGCCAAACAAGGTGATGACGCCAACGTTGTCGATGGTTTTCCCATCCGTCTTTAACTGCAACTCCTGATGCATGACAAACGGACCTTTGACCCGGTATTGCAACGACAGGTCAGCACCAGATGTGGAGCCAGTAACGGGGCCGGCAGCGTCACTCAGCGTCGCAGAATAATGATCGGGGCTGACCGTGGTAAGAATCCATATGCGATGCTCGGGCGGCTTTCCTTCAAAGGTGACCGTTTGCTCAAGGCGAAATGTTCCATCGCTCTGCTCGCTGCCGTGGCTTTCAACATGAAACGGACGGGGCTTGCCAAAGAAAAATTTCAGCGATCCATTTCCTTCACTCTCACCGCCGAAACCATTTTTCGGAGTGAATGCAAGCGGCTGCTCGGCGGCGAATGAAGAACATCCGATGATCGACGCGACCAGGGCAAATGTCAGAAGCACAGTAACTTTTATCATCACATCTAGCGAGGTTGTAGAAAAATTTCGACGACAAAATATTTGGCAATTTCCGTCGATCCGTCCATCCTACTGCCGTGCCGATTTTCGATTGTAAAGCGTCGCTTCTTGCCCGCTTTGTCGATCAACCAAGGCAACAGGGTTTTCTACACCCTCAACGTTTGAATGAGTTAGACCGCGGGTAGCGCGCTGACCATCACGTAGTAGCCGTCCGGATCGCGCAGTGCGAATTCTTTCGCGCCGGTATTGGGATTCAAGCTTGGCTCCTCCTCAAGCGCTGCGACAAGGCCGCGTGCTCGGTACAACGTCTGATCGAAATCATTTACGCGAAAGAACAGGAGCAGACCGTTTCCAGGCTCTGCAGTATCCCGACTGGCCAGGGACGGATGCTCGTGAGCGCCCCATTGATGCAAGCAGACGAGGACGTCCCCATCCGAGTTGATGATCTGCCCAAAATAGTCATGCTCAGGTTTCGTCGCGAGCAACCCGAGCAGCGATTGGTACCACTCAAAACTGCGAGCAACGTCCGTGACCCCAATGATTGTCCACAAGCACGTCATAACCTTTCTCCGCCGTCTAGCGAGGCTGTAGAAAAACTGGCCCGATCTTGCTCGCAAGAATCGAGATGATCAAGGAAGTCGGCGATGGCGCAGTCCATCACGTTGCCGAGGCGCTGGGCCTGTCGAAGTTCGATTGTGCTCTGATGCAGGAAAGGCAATTCAAGACCGGTCGAAAAAGGAGGCATGTTGAAAGCGCATGCCGGCGAGTATTTGTTCCACACGTGCGTGGGAAAGCGTGCCGATGTGCTGACCAAGGCGGCTCTTGTACAACGAGGATACTTGCGAAACGACGACAACACTTTGTTTGTCGAGATCGCCTTCGCCGGGTTCCAGCAGAACATTGCCAAGCTCGTTGACTCTCTTCAGGTTTGAGCTAAGCGCGCAGACGATGACCGTGCTGATGCGTGAATGATTGAAAACATCGTCTTGAACGATGACATGCGGGTGGGGCGATCCCGGTACCGATCCTTTCGATTCGTCGGGACCAATCCAGAATACGTCACCTCGATTTATGATGCCCGCGTAGATATCGCGATGTGGTTCTGTTTCTCTGTCCATTTACTTATTACTCAACGCGCCGTGCGAGGGGCAGAAATTTGGAGAAGTGCCTAACGAAGGAACTTTCAGAAGTCTCTTACGGAGTAGTTAGTTTGCACATTGCTTCGCGGCCGTAACAAACCGCTGAATTAGCTCTTGCGGCTGCGCGTAGTCATGCCGCTCGGCCAAGAAAACTGCTTTGGAGTCTATGTGAATTTGGGCGCCCTCGGCATAGATGAAAACGATCGCTTGTGTGCTAGGTAAAGTGCCGCTGAGGTATATCTCAGATTTGCCGAGCCGTTCTAGCGCGACTTGGCCAATGGAGATACAAAGCTGTTGGGCGGCCTGGTGCTGAAACGATGTGAGCTTATCGGCACCACGCACCATCAGTGGCGACCATGCAGCGTCGTTGGCCTGACGCGATTGGCGATTTTGTTCCAACCAGCGAACAAGTCTGCTGAACATTTCTGTACAACCTAGAGTTTGAATTAACGCGCCGCGCGAGGCGGCGGGATTTGCGACACCAGGTAGCGGTCGTGTTGAATAGTCAGGTGCCACAGCGATTGATTGTGATTTGGAAGCGCGCAACGCCACCACCAAATCATGGTTACGGTTTCTGCCGCCCCAAGACGAAGACCCCAAACGCAAATGCGCCTGCCCCAAGAGCAGCAAGACCAGCTCTGGCCCAGTGGGATGAAACGTCATCTCGGATTGCCATCGTCAACGCGAACATGAGAACGCCGAGCACCGGCCCGGCCAAAAGAAGCCAACGCGAGCGAGGTTTTTTGATTTGAGCTTGCGGGTTCACGTGATTTGGCACCTAGTTGTTATTCGATTTCAATCGGCCATCTAGTGTAGAAGTGCAAAACACGGCTTCGATGGAACCCACAGGAAAGTGTCAATCTATTCATAATTTAACCCATTTTCCTGGCAAAGTTTGCGACCGAACCTCGCCGTTTTCTTTAGCCTGAAAATAGTGAGCATCCTTGCATACCAAACTGACTGCGACAACGCCCGCGCTCAAGGCGCAACAATCACATTAACCATATTACCCATCTGCCGCGGCGGTGAAGCACCGTAGCCCGGCTGCGTTGTATCATTTGCCGCATTGTTCCAAAGTTGATAAATATACAATCCGCGGCTGCGTGCTTGCGGGCCGACATCGAACGGTCGATCGGGCGCGCTGCTGCACATGCTGTTTTCGGCGGGGAAGGTATTGGCTTGCGCCTCGTTGGCGAGGAATTCGATATACGGTTTGCTGGCGGTCTGGTAGTACAGCGTCGTGGTTACATTCAGCGGTAATGCGGTGGCCGGCGGCACGCTAAATACGTAAGCGGCATCGTCGTAATTCACCAGTCGCGTCGGATTGGCGCTGACCATCGCATAGGTTTGTGCAACTGGCATGGTTTCGATATCGCCGCCGCCGCTGAAGCCGAGTGGCGGTATGCGGTTGTCCTTGGCGATGCAGTTGTTCAGCACAAAATGGAATTGCGCCGCGCCGCTGCCATCGCTGGTGCGACAACTGCTGTTCGCAGCATCCCAGATGCCCTGCGACACCTCGTAGATTCGTGCCTGCGCATCCTGCGTCAAAACGCGACTGGCCGGATCATACGCGCCGCTCTCCGCGATCAGCACATTGTTGCCATCGCGCACTTGCACATTTATCCACGCGCGCCGACCTTCGGCATAACCGGTCGGCAATTTGTGTCCGCTCAAATTGGTCACGCGTGCGGTCAAGGTCAAAGTGCCGGCAACCGTTGCGGTGGGGGCGATCAGTTTGTTGCGTGTGATGCCGACTTTCGCCGCGCCGACCAGCATCTGTTGTGCCGCGGTGATGGTCTGCGCGTACGCCGCGGTACGCGATAATTGCGCGCCGTATTCACCGGCCAGAATCGACGGCACCCAGGTATTGCCACCGGCGAAACTGTGGGTTGGCAAGTCGCCGCTACGCGATCCGGGCGGCGTGAGCACACACGCATACGCGTTCGGATCGGGGCTGCTCGGCATGTGGCAATCCTGGCACTGCTGGCTGCGCGCGAGGGCCGGAGTAAAACGCGTATCGCCAAAACCATCGCGGAAAATAAGATCGCTGAAATCGCTCTGTTGCCACTCGCTGTAGGTGCGCTCGATCGGGAACGGAATGCCTGTGTTATTGCCGTGAATATCGATCAAGGTTTTCAGCGGACCTGCGCTGGTATCGGGCGTACTGACGTTGTGGCATAGGCCGCAAATCTGGCTCTGCTGATGATAGGCCGATGCCGCCCACGCGTGCGGCGGTGCGGAAGGTGTGCCACCCGGTGGGTACGTATATGGCCCACGTCGGCATGGCTGGCCGCCGCCGTTGCAATCGCCGTCATCCAGCCATGCATTCGCGTTTTCGAGGTAGATCGGCTGGCCTTGCGGCCCGGTATCTTGCAGACGATGGCAGAAGTGGCAGGATTCGCCGCCGAAGTCACCACCGTCGCCGGACGCGTAGTTTCCCTGTAGCAGGCAACCGTTGCTGCCGTCGACCGTGGTGCCGCCCGCGCCGGTTTTCACGACGCGACCGCCGTACCAGCCGCTCGGTGTGTGGCAGCGCAAACAATAATCGCCGATGCCGGGTTGATCGTGATTGGCGACATCCAGCGCCGCCCAGAACAACGGATCACGCGTGGCGTTCGCCATCATCGATCCCGACCACGTATCCCAAGGGAAAAATGCGTGATCGCTGCTGTTGTTGCTGGCATGACAACCCGCGCAATTGTTGCTGCCGATCAGGCTGAAAGCGAGGCCAGGCTGGGTGCCGTGCGGCGTGTAGTCGAGCGCGGCGCTGATCTGCCACCAAGGTGGCGCCGCGAGCGTCGAATGCGACGCAAATACGAGTGCCAGTGCGACCCATAAAGTCGCGACCAATACGCCGATCCGACGCCAGTTATGGAGTGCCAAAACCATCGCTGAAAATGACCTCATCGAGCGGCGCCAAAGTGATGGTGGAATAACTCGTCGGCGATCCCGGCGTAGCGACAGCGAGGTCGGAATGCGCCGGCAATGGTGCACGATTTGCGGTGAAAGCGAAGTGGTACAACGTACCCCAATTCAGCGGGTGGCCGGAAGGCGCTTGCCAATGCAGAGCGTTTGCCGTTTGCGTTACGGTCCAATCGTTGCCGGCATCATCATCGGCATCGTCGAACAACACATTGCTGATCGTAGCACCGGAACTGATCGGTATATTCAATGCGGAAAATCCATCGCTCGAAAGCACATGCAGATTTGGTTCATTCGGGTGCGCCGCATCAATCACTGCGCGTGAGAAATCCAGATTCATCACCGCGTAGTTGTAACGGTACAAACCTGCACCGAGTGCGGTGGTGGTCACAGCGAAACGCGCGCGGCCTTCGCTGGTCAGCAGTTCCGGATTCATCGTGCCCGTGGCGGGTGCTGCCGGATTGACCCAGGCGTTGATCACCGGGCCGTTGCTGAATGTGCCCGGCGATCCGGTCCACAAACCTTGCGCATTTTTGCTGAAACTGATCGGCCGATAACCCATCGCGTTGTAGATATCGACCTGGTCGCGCACGACATACCAGTATTCGAAATAAAAAGTCGCGCCGGGTTGCAGCGACGCGGTGATCTCGCGTTCGGGCACGACCACACGATATTGAAAATCGTCCTGCGCGCCGCCGTTGGCGTTCTGTGTGCCAAGGCAGTTCGGATCGAACACCGATTGGCAGCGGCCGAATTTTCCTGCGGCCGGAATGATCTCGCTGCGTGGTCCCAGATAGTTCGGCGTCTCTGTGGCGGCAATGTCGTTGCTGTAGTTCGAGTAGCTGTCTTCGCAGGTTGGATAATTATTCTGGCTGTCGCTACAACCACAGGTTTTGTTGATCGTGTTGAACGCATGTTTGACGCCCGATGCCGCGAGTTGGCGCAGGCTGCCATCGGCGTTGATGCGATACAGATTCCAGATCAGAAACGGATGTTGATCGTTGCCATATGGCGCGAAAGGACCGGCGAACATTTTGTGCCACGGCACGACCGCGCTGCCGACGTTGAGCAGACTCGTGTCCGGCGAAAATACTGCGTAATGATCGGTACTGGTCGAGGTGCACGAGTTCAGCGTGTAACTGCCGCTGCCGTTTGGCAGGCCGCAACGCATGAAATGAATCCCGTCCGGCTGACCGCTCTCGGCATCACTGGCTTGATAGACCATCTTGATATTGGCTTGCGCGCCGGATTGCCCGGGCCACGGTGCGGAGCATGCCATCTGCACGGAATCGGTCTGCGCCAACTTTGAAATCGCATCCATGCCGCCGACCACCAGGCCGTTCAATTCAGGGCGATGCAGCATCTGCGCAAAATAAGCCGACAGCCGCACATTCATGTAACGCAAAGCGAGCGAGCGACCGTCATCTTCGATCAGATAATGGCCATGACCGAGCACAAACCAGACATGCCCTTGGCGATCAACGATATCCAGCGCGAATGGCGCCGCGGCGGCGCGCGGCCGCAGCGCAAACGCTTGCAGATCGGCGTTGCCCCCCGGGAATTGCAGCGTCATTCCGCCTTGGTAACTGAGCTGTCCGCCGGTCAATGCGCGCGGCAGGCCATTAGCGATATTCAACTGCAACGCGTCAGCATCGAGCGCGGAGAATTCCAGATTCTGGTAGCTGCTTTTTTTGCGCGAATCGCGTTGCGGCAGATTATTTGCGACCGCGTCGATACGGATTCCGAGCGGATCAAGCACGCCGTGGTTCAAATGCCAGGTGACGCTGCCGCCGTGGCTGCTGCGCGGCTGAATGGATTCCGACGGATTCGCGTGCGCATGCAAGAACACGATTGCCGCGAGCAACGACAAGAAGCGACGCCAGTCACGACCGCGTCGTTTCGGAATTTGCAGTTTCTCGGGACGTTCCACGCGTGCGACTCTCGGCAACCGGTTGACCACAGGATGCCTGTGCGCGGCATCCGCGACAACTTCCTTTTCAAGCTCGTCATCGCGCCATACTCGCGCAGAGCGGAATCGAGAAGGTGCGCCAAAACGGTAGCGATGACGCCCCGGCGGCGTGAGATCTCTCGGATTCCGTATCTGCAAAATGGAACAGCGCGCGGTCATTTCAATCCGAAGCAGGCTATAGTTTTGAAATGTTGCAGGCTGTGCACATGGCATGGCGCAGGCGTTACGATGGTGGCCGCTGCCGGTTCGCGAAGTTTTTTACACATTGCTACGCCCGATCGCGCCATCAATATTCCCGAGGAAATGGCAACACGTGTCCAGCAGCAACGATGCATTGCAACTTGAACTGACGCGACTCAAGCGCGAACTCGACACCTGTCGCGCGCAGCTTGCGGCGACTGGATCGCCGGGTTTTCTGGCCAGTCTCGCCGATACGCTACCGGTGCACGCCTGGTATGCCAATGCGGACGACCGCATCGAGTTCCACAATACAAAATGCGTGGAATATTTCGGCGCGTCGATGATCTCGGACTGGAGCTGGCGTGACGCGATTCATCCGCAAGATATCGCGCTGCATACCACGGCATGGTTGCAGATAAAAACCTCCAGAGTCGCTGGCGAGATTGAACTGCGGTTGCGGCGCTTCGATGGCGAGTATCGCTGGTTTCTGGTGCATGCTACGCCGGTGCCGGACGCGCACACGGGGCGGCTCGCGTGGTGCGGCAGCAATACCGATATCGACGATCTGAAACGCTCGCAATCGATACTCGCAGCGGAAAATGACGAGCTGCGCGAGGAGTTCCGTGATCTGTTCGAACGTGCGCCGATTCCGTATGTGCATGAGGCGCTGGACTCGCGCCTGATCCGCGCCAATCAGGCCGCGCTGAAACTGCTCGGTATCCAGCGCGAGGAAATCGAACAGACCATGGGCAGGTCGTTGGCCGCGAACACGCCGGAGAACCAGCAGCGCCTCAGCGACGCATTCGCATCGATCGGACGCGGCGACGATACCAGCGGTGTGATTCTGGAAATCAATCGCAAGGATAACGGTGCGAGCGTCTGGGTTGAGTGGTGGTCGAACCCTGCGCCGAGCGGCAAATACACACGCACGATGTTGGTCGATATTACCGAGCGTGTGCTGATGGAACGCGCCAAGACCGCGCTGCAATTCACGCTCGAATCGGGTCAGGTCGGTGATTGGGATCTGGATCTCATCCATGATACGTCGCGTCGTTCGTTGCGCCACGATCAGTGTTTTGGTTATCAACAGCCGGTAGCCGAAGCGAAGTGGGGCGTGAGCACTTTCCTGCGCCATGTCCATGCGGCGGATCGAGCCAAGGTCGAGCAGAGTTTTCGACGCGCGATCGAGTTGCAGCTGGATTGGGATTGCGAGTTTCGCGTGGTGTGGCCGGATCGCAGCGTGCACTGGATCGCGGCGCGCGCGCGCGTGTTTCAGATCATCGATGGCAAGGCGGCACGCGTACTCGGTATCGTCATGGACATCACCGATCGCAAGCAAGCCGAGGAACGCTTGCGCGAGATCCAGATCGCGCTGCAATTCACGCTGGAATCAGCGCAGATCGGGGACTGGGATCTGGATCTCATCAACGACACGTCGCGGCGTTCGTTGCGTCACGATCAATGTTTCGGCTACACCACACCGATCCCGGATCCGGACTGGGGTGTGGAGCGATTCATCCAGCATATACATCGCGATGATCGTCTGCGCGTCGAACACACCTTGCGCTCGGCGGCAGCGGCGCTGAATAGCTGGTCGTCGGAGTTTCGCGTGATCTGGCCGGATCAGAGCGTGCATTGGCTGATCGCGCGCGGCAGCATCTATCGCACCCACGACGGCATCGCCACGCGCATGCTCGGCATCGTCATGGACATCACCGAGAGCAAGCGCGCCGAAGTCAGCCTTGCGGCATCGGAGCAACTGGCGCGCGGTCAGGTCGAAGCGCTGACCAGCACACTCGATGCGTTGGCTACGGAAGCGGCCCCGGATCGCATCGTCGAACACACGATGCGCACGATCACCGAGCAGCTCGGCGCGCACAGCAGCAGTGTATGGCAACGCGATGAAGTGACCGATCTGATCAGTTTCGAATTCGCGTTCGAGAACGGCCGGGTCATTAAAAAAACCGAGGCTGCTTTTTCGGGCATGAGCTTGTGGTTGCCGATGGGTGACAGTTGGCAATGGCCGGAGGTTTTCCGCAGCGGCAAACCGCATGTGATCGACGACATTCGCAACACGCCGAATTTCGACTTGAGCGATCGGCTGATCGCAATGGGCATCATCACTGTGCTGCTGATCCCGATGTCGATCGCCGGCCGGCTCGAAGGCACGATCGGATTGCGCTTCAGCGAGCGGCGCGTATTCCGTGTCGAAGAAATCGAACTGGCGCAGGCGCTTGCCAACCAGACCATGCTGGCGATGCATCTGACGCGGCTATCGGCGCAGAGCCGCGATTCGGCGGTAATCGCCGAACGCAATCGCATGGCACGCGATATTCACGATACCTTGGCGCAAGGTTTTACCGGCGTCATCGTGCAACTCGAAGCCGCGGCCGACGCAAGCTTGAAAGGTCTGCCGGGTGCGGCCGAACGGCATGTCGAGCAGGCCAGCAAACTGGCGCGCGAAAGTCTGAGTGAAGCGCGTCGTTCGGTGCAGGCGTTGCGCCCGCAGGCGCTCGATGAAAACAATCTGTGCGAGGCGCTCGACGAGCTTTTCAAGAACATGACCGTAGGTACAAGCCTGCAGACCGAATTCATTGTGCGCGGAGACATGTTGCCGTTGCCGTCGCTGTGGGAAGAAAATCTGCTGCGTATCGCGCAGGAAATTCTAACCAACGTGCTCAAGCACGCGCAAGCGACACACTTCAGCGTACAAATAGCATTTGTCAGCAACGGGGTTTCGCTTGAATTTCGCGACAACGGCCGCGGCTTCGATACCACTGCAAAAAGCGATGGTTTCGGTTTGCTCGGAATGCGCGAACGTATCGAATCCATGCGCGGCGATTTGCAGATTCAAAGTTCGCGTGATCTGGGTACGATCCTTTCGATTACGTTATCGTTGGACAATGCAACGCGGCCATGAAGGATTTCTGCCCGCGCCAATGTCGATCGGAATCGACGCAACGTCCGGCGCTGATCACAACACATTCGAACATCAGATCTGAATCATGACTGCCGCTGCGAATCCATTCAATACCGTCCCTGGCGCGGAGGAAATCCGCGTGCTGATCGCCGACGATCATGTGACCGTGCGCGAAGGGCTAGCCGCGATCATCGGCCGGCAACCGGACATGCAAGTCATCGCCGAAGCCGCCAATGGGCGCGAAGCGCTCGAGATGTGGCAGGCGAATTTGCCGGATATCGTCTTGCTCGATCTGCGCATGCCGATCATGGATGGCGTGGCCGCGCTGAATGCGATTCGTGGCCTCGACAGCGCGGCGCGCGTGATCGTATTGACCACCTTCGATACCGACAACGATATCGCACTCGCGATCAAGGGTGGCGCCAAAGGTTATCTGCTCAAGGATGCGCAACGCAGTGAATTGCTCGATTGCATTCGAAGAGTACATGCGGGCGAAACCTGTATTCCGCCAGCGCTGTTGGCGAAGCTGATCACGAGTCTCGGCACCGCTGCGCTCAGCGGTCGCGAGCTCGACGTGCTCACGCGCGTTGCGCATGGCGACAGCAACAAGGAGATCGCCTTGCGCCTGTATGTGAGCGAGGCGACCGTGAAGTCGCATCTGCGCAGCATCTTCGGCAAGCTCAAGGTAATCAGCCGCACCGAAGCCATCAGCGTCGCCACGCAACGTGGGCTGATTCGTAGCTGATTGTCGCCTTGCAAGATTGCGTCATGCGTGTCGCTAGTGATGATGTCAGCGCGATTATTTTCCGCGCATGAATCCATTGCTTTAATCCGAAAGGATTAGCTGCGCATCGTTCGTTCCGCTCGGAAAATCTATCCTCATGATCAATAGTCGCTGCTCGCGCATGCGTCCATGCTCGATGTTCGCGATGCCGCGGGATGCGTTTTATTTCTTCGTATCCGGTGCCGCCATCGTTCGCGTTTTATCGCCGAACATTTCAATCGAGGATATTCCGATGA
The DNA here is from genome assembly GCF_004168365.1 of Pseudolysobacter antarcticus. Taxonomy (GTDB): domain Bacteria; phylum Pseudomonadota; class Gammaproteobacteria; order Xanthomonadales; family Rhodanobacteraceae; genus Pseudolysobacter; species Pseudolysobacter antarcticus. Next base: position 2,049,577 of record NZ_CP035704.1, read on the forward strand.
CCAGTCAAACCCGCCGTGATCCACTGACCGATTCGTTGCTCACGCCGGATAACTGCGCGCTGATCCTGATCGATTACCAGGCGCCGCAGATCAACACACTACGCTCGATGGACGGCGCGCATCTGGTGGCAAACACCATTGCACTGGCGCAGACCGCGAACCTTTTCAAACTGCCAAAAATTCTTTCGACCGTCGGCGTTGAAGGCGGCGTGAATCCTGATACGTGGCCTTCGATCAAGGCGGCGATGCAAGGCGCGCCAAGCTTTGATCGGACCAGCATCAATGCCTGGGAAGATGCCGATTTTGTCGCCGCGGTAAAAGCCACTGGACGCAAAAAATTGATCATGGGCGCGCTATGGACCGAAGTTTGCCTGGCGTTCCCGGCACTGGATGCGTTGCGTGATGGCTTTGAAATTTTCGTGCCGGTGGATGTGGTCGGCGGCACTTCGGTCGAAGCGCATCAAGCGGCTTTGCAACGCGTTTATCAGCTCGGTGCGCAGCCGGTCAGCTGGATCAGTGTGTTGTGCGAATTGCAGCGTGACTGGAATCGCGGCGCAACCGCGCAGGGAATGATCGATATCGGCAGCAGTCACGGTGGACCGTGGGCATCTGAAATTGCGCTGAAGCAATTTGCTGCAGGATCGTCGCAGAAGTGATCGGCCGAGCGCCGAATATCACTGGCGGTTTCGCCGGGTAAAATTTTCTACATCCAGTAATTCGCCACATTTCTCATCAAGGAATTTCCATGAACGTGATTTCAAAACGTGTCAGACGTCTGCTGCAAATTGTGTGGCTCGTGATCGCTGCGCAGTCGTCGGTGTATGCCGCGTCGTCCGTGCCGCCACCGCAAAGTCAGTTTGCCACGGTGAATGGTGTGAAGCTGCACTACCTGCGCGAAGGCAGCGGTCCGGCCATCATCCTTTTGCATGGGTATGCCGAAAACAGCCACATGTGGTTGCCGCTGATTCCCGAGCTGGCGAAGACGCATACCGTCATCGCGCCCGATTTGCGCGGCGCTGGCGGCTCGGACAAACCTGATGCGGGTTATGAGAAGAAGGCGATGGCGCAGGATATCCATGCCTTGGTCAAGTCGCTCGGCCTCAAGCAGGTAAAAGTCGTCGGCCACGACATCGGCCTCATGGTGGCATATGCCTACGCGGCGCAATATCCGGACGAAGTCGACAGCATCGTCTTGATGGATGCGTTTTTGCCGGGCGTGGGTGACTGGACGCATGTCTGGCTGCTGCACGATCTGTGGCACTTCAATTTTTACGGCGAAACGCCGCTGAAACTCGTGGCTGGTCGTGAACGGATTTATTTCGAACATTTCTGGAATGATTTTGCCGCCGATCGAAACCATTCGATACCTGAAGCCGATCGTCAGTTCTATACAAAATCCTACGCCCAGCCCGGCGGCATGCGTGCCGGTTTCGAATACTTCAAGGCGTTCCCGCAGGACGCGATCGATTTTGCCGAGTTCGCCAAGACCAAGTTGAAAATGCCGATGCTGGTGTTGACCGGCGAAAAAGCCTCGGGAACATTCCTGATCGAGCAAGCACGCCTGGTGGACGACAACGTTGATGGTGTCGTGATCAAAGGCTCGGGTCATTGGTTGATGGAAGAGGCGACGGATCAGGTAGTGCCGAAGCTGGTTGCGTTTCTCAACAAACCATAACGAGCCGGGTGCGCCAGACGATTTGCTACCACGATCGTCTGGCGCTTTTGCCACAAGCATTGATTTGAAAAGTCGAGTTCTCAAAGGATTTCGAAGATGTCATTCCCGATGAAAATCGTCGCCGCCGCATTCTGTATTTTGTTTCTGCCGAGTGTCGGCGCAACTCAGGATCAATCCGCGCAACAACGCCTCACACCGACCGACATCGATACACGCACGCATACCGGCGCCGGTGCCGGCAGCTCCGGTGTGATCGGCATCCAGACCGTGGTTCTCAAGGGCGATCCGAGCAAGGCTGGTCTCTACACGATTTTGCTCAGGGTGCCGGCGCGCACCACGATTCAGGCGCATGAACATCCGGATGATCGCGTCGCGACGGTAATCAGCGGGACGTGGAATTTCGGTTATGGTGCGCGCTTCGATGACAGCGTTTTGAAGGCATTGCCACCCGGAAGTTTTTACACCGAGCCGCCGAACCAGCCGCATTTTGCGCGAACCGGAGAAACTGCGGTGGAGGTTCAGATTACCGGCTTCGGCCCGACTGCCACGCACTACGAAAACAGCGCTGATGATCCCGCCAGCAAGCATTGAGTGAAACGAAATCAGCGATCGCGCACGACCATCAGCCGGATTTCGCTCATGTCTTCGATCGCGTAACGGATGCCTTCGCGACCAAGGCCGGAATCCTTGACACCGCCGTATGGCATGTTGTCGACACGCCAGCTTGGCACGTCGTTGATGATCACGCCGCCGACTTCAAGCTGGTCCCACGCGCGCAAGGATTTGTGGATATCGTTGGTGAATACGCCGGCTTGCAGGCCGAATTCGCTGGCATTGATGATGCGCAGCGCCTCGTCGAAATTATCGAATTTTTGTAGTAGTGCGACCGGGCCAAACGCTTCCATGCAGCTGACTTTCTGGTGCGGATCGACGTGTTCGAGCACGGCCGCTTCGAGCATGGCGCCGTTGCGTTTTCCGCCGCACAACAGTTTCGCGCCAGCGCTCAGGGCCTCCTGAATCCAACCATCGAGTCGCTGCGCTTCTTTCTCGTCGATCATCGGGCCGATAAAAACTTCGGGGTCTTTCGGATCGCCGGATTTCAGCTTTTTCGTGGCGGCGACAAATCGCTCGCGTACTTCGTCGTACAGCGACGCATGCACAAGAATGCGCTGCACGCCGATGCAGCTTTGGCCGGACTGATAGAACGCGCCGAAAATCAGTCGCTCGATGACATGGTCGAGATGTTCGCGTTGATCGGCATCGACAACACACGCGGCGTTGCCACCGAGTTCGAGCACCACTTTTTTCTTGCCGGCCTTAGCCTTGAGTTCCCAGCCAACCGCCGGCGAGCCGGTGAACGACAAAAGCTTCAGGCGATCGTCGCTCGTGAACAGATCGGCGCCTTCGCGATGCGCGGGCAGGATCGAGAACGCACCTTTCGGCAGATCTGTTTCCGCGAGCACTTCGCCAATGATCAGCGCGCCGAGCGGCGTGCGGCTCGCCGGTTTCAAGACGAACGGACAGCCCGCGGCAATCGCCGGTGCGATCTTGTGCGCGGCCAGGTTCAGCGGAAAATTGAACGGCGAAATAAACGAACACGCACCAATCGGCACGCGTCGCGTAAAACCGCGATAACCCTGCACGCGTTTGGAAATCTGCAGATTCAAGGTCTCGCCATTGATGCGCACGGCTTCTTCGGCGGCGATCTTGAACGTCTCGATCAGGCGCGTCACTTCGCCGCGCGCATCCTTGATCGGCTTGCCGGCTTCGATACACAACGTCATCGCCAACTCATCGGCGCGCTCGCGAAAACGTTGCACGCAATGTTCGAGTACGGCCTGACGCGCGTACGGCGCAAAGTCGCGCATCGGTATCGTTGCGGCGACCGCGGCGGTGATGCCGGCATCGATCGTTTTTGCATCCGCCATCGCCACGCGCGTGGCGATTTCGCCGGTGTATTTGTCGGTGACGGCGAGATCGGTGTTCGGCGTTTGCGCGGTGTTGGCGAGATAAAACGGATAACTGGGCTTGAGCATGGGAGTGTTCCGTTTATCTGCAGATGCGGATGAATTGTCGATGCTGGTATTGCCGCGTTTATGTGCCGCGCGAAACGATCAATCTGTCGCACCGAGCAGATCTGCCAACATGCTCGCGACCGTCGCCGTGGCGCGGCGCAGATCTTCGAGGCGCAGTTTCTCGTCCGCTGCATGGCCGTTCGCCTCGGCCAGCGTTCGTGGGCCAGCGCCGTAAAGCACGGTCGGAATTCCGAACGCAGTGTAATGTCGCGCGTCGGTATACAAAGGCACGCCGTGTTCGGCGATGGCGACACCAAAAAAATGTTCGCCATGTTTTTGCAACGATTCGGTCAGGCGCTCGGCGCCGGGCAACTTCACCAGCGGCAGTGCCAGCAAGGTGCGGCGGATCTCGATGCGGGTACTGGGCAGGGTGGCGGCGAAGGTTTCGATCTGCGCACGCAAATCGGCCTCGACCTGCGCCGGTGTTTCTTCTGGAATGATGCGTCGATCAAGTCGGAACGTCACCCGATCCGGCACGACATTGGTATTGATGCCGCCTTCAATCAGGCCGATATTCAAGGTTGGATGCGAGATGCCGAAGGTCTGCGAACGATGCGCCTTCATGCCCTCGCGTGAGGCATACAGCATGCTCAGGATCTGCGTCGTCGCGGCCAGTGCATCGATACCCGATTCGGGCATCGCCGCGTGTCCTTGGCGACCGTGCACGATCACTTCGAGATGCAGACAGCCATTGTGCGCGGTGGTCACGGCGTAAGAAAAACCGGCGCTGAGGGCGAGGTCCGGTTTGCTCAGACCTTGTTCAAGTAGCCAGCGCGGACCGATATCGCCACCGGCTTCTTCGTCGTAGGTCAAGTGCAGTTCGATCGCACCATTCAGCGCCACGCCGCCCGCATGCAATTCGCGCAAGGCCAGCAGGCTGTAAGTGTAGGTGGCGAAGTCTGATTTGCTGACCGCAACGCCGCGCCCGAACATCTCCGCGCCATGCTGCGCATTGATCACGACATCGGCGGCGTACGGATCATGCGTCCAGCCCTGACCCGGCGGCACCACATCACCATGTGCATTCAGCGCAATCGTCGGGCCGCCGCTACCGAAGCGTTGGCGCACGAGCAGATTGGTCGCGCTGATCATGCCGTTGGCGCGCACCAACGCATCGGGCACGACGTGCACTTCGACCTCCAATCCCAGTGCTGTCAGCAGCTCTTGCGCGCGATGGGCGTGTGCCGCGCAATCGCCGGATGGATTGTCGCTTGGCACCTTCACCAATTCGGCGAGGAAGGCGGTTTCGGCAGTGAAATGCGCATCGACAAAGTTGCGGATGCGGTCGTGCAGGGAAGTCGGCATGTCAGGTATCTGCTTTGAAATGAAGGAGGAAATCGGAGAAGACGCGCGCGGCAATATCGGCATCGTCGGCGCTCAGTGTTTCGAGCGGATTGTGGCTGATCCCACCATTGCCGCAACGTACGAACAGCATGCCGATCGCGCAGATCGATGCCATTTTCATCGCGTCGTGACCGGCGCCGCTGGGCAGATGCAGCGGCTTGTTGTCGCCAGTGATACGCGCGATCGCCGCACTCCACTGCGACTGCAAAGTTGGTGCACAAGGCGCGCACGCGGCTTCGAGCACGCGTCGGATGTTGATCTGCACTTGTCGACGCGCGCCGATCTGTTCGATCTGCGCGAGCACATCGGCGACCGCCGCATCGCGCAACGCATCTTCATCGGCGCGGATATCGATGCTCAATTCGCATTCGCCGGGAATGACATTGATCGCCCCGTTCGGCACGTGCAGGCGTCCCACGGTGCCGACCAGTCCAGGTGCGATCGCGCAGCGCCGTTCCACCGCAAGCACTATTTCCGCCGCCGCCGCGGCCGCATCGCGACGCAGTGGCATCGGCACGGTGCCGGCATGGCCGGCCACACCGCGGATCGATACCAGCTTACGCACACTGCCGGCAATCGATGTGACCACGCCGAGCGCGCGATTGGCATCAAGCAACACCGGACCTTGTTCAATATGCACTTCAACATAACCTGCGAGCGTGGCCGGATCGCGCGCGATGTCCTTGATTGCATCGGTATCGAAACCCGCCTCGCGCATCGCCTCGCGCATCGTCACACCATCGGCATCAATGCTGTCGAGTACACGTGCATCAAAACTTCCGGCGACCGCACTGCTACCAAGGAAAGTCGATTTGAAACGCACGCCTTCTTCCTCGGCGAAGGCGATAATTTCCAGATCGAACGGCAAGTGCAGACCACGCTGGCGCAGGTCGAGCGCGACGACGATCGGCAAAAGTATGCCGAGACGTCCGTCGTACTTTCCGGCATCGATCACGGTGTCGTAATGCGATCCCGTGATCAGCGTTTTTGCGCCCGCAATGCCACTGCGCCATCGGCCGACGACGTTGCCGACCGCATCGATATGCGTATCGAGCCCGGCGCCGAGCATGTAGTCGCGGATTGCAGCCGCGGTGGCGCGGTGCGCGGCCGTCAGGTACGCGCAAGTGAGATTGTTTTCATCGTCGCTGAAACGCGCGAGCTGTTCGTGCATCGCCATGATCTGCGCACCGAGCGGGGCGCTGATCGTATCGGCGAGGCGGAACGCGGCGATGCGCTCGATCTGCCGTAATGCCGTAGTGCGTTCGTGATCGACCTCGTGCTGCAGGCGCTGTGCAAACGCGGCGAGAATTGATTGACGATCATGTCCACGCACGGCCAGCACAAACGGAAATCCGAATCGCGCGTTGTACGCTGCATTCATCGTTTGCAGCTGCGCGAATTCTTCGGCGGAACATTCGTCGAGCTTGGCGCCGCGTTGCTCGCGTATCGAATGTTGCGTCAGTTCGTTGCGGATCGCGGCGCGTCCGGCGAGTTCGGGATGTGCGCGGATCAGTGCGAGCTGTTCGTCCGCTGTCGCAGCGGCAACGGCGCTGCACATCGCAGCATGCAGATCCTCGCGCGATATAAACGGTCGTGCCGCTGCGGCGCGCTGCGCCACCCACGGCGAATGTTCGAAGATGCCGCCGAGCGCCGCGACGAATTCGTCGACCGACATGCGGTTGAGTTGTTCGAGCGTGATCATGGCGTTGCCCGCGAGGTCGACGCGACGAATGGATGTGTGACCAGCCAGTGCCGAGCGATATCGATGCGCCGGCAGATCCACACGCGATCGTGCGTTTGCACGTAGTCGAGGAATCGTTCCAGCGCGGCGATGCGTCCCGGCCGGCCAATGATGCGAGAGTGCAGGCCGACCGACAGCATCTTCGGCGCATTCAAACCAGCGGCATCGCCTTCGCGATACAGCACGTCGAACGCATCCTTGAGGTAGTCGAAAAATTGCGTACCGGAATTGAATCCCTGTGCTGCGGCGAAACGCATGTCGTTGCTGTCCAGCGTGTACGGCACGACGAGATGTGGCACGCACTGTGTCGCGCCATCGCGGCTGTCGATGGCGACTTGCGAGTAGTACGGCAAGTCATCGGCATATGAATCGGCGTCGTAGACGAAACCACCGTGTTCGACAACTAGACGCCGCGTATTTGGGCTGTCGCGACCGGTATACCAGCCCAGCGGCGCTGCGCCGCAGAGCTCGCGCAGGATCGCCGTGGCCTGGGCGATATGCGTACGTTCGGTATCGATATCGATATCCTGATAGCTGATCCAGCGCAGGCCATGACAGGCGATCTCGTGGCCGAGTTCGCGATACGCGGCGACCGCCTCGGGATGGCGCTGCAGTGCTTGAGCGACGGCAAAAATCGTCAATGGCAACCCGCGTGATTCGAACGCGCGCAGCACGCGCCACAGCCCGGCGCGTGAGCCGTATTCGTAGAGCGATTCCATGCTCATGTGGCGCGCGCGAAACGCCTGCGCGCCGATGATTTCGGAAAGAAACGTTTCGGATGCGACATCGCCGTGCAGCACGCAATTCTCTGCGCCTTCCTCGTGGTTCAGCACGAACTGCACAGCGATGCGTGCGTCGCCCGGCCAGCGTGGATGCGGTGCAGCGCGGCCGTAGCCGATCAGGTCGCGTGGATAGGTATCGGGGTTCATGTCAATGCGGCGCACCGTCGATCAGCCACGCAATCACCTGCGTCCGCTCGGCCTCGGTCATCTGCGTGAGATTGCCGATCGGCATCACGCGCGTGCTGAGCTGGGTCTGCATCTGCACGGTGCGCGCGAGGATGTGTTCCGGTGTGTCGAGCAGCACGCCGTTCGGCGCCGCGGTGAATCCGGCGAGTGTCGGTGTCGGCGCATGGCATGGCACGCAGCGTTGCTGCAGGATGGTCTGGATATCGGCGAAACGCTGTTGCGTCGACACGGGAATGGCGCTCGTTGCGGGAACAGAAACATTCGCCGGCACCAAGGCGAACGCAACGCCCGCCAGAGTCAGTAAACCGAGCAGCAAGGTCAGCGGTGAAGTCTTGCCGCCGCGCTCGTGCGCCTTGTGCCGCGCGACAAACCAGGCACGAATGCACACGCCGGCAATACTCATCGCAATCAGCACGGCGGCGTTGTATTTCGCCGCGTAAGTCATCGCATAATGATTGCTGATCATCGCGAACAGCACGGGCAAAGTGAAATAGGTGTTGTGCACCGAGCGCTGTTTGCCGCGTCGGCCGTACACCGGATCGACCAACCGGTTTTCGCGCTTGGCCTTGACCATCTCGCGCTGGCTCGGAATGATCACGAAAAACACATTCGCTACCATGATTGTGCCGAGCAATGCGCCGAACAAAATGTAGGCGCCGCGGCCGCTGAACAGTTCGCACAACCCCCACGCCGCAGCGAACATCACGACTGCGATCACCGCACCGAGCGCTCTATCATTTCGGCCCAGTGGTGAGCGGCACAACGTATCGTAGATCAGCCAGCCGCCAGCGAGAAACGCCAGCGCGATGGCGATGGCCGCGGGCTTGCTCAATGCGGCGACGGTCGGATCGATCAGGTAAACCTCGGCCTTGCCGAAATACATCAGGCACAGCAGGAAAAATCCCGACAGCCACGTGCTGTAGGCTTCCCAATAAAACCAGTGCAAGGTGGGCGGCAACGCTGCCGGTGCAATTTTATACTTTTGCGCATTGTAGAAACCGCCACCGTGCACCGCCCAGACTTCGCCGCCGACCCCCGCATCGAGCACTTCCTGGCGCGTCGGCGGCAGCAGGTGATTGTCGAGCCAGACGAAATAGAACGATGCGCCGATCCAGGCGATGCCGGTGATCACATGCAGCCAGCGCCCGAGCAGGCTGAGCCAGTCGAACAAATAGCTGCCGAGCATGGCGCTCATGGATGCGCTCCGTCGTGACGCACGCTGTCGATTGCGCGCAGCACTGCCTCGGGCGTGGCTGGTGCATCGAGCTCGGGCAGCGCGCCGCTTTTGCCGCACGCGGCGACCGCATCGCGGATTGCAAGAAACGCGGAGATGCATAACATCAGCGGCGGTTCGCCCACGGCTTTGGAACGATGTATCGTATCCTCACGATTCGGCTCGTGTTCGAGCAGGCGGATGTTGGCGTGCAGCGGCCAGTCACGCACGCTGGGAATCTTGTAGGTCGAAGGAGCGTGCGTCTTCAATTCGCCTTTTCCATTCCAGTGAAGTTCTTCGCTGGTCAGCCAGCCGACGCCTTGCAAATACGCACCTTCGATCTGGCCGAGATCAATCGCCGGATTCAGCGATATGCCGACATCCTGCAGAATATCCACTCGCAGCAATTGAGTTTCGCCGGTGAGCGTATCGATCGCGACTTCGGATACCGCAGCGCCGTAGGTGAAATAGAAAAACGGCCGACCGTTGAAACGGCTGCGATCCCAGTGGATTTTCGGTGTCGCGTAAAATCCGGTACTCGACAGCGATATACGCGCGGTATACGCCGAGGCGACGAGGTCCTTGAAATTGACTCGATGCTGAGGCCCGAGGTAAACATGGCCATCGGCGAAATGCACTTGATCTGCGGTTAGTTGATGCGTTTGGCACGCATGGGCGACCAGTCGATCGCGCAACGTTTGCGCCGCCGCCTGCGCGGCCTTGCCATTGAGATCCGCGCCGGAGGATGCCGCGGTCGCCGAGGTGTTCGGCACCTTGCTGGTATCCGTCGCCGAGGTGCGGATCGCGCTGAGCGGCAGGCCGAATTCGGTCGCCACGACCTGTGCCACTTTTGTATACAAACCCTGGCCCATTTCCGTGCCGCCGTGATTCAGCAGAACGGTGCCATCGGTGTAGATGTGGACTAGCGCGCCCGCCTGATTGTAGACGGTCGCGTTGAACGAAATGCCGAATTTGATCGGCGTCAGCGCGATGCCGCGCTTGATGATTTTATTCTGCGCATTCCACTCGACGAGCGCGGCGCGGCGCGTCTGGTAATCGCTGCTGGCTTCGAGCTGATCGGTGATCGTATCGAGAATATTGTCTTCGATGACATGGCCATAATGCGTGGTGTTGCGCTCGCCGATGCCGTAGTAATTGCGCCGCCGCACCGCGAGCGGATCGAGGCCACGAACGCGCGCAATATCGTCGATGATGCGCTCGATAATCAGCATGCCCTGCGGCCCGCCGAAACCGCGGAATGCAGTGTTCGATACCGTGTTGGTCTTGCACAGATGCGTGGTGATATCGACGTGTTCGAGAAAGTAGGCGTTGTCGAGATGGCACACCGCGCGATCGGCGATCGGGCCGGACAGATCGGCCGAATAACCGCAGCGCGATGCCAGCATGAGCTTGAGCGCACATAGCCGGCCATCGGCATCGAAGCCGACTTCATAATCGGCGAGAAAATCGTGGCGCTTGCCGGTGATCAGCATGTCGGCATCGCGATCCAGCCGTAGCTTGACCGGGCGTCCGGTCTTGTTCGCGAGTATCGCTGCCGCCGCGGCGATCAGCGCGGGTTGGCTTTCCTTGCCGCCAAAACCGCCGCCCATGCGTCGGCACAACACGGTGATCGCATGGGCCGGACGATGCAGCGCATGCGCGACGATGTTCTGCACTTCGGTCGGATGCTGGGTCGAGCAATGGATCAGCATCGCGCCGTCTTCGTGCGGGATTGCGATGGCGATCTGGCCTTCGAGATAGAAGTGATCCTGGCCGCCCATCGTCACCGTGCCGCGCAGGCGATGCGGCGCGCTTTTCATGGCCTCATCGGGGTTGCCGCGCAGCAGATGCCGGCTCGGCATGACAAAATTCTGCGCGGCGAGTGCGCTGCGAATATCGAGCACCGGCGGCAGTTCGGCGTAAGTGATTTGCGCGCGCGCTGCGGCCTTGCGCGCAGCGATGCAGGTTTCCGCCGCTACCGCAAAAATCGGCTGGCCAGCGTATTGCACGAGCGTATCGGTGAAGATCGGATCATCGTGGATGATGCCGCCGTAATTGTTTTCGCCCGGAATATCCGCCGGCGTTGCAATCGCAATCACACCGGGCGCAGCCAGCACCGTGGTCAGATCTAGCGAAGTGATGTTGCCGTGCGCGATGCGACTGATGCCGAATGCGGCATGCAAGGTATTGGCTGGCAGTGCGATATCGTCGGCGTAGATCGCGCGTCCACTGACATGCAGATGTGCGCTTTCGTGCCGCACCGATTGGCCGGCGATCGGCGCCGATTCTGCAATTTCAGCGGATGTAGCCGCGCTCGCTGCGACGTTGTTCATGGCGTCGTGTCCGTGGTGGAAGACAGCGACGACAATGCCTGATGCGTGCGCAGCAGCGGTGTCTCGTCGTTATGTTCGAGGAAGAAACGTTGCAGCAGATTGCCAGCGCCGCGCAGGCGATAGCGATCACTCGCGCGCATGTCGCTGAGCGGCTTGAAATCCTGCGCGAGTGCCGTGATTGCGGTATCGATCGTCGCCTGATTCCAGACCTGATTCAGCAGCGCTTCTTCGGTGACGCGCGCGCGCGCAGGTACGGCGGCCATGCCACCAAAGGCGATGCGCACGGCGTCGATACGATCATCTTTCAGCGTGATCGCAAACGCGGCGCAGACCGCAGAAATATCCTGATCGATACGTTTGGAAAGTTTGTAGCTTGCCAGCAGCGTGGCAGGTTGCTGCGCCGGTATTTTGACCGCGACGACAAATTCACCGGGCGCCAGATCTTTCTTCTGATAACCCAGATAAAAATCCTCGAGCGCGATTTCGCGCGTGTTTGCGCCGCAACGTAATTCGATACGCGCACCGAGCACGATCAGCGCCGGCATCGCATCGCCAATCGGCGAACCATTCGCGATATTGCCGCACAACGTGCCGGAATTGCGCACTGGCGGTGAGGCGAAACGCTGAGCGAGTTCGCGCAATGTTGGATGGCGCGCGAAGATGACTTCCCAAGCGTCAGTCAAGGCGACGGCGGCACCGATACGCAGCCGCGCGGGCGTCGCATCGATACGCTGCAGTTCGTCCACTTCGCCGAGATAAATGATGGGCGGCAGCTCGCGCAATTGTTTGGTCACCCACAAGCCAATATCGGTGCCACCAGCCAGTAGTAGCGATTGCGGTGCTGCGGCATAGGCGCTGGCGAGCTCGTCGATATTGCGCGGCGCGCGGAAGCCGGGCATCGTGAGCATTTTGTCTCTTTGTATACTTTTTAACAATGTGGCGTGGCGCGAATCCTGCGCTGCGGCGCGGCTCCAGCGTTCAGGCGCGACATACGCGGGCAGGCTGCAACCGGCATCGATGATCGGCCGATAACCGGTGCAACGACAAAGATTTCCGGCCAGTGCATCAAGCACGTCTTCGCGCTGTGGCAGCGGGTTGTGCAAGTACAAGGCAAACAGCGACATCACAAAACCCGGCGTGCAGAAGCCGCATTGCGAGGCGTGCTGGTCGACCATCGCCTGCTGCACCGGATGCAAAGTGTCGCCATCGCCAGCCAGACTTTCGACGGTGACAAGTTCCTTGCCATCGATGGTGGGCAGAAAACGAATGCAGGAGTTGATCGCGCGATAGCGCATGTCGCCATCGACAGTTGTTTCGCCGAGTACGACCGTGCATGCGCCGCAGTCGCCTTCGGCGCAACCTTCCTTGGTGCCGGTGCGGCCGACGGTTTCGCGCAGATATTCCAGTACAGTTGTCGTCGCTGATACGTCGGCCACGCTTACCACTGCGCCATCGAGAACGAAGCGGATGTTGTTGCCGGTTGCCGACGCCGGCGCATCGGCGTGGGAAATTTTCGCTGAACTCATGCGGGTCAACTGCCGCGATACGTGGAATAACTCCACGGTGATACCAGCAACGGCACATGGTAATGCTGGGCGGAATCGGCAATGCCGAAGCGGATCACTACCTCGTCGAGAAATTCCGGTTGTGGCAATGTCATATCGCGATCGCGGAAATATTCGGCGACGTGGAACGTCAGCGTGTAGCGTCCTACTCTGAAGGCATCGTCTTCGAGCAGCGGCGCGGGACAACGGCCATCGGCGTTGGTGATGAAGGATGCCAGCGGTCGTGGTGACGCGGTATCGAGTGCATGCAGCTCGATGCGCATGCCGCGCGCGGGGATTCCCGCCGCCGTATCAAGAACGTGTGTGGTCAATCGGCCCATTCAATCTGCTCACCTGCGCGCGGCACTCCGGCGCTTCAAAAATTATTTGTCTATCGCAATGTGTACTCAAGATTGGCGTTGAGTGCAAGGACTTCATCGACTACATTGCATGCCTGATAGCTGCTTGTGCAAAATTGCGCGAAACTTCCGGACGATCAAGATGACTGATAAAAACTCTATCGATGCCTTCATGCGTGGCATTCCGAAGGCCGAGCTGCATCTGCATATCGAAGGTTCGCTGGAGCCTGAGTTGATGTTCGCACTCGCTCACAAACACGGCGTCAAGCTGCCGTATGCGAGTGTCGAGGAGTTGCGCAACGCGTATCAGTTCGACGATCTGCAATCGTTCCTCGATCTGTATTACGCCGGTGCCGCGGTGCTGCGCGACGAGGACGATTTCCATGCGTTGACTATGGCCTATCTCAAGCGTGTGCACGCTGATGGTGTGGTGCATGTCGAAATCTTTTTCGATCCGCAGACACATACCGAACGCGGCATCGCGTTCGCCACGGTGATCGACGGCATTCGCCGCGCGCTGGCCGATGGCGAGCGAGAGTTCGGCATTACACATCGATTGATTATGTGTTTCCTGCGCCACCTCGATGCGGCTGATGCGATGCGTACGTTGGAACAAGCGTTGCCATACAAAGATGCGATTGTGGCGGTAGGTTTGGATTCTTCCGAACGCGGCCATCCGCCATCAAAGTTCGAAGCAGTGTTTTCGCGCGCGCGCAGCGAGGGGTTTCTCGCGGTGGCGCATGCGGGCGAGGAGGGGCCGCCGGCGTATATCATCGAGGCGCTGGATCTGCTCAAGGTCGCGCGCGTCGATCACGGCGTGCGCTGCGAGGAAGATCCCGCGCTGGTACAGCGCCTCGTGCAAGATCGCATGCCGCTAACGGTTTGTCCGTTGTCGAACGTGAAGCTGCGCGTGGTCGAGCGCATGCAGGATCACAACCTCAAACGCTTGCTCGATCGTGGCCTGTGCGTGACGATCAATTCGGACGATCCGGCGTATTTTGGTGGCTACATGTTTGCGAATTTTCAGGCCGCACAACGTGGCCTGGACCTGTCGCGCGAAGACATCACCCAGCTTGCCGCTAATTCGATCGAAGCATCGTTCCTGCGTGCTGCGGAAAAAAAGCACTGGCAAGAAAAAATCCGGGAATTTGTTGCGGCCTGATTCCGACCTTTTTTCGCTCAGAACCTGTTCAATATCTGTAGCGAGCGGCCCTCAGCGAGGTGAAGAGCATCGCAGGAAGCGGAGCATACTTTTCGTATGTGAGCATTTCGAGCAGCGCATGAGCCTCGATCAGGGTCGCGCAGTAAGATATTGAACAGGTTCTCAGATCTTGCGCAGTATCAATTCACCATCGTGCAGTCGTGCGGTAATGCCGTTGCTGTTATTAGCCTGAGCCACTGAGCGAATCACGTTGCCGCGTTCGCGATCGATCAGGATCGCGTAACCACGATCGAGTGTCGCGAGCGGACTGACCGCATTCAGTGTGCGCGCGAGTTGCGCCAGATGTCGCGCATGTAATTCGATACGTCGCACCGCGGCGGCGCTGAGTTGCATCGCAAGTGTGCTCACGACTTGCTGGTTTTGCGCCACGCGCCGCGCCGGATGTGCCAGCGACAAACGCAAACGCACGGCTTGCAAACGGGTCGCATTGCGATCCCGATTACGCGCATTGCCTGCACCCAACTGCTGGCGCAAGCGCTGCAGACGTTCATGGCCTTGCTGCAGCCGCGCTTGTGGCGGCAGCGTTTGCAGACGGACGAAGTCGTGATCGAGGCGTTGCGCAAATGTAGCCAAGCGACGGCGCCAATCACGAGCGAGACGATCACGCTGCGCGCTCAGCGTGCGGGCCAGCACGGCCGCATCCGGCACCAGTAATTCTGCCGCGGCGGATGGCGTCGCGGCGCGCAAGTCGGCAACGAAATCGGCAATCGTGAAATCGATTTCGTGACCGATCGCGGCGATTACGGGGATCACGCTTGCATGAATCGCGCGCGCCACGGCTTCATCGTTGAACGCCCACAAATCTTCCAGCGAACCGCCGCCACGCGTGAGCAGCAGCACATCATGCCGGCCTGCCGCGGATGCCGCGCGCAGCATCGCGACTATCGCTGGCGGTGCCTCGCGGCCTTGCACCGGCACCGGCAGAATTTCGATCTGCGCGAGTGGGAAACGTCGCGCGATCACGCTGAGCACATCGCGAATCGCAGCACCGGTGGGTGAAGTGATTACGCCAATGCGGCGTGGCAATAGCGGCAACGGTTTTTTGTGCTCAGCGTCGAACAGACCCTCCGCATCTAGGCGTGCCTTGAGCTGCTCGAACTCGCGTTGCAGCGCGCCTTCGCCGGCTTCTTCGAGATGCTCGACCAGCAGCTGATATTCGCCGCGCCCTTCGTACAGGCTCACACGCGCACGCGCCAGCACACGCATGCCATCGACCGGACGAAAACGCAGGTAGGTGCTCTTCGGCTTGAACATCGCGCAGCGCACCTGCGCGCTCGGATCTTTCAAGGTGAAGTACAAATGACCGGATGCCGGGCGCGCAAAATTCGACAGCTCGCCTTCGATCCAGATCAGTGCGAAGGTATCTTCGAGCAGATCGCGCACATGCCGATTGAGCAGCATCGGCGTGAGAATTTCGCGCTCGGCGAACGTGGCAGAAACGGGCAGGGATTTCGACATGCCGGCACTGTAAAGGATCGCTGCGCAGACATGAAATCTGCGCAGGAAGTATCCCGTGGTTATTGGCCCGTCGATTTTTCCGAGGCGATGAATTGCGCAAGACCGGCCGCGCCGCGTTTGCGTATCGTGTTCTGCAACATCGGCGACCAGCCGAGCAGCAGGCCGGAAATACCGAGCGCCATGCGACTCCAGCGCCAAAGGTCGAAGCTGTCGTTGTGCTCGATGATTAGGCCGTCGCGAAACTGGAAGCGCGCGGAAATGATATTCAGCACCTTGCGCCCGCTGCCGGAAAACGTGTAACGCGCCTGCCAGTTGGCGCTGCCCGCATCGCCATCGCCACGCACGCTATCGTAGCTCACTTCGAGATCCTTGCCGCGCGTCGTCAGCATGCGCCACATCGCGCCGACCTCGGCGCCGCGCAGATCGAAAACCGGGTCGCGAAAATGCGCATCGGCATGGTAACAACGCGTCATCGCTGCACCATCGCGGCGCTGCAGCGCCTGATAAAAACTCTCGATCAGATCGGTATGGCTCGTGCTCATCGGATATTCCCCATTGCAGCGGATTGACGCATCGGCAGCACGATATAACAAGTGGCGCTACATCGCACGCCGATGATCTGCGATCATGGTCGCGATCCGATTTCGCAGAGGGCGCCACGTGCCGGAATATTTTCAACAACTCGAGCCGTGTGTCGTACGACTGCTCGAACGTATGGGTACCTCTGCGCTGGTGCTGGCCACGCCGCTTGGTCTGGGCAAATCGAATCATCTGCTGAACGCCTTGTATGCGCGCGCCGCAAACGATCCGCGGCTGAAATTGCATATCTACACGGCGTTGTCGCTGGCGCGCCCGAGACCCGGTTCGGATCTGGAAAAGCGTTTCCTTCAGCTGTTTCTGGATCGGCATTTTGGCAGTGATTATCCCGATCTCGCATACATCGGCGCGTTGCACACAAACTCCTTGCCGGTGAATGTGCGTGTCAGTGAGTTCTACCTGCAGTCCGGCGCGATGCTCGGCGTAAGCGCGGTTCAGCGCGATTACACCAGCATCAACTACACCCACGTCGCGCGCGCGATGGCCGAGGCCGAAGTGAATGTCATCGTGCATCTCGTCGCGCGCCGTAGTGGGCCGAATGGCGTGTCTTACAGCCTCAGCAGCAATCCGGATGTAACGCTGGATCTGCTCGACAAGATCGCCGCGTCCGGCAAACCACGGCCGCTGATGGTCGCGCAGGTGCATGATGATCTGCCGTTTCTCGGCGGTGACGCGGAAGTCGACGCGGATTTTTTCGATCTGCTGCTCGATGATCCGGCGTGCCATCACCAATTGTTTGCGTTGCCGCGTGAGCCGGTCGATGAGGTCGAATTTTCGCTTGGTCTGCATGCGAGCGCGTTGATCCGTGACGGCGGTACTTTGCAGATTGGTATCGGCGCGTTATCCGATGCGCTGATCTACGCGAGCGTACTGCGGCATCAGCAGAACGACGAATATCGCGCCGCATTACGTGTATTGCAAACCTGCGATTCGGTCAAGTTGATTGCGCAATACGGCGGCATGGAATCGTTCGCGCAAGGCTTGTATGGCGCCAGCGAAATGATCATGGACGGCTTCATGCTGCTGGCCAAGGCCGGCGTACTCAAGCGACGCGTCTATGATGATTTGCCGCTGCAGCGTGCATTGAATGGCGGTCTGATCGGCGAGATCTTGACCGATGATTCATTGCCGCGATTGCTCGCATGCGGCGCGGTCGCCGCGTTAATCGATCAGACCGAATTGACGCGTCTGCAACGCTTCGGCTTGCTGCCGCCGGAATGCCGGATCGACGGTCCGTTGTTGCATTTTGCGAATGGCGAAACGATCGGCATCGATCTGAATATCGAGCGTGATCGTATCGCGCTCGCGAAACATATGGTCGGACAAAAATTGCGCGGTGGTCATTACCTGCATGGCGCGTTTCATCTCGGCTCCAGCGATTTCTACGAGTGGCTGCGCAATCTCGAAGGTGAGGATTTTTCCGGTCTTGCGATGTCGCGGGTTTCACACGTCAACGAGTTGTACGGCGGTGCCGAAACCTTGCAGGTCGCGCAGCGTCGCGATGCACGTTTTTTCAATACCTGCATGATGCATACGCTGCTCGGTGCGGCGGTTTCCGATGCGCTGGAAAACGGCCAGGTAGTCAGCGGTGTCGGCGGGCAGTACAACTTCGTCGCGATGGCACACGCGCTCGACGACGGGCGCTCGGTGCTGATGTTGCGCAGCACGCGCCGCAGTCACGGCAAAATGCAATCCAACATCCTGTGGAACTACGGTCACACCACGATTCCGCGGCATCTGCGCGACATCGTGGTCAGCGAATACGGCATCGCCGATCTGCGCGGAAAATCGGATGAAGATTGCATCAAGGCGATGCTCGCGATCTGCGATTCGCGCTTTCAGGATGCCCTGATCGCAACCGCGCAAAACGCCGGCAAGCTGGCGCGTGATTATCGTTTGCCCGATAGCGCGCGACAGAATTCGCCGCAGCGTTTGCGTGCCGCGCTGCAACCGTTCAAGGCGCGCGGATTGTTCCCGGCGTTTCCTTCCGGCTGCGATTTTTCGGTCGATGAATTACGCCTGTTGCCGGCTTTGCAGTTGCTGAAAAAACAGACCGCGAGCGCGGCGCAATTGCCGGGCCTGATCGGGCGCGCGCTTGTGCATGGACAGCCGACGGCGGAAATGGCGCCGCTACTGCAACGCATGCGACTGGATCGTCCGCACACGTTTGCCGAGCATGTCTATCGGCGCTTGCTGACGCAGGCGTTGCGAGCTTCATCGTCAATGTGATTCAACGCGGCGGCGACAAAAGTCGCCCGTTGATTTCACGGCGATGCCGATTCAGCGCAGACCGCGACGATCGTGAATCCGGCATCGCCGGGACGCACATTCGCCGCACCACGCCAATGATTTGTCGTCAACGGTCGCAATAATCCAACCACGCGTTCCTGATCGACCACCAGCAATCGATTCGCACGACAGCCGGGCGGCGTGAGTGTCGCTTCGATGCGCACGCCGTCGCGATTGATACCGTTGTGCGGCTCGCTGAATTCCAGTGCCATCACCGCGACTAGTCGCGCATTGTTCGGCTCAGGTTGGCCGATCAACGACGCCTCCCGCCACGCAAACGGGCCGAGGTGTAGCGGGCGCATCAGTTCTGCTGCCTGTTGCGTGACTTGGGTATCGGTTTCGCCGGAGCGGTCACGATCCGGCCAGATGCCGACGACGGCGGCCAGCGCGGTATCGTCGGCAACTTCGCGCGCGTGGATCATCGTGATCGTCATGCCGACTTCGGCGGCGAGCGCGAACAGCGAAATCATTCCGACCGACACCAGCGCGATTTTTCCTGCGCCGCGACGGCTTAGCAGGATGATCAACAAGCCTGCCCACGCCAGCGTCGACCACGGCAGATAACGCGGTGCATAAACCTGCTCGGGAAATTCGATGAAATAACCAAAACGCGTCAGTGCGATCAATCCGGCCACTGCCAGACCGAACCACGCCAGTGCGAATCCAACTTGGCCGACGGCGTGAAAGCTCGCCGGATAACGCCGCGCGCGCCAAGTAGTCCAGATCAATACAAATACAAAAACCGCGCCGAAAATTGCCTGGGGAAACACGCTGCGGCGCACGTCACCAAAAATGCTGGTCCATACGTGAGCGATGCCGCCGATGGACGCGAGCGAATGCGGCAGCGCTGCTGCGGCGATCGGATCGACCAATGGCCAGAACAGATAGATCAACGGACTCGCCAGCGTGCGCAACGCGAGCATACTTTGATCAAGCGGATGCAGGCTCAGCGGCACGCCGCTGCTGCCTTTCAGCAACGCGTAGATGAGCAGTGTAAACAACAGGCTGGTGCCAACGACAACCCACGATGACAGCCGCGCGCGCTGCACAAACAACAACGCAAAAACGGCGAAAAATGCCGCGCTGCCGCTGCCGAAATTCAATGCGGCAAGCACACACAAAACGCTCGCGCCGAGCACGCGGCGCAGTGTCGGCGGTTGATCCCGCTCGACCTGCACCAAGGCGATGGCGCCGGCCAGACACAACAAAACGCTGTAGACATGCAGGCTCTCGTTATCGTGCAGTAAAGCTCGCGCATTGCCGAGCCAGAAAATTCCGAGGGCCAGCACAAAGGCGATCGCGGCACGCGTAACCGGCGCGACAGCGCAGCGACGTTTTAGCGGCAGCAGCAGAACCGTGAGACAGCCAAGTGCCAAGAGCAATCCGATCACAATCTGCAGCAATTCATCACCCCCGAGCCAGCGCAAACTGACGAGCCGCAGCAGATTCGCAAACAGTTCGGGATGACCGTTTTCGGCGGCGATCACGCTCGCCGGAAACGGCTGCGAAAGCAGGCGCGCGTAGTGCTGCCACGCATCGGCATAGGGCACGCGTGGTGATAGCACGAGCATTGCGATCACGCCAAGAATCACATAGCCGATTGCCGCGAACAAAAAATAGCGCGGCGCCCATCGTCCGACAAAATTTCGCCTGATAAAACCGGGTTCGATCAAACCAGTGTCGGATTGCTCGGGATTGCGTATCGAAGTCATGCGTGTAGTTACCAGGCCGCAGCCGGAGACGGCGCGGCGGCAATGATACCCGCGCTGCCAGTCTCGGACGCAGCAAAAAGCTGAACTCGATTGCGCTACCATGGCTGCGGATTGGCGCCGTGGGAAATTTTCCGGCGCAAACATGGAAAGCGCTGCAAGTGTTGCTAAGCTAGTCAGATCACCGCATTCGGGCAATCGGAGACTTTCCACGATGAGCGACATATTCCTGCGACTGGTGGCGTTTGTCCCCGAGCGCACCCGAGTTCACGTGGCCAAGTTCGCGGGTGATCCGAAGTCGGTACGTAGCTGGATCGCGCATCTGCCGCTGACCAACGCGGATTTGTGCGCGCGCCAATTGCTCGATGCGCTGCGCGACATGAACAAACAACGGCTTGAGCCGGCAGCTCGGCTGGAATCGCTTGAGCTGCTGCGCGCGCCGCTGACGCAATTGCAAAGCGTGCTCGATGTGCGTGCGCGTGGCGACAGTTTTCCGCTGCCGTCGGTGAAGCGTCAATCGATGGATGTGGCGCAGGATCTGCAGCACGAAATGTCGGTGGCCTACGTCGTGTCGTTATACGATTTTTGCGCGCCGTCGGGCGATGTGCCGTTCATGAAAGGCAAGTCGGTGGCGCTGGCCGGCGCGCGCGCGCTGCAACATATCGGCATGCAACTGGCGCGTGCGTATCTGCTGTATCTGGCGCCGGCGCCGGGCGTCTGGCGCATGCTGCACCGTGTGTTTCTGTTCCTCGACGAAAGTGGCCAGACCGAACGCATGCTTGATGATCCGTTGCCTGGCGGCGGTCAGCTGAATGCGCGACACGCGTATCTGCAATGCCTGCTACTCGCGCTGAATAATCCGTATCGACTCACGCAGAAAGAAAATATTGTCGCGTTTCAACTTGCGCGCGCGTGGGCGCCGCATTGTTCGCTGCAGCGCGATGCGACTGTTCCGGGCGGACTCGGTGTCGACATGAACGGCGACAACGGGCCGGGTTATCTGGAGCAGGAACGCAGCAAACCGGAAGCGCATGAATGGTCGTTTCATTACGACGAGCTCGAAAAACGTCTGCACGCCGAGATCGGCAAATTGCCGTCGAACGTGCGCACGCTTTCTTATCACATCAAGGGCGCACCGGATTTCAACGTCGATGTCACGCTGGTGCGCTCGATGATGCACGCGTGGCATGATGCGCGCATGCGCGTGCATCAGCGTCTGGCTGGGGGTTACAAACTCGACAGCATTCTCGGCCTGCACGCCGCGCATTTCGTGCTGGCTGGCCATCGCGGTTTCGAAAGTTTCCTGCAGACCATGGCCGAAACCTCGATTTCGCTGACCGACCGCGAAGATGCGGCGCCGTGGGTCAACAACGCGACCGATAATCCGGCGGTGCGACGCCTGCACGCCACCGTGCTCGATCAGAGTCTCGGCGGTTATCGCGTGATCTGGCCGGCCGCGGAAAATTTGCGCGCGCGCATCGGCGAGCTCGTCATATTCGCGCCTGCCGCGTTGGCTGACGAGGCGCAGGACTGGATGGTCGGCGTGATGCGCTGGTTGCGTATTCATGCCGATTTGTCGGTGGAAGCGGGCATCGAATTGCTGGCGCGTCGCGCCAAACCCGCGAGCCTGCGCAGCTACGATGACGAACGCCACCTGCGACCGCCAATGCGCGCGCTGCTGCTTGATTCGCTCGGCGAAGACAGTCTGCCCGCGACCGTGCTCACACCGCCGTTGCTGGAGCGTCATCTGGAGCGCGTCGAGTTGACCGTGCCGCTGGATATCTACGATGAAAAACCCGAAGCCAAGGTCGAGGTGATCACCGATCTCGACGTGATCAACGATACCGGCACGTATTTGCGTTTCGCCTGGAATCCGCCGATCGCGCCGGACCCAGCCGAACTTAGCGCCGCCGGGCTTGATGAATTAAACTCCGTTGCTTGAGCCGTAACTGCCAGCGACTGAACCGTATGAGTGAAAATCTTCTCGCCGCGCGACCGATGTCGCGGCGCTCCAGTGTGGCGGTGCGAATCGGCGCGATTCGTGTCGGCGACGCTGCCCCGGTCGTGGTGCAATCCATGACCAATACCGATACCGCCGATGTGATCGGTACCACCAAACAGGTGGCCGAACTTGCGCGAGTCGGTTCCGAACTCGTGCGCCTGACCGTCAATACCGCCGAAGCCGCCGCCGCCGTGCCGAAGATTCGCGAACGCCTCGACATGATGGGCGTGAGCGTGCCGCTGATCGGCGATTTTCATTACAACGGTCATCAGTTGCTGAGCGCCGAACCAGCCTGCGCCGAAGCGCTCGCGAAATATCGCATCAATCCCGGCAATGTCGGTTTTGGGCGCAAGCGCGATACACAGTTCTCGACGATCATCGAGTTCGCCCTCAAATACAAAAAGCCGGTGCGTATCGGCGCGAACTGGGGCAGCCTCGATCAGGATTTGCTCGCGCGCATGATGGACGAAAATCATCTGCGCACCGAGCCGTGGGACGCGGGCCGCGTGATGCGCGAGGCGCTGATCCGCTCGGCGCTGGATTCAGCTGCGCGTGCCGAAGAACTCGGCATGCAGCGCGATCAGATCATTCTGTCGTGCAAGGTTTCCGGCGTGCAGGAACTCATCGCCGTGTATCGCGATCTGGCCGCGCGTTGCGATTACGCCTTGCATCTTGGCCTGACCGAAGCCGGCATGGGCTCGAAAGGCATTGTCGCGTCGAGCGCCGCGTTGGCCGTGCTGCTGCAGGAAGGCATCGGCGACACCATCCGTATTTCACTCACGCCGGAGCCGAACGAATCGCGCACGCGCGAAGTGATCGTCGCGCAGGAGTTGCTGCAGACGATTGGCCTGCGCGCGTTCACGCCACTGGTCACGGCATGCCCAGGTTGCGGCCGCACTACCAGCGTGTTTTTCCAGGAACTCGCCCAGAGCATTCAGAGCCATGTGCGTGAAAAGATGCCGGAATGGCGCCTGCAATACGACGGTGTGGAAAATCTCACCTTGGCGGTGATGGGCTGCATTGTCAACGGCCCGGGCGAAAGCAAACACGCCAACATCGGCATTTCATTGCCGGGGACAGGCGAGGCGCCAGCCGCGCCGGTATTCATCGATGGCGTGAAGGCGATGACGTTGCGCGGCGAACACATCGCGCAAGAATTTGTCGGCGTGGTCGAGGATTATATCGCGCGCAAGTTTGCGCGAGCGAGCGCGAGCTGAGGATCAGCGCGGCGCGCTTTCGGCGATCGCGGCTTGCGGATCAATCGTGACCTTGCGTGCCAGTTGTACCTCGCGGCGGGCGATATATAAATTCGCGCCGATGATCGCCGCGGCGCCGCACGCTGTGGTCAGATCGAGTTTTTCACCAAACAAACCGCCCGCCAAAACTACCACCACCGGCAGCTGCAGAAAATTTATCGGCACCAGCGCGGACACTTCGCCGAGCTGATAGGCGCGGGTCATGCACACCTGCGCGGCCGTGCCGAGAAAACCGATCACTGCCAGCCACAGCCAACCCATCGCGTTCGGCCAGCTCCAGTCGAGCAGCGCTGGCAATAACGACAGCGGCGTCATGATCAGGGTCATGTAGATCACCACCGCATCCGGCGGTTCGGTGCGCGACAAAAACTTGATGCTGATGTATGAACCGGCTGCGAGCGCGGCCGATAGCAATGCGATCAGCATCGCCGGAGAAAAGTCGCTGCTGTGCGGACGCAGGATCACCAGCACGCCGATAAAACCGATGATCACCGCGCTCCAGCGTCGCAGCCGCACGACTTCGCCGAGCATCAGCACAGCGCCAATCGTGACGAACAATGGCGTCGAATACGAAATCGAAATCGCCTGCGCGAGCGGCAGGTGCGACAGTGCCCAGAAGCTGCACAACATCGAGACTGTACCGAACAGGCTGCGCAGCAGATACAGGCTGAAACGTTGCGTATGCAGCAAGCGCAGTCCGGGTTTGATCAGCAACGGCAACGCAAAGATCAGGCCGAAAAAGCTGCGAAAAAATCCGATCTCGAACGCATGCATATGCTCCGAAGCGAGACGGATCACCACCGCCATCACGCCGAACATCACCGCGCTCGCAGTCATCAGCAAGGTCGCGCGCAGGGCGGGGCGCATGCGCGGCGTTTCAGTAGATGGGTTGGCGAAGGCGCTCACGATCGCGAGGTGGTATGAACGAAGGCGCGCATCTTAACCCGCGCGCGGATATCCAGCTATTCATCTCGGCGCCATTACTGGAACTGGACGGTGTTCTCGACGATGCAGCGATCAACCGGTTGCACCTGATGCTTGAGCCATTGCGCGACCCAACATTCGTCGTACACCGAGCAGTAGCAGATCGACATCTTGAAGCGGTCTTGCGCGTCGAAGAAGATCTTTGCCTGCTCAAGATCCTCGATTTTGATGGCGAAGATCGTTGTTTCGCGATTGGTGTTGGGCGGCAGCACCGTGCCGTTGAAACCGCTTACGCCCGCTTTCACCTCAGCGTGTCCGAACAAGACTGGAAACACCTCGCTCCAGTTGCGCTTCGGCTTGTCGTCCAGACTCAGCGCGACCGATTCGATACGCGCCGGGCCGACACCGTTGTTGTCGATGCGCCACGCGAAACCGGCATCCGTACCGCGCAGGGCGTAGTGATAGCCGATGGAAATGTACGGCCATACGCTCGCCTTCGCCTGGCTTTGCATCAGCCGCGTCTGGTAAGCGCCGGTCGCCAGCGCGAGAAAACTGATCGCCAACGCGAGCACGCTGCCGAACTCGGCGATACGTGCCAGCCGCGCGCTCTTGCGCGATGCGTTCGACGCATCGATGGCAGTGCTTGCGGATTCGGGTTTTGCCTTCATGTCGAGTAGGTCGTAGTCGCGGTCGCAATTATTCAGTAGTCTGCGCGAATGCCTGAAAAATGCCAATGCGAATGAGTGATCCTGCCCCATTTATCGTCGCGATTCCGGCGCGTTACGCGTCGACACGCTTGCCCGGCAAGCCGCTGCGGCAGATTGCGGATGCACCGATGATCGTGCACGTAGCGCGGCGCGCGCTGGCGGCGGGTGCGAGCAGTGTGATCGTTGCCACCGACGATGTGCGCATCGCCGCAGAGCTGCGTGATCATGATGTGCAGGTATGCATGACGCGCGCTGACCATGCTTCGGGCAGCGACCGGCTGGCCGAGTGCGCCGAGCAACTCGGCTGGAGCGACGATACGATCGTGGTGAACCTGCAAGGCGATGAACCGCTCGCGCCGGTGAGCGGCATTCGTGCCGTCGCCGAGGCGTTGGCGACGAGCGATGCGCCGATGGCAACGCTCGCCTCGCCGATCACCAGCGCGCACGAAATGTTCGATCCGAATTGCGTCAAGGTGGTCTGCGACGCCAATGGTTATGCCTTGTATTTCAGCCGCGCACCGCTGCCGTATGCGCGCGATGCATTTGCGCTGAAACGCGATGTATTGCCGTCGACGGTGCCATTCCTGCGGCATATCGGTATCTATGCGTATCGCGCGGGATTCCTGCGCCGTTTCGCTGCGCTGAGACCAACCCCGCTGGAGCAGGCCGAAGCACTGGAGCAATTACGCGCCCTCGAACACGGCGAGCGCATCCAGGTGCGCATTGCGCCGGAACCATTTCCGGCCGGTGTGGATACCGAAGAAGATCTCGCGCGCGTACGGCGCCTGCTTGAATCCGCGGGCGCGAATCGCGAATGAGCGGAATATTGTTTTTTTGCATGGGAAACATTTGTCGTTCGCCGACGGTCGAAGCGGTCGCGCGTACGCATTTCGCGCGAGCGAATCTGGATATACACATGGCTTCCGCAGGTACCGAAAATTATCATCAAGGCGGTGTTGCCGATCCGCGCAGCATTGCGATCGCGCGAGCGCGCGGCTACGCGTTGGGCGGTCATCGCGCGCGGCAAGTGCGTCATGCGGATTTCGCCGACTTCGATCATTTGCTGGCGATGGATCAGGTCAATCTCGCAACGCTGGTGACACGCTGCCCGCCACAGTTTTCGCACAAGCTGGAATTGTTCTTGCCGTTTTCCGGCATCACACACCCGCATGAAGTGCCCGATCCGTATTACGGCAAGACAGCGGATTTTGAAAACGTTGTCGATCTGGCCGAGCGCGGCATGAGTGGCTTGATCGAGCGCTTGAGAAAGGCATCGTCCGCGCATGTCTGAGCGGATTTTGTCAGCGAAAAAATCGTCATGATCGAACGTGTTCGCGATGCTTTCGATGGCAAGGAATTTGTGCGCACGCTGGCGGCCTCGCCGGGCGTGTATCGCTATTTCGATGGGGCTGGCGACCTGCTTTATGTCGGCAAGGCCGGCAACCTCAAAAAGCGTGTCGGCAGTTATTTTCTCAAGCCACGCATGGAGCCGCGCATCGCTGCGATGGTGGTGCAGATCGCGCATGCGGAAGTCACGCTCACTCGCACCGAAGGTGAGGCGCTGCTGCTCGAAAGCCAGCTGATCAAGTCGCTGAAACCGCGCTACAACATCCTGCTGCGCGACGATAAAAGTTTTCCGTACATCTATCTTTCGGCCGGCGAGGATTACCCGCGCATGGGTTTTCATCGTGGCGCGCGCAGTGGCAAAGGCCGCTATTTCGGGCCGTATCCGAGCACGTACGCGGTGCGCGAAAGCCTGAATTTGATGCAGAAGATTTTCCAGGTGCGGCAATGCGAGGACAGCTATTTTCGCAACCGTTCGCGGCCCTGCCTGCAATACCAGATCAAGCGTTGCAGTGCGCCGTGCGTGGCGTTGATCGAGCCGGTCGATTATCAGGCCAGCGTGCGTTATGCCTCGATGTTTCTCGAAGGCAAAAGCACCGTCGTCACCGAGGAACTCAGCAAGGCGATGGAGCAGGCCAGCAGCGAACTCGAGTTCGAGCGCGCCGCGCGTTTGCGCGATCAGGTCGGTTTGCTCAAGCAGCTGCAGGCGCGACATTACGTGCAGGGTGCGAGCGCCGATATGGATGTGCTGGCGTGTGCGATTGTCTCCGGCGTGGCGTGTGTCACTGTGCTGTATTTTCGCAGCGGCACCAGTCTCGGCTCGCGCGCGTTTTTTCCGCGCCTGCCGATGGATGCCAGCGCGGGTGATGTGCTCGCGAGTTTCATCCCGCAATATTATCTCGACAAGCCGGTGCCGCATGAGCTGATCGTCAGCCACGCGTTCGACGATGCCGCGCTGCTGGCCGAAGTGTTGACCGAGAACTCGGCGCATGTCGTCGAAATCAAATCTAGCGTACGTGCCGAACGTGCGCGTTTTCTCGAACTCGCGCAGAAAAATGCCGACGCCGCACTGGCTGCGCACGTCGCCAGCAACCAGACCATGCGCGAACGTTTTGAAGCATTGCGCGAATTGCTCGGGCTCGACGAAACGCCGCAGCGGCTCGAGTGTTTCGACATCAGTCACACGATGGGCGAGGCGACCGTCGCATCGTGTGTCGTGTTTGGGCCGGAGGGCGCGGAGAAATCGCAATACCGCCGTTTCAACATTAGCGGCATCACGCCGGGTGATGATTACGCCGCCATGCACCAGGCGCTAGAGCGCCGCTACAAGCGCCTGCAGGCGGGCGAGGGTGTGCTGCCGGATATCCTGCTCATTGACGGCGGCAAGGGCCAGGTCAAGCAGGCTTGCGATGTGCTGAGCGATCTCGGCGTCGAAGGCGTGATGATCGTCGGCGTGGCCAAGGGCGAGGAGCGCCGCGCCGGGCACGAAACGCTGATCCTCGGCGCGAGTGGCAAGACTCTCTGGCCGGGTCCGGATTCCGCCGCGATGCACCTGGTACAGAACGTGCGCGACGAAGCGCATCGGTTCGCGATCACCGGGCATCGCCAGCGCCGTCAGAAAACCCGCGAAACCAGTCGCCTTGAAGAAATCGAAGGCGTCGGTGCCAAGCGTCGTTCCGCCATGCTCAAGCATTTTGGTGGATTGACGGGCATTGCCGCCGCGGGTGTGGAAGAATTGGCCAAGGTGAAGGGCATCAGCCGTGAACTCGCCGAACGTATTTACGCCTTGTTCCACGGATGATTATCGACCCATGCTGCCGCTGACTCTGCCCACAATCCTCACGTTTTTTCGCATCCTGTTATTGCCGGTGATGGTGATCGTTTTCTACATGGGATTTCGCGGCGCGAACATCGCCGCCGCGTTTGTGTTCCTCGCCGCCGCACTCACCGATTGGTTGGACGGCTATATCGCGCGTCGCTACAACCTTACCTCCGCGTTCGGTGCGTTTCTCGATCCGGTGGCGGACAAGCTCATGGTCGCGGTGACGCTGTTTTTGCTCGTGCAAGAAAATCCGACGCCGCTGATGGCCGTCACCAGCGCGATTATCGTCGGTCGCGAAATCACCATTTCGGCGTTGCGCGAATGGATGGCCGAGATCGGGCAGAAAGCGCACGTCAACGTTGCCACGCTCGGCAAGATCAAGACCCTGATGCAGATCATCGCGCTCGAAGTGCTGTTGTATCAACATGATCTGGAAGGCTTGCGCCTATTCCATGTCGGCGAAACTTTACTCGTGCTCGCCGCTGCGCTGACGATCTGGTCAGCACTCGTTTATCTGCGCGCGGCGTGGCCCGCGCTGCGCGACGGACACTGAGCGTTTAACCAGCGCTGGCGACACATTTCGCGGCTGCGATGAATGCATCTAAGCGCGTATTCGTGTGCGAAAAAAGCATCGCAAACAAATAAATTTTCACCACAGAGGTTGACAGCCGCAGCTCCATACGTAGAATGCGCACTCCCCGCGGGAATAGCTCAGTTGGTAGAGCACGACCTTGCCAAGGTCGGGGTCGCGAGTTCGAGTCTCGTTTCCCGCTCCAGTTTTACATCCAAACCCTCGGCCATCCGAGGGTTTGGTTTTTCAAGCGGAGCAAATTGTCGGTGACGTGATCTGCGCACGGAGAAGCGCGACGCGAATCTGGATGATTCCGCTTGAACAGGCAGCGTTGCTGGTTCAACATACGCCGGGTTGTGCGGTGTCAGGATCGTGTAGAGTTTTGGTGAGACGCGCAGCGGTTTTGCGTCGCACAGTACGGCCAGGTGGCAGAATGGTGATGTAGCGGCCTGCAAAGCCGCGTATGCCGGTTCGATTCCGGCCCTGGCCTCCATCCTTTTCTCGCGCCCGAGTGGCGAAATTGGTAGACGCAACGGACTTAAAATCCGTCGGCCCTAAACAGGTCATGCCGGTTCGATTCCGGCCTCGGGCAGTCTTTTCAGGTGTGTTTGGCACATCTTGTTTCGCTCCGCAATATAGCCCGCGCTCCGCAATTCCTACTTTGTTGGCTCAACCTTTGCGCCACAGCCGCCGAGTTACTTACGCGCAGTGTCACCTTGATGAGCAGTGCGGGCATCACTTTGGCATAGATTCTCGTGACCTTGGTGCAGCTGCGACATCACTGTTTTTTTGACGTCGTAGATGTCCAGCTAGGCGGACTGCAATAGACAGGGCGCGTAGTTGCGTTCCGAAGCTGTTTGTGGATCGCGCGCTGAAAACCTACAGGGCTGAAACGGACGCCCCAAAGCTGGTGCTACGCGCGGCTAGTCGCCTGACACAATCCATCCTCGACGACGACAATCGCGGCGCCTCGCTGGTATGAGCGGCAAGCCGCGAGCCGACAAAATGCATCTCGCGAAGTGGCGGGCGCTATGAATGCCTTCGCAATTAAATTCACTACGCCTCCCTTGCATCCGCAGGCCAAGTGTCAGAGTTAGCAATCTTTGGAACAAGGACAGCGAATTTGGAATGCATCAATCGAATAGTATTTTGCATATTCTTGCAATGAGTGTTGATCTTCGACCTCATCTCATTATGACTAAGTTGTGTCGGTACAGGCTCCTTCTTAGTGGCGTCTTTCAGGATAGGAATAAAGTCATCTGCCTGTTTTTTGTACATGTACAACAAGTGTTCGAGTAGGGAGTGTGCTTGACGCTCACGGTGCGACAGCAAACAAAGGGAATCTTCATATCGCCCTGTTCTGACGATGAAGCGATCGATGAGTTCAATGGATATCTCCAAGCCAGAACGAATGACTTCAGGTTGGGAGTTTTTGAGGCCAGCGAACGCCATAACACAGGCGCTAGCAAGCTCCAGGCACGATGTCTGTATCGATATCAGAGCGAGCGCATTCTTTCTCTGTTCTTGATATTGGATCAAGCAAAATGCGCCTCCCACAGAACCAACAGCTCCGAGAATTCCGCCAAGAAGGTTTGCAGAAGCGTCTGGCAAACTCCACCCGTGCGGAAGCAAAGGAATACATATAAGTACACCCAAGGCCATGCCTGCACAAAGCACAAACAGCGAGCTGCAGTTACGAGCCAGCCACTGTATAAATGTGAACATATTCGCCTCCATCCCCAATTTATTCGTCTAAATAGCATGCAAAGTTTCGCGCATCCATGCCAAGGTGTCGCATGAACACCCAAGGACTTCAATCGCTTGAGCCAGCGACCCGGTCAAGGCACATCATCGCTGGATGATTACGGCGATAGTTATCACGTAGTCGACATTTTCCTTTGCTATATCAACAAAGGCGTGAACTCATCTTGCCTCAATGCGTGACGTTCTTCGTCGTGCTTTGGCGGATGGGGAAACGATTTACACAGGACGAAGTAGTCGTGCTGGTCAGCAGCCGGGATTTCAATACTAAACGTGAGAATCAGAACTATTGGCGGATATCGTTTTGTTACGTCGCCGCATCAAAAAATAAACCGGCACGCCGAGCGCTAATAGCGCCGCGCCCATGTACACCGGATTGGCGTACCACGGCGCCCAGCAGATCGACTCTGTGCCACATGTTTTTGCATCGGTGATGATGCCGGCGCCGACGATGGTCCAGAGTGCGTAAACAGCGCCGAGCACACCTGCGATTGCCAGCCAAACGACGTATTTTCCCGAGGCCGCAAGTTCGCCGCTGCGCAACAGCTTCAACGTTGCGAGTGCGCATAGCAGATACATTACCAAGGTCGCGGTGGTGGAAAGCAGGATCATGAAGCTGAAGATTTCGACCATCGATTTGTCGGCATTCATCAGCACCAGAATCGTCGCGAGGCCGCTGCTGATGCACAGCGCATTGACCGGCGTACCGCGTGCCGATTCCTTCGCAAAAAACTTGGGGAAGAGTCCGTTTTTTGCCATCTGCAGAGGCAGTTCACCCTGCAGCAAAATCCAGCCGTTGAGTGCGCCGAACGCACTGATCGCTGCGAACACGGCAAACCATTGCGCTATCGCATCGCCCCAGAACATGCGCGCGACTTCGGCGAACGGCGCGTTTGAGTCCTTCAGCACATCGGCGGGAATCAGCAACAAAACCACCGAGCACGTGATCACATAGATCAGCGCAG
This sequence comes from Pseudolysobacter antarcticus, assembly GCF_004168365.1. Classification (GTDB taxonomy): domain Bacteria; phylum Pseudomonadota; class Gammaproteobacteria; order Xanthomonadales; family Rhodanobacteraceae; genus Pseudolysobacter; species Pseudolysobacter antarcticus. The sequence continues at coordinate 2,081,456 of NZ_CP035704.1, forward strand.
TGAGTGCGGTGCCGATGAGGGTCGCACGTGGGATAGTGCGCGCGGGATCGTGTACCTTGCCGGCGGGAATGGTCGCCGATTCCAGTCCGAGCAATCCCCACAACGTGAGGGTGGCTGCGGCGGTAATGCCATCCAGACTGAAATGCGTGTTCATGCTGCTGGAATTATCGAGCCGCGGGCTGCCGCTCATGAACAGATAAATTCCGAGTGCGGCGATGCTCAGCAGCGGCAACAATTTCATCACGGTGGTAACGATCTGCACTTTGCCGGCAGTGCGCGCGCCGTAGACATTCACGCCGGTGAGCAGCCAGATCATGCCAATGGTAAGCATGGCCGAAGTCTGTGGCGTGGCGGCGACCCACGGCAGCGGAAGGCTGAGATAGGCAATTGCGCCGGTGGCAATGGCGGCGTTGCCGACCCAGATCGAAATCCAGTAACCCCACGCGACGATAAACGCGGTGAGATCGCCGAACGCCATGCGGGTGTAGGCATACGGGCCGTCTGCGCTCGGGAAAGCGCGCACCAGCGCGGCGAATACCGCGGCCATCACCATGGCGCCGGTGGCGGTCAGCAGCCACGCCACCAGACTGTTGAGGCCGTAGGGCGCAAGCGATGCCGGCAGCAGAAAAATGCCGGAGCCGATCATGTTGCCTACGACCAGCGCCACGCACATCCAGAATCCGAGCAAGCGAGGTTTGCTGATCGTTGCCATGCTGGTTATGGCTGAGTGCTGATTGCGGAGCGGCGTGGGCGGCAACTATTCGAGCTGTCGCATGCGAAGAATTTTGCGATCGGACTCATACGTTCGAGAGGCCGTTGCGATATGCGCCACGCAGCAGATTCTGAAAATGCCAGACGCCCGATTCGCGTTTCGGACAAAGCCGTCCGGCGGCGTAACTGCCGGATGACAAGCCGCGCTGCACGGCTTCGCAGATCGCGATATCTTCGTGCTGAACCTCATCGCTGAACTGCAGATCCTTCTGCGCACGATTCTGCATGTCATCGACCGGCGCGTAGTAATAATCGAATTCGACGCGGCAGCGATCCGTGCCGAGCGCGATCACGCGATTGGTCTGCATGCGTCCCGGCATGATGTTGAGCATGATGTTCGGGTAGAGAAAATAATAAAACGCATCGCCATCGGCGTAGATGCCATCGGGATTGCGCAACGGCGAATATTGCAGCGAATGCCAGGTCGAGAGTTCCGTCGTATACGCGCGGTAGTCGAGCATGCGATTCAGGCTCGGATGCACATGCGGCAGATGATAACCTTCGAGGAAATTGTCGACATAGACTTTCCAGTTGCAATCCATGTCGTAACTCACGCGTCGCGCAAATTGCAGCGTGCCGAGATCGAGCGGATGAATGCGCTCGGCGATGCCGGAAAATACTTCGACGAAATCGGGCGCGTGCTCGCTCAGCGCGACGAAGACCAACCCTTGCCATTCATGCACGCGGACTTGATTCAGGCGAATATCGGCGACAACAAAATCCTGTGCCTCGTGCATTTCCGGGGCGGAGCGCAATTGGCCGTCGAGGCCGTATGTCCAGCCGTGATATTTGCAGTGCAACGCTTTCGCATTCTTACCGTTGCACAAGGCGAGCGGCCCGGCGCGGTGGCGGCAGACGTTGTGAAACGCGCGCAGCTCGCCATTTTCATCACGCACGATCAGCACGGATTTTCCCGCGATATCGCAGACTACGTGATCACCGACTGCGAGCAGATCACTGGCATGCGCAGCGAGCTGCCAGCATGCACCGAAGACGTATTTTTGTTCGTGCCGCAGCCACTCATCGTCGGTGTAGAACCGCGCGTTCAATGCGTGCGCAACTTCGATTGCGACGGCTTCAAATGCTGTCGATCCGAGCGCGTCGATTGTCGATTCGCAATTCGTGTTTTTCACCAACGACATCCCCCGACCAAATGACTATCTGCGCCAAACGCAGATGGTTCAGCCTAGCAGAGCTTTTGTCGGTCTGGTTAGCCCGCAGGCCAACATTGGCGCGACTAAGTCGAAGGCGGCTCGGGATTCAACGCGTTCTTGATAGCGTCGAGTTGCGCACGCGTTTGCGGAAAACCAGTGCCGGTGAACAGCGCATGCACATAACGCGCGCTGAAAAAAATCGCGGCCGCATGCACTAGCAGCAGCAAACACAGCGACCAAAACCATGACAGCCCGAATGCATGTGCGCCGACGACAGCAATCGTGCACAGCAGCCACCACGCGGTAAGTGCGAGCAGGAAAACGGCCGCCGCCCAAAGTGCCGCATGCAGTGCGCTCCGATAAGCCAGTCGCGCCTCGGCGCGCGCCAGCGCCAAGATGGCGCTGGTTGTGTCGACAACACTTTGCAACAGCACGCCTACGTCTGCGCGGTCGGCAGAAGTGTTGTGCTGCGCAAAGGCCGCCGCATCGGATGGCGGCGTATCGTCCGTGGATTGCACGCGGTTGATTTCGCTCAGCGCAACGCGCGCGATACCAAGATGCCGGCGGCGAACGCGGCGCCGACCACGATCAGCGGATGTTCGCGTGTGTATTTGACCAACGCCGCTTTCATCGCATCGGGATCGAGATTGGCTGCAACCGCGCTGGCCGCATCTTTAGCCGCGCCGCCGATATGCGTCGCCGCCTCGTGCAAGGCATCCTTCACTTCGCTCGCAGCGTGCCCGGTAACGCTGCCGAGGTCACTTACGGCGCTGGAAAAATCATGCGCCGAATTTTTCTCGGAAGCTCTGGTTTCCTGACTCTTGCTCATGGTGCGACTCTCCAGTGGATGGGACATCAAGTCATGTCTCGCGACAGTTTCGCGATGCGACCGACAATACCAAAGTCAATGTGAACGATATCTTTTCATGGTCGACAACGCCACCGTGCTAGCGTTTGCGTGTCGCGACCGGCTTGGCCACCTTTCCACTATTGCCAATTGCCGGATTGGTTGCGGCATCAATGTCGACTGCAGATTTCCTTGCCGCTTTGTCCTTGCGCCGGCCGATCACATAGCGCAATGGATTGATCAATTCTTTGAGGGCATGCAGCGACCACGCGAGGATGCGGCGCTCATCGACGCCGGTCAAAGCGCGTAATGTTTCCGGCATGCTGTGAAGTGCAGTGCCGTTAGAGCGAGCTGCAAGTTGCGCGCGTTTGCCGATCGCATAAGTGATGGCCGCGTTGCTCAGTGCCGATGAAAGCGCGGCGGCAAACGGTGCGAGCCGGCGCGCAATGCCACCACCGAGTCGCGTACTCAGTTTGCTCAGCGCGCGCCGGCCCATCGCATCCACCGCGGTGGCGCCACCGCCGCCGGCCCACTGCATGCGTTTGATCAGGGCCTGATGTTCGGCCGCGGGCAAGGCGACGGCGTACAGACTCAACGTTTCCTCGATCAGTTCGCGTTGCACGTTCGACAACAACTTGACGTCGAGCAATTCGCCGAATAGCAATCCGAGCACGCGCGAAACGCCGGGCACGATATCGGTGACGCTGGTCAGCGCGCCGATACCCGCCGCGCGCAGACACTTGCGTCGCAGCAACGCGCGGAATGCCTTGTCGCGTGTTGTCGCGGTGGCGGGCGTAGCGCGACGTGCGATGGTCTGAGTCGAGCTGCTGACGGATTTTGCGCGTGGCATGAAAGGCGTCCTGACTCAATGAGATTCAAGCGTTCATGCTAACTTGCGGCGGTGAACACGGGCAAAATCGGGTATTGCGCGCGCAGTCTATTGATTCAGAGGGTGCTCGTTGGCAATCAATGTGCTGGAACATCGGCATGGGTAAACTAAGGGCCATGATCAGCTTGAGTCCACACAGTGTCGTGCTTCAAAGTCGAAATGGCGTTGAGCGAACGCGGAGTTACTTGCCCAATCGCGGTGCATTGATAATTTGCCGCGTGACGGTGACCTCGGCTGGCCAATTCGGATCTTCGATGTTCAGCGCGCGATCTTCGGCGAGCCCTTGGCAGTTTTGAGTGCGCCCGATCTGCACGCGATACGGCGTCTTCCCGTTCGCATGGAATATGTACCAACCAGGTTTATCCCAGGCAAGTTCGTGCACCCAAGGTCGGCGCATGGCGGTTTCCAGTATCGGAGAATCCAGTGCCATCTCGTCGGGCGTGATGGAAAAACGCAATTCCGAAATCGGTGGCCATGCCGCCGGCGGATTTTGTCCGACGTACAAATAAACGTGGCCTTCGGTGATGTTTCTTTGTCCATCTAACAGGCTGGTGCGTAGCCGTGGACCGATCCTGGCTTCACTATTTCCCGTTACGAGTTGTAAGTCGCCGGGATTGTTGAGCGTGGAACGCCAATTGAAACGCAATGCCAAAGGAAATTCGTTCTCTGAGGTCGTTGGAACATCGAAGCGCCAGATCGAGTTGAATGCAAAGCCATCCTCCGACGGCAGACTCCATGCGGTTTCGTCATCTAACCACTTTCCTTGCAGCTTGTATGTTTTCCTGATGCTGGAAAGAGCCAGGGATCGTATAGATTCGCAAAACAACGGAGCGCCTTCCGCATCGAATATCAGCAGCGCCTGCAGTTCTTCTGAACTCCACAGCTGAAGCATTTCTTCGGATGGACGAAGGCGATACAGCCCTGGTTCCGCGGGGGCCGCGAGTTCAAAGACATGGTATGTCTCCGCCGAATGGCCGGAGGCCTGGGCAAGAACCGCGGCGAGGGCAAGCAAGGGGATAGCTGAAATCATCATGAGATGGACTCTATAGCCAATTTTACGCAGAACCGCAGAGCATTGGCGTTGAAGATCGATAGTTCAATCATCATTCTTTACTTTCGTTAGATTACACGTTGTTTCCATCAGGCTTTGGGGAACGGGCGAGCGTTGCCTTCGCGGTATTAAAGGCTGCACCGACGGATCTTGCAGGAGACGAACGCGCGGATCTTTTCCCATAAAGAACGTGAAAGCGAGCTTGTATACGTCTGACCGAGGCGTTTGTTCCAAAGTGGTGGCTTCGCAGATGGCTGCATTGATGGCGTGCAGACCGGCGCGCTGGAATTTTTTCAGGTTCGCCTCGTTGCTTTCGGTGGGTGGGGTGCACCAGACCGCACTTTGCATCGCCGTTAGCAATGTGAGGAGTTTTACATCAATGGACGCATTGCCTAGTGGAGTCAGCTTCTTGGACCAGTTGTCTTGTTGTTTGTGCAAAGGATCCCATCGTAGCTGCGAGAGCAGTTGCGCAAAATCATGCTTATCTTCGAGCTCAGGGCCCTGCCAATCGTTGTAGTAACCGTCGGCAATGACCCATTGGTGCGCTTCATGAAGGCGAACTTTCATCGATATCGTCCGATCAAAATCGTAATAACCGAGGGCGTCGGTGGTCGCGACGACACTGCCTCCGCACAAGCTGCTCGCAGCATGCGTTCCTTCGATTGGTAGCGGAATTGAAAGTCGCGGAATCGAAATCGGGTGGTAATTCCAGATGGCGTAGACGGTCGCTCCAGCGATCGGTTCGCCGGTTGCGCTGTCGGTGATGCGGCCCATGGAAGCCACAACGTGTGTGGCCGATGCAAGCAAAAGAATCAGGATGAATACATGTCGCACGATTTGCCCTTCGTAACCAATTGGGACTATCGCATCCTATCCTAAGTCCTCGATGTTGTTGTGCTCGATGTGAGCTCGAACGGCGGTGGCGAACCTCGGTGCCTACAAGCATGAGTAGTTGCGAGGTGAACAAGTAGGTTCCACGCGAATGGTCATCTGATACCTGACGTTGATGAGTCTCCGGTCGTGGTCGAAAGCGGTCATTAACGAAATGCTGATTCGAGTTTACCGGAGCTGATGCTTATCTCGATCGAAATACGCGGCCTCGCGCATATTATTGAAAGCGCGAAATACTGGCGCAAGAGAACCTCGTCAATATGTCGTATCGTCGGGTTCGCAAAATGAGTTTGTACGGCAACTCGGGTAAACTGGCGCGCCCGATCCACAGGAATCCGGCATGAGCGATCCGGCCCGCCACGACAGCATCCGCGCCGTGCATTGGCGCGAAAATCATTTGCGCTTGCTCGATCAGCGTCTGCTGCCGATGCAGGAAATATTCATCGACTGCCGCAACGCGGATGACGTCGCGCGAGCGATCAAGGATCTCGCCGTGCGTGGCGCGCCAGCGATCGGCATCGCTGCGGCATGGGGCGTGGTGCTCGCCGCTCAGGCATTGCGCGCTAACAGCGTTGCGATAGATGCGACAGGTCTCGAACCCGTTTTGGTGCAATTGAATGCGACGCGCCCGACTGCGGTCAATCTGGCCTGGGCGTTGCGTCGCATGCGCGCCGCATTGGTTAATAGCAGTGATCCGTTGAGCGCGCTCACTGGCGAGGCTGCGGCCATCCAGAACGAGGATCTCGCGGCGAATCGGCACATGGGTGAGCTTGGTGCGAGTCTGCTGCCGCAACATTGCGGCGTGCTCACGCACTGCAATACCGGCTCACTCGCCACCGCCGGTTTCGGCACCGCGCTCGGCGTGATCCGTGCCGGTGTGGCCGCTGGCAAGATCACGCAGGTATATGCGGGCGAGACGCGGCCGTGGCAGCAAGGCGCACGATTGACGATGTGGGAACTTGTGCGCGATGGCATTCCGGCAAAATTGATCGCTGATTCTGCCGCGTCGCACCTCATGAAAACCGGTGCCGTGCAATGGGTGATTGTTGGTGCCGATCGCATCGCTGCGAACGGCGACACCGCCAACAAGATCGGCACGTATCAACTGGCGATTGCCGCGCGCTATCACGGTATCAAGTTCATGGTCGTAGCGCCGTCGTCCACGGTCGATATGGACACCACCGACGGGGACGCCATCGACATCGAATTGCGCGATAGCACCGAGCTGCTGCATACCGCTGGGCAACGCAGCGTGGTCGAAGGCGGCGAGGCATGGAACCCGGTGTTCGATGTCACGCCAGCGGCGCTGATCGATGCCATCGTCACCGAACGCGGTATCATCCACGGCCCGAATAACCAAAGCATGCGCGCGATGTTTGCGGATAAAAATTCAGCCGATCTAGAAACCTCGGTTGCTGTCGCAAAAGGCCGTGCATGACTGGCTTTGACTTGTCGTACTGGCATTGCGGAAATCCAATCGCATGAAAGCCGGATTGCGTCGTTTCATGCTGTTCGGCATTGCCGGCACGCTGGGTTTTGTCGTGGACGCAGGCATCACGTTGCTGTTGCTGCGCATCGTCGGCATGAATTATTACGTATCGCGATTGATCGCTTTTTTGTGCGCGGTGGTGACCACGTATCACTTCAATCGGCGTTACACGTTTGCCGACCAGATCGATGCCAGCCAGAGCGGGTTGCGACGGCGTTATCTGGTCGCGATGGTTGGCGGTTTTGCGCTGAATTACGGAACCTACGCCGCGCTTGGTTTGCGTTTTCCGTTCTTCCACGAGTTTCCGGTCGTGGCGATTCTGGCCGGATCCTTCGCGGGGTTGCTGGTGAATTATCTGAGCTCGAAATACTGGGTGTTTCGCGCCACGCCTGTGGTTGCCGACATATCCGCTCCAAGCGATGCCGAGCACGCAACAGCAGAGCGCAAAATCGGCTGAATTCGCGTTGATTGCGAACGATTTACGACGCCGTTCGGGCGTGCAGTTTCAGGCCTATTCTACGGCGCATCAGACGAATTTCCCAACCGCCTTGGAGTGCCCGCATCGCGTGATCGCTATTCGCCGCCAAAACAAGGGTTTCCGCGAGATTCCGGGGTGTCTGGCGTGCTATAATTCGGGCCTTAACGCCCGCGCATTCCGCAGCACAAAAGTCGTGCTCACACGCGCTCAAACGACAGCTAGCAAAGGAACCCTCTGATGGCAGAACTCGCCAAGGAAGTTATACGCGTCAACATCGAAGACGAGATGCGCCAAAGTTATCTCGCGTATGCGATGAGCGTGATTGTCGGACGAGCGTTGCCGGATGCGCGCGATGGTCTGAAGCCGGTTCATCGGCGCGTGCTGTTCGGCATGTACGAGTCGAACAATATGTGGAATCGCCCGTATGTAAAGTGCGCGCGTGTGGTCGGCGAGGTGATGGGTAAATACCATCCGCACGGCGATGCCTCGATCTACGATGCGCTGGTGCGCATGGCGCAAGATTTTTCGATGCGTTACCCGCTGATCGACGGCCAAGGCAACTTCGGTTCGGTCGATGGCGATTCCGCCGCAGCGATGCGTTATACCGAGTGTCGACTGGATCGTCTGTCCTCCGAATTGCTGGCTGATATCGACAAGGAAACGGTCGACTTCGTCCCCAACTACGACGAGAAAGAATCCGAGCCGAGTGTTTTCCCGACGCGCATTCCGAACCTGTTGATCAACGGCTCCGCCGGTATTGCGGTTGGCATGGCGACGAATATTCCGCCGCACAACCTCACCGAAGTGGTGAATGCGACGATCGCGCTGATCGACGAGCCTGAGCTCGATATCGAAGCGCTGATGCAATACGTGCCAGGTCCGGATTTTCCGACCGCTGGCATCATCAATGGTGCTGCAGGAATCCACGAGGCTTATCGCACGGGTCGCGGTCGTATTCTGGTGCGCGCCAAGACCGAAATCGAAACCGACGACAACGGTCGCGAGACGATCATCGTCAGCGAGTTGCCGTACCAAGTGAACAAGGCGCGTTTGATCGAGAAGATCGCCGAGCTGCACAAGGAAAAAAATATCGAAGGCATTTCGCCGGATGGTCTCCGCGACGAATCTGACAAGGACGGTATGCGCATCGTCATCGAAGTGCGCCGAGACACCTTGGCCGATGTGCTATTGAATAACCTGTTCCAGCAGACCCAGATGCAGGTCACGTTTGGCATCAACGTCGTGGCGCTGGTCGATGGCCAGCCGCGCCTGTTGAACCTCAAGGAAATTCTCGAATACTTCATTCGCCATCGTCGTGAAGTGGTCACGCGCCGCACGATTTTCGAGCTGCGCAAGGCGCGTGCGCGTGCGCATATTCTCGAAGGCCTGACCGTCGCGCTGGCCAACATCGACGAGATGATCGAGCTGATCAAGACTTCGCAGAATCCGGCGATCGCCAAAGAGCGGTTGCTCGCGCGGCGTTGGGAGCCGGGCCTGGTCAGCGCGTTGTTGTCGGCCAACGGCACGTCGATTTCGCGGCCCGAAGATCTTGCGCCCGAAGCCGGCCTGCAGGAAGACGGTTACCAGCTGTCGGATGTCCAGGCCAAGGAAATCCTGGAGATGCGCCTGAACCGCCTGACCGGGCTGGAGCAGGAAAAACTTTCTGACGAATATCGCGAATTGTTGGTGGCGATTGCGGCATTGATCGAGATCCTGTCGAATCCAGAGCGTCTGCTTGCGGTGATTCGCGGCGAGCTGGTGGCGATTCGCGATGAGTTCGGTGACGCGCGTCGCACTGTGATTCAGCACAGCCAGGAAGACTTGGAAATGCTCGATCTGATCGCATCGGAAGATGTGGTCGTGACCTTGTCGCATGCGGGTTATGCCAAACGCCAGCCGGTAACGAGTTATCGCGCACAACGCCGCGGCGGTCGCGGTCGTTCGGCCACGGCGATGAAAGAGGAAGATTTTGTCGAGCGGTTATGGGTGGTGAATACCCACGATACCTTGCTCACTTTCACCAGCAGCGGACGCGTGTTCTGGCTCAATGTGTACAAGATTCCGGATGCGAGTTCGGGTTCGCGCGGGCGGCCGATCGTCAATCTGCTGCCGCTCGAAGAGAACGAAAAAGTCCAGGCGGTATTGCCGGTGCGCGACTTCCTCGGCGACCGTTTTGTGTTGTTCGCGACGCGCGATGGCACGGTCAAGAAAACCCCGTTATCGGAGTTCAAGTTCCAGCTGCAGCGCGGCAAGATCGCGATCAATCTCGATGACGGCAATGCGCTGGTCGATGTGCAGCTCACCGATGGCAGCCGCGATGTGATGTTGTTCGCATCGAATGGCAAGGGCGTGCGTTTTGCGGAAGATACGATACGCTCGACTGGTCGAAATTCCACCGGCGTGCGGGGTATTCGTTTGTCAGACGATGCGCGTGTGGTGTCGCTGATCGTCAGCGATGGCGTGGGCGATATTCTAACCGCGACGCAAAATGGTTTCGGCAAACGCACGTCGCTGGATGCCTACCCGCGCAAGGGACGCGGCACGCAAGGTGTGATTGCGATCCAGTGCTCGGAGCGCAACGGCACGCTGGTCGGCGCGGTGCAGCTTACCGAGCAGCACGAACTGATGTTGATCTCGGATCGCGGCACGCTCGTGCGCACACGCGCATCGGAAATTTCGCAGGTGGGACGCAACACCCAGGGCGTGACCTTGATCCGACTGGGCGATGACGAAAAACTGGTCGCGGTGGAGCGCGTGGACGTATTGCCGGAAGAGGAAACGGACGCGGCTGCAGATGCGGCTGCAGATGCGGCTCCGACTCCGACTCCGACCGAGCCATCGGCGCCGCCTGCCGAATAGTCGTTTGGTCAACTCCGTGTAAAAAAAGCCCGCGCACAACACGCGGGCTTTTTTTGCCTGTCAAACTCAACCGATCGCCGCGAGCATTGCCTCGGCGCTGGATACCTTGAATTCGCCAGGCGCTTCGATGTGTAGCGCCTTGACCACGCCATCGACGGCGTAAAGCGCAAAGCGCTTGCTGCGTACGCCCATGCCGAATGCGCTCGCATCCATTTCCAGGCCGAGCAGTTTGGCAAATGCGCCGTTGCCGTCCGCCAGCATCAGCAAACCGTCGGGCGTGTGCTGATCCTTGCCCCACGCCGCCATGACAAATGCATCGTTGACCGCGATGCAACCGACGTCCACGCCCTTGCTTTTGAACTCGGCGAAATGCTCGACGTAACCCGGCAGATGTTTGGCCGAACACGTTGGCGTGAATGCGCCGGGCACCGAGAACAGCACGACTTTTTTGCCCTTGAAAATTTCGTCGGTATTGATCGCCTGCACGCCGTCCTTGTAATGATTGAGCGTCGCATTCGGAATAGTGTCGCCAACATTGATGGTCATTGATGCGTCCTCGGGTGATGATGTAGTGGTGGGTCGAAATGGCCGCAGCGAGACTGCGCAGCCAGCGGTTTCATTTTACGACTTTCTGCAACGCGTGGTCTGCGTCGCCGTGCTCGCTGTCGGCCTCGGCGAAAATCCAATCCGCGAAACCGGCTTTTGAAAAGCCTGCTCTTGAAAAACACGCTCTTGAAAGTGCGCGCGCCAGCCCTACCTTGGTGACATGGGCGCCGTGGTGCGCCCGCCACGCTGCAGAGGAAAGAACCATGTACAACCTTCATTACCGCACCGCGCATCCGCATTTCAAGCAAGTGCTGAATACGCTTTTTGCCAATGCACCGACCGATGCCGCAGCGAAAGCCAATACCGGCGAGTGGATTCCGCGCGTCGACATCAAGGAAGAGAGCGATCGTTTTGTCATCCTCGCCGATATCCCCGGCATCGATCCGAACGATATCGAAGTGAATATGGACAAAGGTGTGCTCTCGATCAAGGGCACACGTGCCGCGGATGCGAGCGTCGATGGCGAGAAATTCACGCGCGTTGAACGCGTTCGCGGCAGCTTCCAACGCCAGTTCGCGTTGCCCGATACGGCAAATGCCGAAGGCATTACCGCGGTAGGCAAGTTTGGCGTGCTGGAAATCAGCATCCCGAAAAATCCACAATCTGCACCGCGACGTATCAGCATCAGTCACTAAGTCGTAAACTGCTTGGGGTATCGGGCCTGTGGTCGGTGATCTGACCGCAGGCCGTTTTTTTTGGAATGTGAGCCGCTTCTAGGATTGATCTGATATCGCCTTGTCGCCACCGGCATTGGGGGGGGCGATACGTTGGTCGTGTCGGACAAGCGCATTCCCAAGCATGCGCTACAAGATTTACTGAGGGATTTTCATTTCATGCAGTTCAAAGATTATTACGAAGTTCTGGGCGTCAAACCCGACGCAACGGACGCCGCGATCAAGTCCGCGTATCGACGGCTGGCGCGCAAATTTCACCCGGATGTGAGCAAGGTCGAAGGTGCCGAAGAAAAGTTCAAGGGCGCCAACGAAGCCTACGAAGCGTTGAAAGATCCGGCCAAGCGCAAGGCCTACGATCAATTGCGTGCGCGTGGTTATCGTCCCGGCGAAGAATTCAATCCGCCGCCGAATTTCAGCGACGGCCAGGGTTTTTCCGGACAGGGTGGCGAGAGCGAAGGCTTCAGCGATTTTTTTGAATCGCTATTCGGCAATGCAGGTGGGGCACGCGGCCGACGCCCTGCCGGACCACGCCGCGGGCAGGACGTGCGCGCGCGCGTGCAGATTGATCTTGTCACCGCCTACCAAGGTGGCAAGCAACGCCTGACCTTGCGTGATCAGGGCGGCAGCGAACGTGCGCTCGAAGTAAAAATTCCTGCCGGGATTTTGTCCGGTCAGCAGATTCGCTTGGCGGGGCAGGGTTCACCGGGTGCGCAAGGCGGCCCGGCCGGCGATTTGTTGCTCGAAGTCGAGCTTTTGCCGGACTCACGATTTGAGCTGGAGGGGCGCAATGTGCTGCTGCAGTTACCGATCACACCTTGGGAAGCCGCATTGGGTGCCAGTGTGGCGGTGCCGACGCTGGCCGGTAATGTCGATCTCAAGATTCCGGCCGGTTCGAATAGCGGCAGAAAACTGCGTTTGAAGGGCCGGGGTTTACCTGGGTCACCCGCGGGCGACCAACTCGTGACACTGGTGATTCATGCGCCGGTGCCGAGCACGGATGCGCAACGAAAGGTCTACGAGGATATGGCGCGCGAATTCGATTTCGATCCGCGTCAGCCAGTTGCCTGATTCGGCGTAAGGCACTTAAACGACAAAACCGATCAGCCGCGAGGCTCGATCGGTTTTGGCAGAGTCAATGTGCAAAACAGAAAAACAGTCTGACGTTATGCTGGCTCAGGCAGCGGTGAGCAAATTGCCAATTGCCAAGGTAAGTTCGGCCTCGTTCACCGGCTTGGTGACATAGGCTTTCGCGCCCTGACGCAGACCCCAGATTCGATCGGTATTCTGATCCTTGGTCGTGACCAGGATCACCGGAATATGGCTGGTGGTCGGATCTTTCGACAGCGTACGTGTGGCCTGGAATCCGTTGAGATTCGGCATGACCACATCCATCAGAATGAGGTCAGGTGTCTCGCGCTTGGCCGCAGCAACGCCCGCGGAACCATCCACGGCCGTGACGGTTTTATGGCCCAGTTTTTCGACCAGACGGGTAAGACTCACCAGTTGCGACGGTGAATCATCGACTATTAAAATTTTCGCCATGACATCCCCCATGTCGAGTGAACAGCGATAGGTTGTTTGTACATATCCACGACAATATCCCATATCCACCGAGCCATCGCTACGCGGCAACACTACCGCATATCGCCTTGCTTGTGCCGCTTGCGATGCACGCGTGCAAACCGCTGCATCCACCCACCCACTGTAGCACTTGCGCGGCGGGAATTTTACTGAAATTCACGTTTTTTACGCCAATTCGACAGAATAGTTGTTTGGCATGAATCTTGGTGATTTATCCCGGTTAGACGATGGTCAACCGCCGATTTTTACCATGCTGCGGCCAAACGAGGCACCATCAAGCATGGTATCGAATACATCTGGCAGGCCGGATAGGCCGATTTCCCTAGTTGCGATCTTGTCGAGATGCGCGGGTTTCCAGTCGCTGCCGAGGTGCTGCCAGATGTCATCGCGAATGCGGCGCGCGGTACCGCTCGATGCGATGCCGAGCAGACTCACGCCACGTATGATGAAAGGCATTACCGTGGTGGCGAGTTCCGCACTCGCCGCGAGTCCGCAGCTTGCGATGTTGCCGTATGGATGAATCGAGCGCGTCAAGCCCGCCAGCATTTCGCCGCCGACATTGTCGATGGCGCCGCCCCAGCGCGAGGCTTCGAGCGGGCGTTGTCCCCAGTACAAATCCGTGCGCGAGATGCATTGTTTGGCGCCAAGTGCGATCAGGTCGTCGAAATGTTCGAGCTTGCCGCTGATCGCGTGTGCCTCGAAACCCGCGCGCGTAAGGATGTCGATCGCAAGCATGCCGACACCGCCGGTTGCACCGGTAACCACGATCGGCCCGAGTTCAGGCGTTTGATCATTCTGCAGCATGCGGTACAACGACAGTGCGGCGGTGAAACCGGCGGTGCCGATGATCATTGCTTCGCGCAAACTCAAACCGTTCGGCAGCGGAATCACCCAGCATGAATCCAGTCGCGCGTATTCGGCATAACCACCATCGCGGTTCTCCGAAAGGCCGCTGCCGGTCACGAGTACCGCATCGCCCTCCTTGAATTTCGCATCGGTCGAACTGAGCACGTGCCCGGCCACATCGATGCCGCCGACCAGCGGAAAGTGGCGCAGGATTTTTCCCTTGCCGGTGCCAGCCAGCGCATCCTTGTAATTGACCGAGGAGTACGCGGTCTTGATCACCACTTCGCCGGGATTCAGATCGTCTAGCGAAATCTGCTCGATGCCGGCGCGGTGACTTTTGCCATCGGCGTGGATGCGAAACGCGTTGAAATTATCCGGTACGCTCATTGACTACTCCTCGGCGGCATCTCTGCACCTGCATCAAATCAGTTGGCTTTGTGGATCGCGCGTTTGTCCACTGCCAGTGCCGCTTCGTGCACCGCTTCCGACATCGTCGGATGCGCGTGCACGATGCGTGCGAGGTCTTCGGATGAGCCCTTGAACTCCATCGCCACGACACATTCGGCGACGAGTTCGGATACGTTCGCGCCGACCAGATGCACACCGAGAATACGATCGGTTTCTGCATGCGCAATCATCTTCACGAGACCGGCGGGTTCGTTCATGGCGACGGCGCGACCGATTGCGGCAAACGGAAAACTGCCGATCTTGTACGGTACGCCTTCTTCCTTGAGCTGCTTTTCGGTCTTGCCGACCCAAGCGATTTCCGGCTCGGTGTAAATCACCCACGGAATCGTATCCATGTTGACATGGCCGGCTTTGCCAGCGATGAGTTCGGCAACCATCATGCCTTCCTCGAAACCCTTGTGCGCGAGCATCGGTCCGCGGACGCAATCGCCGACGCCCCAGATTCCTTCGACACCGCTCCAGCAATGTTCGTCCACCACGACCCGACCACGCTCGTCGAGCTTCACGCCGGTGCCTTCACCGAGCACGCCATCGGTGTAGGCGCGGCGGCCAACGGCGACCAGTAATTTATCGACGACAAGTTGTTTTTCGCCGTCCTTGCCGGCGTAACTCAGGTGGACTTCCTCACCCTTGATTTCGGCTTTCAACAACTTCGCGCCGAGTTCGATTTTCAGGCCTTGCTTGGCGAATTCGCGCGCCGCTGCCTTGGCGATATCGGCATCGGCTGCACCAAGAAAATCGGGCAGCGCTTCGAGGATCGTTACCTCGCTGCCGAGACGTTTCCAGACGCTGCCGAGTTCAAGCCCGATCACGCCCGCGCCGATGACGCCGAGGCGTTTCGGCACGGCGGTAAAATCCAGCGCGCCAGCGTTGTCGACAATAAACTTGCCGTCGAATTTCGCAAACGGCAATTCGATCGGCGCCGAACCCGTGGCGATCACGACATTCGTTCCGCTCAAAGTTTGTTTGTTGCCATCGGCGGCGGTGATTTCGACCTGGCGATCCTTCAGCAATTTACCTTTGCCAAAGAAGGGCGTGATCTTGTTCGACTTGAACAGCATGGCCACGCCGCCGGTGAATTGCTTGACGATCTTGTCCTTGCGCCCAACCATCGTGTTGACGTCGATTTTCGCGTCACTCGTGGTGATGCCATGGACGTCGAAGTGCTGGGTCAGATTCCAGAACTGTTTCGACGAATCCAGCAGCGCCTTGGATGGAATGCAGCCGACGTTGAGGCAGGTTCCGCCGAGCGCAGGCTTGCCGTCCTTGCCGATGAAGTCATCGATGCACGCGACTTTCAAGCCAAGTTGCGCCGCGCGAATCGCCGCGTGATAACCGGCCGGACCGGCGCCGATGACGATGAGATCGAATTGGTCGGACATGGCAAATTTCCAGAAAGTGACGGGGATCAGACGCGGAAAACCTGGCGTCAGCAACAGCAACCTTCATTCCAGACGGGGCCGGAATGAAGGCTTGTTATGCTTTGACAAATATCAAAGCCCGAGCAGCATGCGCTGCGGATTTTCAAGCTGATTCTTGATATCGACGAGGAATAGCACAGCATCTTTTCCATCGATGATGCGATGGTCGTAGCTGATCGCGATGTACATCATCGGCGCGGCGATCACTTGGCCGTTCTCGACGATCGCGCGTTCCTTGATCGTATGCATGCCCAGGATCGCGCTCTGCGGCGGATTGACGATCGGTGTGGACATCAGCGAACCGAACGTGCCGCCGTTGGTGATCGTGAAGGTGCCGCCTTGCAGATCTTCGAGCTTGAGTCCGCCTTCGCGCGCTTGTTTGGCGAATGCGGCGATGGCTTTTTCGATCTCGGCGAAACTCATGTTCTGCGCATCACGCAACACCGGCGTGACCAGACCTTTTTCAGTCGATACCGCGACCGAAATGTCCTGGTAACCGTGATAGATCACGTCGTTGCCATCGACCGAACTATTGACGATCGGGTGACGTTTCAGCGCTTCGCACGCGGCCTTGACGAAGAAACTCATGTAACCGAGTTTGATGCCGTTGGCTTTCTCGAACGATTCACCAAGCTCCTTGCGCATTATCCCGACCTTGCCGAGATTGACTTCGTTGAACGAGGTCAGCATCGCGATCGAGTTTTTCGACAGCATCAAGCGCTCGGCGATCTTGGTGCGCATGCGTGTCATCGGCACTCGCTCTTCCGGGCGTGCTCCGGTCGGCGCGCGTACGGCGGCGGCTGCGCTCGGCGCGGCTGCAGCCGCAGGTTTGCCGGCGATGAAGTTGACCAGGTCTTCCTTGGTGACACGGCCATCACGACCGGTCGCGGCGACGTTATTCGCATCGATCTTGTTCTCGGTCGCGACACGCTGGCCGGCTGGCGAAAGGTCGGCAGATTTCGAGGAACTTGCTGCGGCAGCGGGTGCTGCGGCTGCCGGTGCAGCGGCAGCTTTCGGCGCTTCGGCTTTTGCGGCCGGAGCGGCAGCCACGGCGCCTTCTTCGATGATCGCGATCAGCTCTTGGCTCAGCACAGTATCGCCGGTATTTTTCACGATGGTCTTGAGAATGCCGTCGGCCGGTGCGGGGACTTCGAGCACCACTTTATCCGTTTCGAGATCGACCAGATTTTCGTCGCGTCTGACCGCATCACCAGCTTTTTTGTGCCAGGTGGCAATCACCGCATCAGCGACGGATTCGGGCAGTACGGGAACTTTGACTTCGATACTCATGGTTATCCTTTATTCCGAAACGTGAGCAGTGGCGACCGCCGTCAGCAGCGCGTGTTCGACCAGCGCGGCCTGTTCGGCGACGTGGGCATTAAAATGGCCTGCCGCCGGTGCTGGCGAGCGTGGTCGACCGGCATAACTGAGACTGTGTTTGTTCTCGATGCAGGCCTGCAGGTGATGGCGAATCTGGAACCATGCGCCTTGGTTCATCGGCTCTTCCTGGCACCATACGACTTCTTTCGCCGCTGGATATTTGGCGAGCTCGGCGCTGACTTCAGCGCGCGGGAACGGATAGAGCTGCTCGACGCGCAGGATCGCCACATCGTCGATGCCACGCTTCTGCGCGTCTTCGATCAGATCGTAATAAACCTTGCCCGAACAGAACACCACTCGGCGCACTTTTTGCGCGGGCTGTTTTGCATTCGAATCGGCAATCACGAGCTGGAAACTGCCATTGCTCAGGTCGTCCAGCGACGAGGTCGACGACTTGTTGCGCAACATCGATTTCGGCGTCATCACGATCAGCGGCTTGCGGCAACTGCGCAGCATCTGCCGGCGCAACATATGGAACATCTGCGCCGGTGTGGTCGGCATGCACACCTGCATATTGCTGAGCGCGCACATCTGCAGAAAACGTTCGAGACGCGCCGAGGAATGCTCCGGACCCTGACCTTCGTAGCCATGTGGCAGGAACAAGGCGAGTCCGCACAGGCGTCCCCATTTGGCCTCGCCCGAAGAAATGAACTGGTCGATCACGACTTGCGCACCGTTGGCGAAGTCGCCGAACTGGCCTTCCCAGATCGACAGCGTGCTCGGATCGGCGGTCGAATAACCGTATTCGAAACCCATCACTGCTTCTTCGGACAGCAGCGAATCGACCACCCACACGCTGGCGCCGTCGCGCACCGTGCTGAGCGGCAAATAGGTTTCGTTGGAATGCTGATCGTGCAATACCGCGTGGCGATGGAAGAACGTGCCACGACCGGAATCCTGGCCGACCAAACGCAGATTGAAACCCTGATCGATCAGCGACGCGTAAGCCAGATTTTCGGCAAAACCCCAGTCCATGCGCAGCTCGCCAGCGGCCATCTTGTTGCGATCTTCATAGATCTTGGCGACACGCGCCTGCAATGCGAGATCCTTCGGCAGGACGAGAATTTTATCCAGCAGCTCGGCCATCTTTTTAGGATCGACCGCGGTGTTGGCCGGTTGCTGCAAGGTACCGTTCTGGTATTTGCTCCAGTCCAGATTCAACCCGTCCAGCGCGACCGGCGCGAGCGCGGCAACCGCGCGCCCAGCATCGAGTTTGCTGCGATAGTCATCGACGATCGCCTGTGCGTCGGCGGCGGTCAGCAGGTTTTGTTCGATCAATTGGTTGGCGTACAACTCGCGTGCGGTCGGTCGTGCGCGAATCACCTGGTACATGATCGGCTGCGTCGCCGCCGGTTCGTCGGCTTCGTTGTGGCCTTGGCGGCGATAACAGACCAGATCGACCACGACGTCGCGCTTGAACTTGGCGCGGAATTCGAACGCGAGTTGCGCGCAATACAGCACCGCTTCCGGATCGTCGCCGTTGACGTGCAGCACCGGCGCATCGACCATTTTCGCCACGTCGGTGCAATACAGCGTGGAGCGCGCATCGTCGACACGGCTGGTGGTGAATCCGATCTGATTATTGACCACGATATGGACGGTGCCGCCGATGCGGAAACCGCGCGCCTGCGACATGTTCAGCAATTCCATGCCGACGCCCTGGCCGGCAAACGCGGCATCGCCGTGGATCAGAATTGCGATGACCTGATCGTGACTCTTGTCCTTGCGCCGATTCTGTCGTGCACGCACGCTGCCGGCGACCACCGGATTGATGATCTCCAGATGCGACGGATTGAAGCCCATCGCCAGATGCACGGCGCCGCCCGCGGTTTGAATGTCGGAGCTGAAACCCATGTGGTATTTGACGTCGCCGGAATGTGCCGGATCATCGTCGTGCGCAAACTTGCCTTCGAACTCGTCGAACAACTGATGCGGCGGTTTGCCGAACGTGTTGACCAGCACATTGAGGCGACCGCGGTGCGCCATGCCGATGACCATTTCCTTGGCGCCGTTCGCGCCTCCGCGCTGGATGATGTCGTCGAGCATCGGAATCAGGCTGTCGCCGCCTTCCAGCGAAAAACGCTTCTGCCCGACATAACGCGTATGTAGGTAGCGCTCAAGTCCATCGGCTGCAGTCAATTGCGCGAGGATGTGTTTTTTCTGCTCGGCGCTGAACGGGAATTTGCCGCCGGTGGCTTCCATTTTTTCATGCACCCAGCGCCGCTGTTCGGCATCCGAGATATGCATGAATTCAGCGCCGATGGTGCTGGCATAGGTTGCCTTGAGCAACGCCAGCAAATCCTTGAGCTTGAGTCGGCGCGATCCGGCCTGGGCCGCGGTATTGAATTCGGTATTGAGATCGGCATCGGTCAGGCCGTGAAACGCAAGCTCCAGATCCGGCGCCGGTTGTTTTGTCGCAAGACCGAGCGGGTCGAGATTCGCTGCGAGATGGCCGCGTGAGCGATAGGCGGTGACCAGACGCAGCACGTTCGCCTGTTTCTGCGCATCCTGCTCGCTGGCTGGCACAGCGGCCTGCGCGTGGACGTTGCGATTGCGCTTTTGAGCTTCCTCGATACCCGCGATGACGACCGAGTGCGGCACATCGCCGGCTTCGCGCCCGCGAAACGTATCGAAGTAGGTTTTCCACTCGGGCGAAACACTGCCGGTGTCCTGCAGATAATTTTCGTACAAACCCTCGATAAACGCGGCGTTACCGCCCGAGAGTTGCGAGGACTGGGCGAATTGTTGAAGCAGGCTGGGGTTGGCGCTCACGCTGGCTTACCGAAGTTGAGAGGCGCGTTTGACGCACGCCCGATGGGATTGACGGTCCGGCACAAAACAGTTTCGTGCGAATTAAAACCCGCAAATTATACGCGCAAGCTGCGGCATTGCAGCAATAAAATCAGTGGGCAGTGGGGCAGGATTCATGCAGTGCATATGTTCGCAGACAATTCGATCACCGAATTGATGTGCGACCTTTGTCTACAAACTCAACTGGCGTAGTTCATCGGCGCCGCGCGCGCGCTCCCAGACCTGCTCGAAATAGCTCAGCAACTGGCGATGCCGGCCTGGTGCGTAGCTGCCGCCTTCGCCCTCGTAGCGCAGCGCGTCGGGACGAAACAGATAACCCGATCGATCGGTCAGCAGGAACGCCGACGTGTAGTGACGGTCTTCATCGAACTCCGGCACGCGGATCTCGAACACGCTCGAAAGCCGTTGCGCCAGCGCGATCAGGCGATTGCCGTCGTGCATCGCGCGGTCGGGATCACGCACCAGAATGCGCACGCGCGCGCCGCGGCCTTGCGTGCCGATATGCTGAAGTGCGGCAAGAATATCGCTGTGGTCGAGCAGGCCCGGATCGAGCTCGCGGCTGCAAATCGCAATCTCGCGCGCTGCGCCCTGCAACAGCGCCAGCAACGTGGCGACCGTCTCGTCGCGTGTGCTGGTGTGATAGTCCTGGTTTTGCGGAGCTGGCGCGGGCGGCGCGCGTTCGGGCGCTGTCATCGGAGCCAGCGCCAGGCGCATATGCCGGTGGCGGATATTGGCCTCGACAAATTCCTCGCCGTAGCCCTCGAAACCGAATGCCTCGTAGAAACCAATCGCGCTGACTTGCGAATGCAGCTCCACTTCGGCGTAACCGAGTTCACGCGCGCGTTCGACCAGCGTGCGCAGCAGCGCCGCGCCAACCTGTTTGCCGCGCCACGGCTTGCGTACCGCCATGCGCCCGATCTTGCGTTCCGGCGTGAGTCGACCCGTGCCGATCGGTTGCCCGTCATTTGCACGCGCCAGCACGTGGTGGCTGAGCGCGTCCAGCTCATCCCATTCTTCCTCGCGCGATACCTGCTGCTCGATCACGAAAACTTCTTCGCGAACCTCACGCAGATCGGCAAGATCGCGATCCCACGCAGCATGTTCGACACTAAAATCTGCCGTTATCGTTTTCGCGGTGGAAGATTCAGGCGTGATTCGGGTCGATTGATCGGTCATGCGCTGATTCCAAAATGTCCGGCATTCAACAAGGCGCGCACAGTATCGAGTTCGTCCGGCGCAAGTTGCAACAATACCGCTGCGTCGATTTCGCGCGTTGCGGTGAGCAGACGCGCCAAGGCCAGTGAACACGCTTGCGTATCGCCGCTCGTATACAACTCCGCAGCCTTGCCGACTTTGGCATAGGCGAGGCGCGTCCACGGATTGCGCTGCAAGCGATGACCTTGCAACAAACGCTTGCGCAGCGCGGCATCGGTGAGCGAACGCGGACGTGGCGCCGGTGCATGCGCATTGCGATAACGCGTGATGAACGGGCCGAACCATGTGCGCAATTGTTGTTCGTCGGCAGTGCCGATGGTGGCGAGAATTTTCTGCACGTTTTGCAGCGCCGATGTATCGATTTCGCCGGGGAAACGCGCGGCGCTCAAATCGCTGTCGGTGTAACGTTGTTCTTCGGGTAAACGTTCGGCGACGAAATCCGCAAAATCGCCGAAAAGCTCGGCGTGCGACGGCGCACGCAGCCCGATCGAAAACGTCAGACATTCGCCGATCGCAGTACCATGATGCGGCACGCCCGGCGGCAGATAAAGCATGTCGCCCGGTTGCAGCAGCCATTCGTCGGTTGGCTTGAATTCGGTCAGCAACTTGAGTTCGACATCGCTGCGAAATTCTTTCGGCGCATCCGCTGCGGTGCTGATCTGCCAGCGCCGCGTACCCGCCGCTTGCAACAGAAACACATCGTACTGATCGACATGCGCGCCGACCGAACCGCCATCGACCGCGTAGCTCACCATCACATCGTCAATGCGCCAGTCCGGAATGAATCGAAACTGATCGAGCAGGGCGGCGATATTCGCGTCCCACTTGTCGACGTCCTGCACCAACAACGTCCAGTGCGATTTCGGCAGCGTCGCGAAATCACCTTCAGCGAACGGACCGTTACGCAAGGTCCAGCGATCCGTCTTTGGCGTATGCGTAATCAGCCGCGACAACGCCATTTCCTCGCACGCAAGTCCGGCCAGATCGTTGGCCGTGATCGGGCTTACGAAATTTGGCAACGCGCCGCGAATCAGCAGCGGTTTTTTTTGCCAATAGTCGCGCAGGAATCGCGCGGGCGGCATGCCGAGAAGGTCAGACATCACGCGCCAGAACCTCGGCCAGTCCGACATAACTCGCTGGCGTCAGCGCCTGCAAGCGCTCACGTACGTCATCCGGCAAATCCAGCGTGGCGACGAAGTGCTGGATCGCTTCGCGCGTGATGCCTTGGCCGCGCGTGAGTGCTTTCAATTGTTCGTACGGTTCGGGCAGGCCGTACCGACGCATCACGGTCTGGATCGCTTCGGCGAGGACTTCCCAGCTGGCATCGAGATCGGCGCCAATGCGCACTGGGTCGGCATTGAGTTTCGACAAGCCGCGACCGAGCGCGTCGAGCGCGATCAGGCTGTGGCCAAACGCGGTGCCGAGCGCGCGCAGCACGGTGGAATCGGTCAGGTCGCGCTGCCAGCGCGAGATCGGCAGCTTCTCGGCGAAGTGGCCGAACAAGGCGTTGGCGATGCCGAGATTGCCTTCGGCATTTTCGAAGTCGATCGGGTTGACCTTGTGCGGCATCGTGCTCGATCCGACTTCACCGGCTTTCAGTTCCTGACGAAAATATCCGAGCGAAATATAACCCCAGATATCGCGACTGAAATCGATCAGGATCGTGTTGATGCGACGAAACACATCGCTGATTTCGGCGATGCAATCGTGTGGTTCGATCTGTGTAGTATAGGCGTTGAAACTCAGTCCGAGCGACTCGACGAAATCGCACGCAAAGTGCGGCCAGTCGACTTCGGGATACGCAAGCACATGCGCGTTGTAATTGCCGACCGCGCCGTTGATCTTGCCGCTGAGTTCGACCTGTGCAAGTTGTTTGCGTTGACGTTGCAGACGCGCGACCACGTTCGCGATTTCCTTGCCGAGCGTGGTCGGCGACGCGGTTTGTCCGTGCGTGCGTGACAGCATTGGCTGCGCGGCGAGTGCGTGCGCCATCTGCGTAAGCGTATGCAGTAGTTGATCGAGCGCCGGCAGCAAGACATCGCGCCGCGCATCGCTGAGCATCAAACCGTAACTCAGGTTATTGATGTCCTCGCTGGTGCACGCGAAATGCACAAATTCGCGCGCGGCACCGAGTTCGGCATGTGCATTGATGCGTTCCTTGATGAAGTATTCGACAGCTTTGACATCGTGGTTCGTGGTGCGCTCGATTTCCTTGATACGCGCGGCATCGGCAGGCGTGAAATTCTCCACGAGTTGCTGCAATACATTGCGTGCATCCTCGCTCAGCGCGGGTACTTCGACGATTTTTGCGTGCGCGGCGAGTGCTTCGAGCCAGCGCACCTCGACCTGGACGCGACGATGCAACAGTCCGTATTCGCTGAAAATCGGACGCAGCGGCTCGACTTTCGCGGCATAACGACCGTCCAGCGGGGAAATGGCGGTCAAAGCGGGGTGGGTCATTGCAAAGTTCCGTAAAGCAGGGGGCAGAATGATAACGCGTAGCGGCGGTTTGTGACCGGTCGGCGTTATACTATGGAGATAACTTCAGGTTTGCGCAGAAATTAATCCGCGAACCGAACTGCTCGTATGGCGTGTTTTGCAACTGCCCACGAGCAAGTTTTGACGGCCGCGCAACTTTCGCGGGCTGTCATACGCACTCAGCACATATATCCAGAAGGTTTTCTTCGTGATCAACAAAACGTTGAAGAATCCGCGGCCGACCAAATTCCGCATCGAGCGCGACAGCATGGGCGAACTCAAAGTCCCGGCGGGCGCGTTGTACGGTGCGCAAACCCAGCGCGCGATTGATAATTTCAAGATTTCCGGATTGCATTTGCCGCGCCAGTTTATCCGTGCGTTGGGCTTGATCAAATCGGCTGCGGCGCAGGTAAACGCCGATCTTGGCGGCCTGAAAAAGCCGCTCGCGAAAGCGATTCGCAGCGCCGCCGAACAAGTGGCGAGTGGGGAGTTCGACGCGCAATTTCCGATCGACGTATTTCAGACCGGATCCGGCACCTCGACCAACATGAATGCGAACGAGGTGATTGCCCATCTCGCTACCGCGGCGCTCGGGCGCGAGGTGCATCCGAACGATCACGTGAACATGGGGCAGTCGTCGAATGATGTGATTCCGACCGCAATCCAAGTCAGTGCGACGCTGGCCGTGACGGAGCATTTGCTGCCAGCGCTGGCGCATCTCATCGCCATCATCGAAAAACGTGCGCGTGAATTGAAAAAAGTGGTCAAGACCGGACGCACGCATCTGATGGATGCGATGCCGGTCACGTTCGGCCAGGAACTCGGCGGCTGGGCGGCGCAATTGCGCTCGAACGCGGCACGCCTGCAGGACGCGCTGAAGCGACTGCGTTGTCTGCCGCAGGGCGGTACGGCGGTTGGCACCGGCATCAATGCGGCTGAGGATTTTGGTCCGCGTATTGCGGCGCAATTGAGCAAACTCGGCGGCGTGCATTTCGAATCGGCGCAGAATTATTTCGAGGGCATGTCGTCGCAGGATGCCGCGGTGGAGCTCTCCGGTCAGCTCAAGACGCTGGCTTGCAGCCTCATGAAAATTGCCAACGATTTGCGCTGGATGAATTCCGGTCCGCTGGCGGGCCTCGGCGAGATTGAACTGCCAGCGTTGCAGCCGGGTTCGTCGATCATGCCGGGCAAGGTCAATCCAGTGATTCCCGAGGCGATGACGATGGTCTGCGCGCAGGTGATCGGCAACGACATCACGATCACGATCGCTGGCCAGGCCGGTAATTTTCAGCTGAATGTGATGTTGCCGGTGATTGCGCTAAATCTGCTGCAATCGATCGAAATTCTCGGCAACGCGATGCGCGCGCTGGCGGATTTGGCGATCGCCGGATTTACCGTGCGCAGCGAACATATCAAGGAGGCGCTGAATCGCAATCCGATTCTGGTCACAGCGCTGAACCCGGTAATTGGTTATGAAAAAGGCGCGGCAACCGCAAAGCAAGCCTATAAGCAGAACCGGCCGATTCTCGACGTTGCGCGCGAAACCACGGGTTTGCCCGAGGCGAAACTGAAACAATTGCTTGATCCGCTGACGTTGACCAAAGGCGGCGTGCATGGTGGATCGGGCGGCGGCTGAATTTACATGTGCGGTATGGCTAATAGCACATTACAGCGGCGTCGAATGGCGTCAAAATGAGCGCCGTAGTGGGCAATAGCGATGGTTTTTCTGCAGCCGCATAGTTTGTTTTACCCATGCCGAGCCATTGTTCTGCATGATGAGATGGCGGAAATCTGATCACTGGGTTTCAGTCATGAATAATTTTATTTACCGAGGAAATCGTTGTGAAATTGCGTAAAAGTATACTTTTTATGATGACGCTGTGGAGCGGCATCGCACTCGCGCAGGATGTCGGTGTGACGGGCGCAGAATTGCTGGCCGGGGCGGGCGATGCAAAACTCGCTGCGCTCGGACGCCAAGCTGCCGATAGTGGCAAGCGAGTTGTAGTGAGCGCGCCGGACTACTGGCACGACAAGGTGGCGCAGAAAATTCTCGCCGGTGCTCATGGCAGCAAAATCAATCTGGTCATGAAGGATAGTTTTGTCGAAGCCGTCGTGGTCAGACTCGAAGACAAGACAGCCGAACCGGCCGTGGCCAAACCTGTGCCTCCGGCTCCGGCTCCGGCTCCGGCTCCGGCTCCGGCGCCTGCGGTGGCCGCGAAACCCGTGGTGGCAGCGGTTCCCGCAACCAAGCCTGTTGTTGTCGCTGAGCCAAAGCCGGCGCCAGTTGCCGCACCGGCTCCCGTGCCAGCACCTGCGCCAAAAGTCGAAGTCGCAACCGCACCGGTTGTAGCTCCTGCCCCGGAACCTGCGGCACCCGTGGCAGCAGCTCCGGCGCCGGCCGCCGCTCCTATTGCCGCGCCAGCGCTAGCTGTAGATCAGACCGCAGCTATCCACAAGCGATTGGAGAAGAGCCTGAACGAGGGTGCTGCCGCGGACGGTAATTTGTCGGTGACGCAGCTTGACGTAGGTGATCAGATTTACGTGGACGGATCGGTGCGTGCGGTGGTTCGACGCCAAGGTACGCGTCAGCTTTTCTGGCTGGATGGCGAACTCAATCTGTTGCGCACCGAGCTCGTGCAACTCGGCAAGAGCAGTTACGAGGTCAAGACACGCATCGATGCCAACGCTACGCCTGCGCTGCGCACGGCTACGGGTGTGGCAATCAATTTCAGCGGCAAGGAGCCTGCGGCAGCGAGCGCGGAGCGCACGTCTCTGGAAAAGCAGCTCAACGATGCGCATACCATCACCGCCACCGTCGCGGTGAGGCAATTGGAGTTGAACGATTTGATTTACGTTGGCTCGGATAGTGCGGTTGTGGTGCGACGTTCGGGTTCGAGCCTGTTGCGTTTCTGGCTGGTTGGCGACATTGATCTGGGCCAGAGTGGCGTGGCACGCGAGAGCAACGGCAAATATCGTGTGCGCAGTGATACTTTGAAATAATCGATTGCCCGAGCCTCTACTTGCCAAGCGGCAGGTCGAGGCTCGGGCGGCGAATACAACTGCGTCACTTGGCACCAGTGACTGTTCGTACTCTTCCCCTCGAGCGGAACTGCGGGCAGCTTAAAAAAGCGCGATTCCGGCAGTTCGCAACATGCGACTGAGAGCAATCAATGGCAGTCCGATCAGTGCGGTCGGATCTTCGGTTTGCATACGCTCGAACAACGCGATGCCCAGACCTTCGGCCTTGAAACTGCCGGCGCAATCGTAGGGTTTTTCAGCCTGCAGGTAGGCATCGATTTCTCCGCTGCCGAGGTTGCGGAAATAAACGAGCGTGCAATCGACGGCGTGTTGAATCCGGCCGTTGCGGCCATCGATCAGACATAGCGCGGTATGGAAACTTACAGTTTGTCCGCAGCACGCCAGTAGTTGCGCGCGCGCGTTTTCATGATCGCCCGGCTTGCCCAGCATCCGCGTACCTAATGCGGCAACCTGATCGGAGCCGATCACGATCGCTCCGGGTCGAATAGCGGCCACGGCATTTGCTTTCGCAATGGCTAGGCGCAAGGCGAGCGCCGCCGGAGTTTCGTCAGCAGATGCTGATTCATCGACATGCGGTGCGAGCTGGCTGAAGTTTTTGGTCAGGCGTTGCAGCAAGTCGCGCCGATAAATTGAGCTCGATGCGAGGATCAGATCGACGGCGCTGACGGGGCAAAAATCGCTCATCGATGAATGCCCGTCATAGACCTGAATTAATCCGGCGCTGTGCAAAAAATCGGATTGATCTTGAAGATTGAATCAGTCCGCTCAAACCAGCTCGACCGCCAATGCCGTGGCTTCGCCGCCGCCGATGCAGAGTGCCGCGATGCCGCGCTTGCCGCCACGTGCCTTGAGCGCATGCAACAGAGTCACAATCAGGCGCGCGCCGGATGCACCGATCGGATGACCGAGCGCACAAGCACCGCCGTGGACATTGATTTTTTCGTGCGGAATACCGAGCTCCTTGATCGGCGCCATCGCGACGACGGCGAACGCTTCATTGACTTCGAACAGATCGACATCGGCCACGCTCCAGCCAATCTGTTTAAGCAGCTTGTCGATTGCACTTACCGGCGCGGTCGTGAACCATTCCGGCTCCTGCGAGAACGTGGCATGGCCGACGATCCGTGCCAGTGGCGTCAGTCCGCGTTTTTTTGCCTCGGCTTCACTCATCACTATTGTTGCTGCAGCACCGTCGGAAATGCTCGACGAACCAGCTGCGGTCACGGTGCCATCTTTGCGAAACGCCGGTTTCAGCGTTGGAATCTTGGCGATGTCGGATTTACCGGGTTGCTCGTCGGTCGCGTATTCGACATCGCCCTTGCGTCCGGCAACTTTCACAGCAACGATTTCGGCGGCGAATGCGCCCGACGCGATCGCGGCTTGCGCGCGCCGAACTGATTCGATCGTGTAGGCATCCTGCGCCTCGCGCGTGAAGCCGTATTTGTCGGCGGTGGCTTCGGCGAACACGCCCATCGACTGGCCGTCATACGGATTGGTCAGGCCATCCCAGGCCATATGATCAACCAGCTTTGCGTCGCCATAACGCAGGCCGGTGCGGGCTGCGACCATGTGCGGTGCATTCGTCATCGACTCCATACCGCCAGCAACGATGATGCTGGCCGAGCCGGCTTTGATCAGATCGTTGGCCAGCATGATCGCCTTCATGCCCGAGCCGCAGACCTTGTTGATCGTCGTGCAGCCTGCCGATTTCGGCAGACCCGCCGCGAGCGCCGCTTGACGCGCCGGCGCCTGGCCGAGATTGGCGGGCAATACACAACCCATGATCACTTCGGATACGTCGTCAGCCGCGACGCCGGATTGTTCCAGCGCGGCTTTGATCGCGGTGGCGCCGAGCGTCGTGGTGGGCACACCGGTGAACTGGCCGAGCATGGAACCGATCGCGGTGCGCTTGGCGCCGACAATAACGATGGAATCAGACATGGAATTCTCCGAGTTGTGAGGCGACCGCGCAGCGCGGCAGATAGCAGATTATCGCGCGCTGTCTGTTGCACTGGCAAACGCGGTAATAGGACGAGAGGTCAGGATTTCGAGTTATTCAAAAGCGGATGTTTTCGCAAATCTTAGCGTCACCATTTGCCGTGGAAGAGTTCGCGGCCAATCAGCATACGGCGGATTTCGTTGGTGCCCGCGCCGATTTCATAAAGTTTCGCATCGCGCAGAATTCGACCGGTCGGGTATTCGTTGATATAACCGTTGCCGCCGAGACACTGAATCGCTTCGAGCGCAACCTTGACCGCATTCTGTGAGGCGTTGAGCAAACACGCCGCGGGATCGATGCGCGACTTCACGCCACGATCAAAATCCTGCGCCACCAGATACGCAAATGCGCGCGAGGATTGCAGCGCGGTATACATGTCGGCAATCTTTGCCTGCATGATGCCGAAGGTGCCAATCGGCGCGTTGAACTGCTTGCGTTCGCGTGTGTAGGGCAGGGCTATTTCGAGCGCCGCCTGCATCAGACCGATCGGGCCACCGGATAACACCAGACGCTCGGTATCGAGGCCGCTCATGAGTACACGCACACCTTCGTTGACTTGGCCGACGATGTTTTCCGCGGGGATTTCGCAATCCTCGAAAACCAGTTCGCAGGTGTTAGAGCCGCGCATGCCGAGCTTGTCGAGCTTCTGCGCGGTGCTGAAACCTTTCATGCCTTTTTCGACGATGAAGGCGGTCATGCAGCGCGATCCCGCTGGGCGCGGTGCGGTGCGCATGTAGACCAGCAGCACATCGGCGTCGGGACCGTTGGTGATCCACATTTTTGAACCGTTGGCGAGCCAATGATCGCCCTTGAGTTCGGCACGGCAGGTCATCGAGCCGACGACATCCGAACCGGCGCCGGGTTCGCTCATCGCGAGTGCGCCGACATGTTCGCCGCTGCACAGTTTCGGGATGTATTTTTGGCGCTGAGCTTCATTGCCGTTGTGGAAAATATTTTGCACGCACAGATTAGAATGAGCGGCGTAGGAAAGGCCAACCGAGCCTGAGGCGCGCGAGATTTCCTCGACCGCGAGTTGGTGCGCCAGAAAACCCATGCCCGAGCCGCCGTATTCGGTCGGGATGGTGATGCCGAGCAGACCCATGTCGCCGAATTTTTGCCACAGATCGCTGGGGAAAATATTGTCATGATCGATCAGATTGGCGCGCGGCGCGATTTCCTTTTCCGCAAACGCGTGCACCGTTTCGCGCAGCAGATCGAGTTCTTCACCGAGGGGAAATGGACGCATGATATTTGGCCGTTGTTAAAAGAGTGGGATTGCTACAAAACGAGCCGCGCGGCAGCAGTTCCGGAATTTCCAAACGTGTTGCGCCAGCCGAGTAATTTCATGTGAAAAGCGCATCGCCGCTATCCTTGGGACAGAGCGATGCGCGTTTGTGTGTCGCGATCAATTCATTGGTAGGTGCAGAATTCTGCGCTGCAATTATTGCCCGCGCATGCGACCGAGAAAACGTGGCGCGCCGTTGCCCATCGTCGGCAGTTTGATCTTGCCGATCGTGGCGATGCGATCTTCGGCGAGGCGATCTGCGGCGCGGAAAGTCGGGATCTTGTCACGCGCGGCGATCTGGAAAATCTTGCCGAGGTTGTAATAGATCGTGCGCATCATGCGCATCGCGCGTTCGCGGTTGTAACCGTCGATTTCGAGCGATACGTTCATCAGGCCGCCGGCGTTGACGGCGTAATCCGGTGCATACAGGATGCCGCGGGCTTCGAGTTCTTCGCCGATTTCATCGGTGGCGAGCTGGTTGTTCGCCGCGCCGCAGATGACCTTGCACTTGAGCCGTGGCAGCGTCGCTTCGTTGACCGTGCCACCGAGCGCGCACGGCGAATAGACGTCTGCATCGACGTCGTAGATATCATCGAGTCCGACCGCTTCGCAGCCATATTCGTCGACGCACTGTTGCACCGCATCCTTGTTGATGTCGGTGACAAATACCTTTGCGCCTTGCTCGCGCAACAACTTGACGAATTCCATGCCGACGTGGCCCGTGCCTTGCACGGCGTAACTATATTTGCCGACGTCTTCGTTGCCGAACTTGGCATTCAACGAAGCCATCAGGCCCTGCAAAGTGCCGAAAGCCGTGAACGGCGACGGATCGCCCGAGCCGCCGTGCACCTGATGCACGCCAGTGACGTAGTCGGTTTCCTTGAGCACGTATTCCATGTCGTTGACATCGATACCGACGTCTTCCGCGGTGATGTAGCGGCCATTGAGCGAGTTGACGAAACGGCCGAACGCGCGGAACAGCGCTTCGGATTTGTCCTTGGTCGGATCGCCGATGATCACACCTTTGCCGCCACCGAGACTCAGTCCTGCGACCGCCGCCTTGTACGACATCCCGCGTGACAGACGCAGGACATCGTTGAGTGCTTCGGCTTCGGTCTTGTAGTTCCACATGCGCAATCCGCCCAAGGCTGGGCCGAGTACAGTGTTGTGGATGGCGATGATTGCCTTCAGGCCGGCATCTTTGTTGTGGCAGAACACAACTTGCTCGTGACCCGTGGTGGCGAGGGTTTCAAAGATCATTACGCTGGAGCTCCAGAGTGAGTAAAGAAGTGATTCGATGCAGGCTTGAATGCGGCGCAAGACGTTGTCAATCAACCGCGCCACGCGCTCGACCAACACTATTGGCGGTCTCGCTTGCCTCGTAGGTAGACGTTGCATCCGGCATAGTTTAATCCAAACACGACGCTGACCAATCATGTTTTGTTGCGCATGCGACTGGATTTTGGCTGGAGCAAGCGCTTAATAAACTTGAGCAGCTGACCGGCGAGTGGTGCTTGCGGTGCGAAAATTTTCGATTTTGTATTGACGTGAATCGATTCGCTGGTGATAATTGCTGGCTCGCATCACCGGGTTGCTTCGCTTCGGCCAAGCTTTCAAGACGATGCGAGCTGAAACGGAGCCAAAACCGTTTCAGGCAATACCGAAATCCGTTTTATTGCGCCCGTAGCTCAGCTGGATAGAGTACCTGGCTACGAACTAGGTGGTCGGGAGTTCGAATCTCTCCGGGCGCGCCATTCCGATAAAGGGTGCTTCGGCACCCTTTATTTTATCGGCGACGGATTAATGGAATGTTGCAGGCCCGTCTGGCTGCAGATTCAGGTTTTTTTTGATGTGCGTAAGCGACTCCAGATTGACGCGATACCGGCCTGTACGTAGTATTCGACCCAGGTTTGTAGCGCGCTGACGAGTCGTAAAGTTCTGGATCCGAACGGGGTATAGCGCAGTCTGGTAGCGCACCTGCTTTGGGAGCAGGGGGTCGCGGGTTCGAATCCCTCTACCCCGACCAGATCCGGATCGCGCAGGAGTTTTGAAAGGTGTGGCAGGAAGCTGCATGTGGTCGCGTCAAGGAGGTTCGTGCCTTACACTGTTCGGGCTTTGCGCCCGTAGCTCAATCGGATAGAGCATCGGCCTTCTAAGCCGACGGTTGCAGGTTCGATTCCTGTCGGGCGCGCCAGTACGAATGGTTTCAATGGTGAGCGTAGCTCAGTCGGTAGAGCTCCGGATTGTGATTCCGGCGGTCGTGGGTTCGAGCCCCATCGTTCACCCCAGTTTCAAGCAAGTGGGCCGTTAGCTCAGTTGGTAGAGCAGGAGACTCTTAATCTCTTGGTCGTAGGTTCGACTCCTACACGGCCCACCACTTATCTCGACAGTATCCAGTAACGCCTGCGCAAGGCTGGTACATCCCCAAGCAGAATTCATACTACAATCCCGGATGTAAGCGAATGTGGCGGAATTGGTAGACGCACCAGATTTAGGTTCTGGCGGGGTAACCCGTGAGAGTTCGAGTCTCTCCTTTCGCACCACCCAATGACACAGCGCAGAGATGGCGGCCAACTACCAGGCGCGTCATACCTTCGCGTTTTTCCAGTTAGGAGCCAGCATGCAAATTTCGGTTGAAAACGTGGGCAAACTTGAGCGCAAACTGACGGTAAAACTACCGGCAGAACAGCTCGATTCGCAGGTCAGAACACGACTGCAGGAAATGGGCCGCAACATCCGCCTGAAGGGTTTCCGTCCCGGCAAGATTCCACCGAAAGTGATTGAGCAGCGTTTCGGCGCGCAAGTGCGCGGCGAAGCCTTCAACGAGCTCGTGCGCAACAGCTTCCAGTCCGCCGTCGACGATCAAAAGTTGCGTCCGGCGATGGCGCCGTCGATTTCGACCACGGGTCAATCGAACAATGGCGAAATCGAATATGTCGCCACCTTTGAAGTGCTGCCCGAGATCGCCAAGATCGATGTCAGCACGCTCTCAGTGACCAAGCCGACCGCCAGCGTGACCGATGTGGATGTCGATCAGATGATCGATACCTTGCGTCAACAGCGCCGCAGCTGGACACCGGTTGAGCGCGCCGCGCAGGTTGGCGACATGGTGTTGTTCGAATATTCCGCGCAATCCGGCGATGCACGCCATCCTGCCGAAGGTTTTGATCGCGTCGGCACGGTGATCGGTTCCGGTGCGATGTTTGCCGAATTTGAAAACGCCTTGGTCGGTTTGAAAGGTGGCGAAGACAAAAAAGTCGAACTCACTTTCCCGGCGGATTTCCGCGTCGCTGAATTGGCTGGCAAGCATGCAGAAGTGGAGTTCAAGGTGTCGCGCGTGCAGGAAGCGCAGATGCCGGAACTCGACGATGTATTTGTCGCCAGCTTCGGTGTGAAAGAAGGCGGTATTGAGCGTTTCCGCGAAGATGTGCGCGCCAATCTCGAGCGCGAACTCAAGGCCACATTGTCGGCGCGCCTGAAAAACGAAGTCGTGCAGAAACTGGTGGCGGCGTATGCCGATTTGGAACTGCCGCAAAGCATGATCGCCGCCGAGGCGCGCGCACTGGCACAGCAGGCCGAAGCGCAGGCACGCCAGGCCGGACAAAATATCAACCAGCCACCGGAAGCCTATGCCGCGATCGCGCAGCAGCGCGTTTCTGCCGGGGTTCTGATTGGCGAAATCGCACGACAGAATGATCTGCGTCTGGACTCGCGTCGTGTTGCTGAAACCCTTTCGGCGATTGCTTCGACTTACGAAGAGCCGGAACGCGTAGTTGAACTTTACTCGAACGATCCCCAACTGATGAGCGGACTGCAGAGTCGTGTTCTCGAAGACCAGGTAGCGGATTGGGTTGCCAATCATGCTCAGGTCAGCGAGCAGGCTTTGAGCTTCAGCGAGGTCATGCGTCCCAACGCGTGATCGAGTTTTCGGGAAATCCCGGTTGCGGGATTTCCTCTCATCATGATCGGGAGTTCGTTTATGTCCAAGGTATTCGCACCGCAAGGCTTGAATATGGTGCCGATGGTGGTCGAACAGACCTCCCGCGGCGAGCGCGCTTACGATATTTATTCGCGTCTGCTGAAAGAGCGCGTGATTTTCCTGGTCGGGCCCATTGACGACTACGTGGCGAATGTCGTCGTCGCGCAGTTGTTGTTCCTCGAATCGGAAAATCCGGACAAGGACATCAATCTTTACATCAACAGCCCGGGTGGTTCGGTCACAGCCGGCATGGCGATCTACGACACCATGCAGTTCCTCAAGCCCGACGTGAGCACGATGTGCATCGGTCAAGCGGCCAGCATGGGGGCGTTATTATTGACTGCGGGCGCCAAAGGCAAACGTTACAGCCTGCCGCATTCGCGCGTCATGATTCATCAGCCGCTCGGCGGTTTCCAAGGCCAGGCGACGGATATCGAGATCCACACGCGTGAGATCCTGACGATTCGCGATCGCCTGAATTCGATCATGGCCAAGCACACCGGTCAGCCGATCGAGCGCATTGCGAAAGATACCGATCGCGATAATTTCATGAGCGCTCCGGACGCCCAGGCCTACGGTCTGATCGATGCCGTGCTCGAAAAGCGCCCGGCCGACGCAGCAAAAGTCTGATCATTGTTGCGGCCGCGTCATAACATCTGTTTTCGTTTTGTGACACATCCCCTGCACCGGCGCTTGCCGGAGCGGGGGGCTATGCTATTCTGCGCTTGACATCAAATTGCAATGGACTCGGGATCTGGTATGAGTGACGACCGGCAAAGCCGATCGGGTGAGAGCGGCAAGATTCTCTACTGCTCTTTCTGCGGCAAGAGTCAACACGAGGTGCGCAAACTGATTGCGGGCCCGAGCGTGTTCATTTGCGATGAATGCGTGGAACTTTGCAACGACATCATTCGCGAAGAACTGGAAGAAAAGGCCGCCACCGCGCGCAGCCATCTGCCCAAGCCGCGTGAGATTCAGGATGTGCTCGATCAGTACGTGATCGGCCAAAGCCGGGCGAAAAAGACCCTCGCTGTGGCGGTGTACAACCATTACAAACGTCTGGAGTCGCGTGGCAAGAACGACGATGTCGAACTCGCCAAATCGAATATCCTGCTGATTGGTCCGACCGGCTCGGGCAAGACGCTGCTGGCGGAAACGCTCGCGCGCCAACTCAATGTGCCGTTCACGATCGCCGACGCAACCACGCTGACCGAGGCGGGTTACGTGGGCGAGGATGTCGAGAACATCATTCAGAAGTTGCTGCAGAAATGCGACTACGACGTCGAGAAGGCGCAGACCGGCATCGTTTATATTGATGAGATCGACAAGATTTCGCGCAAGAGTGAAAACCCGTCGATCACGCGCGACGTTTCCGGTGAAGGTGTGCAGCAGGCCTTGCTCAAGCTGATCGAAGGCACGCTTGCTTCGGTGCCGCCGCAAGGTGGGCGCAAGCATCCGCAGCAGGAATTTTTGCAGGTAGATACCAAGAATATTCTGTTTATTTGCGGTGGTGCGTTTGCGGGGCTGGAGAAAGTCATTCAGGCGCGCTCGGAGTCCACCGGCATCGGCTTCAACGCCGAGGTGCGCAGCAAGTCGCAGGCATCGAATGTCGGCAAGGTTTTGGCCGATGTCGAGCCGGAAGATCTGGTCAAGTTCGGTCTGATCCCCGAATTTGTCGGTCGTCTGCCAGTGGTCGCGACGCTCGAAGAGCTCGATCAGGATGCGCTGGTCAAAATTCTGACCGAGCCGAAAAATGCGATCACACGCCAGTTCAAGAAGATGTTCGAGATGGAAGGCGCCGAGTTGGAATTCCGCCCCGAAGCCTTGGCTGCTGTTGCGCGTAAAGCGCTTAAACGTCGCACTGGAGCACGCGGCTTGCGCACGATTCTCGAACAGGTGCTGCTCGATACCATGTATGAGCTGCCGTCACTGGAGCATGTCAGCAAGGTCGTTGTCGACGAGGCTGTGATCAACGGTCAGGCTGAGCCGTATCTTATTTATCGTGGCATGCAGGCGCGGGCCGCATCTGCAGAATAATTCGGTTGCGCCCAAGGCGCGGCACGCGAGATTGCTTGCAAATTCGCACAGCGCCCTTACTTGACGATATGGCAGCGTGCGAACACGCTGCCATTATTGTTTCTGCCTTACTGTTTATCCGCTTCGTTGTTCAGGAAATCGAATGGAAAAGACTCCCAAAAGTGTCGCGCAAATTGATGTGACCGAATTGCCGGTATTGCCGCTGCGTGATGTGGTGGTGTATCCGCACATGGTCATTCCGTTGTTTGTCGGGCGCGAAAAATCTGTGCGCGCGCTTGACGCAGCCATGGACGGCGACAAGCAAATCCTGCTCGTGGCGCAACGCGGGCCGGACATCGATGATCCGCTCGAAGCCGACCTGTATTCGATCGGCACCGTTGCCACCGTGCTGCAACTTTTGAAATTGCCCGATGGTACGATCAAGGTGCTGGTCGAAGGCGCGTCACGCGCCGAGGTTGTTCGTTACGGCGAGCGCAACGGTTTGTTGACCGGGTTCGTGCGTCCACTCGAGCCGATGTATACGCGCGAACAGCGCGAAATCGACGTCGTCTCGCGCTCACTGACCTCGCTGTTCGAGCAATACGTCAAACTCAATCGCAAGATTCCACCCGAGTTGCTGACTACGCTGTCGGGCATCGACGATCCGAGCCGTCTGGCTGATACCGTCGCCGCGCATCTCACCGTGCGCCTGCAGGACAAGCAGAAAGTGCTGGAAACGGCCGACGTCGGCGATCGCCTGGAAATGCTGATCGGTTTCGTCGATGGCGAAATCGATGTGCAGCAGATCGAAAAACGCATCCGCGGCCGCGTCAAGTCGCAGATGGAAAAAAGTCAGCGCGAGTATTATCTGAATGAGCAGATGAAGGCCATCCAGAAAGAGCTTGGCGAATCCGACGAAGCGCCAAACGAGCTTGAGGAACTGGCCAAGAAAATCGCCAACGCTGGCATGCCCAAGCCGGTCGAGACCAAGGCCAAGGCCGAGCTCAACAAGCTCAAGCAGATGTCGCCGATGTCGGCCGAAGCCACCGTCGTGCGCAACTACGTCGACTGGCTGGTGGGTGTGCCGTGGAAAAAGCGCACCAAAGTCCGCAAGGATCTGAACGCAGCCCAGGACGTGCTTGATGCCGATCATTTCGGTCTCGAAAAAGTCAAGGAACGTATCCTTGAATATCTCGCCGTGCAGCAGCGCGTGAAAAAGATGAAGGCGCCGATTCTGTGCCTGGTTGGCCCGCCGGGTGTGGGCAAGACTTCGCTTGGTCAATCGATCGCGAAGGCGACCAATCGCAAGTTCGTGCGCATGTCTTTGGGCGGCGTGCGTGACGAAGCCGAGATCCGCGGCCATCGCCGCACTTACATCGGCTCGATGCCGGGCCGTATCGTGCAGAACCTGAGCAAGATCGGCACCAAGAATCCGCTGTTCGTGCTCGATGAAATCGACAAGATGTCGATGGATTTCCGCGGCGATCCGTCTTCAGCGCTTCTCGAAGTGCTCGATCCGGAACAGAACAACGCTTTCAGCGATCATTACCTCGAAGTGGATTTCGATCTCTCCGAAGTCATGTGGATCGCCACGGCAAACTCGCTGAATATCCCGGCGCCGCTGCTCGATCGCATGGAGGTGATTCGCATCCCGGGTTATACCGAAGACGAGAAAATCAATATCGCCACGCGTTATTTGTTGCAAAAGCAGATCAAGGCGAACGGTCTGAAGAACGACGAAATTGCGGTCGACGAATCTGCCGTGCGCGACATCGTGCGTTATTACACGCGTGAAGCCGGCGTGCGAAATCTCGAGCGCGAAATCTCGAAGATCTGTCGCAAGGTGGTCAAGGAAATTTCTCTCGCTACCGACAAGGCCAAGAATGCCGGCAAGAAGATCAAGCGACGCAAATTGCTGATCAATTCCGAGAACCTCGAAACCTATCTGGGCGTGCAGAAATTCACGTTTGGTCGCGCCGAGAACCAGAACGAAATCGGTCTGGTAACAGGCTTGGCATGGACTCAGGTCGGCGGCGAATTGCTTAGCATCGAAGCCACCGTGGTGCCCGGCAAAGGCAAGTTGATTCACACCGGCCAACTCGGCGACGTGATGCAGGAGTCGATCCAGGCTGCGTTATCGGTGGTGCGTGCGCGTGCCGATCAACTTGGTATCGATCCCGAGTTTCACCAGAAGCACGACATCCATATCCACGTGCCGGAAGGTGCCACACCGAAAGACGGTCCCAGCGCTGGTGTCGCAATGTGTACCGCACTGGTATCGGCGTTGACCAAGGTGCCGGTGCGCGCCGAAGTGGCGATGACTGGCGAGATTACTTTGCGTGGTCGGGTTTTGCCGATTGGTGGCCTAAAAGAAAAACTGCTCGCGGCACATCGCGGTGGCATTACCACCGTGATCATTCCCGAAGAAAATAAAAAGGACTTGGCCGACATCCCGAAAAATGTCACCGGTTCGCTGGAAATCCATACCGCGAAATGGATCGACGAGGTGCTCGACATTGCGCTTGAAAGGCCGCTCACGCCGAACAACAAAATCGTTGCGCAGGATGCCAAGGAAAAGAGCGAGCCGGCACGCGAGGGCAGGGAAGAAACCGGTGTGGTAAGACCGCACTGAATCGGCTTGACGCGCATCGAAAATTGCTTGCAAGGCCATGCAATTTCTCGATGCGCTGTCAAGTGAATTTGCGGCCTGTACAGACTCTTCGAAAAATAATTCAAATCCTCGCGAACCCGCGCCACGCCTTGCTTGCGTGATGCCATGGGGGCTGGTATAAAGACGCTCCTGCGATTCAAGCGACGGTTTTTTGTCCAAGGAAATGCAGGTAGCGGAACGGTTGGTTTGTCGCATGCGCAACGGCCAATAAATGTTTCGTTACAATCCCGAATAATTGCGCGCGCCTATTTCCGTCAGGGAGTACATAAAAATGAATAAAGCTGAATTTCTCACTGCTGTATCCGAAGAAGCCGATGTAACCAAAGTGGATGCCGACAAGGCGCTTGATGCGATCATCACGGTGATCAAGAAAGCGTTGAAGAAAGGCGACGACGTATCATTGGTAGGCTTTGGCACGTTCACCGTGCGCAAGCGTGCTGCTCGTACTGGTCGCAATCCTCGCACTGGCGAACAGATCAAGATCAAAGCCTCGAAAGTTCCTTCATTCAAGGCTGGTAAAGCGCTCAAAGATGCATTAAACTGATTTGCTCTACTGGGTGCTTAGCTCAGCCGGTAGAGCATCGCCCTTACAAGGCGAGGGTCGGGGGTTCGATCCCCTCAGCACCCACCAAGCTGCGGAGTGGTAGTTCAGTTGGTTAGAATGCTGGCCTGTCACGCCGGAGGTCGCGGGTTCGAGTCCCGTCCACTCCGCCACCTTCTTAAGGGCGCCTGTTATGGGCGCCCTTATTTTTTTGTGTGTCTTGAACCGTAATAGTGAAATAATCCGTATTCAACAACGCGCACAGACCGCAGCTGCGGTCGTCGGTACCGGAGTTATCTCCGCACCGTAGCGCAACCGACCTCAGGGTGTATCACGCTCATGTTGCAAGCACTGCACGACAAGGTATCCGGCACGATCGCGAAGGTTCTTCTTGCTGTTCTGATCTTTGTATTTTCGTTCTTTGGTATCGAGTCCTACATGACGGGTCGCGCCGACACCTACGTCGCCAAGGTCGGTGATCACGAAATATCCACGCAGGATTTTCGCGGCCGCTTCGATCAATATCGTGCGCGCGCGCAAGCCTCGATGGGCGCCAACTTCGATCCGCAACTCATCGACAATCCGATGCAGAAACGCCGCGTGCTCGATGGCATGATCGACGAGCAGCTCATTCTCGAAGCCAACGACAAGCTTGGCATCATGATCCCGGCGCAGAAAATCCAGGATCAGATCAGGCAGACGCCGCAGTTCCAAAGTGACGGGAAATTTGATTCGGCTACTTATCGCGCCGTACTCGGCTCGATCCGCAAGACACCGCGCGAATACGATGAAAATATCCGTAAGGATTTGCTCGCACGCGAATTGCCCGCGCAAATCATGCAGAGCAGTTTTGTCACCGATCTTGATATCGACACTTATCTGCGTCTGCGCGACGAAAAACGCAGCTTTCGTTATGTAGCCTTGGACAAGCTCACCGCCGATGCGCCAAAAATTACCGATGCGCAGGCAGAAGAGTTTTTCAAGCAGCACAGCGCGGATTTCACGAATCCGGAAAAAGTGACGATCGAGTACGTCGATCTCGACGGCGCGAAATTGTCGGTCGAGGCGAAGCCGGATGAGGCAACACTCAAGGCGCGCTACGAGAAAGAAAAGGCGCGTTTTGTTTCGCCAGAACAACGCGAGGCATCACACATCCTCGTGAAGCTGCCGCAGAACGCCGACGCCGAAGCGCAGAAAAAAGGCCTGCAGGCAGCGACCGAAATTGCCAAACAAGCCAAGGCCAAGCCGGCGGACTTTGCCAAGCTCGCGAAAGAAAAATCCGACGATCTCGGCTCCAAAAGCGCTGGCGGCGATCTCGGCTGGCTGGAAAAAGGCGTGACCCAGGCGGCTTTCGAGGCCGCGTTGTTCGGCATGAACAAGGGTGATATTTCTGATCCGGTGTTATCGCCCGAGGGTTATCACATCATTCAATTGCGCGACGTGCGTGCGCAGAAGGAACGCAGCTTCGACGAGGTCAAGCCTGACCTGACCAAGGAGTTTGTCGAGACCGAGCGCGATCGTGTATTCAGCGAGGCCGCCGGCAAATTTACCGACCAGGCAATCGCGAGTCCGAGTTCGCTGGAACCCGCCGCCAAGGCGGTTGGTCTGACGGTGCAGAAGACTGCACCGTTCACTCGGCAGGGGGGCGGAGAAGGCATCAGCGCCGATCCGGCGATCCTCAAGGCAGCGTTCTCGGACGCGGTGCTCGTGCAGGGCAATATCAGCGATCCTGTGCAGCTCGGCCAGAATCACATCGTGCTGCTGCGCATTGCCGAAAATGGCCATATCGCAAGCACACCGAAAAAGCTCGACGAAGTTCGCGCGCAGATTAATCTGATTCTGGTTGCGCAAGAACAGACCACGCAAGCCAAGAAGCGCGCCGACGAGTTGTACGCACGGCTGGAAAAAGGTGAAAGTCTCGACAAGCTTGCCGACGAGTTGAAACTGAAAGTAAGCGAAGGCAAGGATGTTCTGCGTGCCGATGCCAGTCTCGACAGCAAGCTCGTAGCGGATGTTTTTGCCTTGCCGCGCCCGGCGGCCGACAAACCTGTGCCGTTGCTGGTTACGCTGGCCAACAATACTTACGATCTTGCTGTAGTTACCGCGGTGACAGATGGCGATCCGGCGACGGCGAATGCGGCGACGCGCGACAGCGTACGCAGCGAGCTCGCCCAGGGCATCGGTTACGAAGCCGCGAAAGCATTCATCGCGAACCTGCGCAAGGAAGCCAAGATCAAGGTCGCCGAAGACCGCATGTAATCTTCTGCGGTTTGTTCGATACCTTGCATCGAAAAAAGAGTCGCAATACGCGGCTCTTTTTTTGTCTGTGAAGTCAAAGTTG
The DNA here is from genome assembly GCF_004168365.1 of Pseudolysobacter antarcticus. Lineage (GTDB taxonomy): Bacteria > Pseudomonadota > Gammaproteobacteria > Xanthomonadales > Rhodanobacteraceae > Pseudolysobacter > Pseudolysobacter antarcticus. The sequence goes on from NZ_CP035704.1 coordinate 2,123,236, forward strand.
GGTGCCTCGACATGGCGACTTGCTTCCGAGTCGCGCATCCGGGTAAGCTTCGACTAATCTTGGGAGCGTTAACCATGTCGAAGAAAATCGAATTAGGGTCCGACGAGAACAATGTTGCGGTAACGCCGAAATCTGTCAGGAACAAAGGCCTGCATATTCCGGTGCCTGCCGTGCTGGTAAGTCTGGGCATGCTTTCCAGTTCTGCATATGCCGCACCGATTCAGGATGTTTATTCGACCCCGGTGAATACGTCTCTTAGCGGCGTGAATATTTTCGCCAGCGACGCGGCAAATAATCCGCAAGTTTTCAGTTGCACCAATCCGTCCAACGGTAGCGCGCAGGTGGCACCTCACGGCGACCTTTTTTATACACCGAACACTGCGTTCCAGGGCGTCGACACGTTTTCCTGCACGGGCAGCGACAATCTCGGCAACGTCAGCGCATCGGTCAGTGTCTACGTCGGCATTCCGATTCCGAGCCCAGCATCGTTGCCGACGGTGAGCCCTGCTGCTCTCGGTGGCTTGGCTGCGATGATGGCCTACATCGGCATGCGTCGCCGCCGCAAGTTCTGATTCCGTTCCATCCCGAAAGACGTCGCTCGTGACGACCGGCGTCCGTTTCTACTCGTTCGTCGAAGCCAGCGGTTATGGACTGTCTGGCATTGCGTACGCGCGTGCATTGGTCAACGCTGGCGTGCCAGTTGAGTGGATTCCGCTACGTCGTCACGGCGACTCTGCGGTTCCGGTACGAGGCTCGGAACGCGCGAACCTGGCTCTGCTGCAGCTCGCCGAAGGCGATGCGAGTCTTGCCGATCTCGCTGCGCTGCTGCATCTCACATCGCGCCCGATCGCCCATGACGTCGTAGTCTTCTACTGCGTGCCCGAGCATTGGCCAGCTTTGTTCGAACTCGGCAAACGCAATGTTGGTTGCACCGTTTGGGAAACAGATCAACTGCCGGTGCATTGGTTGCCGATTCTCAATTCGATGCACGCGGTGATCGTGCCGAGCACGATGAATCGCGATATTTTTGTCGCTTCCGGCACACGCGTACCCGTGCATGTGGTGCCGCATATGCGGCGGCACATATGGAACGAGTTCAGCGAAAAAGAACTTGTTCAAGCACGTGCGCAGTTCGGAATTCCCGCACATCATTTCGTGTTTTACTCGATCAGTACCTGTCAACCGCGCAAGGCGATTCCCGAACTGCTGCAAGCGTATGCGAACGCGTTCAGCGCGAATGATCCGGTGAGCCTCGTGATCAAGACCACGCCTCAAGGCAGCGGCGGCCCGCCATTTTTCCATGAAGTTTCCAGTGCCGATCTCGCGCAGGCCGAACTCGATGCCATCGCCGAGGAGGTCGACCATGAACTGCCGTATCTGTGCCTGCTGCCGTATGAATTGAGTGGTCGCGGCGTCGATCTGCTACACCGCATCGGCGATTGTTTTGTCTCGCTCACGCATGGTGAGGGTTGGGGGCTCGGCGCTTTCGAGGCGGCAACGCTTGGCACGCCGGTAGTGATGACGGGATGGGGCGGGCAGTGTGATTTTCTCGGTGAAGATTGGCCTGGCCGCATCGCTTATCGATTGTCGGCCGCCCCGACCTGGCCGCCGTATCGGCCGTCGTACTGGTCTTCACAACGCTGGGCGTCGGCCGATATTGCGTCCGCGATAAACGTGATGCGTGATACCTATGCGAATTTTTCTGCTGCGATCGAGTCGGCACAAGATATCCAGATCAAGCTGCTGAACCGATTTGCCGAGCCGGTGGTTGCCGCGCAGATTCTGGCTGCGATTCATGGCTGAGAATACGCGTGAGTTCCACTTTGTTTTTGGCCTGCGCGTGCAGAACGAACCGTTTCATATCCTGCATTATCTGTGTCTCGAATCGTGCCGACAGGTTAATCGGCCGCACAAGATCCATCTGCATTTGCGGCATCGTCCGCATGGCCTTTGGTGGGAGCGCATCGCGCCGCATCTGCAAATCCATATTATCGATAATGCGCCGCTGGCATTTGATACCGCGAAATATGCGGATAGCGCCGAAGGGCGCTACATCGCCGCGGCGGATTTTTCTTACGCGCATGAAGCGGATTTTTTGCGCCTGCAGATTCTGCTGAAACATGGCGGTGTGTATGCCGATATGGATACGCTGTTCGTGCGGCCGTATCCGGAACGATTTTACAGCCACGAATTCCTGATCGGTGAAGAAGCCGCGATCCCGGATCGCAATGGCATATTGCGGCCGTCGTTATGCAACGCGGTGCTTTTCGCCAAGCCGCAGGCGCGTTTCGCGCAAGAATGGCTGCGACGCATGGGCGAAGTATTCGACGGCACATGGAATCGACATTCCTGCGACGAAGCCGCGCGCGTATGGAGCGATGTACCGCAATGTGTAACGGTCGCACCGACCGCAGCGTTTTATCCGTTTGCTACAACGCCGGCGGGAATCGCGGCGCTATTCGTGGAAAATTCCACGTTGCCGCGCGGTGCTTGCAGCGTGCACTTGTGGGCGCATTTGTGGTGGCAGGAACAGCGTATCGATTTCACGCTCTTTCACGCGGGATTGCTGACTGCCGATTACGTCCGCACGGCGGATACGACTTACGCCAACCTGGCGCGACGTTTTCTTGACAGGTTCGACGATGCGCATTGAAATGGGCAAATCCGCGATGGATAAACATTCATATCGGATCTGCAACATCGCATGTGTCGAAGCGCAGCGAAACGCAATGTGGATCTCAGTCGAAAATCAAATCGCCGGTGCGCGATGGCATGACGATATGCCCGAGTGGTGGTGCATATTCGCGCAGCCGCGTTTCGAGTACGCGTTTGCGCGCGAGCAGGTGCGCGCCATGCAAGCTCTTGTGTGCCGTGATCGCCTGATGATGTGCTGCCGACCACGCATTGCCGCCGTGAAAAACATATACATACAACCAAGCGAACTCGCGCATTCTTGCGATGCGTCGACCAGCGCGCAGGATATCCAGACACAGCCCGGTATCTTCGCCGCGCAGCAGATCGGGATAACGCGGCAAACAATCGCGGCGACCGAGCAAGGTTCCCTGCACAAAATTCAACGGGTAGGGTTCGATATTCCAATCGGTCCAGTACATTTCGCCGCGCGCCGCAAACCAGTGGAGCTGATCGCTGAGGAAACAGAAGTCCGCCGCCTCGGTTTGCAGCGCCTGCAACTGCATGCTCAGACGCAACGGATGGTAACGATCGTCATCGTCCCATTGGCAGAGGAACTCGCTGCCGGCAAGTTCGACCGAAAGATTGCGCAACTCGCCGAGCGACGTTCCTGCCGGCGCGGCGTGCGTGCGAATCGGCTGCCCCGGAAAATCGGCAATGAGATCGTCCAACACAGTGTCGAATTCGCTACCGGCATCGTGCACGATCAGCAGTTCGCGCTGAGAATATTCCTGCCGACAGAAATCGGCCACCGCGCGGCGCAGCATGGCGAGTCGCGTCGGCTGGGTTATGGTCAGGCAAGTGATCGACATGGGCGCACGTATCATCGTACATTCGCGGTGAGAATCGCCGCGCCACACATTCGGCAGCGGCTGACAAGCCATTATCATTTCTGCGACGCATGAATTACGCAAGCTGCATTTTGACCTATCGCGAAAGCGACAGCCCGGATCGCCGCGCGAACCTGCACACCGTGCTTGTATGGCTATCGCGTTTGCCACAGCTTGAAGTGATTGTCGTCGAGCAGGATAGTCTGCCGCGACTCGGCAGCGTGCTTCCGCATGCGGCCTGCCGCAATGTATTTGCCTACAATCCCGGACCGTTCAACAAGGGTTGGGGTTTTAATATCGGTTATCGTTTTGCGCGCGGCAGCGTACTGATTTTTGCCGACGCGGATGTGCTCATCGACGAACAACTGCCGGTGAGCGCGGAGTTGTGCCAGCGCGGTTATCAAGTGGTCAAACCGTATCGCAGCATCGTCGATCTCACGCCCGCAGAAACCGCGATCGTGCGCGAAGGAAACTTCGATTACCAACCCGATCGCCCCGACGATCCCGCGATCAATCGCGAAGGCATCGCCGAGTTCATCGTGTTGTGCGGCGGGATTTTTTGCGTGCGACGCGATGCCTTCGCCATGCTCGGTGGCTGGGATGAACGTTTCCTCGGCTGGGGCGGCGAAGACGATGCGATGACTTACAAATTGCAGCGATTGCGCTTGTCGACGATCGAGCTCGACGAATCTCCGGCGCTGCATCTGTGGCATCCGCGCTCAGCCGCGACCACGATGGGCCAGCCGATGTACCCCAACAATTGCGCCTTGCTCGCCGACTATCGCCAATACAGCGATGCCGAGTTGCAACGTTTCGCTGAAGTGCAGCTGCAGATCATCGGCAATCGCGAAAAATATCGGCCACGCACATGAGCCACTTCGAATACAACCTGATGATTGGCACGCCCGCTTACGGCGGCATGATGCACAGCGATTTTGTGCTGTCGCTGCTGCGCTATCAGCAGGCGGGAATTCGTTTTTCGTTGATGACGATCGGCAACGAAAGCCTGATCACGCGCGCGCGCAACGCCATTATTTCGGCGTTTTACGAAAAGCCGGAATTCACCAATCTGCTGTTCATCGATGCCGACATTGGCTTGCACGCCGAAGGCGTATCGCGCTTGCTCGCGCACAGCAAAGACGTGATCGGCGCGCCAGTTGCGTTGAAGGGTCGCACGCCCGACGGGCGCCGCATTTTCAATATCGGTGTGAGTATCGGCGAGGCTGGCCCGCTGGCGCTCAACGAGCGCATCGGCACCGCCGTTTTCATGCTGTCGCGCCACGCCGTAAATGCGCTGGTCGATGATGCAAAAGAAGATGGCCGCATCTACGAACGCCTGACCACGCAGCAAGGCGATCCGGGCGCGGCAATCCACTACGATATCTTCCGCGTCGGCGTCAGCAACGGCGAATATCTGTCGGAGGACTATTGGGTCTGCGCCGCATTGCGCCGGCTCGGATTCGATATCCACATCGATCCGACCATTGTCACGCGCCATCACGGCAACGTTTCGGTTTGATGAGTGTGGCTGTCATCCGCATGACTGTTTGTGCTTGCAGGCCTACAAATATTCGTAGGCCACAAAACTAGTTCGCTTGCGCACGCGTGAGCATTTGCTTCGCGTGCGCCAGGGTCTCGCGCGTGATGTCGATGCCGCCCAGCATGCGCGCGATCTCGTCACGCCGACTTTTTTCGTCGAGTGCATCGATACGCGTTTGCGTGCTCTGGCCATCGCTGACTTTGCTCACGCAAAAATGCTGATGACCCTGTGCGGCGACTTGCGCGAGGTGTGTCACGCACAACACCTGGCGTTGGCTGCCTAGTCTGCGCAGTTTCTGGCCGACGACTTCGGCAACCGCGCCACCGATGCCGGAATCGACTTCATCGAACACCATCGTGCCGACTTCATCCAGCCCGAGCGCGGCGACTTCGATCGCGAGGCTGATGCGCGACAGCTCGCCGCCAGACGCGACCTTGCGCAATGCGCGTGGCGGTTGACCCGGATTTGCGCTGACGAGGAATTCGGCACGCTCGCGGCCATTCGTCTCAGGTGTGGATTTTGCGCTCGGCTCAAGCATGATTTCGAGACGTCCGCCGCCCATGCCGAGCTCGGCGATCAACTCGCTGACGCGTGCTCCAAGTGTGACCGCAGCCTGCGCACGTGCTTTGCTCAGCAGCGCCGCAGCGTCGGTGTATTCGTGCTCGATCAAAGTTCGTTCGCGACCGAGTTGTTGCAGACGTTCGCCGGCGCCCTGCAACGAATCCAACTCATTGCGCAGTTCGTTTTCGCGTTGTTTCAGATTGGCCATCGGCGTGCGATATTTGCGCGCGAGTTCATGCAGCCGACCGATCTGCGTATCGAGTTCGCTGAGGCGTTCGGGATCGAGATCAAGCGCATCGCGATAACGCGCGAGTTCGGCATTGGCTTCGACCAACTGGATTTGCGCCGCATCGATCATTTCACTGACCGGGATCAAACGCGTGTCGAGCAGCGCCAATCGCGCGGTTTCGTTCTGGCCACGCGCGAGTGCGCGCAACAACGCGAACTCGCTTTCGCCGTCCAGCAGCTCTGCGACGTTGGCGCAACCCTGCACCAGTTGTCCGGCATTGGCGAGCTGGCGGTGACGTTCATTGAGTGCATCGAGTTCGCTCGCCGACAACGCATCGCGTTGCAATTCGCCAACCTGATGTTCGAGCATTTCAATACGCTCGGCGTGATCCTCATTGCCGCCAAGTTGCGCGATCTGGGCTGTGACTTCGCGCCAGCGTCGCGCGAGATCGTTCACTTGCGCCAGAGTTTGTGCATGCCCGCCAAACGCATCCAGCAGCGCGAGTTGGCTGCTGCGTTCGAGCAGCGCTTGATGTTCGTGCTGGCCGTGGATTTCGATCAGGCGTTCGCCCAGCGCCTTGAGTTGGGTCAATGTCACCGGCCGGCCGTTGATATAACTGCGCGAGCCGCCATCGGCGCGGATCACGCGGCGCAACTGGCATGACTGGTCTTCGTCGAGTTCCTCGCCTTGCAGCCATGCGCGGATATCCGGTTGACTGCTGAGATCGAATTCCGCCGCGAGTTCGGCGCGCTCGCTGCCATGTCGCACTACGCCCGCTTCGGCGCGGCCGCCGGACAACAACAGCAACGCATCCACCAGCAGCGATTTGCCCGCGCCGGTTTCCCCCGTCACTACCGTGAGACCGGCGACGAGGGTGATGTCGGCTTCGCCGACAATCGCGAAATCCTTGACGTAGAGTGAAGTGAGCATGCGAGATATTTGTTGACTGAGTTTGCGATAGTAACCGCACCGAGCGCAGCCGCCGCGACGCGGGGATTTTGGCCGACGGCAAGTATGTCAGACTGCGGCAAGCCGCGGCCAGACTTGTGCGCCGGCACTTGCATTGTCGCGCGAACAACCTTATTGATTCCTGGCGCAGCGCTTGTTAGCGTTTGCCGGTTATCTTGCGATGCATTTCATCAAAACCGAGTTCAACGAGCCAGCTCAAAGAGACCAGCGCCCGATGCCCAACGTCCACCAGCTCGATGCCCGCGCCCGCCAATTGTTGCGCGTGTTGATCGCGCAATATATTGCCGATGGCCAGCCGGTCGGATCGCGCACATTGGCCAAACAATCGGGGTTGGACGTGAGTGCGGCGACGATCCGCAACATCATGGCTGATCTCGAAGATATCGGTCTGGTCGCAGCGCCGCACACGTCCGCGGGGCGCGTGCCGACGGTGCAGGGTTATCGTGTCTTCGTCGATTCGCTGCTGGAAATGCAGCCGTTGCTGGAACCTGAATTCGAACGCCTGAAGCGCGAATTGCCGGCGCACGCCGGGACTGCCGACCTGGTCAATACAGCGTCGTCGTTGTTGTCGGCGATGACCCATTTTGTCGGTGTGGTAACCGTGCCGAAGCGCGAGGAGTTTCCGTTTCGTCAGATCGATTTTGTCGCACTCGGCGGCAATCGCGTGTTGCTGATTCTGGTGTTTGCGGATAACCAGGTGCAGAACCGTGTGGTCACGACGCAACGCACGTATTCGGCCTCGGAGCTGGAACAGACCGCAAATTATCTCAATAGTGAATTCGCCGGCATGCGCCTGTCGGATATCCGCATGCGTCTGCTGCGCGAAATGCACGAAGCCAGCGCGGCGCTGAATCGCATGATGAGCGCGAGCATGGAAATGGCGCAGAACGCGTTCGGCCCGGCCGATGCGCCGGCGGACATGGTGCTGGCCGGGCAAAATAATCTGATCGGCCAGCAAGGCCTTTCGGATGTCGACCGCCTGCGCGAATTGTTCGAGGCGTTCCAGAGCAAACGCGATCTGCTACAGCTCATGGAAAACTGCACGCGTGCCGAAGGTGTGCGCTTGTTCATCGGTGAGGAATCCGGCTACAGCGCGCTGGACGGCTGCAGCGTGGTGACGGCGCCGTACGGCACGCCGGGACGGGTGCTTGGGGTGCTCGGTGTGATCGGGCCAACGCGTATGGCTTACCAGCGCGTGATTCCGGTAGTGCAGGCCACGGCACAACTGCTGTCCAGTGCCTTGAATCAGGCTTATCTGCCACAATAACCGGCTCGGCGTTATTGATTCGCCATTATTGAAACGCGGGGCGCGTGCTCTGCGCAGGCCTGACACGTTTGGAGTAACCATGGAAAATACTCATCCTCAACATCCCGATGCGGCGCCTGACGGCGGTGCAGCGGCGGATGCGCAGGTGCTTGCGGATATCGATCAACTCACCCAGGCGCTCAGCGAATCCGAAAGCAAACTCGGCGAGATGCGCGACACCGTGTTGCGTGAGCGCGCCGATCTCGACAACCAGCGCAAGCGCCTGGCGCGTGATCTGGAGCAGGCGCGGCGGTTTGCCAACGAGCGGTTGTTGTCCGACCTGCTGCCGGTTTGCGACAATCTCGAGCGCGGCCTGGCAGTGGAAAATGCCGACATCGCAACCTTGCGCGAGGGCATGGATCTCACCCTCAAGGCGCTGCTGAAAGTGGCTGAGACGAATGGTCTCAAGCCGCTCAATCCGGTCGGCGAAATATTCAACCCGGAATTGCATCAGGCGGTGTCCACCGTCGACGCGCCAAATCAGGCGCCGAACACCGTCGTCGCCGTATTTCAGAAGGGTTATGTGCTGAACGAACGCCTGCTGCGCCCCGCGTTAGTTACGGTCGCAAAAGCGCCTGACGCTTGAATTGAGTCGCAGCAAACCCCAGCTATCGCACAGTCTGGCCAGATAAGGCCACAAGAATCTCGGGAGTAAAGTTTCATGGGCAAGATTATCGGTATCGATTTGGGCACCACCAATTCCTGCGTCGCCATTATTGAAGGCGGCGTTGCGCGCGTCATCGAAAACTCGGAAGGCGATCGCACCACGCCGTCCATCGTTGCGTTCAAGGACAGCGAGGTTCTGGTTGGCGCCACCGCCAAGCGCCAAGCGGTGACCAATTCGAAGAATACGCTGTCGGCAGTAAAGCGCCTGATCGGGCGCAAGTTCGCCGAAAAAGAAGTACAGAAAGACATCGGCCTCGTGCCGTACAAGATCGTGGCCGCCGATAACGGCGATGCCTGGGTCGAAGTCAACGGCCAGAAAATGGCGCCGCAGGAAATCTCGGCCAAAGTTCTGATGAAGATGAAGAAGACCGCCGAGGATTATCTCGGCGAGCCGGTCACCGAAGCGGTGATCACGGTGCCTGCGTATTTCAACGATGCGCAGCGCCAGGCAACCAAGGATGCCGGGCGTATCGCCGGTCTCGACGTCAAGCGCATCATCAACGAGCCGACCGCGGCGGCATTGGCTTACGGCATCGACAAGAAGGGCGGTGATCGCAAGATCGCAGTCTACGATCTGGGCGGCGGCACGTTCGACGTTTCGATCATCGAGATCGCCGAAGTCGATGGCGAGAAACAGTTCGAAGTGCTCGCAACCAACGGCGATACCTTCCTCGGCGGCGAAGATTTCGACAAGCGCCTGATCGATTATCTGGTCGAAGAGTTCAAGAAGGATCAGGGCATCGATCTGAAGAACGATTCGCTGGCATTGCAACGTCTGAAAGATGGTGCCGAGCGCGCCAAGATCGAGCTATCGTCGGCGCATCAGACCGAAGTCAATCTGCCCTACATCACCGCGGATTCGAGCGGCCCGAAGCATCTCAATATCAAGCTCACGCGCGCCAAGCTCGAATCGCTGGTCGATGAACTCATCAAGGCGACGATGGGACCGTGCCGCACTGCGATCACCGATGCCGGCCTGAAGGTTTCCGATGTCGATGAAGTGATCCTGGTTGGCGGTCAGACCCGCATGCCCAAAGTGCAGGAGGCGGTCAAGGAATTCTTCGGCAAGGAGCCGCGCAAGGATGTGAATCCGGATGAGGCCGTGGCACTCGGTGCGGCGATTCAGGGCGGCGTGCTGGCTGGCGACGTCAAGGATGTGTTGCTGCTCGACGTCACGCCGTTGTCGCTCGGTATCGAAACCGCCGGTGGCGTATTCACCAAGCTCATCGAGAAGAACACCACGATCCCGACCAAGGCCGCGCAGACGTTCTCGACTTACGAAGACAACCAGACCGCGGTAACCGTGCATGTGTTGCAGGGCGAACGCGAGCGCGCGAATGCGAACAAGTCGCTCGGCAAGTTCGATCTTTCTGGGATCGAATCGGCACCGCGCGGCCAGCCGCAAATCGAGGTTGGTTTCGACATCGACGCCAACGGCATTCTGCATGTGTCGGCCAAGGACAAGAAAACCGGCAAGGAGCAGCGCATCGAGATCAAGGGCAGCTCGGGTTTGTCCGAGGAAGAAATCCAGCGCATGGTGCGCGATGCCGAAGCCAATCGCGAGGACGACAAGCGTTTCCACGAGCTCGTCGCCACGCGCAACAAGGCCGATGCCCTCGTGCATTCGACTCGCGCTGCGTTGAAAGAACACGGCGGCAAGGTGCCGGGTGACATCGGTGCGATCGAAAAGGCTTTGTCGGATCTTGAAGGCGTGATGAAGGGCGACGATCAGGCAACGATCGAGGCCAAGACAGCCGCGCTCGAACAGGCCGCACAACCGCTGGCTGCGGCGGCATCTTCTGCCGGTCAGGGCGACGCGCATGAAGTACCGCCGGGTGCGACATCGGCGAAGAAAGAAGACGTTGTCGATGCCGAGTTCGAAGAAGTCAAAGACGACAAGAAAGGCTGATAGCGACTCAGGCAATACCAATGCAAGCGCCCACATGAGGGCGCTTGCTTGTTTTTGAGGCACGGGGCATATGGAAAAGGGACGACTGGAAGCATTCAGCGACGGCGTAATCGCCGTCATCATCACCATCATGGTGTTGGAGTTGAAGGTGCCGCAGCATGGCACTGACATCGCCGCGTTGCTGCCGTTGTTGCCGGTTTTCCTGAGCTATGTGCTGAGTTTCATTTACGTCGGCATTTACTGGAACAATCACCATCACCTGTTTTTTACCGCGAAAAAAATAAGCGGGCGGGTGATGTGGGCGAACTTGCATTTCCTGTTTTGGCTGTCGTTGTTTCCGTTCGTCACGGGCTGGATGAGCGAGAACCATGCGGATGCCGTGCCGACAGCGCTGTACGGATTTGTATTGTTCATGGCGGCGTTGGCGTTTCCAATTCTGTTGCGCCAGTTGATCGCCGTGAATGGCAGCGATTCGAAACTCGCACACGCCGTCGGCAATGATCTCAAGGGAAAAGTTTCGTTGCTGGGTTATGCGCTCGGCATTGGTTTGGCATTTGTCCAACCGTGGATTGCCGACGTGTTGTATGCGGCGGTTGCAATGATGTGGCTGGTGCCCGACACGCGTATCGAAAAGGTAGTTTCTGAATGAGCAAGCGTGATTATTACGAGATTCTGTGCGTCGAGCGCAGCGTCACTGACGGCGAGTTGAAAACCGCCTATCGCCGCATGGCGATGAAGTTTCATCCAGATCGTTGTCCGGACGATCCGGCCGCGCAGGAAAAATTCAAGGAAGCCAAGGAAGCCTACGAAATCCTCAGCGATGCGCAGAAGCGCGCGCTGTACGACCAGCACGGCCATGCCGCATTCGAGCACGGCACTGGCGGTCGTGGCGGTGGCGGATTTCAGGGTGACGTCGGCGATATTTTTGGCGACATCTTCGGCGATATTTTCGGCGGTGGCGGACGCGCGCGACAGCAGCGTCGCGGCTCCGATCTGCGTTATGTACTCGAGATCGATCTCGAAGAAGCCGTGTTCGGTGTGCAAAAGGAAATCGAAATTCCGACCCTGGCCAGTTGCGGCAAATGCAAAGGCAGCGGCTCGGAAGACGGCAAGGTCGATACCTGCAAAACCTGCCGCGGCCAGGGCCGCGTGCGCATGCAGCAGGGCATTTTTTCGCTGCAACAGGCATGCCCACATTGCGCCGGCAGCGGCAAGGCGATCACCAAACCGTGCAAGACCTGTCACGGCGAAGGTCGCGTGCAGGATGAAAAAACTCTTTCGGTAAAAATTCCGGCGGGCGTGGATAACGGCGATCGCATTCGCCTCACTGGCGAAGGCGAAGCCGGCCCATCGGGTGCGCCAGCCGGCGATCTGTTCGTCGAAGTCAGTGTACGCGAGCACAAGATTTTCCAGCGCGAAGGCGATGATCTGTTTTGCGAAGCACCGATCCGTTTCTCGCAGGCCGCACTCGGCAGCGAGTTGAACGTGCCGACGCTGGAAGGCGATACCGTGATCAAGATTCCGGCTGAAACGCAGACCGGCATGCTTTTCCGTCTGCGTGGCAAGGGCGTGAAGTCCGTGCGCAGTTCACGCACCGGCGACTTGATCTGCCGCGTTGTGGTCGAGACACCAGTCAAGTTGACCAAACGCCAACGCGAACTGCTCGAAGAGTTCGAGTCGAGTTTCGCTGATAGTCCTGGCGGCACTCATACGCCGCGCGCAAGTTCGTTCGTCGATGGCGTCAAGGAATTCTGGAATCGCATGACCGGCTGAGTTTCTACCGCAAGTGGGAAACTCCAGCCGTTCCCGAAAGCGCCCGAATGACGCATCATGGCGACTTCGGCGCGCGGTGGCGGCCGGCAAGGGAACAGCATGATCGATCCAATCAGAGTTGCCGTATTTGGCGCATCGGGGCGCATGGGCGCGGCGTTGATGCGCGCCACCGTCGCCACGCCACGAGTGCAATTGGTCGCCGCGCTGGTGCGCGCGGGTTCGGTGCAAGCCGATGCCGTTGTATCGAGTCTGCATGGTGGCGCCGCCGAATCCATGTGTTTTTCCGAATCGCTAAGTGCCGCGGCGGATGTGTTGATCGATTTCAGCGCCGCGAGCGCGTTCGATCAGGCGCTCGCCATCGCGCTCGAACACAAGATCGCGCTGGTCAGCGGCACTACCGGCTTGAGCGAAACTCAATACCAGACCTTGCATGCCGCCGCGCGGGAAATCCCGATTTTATGGGCGTCGAATTTCAGCCTCGGCATTGCCATGCTCACGCGCCTGGCGCGTGATGCGGCGAAGGCGCTGGCGGATTGGGATTGCGAAATCAGCGAAGCGCATCACCGCCACAAGCAGGACGCCCCATCGGGCACCGCGTTGAGTATCGGTGATGCGATTGCCAAGGCGCGCGCTAGCACGCTGGACGATTCTGCGATTTATGCGCGCACCGCAAAATCCGGCGCACGCAAGGCGGGCGAGATTGGATTTTCAGTCGTGCGCGGTGGCGATATCGTCGGTGAACACACCGTGTTTTTGATCGGCGAGGGCGAGCGCATTGAGCTCACCCATCGCGCTCAGAGTCGAGATATTTTCGCCGCCGGTGCGGTGCGCGCTGCAGCCTGGCTGGCTGGGCGCACCCCAGGGGTTTACACCATCGAAAATGTACTTGGATTGAGTGACTGAGTTTCTCGATCACTCTGTCCATTCAGTCCAGATGCCCCGCGTTGTTCTTGCGCTTCGCGCCCCAGCGTTTATCCAGCCCGCCGAACAGTTTTTTGAATAGTCGCGAGAATTTTCCGCGCTGGGTCTTGCGCAGTTTTTCGTCTTCGCTGGTGAGCCACGCGACCTGGATCACGCGACGTTCGCCTTCGAACGGCAAATGGCCGTGGTAGGAATTGTCAGCGCGTTTGAACACCACGAAATTTCCGTAGACCGGTTTTACTTCGGGCGTGACCAGCGCATCGATATCGTCTTTTTTCGCGAGAAAGCGCAGGCAGCCGGCGCTGGTCTCCGGCCACGATTCGTTGAGATAGAGTAGGGCGGTCGCAATCTTCGATTTGCTGTCGGTGTGGATCGTGCCGTGACGTTTGTTGAGCGCGCGGCACAACGTTACCAGCGTCGGAAATTGTCCGAGATTCTCGATGCCGAGTTTTGCGCCGATGCTGCTGGCGATCGCCGGATTGGTCAGCTCGGCTACCAGCTGCTGCACTGATGGCCCGCAATCTTTCGTTTCATAAGGGAAAAATCCGGCGCTCGGATAACGTGGAAAATCGCGGTCGAGCTCGCTCGCCGCTGCGCGCGGCAATTGCTCGTGCGCGATCAGGAACGCAAATGGCTCGTGAGTGAGAATGCTGTCGGCACGATCGAGCCTTTTCGGATCGATCAAGGTCGCAGTGGAATCAGTGTTTTGGTTTGGCATGATCGAGGGCAGGAAATGCGGTGCAGCTATTCTAACGCCGCAGTGGCATAGGTTGTGATGACGATAACGATGGCCCGGAAAGCCTGATTCCTGCGCGGTTTTCAAGTTCGATATCGAAGCTTTTATCCATGGAGTTATGGACAATCGAGGCCTTCGCGCCTATCATTCGTACTCGCCTGCACCCCATATTCCCTCGTCCACGGACTGGTTGGCACCAGCCCGCGATATAGCGCGCCCCCGAGCTTCGTCCACGACGGTTTTTGCTGTCGGCGGAGCGGTCAGCGCAAATCGTTTGGACGCCTGATTAGGCGATTAGATTAGTGAACACTGAAGCACTCCTTGCACTCGAAGACGGCAGTCTGTTCCGTGGCATTTCCATCGGCGCGGAGGGAGCAACCAGTGGTGAGGTCGTATTCAACACGGCCATGACCGGTTATCAGGAAATCCTGACCGACCCTTCCTACGCGCAGCAAATTGTCACGCTGACGTATCCGCATATCGGCAACACTGGCTGCAATGTGGTCGATGAAGAATCGACAGCTGTGCAAACCGCCGGACTCATCATTCGCGATCTACCGTTGCGCGCCAGCAATTGGCGCAGCACCGAAACCCTGCAGGATTATCTGCGTCGCCACAACATCGTCGCGATTGCGGACATCGACACGCGTCGCCTCACGCGCATCCTGCGCGACAAGGGTGCGCAGAACGGTTGCATACTCGCGGGCGCTGATATTTCCGACGAACGCGCGCTGGCTGCGGCGCGCGCGTTCCCGGGCCTCAAGGGCATGGATCTCGCCAAGGTCGTCAGCACCACCGCCAGCTATCGCTGGCACGAGGGTAGTTATGATCTCGACAAAACGTCGTTCGTGTCGACGCCGGTCAAACATCATGTCGTTGCTTATGATTTCGGTATCAAGCGCAACATCCTGCGCATGCTTGCCGATCGCGGCTGCGAAATTACCGTGGTGCCGGCACAGACCTCGGCGCGCGATGTGCTGGCACTAAAACCCGATGGCGTGTTTCTGTCGAACGGCCCGGGCGATCCGGAGCCTTGCGATTACGCGGTCGCTGCGATCCGCGAATTCATCGCAATGAGGATTCCAACGTTCGGCATCTGCCTAGGTCACCAACTTCTCGGACTCGCGGTCGGCGCCAAAACCATCAAGATGAAATTCGGCCACCACGGCGCTAATCATCCGGTGATCGACCTGGCTTCGGGCCACGTCATGATATCGAGTCAGAATCATGGTTTTGCCGTGGACGAGGCGACCTTGCCGAGCAACGTCAAGGCCACGCATCGCTCGCTGTTCGACGGCTCGCTGCAAGGCATTGCATTGCTCGATGTACCTGCCTACAGTTTTCAGGGGCACCCTGAAGCGAGCCCCGGTCCGCGCGATGTTGCCGCGGTGTTTGATCCATTCATTCGACACATGGAGGCGCGGGCAAGTTTGTCCGTGTAATCACGCATGAATTTTCGTTCCGCTCATATCGCCAGGTTTCGCCGCGCCGGTTTCGCCTTAGCCACGCTGTTGCTGATGACTGTACCCGTGGTTTTGCTCGCGCAAAAGACACCGCCGACAACACCCAAGCAAAATGCCGCGGCAGATGATGCCGCCACCGCCGCGCCGTCCACCGCGAGCAAGGCAAATTCGCGCAGCGCCTTGAACGAGCGCCAGGTACCGTTTGAAGAATTGAAAAATCGCATCGGTCAGCGCGTGATCATCCGCACTGTCTACAACACTGTGCGCAGCGGCGTCCTTACGGCGTACGACAACACCTCGCTCGACATCACGACCGACAAGGCACAGGGCGGCTTTTCCCTGAGCGTGCCGCGTGAAACGATCAAGACTGTCAGCATCATGCTCGAACAAATCAACGACGACCCCCTTTTCCCGACTGCAGGCAAGCCCGGTGCCAAAAAGAACTGATCTCAAGTCCATCCTGATCATTGGCGCTGGCCCGATCATCATCGGCCAGGCCTGCGAGTTCGATTATTCCGGCGCGCAAGCCTGCAAGGCGCTGAAAGAGGAAGGCTATCGCGTCATCCTGGTCAACTCGAATCCGGCCACGATCATGACCGATCCCGACACCGCCGATGCGGTGTATATCGAGCCGATCAACTGGACCACGGTCGAGCGCATCATCGCCAAAGAGCGGCCGGATGCGCTGCTGCCGACGATGGGCGGCCAGACCGGTTTGAATTGCGCGCTCGATCTCGCCGATAACGGCGTGCTCGAAAAATACGGCGTGGAATTGATCGGCGCGTCACCCACTGCGATTCGCCTCGCCGAAGATCGTGCCTTGTTTCGTCAGGCGATGATCGAGATCGGTCTCGACGTACCTGCCGCCGAAGTCGCGCGCAGTCTCGAACAGGCGCTGGATATTCAGACGCGCGTCGGTTTCCCGACCATCATTCGTCCGAGCTTTACCTTGGGCGGATCAGGCGGCGGCATTGCCTACAATCGCGAGGAATTCATCGAGATTATCAAACGCGGTCTCGAACTTTCACCGGTGCACGAAGTGCTGGTCGAAGAGTCGGTGCTCGGCTGGAAAGAATTCGAAATGGAAGTCGTGCGCGACAGCGCCGACAACTGCATCATCGTCTGTTCGATCGAAAATCTCGATCCGATGGGCGTGCATACCGGTGACTCGATTACCGTGGCGCCGGCGCAAACCCTGACCGACAAGGAATACCAGCGCCTGCGCGATGCGTCGATCGCCGTGCTGCGCAAAATCGGCGTCGCGACTGGCGGCTCGAACGTGCAGTTTGGCGTCAACGCGCAGGACGGCCGTGTCGTCGTTATCGAAATGAATCCGCGCGTTTCGCGTTCGTCTGCGCTGGCGTCGAAAGCGACGGGTTTTCCGATTGCGAAAGTCGCTGCCAAACTCGCGGTCGGTTACACGCTGGATGAATTGCGCAACGAGATTACCGGTGGTTTGACGCCGACTTCGTTCGAACCAAGCATCGATTACGTCGTCACCAAGATTCCGCGTTTTGCGTTCGAGAAATTTCCGACCGCCGATGCGCGCCTGACCACGCAGATGAAATCGGTCGGCGAAGTCATGGCGATCGGCCGCACCTTCCAGGAATCGTTGCAGAAAGCGTTGCGCGGTCTGGAAATCGGTCGTGATGGACTCAATCCGACCGGTCTGGATCTGAGCACAGAAGAAGGCGTGATCACGCTCAAGCGCGAACTGCGCGAGCCGAGTCCCGAACGCTTGTTTTATGTCGCCGATGCGTTTCGTATCGGACTGACCTTGCCGCAAGTATTCGATCTGACGTTCATCGATCCGTGGTTCCTCGCGCAGATTGAAGATCTTGTCAGCACCGAAAAAACCATCGCTGATCAAGGTCTCGCGGCGGTCGATGCCTTGCGCATGCGCGCGCTGAAGCGCAAGGGCTTTTCCGATTCGCGTCTCGCCACCTTGCTCGGCACCGATGAAAACGCGATGCGTCATTTGCGCCGCGCGTTTAATGTGCGTCCGGTCTACAAACGCGTCGATTCGTGCGCTGCAGAATTCGCCACGCAAACCGCGTATCTCTATTCGACCTACGAAGAAGAGTGCGAGGCCAATCCGACCAGCCGCGACAAGATCGTCGTGCTCGGCGGCGGCCCGAATCGCATCGGTCAGGGCATCGAGTTCGATTATTGCTGCGTGCATGCCGCAATGGCGCTGCGCGAAGATGGCTATGAAACCATCATGGTCAACTGCAATCCGGAAACCGTCTCCACCGATTACGACACGTCAGATCGTTTGTATTTCGAATCGGTCACGCTCGAAGACGTGCTTGAAATCATCGACAAGGAAAAACCCAAGGGCGTGATCGTGCAATACGGCGGGCAGACGCCGCTGAAACTTGCGCGCGCACTCGAAGCCAATGGCGTGCCGGTGATCGGTACGTCGCCAGACTCGATCGATCTCGCCGAAGACCGCGAACGCTTCCAGAAAATGGTCGAGAAACTTGGCCTCAATCAGCCGCCGAATCGTACCGCGCGCAATCCCGACGAAGCTTTCGCGCTCGCGCGCGAGATCGGCTATCCGCTCGTCGTGCGTCCGAGTTACGTGCTTGGCGGCCGTGCGATGGAAGTGGTGTACGCCGACAGCGATCTGAAGCGCTACATGACCGACGCGGTGCGCGTGTCGAACGATTCGCCGGTCTTGCTCGACCGCTTTCTCGACAACGCGACCGAGGTCGATGTCGATATCGTGTGCGACGATACCGGTGCGGTTTTGATCGGCGGCATCATGGAACACATTGAGGAAGCCGGCGTGCATTCGGGTGATTCGAGTTGTTCGTTGCCGCCGTATTCGCTCTCGCTGGCGATCCAGGATCAGTTGCGCACGCAGGTGACGCAGATGGCGCGTGAGCTGAAAGTCATCGGCCTCATGAATACGCAGTTCGCGATTCAGGGCGAGAAGATTTTTATTCTCGAAGTAAATCCGCGGGCATCGCGCACGGTGCCGTTCGTGTCCAAAGCTACCGGAGTTTCGCTGGCGAAAATCGCAGCGCGCTGCATGGTCGGAAAATCGCTCGCCGAGCAGGGCACCACGGTCGAGATGATCCCGCAATATTTTTCGGTGAAAGAAGCGATCTTCCCGTTTCTCAAATTCCAGAACGTCGATCCGATCCTCGGCCCGGAGATGCGTTCGACTGGCGAGGTGATGGGCGTTGGTCGCAGTTTCGGTGCAGCGTTTGCGCGGGCGCACGAGGCGGCGAATATTGCGGCACCGAAAGTCGGCAAGGCATTCTTGAGCGTGCGTGATGGCGACAAGGAACGCCTGTTGCCCGTCGCGCGTGAGTTGCTGCGGCGCGGCTTCAGTCTGGTTGCGACCAGCGGTACGAGTGCGTTTCTGGCCGAGAATGGCCTGGTTTGCGAACGCATCAACAAGGTGCTTGAAGGGCGTCCGCATATCGTCGATCGGATCAAGAACGGCGAGATCGTTTTTATCGTCAATACAACCGAAGGCAAGCAGGCGATTTCCGATTCGTTCTCAATCCGTCGCGGCGCGTTGCAACAGCGTGTGACTTATTCGACGACGATCGCCGGTGCTCGTGCCTTGCTGCATTCGCTGGATTTCCGCGACAGCGGCGAGGTCAATTCGCTGCAGGAATTGCACCGCGAACTTGCCGGTCAATAACAGCCGCGCGGCAACCGCAGCGCCGCGCTGCCAACTCGCTTACAATCGGCTTTGTTGTTACGGATCGAGCACGCACCGCGATGCACGATCCGTGTGTATTTGTCACTCATAAAAGTTTGTCGAGATCACCATGAAAAGAGCACCGTTGACACAAAAAGGCGTCGAGCGCCTGCGCGCCGAACTCGATCGATTGAAGACCACCGATCGCCCGCAAGTGATCGCGCATATCGCTGAGGCGCGTGCACATGGCGACCTCAAGGAAAACGCCGAGTATCACGCCGCGCGCGAGCAGCAGGGTTTCATCGAGGGCCGCATCCAGGAGCTCGAAGCGGCATTGTCGTACGCCGAAGTGATCGACATCAGCAAGCTCAACGCGGGTTCGCGCATCGTGTTCGGTGCGACCGTCGATCTGCTCGAAGAAGGTGCAGAGAAGGAAGTCACCTACCAAATTGTTGGCGACCTCGAAGCCGATATCAAACGTTCGCTGATCTCGGTCAGCTCGCCGTTTGCGCGCGCGATGATCGGTAAACACGATGGTGATACGGTGGAGTTTCAGGCGCCGAGCGGCTTGAAGACTTACGAAATTGTCGGTGTGCGTTACGAGGGCTGAGCGATCCGCTGACAGCCGAATGTATTTCGCAGCAAGGCGCTGATGTGCTGTATCTGTTGCTGCCGAACAAACACCGCTGCGCTGCCGATCCCGTTCTGGCGAAAGGCACGCTGTCGCGCTGGTTATCCCTAGGCAATCAGCAGCCGGTTCTGACGGGCGGACGCGAAGCGATTCTGCGCCAGCGATTTCAGTTCAACGGATCACAATTCCCGGTTGCTGCACTGACGCGCGAACTCGACAAAAACGACGCCGGCAAGCACCTGTGGCTGCGGGCCGATCCAGCCTATGTTCGTGCCGACATGGCCGCTGCGCGTATGCTCGCTTGCGGTGAGCTCGGGCTTACACAAGACGAGGCGGACATGCTCGGCGCCAGCCTGCAGCCGTTGTTCGACGAGCACGGTTTGGTGCTCGAAACCACGACATCATCGCGCTGGTATCTGCGTTGTCCCGCAACCGAATCCTTGCCTGAATTTGCGGCGCCGGATGCAGTGCTCGGCGATGATCTCTATCTGCATATGCCCAGCGGCGATCTCGGCAAGCGCTGGCGACGGTTGCTCAGCGAAGTACAAATTACTCTGCACAACCATCCGCTCAACGCGGTTCGTGCGACACGCGGACAAGTGCCGATCAACAGCCTTTGGTTCTGGGGCGCCGGCGTGTTGCCCGCGTCGATAAAGACGGATTTGAATCGCGTGATCAGCAATGACGAGGTCGTTCTCGCGTTGGCAACGCACGCGCAGATTGTTGCGCAGAATTTGCCGGATAATCGCAGCGAAATTATTGCGACGTTGGCGCGCGAAGAGTCGGTACTACTTGATCTCGGCGAAATGCGCGACGGCGCTGCGATCGAGCGCGAATGGTTAATGCCACTTGCCACTGCGTTGAAAAACGGGTCGATCACGGCGATTCAATTATTGTTCGCCAGCGGTGAATCCTGCGTCGCGCGTGCGGCGCATCGCTGGCGTTTTTGGCGCCGCATTCAAGCGCTGCAAACAATCTCGGATGTCGATGAAATCGCGTCGATCATGGGCAGCAACGATGCTTCCGGCTGATACGTTTGCGCGCCGATGTGGTGGTCGTCTGCGTCGACGGATCGCACAATGAGTATCACGCGGATTCAGCGCAGAGCAGTATCAGGGGAGTCGCACGGCTGGCCTGAAAATATCCATCCGGTATTGCGCCGCATCTACGCTGCGCGTGGCGCGCTGCATCCGGGCGATGTCGAATATCGGCTGGCCGCATTGCATACGCCACAAACATTGTCGGGCATCGCTGCCGCTTGCGAGTTGCTGGCAAATGCATTGCGCGATGACAGACGCATCGTCATCGTTGGTGACTTCGATGCCGATGGCGCGACCGGCACCGCTGTGGCGATTCGCGGCTTGCGTGCGCTCGGCGCGCGGCACGTGAGTTATCAGGTGCCGAATCGTTTTACGCACGGTTACGGATTAAGTCCGGCGCTGGTCGAAACCTTGCTGCCGCAGAAACCCGATCTGATCATCACCGTCGACAACGGCATCGCCAGTCTGCCCGGCGTGGCGCTCGCCAAAAGTCATGGCATCGCGGTGCTGATTACCGATCATCATCTGCCCGGTCTGCAGTTGCCGATCGCCGATGCGATCGTCAATCCGAATCTCGAAAAAGACCAGTTTCCAAGTAAGGCATTGTGCGGTGTCGGTGTGATGTTTTATTTGTTGCTGGCTTTGCGCACGTACTTGCGCAACGGTGGCTGGTTTATATTACGAAGCATTGTCGAGCCCGATCTTTCGGTGTTGCTGGATCTGGTCGCGCTGGGCACGGTGGCCGATCTCGTCTCGCTGGATTTCAATAATCGCATTCTGGTCGAATCTGGCCTAAAGCGCATTCGCGCCGGGCGCGGTTGTGCAGGCGTGCGCGCGTTGATCGATGTCAGCAATCGGCGCGTGCAGGCGATCACTGCCGCCGATCTCGGATTTGCCCTCGCGCCGCGCATCAACGCCGCCGGTCGGCTCGAAGACATGGCGCTCGGCATCGAATGCCTGATTACCGACGATGCGATGCGCGCACAGGCGCTGGCCGAACAGCTATCTGCGATCAATACCGAGCGCCGCGAATTGCAGGTCACGATGGTGGAGCAGGGCGAGGCTCTGGTTGCACGCTGGCGCGCCGCGCACGGTGCGGACACGCTGCCGGTCGGCGTGTGTTTGTTCGAGCAGGATTGGCATCCTGGCGTGGTCGGTCTGGTCGCATCACGCTTGAAGGAATCGTTGCACCGACCGGTAGTCGCGTGTGCTCCTGCGGGCGATGACAGCGATGAGTTGCGCGCGTCGGCGCGATCGATTCCGGGGTTTCACATTCGTGATGCGCTGGCCGAAGTGGATGCGCGCCATCCGGATTTGATCCTGCGTTTCGGCGGTCATGCGATGGCTGCGGGATTGAGTTTGCGCGCGCACAATCTGCACAAATTTGCGGCAGCGTTTGATGCAGTCGCGCAAGAACGTCTGGCGCCGGAACAACTCGAAGCGGTGATGTTGAGTGATGGTGAACTTCGTGCCGAAGATTGCACGCTCGATCTCGCGCAGCAACTGCGTTATGCCGGACCGTGGGGCCAGAATTTCCCGGAACCCATTTTCGATGGCGAGTTCAGTGTGGAGTCGTGGCGCGTCGTCGGTGAAACGCATCTACGTCTGAAGCTGAAAGCGGTTTCTGGTGCAGCCGCGATTGACGGAATCCTGTTCGGTGGCTATCGCGGCAGTCCGCCGCCCGCACGGCTGCGCGCTGCTTACCAACTCGATATCAACGATTGGCGTGGCGAGAGCAGCGTGCAGTTATTACTGCGGCATATCGAGACGACATAGCAGCATTTTTGCGATAAGCGACGGCACAGCGCCGGCAGCTCAATGCCGCGCTGAAAAGAGTTCTGCAAAAGTTTGCTCTCTCGCTGGCGGGGTGGAT
Source organism: Pseudolysobacter antarcticus (assembly GCF_004168365.1). GTDB lineage: Bacteria > Pseudomonadota > Gammaproteobacteria > Xanthomonadales > Rhodanobacteraceae > Pseudolysobacter > Pseudolysobacter antarcticus. The sequence goes on from NZ_CP035704.1 coordinate 2,146,035, forward strand.
TTGCTAAGATACCGAATCCATATTGCATTGCAGCGAAACCGCCATGATCGAGACCAATCCCATCCGTTTCCGCATCGACGACCTGGTCAGCCGGGTTGCCTCGTTACGGGGGTATCTTTGACTTCGATGTCAAAGCCGAGCGGCTTGAAGAAGTCACACGCGAACTCGAAAGTCCCACTGTCTGGGAAAACCCGCAGCGCGCGCAAGAATTAGGCAAGGAGCGCGCGCAGCTTGAGCGTGTTGTCGGCGGCATTCGTACGCTGACCGAGGCGCTGCATGACGCAGGTGAGTTGCTCGATTTGGGTATCGCCGAAGAAGACGAAGATACGATCAGGTCCGTCGCCGACGATGTCGAGACGCAGGCGGCACACGTCGAGAAACTGGAATTTCGCCGCATGTTTTCCGGCAAGATGGATGCGCACAACGCGTTCGTCGATGTGCAGGCAGGTGCCGGTGGCACCGAGGCGCAGGACTGGGCGGAAATCTTGCTGCGCATGTATTTGCGCTGGTGCGAAAACAAGGGCTGGAAAGCCGAGCTACTAGAAGTCAGCGCAGGTGAAGTTGCAGGCATCAAGAGCGCGACTTTCAGTGTCGAAGGCGAATACGCCTACGGCTGGCTCAAGACCGAAATCGGCGTGCATCGCCTCGTGCGCAAGTCGCCCTTCGATTCGGACAATCGCCGCCACACGTCGTTCTCGTCGATCTTTGTCAGCCCCGAAGTGGATGACGAAATCGAGATCGATATCAATCCTGCCGATCTCAAAACCGACGTCTATCGCTCATCCGGCGCGGGTGGTCAGCACGTCAACAAGACCGAATCCGCGGTGCGTATTACGCACGTGCCGACCAACACGGTGGTGGCGTGCCAGACCGAACGTTCGCAGCACGCCAACCGCGATCGCGCGATGAAACAACTCAAGGCTAAGCTGTACGAACTCGAAGTGCAGAAGCGCAATGTCGAGAAAGACGCGCTCGAAGCAACCAAGTCGGATATCGGCTGGGGCAGCCAGATTCGCTCGTACGTGCTGGATCAATCGCGCATCAAGGATTTGCGCACCGGTGTCGAGCGCACCGACACGCAAAAAGTGCTGGATGGCGATCTCGATGAATTTATCGAAGCGAGTCTGAAAACAGGTTTGGAAGCGGGTGCGAAGCGAGTGAATCAATAATGATTTTTATCGGGAACACAATTTCATGAGTGGCGATACAGTCGACAGTGGCGCTGAAAATAATTCGGGCGCGGAAATACCCGTAACGCCGCCTGACGAAAACAAGTTGATCGCCGAACGCCGCGCCAAACTCACTGCGCTGCGGGCACAAGGTATCGCCTTTCCAAACGATTTTGCGCCGGACGCATTTGCCGGTGATCTGCAATCCGAGTTCGATGGCAAGACCGCCGAAGAAATCGAAGCGCTGGCGCGTCGCGTGAAAGTCGCCGGTCGAATCCTGCTCAAACGTGTGCAGGGTAAAGTCAGTTTCGTCCAGTTGCAGGACATGAGCGGACGTATCCAGCTGTTTATTCATGCGGCCACGGTCGGCGAAATTTACGACGCGTTCAAGGGCTGGGACAGCGGCGATATCGTTGGCGCCGAAGGTCTGCTCATGCGCACCAAGACCGGCGAGCTGTCGGTTAAAACCAGCGGTCTGCGCTTGCTCACAAAATCACTGCGTCCGCTGCCGGAGAAATGGGCCGGACTGACCGATACCGAAACCCGTTATCGTCAGCGTTACGTCGATCTGATCGTGACACCGGAATCGCGTCGGGTATTTCAGCTGCGTTCGCTGGTAGTGCGGCATCTGCGCAATTATCTCGACGATCGCCGCTTTCTCGAAGTCGAAACGCCGATGATGCATGTGATTCCCGGTGGCGCCACGGCGCGTCCGTTCGTGACGCATCACAACGCGCTCGATATGGATTTATATCTGCGCGTCGCGCCAGAGTTGTACCTCAAGCGCCTGACCGTCGGTGGTTTCGATCGAGTCTATGAGATCAATCGCAACTTCCGCAACGAGGGTGTCTCGACGCGACACAATCCCGAATTCACCATGCTCGAGTTGTACCAGGCCTACGCCACTTACAACGAGATCATGGACATCACCGAGGGCATGATCCGCAGTGCCGCGGAAAGCGTGGTCGGTCGTACCGCGCTGACGTGGGAAGGGCGCGAGATCGATGTCGGCCCGGCGTTCAAACGCTGGCGCATGGACGATGCGGTGCGCGAACACAACCCCGAAATCGGTGCGCATGAAATGCGTGATCGCGATGCACTCGCGCGGCATTGCGAACGATTGAAGATCCCGGTAAAACCGGGTTACGGCTGGGGCAAATTATTGCTCGAAATTTTCGAGCGTACGGTCGAAGCCTCGCTGATCCAGCCGACGTTCATCACCGCCCATCCGGTCGAAGTTTCGCCGCTTGCACGTGAGAGCGATACCGATCCGGGTATCACTGATCGTTTCGAGCTATTCGTCGCCGGCAAGGAAATCGCTAACGGTTTTTCCGAACTCAACGATCCCGAAGATCAGGCCGCGCGTTTTCTCGCCCAGGTACAAGCGAAAGACGCCGGTGATGATGAAGCGATGCATTTCGACGCCGACTATATCCGTGCGCTCGAGTACGGCATGCCGCCGACCGGTGGCCTCGGTATCGGCATTGATCGCTTGATTATGTTGCTCGCGGATGTGCCGTCGATCCGTGACGTTTTGCTGTTTCCGTATATGCGACCAGAGAGCTGACTGCCGCTTTGGTTTGCTGTAGCGATTGATTGATCAAGAGCTTGTCTGGGCGGATAAAATTCTTTCTGCTCAATACATATTTTCATTCATCGTGCGAGTGTGAAATCGGACGAAGTAATCACGATATCTGCAGCTGATTCAGATTTTTCTTGTGGTAAGCTGAATGCGATGGTGATGCAAACCATAATGCGTCGGGACGAACGCATAGCGCTACGCTGATGGAATCGGATTTTTGGAAAAAGCGGCCGCCGAACGGCGTGGAGTGACTATGAACGTTCTTATCGTTGATGACCAACAATCGGCCCGATTGATGCTCCGCCACGTTGTCGAAGGCATCGGCCCGGATCTGAACGTTTTCGATTTCGAAGATTCCAATGAGGCCTTGCGCTGGGCCGACATGCATCGGCCTGACTTGCTGTTGCTCGACTACCGCATGCCGGGCATGGACGGGTTGGAATTTGCGCGACGTTTTCGCCGCCCGCTGATTCATCGCGATGTACCTATCGTCCTGATCAGTGTGGTCGGTGAAGAACCGATGCGTCAGGCTGCGCTGGATGTCGGCGTGATGGACGTCATGCTCAAGCCAGTGCGACCACGCGAACTGCGCTCACGCTGCCGTAATCTGCTCGCGATTCGCCGTCAGGGCGAATCCGTGAAGGAGCGGGCGCGCGCGCTGGAACGCCAAGTTAGCCAGGGTTTGAGCGAAGTCGAGTCGCGCGAACGCGAAATGTTGTTTCGTCTTGCCAAGGCCATTGAGTACCGTGACTTCGGCACCGGTATTCATCTGCTGCGCATGGCGCGTTATGTGGGCTTGATTGCCGAGGCACTAGGCTTGCCTGATGACGAGGCACGCATGATTGAGCTCGCGGCGCCGTTGCACGATATCGGCAAGATCGGCACGCCGGATGCCATCTTGCTCAAACGCGGCAGTCTGACTCCCGAAGAAATCATCATCATGCGGCGCCATCCGCTCGTCGGCCATGACATCCTGCGCGACAGCAATAGTCGATTCGTGCAGATCGGGGCCTTGATAGCGCTGCGCCATCATGAGCGTTACGACGGCGCGGGTTATCCCGATGGCTTGGCGGGCGAAGACATTCCATTGCCGGCGCGTATCGTTGCGCTGGCGGATGTGTTCGATGCACTTACCTCCGAGCGTCCGTACAAATCCGCGTGGAGTAACGCTGAAGCATTCCGCTATGTGCGTGAGCAAAGAGGCAAGCATTTTGATCCGGTTTGCGTCGATGCTCTACTCGCCAATGAAGCCCGCATCATTGATATCCAGCAGGCTGAATTGTTGCCGAGCCATTTGAGTTTTTGATGCGTTGTAGCTCGTTGGGGATGGCACATAACGCGAACCGCGCGGACGCGTGGCAGTTTTCGAAACTAGGCGATGAGTCGAAGTGCTTCATTCGGATTTTATGGTTTCTCGGAAATCGCGTGTGCGGGACGATGCTTAAAATATAACCTATTAAGCTGATCTAACAGTCTGTTAAGAAAGCTTCGTATTTTTCAAATTTTCTTCGATTGTTGCATTGTATTATTAACAACATAAATAACAGTTGGTTACGAATTTCTTTTCTCAGGAATTTGGTTTCGAAATCGTTTCTCAATAACCTGTTAGATCGATATCATTTCAGCCCAATAGAAAAATTCCGAGCAAATGACAAACGACCTAAATTTCACACAAATTCAGGCTATGCTCAAAGATTTTCTGGCAGAGCATTTCGATGTTCCTACAGAAAAAGTAACGCAAGAGTCTTCGCTGAAGGAGCTTGGCATCGACTCGATAATGATGCTGGATATTATGCTGGAAATTGAAGATCGTCTTGGAATAAAATTGAAGGATCTTTCGATGCCTTCAAATCCGAAGGTTGGCGATATCATGGCACTGATCGACCGTAATCAAGCTGCAAACAAAGGTTAGATATGCCGGTCTCGCGCGATGTCGTCATAACAGGTATGGGCGTTATATCGCCTATCGGTTTGAATATATTTGAGTTAGCGACGAATCTTGAAACTAATACTTCAGGAATTCGTTTATGGCACTCGCTATTGCTTGAAAAGAAAATGCCGGTTGGTTTTATTGATCGGGATTTCAGCAAGGAATTTACAAAGCTCGAACTACCTTATCTTGACCGCTGTTCGCAACTTGCCATGCTAGCTGCGCGGGAAGCGACTCAAGATGCAGGATTGGAACAGTTCGCGCAGTACGGTCAGCGCGCAGGGTTGTATTTTGGTTCCGTTGCTGGCGGAGTTGTGACGGAGCATGACTGGGTTAGACAGTTTTACGTCGACGGTAAACAGACCTCCAGGCCATATACGATGATGGCCTGCATGTTGAATGCGGCACCTGGACAACTCTCGATTCGGCATCAAATTCTTGGCCCAGTCATGACACACAGCAGTGCCTGCACGTCTTCAGGCGCCGCCATCGGTGACGCGCGGCGCGCGATTCGTGATGGCTATCTCGATGTCGCGCTGGTGGGTGGCTCCGAGTCCGCGCTCGCGCCAGCGTTTATGGCGGCTTGGGGCGGATTACGTGCGTTGGCGGAGGTTGATCCAGTCGACGTAGCTCGTAGCTCAAAACCTTTTTCAAAGAATCGCACCGGACTGGTATTGAGCGAGGGCGCGGTTTTTTTTGTGCTTGAATCTCGCGAAAACGCAATTCGGCGTGGCGCAAAAGCATATTGCTGTCTCTCTGGTTACGGCATTGCATCTGATGGCTACCATATCGGATCTCCCGCCAGCGGCGGACAGGTTGCCGCGATGCGCGCTGCCCTGTCGGATGCCAATCTCGCGCCTGCAGACATCGGCTATCTAAACGCGCATGCAACCGCAACTGGCGGTGGTGATCCCATTGAAGTCCGATCGATCAACGATGTGTTTGACCGTGTCCCAGTCAGTTCCACCAAGGGCATCCACGGACATCTGTTGGGAGCCGCGAGTGCAATCGAGTTGGCCGTAGCAATTACGGCGATAAACCGATCCTTTCTCCCGGCTACGGCTCACTTGGATGAAATCGATCCGGCCTGTGAGCTAAACCACGTAGCGAATATGCCTATCATGGGACACGTAGTCAAAAATGCCTTGTCTCTCTCGGCCGGGTTTGGCGGTACCAATGTGGCGCTAATTGTCTCCACAGAAGATGAAGCCACGCGCAAAGCACTCTGATCGTTACAATTCAACCGCCACACTCCCGTGGCTGTGAATAAAGGATCATTGGTATGGGCGTTCTCGAATATATTTCTCCGTCTCCGCTTACACATGTCTGCGCCAGCTTCAAAGCGACCCAGAACAATGTTCTCTGGATCACGATGGCGGAGTCTTCTGCTGGCCGAAGCCAATACTTTTCTCCCGATTTGTTGCGCGACCTGTGCACACTATACAAAAGCGTCGAATCAGCTGGTGGCAACTGGATCAGCAATGGTGTCAGGCAGCCGATCCATTATCTGGTAGTGAAATCCGCCCATCCCGAGTATTTCAGTCTGGGGGGCGATCTTTCTCACTTTCGCGAATGTATTCGGCAACGTAACAAGAAAGGTTTGCTGGATTACTCGATGCTATGCGCCGATATGATTTACGATTTAGCTACACGGTTAAATCGAGATGCGACGACGATTGCATTGATTCAGGGGCGTGCGCTCGGTGGCGGATTCGAATCCGCACTTGCGGCCGATTTCATCATTGCAGAGGAACATAGCGAATTCGGATTTCCGGAAATCCTTTTTGGTCTTTTCCCTTGTACCGGTGGCATGAGTCTGCTCGCGCGGCGAATTGGTGTGCACGCTGCCGAGCGCATGATGACTAATGGCAAAATGTACGCTGCGACCGAATTGAAATCGATGGGTGTCGTAGACGAGATTTGCGCCAGAGGCGAGGGTGAGGTCGCGGTCGAGAAATTCATAGCCGAACACAGCCGTCATCGAATCGCTCGGTTGATGCTGCAGCGCAGTCGACACCGATTGGCGGCATTGAGCTACGAAGAGCTTCGCATTGTGGTCGAAGAGTGGGCGGAAACTGCGGTGAATCTTTCGGCGCCACATTTGCGTGTAATGGACATGTTAATCGACATGCAAAGAGCGCGTGTTGCCGGTTGATGTTGCGGAAACTTCCAGTCCGACGGCTTTCTGCAAAGCTAGAACGGTAATCTGCAGCGCGTCTTGTACGTCTGCAGATAGCCGTTCTGTCGACCTTTCAATCTCATCACTGGATATCGTCATAAGGCTAGCAGCGATGGCGGCGAGTCGCATTGCACCGACGTTGATGCAAACGCCTTTTAACGCGTGCGCGGTGTCCCTTATCGGTACGTAGTTTTTACGTGCCAGCGATTCAGTCAGCAACTGGCATGAGCGACGGATATCGCGCTCTGCTGACGCCAGTAATGCTGGTAAAAATTCCGGGCGGCTAGTCATCGATCTCAAACCGTCTAGCGTATCTGCGTCGAGCGCATACACGGGAACAACACTAAGCGTTGGCTTGACTGCCCGTCGAGTCGGTGTTGACATCATTTCGGGTCCAATCTCATTGCCTTCAGTTTCGGCATCTTTACCGAATGAGTCATCGAGATCCATCAGAGCCTTGCGTATGACAGTGAGATTCATGGGCTTGTAGAGGATCGCGGCGCTGCCAGCCTCATACAGTCGAGCAGCCGTTTGGGGGGTCGCGTCTGCGGTGAGGAATATTGTTGGTGCGGTGTGCGTTCTTCCGAACCGATAAGTTTGAAGTACCCGTACACCATCCATGTCACCTAGGTTGTAATCGAGCAGAAGCACGTCAAATGCCTGCTTGTTTAAATATTCCAGCGCTCCTATACCGCTAGTACAGGTTGTGACTACGTGACCGTCGATCTCCAGCATCTCCTTGATGAGCATGAGGTTGGTTTCGTTGTCATCCGCAACTAGAATTCTTTGCGGCGATATTAAAACGGCTTCGGCCTCATGATCGGGTTGCGCGGACTGCGCATCAGCGAGGGGCACGTTGAGTTCGAACCAGAATCTGCTGCCTTGGCCCAGCGTGCTCGAGTATTGCAGAGCGCCGCCCATGAGCTCTACAACACGCTTGGATAGCGCCAAGCCCAAGCCGGTTCCGCCAAAACGCCTTTGCTTGCCTTGATCAACCTGTTCGAAAGCTTGGAAAATATTTTTGCGAAAAGATTCGGGAATGCCGATGCCGGTGTCGGCAATGCTGAACACCAAACGATAATGCGTATCTGATTTGTGCAACAAGTCGATACCGACGTGCACACTGCCTTGGTCGGTGAACTTGATTGCATTTCCCACCAAGTTTAGACACACCCGATCAAGCATATGCGCGTCGATCTCGATTGGGTCGACAATTTGACTGTCGAGCTCAAGGCGGAACGATAATCCTTTTTGATGTGCCATTGTCTCGAACGTGCGACACAACTGAGGCATGTGCTCAGTCAGGTCGAACGCGGCGGGATTTAATACTGCATGCTTAGTGTCAAACTTGCTTTGGTCGAGCAAATCGTTGATCTCGCTCAGCAAACTGCTGGAAAGTGCCAGAATTGTTTCGACGCGGTGAGCGACACGTGAGTCCGATGCATGTTCATTTCCGAGTAACTCTGCTGTCGCGACAATTCCCGTCAAAGGCGTCCTCAGTTCATGACTCACTTTTGCCAGCAAGTCTGACTTGGCGCGTGTTTCTTGCTCCGCTAGCGCACGTGCTTCTTCAGCCGAGACTCGCGCTTCTCTTAAAACGGTCATTAACCTGCCGGCGTACACCGGCACCACGATCATAGGCATTGCCAAGGTCAACCATATGATCGGCATTCGCTGCCACAAGGGGTCGAATACGAAAACTGCTGCAAACCCGATTAGAGCGGCTGCCTGACACAAATGCATCAAGCGACGTCCGGTGCGAAAGCCGAACCCAACCATTGTGAACAGATAGAAGCCTGCGATCAGGCTACCGTAATTTCCGGTCAATACTATCCAGAACGATAACACCCAAGGATCCAGGATTGCGGTAGCGATCAGAAGCCATTTGAGTACATTGGTCGAGCTGGGAGCAATAGTCAAATAAGGCGTTACAGCATATACGCAACAGGCGCTAGCCAGACCGTAATGAAAAACTGATCCACTACCTGCCGTCAGCAAAAGCAATACAAGGTTGATCGCGACGACTGGCACAGCGAAAAGTAATCTAACTTTGGCTTGCGTGCGAAGAATCACGCGCAGCGATTTATCTGAATCGTCGCGAATACCTTCCATAAAAAATGCTTTCATGAGTAGCGACCAGATGATTTTTATGAATGCGCCATTCCGATAAGCTAGCTTGCGCGGCGTGGAAGAACTGTCTACAGAAGTTAGTCACCGCTGGTTACACGTCTAGGCATAGTCATAGCTAGCGCTTTCTATATGAAATGTTGTTGCTTGTTTTCTTCCAAAGTAGCGCGTGGTCGATATATTCGAATGCAGCTGACGAGGCTGGACGAAAGCTTTACGCGTACTTATCTTGCCAATTCAGGTGTGGCACAAAATCTCACGCCTAGGCAGACAGCCCGATTGCGAATCGCAGCAGGAGCTTGTGTGCTTAAACGATCTAACAAAGTTAACGAATGAGTGAAGCGTACAGCTGCGCTGGCACGATTACCCGCCCACCGGCTGCGCATCACGCAACTCGCGACGCAGGATTTTCCCGACATTGGTTTTTGGCAACGAGGTGCGGAACTCGATCACTTTCGGCAATTTGTATCCGGTCAGGTACAACTTGCAGTGTGCACGCAGGTCTTCGGCGGTCAGGTTGGGATCTTTCTTGACTACGACAAGCTTGACCGCCTCGCCGGATTTTTCGTCCGGCACGCCGACGGCGGCGACTTCGAGTACACCCGGATGCAGTGCGACCACATCTTCGATCTCGTTTGGATACACGTTGAAGCCCGACACCAGGATCATGTCTTTCTTGCGATCGACAATGAAGAAAAATCCGCGTGCATCCATGTTGCCGATGTCGCCCGTTTTTAGCCAGCCATCGGGAGTAATGCTTTTTGCGGTGTCTTCGGGCCGTTGCCAATAACCTTTCATCACTTGCGGGCCGCGGATGCAGATCTCGCCGTTCTCGCCTTGCGGCAGCAACTTGCCGTCATCGTCCTGAATCGAAAGTTCGGTCGATGGCACTGGCAGTCCGACGGAGCCGGAGTACTCGAGTGCATTCATCGGATTATCGGTGGCAACGGGCGAGGATTCGGTCATGCCGTAACCTTCGATGAGGATGCAGCCCGTGGTTTTTTTCCAGCGCTCGGCGACCGCGCGCTGCACCGCCATGCCGCCGCCGAAGGACGTGCGCAAAGTGGAAAAATCGATTTCATCAAAACCTGGCGTATTCAACAAACCGTTGAACAATGTATTCACACCGGTGATCGAGGTGAAACGCGACTTTTTCAATTCCTTGACGAAACCCGGCATGTCGCGCGGGTTGGTGATGAGCACGTTCAGTCCACCGAAATTGATGAACACGAGGCAATTACAAGTCAGCGCGAAGATGTGATACAGCGGCAATGCAGTGATCATTATTTCCTCACCGAGTACCACCACGGATTTGAACCATGCGCCGACCTGTTGCATGTTGGCGACCAGGTTGCGGTGCGTCAGCATCGCGCCCTTGGCCACACCAGTGGTGCCACCGGTGTACTGCAGGAAAGCGACATCATTCGCCGCAATCTCGACCGCAGGCAAGCTCTGGCGCGCGCCTGAGGCAAGCGCCGAGGTGAACGAAATCGCGTGCGGAATAGCAAACGCCGGCACCATTTTCTTGATGTGTTTGACCGCGAAATTGGTGATCAGCGATTTCGGAAAATCCAGCATGTCGCCGATGCGGGTGACAATCACGTGTTTGCACGGAGTTTCATGCAACACTTCGGCTACGGTCGCGGCGAAATTCTCCAGCACCAGAATGGCGCTGACACCGGCATCATTGAGCTGATGCTTGAGTTCGCGCGAGGTGTACAGCGGATTGGTATTCACCACGATCAACCCGGCACGCAGCGCGCCGAAAATCGCGATCGGGTATTGCAGAAGATTCGGCATCATCAAGGCGATGCGATCGCCTTTTTCGAGCTTCAGCGTGTTGCGCAGGAATGACGCAAATTGCATGCTGAGTTGATCCAACCGCCCATAGCTGAGCACTTTGCCCATGTTCGAGAACGCGGGTCGGTCGCGATATAGCGCGCAGGATTTTGCGAATACGGCCGGGATCGAACTGAACTCGTCCGCGTTGATCTCGGCGGGCACGCCCGGGGCATAACTGGCGAGCCAAGGTTTTTCAGCACTCATCAACGCATCTCCTGGATGGCTTGGAATATCACGCAAATACGGCTCCAACACCGTATTCCGAACATGCGTTCGATTTGAGCACAGCAGCACAATGCCTACAAGGCGCGCTGCAGCGAAGAATGCCGCGCCACGAACCCGATTTTTGTACGCCGAGCAAGTTCGATCTTCGCACGCATAAAAAACGCCCGGTTTTGCCGGGCGTCTGGGTTGGATCAGATCAATACGACGATCGTCATGCGGCCTTGCCAGCAGCATCGCTCGGCGATTTCGCGAGCTGGCGCAACACATACGGCAGGATGCCGCCATGACGGTAATACACCACTTCTTTCGGCGTCAGCAGCAGCACCTGCACGGTAAAGCGTTTTTCGCCAGCGCTGCCGGTGGCGACGATTTCCACCTGCTTGGCGGCGCCGTCATGCAGGCCTGCGATTTCGAAAACTTCGTCGCCGATCAGGCCAAGACTCTGCGCATTTTCACCCGGCAGGAACGACAGCGGCAGCACGCCCATGCCGACCAGATTGGAGCGATGAATGCGCTCGAAACTTTCCGCAATCACGGCTTTCACGCCGAGCAACATCGTTCCCTTGGCCGCCCAGTCGCGCGACGAGCCGGTGCCGTATTCCTTGCCGGCGATCACCACCAGCGGCACCTTGTCGTGCTGATAACGGATCGCGGCGTCATAGATCGCGAGCTTGTCGCCGCTCGGATAATGAATCGTGTTGCCGCCTTCCTCACCGCCGAGCATGCGGTTCTTGATGCGGATATTGGCGAACGTGCCACGCACCATCACATCGTCGTTGCCGCGGCGCGAGCCGTAGGAATTGAAATCGACCGGTTCCACGCCACGCCCGATCAAGTATTTGCCGGCGGGCGAATCCTTCTTGATATTGCCGGCAGGTGAGATGTGATCAGTCGTGATCGAATCACCGAACAGGCCAAGTACCCGCGCGCTGTGGATGTCCTCGATCTTGCCGATTTCCAGACTCATGCCATCGAAGTACGGCGGATTTTTGATATAGGTCGACGCATCTTCCCACTGGTAAATATCGCCATCGGGTGAGGCGATCTGGTTCCAGCGGCTATCGCCCGCGAACACGTGAGCGTAGTTTTGCTTGAACATTTCCGGCCCGATCGTTTTGGCGATGAAATCGCCGATTTCCTTGTTCGACGGCCAGATATCCTTGAGGAAAACTGGCGTGCCGTCGCTGCCTATGCCGAGCGGCTGTGTGGTCATGTCGATATTCACCGTGCCGGCGATCGCATACGCCACTACCAGCGGCGGCGAGGCGAGGTAATTCATTTTCACCTCGGCATGCACGCGGCCTTCGAAGTTGCGGTTGCCCGAGAGCACCGACGCAACCGCCAGCTCGCCATCGGCGATGCCCTTGCTGATTTCCGGCAACAGCGGACCCGAGTTGCCGATACATGTGGTGCAGCCGTAACCGACCAGGAAAAATCCGAGCTTTTCGAGTTCAGTGAGCAGGCCGGCTTTCTTCAGATAATCCGTCACCACCAGCGAACCCGGCCCGAGCGAGGTTTTCACCCACGGCTGCGCCTTCAAACCTTTCGCCGCCGCATTGCGCGCGAGCAGACCGGCGGCCAGCATCACCGCGGGATTCGAGGTATTGGTGCACGAGGTGATCGCTGCGATGACGACCGCGCCGTCGCGCAGGTCGAACGCTTCACCGTTGACTTCACACTTGCTCACGGGTGACGGATTGACGGCTTCATTGCCGACCGCAGTGCCGCCACCTTCATTCGCAAAACGATCTTCGGCCGGTGTTTTCGGGTGACGTGCGTGGGTCAATTCGAGCACGGCTTCCTGATAATTTTTCTTGACGTCTTCAAGCAGTACGCGATCCTGCGGACGCTTTGGGCCAGCCAGCGACGGCTTCACACTCGCCATGTCGAGTTGCAGCGTGGCGCTGTATTCGGCATGCGCGTGGCCGGCCTCATGCCACATGCCCTGGACGCGGGCGTAGGCTTCGACCAGCGTGATGAGTTCTTCAGGGCGACCCGACAGACGCAGATAGTTCAGCGATTCCTTGTCGATCGGGAAGATGCCGCAAGTCGCGCCGTATTCCGGCGCCATGTTGGCGATCGTCGCGCGATCGGCCAGCGGCAAATGCTCCAGACCTTCACCGAAAAATTCGACGAATTTGCCGACCACGCCGTGCTTGCGCAGCATCTGCGTGACGGTGAGCACGAGATCGGTCGCGGTCGCACCTTCCGGCAGTTTGCCGCGCAACTCGAAACCAACCACCTGTGGAATGAGCATCGACGAGGGCTGGCCGAGCATCGCCGCTTCTGCCTCGATACCACCCACGCCCCAGCCGAGTACGCCGAGACCGTTGATCATCGTGGTGTGCGAATCGGTGCCGAACACGGTATCCGGGAACGCAAACCACTCACCGTTTTTTTCTTCGGTCATCACCACACGGGCGAGATTTTCCAGATTCACCTGATGCACGATGCCCGTGTTCGGCGGCACGACTTTGAAATTGTTGAGCGCCTTCTGGCCCCAGCGCAAAAAGCTGTAGCGCTCCTGATTGCGCTTGAACTCGATCTGGCCGTTGATATCGAGCGAATTGGCGTGGCCGTAATCATCGACCTGAACAGAATGGTCGATCACGAGTTCGGCGGGCGAGAGCGGATTGATCAGCGTCGGATCGCCGCCGAGCTTGACCATCGCATCGCGCATCGCCGCCAGATCGACCACACACGGCACGCCGGTGAAATCCTGCAGCACAACGCGCGCGGGCATGAAGGAGATTTCGGTGTCAGGTTCCTTTTTTGCTTCCCAGTTCGCGACTGCCTCGATTTCCTTCGAGGTGACGTTGAGGCCGTCTTCCTGGCGCAGCAGATTCTCCAGCAGAATCTTCATCGAGTACGGCAGGCGCTTGATATCGAAACGCTCGCCGAGTTTGGCCAGGCTACGAATGTGGTAGCTCTTGCCGTTGACATCGAGGGTGGTGCTGGTTGAAAACGAATCGCTCATGCTGATCTCCTGTAGCGTCGGCGTAGGGAAAGTTGCGGAAATAAATGCCGCGCCAATTGAGGTTGGCGACCCGGGCGGGATAGCTGCATATTATGACTCAAGCGGGCATGCACGTGAATGCCGGATCGGTAAATTTGTGCGCTGCAGAGGCAATAATTTGCGGCTTTTTTGACTCAGCAGCGAGCGTGGATGGCTCAACCGTTGTCCAGCGTGCTGCGAGTCAACAATCCCCGCGCCAGCATCGCGTAATCGCGGCGACGGAACAGCATGCGCCACGGACGTCCGCCGAGCTGGCGCCACAATACGGAGGCGCGCACCGCGGCGAGCAGCAATGCGCGGATTTCCTCAACACGCGCCGTCTGCGTCAGATACAAGGGATTGCCCGGCACGACCACGCGTGGACGCAATCGCGAAAGATTATCGGCATACAGTTTCGACAGACTTGCAAAAACCGCGGCATGGGTTGGTCCGAGATGCTCGGCCTGACGCGCGCAGGATTCGATCCCCGCGCGTAAATTCTTGAGCATATCGCTGCGCCGCGACAACCGGCGCTCGAGTTTGAGGATGCTGATCACCATGCGCGTCACGGTGAGATCGCGCGTTTGGCCATCCAATTGTGCGATCAGCAATTCCAGTCCGATCCGCAGATTGGCCACGCCGCCGTAGATTTCTGCAGGCGTGTCAGCGTCGATGCGAAAAATACTGTCGATGCTCACTCGTTCACCTGCCGCATCCGCGCTACCACGTGCGGCAACGTCACGCACCTGCATGATGGCTTGATACAGCGCGGCCAGCGCGATGACTCGGCCCTCACGCATGCGCTGGCTCCAGCCCGCCGAACGGGGCGTCGGTAGCGTTGATGATGCCGCCGCCGAGGCATTCGTCGCCGGCATAAAACACCACCGATTGGCCTGGCGTCACGGCGCGTTGCGGCGAGGAAAAAACCACCTCGCAATCATCTCCATTCACACGCACATGACAATCCTGATCGGGTTGGCGATAACGCGTCTTCGCCGTGCAAGTGAATTCATGCGTCGGTGCGTGGCCCGCGACCCACGACAATTGATCGGCGACCAGCCGGGTTGAGGCGAGCCAATGGCTTTCCTGGCCCTGATCGACGTACAGGATATTCTTTGCCACGTCCTTGCCGACGACATACCACGGCGCGCCGGAAGAATCGTGGCGACCGCCGATGCCCAACCCTTGGCGTTGTCCGAGCGTGTAGTACATCAGGCCTTGATGTATGCCGATATCTGCGCCATCCGGCGTCTGCATCGCACCGGGCTGCGCCGGGATGTAGTGGCCGAGAAATTCGCGGAAATCACGCTCGCCGATGAAACAGATGCCGGTGGAATCTTTCTTCGCATGGGTCGGCAATTCGGCTTCGCGCGCGAGACGACGTACCTCGGGTTTTGGCAATTCGCCGATCGGAAAACGGGTCACCGCGAGCTGTCGCTGGCCGAGCGTATACAGAAAATAACTTTGATCCTTGTTGCCATCGTGGCCACGCAACAGCCGATAACGTCCGTCGATCGAATCGATGCGCGCGTAATGGCCGGTGGCAATACGCTCGGCACCAAGCTCGCGCGCGTTGTCGAGAAAGGTCTTGAACTTGATCTCGCGATTGCACAAGACATCCGGATTCGGCGTGCGTCCGGCGCGGTATTCGTCGAGAAAATGCGTGAACACGCCGTCCCAATATTGCGCGGCGAAATTGCGTGCGTGAAACGCAATGCCGAGCCGCGCGCAGACGGCGACCGCATCGACCCGGTCCTGATCGGCGCGACATGGCCCGAGGCGTTCGTCCTCTTCCCAGTTCTTCATGAACATGCCAGCGACATTTTCGCCCGCCTGCGCCAGCAGCAATGCTGTGACCGAAGAATCCACGCCGCCGGATACACCTACGATGGTCAAACCTTTATCCATGCGCGATCAAATGGGGGCGCTGGCATCGCGTGGCAATGGCGCCGGCAACATTGCATGCACGGCGTCGAGAGGGAAACGTTTGCCAGCGAGATAGTCGTCGATACTGCGCAACACCATCGGACTGCGCAGGCGCGCGGATTCGGCAGCGATTTCGTCGCGCGTGAGCCACAGCGTACGTACGATGCCGGCATCGAGTGCGCGCTCGGCATGATGCCGTAGCGCGTGCGCTGCAAAGGTAAAACGCAGAAAGCCGAGCTCCGAGTCGGGCGCAGTCCATTGATAAATGCCGACCAAGGCGTCGAGTTGGATTTCCCAGCCGGTTTCCTCAAGCGTTTCGCGAACGCTGGCGGTCGGCAGTGACTCGTTTGCTTCAAGATGCCCAGCCGGCTGATTCAGCATGAGTTTGCCACGAATGATTTCCTCGACCAGCAAAAACGTTTCGCCGCGTGGCACGATGGCGGCAACGGTTACATCCGGGCGCCAGACCGTATCGACATCCGGCGCGCTGGGGTTGCTCGAGTCATTCATCGAGTTTGCACGTTCCAAAAGAATGATGTTACACGAGAGCGAGTTGCAAGCTGCCGCAAAAAGGGGATGGTCGCAGCAGTTTTTGCGACAGCTTGCGACTTGAAGACCGGCAGTGCCGCCACCACTCAGCGGTATAATCGGAACATCGCGAATGCCACCAGAGTGAGTAAGAAAGACGCATGGCACAACTACCTGACCAGCAATTGGACCACCAACGCGGACTCGCGGTCGAGGAATCTCGCCCGGAGCTGCAACGCCCGCCGTTATACCAGGTGGTGTTGATGAACGACGACTTCACGCCGATGGATTTCGTGATTACGGTGCTGGAGAGTATCTTCGGCATGAATCGCGAACGCGCGACGCAAGTGATGTTGCACGTGCATACGCGCGGCAAGGGAATTTGCGGTGTGTATACGCGCGAAGTGGCGGAAACCAAAGTGACCCAAGTCAACGAATTTTCACGTGCGCACCAACATCCTTTGTTGTGCAATATGGAAAAGGCCTAGCAAAAGAATCAACCAGCCCCATTTACACGTCAGTGCATTTTCCGCCAAAGGAAAACTGAAATGTTTAGTAAAGATCTCGAACTCACCATCAGCCATTGCTACAAGGAAGCGCGCGAACAGCGTCATGAATTCATGACCGTTGAGCACTTGCTGCTGGCGTTGCTGGAAAATCCATCGGCCATCGCCGTGCTGCGTGCGAGCGGCGCCGATCTGGTCAAGCTCGGCAAGGAGCTGAAAGGCATCATTGCCGAAACCGTGCCGCTGTTGCCGCTCAAGGATGAACGCGATACGCAACCGACGCTGGGTTTCCAGCGCGTGCTGCAGCGCGCGGTGTATCACGTGCAATCTTCCGGACGAAAGGAAGTCACCGGCGCGAACGTGCTGGTTGCGATCTTCGGCGAGAAGGATTCGCACGCCGTGTATTTCCTCAACCAGCAGGAAATCACGCGGCTGGATGTAGTCAATTATATTTCGCACGGCATCGCGAAAATTGGCCAGGATTCGAACCAGCAGCCCGGCGGCGAAGCCGGCCGCGAAGCCGATGGTGGCGATGAAGCGCGTGGCAATCCGTTGCACGAATTTGCCAGCAACCTCAACGAACTCGCGCGCCAGGGCAAGATCGATCCGCTGATCGGTCGTGCTGAAGAAATCGAGCGCACGATCCAGGTGCTGTGCCGTCGGCGCAAGAACAATCCGTTGTTCGTCGGCGAAGCCGGTGTCGGCAAGACCGCGCTAGCCGAGGGTCTGGCGAAACGCATCGTCGAAAAAGAAGTGCCCGAGGTGCTGGCCGACTGCATTATCTATTCGCTCGACATGGGCTCGCTCGTGGCGGGCACGAAATATCGTGGCGACTTCGAAAAACGCCTGAAAGGTGTTCTGGCGCAGCTCAAGAAAGAACCGAACGCGATCCTGTTTATCGATGAAATCCACACCATCATCGGCGCCGGGTCGGCTTCGGGCGGCACGATGGATGCGTCGAATCTGATCAAGCCGGTACTCGCCAACGGCGAATTGCGCTGCATCGGTTCGACCACGTTCCAGGAATACCGCGGCATCTTCGAGAAGGATCGCGCGCTGGCTCGCCGCTTCCAGAAAATCGATATTGTCGAACCGTCGCTGGCCGACAGCCTTGAGATTTTGAAGGGCCTGAAGTCGCGCTTCGAGGAACATCACAAAGTCGAATACGCGCTCGATGCGCTCAAGGCGGCGGTCGATCTTTCGGTCAAGCATATTGCCGATCGTCTGTTGCCGGACAAGGCAATCGACGTGATTGACGAAGCCGGCGCGAGACAGCGTTTGTTGCCGCCCGATCAGCGCAAGGCAATCGTCGATGTGTCGGAGATCGAGCTGATCGTCGCACGCATGGCACGCATTCCACCGAAGCAGGTTTCGGCCTCCGACAAGGACGTACTAAAGAGCCTGCAGCGTAACCTCAACATGGTGGTATTCGGCCAGGATGCGGCGATCGAGGCATTGTCGAGTTCAATCAAGATGTCGCGCTCGGGTCTCGGCGATCCGAACAAGCCGATCGGCAGTTTCCTGTTGGCTGGCCCGACCGGTGTCGGCAAGACCGAAGTGACGCGGCAACTCGCGATGCAGCTCGGTATCGAACTCGTGCGCTTCGACATGTCCGAATATATGGAGGGGCATTCGGTATCGCGCCTGATTGGTGCGCCGCCGGGTTATGTCGGTTTCGACCAAGGCGGCTTGCTCACCGAGCAGATCACGAAACATCCGCATTGTGTACTGTTGCTGGATGAAATCGAGAAGGCGCATCCGGACGTGTTCAACATCCTGTTGCAGGTCATGGATCACGGCACGTTGACCGATACGAATGGTCGCGAAGCGAACTTCAAGAATGTGATCGTAGTGATGACGACGAATGCCGGCGCGGCGCAGGCGGCAAGGCGCTCGATGGGTTTTGTCGAGCAGAATCACGGCACTGATGCGATGGAAGTCATCCGTCGCAGCTTCACGCCGGAGTTCCGCAATCGCCTCGACGCGATCATCCAGTTCGGTGCGCTCGACTTCGAACACATCCTGCGGGTGGTCGACAAGTTCCTGATCGAACTCGAAGCGCAGCTCAACGAGAAACACGTCGCGTTGCATGTCGATGGCGATGCGCGGCGCTGGTTGGCCGAGCACGGTTTCGATGCGCAGATGGGTGCACGTCCGATGGCGCGTGTGATCCAGGACAACGTCAAGCGTCCGCTGGCTGACGAGCTGCTGTTCGGCAAGCTGGCCGAGGGCGGCAAGGTCACGCTCAGCGTGCAGGACGGTAAGCTTGCGGTTGCGAGCGAAGAGGCAGAAAAATTGCCGGCGATCGTCGAATAAAGATCATCGCCAGCCTTGGTGATCGAGCCTGAACCCGCCGTGCGAGACACGGCGGGTTTTTTTATGAATCGGATCGCAGTGCAGTCGCATTCATGGCTGGTTGGTGGCGTTTGATTGTTGGACCAACCGGCCAAGTCGGGATGGCGGATTGCGCATCGCTGCGAGCAGATTTTGTCCTGCGGCTGCATAATTTTTGGCAGCGATATTGTCGCCGAGTTTTGTCGCGACAATTGCCTGCAGTAGGGGCACTTCGATTTGCATTTCCGGATCGGGATGTACTGCGAGCTTCAGTTGGGTTTCTGCCGTGGCCAAACTTTGCTGCGCCTGGTCGAACTGTTCCAGCTGCAGCAGCGCAGTCGCGCGCCACACGGCGGTATTCGCATTTCTACCCGGATCCGGCTTGGCCTGCTTGGCGATCAAAGCATCGATACTATCGACAATAGCTAAGGCGGATTTGGGATCGTTTTTATCGAGCTTCAGTCGCGCCAACATTCCCTGCAGATCGATTTGCAGCTCGATATCCGGCTCCTTCTCGTTCTCCTGTGACTTGATGGCATGGCGCAATTCCGCTTCGCCATTCACGCTGTCGCCGCTCGCTGCCAATGCCGCGCCATAACTGGCCCGAGTGATTGACGTCTTGGGGTATTCCGCGCCGTATTTCTTCTCGAATGCCATCAGCGAGGCGTGCAACGCATCGATTGCGGCAGGGAGTTTTCCCAGCAACACGTTAAACATGCCGACATTGTTGAGATCGTTGGCGGTCTCCGGCTGGTCCTCGCCGTACGCCAATTTGTCGATGCGCAAAGTTTCGCTGGCGGTTTCCAGCGCGCCCTGGAAATTGCGCTGCGCACGTTGCACCATCATCAACGCATTCAGATGATTCGCGCGGCGCCAATCGTCTTTCGACAACACTTTTTCATCGATCGCCAGCGCAGCCTTGATATGTTCCTCGGCCTGCGCAAGATCGCCGGACAGACGATAGATGCGCGACAATCCGGAGTGCGCTGACGCCACCTTGAGATGTTGCGCACCAAAGTTTTTGGTATCCGCAAGCAACAACTCTTCGGTCGTTTTTCCTGCAGCGACATAGTCCTTGACGTTGATCTGCACTGTCGCCGCCATCGTCAGGGTGTCGCTCAAAAAGCCGGCATCATCCAGCGTTCGAGAGAGCTGCAATGCCTCCTGCGATTCTGCAAGCGCGCGCTTGAGGTCATGTTGTTTGTTCGCCAACATCGCCGAGTTGAACAACAGTTTCGCGCGCTCCGATGTCTGTCGCACGGTGATCTGCGAACGCAATGTATCGGTCAAGCTCTGCGCGGACTTGTAGTCTCCCGCCAATATGTTGGCATTCAACAATTCGAAGCCGGCATCGAGGGTAACGCTGTCATTATCGCCCAATGCGATACGGGCCTGATCGTAATTGTGTTGCAGATAATTACGCGCTGCGGGCAGGTTTCCTTGCGTGCGCAAGACCGCGCCGAGTTTGGTTTGCAGCTCGGCATACACGCGCGGATTTGACGCCGCGGCATCACGCGCCTTGAGCATCGCCTGTTCCACCACCTCGGTAATTTTTGGCGGTCCGGCGCGCGGGCTGCTCGGCTGCGCTTCCTCGAACGCCGAGAACATGAAATCGCGCATCGCATTTGCGCGCGCCGCCTCTTGGCGCGCAATGTGGGTTTGCCAAAGCGCCAGTCCGAGCGCGGCAAATATGGCCAGCACCAAGGCCACGGTAGTGACGACACCACCACGATGACGCACGATGAATTTTCGTGCGCGATACAGCCGCGACGGCGGATGCGCGCGCACCGGACGATGATCAAGAAAGCGTTCGATATCTTCGGCCAGCGCGCCCGCCGAGGCGTAGCGCCGATCGGGTTCGGCGGCGAGCGCCTTGAGCACGATATTGTCCAGATCGCCGCGCAGTACTTTGCGCAGGATCAGCGGCGAGGCCGCACCTGCGGACTTCGTATCATTCGGCGTCTCGCCATTCTGTCGGTAGTCGATCAACGAGGACGGACGGCGCGCGGGATTGCCTTCGGGCTTTCGTCCGAGCAATAGTTCGTGCAGCAATACACCGAGGCCATAAACATCCGTCGCGGTCGTGATGATGCCGCCGAGCACTTGCTCCGGCGCGGCATAACCCGGCGTGAAAACGCCGACGGTCGCGGCTTCTGCATCTTCCTCGATGAGTTTGGCGATGCCGAAATCGAGCAGTTTTACCGTGCCGTTGCCATCGACCAGAATATTCGACGGCTTGATGTCGCGATGCACGATCAAATTGCGATGCGCGGTTTCCACAGCACGACACACGGTGAGAAAAAGCCGCACCCGTGCGTGCACATCGAGTTGTTGTTCACTCGCGTACTGCGTAATCGGCACACCATCGATGTACTCCATCACTAGATACGGGATACCGGCCTGAGTGACGCCGCCATCGATCATGCTGGCGATGTGCGGATGGCTGAGTCCGGCCAGCACCTGGCGTTCGCGCAGAAAAAGGCGTTGCTCAAGGTCGGAATACAGGCCGCGACGCAGCAGCTTCAACGCAACGAATTGCTGAAAATCCTTGCCGACACGTTCACCGAGAAATACCGCCGCCATGCCGCCTTGGCCGAGCAGGCGCAGGATGCGAAACGCGCCGATCTGCTGGCCGATCAAACCTTCGACTTGGGTCACTTCATCCGGGGCGAGACGTGCCGCGTGATCGCCGACTGGGGTATCGAGAAAACCGTTGCCATCGTCGGCGGCCAAGAGGTTTAGCAGCGCCGCGCGCTCTTCGATATCGCTGACGTTTGCATCGATCCATGCCGCGCGCTCGCTGGCGGGCAAGTCGACGGCCATCTCAAATAGTGCACGCAGGCGGCCGAGCGTATCGCCATCTTTGGCGGCCTGATCGAAATCGGAAATATTGTCATTGTTCATGCTAGCGAAGAACGCCATGCAGCGGAAATTTGCGACATCAGTTCGCGCATTGTGCAGGAATGCGCACGAAAGCCGCTAATTTCGACGGATCAGGCCTCGCTTCGGCAGGTCGCCAGCAGATTGATCGCGGTTATCCGTACTCGGATTTTGCTAGGGATTCGAGGTGTCGCTCGGACGAGACAGGGCGGGATGGCCGCGCGCGTACTTATCGCAGGCAGCAAGATCCAGCGATGACCGATCGGTCATACGGCAAAGAAGGTGTTACGAAAAAACGTACCGTAACTAACGGCTATAGCCGTTATTTCATGCGGTAGGTGATGCGGCCCTTGGTCAGATCGTAAGGTGTCATTTCCACCTTGACCTTGTCGCCGGTAAGAATGCGGATATAGTTTTTGCGCATGCGGCCCGAAATATGGGCGGTTACGACGTGGCTGTTTTCCAGCTTCACGCGAAACATGGTGTTGGGCAGCGTTTCAAGAACGGTGCCTTCCATTTCGATTTGATCGTCTTTAGACATTCGACTCAGAAGTAATAGCGGACAAGCCCGCAAGGCGCGGGATTTTGCCACGTTTACGCACTTTCCGAAAGCGAAATCGTGGTTTCAGAACAGATCGCGCACGATATGCTGGCCAAAGCGTTCGCGCCAGTGACCAATTTGATCGACGCGCTGCACGTAATCCTCGACATGCGCGATAAAATCGCGGCGCGATATTTCCCGTGCGCCGAGCGTCTGCAAATGTGCGGAAGTCACTTGCGCATCGAGTAGCGCAAAACCCCAAGCGTGCAGCGCACGGCATAGCCCGATCAGCGCGACCTTGGATGCGTTGGTGGCGCGGCTGAACATCGATTCGCCGAAAAACATTCGCCCGATCGCGACGCCATAAATTCCGCCGAGAAGTATCTCGCCGTCGTAGACCTCGACCGAATGGGCGTGACCAGCGTTATGCAGCGCGTTATATGCGTTCAACATTTCCTCAGTGATCCACGTTCCGCCGCCGGCATCGCGTGGTTCGGCGCACGCTGACATCACGTCGCGAAACGCATGATCGGCACGGATCTGCCAATCGCATTGGCGCAGCCAGCGTTGCAGCCGACGCGGCACATGCAAGCGATCGGTGGCGAACACCATGCGCGGATCAGGACTCCACCACAGGATCGGATCGTCAGCCGAATACCACGGGAAAATGCCGTGGCGATACGCATCGAGCAAACGCGCCACGGAAAGATCGCCGCCCATCGCGAGCAGACCGTTCGGTTCTTGCAACGCGAGGTCGACCGCGGGAAATGCATCGAGCCGCAGCGGATGCAGAATTTTCAGTCGCGACATGACGGCGTGACATACGGCGAATGACTGAGCAAATCGGCACGATATTCCTCCAGCCCGCGCGCCTCGTGTTTCAGCGAACGAGCGATCGCGTCGCGAAAACGCGAATCGACGATGTGATGGAAGGAATGCGTTTTGCTTGGCAGAAAACCACGCGCAAGTTTGTGTTCACCTTGCGCGCCGGGTTCGAACAGCGCGAGGTTATGGCGAATGCAATATTCGATGCCCTGGTAATAACAGGCCTCGAAATGCAGACCGGGCACTTCTTCCTCGCAACCCCAATAACGTCCGTACAGCGTGGTGCTGCTGCGCAGGCACAGCGCGCCGGCGATCGGTTGCGCATCGCGATACGCGATCACGGCAACCACATTCTCGGCGAGCGCACTGCCGAGATGGGTGAAAAAATCCGCGGTCAATGCCGGCAGATTGCCCTTCATGTCGAACGTGGCAAGATAAAAACGGTGCAGCCAGCGCCAATGTGTCGGCGTGAGGTCGCGTCCTTCGAGTGTTTCGCAGCGCACGCCGGCGGCTTCGACTTTGCTGCGCTCCTGCCGAATATTCTTGCGTTTCTTCGCGCTCAGCGCGTCGAGAAAATCGCCGAAGTCGCGATAGCCACGATTATGCCAATGGAATTGCCAGTCGAAGCGCGGCAGCCATTCGTTCGGCAATGTCGCCAGCAATTCCGCGTCGGCATCGTGCGGGAAATTCAGATGCGCGGAGGAGAGTTGCATCTGCCGGGTTTGTTCGATCATCGCCGCCAGCAACTCTTGGCGCAGCGAACCAGTGTCGCCGCTCTGCCCGCACAACAGGCGCGGCCCGGTGACAGGCGAGTAGGGCACGGCGCACAGCAGCTTCGGATAATAATCGAGGCCGTTCTGCGCATACGCATTGGCCCACGACCAATCGAAGACGAACTCGCCGTGCGAATTGCCTTTGAGGTACATCGGCGCCGCGGCAACGAGTTGCTGGTCGCGATACAAGCCGAGATGATGCGGCTGCCAGCCGTGTTCGCGTCGCAGGCAGCCGTATTGTTCGAGTCCGGTAAGAAACGCATGACTCAGGAACGGATTGTCATCGGCACGCAGCGCGTCCCATTCCGCCGCAGAAATTTCGTCGAGGCGCGCATGCCAGCGCGCCTCGAGCGCAGCCTGTTTCATGACCACAAATCAGCGTGGCAGCGATATCGATCGGGTGTGGTCTGCACTCAGTTCACGAGGCCGATCTTGTCGAGATATTTTTCCGCATCGAGCGCGGCCATGCAGCCGCTGCCGGCGGAAGTCACTGCCTGGCGATAGACCGAATCGGCAACGTCGCCGGCGGCGAATACGCCATCGATATTGGTCGATGTGGCGCCGCCGTCGATGCCCGAGCGCACTTGGATATAACCGCTTTTCATGTCGAGCTGATCTTCGAACAACGCCGTGTTCGGCGTGTGCCCGATCGCGACGAACATGCCGCTGACAGTGATGTCCTGAGTCGAATCATCGGTGGTGCTGCGCAGGC
The DNA here is from genome assembly GCF_004168365.1 of Pseudolysobacter antarcticus. Classification (GTDB taxonomy): domain Bacteria; phylum Pseudomonadota; class Gammaproteobacteria; order Xanthomonadales; family Rhodanobacteraceae; genus Pseudolysobacter; species Pseudolysobacter antarcticus. Next base: position 2,171,109 of record NZ_CP035704.1, read on the forward strand.
GCAAGCCTGTCACGCCGGTGCTGTCGCCGAGCACTTCATCGACGCCGTGATTCCAGATGATATCGACCTTGCCGGCCTGCTGCCGCGCGAACAGTTTGTCCTGCAGGATTTTCTCCGAACGCAACTTGTCACGACGATGGATCAAGGTGACCTTGGCGCAGATATTGGCCAGGTACAGTGCTTCTTCGACCGCCGTATTGCCACCGCCGATTACCGCAACGTGCTGGTCGCGGAAAAAGAAGCCATCGCAAGTGGCGCAGGCCGAAACGCCTTGGCCCTTGAACTTGTCCTCGGATGGAATGCCGAGATATTTTGCTGTGGCACCGGTGGCGATAATCAGCGCATCACAGGTATACGTGCCGCTGTCGCCGGTCAAGCGAAATGGACGTTGCGTGAGTTCGGCGGTATGGATGTGATCGAACAGGATTTCGGTATTGAAGCGCTCGGCGTGTTTTTGCATGCGCTCCATCAAGCCCGGGCCTTGCAGGCCTTCGACATCGCCCGGCCAGTTGTCCACTTCGGTGGTGGTCATCAGCTGGCCGCCTTGCTGCAGTCCGGTGATCAGGACCGGCTTGAGATTGGCGCGCGCCGCGTACACCGCTGCGGTATAGCCCGCGGGACCGGAACCGAGGATGAGAAGGCGGCTGTGCTTGGGTGTGCTCATGTATAATCCTAGAGATAATTTAATGGTGCTTGTTGCCGTACCTGATCCAGCGTCGCCGGAAACCGCATTGTCGCTCAAGCAACACGCGGATATCACCCGACGTTTCGAATTTTCCTCGTCGATGCAAGCCGCTGCGCACTATGCGGATCGGAATGCTTGCGACTGGTGAAGGAGACCGGAGAATGGGGTGGATCTTGCACCGAATCAAGACGCCACGGCGATGACGATAGATCTGGGTAACGTCGCGGCGAGGTAATGGTTAAAGAATCACCATAAGAAATTTCGCATCATCAAAAAACTATCTGGAGGCTGTATGCGTATCGGTATTCCGTCTGAAACCAAGACCCTTGAAGGGCGAGTAGCACTTGTGCCCGCGGCCTGCGCCGATCTGGTGCGACGTGGTCACGAGGTTTATTTGCAATCCGGCGCTGGCATCAAGAGCAGTTTTGCCGATGCCGAATACGAGCGCGTCGGCGTCAAGCTCGTGCCGGATGCGGCGGCGCTGTACGAAGTCGGCGAACTGATCGTCAAGGTCAAGGAACCGATCGAAGGCGATCTGAAACTGCTGCGCAAACATCATTTGTTGTTCTGTTATCTGCATCTGGCCGCCGAGCCGCACCTGACCAAAAGCCTGCTCGATATCGGTCTGACCGGCATCGCGTTTGAAAGTGTCGAAGAAGCCGATGGCTCGCTGCCGTTGCTCGCGCCGATGTCGATCATCGCCGGTCGCATTGCGGTGCAGATCGGTACGCATCTGTTGCATCAGCCGATGGGCGGCAAGGGCAAGTTGCTCGGTGGCTTACCGTCGACCGAGCGCGGGAAGGTCGTCGTGCTCGGCGCCGGTGCGGCGGGCGGCAATTCCGCAGCGCTGGCCGCGGCCGGTGGTGCGAATGTGGTGGTATTCGACAAGCGCCCGGATCGTCTCGCGCAGATGATGGCCCTCGGCACCAACGTCACGGCCTTGTATCCATACGAAGAATACGTCGCGCGTGAAGTGCGCGATGCCGACCTCGTGATTGGCGCGGTGCTGATCCCGAGCGCCAAGGCGCCGCACGTCGTCACCGCGGCGATGGTCAAGAGCATGGAAGCGGGCAGTGTGCTCGCCGATATTTCGATCGACCAGGGCGGTTGTTTCGAAACCTCGAAGCCGACCACGTGGAAAGATCCGACCTATGTGGTCGACGGTGTGACCCATTTTGCCGTGACCAACATGCCGGGTGCTGTTCCGCAGACCTCTTCGCAGGCGATTTCGGCGGCGATCCTGCCGTACGTGCAACGCCTCACGCGTGACAATTGGCGCCAGTACGCACCGCTGCAGGGTGGTGTGAATATCGCGGCTGGCGAGATTGTTCATCCGGCGCTAAAGGCAAACGTTTAATCGTCTGTGTAGAATGGGTTACACGATAAACCTAAGGTAAAATCAACTGGTGGCGCGCGAGTCAAAAAGTAAACCTGTCAAGGTGGGGATGGCCGATCACATGCAACGTCGCTTGCGCGAAACTGCGTTCCTGCTGTTGTTGCCTGTGGTCGTTTATATCCTCGCGTGTCTGCTCAGTTACAGCCCGCACGATCCGGGCTGGTCGCATGCCGGCCAGCCCGATCATGTGCAAAATTTTGGCGGCACGATCGGTGCGTGGACCGCCGATCTGGCATTTTCTTTATGCGGTTATCTTGCGTATGCGTTCCCGTTGCTGCTGCTGGTGATCGGCTGGAGCCTGTTTCGCGGTCGCGAAAGCAGCAGCGAATCGGCGCTCGAACCGAGTTTGCGGCTGATCGGTGGCGTGGCCTTTTTTGTTGCCGGCACGGGCTTGGCGCATCTGCATTTCACCGGCCCGACCAAGTTGCCCGAACACGCAGGCGGCATCTTCGGTCGTCTGGTCGGCGACTCGCTGATGCATGGCTCAGGTTTTCTCGGCGCCACATTATTTTTGCTGGCGTTGTTCCTGATTGCTGTGACACTCGCGACCGGGCTGTCGTGGTTTCGTTTGATGGATGCGATCGGTCGCAGTCTGCTGAACGTGATCGGCTGGTTCGGCAACAACGCACGCAAGGCGGAAGACTGGAACGTCGCCCGTGTGGCCAGAGTCGAGCGCGAAGTGGTGCGCAAGATCGATACGGTCAAGCAAGCGCGACGCGAGCCGATCAGGATTGAATCGACGCCAAAAACGATCGAGAAAAGCGAGCGCGCCCAGCGCGAAACGCAGATTCCACTGTTTGCCGGCTCCTCCGGCATCAGCGAGGTTCCGCCTTTGTCGCTGCTCGATGAGCCGAAGCAGCAGGTCAAAGGTTATTCGAAGGAGACGCTCGACGCGATCTCGCGCCAGGTGGAACTCAAGCTGCGCGATTTCCGCATCGAGGCGCAAGTCGTCGGTGCGTATCCCGGCCCGGTCATCACGCGTTTCGAGATGCAGCCGGCGCCGGGCATCAAGGGCAGCCAGATTTCCAGCCTCGACAAGGATATTGCTCGCGGCCTGTCAGTGACCAGCGTGCGCGTCGTCGATGTGATCCCGGGAAAGTCCGTGATCGGCCTGGAAATCCCGAATACCAATCGCGAGATCGTCTACTTGTCCGAGATGCTCAGTTCGGAAAAATACGACAGCATGAAATCGCCACTCGCGCTTGCGCTCGGCAAGGATATCGGCGGCGCGCCGGTGGTGGTGGATCTGCAAAAAATGCCACATCTGCTGGTCGCCGGCACGACCGGTTCGGGTAAATCCGTGGCACTGAATGCGATGGTGCTGAGCCTGTTGTTCAAGGCCACCAAGGACGACGTGCGCATGATCATGATCGATCCGAAGATGCTCGAATTGTCGGTGTACGACCGCATTCCGCATCTGCTCGCGCCGGTCGTTACCGACATGAAAGAAGCGGCGAACGCGCTGCGCTGGTGCGTCGCGGAAATGGAGCGACGCTACAAACTCATGGCTGCGGTCGGTGTGCGCAATCTGGCCGGATTCAATAAAAAAGTACGCGATGCCGAAGACAGCGGTCAGCCGTTGCTGGATCCTTTTTTTGTACCGAAACCGGATTTCCCTTCCGCCACCGCGCAGCCGCTGAAATCGCTGTATTACCTCGTCATCATCATCGACGAATTCGCCGACATGATGATGATCGTCGGCAAGAAGGTCGAAGAACTGATCGCGCGTCTAGCGCAGAAGGCACGTGCTGCTGGCGTGCATTTGATTCTGGCGACGCAGCGGCCATCGGTCGATGTCATCACCGGCCTGATCAAGGCGAATATTCCGACGCGCATCGCGTTCCAGGTGTCGAGCAAGATCGACTCGCGCACGATTCTCGATCAATCCGGCGCCGAGGCGCTGCTTGGTCACGGCGACATGCTGTACTTGCCGCCCGGCACGGCGTCGCCCGAGCGCGTGCACGGCGCATTTGTCAGCGATGAAGAAGTGCACAAGGTCGTCGCGCATCTTCGCGCGCAGGGCAGCCCCGAATATATCGGCGGCGTGCTCGAAGAAGTGCAGGCGCTGGCCGATGGCCGCGTGATCAACGAAAGCGGCCTGCCCGAAGAAGCCAGCAATAGCGACGATGGCGACTACGACGCGCTCTACGATCAGGCCGTGCAGATCGTCACCGAATCGCGGCGCGCCTCGATTTCCGGCGTGCAGCGTCGTCTCAAGATCGGCTACAACCGCGCCGCGCGCATGATCGAGAAAATGGAAGCCGAAGGCGTAGTCAGCGCGCCCGAACACAACGGCAACCGCGAGGTGCTCGCGCCGGCGCCGCCCAAGGATTGAACATGCAACAGCAGATCCGCCGAATTAGTGTTATCGCACTTGTGCTGGCGGCATATGCGTTAGGTTGGGCCGTGACGCATGTTTTGTCGCATCCCGCGCCGGCGTGGACCGCGTTGACGGATTTTTGCGTAACCATGCCTCTCATTGGCGCGTGGTTTGCACGGCGCACACCAAAACTCGCGTTGCGCCGGGCGTTACTGCTTTTTGGTATCGGTCTGCTTGCAGCGCGCCTGTTGTTGCCGGTCGAGACGCTGCCGATGTTTGGTGCATTCGCCAACTTGCGCACATTCGGTATGGCCATTCTCGGTTTGTTCGAAATTGGGGCCGTCTTGGCGATGCTGCGTATGCTGGTCGCATCGCGTGCCGACGAGAACCCTGAGTTGTTGATTGAGGCGAATATCTCGAAGCGATTTGGTGCCCATCCGGCGGCTGGAATATTCAAGGCCGAAGCGCGCATGTGGCTGCATTTGCTGTCGCGTCGACGCGAATGGAAATTCCCGGGCGTGATGCATTTCAGCTATCACCGACGCGACGGCATGCAGTCGCTACTATTCGGTTTCATCATCGTGATCCTGCTGCAAATACCGTTCGAGCACCTGTTGTTGAGTCTGTGGCACCCTGCTGCTGCGTGGTGCATCAGTGCGCTTTCGCTGTATTCCGTGCTGTGGATGATCGCGCATTATCGTGCTGTGACGCGGCGCCCGATTTCACTGGAAGATGATCGTCTGATCATACGCAATGGTGTGTTCGGCGATGTAGCCGTACCGCTGAATGCCCTTGCGCGCATTGCGCCCTTGCGCGCGAGCATCGACATGCATGCGAATCGACGCGTACCCGGACAGCGTCGCATCGGCAGCAATGGCAATCTGCTGATCGAGTTCCGCCAGCCGTTGGCACTGGCTTCCATCATCGGTTCGCGCAATTACAACAGCTTGCGCTTCGGCGCCGATACGCCGCAACGGCTGGTAGATGCAGTGAATGCGCGCCTTGTGCAGATTAACGCGCTGACATGAATGCCGATGCGGCGGTCAGCCATTCAGCCATGCGTTGCCATACTGGAAATCATTTTTCACGGACAATTTTCATGCGACTGATTGTTTGGCTGGTCTTGGTTTTGAACTGCATTCCGGTGATTGCTGCCGACACCGCGCGTTCGCGCATGGAAACTTTCTCGAAGGATTTGAAATCGGTTTCGGGCAGTTTTACCCAGCAGGTTTTCGATAACGCCAATCATGCGCGCGATCGCACCAGCGGCACGCTGTCATTGCAGGCGCCGCGACAGTTTCGCTGGGATACGAATGCGCCGTACAAACAACTCATCGTCGCCGACGGTGAGCGCGTATGGATTTACGATCCCGATCTGGAGCAAGTCACGGTGCGTAATCTAGGCACCGAAGAGGCGCATAGTCCGTTGACGATACTGACCGATCTCGATCAGCTTGATCGCCAATACACGACTAGCGAGCAGGGCGAGCATGACGGTTATCTCTGGCTGCGTTTGAAGTCGAAGGACAAGGAGCCGGAATTCGAATACGCCGACCTCGGCCTCGACGAACGCGGCCTGAAACGCATGGTCTTTCTCGACAAGCTCGGCAATCGCACCGAGATTGTGTTTTCGGATTGGCAGCGCAATAAAAAACTCAGCGCCGACAGCTTCAAGTTCGTACCACCGAAAGGCACCGACGTGATCGGCAATGCCGAGCCGACGAGCGAAGTTTTTCCGGTCAAGAATTGAACCGAACTTGCGCTTGATGCATCTCGTATGATGACCTAATGGCTCGTCGAATCCCGTCCAAGACACCCGAACTTTTTCCCGAACCGCAGGGCCTGAAACCGTTGGCCGAGCGCATGCGTCCGCGCTCGCTGGATGAGATGGTCGGGCAGGAGCGTCTGCTCGCGCCTGATTCCGCGTTACGGCGCGCGATCGAGGCCGGGCATATCCATTCGATGATTTTGTGGGGCCCGCCGGGCTGCGGCAAAACCACGTTGGCATTGTTGCTGGCGCGTTATGCCGATGCCGAGTTTCGCGCGATTTCCGCAGTGTTGTCCGGCCTGGCCGATGTACGCGCCGCGCTGGCCGAGGCCGAGGTGAATTTCGCGCAAGGCAAACGCAGTGTGCTGTTTGTCGACGAGGTGCACCGTTTCAACAAATCGCAGCAGGATGCGTTTCTGCCGCATATCGAGCGCGGCATAATTTTGTTCGTCGGCGCGACTACCGAAAATCCTTCGTTCGAACTGAACTCCGCGCTGCTGTCGCGCTGCCGCGTGCACGTGATGGATGCGCTGAAGGTGCCGGATATTGTCGCCGCACTGAAACGCGCGCTGGCTGATGCCGAACGCGGCCTCGGCGCAATGCAGCTCGATGTCGGCGATGATTCATTGCAACTCATCGCGCAGGCTGCCGACGGCGACGTGCGCCGTGCGCTGACCTTGCTCGAAATTGCCGCTGATGTCGCGGTGGATGGCGTCATCGACCAGCGCACGTTGGCGCAGGTATTGGCTGATCGTACGCGGCGTTTCGATAAAGGCGGCGAGCAGTTTTACGATCAGATTTCAGCGTTGCACAAATCGGTGCGCAGCTCGGATCCGGACGCCGCGTTGTACTGGTTTTCGCGCATGCTCGATGGTGGCTGCGATCCGCAGTATCTGGCGCGGCGTCTGTTGCGCATGTCGTACGAGGATATCGGTTTGGCCGATCCGAAAGCGATGTCGCTGGTGCTAGATGCGTGGCAAACCTATGAGCGTCTCGGCAGCCCGGAAGGCGATCTGGTACTCGCGGAAATGGCCGTCTATCTCGCGCTCGCACCGAAGAGCAATGCGATCTACGCCGCGTTTAATGCGGTCAAGGCCGATATCCGCGAGCACGGCACGCTCGATGTGCCAATGCATTTGCGCAACGCGCCGACCAAACTCATGAAAGAGATCGGCTACGGCAAGGGTTATCAGTACGATCACGATCTGCAGGGCGGCGTTGCGCTCGATCAACAATGCCTGCCGGATGTGATCGCGGGGCGCGAGTATTACCAGCCGACCGAGCGTGGTCTCGAGCAGCGCATCCGCGAAAAACTCGAGGCCTTGCGCGCGCAACGGCGTAAAGCGCGTGGCGAGCAATAAGCGCGAATGGACTCTCGGATGATCGCGGCGTTTGCACAGCCACTAGCGCAACCGCGATAATCCGCACCCTTGTCGCAAACCCAGGATTCACGCAATGCTCGATCCCGCCCTGTTACGCGGTCAGCTCGAAACGGTCGCCGCACGCCTGCGCGAAACGCGTGGTCTGACTTTGGATGTAGCCAGTCTGCAGACCTTGGAATCCGAGCGCAAAACGCTGCAGGCCGAAACGCAGGAATTGCAGAATCTGCGTAACACGCGTTCGAAGGCGATCGGCATCGCGAAAGGCAAGGGCGAAGACACGGCCGCGCTCATGGCCGAAGTCGCCGAGGTTGCCGACAAACTCAAATCCAACGAACAGCGGCTCGCAGAAACGCAAGCGAAGTTGCTCGATATCCAGCTCGGTTTGCCGAACCTGCTGCATGAATCTGTGCCACTCGGCAAGGACGAAAGTGCCAACGTTGAGATCAGCCGCTGGGGTACACCGCGACAATTCGATTTTGCGGTAAAGGATCATGTTGAACTCGGCGCGCGTAACGGCTGGATGGACGCCGAAGTCGCTGCGAAAATTTCCGGGTCGCGCTTCACTGTGCTGCGTGGACAACTCGCGCATCTGCATCGCGCGCTCGCGCAATTCATGCTCGATCTGCACACGCGCGAGCACGGTTATCTCGAATGCAATGTGCCGCTGCTGGTGAACGCCGAGGCGATGCAGGGCACGGGGCAGTTGCCGAAATTCGAGGAGGATCTATTTTCGATATCGGGCGAGATCAAACGTTATCTGATTCCGACAGCCGAAGTGTCGCTGACCAATCTCGTCGCCGGCGAGATCGTTGATGCCGAAAAATTGCCGATGAAACTCACCGCGCATTCGATGTGCTTCCGCGCTGAGGCCGGATCGTACGGGCGCGATGTGCGCGGCATGATCCGCCAGCATCAGTTCGAGAAAGTCGAGCTTGTGCAGATCGCAAAACCTGCTGAATCCGAAGCCGCGCACGAAGCCATGACCGGCCACGCCGAGCGCGTTTTGCAAGCGCTGGAATTGCCGTATCGCAAACTGCTTTTGTGCACTGGCGACATGGGCTTTTCTGCGGCCAAGACCTACGATCTCGAAGTTTGGTTGCCAGCGCAGAATTCGTACCGCGAGATTTCGTCGTGCTCCAATTGCACCGATTTCCAGGCGCGCCGCATGCAGGCACGCTGGCGCAATCCGGAAACCGGAAAACCCGAGTTGGTACACACGCTCAACGGCTCCGGTGTCGCCATTGGTCGCGCGCTTGTCGCGGTGATGGAAAACAACCAGCAGGCCGATGGCAGCATTCGAGTACCGAAAATTTTGCAGCCGTACATGGGCGGACTGGAAGTAATCAGCTAAACTATCGCTATCGATGAATTCGCCGTAGCGTTTAAAAGAGCGTCATCCCAGCGAAGGCTGGGATCCAGTTCTTCAAGCCTACGGCATAGCGATGAGATAGATCTAGGTGCCGCGCGCAACGCGCCAGTGCCGCAAAAAGTTTATGGAGAGGTGGCCGAGCGGTTTGAGGCTGTGGTGCAGGACCACCACAGAACAGCGGAGCTGGCCCGAAGGGCGTAGGGCAGGATGCCCGGAGTCAAACTGCCGTGGGGCGCGCAACGCGCAACGCGCGCCTGCGGTGCGAAAAGTTTTATGGAGAGGTGGCCGAGTGGTTTAAGGCAGCAGTCTTGAAAACTGCCGTGGATGTGAGTCCACCGTGGGTTCGAATCCCACCCTCTCCGCCAATTTTCAATGTGACTCATTGTGATGATAGGCGGGAAATGCTAATAATCCCGGGGTACTGCATACATCCCAATATGCGAGTATTAAATAGGGTTGCGTTTTTTTGTATAGCGTGGTGAAGAAATGTATGAACTTGAGCGGTCGTTGCCACCTGATTCAGAATTGCTGCTTGATCTCGCCATCGACTCATGGAAGTTCGCACGTCTTTTTAGCCGCGTACTCACAAAGCTGGAAGCGGGAGAGCACAATCGTTTCGCCAACCAGCTGCTCTATTTCCAACGCCGCATTGACAGCACCTTGAGTGCAATAGGCGCGCGGTTGGAATCCCTGGAAGGATTGCCCTTTGAAGCGGGCATGGCAGCGTCGCCACTGAACTTGCAGGATTTCCAAGATGGCGACTTGCTCGTCATCGACCAGATGCTTGAGCCTATAGTCATGGGTCCTGAAGGTGTGCTTCGGATGGGCACACTGATGTTGAGGAAAGTTTGATGCCGTACTACGCAGGAATTGATCTCGGAACAACCAACAGCGCCATCTATACCTTTGATGGCGAAACCTTGAAGCTTTGGAAGAGCCCGGACGGCAAAGATGTAACACCTTCAGCCATCTATTTTGATCGCCGAAGCAAATACTTCGGAACCCGAGCCTATGACATGGTCCCCCAAGACAAGGAACGTGCGGCCATCCTCTTCAAGCGCGTCATGGGGACAAGCACGCCGATCAAAATCAAAGGCCTATCAGAGGCACTAACCCCAGAGCAATGCTCTGCGGAAATCTTGAAAGTGTTGTTCGGCTACCTACCAGAAGAGATTCGTTCTCAAGTGGCTGGTACCGTTATTACGGTGCCAGCCGCCTTCAATCAAATGCAGAAAGACGCGACAATGCAGGCTGCAGAGCTCGCCGGGATAGGGGCAGTTCAGCTAATGCAGGAGCCAGTCGCGGCTGTGATGAGCGTCATGCGGGCGCGCCCATCGAATGGCACGTTCATCATTTATGACCTGGGTGGCGGCACCTTGGACGTCGCAATCGCCGAGGGAATAGATGGTCGTGTAAGCCTGTCCGCTCACGGTGGCATCGAGATGTGTGGCGGCCGTGATTGGGACAGAGCAATCGTCACCAACGTTGTACGCCCGTGGCTGGAAAAGAATTTCAAGCTCCCAGAGGACGTTGCCGTCGATCCGAAGTACAAGCGGTTGATCGCAATGTTGCCATGGGCGGCCGAGAAAGCAAAAATCGATCTGTCTTCTCGCAGTGATGCGCTAGTTAGCCTCTCAGAGGCCGAAGTGCGCTTGCAGGATATCAACGGTACCGATATCTACGTTGAGGCACCAATAACACGCGAAGTGCTTGATCAATTGATCGACGAACAACTCAAAGCGTCGATCGAAGCTGTTCGCGAGACAATGAACAAGGCTGGTCTTTCCTCCCAAGATATCGACCGTGTTGTATTCGTCGGCGGGCCGACGCAATACAAAACAGTGCGAGATCGCGTTGCTTTCGAACTAGGAATTTCAGGTGCGATGGACGTGGACCCAATGACGGCCGTTGCCGCTGGCGCAGCGGTCTTCGCCGAATCCGTTGACTGGGCATCTGCTCGCCGTGGTAGAAAATCGAACCGCGGTTCTATTGCAATGGGCAATGAGTTGGCGGTCAGCTTCCATTTCAACTCACGTACCCCGAATGTGCGCGCGCAATTCTTGGTGACGGTAACTGGGCAAGTCGATCCAGGGGCGGAGTTCCAAATCGAGAGCCTCGAAACAGGTTGGAGCTCCGGCCGATTGGTCCTCAAAGATGGGGCAAGTGTGGACCTCATGCTTTCGAAGTTAGGCGAGAACCAATTCAAGATTTTTGTCTTTGGTGCGGCCGGTGTGCCTCTAGCGCTGAAAACGGATCGAATTTCCATCACGCGCACCGCGGCATCAATCGACGCAATCCCAGCTTCTCACTCCATCGGAGTGGAGGCCAGAACCACGTCGGGCGGCGCCTCCGCAATGTGCTGGCTTGTGCGTTCTGGCGATCTCCTACCAATGAAAGGGCAGCGAAAATTTTTCGCCGACGAATCGCTGCGCGCCGGTTCCAATGGAGCATTGGTGTTCAAGCTCTGGGAAGGGGAGATAGTTTCCCCTGCGAGCCAGAACCGGCTCATGGGTGCGCTCAAGGTTAAGGGCACCGATATCGAGCAAGGTGTGATTGCGCGGGGCGCAGAACTCATCTGCGACTACGAGGTCTCGGATTCAGGATTAGTCACCCTTGAAGTTTCCGTACCTTCCATCGCAGGTACGTTTCGCTCGGGGCACAATTTCTATTCACGTATGGAAGGCCAAATCGACTATACCGCAGCTGGCAAGCTTGTCTTGGAAGAAGGGACGCGGCAACTTGAACGGCTCGACGCGATTGCCGAGAAGATCAACGATCCGCAGATTGAGGTCGCACGAGAAAAGCTTGATGACGCCTTATCGTTGAGCGAACAGGAGACTGATCCGGAAAAATCCAAACAAGCAATGGATCATGTCCACGAGGCCAAGCGATTGATTGCCAAAATTCGGGAGGCGCATCTCAAGGTCATGCGCAGGATGGATTTAGACGGCCTGGTTGAATACTTCAATGACTATGTTCGCGAACACGCCAAGCCATCCGAAGCTTCGCAATTTGAAAATGCTGTACGCAATGCTGGCCGAGCGATTGAATCCAACGACGCTGAATTCGAGAACCTCCTCGATGACTTGCGTGGCAAGAACTGGGACATTCTCTGGCGGCAGGACTCCTTCGTTCTCGCACGTTTTCAGTACTTGGCAAAATCTGCACACTTGTTCGTTGATCAGGTTGAGTTTACGCAGCTTGTGACGGTAGGCGAGCAAGCAGCGAAATCGGACGACATGCAAAAGCTTCGCGAAGTAGTGTTGTTACTGAACTACCGGCGCATTCGTGCAGGCGACGACGATATGACCTCCGACGCGAACATCATCCAAGCCTGACAATGCCAATCGACCCATGGCTGCCGCGAGGTTTCACCCCGAAGGATGGGATTGTCCTGCACCGTTGTGTATCGGCGGGAGATCGTTGGCAGATCTACGAATCATCTGCGCGCGGGCGGATTCTCGTTGCGCAAACGGAACTGGCCGACGCGTGGGTTGACGCTGGGCTGCTGTCATCTGGACTCCTGTTTTCATGCAATTTCGGGCCGAGAGGATTGCGGTTGTTGGAAGGTGGTCGAGGCCATCGACTAGAGCCTGTTGATGAAGCCGCTCCACCGTCCAGCCTAAGCGAATGCCAAGCGTTTGCCGGTTCGTTGGCTGCGAGCCGCTTGATTGATTCGGATAGCGGGTTTCATGACGCGCTCTACGTCGAGCGACTCTCTCGTCTCGTTCCCTCTTACACGCCCGCGCCTGCTGTGGAAGATCTTCTCGTCGCAGGATTTTGGATGACCGGTGGCGTCAATATTTCCCTCAACTCAGTCAGACGCATGCGAGCACTCATGCCGTGGCTGAGCGGGGATCAGCTCAAGACCCTTGTTGGGATCGTTGATGGGCATCCCGTGCTGGAGCCACTACCGATAGCCACCCCGAATGAAAGTTTGCGCGTGCCTGCCGACGTTTCTGTCGAGCCCGACGAGTCAGCGCTTCCTACCCATCAATTCTCTCTGCCTGGTCGGCCGTTGCTGGAGACGTTTTTTAACGAACATGTAGTCGATATCATTCGGAATCATGATCGGTACAAGACTCTGGGCATTGACTTCCCAGGAGCGATCTTGCTTCACGGACCACCAGGGTGTGGCAAGACGTTTGCGATTGAGCAACTAGTCACCTACCTTGATTGGCCGTGTTTCTCGGTCGACTCAGGGAGCATCGGAAGCCCATTCATTCACGAAACCGGTCGCAAAATTTCAGAGATATTTGCGCAAGCGGCGAAAGCATCACCGTCGATCATTGTCATTGACGAGATAGACGCATTCCTCGCTGCGCGCGATGGAGGCATGTCGGGGCAGCATCGCGTTGAGGAGGTAGCCGAATTTCTGCGTGGTATTCCGAAAGCAACTAACAACAGTGTGCTAGTCGTCGGAATGACCAATCGTTTGGAAAGTCTGGATCCTGCCGCAGTGAGAAGGGGGCGGTTCGATCACATCATCGAAGTGGGAATGCCATCAGAGCAAGAAGTGTTTGCGCTTCTCTCCGTCAAGTTCGCCGCGATTCCACATGACCCAAACGTCGATTTGACCAAATTGGCAAAGGAGCTCGCCGGTCGGCCTCTTTCTGATCTGGGATTCATCGTGCGCGAATCTTGTCGGTTATCAGCGAAGGCTGGTAGATCGCGCGTCGAAGCAGGACACGTTGTCGAAGCGATTGAGTCAACGCCATCGCGAGTTCAGCAGGAAGATACTAAGAGACGTATCGGGTTCGTCTGATGGATATCTCTGAAAATCCGTTTTTTGTCCTCGGTGCGACGCCTCGCGATCGTAAATCAAGGTTGATCGAATTATCTGAAAATTTAACCCTAAGCCGAGACCAAGAATTGATTGCTGCAGCCCGCAATACGCTTCTAAATGCTCGCCAACGATTGGCTGCCGAGGTGGCGTGGTTTCCGGGTGTTAGTCCCCAACGAATCGCACTCAATCTAAAATTGTCGCAAGAAAAACCAGTCGTCGCAGCACTGTCTGGTTTGCCTATTTTATGTTGTGCCAATTTGCTTGCTGCAAGCCTTGGTAGGGTAGCAAGAAGGGGTGCTAAGCCAATTCAGGAAGCTATCGCTTCACTTGCCAAGTTGGTCGACGCGTTTGATGCCGCAATTGTGATGCGTGACATCAATGAAGATCGTCAGGCATCAGGCTTTCCGGCCGTTTCAGACCGTGCGCTTGTAGAGGCAGAGCTGACGAACCGCAAAAATTACTACAAACGAGCGATTACGCACCTTCTGGCTTCTACATTATCTGCAGAGCAACGGGTGTCAGTATATGAACGCCTAGTCGCAGAGGGAACGTCTGACGGCGAGGACGAAGCACCGCAGTTGATCAGCGATCTCGTGAACATCTACGAGATCGAAACAAAGGCAGAACTTGATGAGAGGGCGGAAGAAATAGCAGCGTTGATCGAGAAAACACGCGCGATAGCTTCCGTTCACGGATCGGACAGTCATGGGATCCATGGCGCAACGCAACAGATTATCTCATTGCTACGCGTGTGGGACATGATCGCTCAGCCAGTACAGCTGAGTAAGAAAAGCAAAGGCCTTGACCACGCGGAGAGCAGCGCATTAGCGTTCAAAGTGCGCAGTCTCGCAATCGATTTATTTAACGAGCACGATTACCTCAACGAGGCAACGTCTTTAAGTAAAGAACTCGAGAAACTGTTCGCCGAAGTTCCCGCCGTGTTGGACAAGGTAAGCGCAGACATTCAAGCGCTCGACGATATTCACTTAACACGTAACCGGCTCGCCGACGAGGCACGAGAGAAAAAGGCCGAGTTCGCTGCCGCTGTGACTTACGAAACCACTTTCGGGTTGATTTTCAAAGACAGATTCCGCATCTCTGCCGATGGTATCGAATGGAAAAACTCAGTGACCTCGCTGGAATCGATAACGGGTGTTTCATGGGGTGCGATTCGTCATTCGACTAACGGTGTTAATACTGGCACTACGCATCACATCCGCTATCTGGGTAATAGCGCCATGGCGATTGAATTCCGCGACAGTGCAAAGCACAGCGCCATTACGAAGTGCCTGTGGCGTGGTATCTGCGTTCGACTCCTACTTACGATGATAGAGACGTGGAAAAAAGGCGGAAGCGTGCACTTTGGCGGCGTCGAAGTGCGTGATGATGGGATCATGCTAAAACGCCCTCGTCTATTTAAGGCGGACGAACAGGAGTTCCACACGTGGTTCGAACTCGCAAAGGGAGTTCATGATGGCGCGCTGTTCTTTGTCGGTCATAAGGATAAGCGATTCAAAGCCAACCTGAGTTTTATTTCAACATACAACGTCCACGTGCTTGACTTCGTTCTCGACCGAGTTTGGGAGGGTAAAGCGCGCCGACTCAGCGAGACTTTAGATTAAAAATAAGATCAAGCCCGGAAAGAATTCCCGGCTAGTTCGTCGGCGCGTCGCAAAATATCTTCCGCTTTATGGGTGTCTCGTCACGTAAATCAGCCCAACGCCGCGTTATCCCACCCCGCTTTGGGCGCAAAACGTTTCCCATATTTCGCTTCCAGCGCCTCAAGCTGCGCCTTGATCTTGTCGACACCTTCGCTGCGGATATATTGAATCGGGCCGCCACGGAACGGCGCGAAACCGGTGCCGAAGATTACACCGGCATCGAGTAGTTCGGCGTTTTCGACGACGCCATCGTGCAGGGAGGCGACGGCTTCGTTGAGCATCGGCAGGATCATGCGATCGGTGATGTCGGCAGGCTCCTGGTAATTCGGATCGACCGCGGGTTTGACCGGTTTGCCGTTTTCCCACTTGTAGAAACCTTCGCCGTCTTTCTTGCCGCGTTTGCCACTTTGCAGCAGCGCTTCCATGCTCGGTGGCGCTTCGAGGCCGAGAAACGGCGCGAGGATTTTTCCGACCGATGCGGCTACATCCAGTCCCACGGTGTCGGCCAGTTCGATCGGGCCCATCGGCATGCCAAAACGTTTGGCGGCCTTGTCCAGCACTGGCCCGGGCACACCTTCGGCGTACATCATCACGGCTTCGAACTGGTATGGCGTGAGAATGCGATTGACCAGAAATCCCGGTGAACTCTTGACCGGCACGGGCAGTTTGTCGATCGCCCTGGCAAATGCGAGCAGTCGCTTTTGCGCAACCGCATCGACAGCCTCGTGACTTACCACTTCGACCAGCGGCATCTGTGCGACCGGATTGAAATAATGCAGGCCGAGAAATTGGCCGGGGCGTGTGATCACGGTACGCAATTCATCGAGCGGAATGCTTGAGGTGTTGGTCACGAGCAGCGCGGTGGGTTTGAGTTGCGGTTCAACCAGCTGATACACCGCTTGCTTGGCTTCGAGATTTTCGAAGATCGCTTCGATCACGAGGTCGGCATCGGCCACGCCTTTGCCTTCGACATCGGCTTTGAGTCGCGCTGCTGCGGGCGCAATCAGCTCGGGAGTTTTCAGGCGTTTGGCGAACAAGATTTGCGCGCGATCCAGCGCCGGCTGGATGAACTTCATCTCGCGATCCTGCAAGGTCACATCGAAGCCGCGCAACGCACACCACGCGGCAATGTCGCCGCCCATCACACCGGCGCCGATCACGTGCACGCGCTGGATGGCAGCATCGGTGCCGGCGCCGAGGTTTTTCATTTGCTCCTGCAGGAAAAACACGCGGATCAGATTGCGGCAGGTCGGTGTGGTGGCAAGTTTTGCGACCGAACGCGCTTCGAGTTTCAGGCGCTGCGAAATATTCGATCCACCGCGACGCCAGACTTCGATCAGCGCAAACGGTGCGGGATATTGATCGGGCCGTGCCTTGACCGCGGCTTGCTTGCGCACCATTGGCGCGAGAATCTGGCGCACCGGCCAGATGTTGGTGGCCCAGGCGCGCGCGCGCTGCACGATGTCGCGTATGTGGCCGTGCAGGATCAATTCTTTTGCCGACTCGACCAGCAATTCGGCGCTGGTGAGTGCATCGATTAAACCGAGCGCCTTCGCGTTTTCGGCGCTGATAGCGCGACCGGTCAGCATCAAATCGAGTGCCTGCGGTGCGCCGATCAAACGCGGCAAGCGCGCGCTGCCACCCCAGCCCGGATGAATGCCGAGCATGACTTCGGGTAGGCCGATACGCGTGGCCGGATCACGGCTCGCGACACGATAGCGACACGCCAGTGAGAGTTCGGTGCCGCCGCCCATGCAGACGCCGTTGATCGCCGCGACGGTTGGACAGCGCAGGCGCGCGAGGTTCTGGAAAATACGCTGGCCGTTTTCGATCGATTCGAGCACGCGACCTTGTTTGTCGAACTCCTCGAACTCGTGAATATCGGCGCCGACGATGAAGCCGGATTTGCCGGAACGAATGATCACGCCTTTCGGCAATTCCAGGCTCAGGCGTTCGACCATCTGCGCGAGTTCGTCGAGCACGGCGCTGTTGAGCGCGTTGACCGAACTGCCGGCGCGATCGAGCGTGAGCAGGATGATGCCATCGCTGTCGATCTCGTGGCGCCAGTGGGTGAAGCGAAGTCCTTCGAACATGGCGATATCAGTCTGCTGGGATAAGGTGCGGCTATAATCCGGGCAGCGGCGTGCGCGGTCAATCGTAATCGCTGCGAACGCGTTACCATGCGTGCGCTGCAGCGGTTGGGGAGCCGAAGCGAGCTGGCGATATGCCACCGCATAAAGATATGTATGACGATGCTTTTTTCGGCGTCGTCGATGTTGTGAACTTATTGTGATGACCAAGGTCTTAGGCGATGCCTAGCCCGAGTCACGTACTGGAGAAGGGCCCGGATGGGCGAATTAGAATCGGATCAACAGCTGGTTGAGCGTGTGCAGAGCGGCGACAAGCGCGCCTTCGATCTGCTCGTGCGCAAGTACCAGCACAAATTGGTGAGCGTGATCTCGCGCTATATCAAGGACTGGAGCGAATGCCAGGATGTGGCGCAGGAATCGTTCATTCGGGCGTATCGCGCGATCGGCAATTTTCGTGGCGACAGTGCGTTTTATACGTGGATTTACAAGATTGCGATCAACACCGCGAAAAATTATCTGGTGTCACAGAATCGGCGACCACCGACCGACGACATCGCGATCGAAGATGCGGTGTTGCTGGATGGCGGCACGCGGCTGAAAGACAGCGCCACGCCAGAGAACGAAATGTTGCGTCAGGAAATTGAACAAACCGTATTCGCCACGGTCGAACAACTGCCAGAAGAACTGAAAACGGCCATCACTCTCCGCGAAGTGGACGGTCTGAGTTACGAGGAAATCGCGGAGGCAATGAACTGCCCCATCGGTACTGTGCGTTCCCGTATTTTTCGGGCGCGCGAGGCCATTGATATCCAACTTCGACCGCTGCTTGCGGACGGCAAGGCGTAATCATCATGACCGAACAATTCAACGAACAACTCAGCGTACTCATGGATGGCGAACTGCCGCGCGATAGCGTCCGGTTTCTGCTGCGTGGCATAGATGCCGATCCTGCGCTGGCGCAAACTTGGTCGCGCTATCAAGTGGCGCGCAGCTGCCTGCGGCGACAAACCGATGCGTTTGTCAGCATCGATTTTTCCGCGACAGTGATGGCACGGATCGATGAGGAATCGGTGGTCATCAGCGTTCGTGCGAACGAACATCGCTGGCTGCGCTGGGCGGCAGGTGGCGCGGTGGCGGCGTCGGTAGCAGTAGCCGCACTGATGGTTTCTCGGCCGGCAATCAGCCCGGAGTCGCCCGCAAGGAATGTCGCCGCCGCCGATCCAGTGCGCGCCGCGCCGGTTTTGCAAGAACGTACGCCCGCATCGATGGAACAGAAGGTTCCGGCGATGGCCGCCAGCATGGTCGATTACAGCACGCCGACGGCTTCCGATCCGCGACTGGATTCGTATCTGGTGCGGCATTACGAAGCGACCGGGCAGGGCATGCGCTCGGGCATGGTTCCTTACGTGATGCTGGTCGTGCCGCAACGCACCGCGCAATCCGCGACGTTGCCACGCACGCAGGAAACACCCGCCAACGCGCAATGATGCCTGGTGCGATACGCTGCGGCTGCGGAATATTGTTGCTGGCGCTGGTCGCCACAAGCAGCCGCGCCGATGAGACTGCAGATCCGCAACAACTGCTGGCGCAGATGGCCAGCGCGATGCGCGACCTCGACTACGATGGCTCTTTTATCTACGAACACGATGGCCGCGTCGATACCTTGCGCGTTTTTCATGCAGGTGGAGTGGATGAGCGCGAACGTTTGATCAGCCTCAACGGCGCGCGCCGCGAAGTGGTGCGCAACAGTCGCAGCATTACCAGCGTGCAACCGAATCAGCTGCCCACAGTATTTGGCGCCGAAAGCAATCGTCGTCTCGTGCCATTAGTGCCGGAGGCGCGGGCTGAAGGTCTGCAGGAAAACTACACGCTGCGCCTGATTGGCGAAGATCGGATTGCGGGCTTCAGCGCGCAAGTAATTGACGTGCAGGCCACGGACAAATATCGCTACAGTTATCGATTGTGGCTGGAAAAAAATTCGCATCTTTTGTTGCGCTCAATGTTGCTGGATGCCGATCAGCATTCGCTGCAGCAACTGATGTTTGTCGCGCTGAATATTGGCGGGCACGTGAATGAAACCGACTTGGCGCTGAGTGAAGTCCCGGCCAGAACCATCGCCGCGCAGGCGCAAGAAGTCCTGCTGACCACGCCATCTGAATGGAAGCTCGGCGAATTACCGGCGGGTTTCAGCATGAGCGCACGGCGCGGGCCAGCTGATGCGACTAACAATGCGGAACATTGGTTGTTATCCGATGGTGTTGCCAACGTTTCGGTTTATCTAGAGCCGGCCAACACAGCGCCTGGCGTGCTGACTCAGGGCAAGATATCGCGCGGTGTGCTCAACGTATTCGTGCGTAACCTCAATGGCTATCAGGTCACTGCGCTCGGCGAAGTGCCGCCGGCGACGGTCGAGAAAATTGCCGACGCGCTTACTCACGCGGCGCCCGCAGTCGCGCACTGAAATTGCAGCCTGAATGCGGTTTGTTTCAGCGTGATTTGTCGCGGAACTTAAATCTAGCAACGTTATCCAATGGCGCGTCAGGTGCGAGCCATGATCAATCCTGTTTTATCAATCAACACTCGAGGAGAGAGGCATGAAATTGTTGGTCTCTGTGATGCTGTCCGGCGTGCTGCTGGGTGGCGCTGGAATAGCCCGCGCGGATTTGCCGGACTTCACCCAACTGGTGGAGAAAAATGCGCCGGCGGTTGTCAATGTGCAGGCAACTCATAGCGGAAAAATCGATAGTGAAACCGCCGAAGCTGGTGACGAGCAGGATATGCCCGATGTGCTGCGTCGATTCTTCGGGCCGCAGGGACCACAAGGTCCGCAGGGACAAGGTCGGCCACGTGGCGCTGGCGAAGGCACCTCGATTGGATCGGGTTTCATTATTTCAGCCGACGGTTATGTGCTGACCAACAATCACGTCGTCGAAGGCGCAGATCAGGTCACCGTTCGTCTGTCTGATCGACGCGAACTTGATGCGAAAGTGGTTGGTACGGATCCGCAGACCGACATCGCCCTCCTCAAAGTCGAGGCTAGCAGTTTGCCGGTGGTTGCGATTGGTGATTCGACCAAGCTCAAGCAAGGGCAATGGGTGGTTGCGATCGGCTCGCCGTTCAATTTTGATCACACTGTGACGCACGGCATCATCAGTTCGGTCCAGCGCAAGTTTGGTGGCGCCGATCAGCAGTATGTCGGTTTCATCCAGACCGATGTGCCGATCAATCGCGGTAACTCTGGTGGTCCGTTATTCAATTTGAATGGCGAAGTGATCGGTATCAACTCGCAGATTCTGAGTAACACCGGCGGCTATATGGGTGTGTCGTTTTCGATCCCGATCGATGTGGCGATGAACGATGTCGAGCAAATCAAGAGCAAGGGACACGTTTCACGCGGCATGATCGGTGTGCAGATTCAGGACATCAATCGTGAAATGGCGCAAAGCCTCGGCCTGCCGCGTCCGGGCGGGGCGCTCGTCAACAAGATCACGCCTGCTGGCGCTGCGGAAAAAGCCGGCATCCATGTCGGTGACGTGATTGTGTCGTTCAACGGCAAGGATCTGGATCATTCGTCCGACTTGCCGCCGCTGGTCGGCATGAGCAAGCCGGGCAGCCAAGTGGAGGTCAAACTGTTCCGCGATGGCAAGACGCTCACCGTTCCGGTCACCGTAGGCGAGCTGCCGCAGGACAAGAACGCGCTAGCTGCCGCCGCAACGGCGACGCCGACCGCGGGTAACCCGCTGGGCATCGTGGTTGAGGATTTGACGGCAGAGCAACGCAAGGACCTGGGCCTGAAGGATCAGGGGGTGGTTATCAGCAATATCACAGGCGCGGCACGGCGCACCCAGCTGCAGCAGGGGGATGTGATCCTGATGGTGGGGAAGAAAGCTGTGAAGTCAGCCTTGGAGCTCAATCTGGCATTAAAGGACCTGAAGCCCGGCGACACCGCGATGTTGCTGGTGCGCCGTGAAGACGCGACTAGCTTTGTTGCAGTGACAATGCCAAAAGCCAAGGACAAGGGCTGAAGCAAAACGCAGCTGTCGATGCAGTGACAAACGGAGCCGAAAGGCTCCGTTTTGCTTTGTAAGGTTTGAGCAAGGCAGTGTAGAGGCCATGCCCGCTGCGCGCTCCTGGACATATCGAGTTGCGTGAATTTACCTGGCCTCCTAAACAGCGCGCTTGAGGCACATCGGCGCGGTTGTCTAGTTCTACGCCCAGTGATCATTCGCTCACGCCGAACGCACGCCAATTCTCCCTGAGTGCAGCGAGCACCCCTCCATACCTTCCTTCGATTCTACAAACAGTTCACTCCGATGGATGCGGTCCTATCGGACGCGTTCCTTGAATTATTCGCTCGTTCTGTCGATGAGTGTGAATGTGGCCGCTGGTTGAGCCTAAATTGTGTATTTACGTAACACGAATAATTACAAATTCTGGCGTCGCCCGATTATTAATTATATTGTTCACCTATTATTCACGTATTAATTGAGTTTTCATAGCGGCGATCTTCAAAAGTAAGCTGCTCGTCACAGAAATCCGGTCTATAAACTGCAGAATAGCATCCAGGAGAAGATTGGTTCTATTCAAAGAGTTAAATGTGTACGTGATGACTTTGTGAAGACAATAACATTGTAAATTAAAAATTCACATTTTATAGACAGAGCGTATCAATTTCGTGTAGTCCAGCTAGCCGAAAAAAATATAACAAAATCAATAAGATGAAATGAAAGAATGGATTGCAATATCTGTACCAAATGACTTGATGTTCAATCAAAACGGGGTGAGTTATGAATATGTTTCGTTACTTTGTATCCAGCGCTCTGCATTCTTTCACAAAGAGTGCACATACGTTAAATTCGGGGTTTAATTATAAATCATCGTTATTAGCGACACTCGCTATCGGTTGTGTGGCATTCAGCGTCGCAAGTTATGCCACGCCGATAGCAGTACCGAATGGCGGTTTCACCTCGACCACGAATGCGAATCCGGTTACCGCGATCGGCGGTGGTTTATTGACTCCGTCGGCACAGGGTGTCGCAATTGGCACGACTGGGCCTTGGACTGGCTCATACTCCGGCGCACTTGGCCTCGTGGCCCCTCCAACTTTGCAGATTAGCGCCACCGCGCACACCGCGACCATCGGGGGAATCCTTGGCTTGAACGTTGCCGGTTCGCTGGTCGCGAATTCGGCGTCGTTCGACCAAGTATTTCCGACCGGCGACCCGGCCAACCTGTTTCGGGCGAGCAAGGTATATACGCTGAATGTCAACGTCGACACGCCGAGCATCGTTGGCCTGAATGTGCTTGGTGAGAGCATCATCGGCTCGGCGCTGACTTCGACCAGCGGCGTGGTAACGACCACGGTGGCAAATTCCAACGCCAACCCGGCGATCCTGACGCTGCTTAGCAGCGGGCATTACACGCTGTCCTTGCCTTACACCACACCTGCTAGCGGCGGTGCAGTCGGCAGCCAGATCGGCGTTTCGCTGTATTCGCACCCGCAGGGCCTCGCCCAGCTCAACCTGATCCAGACGATCGCTTTCAGCAACGCCACGATGACCCGCGTCGGCACGGTGCCTTCGTCGATTGTGGTAACGGTAGGCAGCCAGAGCGGCTCTCAAAGCGCCGTTGTAGGTGATCCATTCGCGCATCCTTTGTCAGTGACCGTGGTGGACAGCGATGGCGATGCGGTTCCAGGTGTCAATGTAACGTTCACCGTGCCTGGCAGTGGTGCTGGTGCCAATCTGGCTCCCGCAAGCACTGTCGTCACCGGTGCTGATGGGACAGCTGTGGTCAATGCCACCGCGAATACCTTGCCGGGTGGCTATGTAATTACGGCCCAGGTGGGTGGCGTACCAACACCCGCTATCTTCAACTTGACCAATGTTGCCGGCCCTCCGTTTGCAATCACGGTTCTGCCGCCGCCACCGACCAGCGCCACCGTCGGTACTCCGTTTGCGCCGTTGAACGTGCAGGTGACAGATAAGTTCGGCAATCCGGTCGCTGATGGAATCAGTGTCACGGTCACTGCAACGACAGCCGCTTCGGGCGCCAGCACGCAGACCACAACAATGGTCACGACCACCGCTGGTGGTCAGGCGCAGATTAACGAGAGTGCGAACAACATTATCGGTAGCTATACCCTGACGGTAACAGCAGGCGCTGCCACATCTTCCCCGATTTCCCTGACAAATGCTCCGGGCGTGCCGATCAAGGTGAAGCCGGGTGTTGGTGGCAATGCAGCAGCAAGCGGTACTCCGCAAAGTGCAACGATTGCCCACCCATTCGGTACAGCGCTGTCAGTGCTCGTGACAGATCAGTTCGATAACCCTGTTGCTGGGGCCGTGGTGACTTTCACTCTGCCGGCCAGCGGCGCTGGTGCAACATTGTCTGCTAACCCAGTGACCACGGATGCAAACGGTGTAGCGACGGTGACCGCAACTGCAAATAACCTTGCTGGCTTGTATCACGTACCTGCCACGGTTGCCGGAGGTACGCAGACAACAACCTTCGACCTGACCAATAACGGTGTAACAGGTATCGGCGGTGGCACACCTCAAGTTGCAGTGGTGAGTGCCGACTTTGGCTGCGCTCTGATTGCGACGGTAACTGATGGCAATGGCCCCGTCGCAGGTGTCGGAGTGCAGTTCGTCGCGAATGCGTCGCCCGCTGGAGCCTCGGCCGGATTCTCCAGCCTGCAGGGTTCGCAGAACACCAGCCCGCTCACTATCACGACCGATGCGAACGGATCAGCCTCTGTCGTAGCGAAAGGAAACGCGATCGCCGGTGACTACACCGCGACGGCGGGCATCCCGGGAGCCGGCCAGACCGTGACCTACAAGCTGAGCAATCTGGCGCAGGGCGAAAGAATATTCGCCAACGGCTTTGAGGATCCATCCTCGACTTGTGCGCACTAAGTTCGAAAGCCTCGCAGGAAACATGAGAGGCGAGGGATAGATTCAAGGACGATGCGAGGGGGCTGCCGAGAAGGTCCGAAAATGGATCCGTCAGGTAGGTAACAAACCGAACGGCGAGCAGAAATGCTCGCCGTTTGTCGTTGCGATGGGCGTAACCGGTTCCAACAATCCGCGAGCACTCTGTAGTGCCGTTTCAGCCATGTTGCTTCAGTAAACTATCGGCACTGGTATCCGCTAGCGTACTCTTGCTATTCAACTGTGAACCTTGTTGCTGATCCGCCATTGGAGTCGCTGATGCATTGCCGATCCACCGCTTTCGCTTTGTCGCTAATTGCACTTACCTCGATGTTTGCTGTTGACGTATCCGCGGCAGATGCTCGCCAGTTCCGACCGCTCGATGTGTTCCAGTTGCAGTGGGCGAATAATCCCGAGATTTCTCCCGACGGTCGCTCGGTGGTCTACGAGCGCAGCTACTTCGACATCATGAAGGATCGCAAACGTTCTAATCTGTGGATCATTGATATCGCCAGCGGCAACCAGCGTCCGTTGACCAGCGGTTCGGCGAATGATGGACAAGTGGCCTGGTCGCCGGATGGCAAACGCCTGGCGTATGTTTCGCTCGAAGATGGTTCGGCGCAAATTCACATGCGCTGGATGGATAGCGGACAGTCCGCACGCATCACAACTCTCACCGAGGGGCCGCAGGGTTTGTCATGGTCGCTGGATGGCAAGTGGTTGGCATACGCCTCGCGCGTTCCGGCCGAGGGCAAGCAACTGGCGACAATGCCGGCAAAACCGAAGGGAGCCGAATGGGCAGATCCGGTCAAGTTGATCGATCGTCTGAACTATCGTTTTGATGGAGCCGGTTACATCGATCCCGGTTACAACCAAATCTTCGTGGTCGCGGCCGATGGCGGCAGTCCGCGTCAGGTCACCAGCGGCGACTACAACTATGCCGAAAATCCCGCATGGGCGCGTGATGGAAAGTCATTGATCGTATCCTCGAATCGTCGTGACGATTGGGAATACCATCCGTTCGAAAGCGAACTGTATCGCGTCGATATCGATAGCGGCGTCTTCAGCCAGCTGACCGATCGCGATGGCCCGGATACCCATCCGCTGATTTCGCCGGATGGCAAGCAGATTGCGTATCTTGGTTTCGATGACAAGCAGCTCGGATATCAGGGCAACCATCTTTATCTGCTTGATCTGAGCAGCGGAAAAAGTCGCGTATTGACCGAGAATTTCGATTTCGACATCGGTAATCCGAGTTGGGATGCCAATGGTCGTGGCCTGTTTTTCAGCTACGACGACAAGGGCATCAGCAAGATCGGTTATGCCAACGCAAGCGACGGAAAAACCGAAACGGTCGCGAGCGATTTTGGCGGTACCGCGATGGGTCGCCCGTACGCCGGTGGCGCGATGTCGGCAGCGGCCGGGAAGGTTGCTTATACGCGCGGTACCGAATATCGCGCCGCCGATGTGGCGGTGATCGAGCGCGGCGGAAAATCGCGCGTCTTGACCAATCTCAACGCCAATCTGCTCGACCACAAGGATCTCGCAACGATCGAGGAATTGTGGACGGCATCATCCGCGGATGGTCGCAAGGTTGAAGGCTGGATCGTCAAGCCGCCGCATTTTGATCCGGCGAAAAAATACCCGCTGCTGCTCGAAATTCATGGCGGACCTTACTCGAATTATGGCCCGCGTTTTGCGCCGGAAATCCAGCTTTATGCGGCGGCAGGCTACGTCGTTTTGTATAGCAATCCACGCGGCAGTACGAGTTACGGGCAGGAGTTTGCGAACCTGATCCAGAACGCGTATCCGAGCAAGGATTACGACGATCTCATGAGCCTCACCGACGCCGTGATCGCCAAGGGTTATGTCGATAACAAGAACCTGTTCGTGACGGGCGGCAGCGGCGGTGGTGTGTTGACAGCGTGGATCGTCGGCCATACCGATCGCTTCCGCGCTGCCGTGGTGGCGAAGCCGGTGATCAACTGGTCGAGTTTCGCCTTGACCACGGATCTTTCCAGCCTGATCCACACCTATTGGTTCGCCGGTTATCCGTGGGAGCATGCGGATAATTACGCGCAGCGCTCGCCGATCACTTACGTCGGCAACGTCAAGACGCCGACCATGCTGATCAATGGTGAATCCGATTACCGCACGCCGATTTCGGAAGCCGAGCAGTTCTACCAAGCGTTGAAATTGCGCAAGGTCGATACAGCGATGATCCGCATCCCGGGCGCCTCGCATGAGATCAACCGTCGTCCGAGCAATATGCTGGCGCAGGTACTCAATACGCTCGCGTGGTTCGAGCGTTATCGCGGCAAGGATTGATCATAATGCGCGTCTGTCTTTGCATGATCGTCAAGAACGAGTCGCACGTCATCGAGCGTTGCCTGCGCTCGGTGCGACCTTTCATTCACTCGTGGGCGATTTCCGATACCGGATCGAGCGATGGCACGCAGGAAATCATCCGTCGAGTACTCGCGGATTTGCCGGGCGAATTGATCGAGCGGCCATGGGTGGATTTTTCGCACAATCGCAACGAGGCATTGAAGCTCGCGGCGAAACACGGCGATTTTGCATTGACGATTGACGCCGACGAAGTGCTCGAAGCCGATGCCGGATTCGTTTATCCCCGGCTCGATGCGCCGGGCTACATGGTCGAAGTTCATTACGCCAATACCTCGTATCAGCGTACCGCTTTGGTACGCACGAACGCGCTTTGGGAGTGGAAAGGCGTCCTGCACGAGGCACTCAACTCGCCGCTGGCGGCCGCCGTGCAGCGATTGCCTGGATTGCGCATGCGACCGTTTCCCGATGGCGCGCGCAGTCAGCGTCCCGCCGAAGAAAAATATACCGACGACGCCGCTGTTCTGCAGCGCGCCCTGTTCGCTGAGCCGGACAATGCGCGTTACGCTTTTTATCTCGCACAGAGCTGGCGCGACGCCGGCCAGAACGAAAAGGCGCTGAGTGCGTACGAACATCGCGTGGCGATGGGCGGCTGGGACGAAGAAGTGTTTTTCGCGAAATTTCAGGTGGCCGTGATCAAAGAACGTTTGGGCCGGCCGTATGCTGATATCGTCGCTGCTTATCTAGAGGCTTATGATTTTCGCTCGGCTCGTGCGGAATCGATGTGCGAGCTCGCGCGGTATTGTCGATTGCAGAATCGCTTTGCCGTGGCGGCAGAATTTGCACGTATCGCGATGGAGATTCCGCAGCCTGCCGACTTGCTGTTTGTCGACGTGACTGTCTACGCATGGCGCGCCAAGGACGAGCTTGCGGTCTCGGCTTACTACTGCAAAAAACGCGAGCTCAGCGAGCGGCTGTGCATGGAGTTGCTGGAAGGAAATTCGTTGCCGGAAAGCGAACGCGAGCGCGTGCAAAAGAATCTGGAGTTTGCGCGATCGCTGTGAGGAGTCGTTGCACGCAGATGCGATGATTTTTTTGCGCTTGCTACGTAGGATCGCTGCGCGACGGATCGGAATCTTCGCGAGATTCGAGGATTCCGATTTGGCCGAATTTTCCGCAACGCCATTTCATCGCGAACCGATTGGCCGATTCGCAAAAATATAAACAAGCCTAGGTCGCGACAAGTATTTTCTTGTTGCGGCCGACGGCAGCCGCCACTTTCGTAACCAGCGGCGTGGCTCCTGCCAAATTTTTTGTCATGCGATCCTGTTCCTTGAACGCCTTGGTGTAGCGCGTCATCTCATCGCGCATCTTGGTGTCGCTTTCGGCATTCGGGAACTGTCCCTTGTCGATTGCCTTGAGCATGCCGCGCATCAAATCGTAATCGTGATAGTCGCGGTACGGTTTCAGATCCAGATCAGCGGGCACCTTGGTCAAGCGCTCGTCACCGATGCCCTTGACGTATTTCTGCATGAATCGGTCGTATTCGCGCCACGAAATTTTCTCGGCGCGGATCGCTGCTTCTTCGGCGCGCGTGGCGATCTGATGCGCATGCAGATAATGCAGACCGAGTTGATCGATCAAGGTCTTTTCAACTTCTTCGTGCAGGATCAGGTAACGCGCGACTTCGATCTCGCGACCGTTGTAAGTGAAGGTTTTCGGCAGATGCCGATCGATATAAATCGTCTGTCCATCATTGCTGTATCCGGCCAGATACGGCACGTCATGTTTGCGATCCAGTTTTTTCACGCGACGGATGATCGCGTCGAGCGCGCGCTCCATCATCAGGCTGGATGCAAACCAGTCGGGAACTCGCAATTTCTTGTGCGGTGCTTGCGGGTGACAACACATGCTCGGCATAACGATCTCCTTTTCACAGCTCAGTCAGGAACGTCAAACGCTACAACAAAACGGCGGGGTTTGCAGGAGTAATCGAGCATGCTCTATGACTTTTGCGAGCGCACTGGGTGGTCGCTCGATTCAATCAATGCCATTCATTTTTTTCTTAATCAACGGTAAGAATTTTCCATATGTGGCGGCGTGTTACTAGCGAACAGTTGTAGCAACATATGTGATCTAATTGTAAATTGTTTGAAATCGCAAGTGGTTGCAAGTCTCAGGGGGAAAGATGTCAGCCGTGCTTGATCAAAGCGCGCCACGTGTCACGCGTGGTGCGGCGCAGGTCTCTGCGCGCGTGCCGGTACAAGTCGAAACGAGTCGCAGCGCCCAACT
This sequence comes from Pseudolysobacter antarcticus, assembly GCF_004168365.1. Lineage (GTDB taxonomy): Bacteria > Pseudomonadota > Gammaproteobacteria > Xanthomonadales > Rhodanobacteraceae > Pseudolysobacter > Pseudolysobacter antarcticus. Next base: position 2,200,136 of record NZ_CP035704.1, read on the forward strand.
CACCAAGCTGCTGCCGGGCTTGCTGCTCGGTTTGGTCATGATCAAGCTGATCGTGCTGCTGATCGATCCGAACGTGCACCTGTTTCTTGGTGATTCGGCGTCGTATCTGTACAGCGCGGTCAACAACAATACGCCGCCCGATCGTTCCTTTACTTACCCGCTGATGATTTTCGTCACCGCGGTGCGCTCCGAATCACTGTTTTCGCTGCTGTTATTGCAGACCGGATTTGGCGTCGCGACCTGCACGCTGCTTTTTCTGATTCTTTATCTCGGGCTTGAAGTTCGCGCATGGATCGCGATGGCGGCGGGGCTGTTGCTATGCATCGAGCCGAGCCAGCTGTTCTACGAACGCATGGTGATGACCGAGTCGGCCAGCAGTTTTCACTTGCTTGCGGCACTGGCTTGCGGCACCGCGTATTTGCGCAGCGGCAAGTTGCGATGGCTGATTTTGTGTGTGCTCATCGGCACGGTGCTGGCAAGCCTGCGCGCTGGATTGGTGCCGTTTGCACTCGCAGTGGCGCCGGCTGCGGTGCTCATCGGCGCGCTGTATGGCGTGAGCAAACGTCGGCATGTGTGGATCGTGCATTTGCTGCTGGTGCTGCTCGTCACGGATCTGTGTCATGACGCCTATCGCGCGTGGTACGGGCGGCGTGCCGGCGGCGAGCCTGCGTATATTCTGGATGCGCCGTTGTTTCGTCTAGGACTCGTGGCGCCACTGGTTCGCCCGGAACATTTTGCCGGCACCGGTGTTGATCCCGCGATTTTGCACGAGGTCACCATCCCACTCGATAATCAACGCCTGCGCGAAGAACAAATCTGGGTGCCGGGTGGCCTCATTCCTGTGTTGCGGGCGCATGTCGGAGATCAGCGCGCGCGCCAAGTGGCGGCAATCCTCGCTAAACGTGCGGTCGCCGACAATCCGCTAGGCGTCGCGCGGCTTGGCATCACCACCTTGCCGGAATATTTTGATCCGCCACGACGCGAGATACGCATGCTCAGCGATCTGGGTTCAGGCCAGATACCCGACGAAAAGATCTTGAGTCTGCTACGCGAATGGTTTCATTACGACGCCGCTAAAATTGCGCTCCATCATTCGCCGATCAAGGATCTTTTCGCCTACAGCGCGTACTGGCTGATCTTCTGTCTTTTCGCGCTCGCGCCGATCGGACTGGCACTCGCCAGGCTGGGGCCGCATCGAGTGCCCGCCGTGGTGGTGCTGGTAACCGCGTGCGCGGTCGGATTGATGGTCGGGCAGGTGTTGTGCTCGCATATTATTTCGTTCCGCTACCTGCACCCGTTTCCGATATTGCTGCTGCTGGTCGGTGCGGGCCTGACTGAGCGATTGCTGGAACGTCATGACGTTGCCGAGAAAATCGAGCAGTGGAAAAATGCCACGAAAAACATTGTGAAGCTTGATGCGGAAGTTGCACTGAGCTAGCTGGTTCAGCTGGTTTTCCGCGCACGCATTCCAAGCCGTGTCGCAGCGAGTTTAGATGCCGATCTTCGGGGTGCGGCTGGAGGCAAGTCCAGCTATGGGTTCTCGAGCGTATTTGTATTGACAGCAAGCGTGCTGATCGCATAGCTTGCGGAGGGAAAATCACGCTGAGCTTTTGTTTTATCACGCATGCGCTCGCATTCGTATCCAAGGGGGAAAATCCGATGTCCACAATCCGATCCGGCGGCGCCTTGTGGCGCGCACTGATTGTTCCATGTCTGCTGTTTTGCGCGAGCGCCGCGCATGCCGATTTTGTCGTTCCTGCAGGCGGTTCGGTTTCGCTCGGCGGCGGCACGATTGACCTCGGCTGCACCGATCTTTCGGTGGGCGGAAATCAGCAAATCAACAGCGGCAGCATGTTGAATACACGCAACCTCAGTGTACAGTCCGGTGGCGTCCTCGATGGTGGTAGCGGAAACATTGCGCTGGTCGGCAACTGGTCGAATAGCGGCACCTTCAACGCCGGATCCGGTACCGTCGCGTTCTCCGACAATCCCGCATGTGCAACGTCGACGACGATTACCGGCACGAGTACTTTTGCGAATCTGAGTCTGATAAGCGCCAATGGCAAAACCTATACGTTCGCCGCTGGCCTCACCCAGTCGATACTAGATGTGCTGACGATTCAGGGCACCTCCACCACACCGATCGTTATCAACAGCAGCATTGCCGGTCAGCAAGGCAATATTTTCCTCGCGCCAGGCGGCACGCAGAATATCCAGTACGTATCGGTCACTGACAACTATGGCACCGGCCAGATTCTTGCACCGACTCAGCAGAATCAGGGTGGCGGTGGCAAAGTGCGTGGCTGGTTCGGTATTCCACTGATTCCGGTAGCGGTCATCGCTCAGGCAATTCCCGCGCTTGACGCGAAGGCTTTGCTGCTATTGCTGGCGATGGTTGGTGGTCTCGGCATGCTTGGAATGTCCGGTCAACGTTTGCACCAAAATAGTCGAAACTGAGTCGTATGCAATCTGCGTCCAAGGTTTTCTGTTTTTCTCGTCGCAACATCGCCGTTTCGATCTCGCTGGCACTTGCCGCTGGCGTCGGTAGCGTTTACGCCGCCGATGTTCAGGTGAATACGCCGCCCGCTGGAAATTTTGTCGTCAAGGACAATACCGGTGCGACCATGTTGTTGCAGGTGCAAGGCGGTGGCGCTGTTGTCATACCGAGCCTGCAATCGGCGCCCACCTACACCACCGGCGTGTGTTTCGACGCCAGTGGTAGCTTGGGTCAATGTCTGCCTACCGCTGCTGGTGCGACCGGAGCTACAGGCCCGTCGGGATTGAATGGTGCCACGGGTAATACTGGCAATGGCGGACCGATTGGCGCGACCGGATCCATCGGCGCGACTGGTGCAACCGGCGCGGCCAGCACGATCGCGGGATCGACCGGCGCCAGCGGGAATACCGGCGCTGCGGGATCGACTGGTGCAACCGGAGTGACGGGTGCCACCGGTGCTGCCAGCACCGTCGCCGGACCCACCGGCGCAACCGGAAACATCGGCTCGGTCGGACCGACAGGTTTCACCGGTGCGACGGGTCCCATCGGTGCAACGAGTACCGTCGCTGGGCCGACCGGAGCTACCGGAAACATTGGTGCCACGGGATCTACCGGTTCCACTGGCGCGACGGGAGCGACCGGCGCCACCAGTACCGTAGCTGGCCCTACTGGCGCGGCCGGAAACACCGGTGCCACGGGATCGACCGGTTCCACTGGCGTAACGGGTGCGACTGGCGCCGCCAGCACAGTGGCTGGCCCTACTGGCGCAACCGGAAACATTGGTCCTGCGGGTGCAACCGGTGCCGTAGGCGCAACCGGACCAGCTGTCGCGTTCACGCTCACGATGTTCTCCAATAGTTTCGCCGTCCCACCTGCGGGCGGAGGGGTCAGCGTGACTGCAACGTGCGGAGGCGCGACCACGATGGTTGTCAGCGGTGGCTGCCATTCGACATCGCTCAGCAATGATTCCGTATCCGCGAGTTACATGGGTGCGCCGGTCATAGCCGGCCCGTTCGCCGCTCCTGCTACCAACAAGTGGACATGTTCATACACATCGGGCGGATCAACGACCATCACGGCTTTCGCCTACTGCAAGTAGCGACAGGCACAACCAGCTGGAAGCCGCAATCGCGATAGACAGATAACGAACTCCGGAAGCAGGGGTTCGTTATTTCGCGACCTGATTCAACTCAGCCTTGGTCTTGGCGAAATCTGTCTTGAACTCCGGGCTCTGCAGCATATTCGCCGCGATCACCGTTCCGGCGATCCGGCCGCCTTCGATATCGCCCTGCGCCCGTTTTACCAGCGCTCGTGTGCGCGTCTGCTGCGCCTCCAGGACCGTGCGTAGATCAAGTTTGTCCGCCTCCGATCCGGCTATTGGTGGCGGCCCGAGCAGGATCGTCAAGTCGATCTGCGCATTGCCGAGATAGCTCGTTTGCAGCGCGATTACCGAGCCCGAAAACAGCGCGGACAGACGAGCCATAGGCGCGAAGTATTTTATGCCACAGCAGATTTGCGTATGCTTCGCGATCAGCTGTTTCGGCGCAAGACATGATCGAAAAATCTTCAGCCAAACCCAAGCGCAATTTCGTGCTCGTGCTAATCGCCTTGTTCAAACTGGTCAAGGCCGCAGCATTGATCGTCGCCGCACTTGGCGCATGGCATTTGCTGGCGCCGAACGAGGCGGAAAAATTTGCGACCTGGCTGACCGAACTGCCGTTTGTCACCGGGCATTCGCTGGCAACCCGAGCGGCGGCGTGGTTGATGCAATTGACTCCGCGCAGTCTCGAAGCAATCGGTGCGGGTGCGCTGGTTTACGCCGCACTGTTTGTGCTCGAAGGCGTGGGTTTGCTGCTCGAAAAACGCTGGGCGGAATACCTTACCGTGATCATCACCGCCTCATTGATCCCATTCGAATTGTACGAACTCGTGCATAAATTCGGGCTGATCAAAGTCGCCGCACTGATCGTGAACGTCGCGATTGTGGTGTATCTGATTCGTTTATTGCGTAGCGAGCGCCGGCATTGATTTGAGCGGTGTCGCAGCGGCTTCGACCCACACGATCAAGCCGTTCAATGCCGCATTTCCCGATGGTGCATCCAGCGCGGCGGGATCGGAAATATCGTTGTAGCTCGCGCCGTCCAGAGTCGCGGCACTCGTCAGGCGTGTGCCGGCACGGCGATGGTCGAAACCGTGCGGCAGCGATGCCACGCCACGCATCAAGTCGTCGCAGGATTTCACCGCGACAGTAATGCTGCCGATCGCCGAGCGCACGCGAACATCCACGCCATCGACGATGCCGCGTGCCGCAAGATCGTCGGGATGCATCAGCAGTTGGTGTCGCGGTTTGCCCTTGATTAGGCGCGGCGCATTATGCATCCATGAGTTGTTGCTGCGAATATCACGGCGCCCGATCAGCTGCAGGCTGTCGCCTGGCGCCGGCGCAAACGCATCGCTTGCAAGCCGCGCCAGATCTTCCAGCAGTAGCGAAGGTGCACATTCGATCAAACCGCTTTCGGTTTGCAGGCGCGTCAGCAGATTGGGTTGAAGCGGCCCGAGATCGATGCCGTGCGGCGCGGCTTTCAGATCGTCGATCGTGATGTCCGATCCGCCGTGTTTGAGGCCGGCGGCAATCATCTGTTCGGGCGATGGCAGCGATGTCCACGGTTTGTTTGCAGCCTCGCAATACGCCGCGCCGAGCGCGTTGAAGATTTCCCAGTCGCCACGTTCGTGTTCCGCCTGCGCACGCAGTGGCGTATTCAAACGCGTCACGCGGCGCACCGCAAAGGCGTTGAAAATAAGGTCGTAATGATGCTGCGTCAGCGATGAAACCGGCGGCAGAATCAGATCCGCATGCCGCGTGGTTTCGTTGATGTAGACATCGATCGACAACATGAAATCCAGCGATTCCAGCGCTCCTTCTAAAGCGCGTCCGTTCGGCGTCGACAACACCGGATTTCCGGCGCTTGTAATCAGCGCACGCACTTGGCCCTCGCCTGGGGTTAGGATTTCTTCGGCCAGCGCTGATACCGGCAGTTCACCGGCGAATTCCGCCAGGCCACGCACGCGGCTGCGCCATGCGCCGTGATGGCCACGAGCGGTGCCCGGGCCGGTGAGGCTGATGATGGCGTCGTTCGGCACGATGCCGCCGGGCTGATCCAGGTTGCCGGTGTAGATCGCGATGAGCTGCAACAACCATTGCGCCAGCGTGCCGAACATTTGCGTCGAAAGCCCCATGCGTCCGTACACGGCCGCGCGCGGAGCCGCGTATAAATCGGCGGCGATACGTTCGACTTGCGCCGTGCCGATGCCGGTGCGCACGGCGATAAGTTCGCTGTCGAAATGCGCGATGCTCGCCAGTGCGATATCGAAATCCTTGAGCTTGCCAGCGTAATGATCGAGCCTCGCTGGGCCGATGCGTTGCAAGGTTTGCAACAACGCGATCAGGAGCAACGCATCGCTGCCCGGGCGGATGAAAATATGCTCGCTCGCGATCTCGGCGGTCTCGTTGCGACGCGGATCGATCACCACCAGCTTGCCGCGTGCACACAACGCCTTGAGGCGCTTCGCGATGCCTGGTGCAGTCATCAAGCTGCCCATCGACGCCATCGGATTGGCGCCGAGCATGAGCATGTAATCGCAGTGATCGATATCGGGGATCGGCAACAAAAACTGATGCCCGTACATCGACCACATCACCACTTGGTGCGGCCATTGATCGACGCTGGATGCGGAAAAAATATTGCGCGATTTCAGCGCACGCAAAAATGCCGGCGCATACGCGATGCTGCCGAAATGGTGCGCGTTCGGATTGCCGAGATACGCCGCCACTGAATTCGCGCCATTCTCGTGCTGGATAGCTGCGAGTCGTTCACCGGCGAAAGCAAACGCTTCGTCCCACGAGATTTCCTCGAACTCCGTACCACGCCGACGCAGCGGTTTGCGCACGCGATCGGGATCGGCTTCCAGGTCTAGAATCGCGTTGCCTTTCGGGCAGATGTGGCCTTGGCTGAAAGGATCGGCCGCATCGCCGCGAATCGCGACCAGCCGCTCGTCCTCGTACTGGAATTCGAGCCCACAAATCGCCTCGCACAACGGGCAGGCACGGAAACGGGATAGTCGCGACATCGATGGCTCCGGAAATTACGCGGCAGTAACGATGTTGGAGTGCATCCACCAACATGCCAATGCAGATCGCCATCTTCGCTATTCGCTGAATTGGCGCATGGCGACTTTACCTGATGTGGCGAAATGACGTCCAAGATTGTCGTGAAGAATGACGGAGTCTGGCGACACGTTCGGCCGCATCAGGACGCACCGCGCATGAAAATTCCGTCCTGCCGAAAACATGCTTGAATAGGCAGGATCATGGCCGCACGTTTTGGTGCAAGGTCGCAACTCAAACGGCAACCCACTTTGTATTTCGCGTTCGCTGCTTCGGTGCGCGCATCGTTTTTCATCTCGCGGGAGCAATCGCTTGGCACTTTTCACTCCGTTCACTTTGCGTGGTCTCACACTGAAAAATCGCATCGCCGTCTCGCCAATGTGCCAATACTCGGCGCTGGATGGTTTGCCGAATGATTGGCATATGGTGCATCTCGGCAGCCGCGCGGTGGGTGGCGCGGCGCTGGTCATGACCGAAGCCAGTGCGGTGGTTGCCGAGGGCCGTATCTCGCCCGGTGACGCCGGAATCTACAACGATGCGCATGTCGCCGCGTGGCAGCCGATTACGCGGTTTATCAAATCACAAGGCGCGGTCGCGGCGATGCAGTTGGCACATGCCGGGCGTAAAGCGAGTACCGATGTGCCGTGGCGCGGCGGTAAACCGATCACGCTGGAGCATGGAGGTTGGGCGCCAATTCCAGCACCGAGCGCGTTGGCGTTTTCAGACGGATATCAGGTGCCGCACGAAATGTCGCTGGAGCAGATCCGCGCGTGTGTTGCGGCGTTCGGCCGTGCCGCGCAACGCGCGCTCGAAGCCGGATTTTCCATCGTGGAGGTGCATGCCGCGCACGGTTATCTGGTGCATGAGTTTCTCTCGCCGCTGAGCAACCATCGTACTGATCAATACGGCGGGAGTTTCGATAACCGTACACGGTTGCTGCGCGAAATTACCGTCGCGATCCGCGAAGTCTGGCCGGAAAATCTGCCGCTGTTCGTGCGCATTTCCGCCACTGATTGGGTCGATGGCGGTTGGGATATCGAGCAAAGTATCGCGCTCGCCAAACAACTCAAACCGCTAGGAGTCGACTTGATCGATGTCTCCAGTGGCGGCAACGTGGCGCATGTAAAAATCCCGGTCGGGCCGGGTTATCAGGTGCCGTTTGCTGCTCGCATTCGCCGCGAAGCCGAGATCCCTACCATCGCCGTCGGCATGATCACCGAATCATTGCAGGCCGAAGCGATCATCGAAACCGGCGAAGCGGATATGGTGATGCTCGCGCGCGAGTTGTTGCGCGATCCGTACTGGCCGCGGCGCGCGGCGCACGAACTTGGCGTGACCTTGCCGCCGCCGGATCAATATCAGCGCGCGTGGTGATTATCTCGTCACGATCGATTTGATCCATGGCGCAAGCCGCGGCGCTCCGTTTTCAAATAAGAGCGCCGCTTTTGTTGCCGCCATCGTACGCAGCGTTTCAATCTTGCGAAGCGCGAATCAATCGAGCAATTCTCGATTCAGTTCGGTGCGATATGTGGCCGCGTCGGCATTCGATTCCGGCCCCGAAATATATCGCTCCCACAAATCGGTCGCAGGCGAAAATCCGTTCGCCGTAATCCACGCGCCGAGCTCGGCCCACGCGGCGCCTAGCCCTTCGTAGGGCCCGCTATAAATCGCTCGCGCCACTTTCATCGCCGGCCACTGGCCTTGCTTGACGCGGCCCACGGGCGTGACCGGCGCCGATACTGGCACGCAGATCTCGAAATCGAATTCTTCCGCAGTGATCCGCAGATGATGCGTGAACCACGGGCCGGTCGGACCGATACCTTGCGCCTTCACCGCCGCGATCACTTCGTTGATGCCAGGCCCCATCACTTTCTGCATCTCCGAACGCGCCACCTTGATGGGGATGATGGCAGTCAATTGCGTCGTGGTTTGAACAATGACAGGTGTATCGAGCATGGTTGGATCTCCTGCAGATTTTTGCTATTCGGCAACGCTGGATGTTACGCCCGCCGTGCAGCCGATGTGACGCAAATAATATCCAGATCGTATTGTTCGGCGTCAGGTATTCTTGGCATCTCGAATCCACTGCTTGGCGAGCCAGCCCATGTCGAACAAGATTATCGCGATTCTCGATCCGCACAGCCGCGATATCGGCGACTTTTCGGTGCGGCGTTTGTTGCCTGCGTTGAATCAGCGCATGGTCGGGCCGTTCGTTTTTTTTGATCATTTCGGGCCGGTGCATTTTGCGCCGGGGCACGGCATGCAGGTGCGCCCGCATCCGCACATCGGCCTCGCTACGGTGACGTATCTTTATGATGGCGCGATCGTGCATCGCGATAGTCTCGGCAATCGCCAGACCATCGTGCCGGGCGATGTGAACTGGATGACGGCGGGACGCGGCATCGTCCATTCAGAGCGCTCATCGGAGCAGGATCGCAGCAACGGCAGCTCGCTACATGGCATTCAGACCTGGGTCGCGTTACCGATCGAACAAGCCGAATGCGATGCGGACTTCAATCATCACGCCGCGCATACTTTGCCGCAACTCGAGCGCGATGGCGTGACCTTGCGTTTGATCGCGGGCACTGCGTTTAGTTTGCAATCGCCGGTGGCGACACGCTCCGCACTTTTTTATGTCGACGCGCAAATGCCGTCTGCCACGCGATTGACTCTGCCACCCGAGCATGAGCAACGCGCGATCTATGTGGTCGAAGGCAGCGTGACTATCGACGAACAAGCCGTACAGAGCGGACAGATGGCGATCTTTGCAACCGGTGGCGACATCGACATCGTCGCCTCCGCATCGGCGCGCCTGATGCTGTTCGGCGGTGCGCCACTCGGCGACCGCATCATCTGGTGGAACTTCGTCGCGAGTTCGCACGAGCGTATCGAGCAGGCCAAGGCCGCGTGGAGCGCGCAAGAGATGGGTCAGGTGCCTGATGAGCACGAGTTTATTCCGCTGCCGTTGCGCTGATTTTTGCAGCACCGGCTACGATGAATTTATCGTTTTCTGCTACGCCAATTCGCGTATAGCCAACTTGTTTTTCTGTTCCGCGATCATTGTCACTGCGCGGTAACACAGCATTCCTACAGTGCTCAATCGTGACGTTGCACAACGCGCCAATTGCGGCGGCGTGAGTCGATCAGCGTCGATCGAGCAAGGGGAAATGCGGGATGGAATTTTTATTCGACGGGTCGCTGACGACCCCGGTGTTGATTTTGCTTGCAGCAGCGTTGCTGCTAGCGCTGGGTTTTGAATTCGTCAACGGTTTTCACGACACCGCCAACGCGGTCGCCACCGTGATCTACACGCACACGCTCAAGCCGACCCAAGCCGTGATCTGGTCGGGCACGTGGAATTTTCTCGGGGTGCTCACTTCATCCGGACTGGTCGCGTTCGGCATCATCGCGTTGCTGCCGGTGGAGCTGATTATCAACGTCGGATCGGGGGCGAGTTTTGCGATGGTATTCGCGTTGCTGGTGTCGGCGATCATCTGGAATCTCGGCACGTGGTATCTCGGATTGCCGGCGTCGAGTTCGCACACATTGATCGGTTCGATCGTTGGCGTCGGCCTGATGAATTCGCTGATGAGCGCCGGATCGAAATTCGGTGAGGGCGTGAACTGGGGCAAGGTATCGGATGTCGGCATGTCGTTGCTGATATCGCCGCTGATCGGCTTTGTCTGCGCCGCGTTGTTGTTGTGGCTGGCGAAAAAACTCATCAGCAACCCTGATCTGTATCGCGCGCCCGAAGGCAACAAACCGCCGCCGTTGTGGATTCGTGCGATCCTCATGCTGACCTGCACCGGCGTGAGTTTTGCGCACGGTTCCAACGACGGCCAGAAAGGCATGGGCCTGATCATGCTGATCCTGATCGGCATCGTGCCGGCGACGTATGCGTTGAATCTGGATACATCACCCGAGCAGATCCACAAGATCGTTGCCTCGACCCAAAGTGTCGCCAGCGTGCTGACGCAGAGCGGCAAGGTGCAACCGATGACCGCCGATGAAGCGAAAGATGCGTTGTCGCAGTACCTGCGCGCCGGTAAGCTCGATGACAAAACCTACGCTGCACTCGCACAGAAAAATCAGGAAGTTGCGAATACGATCGCCAGCGCGAATGCGTTCAAGGATATTCCGGTCGAGGCGCGCCGCACCTTGCGCAGCGATATCTACCTGCTCAGCGAATCGATCGGCAAACTGGTCAAGGCCGATACCAGCATCACGCCGGAAAATCGCAAGACGCTCAACGCCTACAAGGATCAGATCAAGGGCGTGACCAATTTCATTCCGACCTGGGTCAAGGTTGCCGTGGCGCTGGCGCTCGGCCTCGGCACGATGATCGGCTGGAAACGCATCGTGGTCACGGTTGGCGAAAAAATCGGCAAGGCGCATCTCACCTATGCGCAGGGCGCGTCGGCTGAGCTCGTGGCGATGGTCACGATCGGCGCGGCGGATGTGATGGGTTTGCCGGTTAGCACTACACACGTACTTTCATCAGGCATTGCCGGCACGATGTTCGCGAACAAATCCGGGCTGCAGCGCGATACCGTGCGCAACCTAATTCTGGCGTGGGTGCTGACCTTGCCGGTGTGCGTATTCATGGGCGCGATGCTGTTCGCCGCCGGCTTGTTCATGGTGCTGCGCGTGTTCGGCATGCATTGATATGTTGATCCTGATTCCGTGCAGCTCGCGAAGCTGCGCGGAATCACGCAAGCCGTACGTGCATGAATCCGTGCTCAATCGTTATTGATAGTGATGACCTTGATGCTGTCGTCGTCCACCGAGTTCAGCCACACTTCGCCATCGCCGAGCATCATGCCGTGGTCGTTCCAGAACACGCACTGGTAATCGGTCTCGGAACGGAAGCGCGCGGCGAGTATCGCGGCTTTGACTTTTTGATTGAACACCTCGTTGAAATTCGCCAGCAACTCGTTGCGCCGCAAGCGCACGCTTTTGTCGCCGAGCGTGGCGCGTACCGGAAACTGCACGAGATCCGCCACCGCTGCGTTGTCCTCACGCGAGATCGCACGCTGCAGTGACGTCAGAACGGATGCTGCCGCAGCATCGCTGGAAAAAGGAAATCCCCCAGGTACGCTGCCGTCATCACACGTCGCGCTGCACAAACTTGTTGCCAACAGGATGGGAAGCGATAAAAAGAGTCTGCGCAGCATCATTTTTAGTAATCCCTGAGGGTGGAAGTTCGCTGATCGACTTTGACAGGTTCACCGAGAAAGCGGAACACCTTCGGCCATGCCCAGCCGCGACTTCAGCACCTTTTCGTCAACGCATTTTTGCGTTTTAAAACGGCTGTTGCATGCTTGTATCCGCGATGGTGCACATGACTTCTGTCGCATGGTGTTAGTCATTTAGGACTAGTAGTATTCAGCCTGGCGATGGAGTCGGTTGATCCCCGATTGATTTTCTCGAACTGCATCGCCCCGATGTATGGCGCATACGGCTTTCGTGTGTGCCGGGCTTTTGGGAGAGACGGCGATGCGTGGCACTGATTGGCTGATCACAACGGCGATGGTTTTGAGCATGGGCACGGCGCATGCGCTGACAGCCGATGAGCTCGTGGCAAAGAATATCGAGGCGCGCGGTGGCGCCGAAAAACTGCACGCTATCCAGACTTTGAAGCTCACCGGCAAGCTGGTCGTGAACGGTCAGTTCGAACTGGCGATGATGCAGATCAGCAAGCGCCCGGCTATGTATCGCAACGAAGCATCGTTGCAGGGATTGACCGCGGTGCAGGCTTACGACGGCACGCAGGCATGGCAGATCCAGCCGTTCGGCGGGCGCAAGGATCCGGAAAAACTTTCCGCCGACGATGCGAAAGATCTGGCCGAATCGGCCGATATCGACGGCCCGCTGGTCGACTACAAATCCAAGGGTTACACGCTCGATTATCTCGGCACGGAAGATGTTGATGGCACCGAAGCGCACAAGCTTAAACTCACCAAAAAAGATGGCGATGTCGAAATCGTCTATCTCGATCCCGATCATTTTCTGGAAATTCGTTCGTTGACCCAACGCATCGTGCATGGCGTGGAGCAGGTTAACGAAACCGATTTCGGCGAGTTCGAAAAAGTGAATGGTGTGTTCCTGCCGTTTGCGATCGAATCGGGGCCGAAAGGCGTTGCCGACAAACCGCAAAAAATCAGTTTCGACAAGGCCGAAATCAACGTGCCTGCGGATGATGCAACTTTCCATTTCCCGGCCAACGCCGGCGCGGCCAAGTGATCGGGAGATGACCATGAAACGATTGACCAAACTTACGCTCGCCGCGCTTGCCGTGTCGATATTTGCCACGGTCGCTGCGTCCGCGACAACGCCGGCCGCTGCACCGGCGCCGCTCAAGTTCGATGCCGGAAGTATCTCGGGGCTTGGCGCGCGCAACATCGGTTCGGCGACGATGAGCGGTCGTATCGCCGCCATCGATGCCGTCAACGAAAAAAATGGCAAGACCACGATTTACGTCGGCTCGGCCACAGGTGGCGTGTGGAAATCCAGCGATAGTGGCACGACCTACAAGCCGGTTTTCGATCGACAAAATGTGCAGTCGATTGGTGCGATCACGATTGATCCAAGCGATCCGCGCACGATCTGGGTCGGCACCGGCGAGCCGTGGACGCGCAATAGCGTTTCGGTCGGCGACGGCATTTACAAATCCAGCGATGGCGGCGAAACCTGGACCCATCTCGGCCTGGAAAACTCTGAGCGCATCGCCAAAATCATTGTCGATCCGAAAGATCGCAACACGGTTTACGCGTGTGTGCCGGGCAAGCTCTGGAGCGATTCCGCCGAGCGTGGTTTGTACAAAACGAGTGATGGTGGCAAGAATTGGTCGCTGGTTTTGAAAGGCACCAATCTTTCGACCGGTTGCGCATCAATCAGCATGGATCCACAAAACAGCGGCGTGATGTTTGCGTCGTTATGGGATTTCCGACGCAAGGGCTGGACGTTCCGTTCGGGCGGCGAGAATCCGACTTCGCCAAGTGGCAGCGGCCTGTTCCGCAGCGGCGACGGCGGTACGCATTGGACTGAAGTCAGTGACAAGTCGAACAAGGGATTTCCGGTAAAACCTTACGGCCGTATCGCGGTGGCGGTGGCGCCGTCGAGCAATAAAATCGTTTATGCATTGGTCGAGTCACCACGCAGCGCATTGTTCCGTTCCGATGATGGCGGCCAGACCTGGGAAGAGCGCGATCGCAGCCAGTTCATGGTATGGCGACCGTTTTATTTTGCGACGTTGTTTGTCGATCCGGGCAATCCCGAGCGCCTGTTCAAGCCCGACCTTGGCCTGATCATGAGCGAGGATGGTGGCAAGAGTTTTTCCAACGCATCCGGTGGTACGCATGGCGATCACCATGCGGTGTGGATCGATCCGAAAAATCCGCAGCAGGTCATCAGTGGCGACGACGGCGGCATCTGGTATTCGCAAGACGGCGGCAGCAAATGGCGCAAGGGCGAGAATCTGCCGATCTCGCAGTTCTATCATGTCAGTGTGGATGACCGTGATCCGTACCAGGTTTACGGCGGTTTGCAGGACAACAGTTCGTGGGTTGGCCAGTCCGAATATCCGGGCGGCATCGGTAACGCGCAGTGGGAAAACATGTATGGCGGCGACGGGTTTTGGTCGTTCTCCGATCCCGCTGATCCGGATTATCTCTACACCGAAGCGCAAGGCGGCACGATCGGTAGAGTCAATCGCAAAACGCATGAAATACGCGATATCCAGCCGCGTGCAAATTTGCACGAGAAGCTGCGTTACAACTGGAATACGCCGATTGCGTTGAGCCCGAATGAAAAAGGCACGATCTACATCGGCGCACAGTTTCTCTTTCGCTCGCGCGATCACGGCCAGTCGTGGGATCGCATCTCGCCGGATCTGACGAGCAATGATCCGCTGAAGCAGAAGCAGGAGGAATCCGGCGGCGTGACTGTGGATAATTCCGCGGCGGAAATGCACACGACGATTTATTCGATCAGCGAATCGCCGAAGAACGGCCAGTTAATCTGGATCGGTACCGATGATGGCAATCTGCAGCTCACACGCGATGGCGGCAAGAGCTGGAACAACGTGGTCGGCAACATTTCAGGCCTGCCGAAAAACTCGTGGGTATCATGGGTCGAGGCGAGTCGTTTCGATGAATCCGTGGTGTATGCCGCGTTCGATCGCCACAGTTTCGGCGACATGCAACCGTGGGTTTATCGCAGCAAGGACTACGGAAAATCCTGGACACGCATAGTCGCACCGGCGCAAGGCGTGCGTGGTTATGCGCATGTGATTCGCGAAGACACGCTCAAGCCCGAACTGCTGTTTCTCGGCACCGAATTCGGCCTGTGGGTATCGATCGACGGCGGCGCGCAATGGGCGCAATACAAGGGCGGCAATTTCCCGAATGTCGCGGTGCGTGATCTGGTGTTGCAGCCGCGCACGTCTGATCTCGTGCTGGCAACGCACGGTCGCGGTATCTGGATCATTGATGACATCACGCCGTTGCGCGCGCTCACGCCTTCGGTATTGAATCTGGAAGCGGGTTTCATCGAAGCGCGTCCGCAACAACAACGCTTGAATGCGCAAGGTGGTTGGCCGGGCGGCGATGCAGTCTTCACCGGCGACAATCCGCCGAATGCCGCGGTGATCACGTATTACCAGAAATCGCGACATCTGTTCGGCAAGATCAAGCTGGAAATTCTCGATAGCAAAGGTGTCGTCATCGACAGCATCGCCGCGAGCAAACGGCGTGGCCTGAATCGGGTGACGTGGGGCATGCGAGTGAAGCCGCCACGTGTGCCGTCGGCGGCGCAGGTTGCGTTTAATGCCTCGCAAGGGCCGCGGGTTTTACCGGGTGATTACACCGTGCGCTTGACCAAGGGCACCGAGGTTTATACCGCGCCGCTGAAGATCGGCATTGATGCGCGCGCCAAATATCCGTTGGCCGAACGCCAGCAGGAATTCGACGCCGCGATGCGCGTGCATGCCTTGTTCGGCACGATGACCGATCTGGTGTATCGCATCAACGCCGCGCGTACCGGTGTGCAGGAACGCAGCGGCAAGTTGCCGGAAAAGGATGCGTTGCGCGCCCAGCTCGCCGCATACGGCAGCAAGCTCGACGAAGTGCGCAAGCAGATCGTCGCGACCAAGGAAGGCGGCGCGATCACCGGCGAAGAACGCATCCGCGAACATATGGATTCGTTATACGGCGCGATCGTCAATTACGAAGGCCGCCCGAGCGATTACCAGCTGGCCGCGATCGACACACAACAGCGTGAACTCAGCGATGTCGCTGAGCAATTCGAGAAGCTCAACAGCGCGCAGTTGAGCAAGCTCAATAGCGCGCTGAGTGCAAAGCAGTTGCCAGCGATCACGATCCCCGACGCAGCACCGGTAGAGGTCGGCCAGCAGTCCGCGAATGGCGACAAGAAAGGCGGTTGGCTCGAACGTGATTGATAATGATGTTGAGCGCAATCTGATCCCGGTCGACCAAACCCGACCGGGATCAGTGATTCATGCACAGAGCGGGAACTCAGCGAAATTCGCGATGACAGTTGTCGCAATGTTCGCTAATCGCGGCGACGTTTTTGCCCAATGCTGGGCAGTCCGAAACCGGCTCTGCGATCGAGTGATCCAGTGTGCTGCGCAGATCTTCAGCATGGCGATGGAATGTCGGATCGACGTCACCGTTGGGATACATCGCGGGTTCGATTTCCTGCGTGGCGTTGCGCAATCGCCGCAGTAATTCGGCACTCCGGTTCGTATCGCATGGTTGTGCTTTGGCGATGTCGCGCAACCTGCCGAGATCGTTTTGCAGCACCGCCATCACCCCGCGCGGATAAGCACTGCGCTGTTGTAGCGCATTCATCGCGAGCATAGCGACCGCGCCGCCGAGCACCGCACCGAGGATAAAAAGTACCAGCAAACGCATGGCTGTTCTCTGCTGCAATTCGATACGCGGCATGATAACCGAGAGTCGTGCATCGGCGTTCTGAAGCCCCTGCAGTTGTATCTGCGGCAACTGACATTTTCGCCGGCGCGCGACGCGGGTACGCCGCGCGTGCTCTGGGCCATCAGTCCGAACAGCGGCAAACTCGAATGTTCGTGGTCTTCCAATCCGGAGTGCGCGCGGCGATCTTCGACTCACATCTTATTCCTGGCGCAGGCCGCCTGAAACTTTCTGCGCGGGACCAAGCGAGCACCATCGACTCTGTCGCCACTGCGTCATACGCTTCGCCAAGAATAACCAGAGATTCAATCACGGGCATACCTGCCATGACGAAAAATGTTTTCAATACGCGGAAAAAAATTTCGCTATCGCTTGCCACCGTTGCGCTGGGGTCTTCTGCGCTCGCGCATGCGGACGACGAGCGCTATTTCATCCCGCAACTATTGGGCGCGCAGTACACCTTGATCCAGCAGCATCAGGATGCGCTGAACTCACCGTATGCCGGGCCGTTGAGCCTGCATCCCGATGGCGACACGGCGCGTTCGCATACCTTCGGTGCGTATCTCGGCGTGCCGTTGAGCACGCACCTGCAGTTTTATTTCGATCTCGAAATGTTCAAGGGCGAAGGTGTCAGCGGTTCGACCGGACTCGGTGGATTGACCAATGGCGATGTGATCCGTTCGGGTACGGCGACGCTCGGCAAACGTCCGTATGTGGCGCGACGCTATCTGCGTTATGTGGTGCCGTTCGGTGATGAAACCGCTGATGTGGAACGTGCGCTGGAGCAGTTGCCGGGCAAGGAGTTCGTGCATCGTCTCGAGTTCAAGCTCGGCACGCTCGCGGCGAGCGATGATTTCGATAAAAATCGCTATGCCAATTCCACGCGTACGCAATTCTCCAACTGGAGTCTGTTCAACAATACCGCGTGGGATTTTGCCGCCGATACGCGCGGCTACAGCAACGGTTTGGTGGTGGGCTGGATCAATGCCGGCTGGGCCTTGCGCTACGGTGTGTACCAAATGCCGAAAGAGGCGAATGGGCAGGCGCTGGAATGGCCGATTGCGCGCGCGCGCGGCGAGAATATCGAACTGAGCTGGCAGCCGAATGTGGATGGCGCCAGCGTGCGTTTGCTCGTATTCCGCAACATTGCGCGCATGGGGCTTTATCGCGAAGCCCTGGCAATTGCGCAAGCGAGCGGACAAGTGCCGGACATTCGCGCCGATGACAAAGACGGACGACGCAAGTTCGGCTACGCTTTGAATGCCGATCTGCCGCTGGTCGACAATGGCGATACCGGCCTGTTCGCGCGTTACGGCTGGAGCGATGGTCGCAAGGAATCGTTTGCTTTCACCGAAGTGGATCGCAGCCTGAGTTTTGGCGCGCAGTTATCCGGCACGCATTGGGGCAGGGCGCAGGATCATCTCGGCATCGGAGTCGTGACCAATCAGCTTGCGTTGGATCATCGCGATTATTTGGCGGCAGGTGGCAGCGGATTTACGCTCGGCGATGGCCGTCTCAACTATGGCAGCGAGCGAATTGTTGAAACCTATTATTTGTTTCAGCCAGTGAAATTTTTCAGCCTGAGCCCGGATCTGCAGCTGATCCACAATCCCGGTTATAACCGCGATCGTGGGCCGGCGCGTTTCGCCGGCTTGCGCGCGCATCTGGAATATTGATTCGGCTTACGCACTGAATTTTCGCGCTGATGTGGAGCGCAATTCATCGCGATAAATCACGCAGCGCGACAAGTGTGGCCGCGGCCGTTTGTCGAAGCTCCTCGATATGGCTTTCCGTCGAATTCCCAGGTGCATCGATCAACCTTCGCAGTTTAGTGCACGCTGCGGCCAATACACTCGCGCCGCAAAAACCGGCGGACGCCTGCAGACGATGCAGGCGTTCGCGTAAAGCTGCGTGATCACGACTCTTGTCCAAGCGCGCAAATTCGTCAGGAATCGCCGCGAGTTCGTCGACGAGTAACTGTCGCAGCGCATGCAGAATGATCCTGTCACCGCCGACGCCCGGCAGTGCAGCGGCATCGTCTAGCAATGGGCCGAACTTCGTTATATCCGTGGTCGGAATATGGCTAGTTTCCGGCGATATTGGTTTTATCAACGTCATCGCAAAATAAGGACGCAGCGCATTTTCGAGCGTCGCCAGGCTCAGTGGCTTTTCCAGCACCTGAGCGAATCCAGTCGCGAGCAAATCGGCGCGCAGCGCAGGCGTGACTTCGGCGCTCGTGGCGATGGCGGGCGTGCTGATACCGATAGTGCGCAGATGTTTCAAGACGTCGGGGCCGCTGAGTTTCGGCATACGATTGTCCAGCAGCAGCAGATCATAACGTTGCCGATTCGCCTGCGTGAGTGCGGCTGCGCCATCGTCGGCGCCATCGGCATCGATGCCGAGCTGCGTCATCGCCTCCAGCAGAAACTGCAGGCTCAGCGGATTATCGTCGGCGATCAGAATGCGTGACATGGCTGAACCTCGTTGAGAATGTGCGTACGAACGGCAAAGGCTGCACCGATTGCGCCAGCAACGTATCGATCCGGCTGATATTATGCTCGACCGTCGAGCACGATTGACTGCGACGCACTATTTCTCAATTGCTGGTGGAACCGTGTCGCAAACGCTTGAACTCGAAATTACCGATTTGATCCATGACGGCCGCGGCGTGGCGCACATCGATGGCAAGGCCATTTTTGTCAGCGGTGCGTTGCCCGGCGAGCGCGTACTTGCGCGTATGAATGCGCGGCATCGGCATTTCGATGAAGCGCAGACCGAGGAAGTTCTGCTCGCATCGCCAGATCGAGTCGAACCGCGCTGCGCCCATTTCGGCATCTGCGGCGGCTGCTCGTTGCAGCATTTGTCGCCGGCAGGACAGATTGCCGCAAAGCAAAAAATTCTGCTGGAAAATCTCGAACGCATCGGCAAAGTCACGCCGACAAATATGCTGGCACCGCTCACCGATCTGGCGTGGGGTTATCGGCGCAAGGGGCGGTTGTCGGTCAAGTACGTCGAGAAAAAAGGTCGTTTGCTGGTCGGTTTCCGCGAGAACAACGGCAAGTTTGTCGCCGACATAAAACGTTGCGAAGTGCTGCTGCCGGCGGTGGGTGATCGGATCGAAGCGCTCGCGACCTTGATCGGTGGCATGGATGCATTGCGCGAACTGCCGCAGATCGAAATCGCTGCGGGCGATGATCTGGTCGCGTTGATTTTTCGCCATCTCAAGCCGCTGTCGGAAAAAGACAGAGAGCTGTTGCTGGCGTTTGCCAAGAGCGAAAATCTCGGTGTTTTCCTGCAGCCCGGCGGCAACGACAGCGTGCACGCGTTGTGGCCGGAAGATGCGCATCTGAGTTTCCGCATTCCGGCTTCCGAGATCGACATCGAATTCAAGCCGCTGGATTTTATCCAGATCAACGAAGGCATCAATCTCAAGATGATCGCGCAGACGATCGACCTGCTAGATCTGCAGCCGAAGGATCGCGTGCTTGATCTGTTTTGCGGACTCGGCAATTTCACCTTGCCGCTGGCGCGTCGCGCTGGCCAAGTCACGGGCGTGGAGGGCGAGGCGAGTCTGGTCGCGCGCGCAAATACGAATGCGCGACACAATAATCTGCACAACGTCGATTTCTTCAGCGCTAATTTGTTCGAGGATCAGCGCGCGACACCGTGGGCCAAACAGAAATACGACAAGCTGCTGCTTGATCCGCCGCGCTCCGGCGCCGCCGAAATTCTGGAGTATTTGCCAGGCCGTAGCGTGCAGCGCGTGGTATATGTTTCATGTCATCCGGGTTCGCTGGCGCGCGACGCTGGCATCCTGGTGCAACGTCACGGCTTTAAACTCAGCGCCGCCGGCGTGATGGACATGTTTCCGCATACCGCGCACGTTGAATCGATTGCGCTGTTTGAACGCTGAGTTTTCATGTGTACGCATAGGGGGCGAGACACGTCATGGCTATGGAAATTGAACGCAAGTTTCTGGTTGTCGGTGAGGCATGGCGCGCGCAAACGAGTCGTATCGAGCGCATCGAACAAGGGTATCTCTCCAATGTTGCGGGATTGACCAGCGCGAATAGCTCGGTGCGCGTGCGCGTGACCGACGAGCAGGCGTGGCTCAACGTCAAATCGGTGACGCTCGGCGTATCGCGGCAGGAATACGAATACCCGATTCCAGTGGACGATGCGCTGGTGATGCTGGCGACACTTTGCGAAGGCTTGGTCGAGAAACAACGGCACTATGTCGAACTCGATGGTTTCATATTCGAGGTCGATGAATTCAGTGGTGCGAACACCGGATTGATTGTCGCCGAACTCGAGCTCGACGCCGAGGATCAGCCCTATCCGAAACCCGCGTGGCTGGGGCGGGAAGTCAGCAATCTGCCACGTTATTACAACGTCAATCTGCTGCGGCATCCGTATGCACATTGGAGTGCATCGGAAAAACTCGGCGAATAAAGTGGCCACAAAAGGATTACAGGAAACACCATGCTGTTGATCGGTATCGAAGGCAAACAACTCGCGGCGCATGAGTATGACTGGATTCGCGCACCCGAGGTCAGTGGCGTGATTCTGTTCTCGCGCAACTTCGCGGATCGCGAACAGGTGTGTGTATTGATCGAGCAGATTCGCGAACTGCGCACCGATCCGTTTCTGATTGCGGTCGATCAGGAAGGCGGCCCGGTGCAGCGCTTCCGTACCGGCTTCACGCGCCTGCCTGCATTGGCGCGTCTCGGTGAATTGTACGAGCGCGACCGTAGCGCTGCGATTGCGTTGAGCGAAGAACACGCGTGGCTAATGGCCAGTGAAATGCGTGCGCTCGATATCGATCTGAGTTATGCGCCGGTGCTGGATTTGCAGCGTGGCAATCGCGCGATCGGCGAGCGTGCCTTTCATGCCGATCCGGCGATCGTTTCCGAACTCGGACTGGCGTACCTGCGCGGCATGCGTCTAGCTGGCATGGCGGCGACAATCAAGCATTATCCGGGGCATGGCTCGGTGCTCGAAGACACGCATTTCGACGACGCCAGCGATCCACGCACATTCGATCAGTTGCGTACCGTCGACCTTCTGCCGTTCATCGATGCGATCGCTGCCGGCGCTGAAGCAGTGATGATGGCGCATGTCGCCTATCCCGCGGTCGATCCACTCGCGGCGGGTTATTCGCGGATCTGGATTCAGGATATCCTGCGCGACCAGCTCGGATTTCGCGGCCTGGTTTTCAGCGACGATATCGGCATGGCGGCGGCAGAATCGGTCGGTGGTATTGCCGCGCGCATCACGGCACATCTTGATGCCGGCTGCGATATCGTGCTGGTCTGCGCACCTGCTCTTGTCGCCGAAGCGATTGCCGCGATCGCCGGTCAACCGCCGTGCGATTCAGCAAAAGTTGCGCTGCTGCAAGGCAAACTCGCAGCCACTTGGACGGCATTGCAGGACAACCCGCAACGTGCGGCATTTATCACTCGCGTGACGGCACTCGATGCCGCGCGTACGGCATAACGGAGTACATCAATGACTGACCATCCACCGCTGGCCGAGGCCGTGCGCAGCGCCGACTGTCTGTTCGATCAAGCCGCGTTGAGCGCCGCGATCGAGCGCCTCGGTATAGCGATCACGAGCGATTTGCACGGCGAGGTTCCAGTATTCCTGACCGTGAT
Source organism: Pseudolysobacter antarcticus (assembly GCF_004168365.1). Classification (GTDB taxonomy): domain Bacteria; phylum Pseudomonadota; class Gammaproteobacteria; order Xanthomonadales; family Rhodanobacteraceae; genus Pseudolysobacter; species Pseudolysobacter antarcticus. The sequence continues at coordinate 2,222,402 of NZ_CP035704.1, forward strand.
GAACGGTGCGCTGATTTTCGCCGGTGCGTTGTCGTTGGCGGTTAGCACCGATCTCGAATTCGACTACGTGCATGCCACGCGTTATCGCGGCGGCACACGCGGCCATGATTTGCTCTGGCTCAAGCAACCGCGGCTGAGCCTGCAAGGCCGCACGGTGTTGCTGGTCGATGACATTCTGGACGAAGGTTATACGCTCAAGGCGATCCGCGATTTTTGCCTCGATCAGGGCGCCAAGCGCGTGCTGATTGTCGTGTTGTGCGAAAAGAAGCACGGCCGTTGTGTGTCGGATTTGAGCGCCGATTATGTCGGTGTCGAAGTGCCGGATCGGTATGTCTTCGGTTACGGCATGGACTATTACGAGCAGGGCAGAAATCTGCCGGCCATTTACGCATTGAGGAACGACGCATGAGTCTTGATCTCGCAGTGATCGGCGGCACTGGCCTGTATCGTTTTCCGGGCCTGGAAAATATCGAAAAGCGCGCGATCGACACGCCATTTGGCGCGCCGTCGGCGGACATCGTGCTCGGCGATTTTCGTGGCAAACGCGTGGCGTTTCTTGCGCGGCACGGCGAGAATCACACGATCGCTCCGCATCGCGTGAATTACCGCGCCAACCTATGGGCGCTGCATGAGCTCGGCGCGCAACGCGTGATCGGCATCAATGCGGTCGGCGGTATTCGCGTTGACATGGGCCCACGCGTGATCGCCGTGCCGGATCAGATCGTCGATTACACGCATGGTCGTTTCACGAGTTTTTGCGATGTCGAAGGCGTTGAGGTCAAGCACATCGATTTCAGCGAACCGTATTCGCTAAGCCTGCGTCAGGCGCTGGTATTGGCCGCGAGCAACGCCGATATTTCAGTGGTACCTGATGGCGTCTATGGCGCGACGCAAGGCCCGCGCTTGGAAACGCGTGCCGAAATCGCGCGCATGCGTATCGACGGTTGTGATCTTGTCGGCATGACTGGCATGCCTGAAGCGGCGCTCGCGCGCGAGCTGGAACTCGACTACGCCTGCGTTGCGCTGGTCGCCAACTGGGCCGCGGGATGTGGCGATCAAACCGAAGTCAGCCTGCCGGAAATCTATGCCAATCTCGAAGCCGTGACCGCGCAGGTGCCGAGTCTGATTGCGGCATTGTTGGCATTGAAGCAGTAACCAGGCTCCATTGCCGTTGACCGGTAGGTCGGATGAGTGGCGCAGCCACGTTATCCGACGATCGCCCGAAAACTCTGGAATCTGCTGTGGCATTGGCGTCCGGTCGTGTCATCACCGAAAGGCGCTGTCCATACACCCGCTTTAATGGTGGCACTTTCCGGCAACTACATGCCTGAGAGTGTCGATCCACGAAACGTTTCGTATGATCTTTCCGCTTGTCAAGTGCCATAGTGTATTTTTTTGTAAATGCGCTGATATACTCAGGCTGTGCAAGGCTTTGACGGGCGGCAGGGGAATGCAGTTACGTCGTCACTGCCGTTGCACTTGTTCAACCTGGGAATGAGGTTTCAAGATGCTTACTGGTACAGTGAAATGGTTCAACGATGCCAAGGGGTTTGGTTTTATCGCTCCGGAAAATGGCACAGAAGATGTGTTTGTGCACTACTCGGCGATAACTTCGGAGGGGTTCCGAACGTTGAAGGAAGGGCAGAAAGTCAGCTTTGAAGTGGTGCAGGGGCCAAAGGGATCGCAGGCAGCGGGCGTGGTGCCGGTTTTATAACCGCAAAACTGTCGGAACGCCCCGCTTGCGTGGGGCGTTTTTAACTACACAAACGGTCGTGTCAGGCTGCAAATTGCAGGCGCGCGAGTTCGGCGTACAAGCCGCCTTCGCGCAGCAATTCTGCGTGCGTGCCGCTGGCGACGATGCGGCCATGATCAAGCACGACAATGCGGTCGGCCTTGAGTACCGTGGCCAACCTGTGCGCGATCACCACCGTCGTGCGTCCGTGCATCAGGCGTTCCAGCGCACTCTGGATGGCCGCTTCGGATTGCGCATCGAGCGCACTGGTCGCTTCGTCCAGTAGCAGGATCGGTGAGTCCTTGAGGATCGCGCGCGCGATCGCAATGCGTTGTTGCTGGCCGCCGGACAAGCGCACACCACGCTCGCCGAGATACGTCGCATAACCTTCCGGCTGGGCGCTGATGAATTCATGCGCCTCGGCCGCACGCGCGGCGGCGATCACTTGCTCATCGCTCGCATCGACCCGGCCGAAACGGATATTGTCGGCCGCGCTCGCGCCGAAAATCACCGTGTCCTGCGGCACCATCGCGATCGAACGGCGCAGCTCGTGCAAATCCAGCGTGCGCAACTCTGCGCCATCGATGCTCAGATTTCCCGACTGGGCATCGTAAAAGCGCAGCAACAGACTGAACACCGTACTTTTGCCGGCGCCCGATGGACCCACCAAAGCCACGGTTTCACCGGGTTGGATGGTCAGGTTGAAATCATGCAGCGCCGGTAATTCGGGACGCGCCGGATAAGCGAATTCGACATGCTCGAAACGGATTTCGCCGCGCAAGGGCGTTGCCAGGATAACGGGTTGTGCAGGCGAGGCGATGCTGGATTTCACGCCAAGCAATTCGCCGATGCGTTCGAGTGCACCGGCGGCGCGCTGCACCTCGCCCCAGACCTCGGTCAAGGCACCGACCGAGCTCGCCGAGATCACCGCGTACAGCACGAACTGGCTGAGCACGCCGGATTGCAGATCGCCCGCGATCACCGATTTGGCGCCCAGCCATAGCACCAGCGTGATCGCGCCGAAGATCAGCAGGATCACCATCGCCGTGAGCCACGCGCGTGCGCCGATACGCGCGCGGGCCGTGGCCAAAGCGCGTGCGATCGCGGTGTTGTAGCGCGCGGCTTCGACTGATTCACGCGCATACGCTTGCACTGCATGCATGGCGTTAAGGGTTTCGTTGGCCACCGCCGAAGCATCGGCGATGCGATCCTGATTCTGCTTTGACAATCCGCGCACGCGCCGGCCGAACAATACGATCGGCAGGATCACCAGCGGAATCACCAGCGCCGTCATCGCGGCAAGATGCGGGCTCGTCAACACCAGTGCGGCCGCGCCGCCGATCACCATCACCACGCTGCGCAGCGCAATCGAAAGACTCGATCCGACGACGGTCTGCACGAGTTCGGTATCGCTGCCGAGACGCGACGTGAGTTCACCGACACGCGTGCTTTCGTAGAAGCCGATATCCAGTTCGAGCAGATGGCTGTACAAACGTTGGCGCAGATCGGCGACGACTTTTTCGCCCAACAGGGTTACGAAAAAAAAGCGCAGCGCCGTCGCCAGCGCGAGCACCACTGCAACACCGAACAGGGCCAGGAAATAACGATTGATCGTGCCCGCGTCGGATTGCGCAAAGCCGTGATCGATCATGTAGCGCACCGCCAGCGGCAGCACCAAGGTGGCCGCGGAAGAAACTACGAGAAATCCAAGCCAGCCCGCAACCAGTTTGCGATATGGCGTGAGAAACGGCAGCAGCAGGCCTAGCGAACTCAGGCGACGGGCAGGGCGCGGATCGCTATCGATATCGCTCATGGGGTTTGCTGTGCGGCGAAGTGGGGTGCAAGAATTCTGCGGGCGAAGCAGCGGAATTCAAGGTCGCGAGAAAGTGTCAACTTTCAAAGTTGCCGCAGCGTGCCGCGTCCGCGCGTGATATCGCTGAGAAGGTTGCGTACGGCATCGAGTCGTTCGCTTGGCAGTTGGAGATGCAGGCGCACGCCGTCGCTGCCGAAATCTTCGGCGAAAGTTTCCACCTGCATCTCGCGTAGGCGCGACTGGATCAATGCCAGCGCGTGGAAATCGCAGGAAATCATGACTTCGATTTTATCGACGATGGCGGTCTTGGGCGCGAGTCGCAGGCATTCCGCCGCGCATCCGCCATATGCACGCATCAGGCCGCCGGCACCGAGTTTGATGCCACCGAAATAGCGGATGATAACGACCACAACATCGTCGAGTTGCTGGCCGTCGATAGCGGCGAGTATCGGTTTGCCGGCAGTGCCGGACGGCTCGCCATCGTCGTTGAATCGATATTGCTGGCCGACGCGGTAGGCCCAGCAATGGTGCGTGGCATCGCTGGCGCGAATCTGTTCGAGAAAAGCCAAGGCTGCATCGGGCGTGGAAACGTGCGCGGCGTGGGCGATAAAACGGCTTTTTTTTATCTCCTGCAACAACGTGGCATTGGCAACCAGCGTGTAACGCAGCTCGCTCATGCCCACGGACTCACGGCAGCAGCTGGCGCAAATCCGGCGTCAATTCGTAGTTCGGATATTTCTCATGGAACAGCTTCAGATTACGCACGGCGTCGTCGGATTTTCCGGCTAGTAATTGCGCGCGGATATTCGCGATCCATGCATCGGGGCCGATGATCGATGCGGGTGCCGCAGCGGTTGGACTTGCCGCATTGTTAGCGATTGCGCTAGCGGCGCCGCCAGCTTGCATCGGCGCTGTTCTGCCTACGGCCGGTGCTGGTGCGGCAGCGACTGGCGGTGAAGATTGCTGCATCGCGCCGGCAACTTGTGGTCTTGTCGCGTCGGCATTATTTCGCGCGCGCATCGCCGCATCACGGCCGGTCGCAATATCGAGTTTCCGTTCGACCGCGTCACGCTCGTCTCGTGTCTGATTCTCGCGGCCCGGAGCTGCGAGTGTTGCGCGTTGTCTGGCTGCTTCGTGTTCTGATCCCAGTGTCGCGACTGGTGATGCGTTTTCCGCATCCGCACGCCGGACATTCGAGCTGGTGATTTCGGCTGCCTCCAGTTTTGGCTTTGCTGCCTTGTCGCTATCGGGATTTTCCAGAGCGAGCGTTGGGGCCGCAGCGGCAGGTGCGGTTTGACTTACCGACTGCGTTTTCTTGTGCGCATAAGTTGCGCTGTTCATGGCTGCAGCATCGGCAGCCTCGGGTTTTGCCGTAGACATCGCAGATGCCGCGGGCTGCATTGGCGCTGGCACCGAATCACTCACCACAGATTTCGCCGCGGGCAAATCGATGCTGCGCACATGGATCACATCATTGGCGGAAGTTGCTGCAGCACCTGCCGGCGCATGATCCTGCGCTTGCCATGTTTCCTTGCCGAAATGCAGGGCCAAGGTCGCCGCGAATACGACACTCGCTGCCGACCCAAAAGCGATCGGCCAACGCGACGGCTTGTAGCGCCGCGTCGGTTTTTTCGCGGGATGCGACAGCGCTGCGGCGTCATCTGCGAGAGCTTGGCGTGCCAGCTGCAATACGCGCTGATCGAGTGGCGCATCCGGCTGCGGCTGCGGCAGTTTGTGATACAGATCGACCAGCGGCGAACGCGACTGCGCGAGGAATTCCTCGATCTCGCGATCGTTATCGTGCGAGCTGCTCATGCGCCGATCCTCTCGCGAATCTTGGCCAGCGCATAACGCAACCGCGATTTCACGGTTTCCTGGCCCGCACCTGTGACTCTGGCGATTTCTTCAAGGCCCAAACCGCTTTCGATGCGCAGCAAAAATGCGCTGCGCTGTTCCGCCGGAAGATCCTCAAGGACGCGCTGCAAGCCGCGGCGTTGCTCGAACTCCGATAACACACGCTCGGGCTGCTCGGACTCCGGCGCATCCAGCGTGCGCATGATTTCCTCAGTTTCTTCAACCCCGGCCTGCGGGCGATTGCGACGATAACTATCCACGATCAGATTTTGCGCTATCTGCAACAAATACGTGCTGAATTTCGCCTCGGGCCGATAGCGCGCGCGCGCCGCGATCAGGCGGCTCCAGGTTTCCTGAAACATTTCGTCCGCGGTGGCGCGATTGTTCGCACTGCGGAAGATAAACCGATACAACATGCCGCGATGACGCTGATACAGCGTCTCGAAAGCGCGCATGTCGCCTTGCGCGTAAGCCAGCATCAATTGCTCGTCCGTCGTTTCTTCCGCCATAGGGCGGGCAGAGTAAGGGAAATCGGTGCCTGCGGTAAGGGGGTGGAATGACATAAGTCGGTGTAACGCAGCATGCGGGCGGGCAGGGTTAGCAAGCCGCCACAAATATTGGTGCGGCGGGCGTCTCATGCGCTGCGATCAGGACCTGCCAAGATCGCATATCATGATCGCGCCACGCGGCATCTGCGCATGCTGCTGCGGCGCATCGACCATCGGAAAACTCGTCATCGAACTGATCCAGAGCAATCGACTCGAAGTGCTGGCCGCACAACTTGCGCAGGCGCTAATGCAGGCAACCGACGATGCGCCGTTGCAGCCGGTGATCGTGCTGGTGCCGCATCCCGGCATGGCGCGCTGGCTGCGCCGCTGGCTGGCCGAACACATCGGCATTTGCGCCAATATCGATTTTGTCCTGCCTGCGGTATTCGCATGGCGTGTGCTCGCGGCGCGACTCTCACCTGCGCCGCGTGAATCGGTGTATGCGCGTGAGGTGCTGGTCTGGCGCATCGTGCAACTGTTGCCGACGTTGCTCGATCGCGCCGAGTTTGCACCGCTGCAACGCTATCTCGCCGGCGACAATAATTCGACGCGGCTTTATCCGCTCGCGGCACGCCTTGCCGATACTTACGACAAATATCTTGTGTATCGCGGCGACTGGTTGCTGGCTTGGGAAAAAGGCCGATTGCTCGATCTCGGCGAGGACGAAATCTGGCAGCAGAAACTGTGGATCGCACTAGTACAACAAGTTAGCGAGCCGCATCGCGCGGCGTTGTTTCAGCGCCTGTTACAGCAGCCTGCAAGCTTGCAGCTTGATTCTGATTTTGTCCTGCCGACCGTGATTCACGGTTTCGGCCTGAGCCAACTTGCACCCGTGCATCTGGATGTGTTGCGCTGGTTGTCCGCGGCGCGCGATGTGCGTTTGTACCAGCTCAACTACAGCCTGCATTATTGGGGCGATCTCACCGCTGAGCGCGATCTGGCACGTTATCGCGCGCGCTGGATGCAACTCGGTTTGCCGGATCGCAGCGCCTATCACGATGTCGGCCATCCATTGCTGGCATCGTGGGGCAAACCTGGTCGGGATTTTCTGCAACGATTGCACAACGACGAAACGCTGCAGGAAACCGATGCCTTCGAGTTGATGCCCGGCGATAGTTTGCTGACACGATTGCAGCGCAGTTTGTTATTGCTTGAGCCGGAGCAATGCACGCCATTGCCGAACGCTACCGATCGCAGTTTACAGATTCACGCGTGTGCAAATCGGCTGCGCGAAGTCGAAGCTTTGCACGATGTTTTGCTTGATGCGTTTAGTGAAAATCTGAGCCTGATGCCGCGCGATGTGGTCGTGATGGTGCCACGCATCGATGACTACGCAAGTGCGATCTCCGCGGTGTTTGTATCGCAGCCGGCGTCGCGCCAGATTCCGTTTCGTATCGCCGATCGCGCATTGCTTGCTGAGCACGTGGTGCTGCAGGGATTTCGCGCGTTGCTGGATTTGCCGCAGTGGCGTTTCAGCGCGAGCGAAGTTCTCGGGTTCCTGAGTCAGACGCCGGTGATGCGTTGTTTCGATATCAGCGAGCAGGAAAAAGTGAGCCTCGCACAATGGATCGAAGCTGCCGGTATCCGCTGGGGTCTGGACGCATCGTTTCGCGCCGATCTGGGTGTCGGCGATTTTAGTGAACACACCTGGCGCGAAGGGCTGGATCGCCTGCTCGCGGGTTACGCACTGGGTGACGATATCGACGTCTGGCGCGGCGTCGCGCCGATTGCCGATATCGAAGGCCAGTACGTGCAGGCGCTCGGCAAGCTCGCGACGTTGTTGCAAAGTTTGCAGCAGTTGCGCGAGCGCCTGACACATCCGCAAACGATGGCGCAATGGCAACAATTATTGTTGGCCGCACTCGATGATTTTTTCCTGCCCGCGACGGACGATAGTGAAGCCGTTGAGGCATTGACCGGATTGCGCGCCGCGCTTGGTGCGCTCGCGACGAACGCCGAACGCGCGTTGCTCGATCAGCCGATTGCATTTGCGGCCATGCGCGAGGCGCTCGATGAACAACTTGCCGAGCCTGGCTCGTTCAGCCGTTTTCCGGGCGATGGCGTGACCTTCTGCACGCTCGTACCGCTGCGTGCGGTGCCATTCCGTGTAGTTGCGTTGCTTGGCATGAATGATGGCGAATTTCCGCGCATCGCGACGCCGAACAGTTTTGATCTGATGCGCCAACATGTGCGTCTCGGTGATCGCAATACCCGCGACGACGATCGTTATCTTTTTCTCGAAGCCTTGCTCGCCGCGCGCGATCGTGTGCATCTGAGTTATATCGACCGCCGTGCCGAAGATGGGCAGCCGCGTCCGCCGTCGGCGTTGATCGACGAGTTGCTGGAATTTTTTAGGGGCGTTGTAGAAGCCGATGCCAGCGAAGATCGCATGCAAAAAGTGCATGCGGCCTTGTTGCGCCGACATCCTTTGCATCCGTTTGCGCGCGAGTATTTTTCCGCAGCCAATGTCTTGCAGAGTTTTGCCGACGAATGGTTGCCTGCGGCGCGCAGTGAACCGATAGCGGCGCCCATGCCGCGGTTTGCCGATAATCGGTCATCGTATGCTGAAGCAGATGCGCCGGTTGCGATCACACTCGCCGATCTGCAGCGCTTTTTTTCGCATCCGGCGCGCGTGCAATTGCACGATCGTCTTGGCATCGATCTTTACGACGATAGCGCGGAAATCCAGGACGATGAAACGTTTGTGCTGGACGGTCTGGGCGGCTACAACGCACGGGTCGCGATGCTGGAGCTCTCGCTAAAGCACGGATCGTTACCCGAAACTTTGCCAGATAGTTTACGTCTCGCCGGCCTCTTTCCCGCCGGGCCAACGGCAGGAAGTGTTTATGCCGCGCATCGCGAGTCGCTCAACGATCTTGCCAAAGAGCTGCGCCATTTCTCACTAAATTCCGATCCGGATGCGCAGAAAACCGCTGTGCTGGACATCGCTGGTTTCACGCTCGATATGACCTGGAATTCTGCGCACGGCGCGGGTCTGTTGAACCATCGCGTCGGCGGCTTGCGCGCGCGCGATCACCTGTCGGCGTGGTTGATGCATCTCGTATTGAGTGCGGTGAATGCCTACGCCGTTGATGCAAAACCGGTTTATTTCGGTATCAAAAAAGCGCGCATTGAAGCCGCGACATTCGCGCGATTGTCGGTGCCGGAAGCGATAGAAATATTGCGCGTGCTGATCGATATTTATCGGCGCAGTTTTGCCGAGCTGCTGCCGTTGTTTCCGGAATCGCAATATGCGTTTGCCGTCGCGCAGCGCAAGGCCAAGGATGCGCATGCCGCGGCAATCGAAAGCTGGTACGGCAACGAACATCAACGCGGCGAATATCTCGATGCGCATGTTGCATTGCTTGCGCGCGGACGCGAACCGCTGATTGACGCGGAATTCGAAACACTGGCGCAAACGATCTTCATGCCGCTACTCGATTGCAGCACTGCGAGTGACGAGACATGAACGTTCAGCCGCTGCAATTGCTGACTGCGCCGCTGACCGGCACGACCCTGGTCGAAGCCAGTGCCGGCACCGGAAAAACCTACAGCATCGCGTGGCTTTATCTGCGGCTGCTGCTCGAACGACGTTTGCCAGTGCAGCAGATTCTGGTAGTTACGTTTACCGAAGCGGCGGCGGACGAATTACGTACTCGCATTCGTGCCCGACTGGTGTGGATGCGTACGTGTCTGGCGAACTTGTCGACAGACACGAAGGTTCAATTTGTCGCTGATTCGACCGATCAAAAGTTGCTCGATGGCATCATCGCCAACTGCGCGGCGCTCGATATCAGCCGTGATGAAATTGCCTTGTTGCTCGATCTGGCGGTGCCGGGTTTCGACGAGGCGGCGATTCATACGATCCATGGTTATTGCCGTCGTGTGCTGGCGGAATTTGCGCTGGATGGCGGCGTGCCGTTGCGCCTGAGCGAGCCGGGTAACGAAGTCGCGTTGCGGCTGCGTTTCGTCGAAGATTTCTGGCGACGCGAAATTCATGCCGATGATCCGATCCGCAGCGGCTGGCTGCTGCGTTGTTTCGATCAACCGCAGACATTGGCGCAGGCGATTCGCGATCTTGTTACTCTTCCCGATTACGCGCGTGCGCCACGCGATCCTGCGCATGAATTGCGTTCGCTCGAAAACACGATGCAGCGCGCTTTCGCCTATGCACGCAACCTGTGGTCGGCCGAAGCGCCCGCGCATATCGAAACGCTGTTCGCCGACAAGACGTATGGCATGTCGCGCGCCAAGGCTAGTGGCATGGATGCAGCGACTCTGCAAACCGTTTGCAGTGAACTCGACGACTATTTTTCGCAAGGCCATGCGCTCGTTTTGTTTCCCGAAGCAGGCAATATTTTTCGACCCGAAATGCTCGAAAAAAATCAGAATGCCTCGGCGCGCGAAAAAGGCAAACCGTTGCCGCAGGATGCGTTATTGACTGCGCTCGGCGAGTTGTCGGAATGCGCGGAATCCATACTGCAAATGCATGCGGCAAAGCTGCTGGTGGAAACCAGCGACTATGTGCGCGCCGAGATGAAACGCCACGAGGAAATCAGCGTATCGCTGGGTTTCGATAGTCTGATCGGTCGATTGCACGATGCGCTTTGCGGCGATGATGCCGAGCGCCTCGCGACACGTTTGCGCGATCGTTATCCGGTCGCGTTGGTGGATGAATTCCAGGATACGGATCAGCGCCAATACGCCATCTTCCGTCGTGTTTATGCTGAGCGCGGCGTGCTGCTGATGATCGGCGACGCCAAGCAGGCGATCTACGGGTTTCGCGGCGGCGACATATTTGCCTACGCCGCGGCGCGCGAGGACGCGCAAGCGCAAGTGTTCACGCTCGATACCAATTATCGTTCCGAACCCGCACTGAGCAAGGCGCTCAACCAGTTGTTCCGTGATCCGCGCACGTTTGTGGTCGACTTTATTCCTTGGCGCGACGTGCAGGCCGGTGGTCCGAAACAGGGGCGTTGGCTGCATCCGAGTGCGCCACCGCTGACGTTCTGGCATGCCGAGGTGACCGACGAATTGCGCGATACGCGCAAGAGCAAGATCACCATCGCCACGGTCGGCAGGCTTGAGCAGAAAATCGCCGGCAGCGTGGCGAGCGAAATCGTGCGCCTGTTGCAGGCCGGTGCGAAACAGCAAATTGTGCTCGATCTGCCTGGGGCGGCGATTGCGCAGCGCGGTCTGCGCGCCGGTGATATCGCCGTGCTGGTGGTCAGTCAAAAACAGGCGTTGCTAGTCGAGACTGCATTGCGTTCGCGCGGTGTTGCGGTTTCGCGGCGAGCGCGTGAAAGCGTGTTTGCGAGCGACGAAGCGCATGAGCTGATCTTGCTGTTGCGCGCATTGCTCGAACCGACGCGCGCGCCGAAACTGCGCGCAGCCTTGACGACGCTTTTGTTCGGCCTAGACGCCGGCGCGTTGCAGGCACTCGATGCCAGCGATGAGGGCTGGGAAATCACCTTGCTGCAGTTCGCCGCACTCGCAACGCGCTGGCGCGAACAAGGCGTGCTGAGCCTGATTCTCGAAATATTGCGTGCAGCGGCACCACGCTTGTTGCCGCTGCACGATGGCGAAAGACGCATCGCGAATTACCTGCAACTTGGCGAACTGTTGGATGAAGCGAGCACGAAGTGCGCCGGGCCCGTCGCGCTACTGGCATGGTTGCAACAGCATCGACTGGCGCCGGATACCGAAAACAAGGCGCAATTGTTGCGCCTCGACAGTGATGCGCAAGCGGTGCAGGTTGTCACCATTCATTCCAGCAAGGGACTGGAATATCCGATCGTGTTCGCGCCGTTTTTGTGGAAAGGAAAAAACAAAAAAAATGCGGTGCAGGTTCCAGTGATCAGTCACGATGAAAATTATCGTGTCGTGGCCGATCTCGGTACACCAAAATTGGCGGCGCGCGCACGTCAGCGCGAGCTGGAAAATTACGCCGAATCGATTCGTCTGGCGTACGTGGCATGCACGCGTGCGATCAATCGTTTGTACCTGGTTTGGGGCAACACCGATGCCGGCGCGTATTCGCCGTTGCTGCGCCTGCTCGACCCCGCGACCGCGGACAATCGCCATGCGATCGCAACACCGGACGAGGCCATCATGGCCGATCGATTGGCTCGTTTGCGCGATGATAGTGATGGCGCGATCGATGTCTGTGCCTTACCCGAACTTTCTGCAGAACGCTGGTTTGCGCAAGTCGATTCGATACCGCTGCACGCGCGGCCATTCATACGTTCGTTGTTCGATGCGCGGCGCACTTTGAGTTTCACGCGCCTCGTGCAAGGCATGCATGTGACGCACGCGGCCGATCACGATGCGGTGGTGGAAACATCGGTCGCGCTCGGTGAAGTTTCCGCGTCGGTATCCTCGCTGTTGCGTGGTGCCGAATTCGGCGAATGCCTGCATCAGATTCTCGAACGCATCGACTTCAGCAGCGACGATGTGGTTGCACTACGGCGCATCGTTGCCGAGCAGGTGCAACGCGCAGGATTTGCTGCTGCGAGCGAGGCGCAATTCCTCGCGCTGGTGCGTGCAACGCTCGATGCGGAATTGCTGCCGCGTTTGCGCTTGCGCACATTGTCGCCGCAATCGCGAGTGGCAGAAATGGAGTTTCATTTCCGACTGGCAAGCGGCGCGTCCGCGGTATTGATCGATCTTGCACAACGTTACCCGGAGTACGCTGCCGCGTTGCAGGTATTGGGTTCTGCGGGCGTCGCATTGCAAGGCTTGATGAATGGTTTTATCGATCTCACGCTGGCCCATGAAGGGCGTTTTTACGTGCTCGACTACAAGAGCAACTGGCTCGGCCCGGATGCGCGTGACTATGCGCCGCCGCGACTTGCGCAGGCGATGGAGCAACATCGTTACGATTTGCAGGCGCTGATTTATCAGGTGGCGTTGCATCGCTATCTGCGTCTGCGGCTCGGTGCGCGTTATCGCACCGAGTTGCTGGGCGGCGCGTTATATGTGTTCGTGCGTGGCCTGAACACGGCAAACGCGGGTGCCGGCGTGGTGCATCAACAACCATCGACGGATCTTGTCGAAGCGCTCGATCAGTGGTTCGATGGCGAATGAATATGCAGACGGTACCTGATCACAATGTTCTTGGATCGATCGGTTTGCCGAGTGCGTTCGACTACGCGCTGGCAGATTCGTTGATGCATCGCAGCTCAATGCGCGAGCCGTGGTTACGCGAATTGATCGCGCAACTTTCCGCCGCCGTGCAGCAAGGACACAGCTGCCTTCCGTTGCAGGAGCTATGCGATGCGTTGGACTCTTCATCGCCGAATGATCGTGGCTTTTCCGGCACGACCGCACAGCTGCACGAGCGATTGTGCGCGAGTGGTCTGGTAAGCAATTCCGGTGCCGAGTCGCCGCTGATCTGCGATGGTATAAATCTCTATTTGCGACGTTATTTCGAATACGAACGACGTATCGCCGAAGATCTGCTGCGGCGTGTTTGCGGTAATCCCGTGGCGTTCGAATCGTTGCAGCTGCGCGAACAAATCGAGCGGTTATTTCCGGCCAGCGCGACCACGACGCCAAACTGGCAGCGAGTGGCGGCGGCGCTGGCATTGCGCCAGAACCTCACGGTGATTCTCGGCGGTCCCGGCAGCGGCAAAACCTGGACCGTGTTGCGCCTGCTGGTATTGATCGCACAACAGACTTCGCCGCCGTTGAACGCAGTGCAACGCGAGCTGGAACCACAAGAAAAATTGCTGCGCATCGCGCTCGCCGCGCCCACCGGCAAGGCGGCGCGGCGCGTGAGTGACAGCTTGCAGCGCGATCTCGCCGAGCTGCCGGTGTCGGATGAATTGCGCGCGAGTTTGCCGCGCGAGGCGACTACTTTGCATCGCCTGCTCGGCATGCGTCCGCATAGCAGCACGCCGCGTTACGATCGCAAAAATCCACTGCCGCTGGATGTGCTGGTGCTCGATGAAGCGTCGATGATCGACTTGCCGAGCATGGCGCGTGTGCTCGATGCGTTGCCACGCGATGCGCGGTTGATCCTGCTCGGCGATCCGGATCAACTCGCATCGATCGAGATCGGTAATGTGCTGTCCGAACTGCGCGCGTTCAATGTGCAGAATCGGTATTCGCCGCAAGCTGCAGCTGACATCGCTGCGCTGACCGGAGCTGCCACGGAAATTACGTCGGATGCGACCGCGCGATTCGGCGACGCTATGGTCACGCTCACGCACAGTCACCGTTTCAGCGCGGGCGGCAGTATCGCGCAACTGGTCGAGGCAGTACGCGACGGCGATACGGATCGCGCCTGCGAGATCTTGCGGCATGGCAGTGGCGTCGTCTGGCATGAGCACGAACAGAACGATGCGCTCGCGCAGACACTGCAGATTGCCACGCAAAAATACGCGCCGCTGCAAACTGCCGCGACGCCCGAACAAGCGTTGAATGCGCTGGCGCATTTTCGTGTGCTCGGTGCGTTGCGCGAAGGGCCGTGGGGAACGCGCGCGCTGAATGCTTCGATAGCGCGCGCGCAGCTTGGTCTGAAGGCATGGCAATCGTTGCCGCCGCATTTTCCGTCCGCGCCGCTATTGATCACCGAGAACGACCACGCGCTGCGTTTGTACAATGGAGACAGCGGCGTGTTGCTGATCGATACGCAGCAACGATTGCGCGCGTGGTTTGCCGATACGCAGCATGGTGTGCGCGGATTGTCGGCGAATCAGTTGCCCGCGTTTGAACTCGGTTACGCGATGACTGTGCACAAGGCGCAGGGCTCGGAATACGATACCGTGCTGGTATTGCTGCCACCGCAGCCGCATCCGTTGCTGACGCGCGAGTGGTTGTATACGGCGCTGAGTCGCGCGCGAAAGCAATTGATCGTGATTGGCAGCGAGAGCGTATTGCGCGCGGCGATCGGCAGTCCTGCGCAACGCTGGTCGGGATTAGCCGCGCAGATCACGGGCTTGCTCGGCACTGCAGACAGATCTGCCGTGAGTTCGTCATAATTGGTTTGCTTCGAGCACACGGTTGCTTGATTTTTATTTTGGAGTTTCAATGAGTTTGCAGCCACCTTTTCCCAGCGATGACAATCTGATCTGGATCGATCTGGAGATGACCGGGCTGAATACCGATACCGATTCGATACTCGAAATCGCCACGGTCGTGACCGACAAGAATCTCAACATCATCGCCGAGGGGCCGGAGTTTGCGATCCGCCACGATCTCGCGCGACTCGAAGCGATGGACGACTGGAATCGCAACCAGCACGGCAAATCCGGGTTATGGCAAAGAGTGCTTGATTCGACGATCGATATCGCTACCGCCGAAGCGCTGACGGTGGGGTTTCTCGTGCGTTTTGCTGGTCGTGGCAAGTCGCCGATGTGCGGCAATTCGATCTGCCAGGATCGACGTTTCATGCATCGCTTGATGCCGCGGCTCGAACGGTTTTTCATGTATCGCAATCTCGATGTCTCGACGATCAAGGAATTGGCGTGGCGTTGGGCGCCGGAAATCGGCAAGGGTTTTACCAAGGAATCCAACCATACGGCACTTTCCGATGTGCGCGATTCGATCGACGAATTGCGTTATTACCGTCAGTTCATGGGGCGTATCGCGGGGCTGCCTGAGTCGACGTCGTAAGCAATTCATGCTGAGAAACGAAGCGATTCAATCCGGCCGTTGTGGCTGCTGCTGGAGCGTTTTACGACAGATTTTGCAATGGCCCCGCTCGCGATAGTTTTTGGCAAGTCACGTGCTGTACCCGTACGCAGCGCACAGCGCGGCATGATGTTTGCTTCACTTTCGCGAAAAAGTGGCCCACACTCGATCGCGGATTGCCGAAGTGTTGATCACGTTTTGTAATTAACTACCGAGTTAAGCCAATGCCAATGACTGCCTTCCGGGCCCGACTTCGTGTCGCGCTGATTTTTTGTTGTTGTTTCGGCGCCAGTGCGGCTTCGGCTGCGGCTCCCAAATTTCCTACCAACACATGCCCGGTGCGTCTCAACGGCATCCGGCTTGGTACAGATCTGACCTCTGGCGGCAGTTCGTTGCGCAACACCGTCGTCTACGAACCATCTACGCAGCTCTATCATCTGTGGGTACTCGCCAATAACGATCCCAACTTTCCGGCGACCTCGGCGCTCGGCGCATTCACGCACGCCACTTCGACCGACGGCCAGCATTTCACCAGCGACGGTCTTCTCAGCTACAAGGTCGGCAGCACGCCGTATCAGAATTATGGCGCGACGATCGATCCGCCGCTGGATTTTGTGCGCGTCGCATTTGATACCACGACGACGACCTGGAAATTATTTGCGTGGACCGAAAATGTCGGCGCCACGGTTGGACAATACAACTACAACAGCAGTGTCAACGATCTTGGTAGTGCGGCCGGGAATACCAGCGTGCTGCATCAAGGTCCGTTGCAATCGGTGTTTGCGGGAAATCACGCCGGCACATTTGGCTTGGTCGACGATAAACTTTATTTGCGCGTGGACTCCGGTGGCGGGGCCAATAATTTTGGTGGTGGCGACGGACAATTCGATTACACCGATTCAACGCCGCCGGCAACATCTGCCGAACTCGTCGAGGCGAATCTGTTTGTTGGCACGCCGTATTGCTGGCTCATCTCCAGCAGCTGCGGCACGATCAGCGATCCACGCATTCCGGCCTACGTGCATAACGTCGGTCGCACGTTGCGCCAAGTGGATGGCACTTTGGCAACCTATTATGCATTTCGTCACGCCGACGCATCACGAATCGACAAACAGGTGTGGTTTGTCTCGTCCAACGACAATGGCGCGACCTGGTCATCGCCGGCCGGTGTATTCGCCGCCAATAGCACCTTCACGATCGATCACCAACCCATCGCCGGCGACGGCAATTTCAGCAGTGTCGAATCGGTGCAGGCGCCGAATCATTACCGAATGTATTTCAGCACCAAGGACGCGCTTGAGAATTTCGTGATGGTTTCATCGCTCGGCAGCAGTAGCGATACGCTTTTTGCTGATGGATTTGAAGGTTGTGGCGATTGAGATTGCTGCGCGGCTCGCCAGCTGTTTATCGGGCGCGGAAAATTCCGCAATACCTGTAAATCCGAGTAGTTCGGCGTAGCGACACCCGCGTTATTTCGGCGTTGGCATGATGCGCTGCGGTTCGCCATTGTCGCTGTTGTGGATCAAGGCCTCGATCTTCGCTGCACAGATAAAATCGTTGATCGACAGGCCGCCGACATCGTGTGTATTCCAGCGCACACGGCAGTGGCCGTAGCCGACTTCAAGATCCGGGTGATGATCTTCGCGATGCGCAATCCACGCCAGCGCGTTGACGAAGGCCATGCAGTGATGAAAATCCGCGAAGCGATAATCCTTGCTGATGGCGAGTTGCTCGGCGTCCAGTTTCCAATCCGGCAGCAATTCCAGAAAGGTTTCGCAGGCATTCACCGACAACCGCGCCTCAGCGCCTTTCTGCGGTGTGCAATGCATGCTGAGCAGGTGATTGATGGTCATGGTGGGAGCGAGCATGCTTGATCTTCCTCTGAAAAATACGAGCGCATTGATACAGCTTGGCGCCAATCAGTACCAGTTTGGTCTAGAATCTATCCAGACCGCCACCATATGACGAACATGATCAGTATTTCCGAAACCGCACAACACCATTTCAGCAAACTGCTGATGCAGCAGGGCATCGCCGGCATGGGCATTCGCGTGAAAGTTACCAACGCAGGTCTGCCGACTGCCGATTGTAATCTCGAATTCTGTGAATTGTCCGATCTGCAGGGCGACGAGTGGAGCATCGAGTGCACCGATTTCATCCTTTACGTCGACGCCGCAAGCACCTGCTACCTCGATAACGCATCGATCGATTACCAAAATAATTCCACCGGCGGCCAGCTCACGATCAAGGCACCGAAGATTCGCGGCACACCGCCGGATGCTGAGGCCAGCCTGGTCGAGCGCGTGCGTTATCTGCTGGTCAGCGAAATCAATCCGCAGATCGCCTCACACGGCGGGCGCGTGAGCCTGGTGGAGATTGATGCCGAAGGTGTGGTTTATCTGCAGTTCGGCGGCGGTTGCCAAGGCTGCGGCAACGCGGATGTCACACTCAAGCAAGGCATCGAAAAAACCTTGCGTGAGCGCCTTCCTGAAATCACCGCTGTGCGCGACGCGACGGATCACGCCAAGGGCGTCAATCCGTATTATCAGGGCCGCAATGGCGCTAGCGCCGTGATCTAGATAAAACTCGTTGAGATAAAAAAGGGCCTGAGAAAATCAGGCCCGTGGGCATAACGTTGGCTGCCGCGCGCTATATTCGGCGGCAGCGCGTTTGCTTACTCGCGATGATTCAGATCGTCGAGCTTGCCCGGCAGGTTCGAGAAATATTCGGCCAGTCCGTTCACTTCGTCTTCGCTCAGTGTGGCGGCGAAGCCCTTCATGATCGCGTTGTCGCGTTCGCCCGACTGGTATTCGTGCAATGCCTTGGCGATGTAATCCTTGTATTGGCCGGCCAGACGCGGATATTGCGCATCGGTGGTGGAGTTGCCGTCGGCGCCATGGCAAGCGGCGCAGGTCTTGGCTTTTTCCTCGATTTTCGCTTGCGGCAGATCAGCGGCGAATACCTGCGACGCGAAAGATGCGGCAACAACAAACAGGGGAATGTAGAAAGCGGGCTTCATGCGAAAATCCTTGCGGTTCGAACTGGCGAACTGTTTGAGTTTGGTGGATTGCTTACACGCGCCTTAGTGCGCGGCATCGTTGAGGCTGGCGAGGTAAGCCGACAGATTGCGGATATCGGCATCGGACAGACTTTCACCTTGCGCGCGCATGGTCGGATGGGCGCGTTCGCCTTTTTTGTATTCGGTCAGTGCGTTGACCAGGTAATCGTAATTCTGCCCGGTGATACGCGGCACGTGGTAGTTCGGATAGGCGTTCTTGTATCCGGTCACGCCGTGGCAGCCATGGCAGGTGTAGGCGAGTTCGTGTCCCGCAGCGATATCGCCCTTGGCAGTATCGGCGGCGAACAATGGCATGGACAGCAGCAGGCAGGCGGCTATCGGGGCAAGCGACAAAAATCTCGACATGAGCGGGCTTCCGACATTCTCTAAGGGGCAGGGCAGGATGTTACACAATGCGAAAGTATAGCCGGTAAGCTGCACATGCCACTAGAGCCTGCTTGCCGGACCGTGCGGAATTTCCGCGAAGCGGCGATTCGTGCCGGGTATTGACGTAAAATGCGCGGTCGATGCGGATGTCGGTAGAGCCGGAGTTCGGCACAGCGGCAGAACTACAAGCCAAGGTTGCTGATGGATGACGCAGTGAAAAACCCGACAACGTTGGATACCGATGCCACGCCGCGCGACATCGATATTACCGTGACCATCCCGCTGTTCAACGAGGCGGAGAATGTTCCGATCCTGCACGAGCGTGTGTCCGCAGCAATGCAGCGACTCGGTCGGTCGTGGGAAATGATTCTCGTCAACGACGGCAGCACTGATGGTTCCGCGGCGATTCTCGATCAGATCGCCGCCAATGATCCGCATGTCACGGTGGTGCATTTTCGCGGCAACTACGGCCAGACCGCGGCGTTCATGGCCGGGCTGGATCATGCTCGCGGCAACATCATCGTGCCGATGGATGGCGATCTGCAAAACGATCCCGACGATATCGCGCGCCTGCTCGAAAAACTCGACGAAGGTTTTGATGTGGTATCGGGCTGGCGCAAAAATCGCAAGGACAATGCGATCAAACGCAATCTGCCGAGCCGGATTGCAAACAGCATTATTTCGCGCGTTTCGGGCGTGCATCTGCATGACTACGGTTGTTCGCTCAAGGCCTATCGCCGCGATGTGCTCGATGGCGTGAAGTTGTATGGCGAGATGCATCGTTTTGTGCCGATCTACGCGTCTTGGAACGGCGCGCGCGTGACCGAAATGGAAGTGACTCATCACGCGAGATTGCATGGGCAGTCCAAGTACGGGCTCGAACGCATCGTCAAGGTCGTGCTCGATCTGATGGTGGTGAAATTCCTGTATCGCTACTCGAACAAACCGATCTATTTGTTTGGCGGTTTTGGCTTGCTCAATATTGGCCTCGGGATTCTCGCCGGCATCTGGGCGCTCGGGCTGAAACTGTTCGGCGGTCTCTCGCTAATTCAGACACCGTTGCCGCTGCTCGCGGTGTTCCTGAATGCGACCGGTGTGCTCAGCATCCTGATGGGCCTGCTTGCCGAAATGCTCAATCGCACTTATCACGAATCGCAGGACAAATCGGTGTATCGCATCACTCGGGTGGTGAGTCTGCGTGGTCGGGAAACGGGTAAATAACGATGTGCGGCATTGCCGGATTTTTCGGAGCGGGCGATGTCTCGGTATTGGGACGTATGGCGGCGCGGATTGCGCATCGCGGTCCCGACGATGAAGGTTTGCTGGTCGATGCCGATCGTGCAGTGTTTCTCGGCTTTCGTCGCCTGGCGATTCTCGATATCGAGGGCGGCAAACAACCGATGACCACCGCCGACGGCGCGCTGACCATCGTCTTCAACGGCGAGATCTACAATTTCCGCGAACTGCGCAAGGAGCTCGAAGCGCTCGGCGCACAATTTCGCAGCGATCATTCCGATACCGAAGTGCTGCTACACGGCTGGCGTCATTGGGGCAAGGATTTGCCATCGCGGCTGAATGGGATGTGGGCGTTTGCGCTGTATGACCGCGAGCGCAATCAGGTTTTTTTCTCGCGCGATCGTTTCGGTAAAAAGCCGCTGTTTTTCTGTGCGCTGAAAAATGGTTTTGTATTCGCCTCAGAACTAACCGCGTTGCGCGAGCATCCCGCGGTACCCTCGACCTTGAGCGAAATCGCGCTGCGCAAATATTTTGCTTACGGTTATGTGCCGGCACCGCTGACCTTTCTGCACGGCGTGTCGAAGTTGCCGGGCGGATTTTCGTTGACGTTGGACCTCGCTGATTTTTCGTATCGCACGGAACATTATTGGCAATATCAGCCCGAGCCATTCGAAGATAGTTCCGCCGCTATGGATACGCGCTGGATTGACGAGTTTCGTGAACGACTCGATCTTGCGGTGAGACGTCGCCTGGTTGCCGATGTTCCGGTGGGATGTTTCCTGTCCGGCGGTATCGATTCGTCGATGGTGACTGCGCTTGCGATGCAACACGCCGGACGCGACAAGATCAAGGCATTTTCGATCGGATTCGAAGAGGCCAGTTTCGACGAAACACGTTATGCCAGAATGGTCGCCGAACATGTCGGTGCCGATCATCAAATCGAAACACTCTCAGTGCAGCGCGCGCTGGAAATTCTGCCAGATCTTTGCGCGCGGCTCGATGAACCGGTAGCCGATTCCTCTATCCTGCCGACGTACCTGTTGTGCCAGCATGCGCGCCGGCAGGTCACGGTCGCGCTGGGTGGTGACGGCGCGGATGAGTTGCTCGCCGGTTACGATCCGTTTCGCGCACTGCGTTACGCGCGCTGGTACGAAAAACTCGTGCCGAAACCGCTGCATCGTGCGGTATCGCTCGCGGTAACACGCCTGCCGGTGTCGCATCGCTACATGAGTCTGGATTTTCGCTTGAAACGCACGCTGCGCGGCCTCGATCATCCCGCCAATTTTCGCCTGCCCGTGTGGATGGCACCACTGGCGCCGTCGGAACTCGAACAACTGTTTCGCGCGCCGATCGATCTCGAAGAAATTTACAGCGAAGCGATCGATGCCTGGGAAGGTTGCGCATCTGATGATCCGATCGAGCGCACCATCGCGTTTTATATCCGACTGTATTTGCAGGACGATATCCTCGTGAAAGTCGACCGCGCGAGTATGCTGAATTCGCTCGAAGTGCGTGCACCATTTCTGGATATCGAGCTTGTGGATTTCATGCGGCGCTTGCCGGCGCGCATGAAATTGCGCGGCGGCATCAGCAAATGGATTCTGCGCGAGAGTGCAAAATCGCTGCTGCCGCACGAAGTGCTGACGCGCAGCAAACAAGGTTTTGCCGTGCCGATCGGGCAGTGGTTCAGTGACGGCAAATTGCCCGACTATCCACACTCGCTGAATCCCGGTTTTTCGCAAACAATGCTGGCGCAGCATCGCATGCACAAGGCCGATCATCGTCTGTATTTGTGGGCCGATTGGTTGTTGGGCGCATCACATCTTGGTGCGCAATTGCGATCTGTGACATGACCTATTGGCCAGCGAAAACGCGGCTATTGCAGGGCGGCGAATGAACCTGCGTTTCTGGCTCAAGCTGGTGCTATCAACCTGCCTACTCGGTTGGCTGCTGCAGCGTACGCCGTTGGGCGATGTGACCGCAGATCTCACGCGTGTGGGACTCGGGATTTTTATCGCCGGAGCATTGCTGAGTCTGCAGTGCTGGATCGATGCGGCAATTCGACTGTGGGTGGTCGCACCGGAATTTCCGTTGACCGAAGTCGTGCGCATGAGTTTTATCTCGCAATTCTACGGTACGGTTTTGCCGGGTCAGCTTGCTGGCGATGTCGTGAAAATCTGGCGACTCGGTCGCTTCCAGCGTTTTCCAGGACACGCTGCCGCAGCCACCTTGATCGATCGTGGTATCGCAACCTTTGCGTTGTTTGCGATTGGTGCGTTTGCCGCGTTCGCTCTCGATACGATCCATCGCAGCCTGGGAATCGTGCTGGTTTGCGCTACGTTTGCGATCGCCATCGCGGGCGTGATGTTGTCGCTCGCCAGCGTGCGCGACTTGCTCGTGAGATTGGCAAATATCGGTAGCAGCCGACCATGGCTGGCGCGTCTGTCAGAGCTGCTGCATCGCATCGCGCACGCGCTGCACGATGCGATGCGCCGCCCGGCGCGGTTGATGATCTGTTTCATACTGGCGCTCGTTTTTCATGCGATCTGCATCGGCAACCACATGCTGATCGGCCACGCGCTCGGCATCGATATCGGGCTGTCGGCATGGTGCTTGGTGTATGCCGGTGTTTCCGTGTTGATGCTGCTGCCGATCAGCATTGCCGGCATTGGCTTGCGTGAAGGCGGTTATGTCGGCCTGCTGGCTTTGTTCGGCACCAGTCGCGAAACCGCGCTGGCGCTGTCGTTTACCTTCCTCGGTTATGCCTTACTGGGAGCATTGTTGGGCTACGTTACCGAACTGATGGATTACCGCGACCAATGACGATCAGCGCGCCGCCAGTTTTGCGTATCGAGACGCTGGTAAGCTGTCCGGTCTGCGGCGGAGGTTCGCTGCATCACCTACTGACTTCCTCTGATTTTGAATCCGCCACAGGTGATTATGGCATCGACGAATGCGCCGATTGCGGCATCGCATTCACCAATCCTCGACCGATTGAAGCAGATCTGCCGAAGCTGTACGAGCAACGCGATTCTGCGGATTTTCCGTCCGCGGCGAGTGATGGATTCATAACGCGCTTGCGCGATTTTTCGATCGACCGGTATTTGCGAACACAACTCTCCGACAAGCGACTAGATGGTTTCGCCGAATTGCAAGTGCTCGACTACGGTTGCGGTGACGGTGCGTTATCGCGTGGGGTCGATCGTTACGCAAAGGCGCATGGTCTCGCCGCAAAAATAACTGCGGTCGATTTCCATGCGCTCACTCCCGCGGCGTTGAACAACATGCCACTCTTGCGTTACCTGACCCATACGCAACTGCAAGCCGATGACCAGACCTACGACGTAATTTTTTTGCGGCATGTGCTCGAACATCATCCACATCCGTTGCGACTTTTGCAGCGGTTGGCCGAACTGCTGCGCCCCGATGGAAGGCTTTGTATCGAAGTTCCGAACCGGCGCAGTATCTGGGCCAGTGCGTTCGGCAAGTTCTTTTTCGGCTACTACCTGCCGCGGCATTTGGTGCATTTTGATCGATCGAGTATCGAGAACACATTCGCACGCGCCGGATTCCATGACATCCGCATCGAGTCTGGTCATACGCCGCTCATCGGTGGCTCGTTAGGCAGTCTGATCGGCAGGAAAATCAGCAATACCGGTTTGTTCGGAATGGCAGGCTATCCTCTGCAAGTCGCAGTCGATCTTGTCGTCGGCAGATCGACCACACTTCGAGTCATCGCCACTCGTGCTTGATCTGTCGCTCGGCATTCCCTTGTACAACGCCAGCCGGTTTCTGGACGAACTGTTTGTTTGTTTGCGCGGGTTGAATCCGTCGCCGCGCGAAATCGTTTTCCTCGACGATGCATCCAGCGATGATTCGCTTTCGCGCGCTAGGCAATTCGCCAAAGATTTCTTGCCAAATGTCGCCGTGCGGGTGCTGAGCAACGAACACAATCTCGGCATCGCTGGCAGCTACAATCGACTCGTGAAAGAAACGTCGGGCGAATGGTTGCAGATACTCGACGCCGACGATCTTTTCACCGACACCGATTTTTACCAGCAGATTGCAGCACATTTGCGAGCGGAAAATGATGTTGTCGTAACCGCACTTCGCAGCAACAAACGTTTGCTCGATCGCTGCGCCCGTCTGGTGGCGCCGCTGATACCGCTACAGCCTCCGGCGTGGTTGCCTTTGTTGGGCTCGGTCGCTACACGCGCAGGTGTGTTGTATCGACGCGCTCGGCTGGTGCAACAACCATTTCCAGACCCTGCATATGCGGGTTCCGATGTGATTCATCTGCTTGAATTGCGCGCTGGCGGTCGCTGTGTTTTCCTGCGCGGACCTTCAGTGCGTTATCGAATCCATGGCGCGGCGCAGTCGAGCCAGTTACGTGACTACTCGATATATCGTCAGCAGCTTGTATGCTTTGATCGCAAGACCCAAATCGCGCATGGACTCGATCTGCATCTGCGTCAATTTGGGCAAAGGTTGATACGATGACTTTGCGCAATCTGCGCCTGCAGACGATACGTGACGGATCAAGAAAAACTCTGCTCGCATTGAGCCTGATATGGCTGCTCGTACTGATGCTTTTGCGCTGCTGGCCGCAGCCGGGCGGCATCATTCAGATGCAAATTCTCGCGGAAAAAAATGGTGTCGCGCAATGGTTTTTCGATCGCGGTGACGGCTATTCCGAAGCTGAGTCGGCAACCGCTGGATTGCAGGCCGGTGACAATAAAATTTCCTTCGAATTGCCGCGGGGAACCTACACCAGCCTGCGTTTCGATCCGACCAACAATGATGGGTGGATCGCTGTCAATGCACTGAACTGGGTAGTGAATCCGTCGGTCGATAGCATGGCGCTGGGCAAGGAAAATTTGCAGGCACTCGCTGATATCGTGCGGGTTGAAGCACGGGCGGATGGCGTTTTGATTCAACCGCTCGCCGGCTCGGGCGATCCGCAGATGAACTTGCCGTTGCCGCAGCCGTTGCGTCTGGTTCGTATTCCGGAGTTGTCACAGGATGCGATCACCGCATTTGAATGGGCGTGTGCGGCATTGCTGGCGCTGTTGTTGGTCAAAGTAAAACTGCCAACGCATGCCGTGATCGTGATCGGCATGAGTCTGGCGGCTGGCCTGATCGTGGCGATAGCGATGCTGAGCAGCACCACACAGTCGATGCATCCCGACGAGTATTCGCACATGTCGGCGTTGCACTATTTTGCCGTGCATTGGTGGCCGCCCGCGATCAACGATCCGGCAGTGGTACCTTCGTTATCAATCTATGGCACGTCTTATCTGTCCGAGCTGGACGTGAACTACCCGATTGCTGCACGTGTGATCTCGCCGATCATCACGCTCGCCGGCTCCGAGATGATGGCGGCGAGAATTTTTCAGTGTTCGCTGTGGGCGATATTGTGCGTGCTGGCGTGGCGCAAAAAAAGCTGGGCGATTGCGCTCGCCATCGCTCTCGTCACACCGCAAATCTGGTACGTGTTTTCGTACTTCAATGCCGATGCTTTTCCGTTGTTCCTGACGCTAATCGCCGCGACGCTGGTCGCCGATGGCAGTGGCAGTTTGCAGGCGTATATCCTCGGTCGGCGAGGCATGAGCAGCGCTGTCGTGGTCTTCGCCATCTGTCTTGGTTTGATTCTGATATCGAAGCGCAATTTCCTGCCGCTCGTTCCCGGATTGTTGTTATGGCTCGCCGTGCTGCATCTGGACTTGCGCTGGCGCGAATTGTTGGCGTCACTGTTCGGCTTGGCGCTGCTCGGATTCAGTGTATTCGCACCCGCAATTCCGATGCAGGACGCGTGGTATTCGGATATTTCGTTCGCACTTCTCGGTGCCGCATTTATTGGTTTTGCAGCGATTGTAGTTGTATTGCGTTGTTGGCGAGATGCGCAGCGAAAAGCTGTTTTGGCGCGTTTGCTGCTGGTCATAGGGATCATATTTGCCGTGGTTATTCCGCGGCTCGCGTTGGATATCTGGATGAACGGCACGCCGGCGACAAAAGCGGCAAACATCATGGCCGTCGCCGAAGCCCATGCGGGCGAACAGTTCAAACCTTCGGTGATCGCCCAAGGTAAAGGTTTTGCGATGCTCGGTCTCGCTCACAAAGGTGTGACCCTGCATGAAATAATTTTCGATCCGTATCAGTGGGGGAAAATGAGCCGCATGAGCGCATTCGGCGTGTACGGACATATGAATATTTACGCTGACGAGAATCTTTATTGGTGGCTGATAGGAGCCGCCGTGTTGCTGATCATCATCGGATCGACTGCGCTGGTACGCGCCGATCCCGCGCATGCGACGCGTTTGCTGGCGGTGGTTTTTGGCATCTGCATACTCATCGCAGGCAGCTCGCTGCTGCACAGTTGGGTCGATGACCTGCAGCGGCAGGGGCGTTATCTGCTGCCGATGGCGGGAATGTTGGCACTGTTGCTTGGGCACGGCAGCAACAAATTGCCGCAGCGAACGTTCAACGCAGCGCTGCTATTCGCTGTGGGACTGTCGCTATATTCATTCGCTGCCGTGGCGTTGCCGGCACTTGCGCGATAGGTCTGCGATATCGCGCTTGGCTTGATCTATCGCATGCCAACGCGGCGCCTCGAGCGGCGGTTTTTGTCGGTTAGGGGAATGCGAATTCAGTATGAATTCTTTGCAACCTTTTGCACTCTAGGCGCATCTCTTCACCTGCCTTTTCGTCTGTTATTCAAATGCATGACTTCCGTCACGTATGACTATCGACTCTAGCGGGGAAGGGGCCGGAACACGCACAGTGCGCACCATGCGACTTGCACTACGTTGGTGATATAGTTTAGTATTACACCAAGTCATCACATTCCTCGGGCGCCACGTCATGCAATCCAAATCGTTGAAACTTCAGCAACTCATCTGTGGCGGCATTTTGCTGGCTGCGTTCGGCGCCTTGTCCGGTTGTGGCGGCGGCCAGGCTGCACCTGCGGTCGATGCCAAAAAGGATGCCGTAAACGCGGTTCCGGTCGAAGTCGCTGAAGCGGGTCGCAACGCGATCAGCGCAAGCTACAGCGGCACGGCGTCATTGGTTGCGGATCATGAAGCCCAGGTCGTGGCGAAAACCAGCGGTGTGATGCTCAAGCTGTTTGTCGAAGAAGGCATGCTGGTCAAGGAAGGCCAATTGCTGGCGCAACTCGACGATGCCAACGCGCGCAGCAGCGCGGCGCAGACCGAAGCGCAGATGCACAAGGCCGAGGCGGTATTCGCGCGCGCAGAGCAGTCAATCAAGAAGGAACTGATTCCGAAGGCCGAATACGATACCGACAAATTCGACATGTTGAGCCAGCGCGCGGCGTTTGAAGTTGCCAAGCTGCAGCTTGCCTATACGCGCATCGTGGCGCCGGTCAGCGGCGTGATCGCCGAACGTTCGGTCAAGATCGGCAACTACGTCCAGACCAACGCCACGATGTTTCGTATCGTCGGCATGGATCCACTGCAGGCGGTGCTGAACGTGCCCGAGCGTCAGCTCGGCATCCTCAAGGCCGGGCAGACAGTGCGACTCGACGCCGATGCGTTGAGTGGCAAGAAATTCACTGGCGAAATCAAGCGCATCGCGCCGGTGGTCGATCCGGCCAGCGGCACGTTCCGCGTGACTTGCGAATTCCACGATACCACCGGCATCTTGCGTCCGGGCATGTTCGGGCGTATCGAAATCGTCTACGACCATCGCGAAAGCGCGTTGACTGTGCCGCGTTCGGCGGTGGTAGAAGAAGATGGCGAGACGTCGGTATTTGTGGTCGAGGCGGCGCCTCCGGCTGCAGCCAAGACGGACGCAGCAAAAACCGATGCAGCAAAGACCAACAAGCCTGCAGACAAGGCCGTAGCCGCCGCACCCGCAGTGCCGGGCATGGTCGCGCACCGACGCTTGGTCAAGCTCGGTTATCTCGATACCGATCGCGCTGAAATTCGCGAGGGCATCGAGGATGGCGCGCGCGTGATCACGGTCGGTCGCAACGCGGTGCGTGAGGGCACCGCCGTGCAGGTGTTGCCGAGCCAAGTAGTCGAGAAGCAGGTCGCGGACAAAAAGGCATGAGCATCGTCGCCTTCGCCACGCGCCGCCGCGTGACCATCGGCATGGTCACGCTGACCCTGGTGTTGTTCGGTTTCATCGCGCTCGGCAATCTCAAGGTCAATCTGCTGCCGGATTTGAGTTATCCGACCCTGACCGTGCGTACCGAATACGAAGGCGCGGCACCGCTGGAAATCGAAAGCCTGATCTCGCAACCGGTCGAAGAAGCGATCGGTGTGGTCAAGAACGTGCGCAAGATTCATTCGGTGTCGCGCACCGGTCAATCCGACGTGATCCTCGAATTTTCGTGGGGTACCAACATGGAGTTGGCCAGCCTCGAAGTACGCGACAAACTCGAAGTATTGAGCCTGCCGCTCGAATCCAAAAAACCCGTGCTGTTGCGCTTCAATCCGTCGACCGATCCGATCATTCGTCTCGGTCTGACCGGCGACAGCAAGAAGCCGGCGTTGAACGAAGCCGAGCTCAAACAGTTGCGTCGTTTTGCCGACGATGAACTGAAAAAACGTCTCGAACCCACCATTGGTGTAGCCGCGATCAAGGTCGGCGGCGGTCTCGAAGACGAGATCGATATCGATATCGATCAGCAGCGTTTGCAGCAGGTCAATCTCACCGTCAACGATGTCGCCAATCGCCTGCGCGACGAAAATGTCAATGTGTCCGGTGGCCGAATCGATGAAGGCACGCAACGTTATCTCGTGCGCACCGTCAATCAATTCACCAAGCTCGATGAGATGCGCGACCTGCTGGTCAAGGTCGACAAAGGTGTGCCGGTGCGTTTGCGCGATGTCGCCGAAGTGCGCCAGGGCTACAAGGAACGCGAAGGCATCGTGCGCATTGATGGCCGCGAGGCGATCGAAATGGCGGTCTACAAGGAAGGCGACGCCAACACCGTGAGTGTCGCGACGGCGGTGAAGGCAGCGCTGGAAAAGCTCAAGCCCACCTTGCCGGCGAATGCGGAACTGGCGCTGATCGACGACCAATCAATCTTCATTGAGCATTCGCTCGACGATGTGCGCTTCGATGCCATGCTCGGCGGTGTGCTGGCGATCCTGATCATCTTCTTTTTCCTGTCCGATACCTGGAGCACGTTCATCATTTCGTTGTCGCTGCCGGTGTCGCTGATCACAACGTTTTTCTTCATGGACCGCGCCGGCCTGAGCCTGAACGTCATGTCGCTCGGCGGCCTCGCACTCGCGACCGGCATGGTCGTGGACGATTCGATCGTCGTGCTCGAAAACGTTGCGCGTATGCGCGAGCGCGGCATGTCGGTGATCGCCGCATCAATCAAGGGCGCGGCGGAAGTCGCGATGGCGGTCACTGCATCCACGCTCACCACGGTCGCGGTATTTTTCCCGCTGGTTTTTGTGCAGGGCATCGCCGGCCAACTGTTCCGCGATCAGGCGCTGACGGTGACGTTTGCGATGCTGATTTCGCTCGTCGTGGCGATGACCTTGATTCCGATGTTGGCGTCGCTCAAGGGCCGCGCGCCGCTCGCGTTCAAGGACGAGGTGCCGCGTGACAAATCGCTTTGGGAGGAGGGACGCATATTCGGTCTGTGGCTGCTCCTCTGGCCGTTTGGTAACAGCAAGTTTAGAAATGTGGTGCTTGCGTTTTTCTTGTGGCTTGTGAGCCTGCCGGTGAAGCCGTTTATCTTCATTTTTGGCTGGGGTTTTGGTTTGCAATTACTGAAGTGGCCATTTGGAGAAAGCTGGGCAAAGAATCCGATAGTGGCATTCTCTGTTTGGGCAATTACCTTTGCGATCAAACTTGTGATTGCGCCTTTTTGGGCCATCTTCTTGGCGGTGATGTGTATTTTGTCGCCGATCCTTTATTACCTCTTGCGCGGGTCCGTCTTGGTAGGTCGACCAGTTGCACGATGGATCGGGCATGGCATGCGTTTCATCGGTCGGATTCTTGTCTTGATTCCGTACGAATGGATGGCATCCGGCTACCGGCGTTTCCTGCCCGGCGCACTCAAACAACCCTTGCTCGTGCTTGGATTTGCCGCAGCGATGTTCGGTGTGGCCGTGCTGTTGCTGCCGACGCTCGGCATGGATCTGATTCCGCAACTGGCGCAGGGACGTTTCGAAATGGTGGTGAAGTTGCCGCCTGGCACGCCGCTCGCGGAAACCGATGCACTGGTGCGCGAACTGCAGCTCAAGAACGCCAAGGATCCGAATATCAAATCGATCTACGGCGTCAGCGGCACTGGCACGCGGCTCGATGCCAACCCGACCGATTCCGGTGAAAACATCGGCCGACTGCTGGTCACGTTGAAGCCGGATGCGGGCGAGCGTGGCGAGCGTGCGGCGATGGATGGCTTGCGCAAAACCATGGCGATGCACGCTGGTGTCGAGGTGAAATTTTCGCGTCCCGCGTTGTTCAGTCTGGCGACGCCGCTGGAAATCGAGATTCGCGGTTATGACTTGTCTGCGCTCGAAAAGGCCGGGCATAAACTCACCCAATTGCTCACCGATTCGCCGCGTTTTGCCGACGTAAAATCCACTGTCGAGGGCGGTTATCCCGAAGTGCAAATCCAATTCGATCAAGATCGCGCCGCCGCACTGGGTCTCACTTCCAAGCAGATCGCGGATCAGGTCGTGAACAAGGTCAAGGGATCGGTGGCGACGCGCTACAGTTTCAAGGATCGCAAGATCGATGTGCTCGTACGTAACAGTCAGGATAACCGTCGCTCGGTCGCCGACATCAAGAACCTGATCGTGAATGTCGGCACCGATAAATTGGTGCGCCTCGATGCGGTAGCGAAAGTGGTGTCCACCGTCGGCCCGAGCGAGATTCATCGCATCACTCAGGAACGTGTGGCGATCATTTCGGCTAACCTGCATTACGGCGATCTCGGCACGGCGGTCAAGGAAGTACAAAGTTTGCTCGCGGCGAATCCACTCGCGGCCGGCGTCAGCATTCATATCGGCGGGCAGAGCGAAGAACTCGATGCATCGGTAAATTCGCTGATCTTTGCGTTGTCGCTCGCGATCTTCCTGGTCTATCTCGTGATGGCCTCGCAGTTCGAATCGCTGTTGCATCCGTTTGTCATCATGTTCTCGATTCCGCTGGCGCTGGTCGGCGCCGTGCTGGCGCTGAAAATCACGCATACGCCGCTCAGTGTGGTGGTGTTCATCGGCCTGATCATGCTGGCCGGCATCGTCGTCAAGAACGCGATCATCCTGATCGATCGCGTGAATCAATTGCGCGAATCCGGTACGGAAAAAGTTCAGGCGATCATGCTCGCAGCGGAATCGCGCCTGCGCCCGATCACGATGACGACGATGTGTACCTTGCTCGGATTTTTGCCGCTGGCGATCAGCACCGGCGACGGTTCCGAAGTGCGTGCGCCGATGGCTATCGCGGTGATGGGCGGACTGGCGGTATCGACCCTGCTGACGCTGATCGTCATTCCGGTGTTGTACAACCTGCTCGATCGCAAGCCCGACAGTTTGTACCTTGAACGCGGTCGTCGACGTGAGTCGAATATCGCGCAAGGTGATCACGATTCTGGCCCGGCGGTGATCGAAGGAGCCGTGTAATGACGCTCGCCGAACTCAGCCTGAAAAGGCCCGTCACTGTCATCATGTTTTTTGTGTCGATGGTGGTGATCGGGCTAATCGCGGCGGTACGTCTGCCGCTGGAATTGTTTCCCGATATCGACATCCCGTTCATGGCGGTCAACCTGCCGTATCCGAACTCCACGCCTGAGGAAGTCGAACGCGAAATCACGCGTCCGGTTGAAGAAGCATTGTCTACCTTGACCGGAATTCAGCGCATGAATTCCACCTCGCGCGCCGATGGCACGGATATTTTTCTGCAGTTCAAGTGGGGCCAGGATGTCACGATCAAAGCGGTCGAGGCACGTGAAAAAATCGATGCCGTTCGCTCCACTTTGCCGAGTGATTTGCAGCGTTATTTCGTACGCAAGTTTTCAAGCTCGGATCAGGCTGTCGTCAATATTCGTATCGCCAGCGATCGCGACCTGACCAATTCCTATGAGCTCATCGACAAGAAGCTCAAGCGTCCACTAGAGCGCCTGCCCGGTGTGGCCAAGGTCGGCATCGAAGGTGTCGCACCGAATGAAGTGCAGATCGAGATTTCGGCTGATCGGTTAAGCACTGCAGGCATCAGCTTGAACGACTTGTACAAGCGGTTGTCGGATGCGAATTTTTCAAGCTCCGGCGGTCTCGTGCGCGAGGGCGATCTGCGTTATCGCGTGCAGCCGATGGGCGAGTGGCGCAACCTCGAAGCGATCCGCAGTTTTCCGGTCAACGACAAGGGCCTGAAGCTCGGCGATGTCGCCAACGTCGCACTCAAGCCCGGTCGCCTGGATTACGCGCGTCATCTCGATCTGCGTCCCGCGATCGCGGTGGATGTGTTCAAGGAACGCAATGCGAATCTGGTTGATGTCAGTCGTGCGGTCAACGCGGAAATGCAGCGACTCGCGAAAGATCCCGAGCTGCAAGGCATCCAGCTGTATTTCCTGCAAGACTCGGGCGCGGGCGTGGTCAGCTCACTGCGCGAACTCGGTGAGGCCGGCCTGATCGGCACGTTGTTGTCGATCTTCGTATTGTTCTTTTTCCTGCGTGACTGGGCGTCGACATTGATGGTGTCATTGGCGATTCCGATCTGTCTCGTGATGACCCTCGGCTGCATGTATTTTTTCGGCATCACCTTGAACGTGTTGTCGATGATGGGATTGCTGCTCGCGGTTGGCATGCTCGTGGACAACGCTGTGGTCGTGGTCGAAAGCATTTATCAATTCCGGGAAAAATATCCCGATAAACCGTGGTACAGCGCGGTGCAGGGCACGCAGACGGTGGGTATCGCGATCGCCGCTGGCACGTTTGCGAGTATCGCGGTGTTCCTGCCGAATATTTTTGGCGCGAAAAATCAGATCAGTATTTTCCTCACGCAGGTCGCGGTGGCGATGACGATCGCGCATCTGGCGTCGTGGCTGGTTGCAGTCAGTCTTATCCCGATGCTCGCATCGAAATTGCCCTCAC
This sequence comes from Pseudolysobacter antarcticus, assembly GCF_004168365.1. Lineage (GTDB taxonomy): Bacteria > Pseudomonadota > Gammaproteobacteria > Xanthomonadales > Rhodanobacteraceae > Pseudolysobacter > Pseudolysobacter antarcticus. The sequence goes on from NZ_CP035704.1 coordinate 2,255,745, forward strand.
CGAAGTTCATCGCACGCGACAGTTTTATCTCGCGCCTGCAAACGCGCTACACCAACATGATCGACTGGACTTTGCGCAACCGGCGCTGGACCGTGGTCGGCACCATGCTGCTGGTGTTGCTGAGTTTTGTGCCGATCGTTTTGACCAAGACCGACATGTTTCCGCAAGGTGGATCGCGACAGTTATTTCTGCAATACGATTTGAACGCGGTTTATCGTTTGCCGGACATGCAGCAATCCATCCATAACATCGAAGCATTTCTGCATCAGCACAAGCAGGAATTTGATATTAAAAGCACCTACAGTCGCTTCGATGAATCTGGTCAGGCGTTCACCAGCATCCAGTTGTACGACGACAATCGCGGCGTGATGCGCACGATCAAGGCCACGCTGCAATCCCTTACCGGAATCAAGCTGCTCGATGACGATCACGTCACGCGCAGCACGGCTGCGATCATGCAAGATATACGCGACGGCTTGCCGAAAATTCCGATCGGCAGCGTCGGTTTCGATCAGCAAAAAAGCGGCAATAGCGATGGTCTGCAATTGTCGCTGGTCGGCGATTCGAGCAAACAATTGCACGAACTTATCGGATCGGTGATACCGGTGTTGCAAAGCGTGCCGGGCCTGCGCGATGTGCGTTCCGCCGAAAACAACAACGATACCGAACTCGCGGTGCATGTGGATCGCGACCGCGCGCAGAATTTCGGTTTCAGCGCGCAGCAAGTGGCGCAATACGTCGCAATTGCATTGCGCGGCATCAATCTCAAGGAGTTTCGTGGCGGCGAAAAAGACGTGCCGGTGTGGCTGCGTTTTGCGAATGCGGATACCCAGCGCATTGATGACCTGAGTGATTACAAACTGCGCCGCGCTGATGGCAGCATGATTCCGTTGATGGCGATGGTCGATCTGAAAACTCAAAGCGCGGCCTCCAGCGTGCAGCGCGAAAATCGCCAGACCTCTCTCTCGATAAAGACTAATCTCGCCGATGGCGTGACTATGGATGACGCCCGCAAAGGCATCGAAGCAGCGATGAAATCAGTGGTATTGCCGGCCGGTTATCGTTGGACATTCGGCACGAGCTTTGACGAATCGGACGAGGCTGGAAAGCAGATGGGACTCAATCTGCTGATCGCGCTGGTGCTGGTGTATGTCGTGATGGCATCGATGTTCGAATCGCTGATTTTCCCGGCCGCGATCATGACCACGTTCGTGTTTTCGATCTTCGGCGTGTTCTGGCTGTTCTGGCTCAGCGGCACGACGTTTTCGATCATGGCGTTCATCGGCGTGCTGATTCTGATGGGAGTGGTGGTCAACAACGGCATTGTCATGATCGTGCATGTAAACCATCTGCGGCAGCAAGGGATGAGCCGCAACGGGGCCTTGGTGCAAGGTGCGCGCGACCGAATGCGACCGATCCTCATGACCATGGGTACGGCGATTCTCGGCATGGTGCCGCTGTGTTTCAGCACCAACACGATGGGCGGCGGCGGTGGCCCGCCGTATTACCCGATGGCGCGTGCGATTGCGGGCGGGCTGATCTTCTCGACCCTAGTCACGATCGTCGTGCTGCCGACGATTTACTCGATGCTCGACGACATGCGCACGTGGACACGCAACCTGATTCAAGACGCCCGCAAGGGCCGCGCGCATCGCGCCAGTAGCGTCTGACCTATCGATGCAATGGGGCGGCGTTGCTTATCGCCCCATTACATCGAGATAGCTCGATCAGGGTAATTGCGCGAGCAAGGTCTGCAGCGCATGCACATAACGCGTGTGCAGATCCGCCGCCTGATCCATCGGCAATATGCCGAGTGCATACCATTCGCTGAGCCACGAACCGAGTTCGGCTTCGACATTGCCGACGTTGTCACCGCGTAGCCGTGCGGACAGGCGCGACACCTGATAATCCATGCGCCTCTGGCGATCCTGCGGCGGCGATTCGAGGCCCGCGATAAACTCGATGCGGATCAGCAGATCGTGCGCCTGCTCGGTACGTTGTTCTGCTTCCGAATACTCGACGCTGGCGTGTTCAGAGCGATGGAGTGCGTTTTCAAAACGTGGTGACAACACCGCGGAAAATTCGCGAGTCGCAGCAGGCAAAACGTCCCACGCCGTCTGTGCCGTGGCAGCCGTGAGCTTGCCGTTTTCCAGATCGAACAACACCGCATAACGCGCATCGGCATTGGTGTAGCGACTCAGCCGGCGCGCACGTTGCTGCTGTTCGCCCGCGGCTTGCGCGGCCTCGAGTGCGGCGTGATAACGCGTTTGCAGATTGCGCTCGACATTGCTCAATTCACGCCACTGCGTATCGATTTCGCGTTGCCGCGTGCGTGCTTCGGCGCTGCCTTGCGCGAGCGCATCACGCAGACCTTCGAGCTCGTCGACCAGCGCCGCTGCCTGCGTCTGCAATGCGACATGCGCCGATTCGCGTTGCTGCTTGGCTTGGTCGAGATTGCCGAACACCGCATCGCAGGCCGCGCGAAATTGTTCCCATTGTTTTTGATCGGTGCGACGCTTGCCGACACCGGCGACTTGCCAGCGCTTCTGCAATTCGCGTACTTCGCGCGGCGCATTCGCCGCGTCCGGATTCGCGCCCACGCTCGTCGCTTTGGCGATCAATGCAGTCTTGTTTTGCTCGACCGCGAGTTCATGCGCGTCAGTAGATGCGGCGAGTCGCGCGATCGCATCCTTGAGGCGCTTGGCGAGCTGCGTGCGTTGACGCGGATCGACTGAATCGAGCTGGCCGCGCAATGCCAAAACCGTGTCGCGGCGAACAGTGGCGATCAGCTTCCAGTCGTCGTTTTCCGGCGTGATGGCATCGGCGCGAGCCAGCAGCGCTTCGATTTCCTGCTGGTGCGACTTGCGCACTTCCTCGCGTTTGTCGAAATATAAACGCGTCGGTTTCAGTGCCTGATGACACAGCGCCTGAAAACGTTTTGCGATGCCTTGCGTTGCGGCTTGGTCGGACAGATCTTCGGCAGTATCCAGCTTCTGCCATTCGTTACGCGCGTCACGCACTTTGGTCGCAACGGCATCGGGATGCAGGCCAGCACCGAGCAGGGTTTCCATATCCTCGACAAGTTGACGCCGCCGTTTGTCGTTCGCCCAGTGCTGCCACTGTGCGAGTTCGGCGAAGCGGGTTTCGTGCTGCAGCAAGGTTTGCACGATAGCCGCGGGCACATCACGCAGACGTTTGCGTTGCTCGGTGATGGCCGAACGCAGGCGCCGCGCCGTGCTGGTATCGCCCGCATCAAGCGCGCCGGCGTAACGCTCAATCTGTTCTTTCAGTTCGCCGAGCAAGGCCTGATGCTGATCCCGTTCGCGTTGGGTTTCATCGCGCGCCTTGGCTATAGCGGCATCGAAATTCGCGCGTGCGAGCAAGGCGTCGGCCTGCATCTCGGCGCTGATGATTGGCTCGTGTGGTGTTTCCTCCATCGGCGCAATTTCGCTTTCTGGACCGACGTCGATCGACTCGGGTGGTGCGATTTCCTCGACCATGACCAGTCGATTCGCGGCGCGATCCGAGCCTTGCGCGAGCAGCGTATGAGCGACGGCATAACGCTGGCGAAACGATTCCGGTATCTGCGCCGAAACTGCCGACCACGCGAGTTCGATCTGCGACAGATCATCATTGCGTGTATTGCTGCCGCTGGTGCGCAGCAATGCCTCAATGCGTTCGCACAACGCCTGCACGCGCGCCACAATCGCGGCGTTGTCGCCGCTCGCAATACGCTGCGCATCGGCGCGTTCGCGCGCGAGGCGGCTGATGATTTTATCGGTCTTGCGGGTCTTTTCAGCGATGCGTGCGAGCACCGCAGCATCGCTGATGCGCTCGAGTGCAGTCTGGCGCAATCCCGGGTCGGGATCGCTGACGGCACGATCCGCGATTAGGCTCGCGCGCGTGACACGCTCGAACGCGGCGCGGCGCAAGATAATGTCTTTCGCGCGGATTGCGATGTGCTCGATATCTTCATTGATCTCGATGATGCCGAGCTCACGCAAGCGAGCGTTGATTTCGATTTCGGCAGGCAGTTCGCCGCACAACATACCGAGATATTGCGTGCGCGCAACGCTGCGCAGGGCCGGGTCGGGATCGTTGCCGGCGCGATCGCGGTACAACGAAAAGTCATTGACCCGGCGCAGCGCGGCAAGACGCACACGATGATCCTCGTCCTCGCGTGCGATGCGCGGCAGTTCGTGCAGCAGCGCCTGGTGTTGCGCCTCCTGCACGGCCACGCGGCGAATCGCGGCGTCCTTGTGTTGCCACTTCGGTTTGAACAGCAGTTCGGTGAATTTGTTGGGCAGCAGACTCATGCGCGATGACTCGATCAGATCAAACGTTTGACGATGCGGAATGCGGCCAGGTATTCGCCCAGCATCATGCCAAGATTGGTGAACATGAAAATCATCAGGGTGCGCGCGACGCGGTTACGCCACCAGCCGCGCCACTCGACTAGGTCGTGACGCAAGGCGTCGAAGTCACCGACTTGCGGCCGGCGCAACCAGAGCTCGGTGCCCGCGCTGAACGCGCCTGACGGCACGAGAGGGCGGAACGGTTTCAGCGGTCCGGCCAATGCTGCGGCAAGAACACTCAGCGGATGCGCGCCGGCAATCAAGGCACCGATCGCCGAACCGCCGGCGGTGAACACCACCCAATCCTGCAAGGCTTGCGTACCAAAACTCGCACCACGCGTGAACGCATATGCGATCGCTGCGATGATCAAAACCAGCATGCCGAGCCCAAGCACCTTCGGCCAGCGCGCCGCTGGCGGATTGGCCTTGAGCGGCGCCAGCGTGATGGCGGGCGCTTCCTGTTGTGCGACCAGTTCGCGTTCGATGCCGGCGAGATGGCCGGCGCCGAGCACCGCCAGCACGCGAAACGGTTTAACGGATTGAATATTTTCTGCTGACGTTTTTCCGGCGCTTTCTTCGCGCAGACGCGCTGCCATGAAACTGTCGCGCTCGGCGATCAGGCTGCGATACAACGGTTCGGATTGTTTGGCGAATTCGTCGAACATGCTGGTCAGCATGTCGCCTTGCTTGAGTTTTTCGATCTCGGCTTCGTTGACCTCATCGGTACTGAAGAGACTGCCGACCAGGCCACCGACGATACCGAGCCTATCCATGAAACCGACGCTGCGATACGCGCGTTTCAGCGTGGTGCCTACCTCGCGATCGATCAGCCAGATCGGCAGATTCTGCGTATCGGCGACATCGATCGCGGCCTTCATTTCGGCGCCCGGTTCGATACCGAACTGTTCAGCCAGGCGACGCTGAAAAGAAGACAAAGCAAGGTTTGCCGCGACCAGTCCGGCTTTGCCATCACGGATCACCTGAAACAGGTCGAGCTGACGCAACGCATCGGGATTGCGGATCGAGTTGTAGCGGCTTTCGCACAGCTCGACCGCTACCGCGTCGAATTGCTGCGTCTCCAGCAATTCGCGCACTGCGGCCACGCTCGCGCGCGACACATGTGCGGTGCCGAGCAGCACGTATTCGATGCCATCGCGTAGCACGTATTTGATCGGTTGATCGGCCAGCACGCTGCCGCTTTCGACGGGCGCGGATTCGGCAACGGGTAGGGCGGAAGATTCAGTCATGGAGAACTCGTAAGCCCGCAAGATGGGCAAGGGTCGAACCACATCGCAACCGCGATGGGCGAGATAGTTTAGGAGATGGATGCTAGTCGCGGAAGCGCTTCAAAATATCCGCATAAGCGTCGATGCGCCGATCACGCAGGAACGGCCAGATGCGGCGCACGTTTTCGCAACGCTCCATGTCGATCGTGGTGATCAAGAGTTCACGCTGATCGCGGCTGGCTTCTGCGAGAAATTCGCCCTGCGGTCCGGCGACAAAACTCGATCCCCAGAACTGGATGCCGCGTCCGCTATCGGGCGCCGCCTCGAAGCCGGTACGATTGCACGCGAGCAGCGGCAGACCATTGGCTACCGCATGGCCGCGTTGCACTGTGATCCACGCATCGCGTTGGCGCGCCTTTTCGGCATCATCGTCAGCGGGATCCCAGCCGATCGCAGTCGGATACAACAACAGCTCCGCGCCGGCCAATGCCATCAATCGCGCGCCTTCCGGATACCACTGATCCCAGCACACCAGCACGCCGAGTTTGCCGACCGATGTCTGGATCGGCTCGAAGCCGAGATCGCCCGGAGTGAAATAGAATTTTTCCATGAAGCCCGGATCGTCCGGGATATGCATCTTGCGATACTTGCCGGCGATCGCGGCGCTGCGATCGAATACCAGCGCGGTATTGTGATACAGCCCGGCGGCGCGGCGCTCGAAGATGGATGCGACGATTACCAGTTTCAGTTCCGCGGCCAGCCCGCCAATGTATTCGCTGCTCGGGCCAGGAATGGTTTCGGCGCGGTCGAATTCGGCAACACTTTCGTGCTGGCAAAAATACGGACCGTTGTGCAGCTCCTGCAGCAACACCAGTTGCGCGCCGGCAGCCGCGGCTTCGCGCAAACCGATTTCGATCGCAGCGAGATTGGCCGCGACGCTGCCGCGATCGGTTTCCTGCAGTAGTGCGACGATCAGGTTTTTGCTTTTCTGCGTGTTCATGCCAACACACCTTGGGGCAGTTGCATGGTCACGCAATGCAGGCTGCCGTTTTGCCAGATCAACGCGCGACACGGCACCTGAACAATACGTCGGCCCGGATGCGCTGCACCGATGATTTCGGCGGCGCGCGCATCGGCGATATCGTCGTACGCCGGCACGAGCACAGCGCCGTTTACCACCAGATAATTGGCATACGATGCGGCCAGGCGGCGCTCACCATCACGAATCGGTTTTGCCCACGGCAGCGGCCGCAACAGATACGGCGAACCATCAATGCGCCGCAGCGCAGCGAGCTCGGCGCCCATGCGCGTGAGTTCGGCATGGTGCACATCGCTGGCATCGTCACACGCCTGGTACACGATGCTGCCATCGGGCGCAAAGCGTGCCAGCGTATCGATATGCGCGTCGGTATCATCGCCTTCGAGATAGCCATGCTCCAGCCAAAGCACGCGGTCGGCAGCGAGACTCTGCTTGAGGATTTCGGTCATCTCGGCGCGCGGTTGGGTCGGGTGACGTTGCTGCAGGCAGCGCCATGTCGTCAGGATCGTACCCGCGCCATCGCTTTCGATCGCGCCGCCTTCGAGTGCCCAGTCGATACGCTCATGGTCGGCTTTGGCAAAGACTTCGCGCGCGACCAAGCCTTCGACGAGCTGATCGTCACGGCTCGCGGCAAATTTGCCGCCCCATCCGGTGAAGTGATAATCGTTGAGACGGAACTCAGCGTCACGCGTCAACGTGATCGGCCCGGAATCGCGCAGCCAGGTATCGTCATAATCGATTTCGATGAAACGTACCTGCGTGAGATCGGCCTTGGCTTTTTTCAGCAGCTTTTCGGCGTGGGCGCGAATTTCACCGCTCGCTACGCAAATCAGCGCCGGCTCAAACTGCGTGATCGCGGCAACCAGTGCGGTATAGGTGACTTCGACATCGGCCAGCCGTTCCGCCCAATCGGTAGCGGCATGCGGCCACGCCAGCAGGATGCCCGCCTGCGCTTCCCACTCGGCAGGCAGGCGCAAAACCGCTAAACTCATTGGCCGCTGTAATCCGTGTTGTTACTTCGCAGTGCGACGCTGGTCAACACGATGTTGCGCTCGAAATACACGGTGTAACCGGGGTAGACCCAGCGATTAATCGGCGGATGAAGCGCGGTATCGCCACCGGCCACCGGCAGTTTGTCGCTCGGTGTGCCGTAGCGTTTTTCGACCTGGCTCATGCTCATGCCGCGGCTCGGTGCGTTGGTTGCGTTGACCGTGCTGAGCTGATGCGTGGCCAGCGTGTCCGCGTTGGCTTGTCCGGCGTACACGCCAAAGGTAGCGGCCATAGCCACGGACGCGATGATGCGGGGGAGATACGTACTTTTCATGGAGGCCTCCTCGAAAATCAAACCAAGCTCGCTTTGTAGCAGATTGGCGGTTTCATATCCATGTCGCCAGCGTATGACAACGTGCTGCCACAAAGCAGAAAGGCCGCTTGAGGGCGGCCTTTCAGTGTTGCAACAGCGTGTGCGTGGATCAGCGCTGACGCGCCTTGAAACGCGGGTTGCTCTTGCAGATCACGAATACTTTGCCGCGGCGGCGAACGATCTTGCAGTCACGGTGACGTGACTTGGCGGACTTGAGTGAGGAGAGGACTTTCATGGGAGATCCTTAAAGGGAGCTGGCGTAAAGCGCGCAATTATAGCGGTAAGTTAACGTTCGATGCAAAGGTTTGCTGGACGGAAACAGGTAAACGCGCTTACAGACCACAAAATTTCTTCTTTCGCGCTTTTCCGCGAGCGCTTCCGAATCTTGTTGAGCAAACGCCATCAAGGCGCAGACAAGGCCTCACCTGACCAACCGCCGCCCAAGGCTCGAATCAATTGCACGCTCGCGCGGCGCTGACGCGTATCGAGATCAAGCGCATCGCGTTGCGTTTGCAATGCCGTGGTTTGTGCGCTGACGACATCGAGATAATTCACTGCACCTTCGCGATAACGGCTGGTCGACAGATCCAGTGTACGCTGCGCGGCAACCACCGCCGCCTGCTGTGCCGAGGAAGCGGTGCGATATTGACTCAGCAACGCGAGATTGTCTTCCACCTGCTGGAACGCCGATAACACTACGCCGCGATATTTCGCGCCGGCTTCGTCCAGCACGGCTTGCGCTTGCGCAACTTCGGCGCGACGTTTGCCGGCATCGAACAAGGTCAGAAACAACGACGGCCCGATCGACCAATACGCATTCGGCGCCTTGATCCAGTTGCCTGAATCGCTACTCTGATAACCGGCAGTGGCACTCAGCGTAATCGCCGGAAAATAGGCCGCGCGCGCGACGCCGATGTTGGCGTTGGCTGCGGCAATGCGTCGCTGTGCGGCAGCGATATCCGGGCGACGCTGCAGGAGCGTTGATGGCATGCCGAGCGGAATTTGTGGCAGATGCAGCTCAACGACTCTTGGCGTAATCGCAAAGTCGGATGCCGATTCGCCGATCAGCGCAGCGATCGCATGTTCGAGCAAAGCGCGTTGCGCCAGAGTTTGTGCAACTTGCGAGCGCGCTGTTTCGAGTTGCGCTTGCGCACGCGCCTCATCCAGCCCGGAAGCAATGCCGGCGGTGTGCCGGGTCTGCGTCAATTGCAGCGCCTTGGTATAGGCGTTGACGGTGTCCTTGAGCAATGCGGCCTGGCTGTCCAGCCCACGCAGCGCAATGTAGTTATCGGCCAGTTGCGTCTGCAGGCTCAGTCGCGCTGATTCGAGATCGGCCTGCGCCGCCTGCGCACTGGCGTTGCCGGACGCGACCTGATTGCGAATGCGCCCCCATAAATCGAATTCGTAATCGAGCTCGGCGCCGACCGTGTTCGAGCCATATTCATTCGGCGACGACGGGCCGAGCACACGCAGCGGCTTGGCTTCCGATTGCCGATCGCGTTGTGTATTGCCGGTGCCGATCAAGGTTGGAAACAAGCCGGAATGCAACTGATCGCTGAGCGCTTGCGCCTGCTGATAACGCGCGAGCGCCGCGGCGATGTCGGGACTGTTCGCGATCAATCGCTGCTGGTAACCGTCAAGATCGGTATCGCCGCACAACGTCCACCAGCTATCGCGTGCGAGCGCATCGGCGGGCTGCGCCTGGGTCCACGGCGCTTCTTCCCTGTAACTGCTTGCGGTTGGAACATCGGGCACTTTCAACGGAGGCGCGAACGAACACGCGCCGAGCGCGAGGCTCGCCGCAATCAGCAGTACGCGCGTTGTTATTGCTGGCATGGACTCAGGCCTTCGGTTTTGCCGGAGCATCTTTTTTTGCCGCGGGATCGGCGACATGCACGACATCGCCATCGGCGATGCCATCGGGCGGACTCTCGATCACGCGATCATCCGCGACAACACCCGAACCGAGTTCGATCACCTTGCCGAGATCGCGTGCGATCGTGACCTGCTTCAGCAACACTTTGTTGTCCTTGCCGACCGTCGCCACGCGCAGGCCCGAAGCATCGAACATCAAGGCGCTGGCGGGCACGTTCAGCGCGGTCAGATCTTGCGGCAGTTGCAGATTCACGTTGGCGAATCCGCCGGGCAGCAGTTCGCTGTTGGCATTGTCGACAGCGAGTTGCATGAGCACGCTGCCGGACGCGGTGTTGACCGCTTGTGCTGAAGATTCAACGGTTGCGGCGTAGGTTTTCCCGGGCTGCTCGGGTACGGAAATTTTCGCCTTGCTGCCGGGTTTGATATTGGTCGTATAGCTTTGCGGCACGCTCACGTAAACGCGCAGTTTTTTGGTATCGGAGATGACAAAAAGTTCTTGTCCGGCGCCGCCGCCGGCGTTGATCAACGCGCCGAGGTCGGTGCTGCGCGCGGTGACGATGCCATCGAACGGTGCGACGATGCGCGTGAATCCCTTCATCGCCAGAACGCGATCGACGTTTGCCTGCGCTGCCTTGACCATCGCCTGCTTGGTCGCGAGGTCGCCGGTTTTTTCATCCGCTTCCTGACGCGAAATCGCATCGGTGCCGAGCATCGATTGCCAGCGTTTTGCAGTGGTCGATGCGAGCGCGGCGTTGGCCTGCGCACTGGCGAGATCGGCCTTGGCCTGCAGCAGTTGCTGATCGAGATCGGGCGTTTCGATTTCGGCGAGCAGTTGCCCGGCCTTGACCGGTGAGCCGATATCGACATTCCAGCTTTTCAGATAACCGCTGACGCGCGCGAAAATCGATGCGCGCGAATACGCTTCAAGTCGGCCCGGCAGGTCGAGCGTGCTCGCTGCACCCGCGCCACCGGGTGCAATCACCGCGACCGTCGGCACGGCCTGGGTATCGGTCCAGTCGCGCAGGCGGGTATCGGCTCGCGCGCGGGAAACAATACCGGTGATGACCACGATCAACGCGACTACGACAAAGACCAGACCGCTGAGGCGCAATGTGCGATGCGAGAACGTGGGAGTGGGGGAATCAGGCGACATGAGGCTCTCCAATGGCAGCGCGCGATGCGGGTTTTTGGCGATGCCGCGCATGCACGATACTGAAAACGACCGGAACAAAAACCAGAGTGGCAATGGTTGCGAAAATGAGGCCGCCGATCACGGCACGGCCGAGCGGCGCATTCTGCTCGCCGCCTTCGCCGAGACCGAGCGCCATCGGCGCCATGCCGATGATCATCGCTAATGCGGTCATCAACACCGGGCGGCAACGCACGAACCCGGCTTCGAGCGCCGCTGCGGTGGCGTCACCGAGTTCATCGAGTTTTTCGCGCGCAAAACTGATCACCAGCACGCTGTTGGCGGTGGCCACGCCCATGCACATGATCGCGCCGGTCAACGCCGGTACCGATAGCGTGGTGTGCGTGGCGAACAGCATCCAGACGATGCCGGCGAGCGCGGCGGGCAGGGCAGTGATGATGACGAACGGATCGCTCCACGACTGGAAGTTGATCACGATCAAAAAATAAATCAGCACGATCGCGCCGAGCAAGCCGAACAGCAGGCCGGAGAACGCGCTTTCCATCGTGCGCACCTGTCCGAGCAGAACCACGGTCGAACCTTTCGGCACATCTTTGGCGGTATCGGCAATGATGCTGCGGATATCCTTGGCGACAGCTGCGAGGTCGCGATCCTGCGTGGTCGCATTGATCTGGATCAGCGGTTGGATATCGTACTGACTGACCAGCGCGTTACCCGACATGCGCGTGAAATTTGCCAGCGCACCAAGCGTTTGCGAGGTATTGCTGGTGCTGCCGCCGACCGAAACATTGGCCAGTGCGCTCATCGAATCGAGCTGATATTGCGGCGTCTGGATCACGATCGGATACGACACCCCATTCGCCGGATTGAGCCAGAAGGTCGGCGCGACTTGGCTGCTCCCGGCCAGATTGACGACGAGGTTGTTGGTCACATCGCGCGTGGTCACACCGAGTTCCTGCGCACGCGTGCGATCCACATCGATATTCAAAACCGGATTCTTGCGCGATTGCTGGATGCGCACATCGGCCACGCCTGGCACGCGCCGGATCTTCTTGAGCAAGGTGTTGGCGTAATCAAAGTTGGCGGTCAAATTGTTGCCGCGAATCTGCAGGTCGATCGGCGCTGGCGCACCGAAATTCAGGATCTGGCTGACGATGTCGGCGGGCGGAAACGAGAACGTCGTGTCGGAAAATTGACGCGGCAAAAGTTCGCGCAACGCTTTGACATATTCGGCGGTCGGGCGATGGCCTTCCTTGAGTGCGATCTGGATGTCGCCATCCTGCTCGCCCATGATGCCGGTATTGTTGTAGGTGAGGTTGATGCTGCTGATGCCGATGCCGATGTTGTCGACCATCGTGGCGATTTCGTTGGCCGGAATCACTTTGCGAATCGAGGCTTGGATGTTGGCGAAACGCGTCGCGGTTTCCTCGACTCGTGTGCCGACCGGCACGCGTACGTGCATGAGAATCTGGCCGCCATCGACCGACGGGAAAAAGTTGCTGCCGAGGAACGGCACCAACGCGAACGAGGCCACCACGAACGCAAGAAAACCAAGCACAAATAAACGCCGATGCAGCATCGTCAATTCCAGCAAGCCACGATAACTCGCACGAAAACGCTCGAAGCGATGTTCGAAACCGCGCTGGAAGCGCACCAGCGGATTGCGCGATGGTGGCAACGCACCTTCATCGTGATCATCGCCGCGAATCACATGTGGCTTGAGCAGATACATCGCCATCGTCGGCACGAGCGTGCGCGACAGCAAGAAAGAAATCAGCATCGCGAACATCACTGCTTCGGCCATCGGCACGAACAGGAATCGCGAAACGCCTTCGAGGAAAAACATCGGCACGAACACGATACAGATGCACAGCAGCGAGACGAACGCCGGCACCACGATCTGATCGGCGCCATCGAGAATCGAGTTCTCGACGTCCTTGCCGTGTTCGAGATGCCAGTTGATGTTCTCGATCGTCACCGTCGCATCGTCGACAAGAATACCGACCGCCAAAGCGAGGCCGCCGAGCGTCATGATATTGAGCGTTTCACCGATCGCAGCGAGGCAGACGATGGCGCCGAGAATCGACAGTGGAATCGACACCGCGATGATCACGGTCGAGCGCCAGCTGCCGAGAAACAGCAGAATCATGATGCTGGTCAACGCCGCCGCAATGATGCCCTCGACCGCGACGCCGCTGATCGCCGCGCGCACGAACAATGACTGATCGTTGATCGGCGCGATCTCGAGATTTTCGGGCAGCGTGGGTTTGATTTCAGTGAGCTTCGCCTTGATGCCGGAGACGATCGCCAAGGTCGACGTTGCGCCGTTCTTGAGTACCGACAGCAGCACCGAGCGGCTGCCATCGACATGCACCACGTTGGTCTGCGGAGCGTTGCCGTCGCGTACGTGGGCGACATCGCGAATGTAGATCGTCGCGCCGTTCACCACTTTCACCGGCAGCTCGCCGAGCTGCTCGATTGCCGTCGGCGCGTTGTTGAGTTGCAGCGTGTATTCGAATGTGCCGATCTTTTGCGTGCCGACCGGCACGATCAGGTTTTGCGCGGCGAGCGCGTTGGCGACATCTTGCGCTGCCAAGCCGCGCGCCTGCAGCGCCGCTGGATCGAGATCAATCTGCACCTGGCGGCTCTTGCCGCCGAACGGATACGGAATCGCTGCGCCGGGCACCGTCACCAGACGCGTGCGAATTACGTTCACGCCTAGATCGGCCAAGTTCTGTTCGGACAAACCTTTGCCTGAAAGCGCGACCTGCAGGATCGGCACTGTCGAGGCGTTGTAGTTGAGGATCAGCGGCGGCGTGGTGCCGGCCGGCATCTGTTTCACCACCGATTGCGATACCGCGGTGACCTGCGCATTTGCGGTCGCGACATTCACGCCGGGCTGGAAAAAGATCTTGACGATACCGAAGCCGGCATACGACGTGGCTTCGATATGTTCAATGTCGTTGACGGTGGTGGTCAGCACACGCTCGTACAGCGTGGTGATGCGCCCGGCCATCTGATCCGGTGGTAACCCGGTGTACTGCCACGCCACTGCGATTACCGGTATGCGAATCTCGGGGAAAATATCGGTCGGCGTGCGCACCGCCGTCAACGGTCCGATGATCAGCAGCAGCAGCGCGAGCACGACAAATGTGTAGGGGCGTTGCAGCGCAATGCGTACGATGCCTAGCATGCGAGGTTCCGTGTGGCTGAATAGGTGAGCGAAATCATGGGATCACGCTGATGTTGTCGAGCTGGGCGCAAGTATGCCGCTACGCTGCGTGCTCGTCGGCAAACTTTGCAATGCAAAAGCGAGCATATTTTCTCTGGCTGAGAACGAGGTTGCACACTTCCTTGATGCGTTCGCGACAGCAAAGCTTGGCATGTGGGCAGCGGAAACGAGATCAAGGTTTATACCGACTCGGGACGGCAGTTTAAAGTTCAACAGATCTTGGACTTGATCATCTTATGCTGCGCCCGCACTCAGCGACAAGTAAATTATTGTTAGCTCAGGAAACGAGCTGGGATATGGTGATACGGTGGCAAACGCCAAATATCCATTCGCGCATTGACACAATTCGTGTGGCTTTGCAGTAGAGTTGAAACATGCAAAGAATCCATCATCCACGTAAAGAGCAAATCCATCTGGCCGGCGTGCTCGATTCGTTGAGCGATCCCACTCGACTCGAAATCGTGCTGCGTCTGGACACGCTCGGCGAGGCCACGTGTGCCGAGTTTCTTGATGCCTGCAGCAAGACCAATCTCACCTATCACCTGCGACGTTTGCGTGAAGCGGGTGTCACACGCGTGAGTCCGGTCGGCACGCAGCGTTTTATTTCGTTGCGGCGCAAGGATCTGGATACGCGTTTTCCTGGATTGCTGGAAATGATTATCGGCTTTGCGCGCGATGCAGCGTCTGCGGATACGTGATCGGCAATCCTGAAGCGCGCGACCGGGTTGCCGGGTACGATGCGCGCGAAAAACACGTAAAAGTGTTCCAAAGTGGCACACCAATTTCGAGCGATCAAGATTCCTCGCTAGACTGAACGCTCTATGCATTTCAGTTAGCGTGTGGCGTATCAGTGTTCTCTTGTCACCACATTCTGTCATCCCGCCGAAAAGTGATTTTCATGAGCGAGTCAGCGCCCGGCTGGGCGGCAAATACGATCAGTGCGCTAAACGGCATGTTCGGCGATTATCTGCTGCGTCGTGGCAATGGCCTTGCGATCGGCATGGCGTTTTATTCCGGCAATCAGCCGCTGCAGCTGTCATCACAAGCGATCAGTCACGCGTATCCGCAGGCTGGCAACAGGATTTGCGTTTTTGTGCACGGCTTGGCCTGCAGCGAAAATATCTGGAGCTGGCGCGAGGCGAAAGATCACTTCGACAAAAAAACCGCTGTCGATGTTTCGTATGGATCGCTGTTGCAGGCGGAACTCGGCTACACGCCGTTCTATCTGCGCTACAACAGCGGTTTGCCGATCGCAAAAAACGGCACTGATCTATCGACATTGCTGACCGCGTTGCTCGCCAACTATCCGTGCGCCGTCGATGAGATTGTATTGATCGGCCACAGCATGGGCGGGTTGGTTTTGCGCGCGGCATGCCAACAGACTAATGCCGAACCACCGCCGTGGCTGGAGAAAGTATCGCGAGTGTTTTATCTCGGCACGCCGCATAGCGGAGCCGATCTGGAAAGACTCGTGCATGCGACCGCGCGCACCTTGCATGCGGTGCCAAATCCGATCACGCGCTTGATCGGAGATATTCTGGATACACGCAGCCAAGGTGTGAAGGATTTGCGTCGTGGTGCGCCGTTGGCTGATGAGAAGATTTCGCGCGTCGCCTGGTTGCCGACCGCGCAGCATTATTTCATGATGGGCACGATTACCGACGATCCATCGCATCCGGTCTCGCGTTTGCTGGGTGATGCGCTGGTGCGCGTGCCGCGCGAATCGGCAGCGACTAATGCGATGTACGATGTTTCGCATTCACGCGTATTTGCGGGCGTACATCATCTTGCGTTGGCGCATGATCGCGAGGTGTATGAACAGATCAAGGTTTGGTGCAGCCACCCATGAACGAGGAGAAAAACATGCGTATTCCGATCCAGCAGTTGCGCGGCGCGAAAGATCTGCTCGAAGATGTGGTTAGGGCAACGGTAAATGCCAGCGAATCGTTGCAGCAAAAAATCGTGCGACAGCCGTACGCGCTGTTGCAGCGCATCGACGCCATCGCTGCGCCGGTGCGCAAAATCGAATCCGTGCAGGCCACGATTACGCAAACGATTTACGGCACGATTCGATTCGTGACTCGTGGCAGCGTAGGCCTTGCCTCACGCTTGCTCGACTTCGCCGAACGGAACGCGTGGGGTCGGAAATAAATACGTAAAGTCCGCTTTCGAGAGCAACCAGAGTGCTCTCTGCTCGATCGGGATTTTGCAGTCGAAAATTCGGTTGCCACCCACAACTCCGAATCATCCCCCATCAGACGCAAGCGCCTGACGACGGCATAGGATTCTCTGCCGATTTCGTCACGATTTCGTCGCGTCCGAATACCTGCAGTCCGCCGCCCTCTGCTGCGGCCGATCATGCGCGCGCTGAGGCTAGACCAAGGTCGGCTATGGGATATTGTACTGGCGCGTATCATCATGCCGGTGTCTGATATCCGCGGCACAAACTCCTATTTCCGTTACATGGACGTAACTACGCGTCGCATCGTCCAGGGGGAAGTATGGCAAACGTATACGGTACGAATAACTCCGCATCACCCGTTGCTGCAGCAGGTTTTCTCGACAAGGAAAGCACCATCGCCGGCCCGGGTTTCAATCGCTGGCTGGTTCCGCCCGCGGCACTTTGCATCCATCTGAGTATCGGCATGGCGTACGGTTTCAGCGTGTTCTGGACGCCGCTGACCAAGGCGCTGGGCATCACCAAATCGCAATCCTGTCCCGACGCCGGAATTTTTGACCTGCTTACCAGCACGAGTTGCGACTGGACTCAGACCGCGCTCACGATCACGTTTTCGTTGTTTATCGTCGCGCTCGGCCTCGCGGCAGCACTGTGGGGCGGTTGGCTCGAAAGAGTCGGGCCACGCAAGGCTGGACTGGTCGCCGCGTTGTGCTGGAGCGGTGGACTCGCGTTCGGCGCACTCGGCATCTGGCTGCACCAACTCTGGATACTGTGGCTCGGCACCGGCGTGCTGGGCGGCATCGGTCTTGGCATCGGCTACATCTCGCCGGTGTCGACCTTGATCAAATGGTTTCCGGACCGGCGCGGCATGGCGACCGGCATGGCGATCATGGGTTTCGGTGGTGGTGCCATGATCGGTACACCACTGGCGGATCGCATGATCAAGTATTTCGCCACAGCAGATTCCGTCGGCGTGTGGCAGACCTTTCTCGTTCTCGCAGTTATCTATCTTGTGTTCATGACCGCGGGTGCACTGGGTTATCGCGTACCGCCGACCGGCTGGAAACCTGCGGGCTGGGTGCCGCCGGCCAAACTCGCCAACGATGCCATGATCACGCGCGGCCAGGTGCACCTGAATACCGCGTGGAAAACACCACAGTTCTGGCTGATCTGGATGGTGCTGTGCATGAACGTGACTGCCGGCATTGCGGTGCTCGCGGTGGCGGTGCCGATGTTGCAGGAAGTATTTGGTGGCCGACTGCTCGGACTCGATATCGGTGTCGCGCAACTCAGTGCCGATCAGCTCAAGCAGATGTCGGCGATCGCGGCGGGCTTTGCCGGACTATTGAGTTTGTTCAATATCGGTGGCCGGTTTTTTTGGGCGTCGTTGTCGGATCGGCTCGGACGCAAGGTCACCTACGCGATTTTCTTTTTGCTCGGCATCGCCCTGTACGCGGCCGCGCCATCGATGGGACACAGCGGCCAGGTCGGATTGTTCGTCGCGATTTTCTGCGTGATACTGTCGATGTATGGCGGTGGTTTCGCGACCGTACCTGCGTATCTTTCGGACATGTTCGGCACGCAGTTCGTCGGCGCGATTCATGGACGTCTGCTCACTGCTTGGTCAACCGCAGGCGTGATCGGCCCAGTGCTGATCAACTATATTCGTGATGCGCAAATCGCTGCGGGCGTGCCCAAGGCGCAGGTCTATGATCGCACCATGTATATTCTCGTCGCGCTGCTGCTGATCGGACTGATCTGCAACCTGCTGGTGAAGCCGGTAGCGAGCAAATATTTCATGACCGATGCGCAGATCGCCGAAGCCCGATTGAAAGCGCACGAAACCGCTGCTCCGACGACATCGTCGAGTTCGGCGCCCAGCGGTTTCAGTTTTGCGGTGTTGCTGGCGTGGCTCGTTGTTGGCATTCCGATCGCGTGGGGCGCATGGATGACGCTGCAAAAAGCCGCGGTACTTTTCTAATTTCAGACGACAACAGGAGACGGCTTTGGCACGTCCGGCAATACCGATTCAGCTACGCAATGAACCCGAAAACAATTTGCCGCCGGATCAATCGGCGGTGGTTTCCGATGTTTTGCATCGTCTGAAAGGTATGCCGGGCGCGTTGTTGCCGATTTTGCATGGCGTGCAGGATGCGCTCGGTTACGTGCCACCGGATGCGGTGCATTTGATCGCGGTGGCGTTGAATATCTCGCGGGCCGAAGTGCATGGCGTGATCAGTTTTTATCATCACTTCCGCAGCAAACCGGTGGCGCGGCATGTACTGTATGTTTGTCGTGCCGAGGCGTGTCAGTCGATGGGCGCGGTCGCCCTCGAAGCGCACGCGAAAAAGACTTTGGGAATCGAATTTCACGAGTCGACCGCCGATGGTGTGTTTACGCTGGAGCCGGTGTATTGCCTCGGCAATTGCGCGTGCTCGCCGGCAGTAATGCTGGATCAGGAACTGCACGGCCGGATGACGGTCGAAAAATTCGATAGCCTGATCCAGGCGACGCGACGAAGCGTATGAGCACCTCCAACACCAGCATTCGCATTTATGTGCCGCGCGATGCCTCGGCACTTTCACTTGGCGCCGAACAGACCGCCAATGCCATCGCCGCTGAGGCCACGCGCCTTGGTGCCGACATCCAGATCGTGCGCAATGGATCGCGCGGATTGTTCTGGCTCGAACCCATGATCGAAGTGGAAACGCCTGCGGGTCGTGTCGCTTACGGGCCGGTGCAAGCTGGTGATGTCGCCGCGCTGTTTGCAGCGGACTTTCTGCACGGCGGCAACCATGATTTGAGCCTGGGATTGACCGAGGACATTCCGTATCTGAAACGCCAGCAACGCCTGACGTTCGCGCGCGTTGGCATAACCGATCCCGTCAGTGTCGAAGATTATGTCGCGCATGGCGGGTTTCGTGGCCTCGCCGCTGCGCTGAAAATTTCGTCCAGCGATATCGTGCAGCAGGTGACGGATTCCGGTTTGCGCGGACGCGGTGGTGCGGCATTTCCGGCGGGCATCAAATGGAAAACCGTATTCGGCGCGCAGTCCGAGCAGAAGTACATCGTCTGCAACGCCGACGAAGGCGATTCCGGCACGTATGCCGATCGCATGATCATGGAAGGCGATCCGCTGGTGCTGATCGAAGGCATGATCATCGCGGGTATCGCCGTCGGCGCGACACAGGGCTATATCTATTTACGCAGCGAATATCCGCACGCATTTCGCGTGCTCAACGAGGCGATTGTTGCGGCGAAAAATGCAGGTTATCTCGGTGCCGGAATTTGCGGCAGTGAGCATGATTTCGAACTCGAAGTGCGCCTCGGCGCAGGTGCGTATATCTGCGGCGAAGAAACCTCGCTGCTCGAAAGCCTCGAAGGCAAACGCGGCCAAGTGCGTTTCAAGCCGCCGTTGCCAGCGCTGAAAGGTCTGTTCGGCAAGCCGACCGTGGTCAACAACGTCATCACGCTCGCGAGTGTACCGATCATTCTCGACAAGGGCGCGGATTTTTATCGCGACTTCGGCATGGGCCGTTCGCGTGGCACGCTGCCGTTTCAACTGGCGGGAAATCTCAAGCAGGCCGGCTTGGTCGAGTGCGCATTCGGTTTGACCTTGCGCGAGATTCTCTACGATTTCGGTGGCGGCTCGGCAACAGGAAAACCGATTCGTGCGGTGCAGGTTGGTGGCCCGCTCGGCGCGTATATGCCCGAATCGCAATTCGACACGCCGCTGGATTACGAGGCGCTGGCCGCGGTCGGTGCGATGCTCGGCCACGGCGGCATTGTTGCGTTTGACGACAGCGTCGACATGGCGCAACAGGCGCGTTATGCGATGGAATTCTGTGCGATCGAATCCTGCGGCAAATGCACGCCGTGCCGGATCGGTTCCACCCGTGGTGTCGAGGTGATCGATCGCATCATCGCCGATCAGGATCACGCTAAAAACATAACGCTGCTACGTGACCTTTGCGATACGTTGCTGGCCGGATCGCTGTGTGCGCTCGGTGGCATGGTGCCGTTTCCAGTGACCAGCGCACTCAATCATTTTGCCGAAGATTTCGAGCCGCGTGTTTTGCGTGCGGCGAGCTGAGGAATACGAACATGTTATCGATTATCGAACACGATTTTGGCACGCCGCTTTCCAAATCCGGCAAGCGCGTGTCGCTGGAAATAGACGGCTTTACGGTCGATGTGGCCGAGGGCACATCGGTGATGCGTGCGGCGGCCAGCATCGGCATCGCGATCCCGAAACTGTGCGCCACTGAAATGCTCGACGCGTTCGGTTCGTGTCGTCTGTGCCTGGTTCAAGTCGAAGGCATGAAAGGTTATCCGGCCTCGTGCACCACGCCGGTTGCGCCAGGCATGAAGGTCACGACACAGAATAAAAAACTCGCCGATGTGCGCCGCGGCGTGATGGAACTCTACATCTCAGATCACCCACTCGATTGCCTCACGTGCCCGGCGAACGGCCACTGCGAACTGCAGGACATGGCAGGCGTGGTCGGCCTGCGCGAAGTGCGTTACGGCTATGCGGGCGAGAATCATCTCGACGCGAAGAAAGACGAAAGCAATCCGTATTTCACGTTCGATCCAAGCAAGTGCATCGTCTGTTCGCGCTGCGTTCGCGCATGCGAAGAAGTGCAGGGCACGTTTGCGCTGACCATCGAAGGTCGCGGGTTCGATTCCAAGGTGGCGGCCAGCCAGAATGATTCGTTTCTCGATTCCGAATGTGTCTCGTGCGGCGCGTGTGTGCAGGCGTGCCCGACGGCAACGCTGTCGGAAAAAAGCCTGATCGCCAAAGGCCAGGCCGAACACAGCATCACTACCACGTGCGCGTATTGCGGTGTCGGTTGTTCATTCCGCGCCGAGATGAAAGGCCAGGAACTCGTGCGCATGGTGCCGAACATGGACGGCCAAGCGAATCACGGCCACTCGTGCGTCAAGGGCAGGTTTGCGATCGGCTACACCACGCATCCCGATCGCATTACCAAGCCGATGATCCGCGCGCGGATCGGCGATCCGTGGCGCGAAGTTTCGTGGGAGGAAG
This sequence comes from Pseudolysobacter antarcticus, assembly GCF_004168365.1. Taxonomy (GTDB): domain Bacteria; phylum Pseudomonadota; class Gammaproteobacteria; order Xanthomonadales; family Rhodanobacteraceae; genus Pseudolysobacter; species Pseudolysobacter antarcticus. The sequence goes on from NZ_CP035704.1 coordinate 2,277,214, forward strand.
CGATCAAGCATACCGCTGCAGAGTTCCGCCGTATCCAGAAACAATACGGACGCGATTCGGTCGGCGGCATTACGTCATCGCGTTGCACCAACGAAGAAACCTATCTCGTGCAGAAGCTCGTGCGCGCGGCGTTCGGCAACAACAACGTCGACACCTGCGCGCGTGTTTGTCATTCACCGACTGGCTACGGATTGAAAAATACGCTCGGCGAATCTGCCGGCACACAAGATTTCGATTCGGTGATGCTGGCCGATGTGATCTTCGTGATCGGCGCCAACCCGACCGACGGTCATCCGGTGTTCGCATCGCAGATGAAACGTCGCCTGCGCCAAGGTGCGAAGCTGATCGTCGCCGATCCGCGGCGCATCGATCTGATTCGCACACCGCATATCGAAGCGCAGCATCACTTGCAATTGCGACCGGGAACCAACGTCGCGCTGATCAACAGTGTCGCGCATGTCATCGTCGCAGAAGGGTTGCTGAATGAAGCGTTTGTCGCGCAGCGTTGCGAGAAAGAATCCTTTGATAAGTGGCGCGCGTTTGTTGGCGAACTACGCAACTCACCGGAGGCAATGGAAACCGTCACCGGCGTGCCCGCCGCCGAAGTGCGCGCCGCCGCGCGGCTCTATGCGACCGGCGGCAACGGCGCGATTTACTACGGTTTGGGCGTGACCGAACACAGCCAAGGTTCGACGATGGTGATGGGTATCGCCAACCTCGCGATGGCCACCGGCAATATCGGTCGCGAAGGTGTTGGCGTGAATCCGCTGCGTGGCCAGAACAATGTGCAGGGTTCGTGCGACATGGGTTCGTTCCCGCACGAATTCCCGGGCTACCGACATGTATCCGGCAACGAAGTGCGGCATCAGTTTGAGCAGGCGTGGGGCGTGCCGCTGCAATCCGAACCCGGCCTGCGCATTCCGAACATGTTCGAGGCCGCGCTCGATGGCGAGTTCAAGGCGCTGTACATCGAAGGCGAGGATATCGCGCAGTCCGATCCGAACATCCAGCACGTGCACGCCGCGCTCGGTGCGATGGAATGCGTCGTGGTGCAGGATCTGTTTCTCAACGAAACCGCGAAGTTCGCGCACGTGTTCTTGCCGGGCTCATCGTTCCTCGAAAAAGACGGCACGTTCACCAATGCCGAGCGGCGCATTTCACTCGTGCGCAAGGTGATGGATGCGCCAGGCGGTTACGCCGATTGGGAGATCACGCAACTGCTTTCCAACGCGCTCGGTTATCCGATGCAGTACAAACACGCGTCGGAAGTCATGGACGAAATCGCCAGCCTCACACCGACTTTCCAAGGCGTGAGTTTTGCGCGCATCAACGAACTCGGCAGCATCCAGTGGCCGTGCAACGCCGAACATCCCGAGGGCACGCCGGTGATGCATGTGGATGAATTCGTACGTGGCAAGGGACGTTTCCTCGTGACGGAATATGTGCCGACGCGCGAGCGCGTCAACGGCAAATATCCGCTGATTCTCACCACTGGTCGCATCCTGTCGCAGTACAACGTTGGCGCACAAACACGTCGTACCGAAAACAACGTCTGGCACGCCGAAGACCGGCTCGAACTGCATCCGCAGGACGCAGAGGATCGTGGTATCAAGAGCGGCGACTGGGTCGGCATTCAGAGTCGTGCAGGCGAAACCGTATTGCGCGCCTTGGTCAGCGAACGCATGCAGCCGGGCGTGGTCTACACCACATTCCATTTTCCGGGCTCGGGCGCGAACGTGATCACCACCGAGAATTCCGATTGGGCCACTAATTGCCCGGAATACAAGGTCACCGCGGTCGAGATCATGCGCGTCAGCCAGCCTTCGGAATGGCAAAAACGCTACCACGAATTCAGCGAAGCGCAGCAGGAAATGCTCGACAAGGCCAAGCATGTTGTCGCCGCCCGCTGAGATGATTTCATCGGAGGATGCGGCGACGCCCTCGATGGCAGCGTTCGTGCAACGCGACGTGCAACGTTCGCGCGACGGCCAGATCGTGATCCTGCGCGATTGCATCGCCGAGGAAATTCCGGTCGCACTGATCTATAACGGCACGGCGCATGTGGTGATGATGGCAACGCCGCAAAACCTCGACGATTTTGCTCTTGGTTTTTCACTGAGCGAAGGCTTGATCGAGACTGCCGCGGAGTTGCAATCGATCGATATGGAGTACGCCAGCGATGCCGTGCGTGTGCTGATGCAGATTCCGGAAAGGCGCCACGCTGCGTTGCTGTTGCAAGGCCGCAACCTGATCGGTCGCAGTGGTTGCGGTATCTGCGGCACGCAGGATATTGCACAGGTTTTGCGCGCGCCAGAGAAGGTCGGCGAAGGTGTGTTTATCTTTGAGGCGGCGTTGAAAAGAGCGCTAGCGCACCTGCACGATCAGCAATCGATCAACGCCGTGACCGGCGCGACGCACGCCGCCGCATGGGCGACATCCGACGGTGTGATCACGATGTTGCGCGAAGATGTCGGGCGGCATAACGCGCTGGATAAACTTATCGGTGCGTTGATACGAATCGAGTCCGATTTCGATGCAGGATTTCTGCTCGTCACTAGTCGCGCGAGTTACGAAATGGCGCTCAAGGCGGTCAATGTTGGCATCAGCTTGATGGCCGCGATTTCCGCACCGACCGCGCTGGCGATTCGTGTTGCCGAGCAGGCCAATATGAGCCTGATCGGATTTGCGCGACCGCAAAGTCACGTCATCTACACTCATCCAAAGCGCATCGTCAGCGACCCGGCGGCCAGATCGACATGAGCGAAAAACCTGCGCATACGAGATACGAACATCTAGTGCAGATGGCCAACGATATCAGCCATTTTTTCCAGTCCGAAACCGATCACGAAGTTGCGATCAGTTCGGTGGCGAAACACATCCGCAGTTTCTGGGTGCCGCGCATGCGCCAGCACATCATCGCCCATCTGCATGCGGGCGGCGAGGGCATGAGCACACTTGCACGTGAGGCGGTGTTGCGGCTTGAAACGGATGCGGCAAAAGAAACTGTCTGAGCGTATCGCGATCGGTCAAAGTATCGGCGCAAAAAGTCGCGCCACATGCATGCCAAAACGGCGCCACGCTGGAGCCTGCAGATAATCGTTGGCATGCACGCGTTTCGAATGGGAAAAATCGGCCAGCAACATTTGCTCGACCTCGCTGGCGAAACCGCGATCAACGGTCAGCAGCATCAGCTCAAAATTCAGGCGCAACGATCGATTGTCGAGATTGGCCGTACCGATCGCGGCCGCCACGTCGTCAACCAGGACCACCTTCTGGTGCATGAAGCCCGGTAGATAACGGTAGACCTCGATTCCCGCGCGCACCGCATCGTAGGCATACAGCAAGCCGGCCTCGAAACTGACGCGATGATCGGGTCGGCTCGGCATCAATATGCGCACCTGCACGCCGCGCAATGCGGCCAGTCGAAGCGCCGCAAATACCGATTCATCGGGAACAAAATACGGCGTCGTGATCCACACTCTTTCACGTGCCGAATTGATCGCCTCGACAAAAAACAGCGAGCAGGTTTCCTGGCTGTCGGCCGGGCCGCTGGGGATCAGCTGACAATACATGCCGGCATCCCTGAGCGGACGCGGTTGCTCGATCGCCGGCAGCTTTTGCGTGACCCAATACCAGTCTTCGAGAAAGGTGATCTGGATGCACGCAACGGCGGGCCCGCACACTTCGATATGGGTATCGCGCCATGGCGACAACGGTGGTTGCTCGCCGAGATATTCCACGCCGACATTCAAGCCGCCGATGAGCGCGCATTGACCATCGACCACAACGGTCTTGCGATGATTGCGAAAGTTCAACTGGAAGCGATTGACGATGCGGCGTTTGGTGGCGAACTCACGAATGTGTACACCGCCCGCAGCCAATTCCGCGATGTAGCGCGACGGCAGGCTGAAACTGCCGATGCCGTCGTAGAGAAAATATACCGCCACTCCTGCTGCACTTTTGCGGATCAGCAAGTCGCGCAGACTGCGCCCGAGATGATCGTCGCGCACGATGAAAAATTGCACCATCACATAACTTTTCGCAGCCTCGATCGCGGCGAAGATTGCCGCAAAAGTCTGCGTGCCATCGATCAGCAAACGCACCTTGTTGCCGGGCAGAAAAGGCATGCCGGTCAATGCTGTCAGCGCGCGAATTCCCGGATGCAACGGCGTAACGCCAGTGATTTCCATCTGTTCGTGCATTTCGCGCCAGTTCGGTTCGGCGCTGTCGCCGCGCATCTGGGTATTGCGTTGGCGCCGCTTGCGGACATAACCGGTGAAACGCGTACGTCCGAGGAACAGGTATGGGATCAGTGTGAAGTATGGCAAACCGGCGAGCGCGATGGCCCACGCGATCGCGCCCTGCGACGTGCGCACCGACATGATCGCGTGCCCGGCAGCGATCAAGCCAAGCAGGTGGATCGCGATCACCAGCGTGCTGATTTGCAGTAGGTCAAAATGCATGGGATGTTTCGCGCGAGACGATCGGCAAATTGCTTGAAGCGCAAATTTTACCGACGTTAAGTGAGTGGCAAAGACAGTCAGGATTGATTATCGCGTTACTTGCCCAGCACGATTGTTTTTGTTGCATGTCAAAGGTATTTTCGTCACTGCGATTCGGAAGTCTGATACTACACTGGCGGGATCGAATTTCGTGCGCGCACTTGCCGCGATTCAGAGAGGGCGACACTGATGCATCATCGTATCTTGAAAGCAATTCTCTACGGCGGCTTGATCGCAGGCACGCTGGATATCGCGCTGGTATCGGCGATCAATCTGTTCGATCCACTGGTCATCTTGCGTAGTGTCGCCAGTGGTGTGCTCGGCAAGCCAGCGGCTTTTGCCGGCGGTCTGCCCGCGTCGGCATTGGGCATGTTGCTGCAATGGTTGATGTCGTTGCTGATCGCGGCGATCTATGTTTTCGCCAGCATGCGTTTGACGATTTTGACGCGCTTCTGGATTCCATGCGGGCTTGTTTACGGCCTCGTGACTTTTTTCGTCATGAACTATATCGTCGTGCCGTTTTCCGCCGCGGCTTCGAGCAAACCGTTCGTGATCTCCGCGCACATCTCGGATATCGTGTTGATGTTGCTGTACGGGCTAATCATCGCGTTTTTCGCCAATCGGTTTGTATCGATCACGACTACCCGCAACGAGCATGTGCTGAACCTCTGAATCATCGTTTGCATGAGGCTCATGTCATATCCATTACAGCAAAAAGCCTCATTTGGTCATCGCGTAAACGGCGGTGATCGGCGCGCCAGTTTCGGTTAATCTAGACTTTTCCGATACGCGCGGAACGCATCTTGTTCTGCGAAAGGAACAGGCTTGTCCGATACTCGATCAGATGCGGCAAACGTCGGTGATTTTCTGCAACGCGGCGGATTGACCGGCGCACTTATTCGCGATTACGACTGGGCTGCGACCGCATTGGGGCCGATTGGCTCGTGGCCGCAAAGCCTCAAATCTGCAGTCGGCATGGTAGTGCATTCGACCGTGCCGATCGTGCTGCTGTGGGGTTCGGACGGCATCATGATCTACAACGATGCGTATTCGCGCTTTGCCGGCGCCAGGCATCCGCAAGCACTCGGCGCCAAAGTGCGCGAATCATGGGCCGAGGTCGCGGATTTCAACGACAACGTGATGAAGGTAGGACTGAGTGGCGGCACGCTCGCCTACAAGGATCAAGAACTGACCCTGTATCGCCACGGCATCGCCGAACAGGTATGGATGAACCTGGATTATTCGCCGGTGCTGGATGAGCGCGGCGTGCCCGCTGGCGTGGTCGCGATTGTGGTGGAAACCACCGCTCGGGTGCTAGCCGATCGGCGCAACGCGGCCGAGCGCGATCGGTTGCGCAAGATGTTTGAACAAGCGCCCGGATTCATGGCGTTGTTCGAAGGGCCGAACCATGTATTCACTTTCGCCAACGCTGCCTACATGCGTTTGATCGGCCCGCGTGATGTGATCGGCAAACCGGTGCGTGAGGCATTACCTGAAGTCGGGGAGCAAGGTTTTTTCGACTTGCTTGATGAATGTTACACGTCGGCCAGGCCATTTTTGGCGCATCACAGCGAGTCAGTCTGCGCCGTGCTGGCGGCAAGATCGAAGATCGATTCGTCGACTTTGTCTACCAGCCGATAGTCGATGATAGCGGTACAGTAACCGGTTTGTTCGTCGAAGGATCTGACGTAACTGATCGAGTGCGCAGCGATGCCGCGTTGCGAGAAAGCGAGGCAAGATTTCGTGAAGCCGCCGACGCAGCGCCAGTGTTGATCTGGATTTCCGATACCACCAAGGCACGCATCTGGTTCAATCAGCCGTGGCTGAATTTCACCGGCAGCACGATGCAGCAGCATCTCGGTCATGGCTGGGTTGAGAGCGTGCATCATGAGGATCGCGAACGTTATATCGCTACTTACAACGCATCGTTTGATCGGCATGAATCGTTTCGCATGGATTACCGACTGAAACGTCATGACGGCATCTATCGTGTGATCGATGCCAGCGGCGTGCCGCGCTTCGCCGCTGATGGCGTGTTTCTCGGCTATATCGGATCGTGCCTCGACGTCACCGAGGCGCGCGGTATCGAAACGGAATTGCGGCGCTGGAACGAGACTCTGGAGGCGCGAGTCGAAGAACGCACGCGTGAACATGACCGTGTCTGGGTTCATTCTCGCGACTTGTTGGTCGTCATCGGCAGCAGCGGCATTTTTCGTGCTGTCAGCCCGGCATGGACGCAAACCCTCGGGCATGCGACTACCGAAGTAGTGGGGCGGAGTTTCCTCGACTTCATTCATCCGGACGATGCGCAAAAGGGGCAGCTTGCGTTGAACTCCGCTGCCGCGGGTAACGATCTCAGCAAATTCGAAGACCGTTACCTGCACAAGGACGGCAGTGTGCGCTGGTTGTCGTGGCATACCTCGCTGGAAGGTGGCCTGGTTTACGCTTATGGGCGCGATATCACCAACGAAAAAATGGCAGCTGAGGAACTCGAACAATCCGCGGCGCGGCTGCGTGCGATCTTCGAAACCAATCATCAATTCCAGGGATTGCTGACGCTTGAAGGCATCGTGCTTGATGCCAATAAGACCTCTCTCACCGCGATTGACTGCACGCGCGCCGACGTGGTGGGAAAGGCTTTCTGGGATTCGCCCTGGTTCAGCAGCACGTCGGGGATTCGTGATCTTGTGCAAGAGGCCGTGGAAAAGGCTGCATCCGGCCAGATCGTGCGCCAGGAAATACATGTCAATTTGCCGGTGGGTGGCTGGCGCTGGTTCGACTTCGCCTTGCGACCAGTGTTCGATAGCAGCGGCAACGTGTTTGCCATCGTGCTGGAAGCGATCGAATTGACTGAGCGCAGGAACGCTGAAGAAGCATTGCGCCAGTCGCAAAAAATGGAAGTAGTCGGTCAACTCACCGGCGGCATCGCGCATGATTTCAACAACCTGCTTGCTGGAATATCCGGCAGTCTGGAATTGCTCGAAGCGCGGGTAGCGCAAGGCCGCGTGGATGGCATGGAACGCTACATCAGCACCGCACAGGCATCGGCCATGCGCGCCGCGGCGTTAACTCAGCGATTGCTGGCTTTTTCACGGCGCCAGACGCTCGATCCGAAAACCACCGACATCAATCGCCTCGTCAGTGACATGGCCGACCTGATTCGTCGCACGATGGGGCCGGCGATCGAGGTTGAAGTTGTTGGCGCTGGCGGATTGTGGCTGACCAAAGTCGATGTATCGCAGCTCGAAAATGCGTTGCTCAATCTGTGCGTCAATGCGCGCGATGCGATGCCCGACGGTGGCAGGCTGACCATCGAAACAGCCAATAAGTGGCTCGACGAACATACCGCGCGCGGGCACGATCTCTCGCCGGGTCAATATGTTTGCCTATCGGTCACAGATACCGGAACGGGGATGGGCAGCGAAGTTATCCAGCATGCGTTCGAACCATTTTTCACGACCAAGCCACTCGGGCAGGGCACCGGACTTGGGCTGTCGATGATTTATGGTTTTGTGCGGCAGTCCGAAGGGCAGGTGCGGATTTATTCCGAGATCGACAAGGGCACCACGTTGTCGCTTTACCTGCCGCGATTTGTCGGAAAACCCGACGTAGAGCAACCCGCCGAGTTCTCCAAGGAAAGCGCTGATGGCTACGGCGAAACTGTATTGGTGATCGATGACGAGCCAACCATTCGCGAATTGATTGTGGAAGTGCTGGAGTCTGCCGGTTACGTGGCGTTATCGGCCCCCGACGGCTCTGCCGGATTGAAGATCGTCAGATGCGATGTGCGCATCGACTTGCTGATTACCGACGTAGGTTTGCCAGGCGGAATGAACGGACGCCAAGTGGCCGACGCCGCGCGTGAAATTCGCCCCGGATTGAAGACTCTTTTTATCACCGGTTATGCGGAAAATGCCGCAGTGGGAAATGGCCATCTCGATCATGGCATGCAATTGCTGACCAAGCCTTTTGCGCTGGCGACGCTAGCCGCGAAGGTTCGCGAAATGGTTGAGGGCTGATCACCCATTCACCGTGCATCTTTAGCGTTTTGCCAACGCCGAAGATTATTCATCTTGGTGATCAACCGCTTCCGCGAGCGCTTTGCTTCGTGCTCGACGCAACGCGTGTGAAATCAAAAAGCCGGCGGCGAATGCGCCACCGAGCATCGCAAACGGATGGGCGCGTGTATAGCTCGCCACGTTGCTTTTGATGGAGCTCGGGCGAATGGACGAACCTACGCTTGATGCCGCTTGTCTCGTGCCGTCACTGACATGCGCTGCGGCTTTGCGCAATGCATTTCTTACCTCTGCGGCAGCGTTCGCGGCCGAGCTGTTCAGATCATTAAAAACGCGCGCAAAGATACGCGATTTGGCATTCACGAATTGCCGACTTGCCTCATCAATTTTCATCAATATTTTCCCTGATCGAAGATATCTGTCGTTTAATTAAAATCGGTCCACGAATTCGACAACCAGCCCCAAGTCATGCGCCTTAGCCTCAACCAGATCGACTACTGTTTCCGAAATTCGAGCCGGTCCTTCTACTTCGATGCAGTGCAGACCCCGACCACTATCGTCAACGAGACCGCTGGAGCTTGAGTCGTCGCGCATTTCATTCATCTGGTCTATCACTTCCTCAATGCGATCCACGTCATCCAGACTATGCAACGCTGTGACGACATCATCGGCAGATTGTTGACTGCCGGTCAGGCGGAACCGGGTTGTGGACATACGTTCCTCGCTGTTTCTCGAAAGTTGAAAGTAGCGCGCCCTGCAAGAGACGCGAATGACAATTTGCACGCAAACCGCGTGCCAGCGATCCCGAAGCAGAATCTCGTTTGTTTTTTGTACATCGAAGGATGCAAAGTGAACGATAGGATCATCCGACTCGCTCAGTTTGCATGTCGCTGATGGTCGGCAAGGCCGCAGATCGAGCCTGCATCTCGCTTTCTTTAATCCACTTTCGGTGGCATGGCGATTGCTGAATCATCCTCGAGCACGAAATCCCCTGACGTGCTTAACGCCGCGCGTGAGCGCCGCATGTTGATCGTAGTGTGAAGCCTGATTACCGATGTGGATCAGTGATCAGGCTAAGTGGCAAACAGAACACCCGGTCTTCTCCCCAGGATCGGGTGTTTTTTCTTTGAGCGATTTGATCTGTGTAGCGTTTGATTCTCGGCGAATCAAAACAAGCGTTGCGTAATGGCAACGCTCCATCTCGCGTGCAAATTTTTGCTTATTTCGCAACAAGATCCTGCGCCATCTGTTCATGCTTTTTGACGATGAGCGAGGTGTTGGCGGAGTAGCGTTTGATGTCGCTGTCATTACTGTTATTTGCGGCGCGGTCAAGCAATGCATCCATGCGCATGTGATCGGCGATCGTCGCATCCAGATACGCACGGTCGAATCCATCGTCACTATTTGCCGAATTCAGTTTACGCAACAGCGTGCGATGGTCTGCATCCAGCTCGGGAGCAATCGCGTATTTCTTGTTGCGGCAGAGTGTCTGCAACTCGAGGTAATTCTTGCCGTGATCAGCGATCATCTGTTGCGCAAATGTCCGGATGGCGGGCGTTCGCGTTTTCGCCAAAGCAACTTTGCTCAGCTCGATTTCCGCATGATCGGCAGACGCGGCTGCATCGAGAAATGCTTTATCCATGTCGTGCAACTGCGTGCTATCGATATTTTCCTCGTCGCCGAATGCGTTGCCGCAAGGCATCGCAAATACGAGCGCAATGGCCAGACTTGCGTGTCGAATGTTCATGAGAAATCTCCCGCAGAAAGTTTGCCGAAATGATGTTTTCGATAAAACGTGGTCATGCATCAACCTCGCTAAACATAAAACCTGCAAGACCAGGGCCAAGCCTTTTCGCTGGCTCGCAACGTGCATGGCAGGCTGGGCATGAAAGCCCAAACTGCGAACGTACTGCTTGTGGAAGATGATTTTGCGTTGGCCAGCTCGACGATGGAGTTGCTCGCTGCCCTGGGTTATGGGGCCAGATTGGCCGACTCCGCAGCGAAGGCCTATGAGACGCTGAGCCAGCCTAACGACCTCGACATCGTCTTGCTCGATCTGCAGTTGGGCAGGGAGCGTGGCGAAGCGGTGGTTATAAAACTCAGGGCCGCCGGCACGGCAATTCCGCCGATCATCATTCTGTCAGCGATGCCCATCAAGACGCTGAGCGATGCGGTTGAGATCACGCATGCCCACGCCATGTTGCAGAAACCATGCTCGGTGCCACAGCTGGTAAATGCCATCGAATCGGCATTGGCTTGAGTCAAAACAAAACGCGCATTTGCGCGCGGTTGGATGCTGTTGTCGCCTTGCCTGCGTCCGTTAGAAATTCGCTCAGGTTGGAGCGTCCAGCCGTGGCAGAGTGAGGATGATTTTTACACCTTTGCCGGGAATCGCTGGCATATCAAGTGAACCACCGAGCCGACTCGACAGGTGTTTCGAAATAGTAAGTCCCAAGCCGCTGTTGCCATGTTCGCGACGAGTTGTGAAAAATGGTTCGAAGATCCTTTTGCACGTCTCCGCATCAATCCCCAAGCCATCATCTTCGACACTTATATTTGCTTCGCTCGAAGTGACCTGGGTCGTCACCACAACCGTGTTTGCACCAGAGTTCAATGCATTGCGCATGAGTTCGATAAGAATGAGATGGCCATTCGCATCAATTTCTGCTGGCTCACCAGACGAGCGCAGATCAACAACAGGCTCGGCAGAGGAATCCACCTTCGCGCGCGCGGCGTCGAGTGCCATGTTCACAACAGAAACCAGCGGCATGCGCACGACTTTCGTGTTCGACAATGACCCGGCCAGTCGCTGCAGATCCGCAATTACCTTGTTCGCGCGCGTGCAATCTTGCGCCAGCCGTTCCAGCGGCAGCATTGCACGCTCCAAGTCATTGCGTTTTGCATACATGCGGCTGAGTTCGGCATTCATTTGCAATGAGCCGACCACATTCGCCATTGCGTGGGCGAGGCCCGCAGCGAACATGCGCACTTCGTGACTGAGCTGCGCGGATAAATCAGGATTGGGTAAATCTTGGGTCATCAAAATTTCCAGGAATGGCAGAAAAATCCATTGATGAATGAGTGGATCCGCGCGACTTGCGTGAACGATGATGCACAATTTATGCCTGCATGCGGTGAAACTGTGTCGACGTCATGCTGGCGGATCAAGCGGTCGCCGTCTCACTCGGGTCGCAAAATGGTTTGTACTTTTTCGGTCAATACCGACAGAGGAAATGGCTTGGTGATCATGCTCATGCCCGCGCCGAGAAAGCCGTTCGCCAATGCGGCATTTTCCGCATAACCGGTCATCAACAAAATCGGCAAATCCGGATACAGGGCACGCGCACGATCCGCCAGCGTGCGACCGTTCATGCCAGGCAGACCGATATCGGTGATCAGCAAATTCAGCGCGCGTCCGGACTCGAGAACGGCCAAACCAGCAAGCCCGTCTTCAGCGACGCATACCTCCAGTCCGAGATCCTTGAGAACTTCGGCGACGACTTCACGGATGCCGGGTTCGTCCTCCACGAGCAATACGCATTCGTTCAGACGCGCGCGTAGCTCCGGCGACTTTTCAAACTCGGTAATTTCGGTTTTGACAACGCCGTGGTAACGCGGCAGGTAAAGCGAGATCGTCGTACCACGGCCGATTTCGCTGCGGATTTTTGCGTGACCCTCGGATTGACTCGCAAACCCGTACACCATCGACAAGCCCAATCCGGTACCTTCGCCGAGTGCCTTGGTGGTGAAGAATGGCTCGAACGCTTTCGCTAGCGTTTCGGGCGACATGCCCGTGCCGGTATCGGTAATCGAGAAACAAACATATTCCCCGGTATTGAGTTCGCTAGCCTCGCCAATCGGTTCATCAGACTGCTGCACATTACTCGTCTCGACGATCAATTTGCCGCCACCGGGCATCGCATCCCGCGCGTTGATGGTCAAGTTCAATACCGCGCTTTCGAGCTGATTCGGATCGCACAATGTAAGCCAGAGATCGTCGGCCAGCACGAACTCCAGTTGAATCGCGTGGCCCAATGTACGTGTCAGCAAATCACGCATTGATGCGACCAAAACATTACCGTCCACCGGCGTCGGAGACAGCGGCTGGCGCCGCGAAAACGCGAGCAAATGATGCACCAGCGATGCGGCCTTGTTGGCCGATGTCATCGCTACTGAAATCAGTCTCTCAACATCATGCGTCGTGTTTTTTGCGTCGCGCAGACGCAGCATTTCAAGTGCCGCGGTGATGGACTGCAACAGGTTGTTGAAATCGTGCGCGATACCGCCGGTAAGTTGTCCGACCGCTTCCATTTTCTGGCTTTGGCGTAGGGCATCTTCGGTTTCGCGCTCGCGCGTGATGTCGCGACCAATGGCGTAGAGCTGCCCATCTTCGAATGCGGTCGTCCAGGAAATCAGTCGATAGCTTCCATCCTTGTGACGACAGCGATTTTCGAAACGGAATGCCGGTAGGTTACTGGCGAGTTCGTTCAACGTGTTGCGGGAATTTTCCCGGTCATCAGGATGCACGAGGCTGGAAAAATCCTCGTGCAAAAGTTCCGCCTCGGTCCAGCCGAGCATCGTCGTCCACGCCTGATTCACCGCGAGCAAGCGCCCGCTGATATCACGCACGCCCATGAGGTCGCCAGACAGACGCCACATCCGATCGCGCTCGCGCGTGCGCTCTTCCACACGTTGTTCAAGCGTGGCATTAAGTTGTTTGAGCTCGTCGGCCGCACGCTTGCGCTGGGTAATATCAACGAAGGTGCAGATCGCGCCTTGCAGTACGCCGTTCACGACGATCGGCGCGGTGCGATATTCGACCGGAATCCGGCTGCCATCCTTGCGAAAGAAATATTCGTCGTCGACGATCGCCGGTTTGCCGTTGCTCGCGGCGCAGTAGATCGGACATTCCGATACCGGATAATGTGATCCGTCCGGGTGAGAGTGATGGATTACCGTATGCAGCTTGCGCCCGAGCACTTCGCTTTCGTCGCTGAACCCGAGCAGCCGCAGGAATGACGCGTTACACAGCGTCGTCGTGCCTTCGGTATCAACCGCATAAAACGCTTCGGTGGTCGAGTTGATCAGTAGCCGCGTGAATGCATCACGCTCACGCAAAGCCAGTTCCGCATTCTTGCGCTCGGTGATGTCATAGACGATGCCGAAAAACCGGTTATTGCCGGTGATGCCATCGGGCAACGCTTCACCACGTCGTGCGAGCCAGCGAACCTCCTGCGTATCCGGTCGGTGAATACGATACTCGGTGTATTGCAACGCACTGGTGGTCAACTCCGGGGCGCTGGTCATGATCTTGTCGTGATCTTGCGCATCGACGAGTTGCATCAATTCGGCGAGCGATACGCTGCTGCGATCGCCGAGTCCCCAGATGCGGCAGAACTGTTCCGAAATCGACAGCATGCGCGTGTCGGCGAACAGCTCGAATGTGCCGATGCCACCGGCTTCCTGGGCGAAGCGCAAACGTTCCTGACGATCGTTCAATTCTTCCAGGCGCGCGCGTGCTTCATATTGTCGGCGACGCGCACGAACTGCCGTGCGCACGGTGCTGACGAACGACGTCGGATGAAACGGGCGCTCGAGAAACGATACGTTGCCAAGCAATTCGGATAGGCGCAGCGCGGCCGGATTGCGATCACTGCCACCGCGCCGCGTCAATACGATGAATGGAAAATCCGACCACGACGGTTGATTGACAATCCAGCTAGCAATGGCGGTCAAGTCGGCGCCGAGTAATCCTTCTTCGGCAATAACCGCCAGACCCGCACCCGAATAGAGCGCGTGTTCGACGCTGTTCAAATCGGCGACAATTTCACTTGCAAGCCCAGCTTCGCGCAGCAGATCGACGGCAATCGATGCATCACGACCTGTCGGTGCGAAGACCGCCGCACGCTCGGAAAACGGACCTGGTTTCACGATTTCTGGTGGTCGGCGGAACCCACTGCGGTAGGTGTTCCGCGCAGCACGCCATGGAAGTTGCTCAAGATTTCGCCGACCCAAAGTCCTCGTGTATCAATACCGAATTCGCGCAACGTCGGCTCATGTCCACCGGTGCGTTTTTTCACCACCGAAATCGCGCGACGCACTACGCCCAATGCTTCGAAATAACGCATCAAAATCACGGTGTCGGCGAGATAGGTGAGATCGACCGGACTCTTCATGTCGCCGATCAAACCGTGCTGCGCGACAGTCAAGAATGTAGTCGCGCCACGGCGATTCAAATACTGCAGCAATTCGTGCATGTGCAGGATCAACTGATTTTCATCAGACATGGCAGCCTGATATCCATTCAGACTGTCGACGATCACCGTTTTCATTCCGCCGATGTCGACGCACGCACACACACGATGCGCAAATTCGCCCGGCGACATTTCCGCGGCGTCGACTTGTTCGAGATGCAATTTGCCGCTGTCGCGCATCGCTTGCAGATCGATGCCGAGCACCTTCATGCGCTTGACCAGCAAACCGAGTTCTTCATCGAACAAAAACACCGCGACCTTTTCTCCACGCACAATTGCGGCCATGGCAAACAACAATGCGAGCGTCGATTTACCGCCGCCGGCTGGGCCGAGAATCAAGGTGCTCGAACCGGTATCGATACCGCCCTCCAGCAATGCGTCTAGCTTGCTCACGCCGCTCGGCAAGGTATCGCGATCAAACTCGCTGTGTTTGCCAGCGGCGATCAGACGCGGAAAAACATGCACGCCGTCGGCCTTGATGGCGAAATCGTGATAACCGCCACGAAATGCCTGGCCGCGATATTTGAGCACACGCAAACGGCGGCGTTCTGCGCCGTAATCCGGCGCGCGTTGTTCGAGGATCACCACGCCATGCGCGACACTGTGCACGGTTTTGTCGTTTGCGTCGGTAGTCAGGTCATCGAGCAGGATCACTGTCGCGCCGTGACGTGCGAAATAATGCTTGAGCGAGAGAATCTGGCGCCGATAACGCAACGAGCCCTGCGCCAGTAAACGTAACTCGGACAAGCTATCAAGCACTACCAGTTGCGGTTTTATGCGCTCGATCGCATCGAAGATTTTCCGCGTGGTCTCACCTAATTCGAGATCGGAGGAATACAGCAGACTTTGCTGATGTGCTGCATCCAGCAGACTCTCCGGCGGCACCACCTCCATGATCGTGACGTGTTCATCGAACGACCAGCCATGTGCCTCTGCGCAGGCGCGGAGTTCGGACTCCGTTTCGGATAACGTCACATAAAGCCCGATTTGTTTTTGCTTTGCACCCTCGTGCAAGAAATGCATCGCGATCGTGGTTTTTCCGGTACCAGGTTCGCCCTCCACCAAATACAAGCGCCCCGGCAACAAGCCGCCACCGAGAACATTGTCCAGCCCGGCAATGCCGGTGCGGAGGTGGAGCGGAGATTTTTCTGCGTCAACCATGCAGCTACCTGTTTTTGGGTCAATTCGCGTGCGCCGAGGATACCAGCGATAGGAATAGAAGTAGCAACATGTGGGCCAAACTTGCGCAACCTTCGCAGACAAAAAGAGATAGAAAATTACGACAAATAATATGGATGCGGAATGCGAGGGACTGCTTCTTTTTGAAAGAATTTCGACGTTGATTCGAAGTTTGTATGTCGCTCTTAAAGTCGAAGCATTTGGCGAAAGGTACGACGCTCAAAATTTTCAAATCTTGCATTTTGCAATTTTGAACCTCGTCGCGCATACGTTCCTGCACGAAAATTTCGTCTCAGCAACGAGCTAGCGCGGCGCTGCAGCTTGTCTGGAGTCATGGCACGGTCGTTGCGTGGCAATCCGCATTCAACCGGAGCAACAAATGTCGACGATTATGGAAATGGCCCAAACTATCCGCGAAAAAGAAGAAACCTCTGTGATCACTGCTGAGCGATTTTCCGACACACGCATTCCTCGTTCACAGCTCGTGGATATCCATGATGCAGATCAGATCTCACATTTATGCCGCACGTTTGGTGCAACCCGTTTCGAGTTGTGTCGAATCATGGAAAAAGTAGGCAACGATATCTCGATCGTCAGGCGTGAGCTTTCGCGCCGATAGCGCACTCGCGCTCTGGTATCTACGCAGAAATTGCTGATCGAACGCCCAACAGGAAGAGGACTCATGAGTACTGTCGAAGTCATGGTTGATGAAATATTGCCCGCCGTTTCACTTGAGCGAAAAACTTGCGCACATGAAGCGTGCACATGCCTGGCTGCCACAGATAAAGACTACTGCGGCTCATACTGTGAGACGGCGAAAGATCAACATCAGGCAGGCGACGGCTGTGGTTGTGGCCATCCTGGATGCGCCCAAGATTGACGTGCGCGCAATTTCACCTCTATTTTCTGCATCGGCCGCCAATCAGGATATGACCGTCAGGAGTTTTAATCCGGATCGGCTCGGGCATTCTCCCAACATAGGACGTGCTTACGTCTACGTTTTGCCTTGTCGCTACGACAACATTTTGAAGTTGGGTTTTTCTCGCGATCCGCTGGAACGAATGGCTGCGTTCCATCCGCGCTATTTCGAATTTTTCGATCTCAATCGCGCATTTGCGATCGAACTGGACAATGTCAGTGAGGCGCGCCGTATGGAACGATTTCTCGCGGCATCGCTGCATGAACACCGCGCGCCCGCACCATTGCTCGTGCGTGATGCTGCGGCGGGTTATACCGAATGGTACCGAGGCGCTTATGGGCTACTCGAACAACAAGGGCGACGTGCACAGCATGAAGGCCATATTCTCCATATGCCATTCAAGCGCTGGGTACGCGATCAGCTCGAAATTCGCAGCGAGTTGCTATTCGACTGGTCGCAACGCATGCTCGATGAGATCGCGCTCGACACGAGCATCGGCGGTCTGGATTCCGCAGCGTTGCGACGTACCTTGAGCGATGCGGTAGATGCGCTGGTGGCATTCAAGCTCCCGCCGGAAAGATATGTCCCGACGACAATACTCGAATGGCATGCGCGTTTGCCATCGACATCCGCAAGCAGTCATTTTTGACCCGCGACGGATCGAGTAGCGAGCATGCCGCTGCAAACTTATCGACGCAAACGCCGATTTGCCGATACGCCCGAACCGGCAGCAGGCGGTAAACGTGGCAAGGCGCCGATTTTCGTCGTGCAGTTGCACCACGCTTCGCATCGGCATTACGATTTCCGCCTGGAAGTGGATGGCGCGCTGAAAAGTTGGGCGGTGCCGAAAGGGCCCAGCCTTGATCCTTCGGTGAAAAGGTTGGCGGTGGAAGTCGAAGATCATCCGTTGTCTTATGCGAAATTTTCCGGCGATATTCCCAAAGGCAACTACGGCGCCGGACACGTCGATATTTTCGACTACGGAACCTGGCAAGCAGAAGGCAGCGCACGCGCCGACTTGAAACGCGGCGAATTGAAGTTCGTGCTACACGGCAAGATTCTGCGTGGATCATGGGTGCTGGTGCGGACGAAACGCGAAGCCGCCAAACCGCAATGGCTGTTGATCAAACATCACGACGAATTTTCGAGCAAAAGCGAGGCGGATGATTTTGTAGCGGATGAGCCGAAAAAACCTGTTGCGGAAATTGGCAAAACTTCGCGTCGAAAAAAATCCGCCTCATTGAAAAATGGCGCCTTTGCACCGGAATTATGTCGCACCACGACAGCCCCGCCTGCTGGCGACGCGTGGCTGCACGAAGCAAAATGGGACGGCTATCGCCTGTTGACGACGGTCGTGGCAGGCGTGGTCAGACTATGGTCGCGCAATGCGATCGAATGGACCGTACGCCTGCCGGAAATCGTCGCGGCAATTCGCAAACTTAAACTGGACAACGCGAAGCTCGACGGTGAATTGGTCGTGCTGGATGGAAATCGAGCCGACTTCAACAAGTTGCAAGCGCGACTGGCCGGAGAGAACGATGCCACGTTGATCTACATGCTTTTCGATGCGCCGTATCTTGATGGCGAATCGCTACGCGACGTTCCGTTGATCGAGCGCAAGCAACGTTTGTCGAAATTGCTGCGCAAGTCAAAGCAGCAGGTCTTGCGATTCAGTGAGCATCATGTCGGGGCGGGCGAAACCGTCATGCAGCAGGCCGTGGCGGCGGGAATTGAAGGTATCGTCAGCAAGCGTTTAGACAGTCCCTATCGTGGCGGGCGTAATGGTGACTGGATAAAGATCAAAGCGCGCATGAGTGACGAATTCGCGGTTATCGGTTTCAGCCAGCCGCAAGGTATTCGTTCGGGTATCGGCGCGCTGTTGTTGGGGAAACCTGCTGAAGACGGCTTTCGTTATGTCGGTCGTGTCGGCACCGGATTCTCCGCCGAAAAGTTGCGAGAATTACGCACGATGCTCGACAAGAATATTGTCGATAAAGCTCCATCAGATACATCCTTGCTCGAGAGAAAATACCGCAACAATGCGGTATGGGTGTCGCCGAAACTGGTCGTGGAAGTTTATTTTCAGGGCAGGGGAGGCAACGGGCTGTTGCGCCAGCCTGCGTTCAAGACTTTGCGCGAGGACAAGACTGTGCATGATTTGAGCGAGAAGACTTCGTCTAAAAAAACATCGGCGAAGGCGCAGCCGGATAAAGCGCAAAAAGCAGAACCGAAGCGCGCCACCCCATCGACGGGTGAAATTGAAATCACTCACCCGGAACGCAAGGCAATCCCGGCGCTGAATGTGACCAAGCAGGATGTGGCGGATTATTATTCGCTAGTCTCGGCGTGGTTGTTACCGGAGATCGCCAATCGTCCACTGTCGGTATTGCGCTGTCCCGACGGTATCCACTCCGCATGTTTTTTCCAGAAGCATGCGGGCAAGGGATGGGGCGAGCATATCAAGTCGATCACGATCAAGGAAAAGAACGGCAGCGCCGAATATCTATGCATCGACGATGTATTGGGTTTGCTCGAACTGGTGCAAATGAATGTGCTCGAACTGCATCCCTGGAACACGCACGCCAGGGATTTGAAGCGCGCGGATCGCCTGGTGTTTGATCTCGATCCGCATGCGTCGGTGACTTGGAAACGCATGGTGGCGGCGGCACGCATATTACGCAAACACCTTGCATCGATCGGTTTGGAATCGTTCGTGCGCACCAGCGGCGGCAAGGGTTTGCATGTGGTTGTGCCATTGCGACCGACCGTGGCATGGGCGAAGGTGAAAGCCTTTGCGCAAGCAATTGCCGTGGCGATGTCGACGCTGCAGCCCGATGAATTCGTCGCGGTTGCCGGAGACAAGAATCGTCAAGGGAAAATATTTATCGACTGGCTACGCAACACCGCGGGCGCGACTAGCGTGGCGTCGTATTCTCTGCGCGCGCGCGACGCAGGCGGTGTCGCGATGCCGTTGACGTGGGACGAGCTCGGCAAGGTGAAAAGTGGCGATGCCTTCACCATCAGAAATGTACCGGCGCGATTGCAACGTCGCCGGGGCGACCCGTGGGCGGAGTTCGAGCGCATCGAACAAGGCCTGCCAAAGATCGATTGAATCAGTGGTTGGGAACTTGATTGAACCGCTCGTTTGAATTTGAGCAACGAAACATTTCATTTCAGGAGCTGCATGATGGCACGTCCGATCTGGTCAGGCGTTTTGAGTTTTGGTTTGCTCAACGTACCGGTGCAGTTGATGACGGCGGAACGTCGCACTGACATCCATTTCCGCATGCTCGATTGTCGCAACAATGCGCCGGTGCGGTTCGAACGCCTCAACAGCAAGACTGGCAAGGAAGTGCCGTGGAGCAATATCTGCAAGGCTTACGAATACGAGAAAGGCAATTTCGTCGTGCTGAAAAAGGACGATATCGCCGAGGCGGCATCCGCAGGACGCGAAGCGATCGAGATCGAGGCTTTTGTGGAACTTGACGCGATCGATCCGCGCCATTTCGAAAAGCCCTACATCCTGCTGCCAGGGAAAAAAGCCGACAAAGGTTACGTCTTGCTGCGCGACACCTTGATCCAGACCGGCAAGGTCGGGATTGCACGAGTGGTCATTCGCACGCGTGAATATTTGTGCGCGGTGCTGCCGCGTGACAGCGCGCTGATTCTGGTGTTGATGCGTTTTGCCGAAGAGCTGGTGCCATATGCGGACTACAAATTTCCACAAGGCAAGCCAGAGAAATTTCGAATTCAGCCGCGTGAAATCAGCATGGCAAAAGCGCTGATCGATTCGATGTCGACGCCGTGGGATGCGGCAGACTACAAAGACCAGTTTGCCAAACGCATGCATGCGGTCATCAACAAGCGGCTGAAGAGCAAAGGCAAAACCGTGGTTGCCCACAGTGATGCGGGCGCCCCTGAAGAAAGCACCAACGTTGTGGACTTCATGTCGCTGCTGAAAAAAAGCATCGCCAGCAATCAGCGTTCGCCAGCCGCGAAACATGCCAAGCCTGCGGCCGGAAAAACGGCATCATTGGCAAAGAAAAAAGCTCGTCAAAAATAGTCCGAGCGATGGCAGTTGGCTTGAAACTCAGCGTGCTTGTACCGAGTGCGGCATAGCGGCGAGGGCTTCGATCCGCGCCAGTTGCACGGGCTCAATCTGACTACGATTGCCGACCAGACCAATCGCACGGCGCGCAGTATCTCGCGCTGAATGCACATCACCGAGGCGCGCCTGTATCGACGCCAGCACATCAAGCAGTTCGATCTGGCGCAAATGCGCGGCAGGCGTGAGTTGTTGCCACAGCGCCAGCGCCTGGTTGATATCGACAAGCGCCTCGGCAGATCGGCCCAGCGCATTCAGTGCGCTTGCGCGCCGCGCTGATACCGCCTCGGCAACGACTCCTTGCTGCTCGCCGAGACGCGCCAGCAGGTCACGCGCCTGATCGCAGAAAAACAGCGCCGCGGGCGCATCATTCCGACGCAGACTCAATTCCGCTCGTAACTGCCATAGCTGTGCAGTCCAGTGATGACCGTCGCGGAATATCTCCTGTGCCATCGCCAACGCGCGTGTGCTGCTGACATCGGCCTCGTCGAGATCGCCGCTGGCGAGTCCGAGTTCGGTCTGATCGGCATACAGCTCGATGCACGACCGCGTGGCGTGCAGACCGGGGCGCTCGCACCATTCCATTGCGGTATGAATGTGCTGCGCGGCGGCAGCTAGATCGCGTCGACGCAGCTCAAGTTTACCCACGCTACCCAATGCATTGGCGACACGCAGATGGCCTGTGCCGTAGATCGTCTGCATCATTGCCAGCGCGCGCGTCAGCACGGATTCGGCTTCGTCCAGTCGCTCCTGCGCGCGCAGTACGTCGCCGAGGTTGAGCAAGGCCAGTGCGATGCGATCATGCGGCGCATCGTAGAGCCGTTCCGCGGTAGCAAGTGTTTCGCGCAGCAACGCTTCGGCGGTCGCGCTCTGGCCCAATGCCTGGTGCACGCGTGACAAATCGGTCAGGCCCTGCAGAAAATCCAGGGTTGGCGCGCGCGTACTGTCACGCCAGCTTTGCAGTGCAGATTCAAGCAGCGGTGCCGCCTCGGCGTAATGTCCCGACGCCACCAACAAGTTGCCGTGCACGAGGTCTGCTTGTATCGCACCTTTTGAGCCGACGCCATAAATTGCTGCGGCGTACTGTGCCGCTTCGCTGGCAATGCCAAGTGCCTTTTCGGTGCGCGCCGAATACATCAGCGCGCTTGAATAATTCTGCAATCCCTCGACGCTGTCGGCGTCCCTGTTTTTGCGCATCTGTGGCAATATTTTCTCGTAGGCAATACTCGCGTCGGCGTAGCGCGATTGATGGATCAGCAAGCTCGCCTGCAGCAGTTGAATGTGTGTGAGCACCTTGTCGGTCGGCGCGTAAAACGTGCGCGCCGATTCCAGCGCCTGGTTGTACAACAGCTCTGCTTCGGTGTAATCGCTGCCGGCCGTACTGACTTCGCCCAGCGTGCGCAACAGTTCGACTCGCGTGGCAACAGAAAGATCGGTTTGGGTCTGCAGTCGTTCGCTGGCACGATGCACGAGCTGCTCCAGCGTCAATCGCCGATCTGGCAATTGCCCGGCCTTCGCGGCATCGAAAAGTTCGACCAGAAAATCGCGCACGGCGGTGGCACGCTGCGCCTGTTCGTGCGCGGCATGCGCCTGCCACAGCGCCAGCGAGACACCGATGGCGATCGCCAGCAGTGCAAGCATCGCGGCGGTTGCGACGGCGCGATTGCGCTGCATGCTTTTGCGCAGTCGATACCAGGCCGAGGGCGTGCGCGCCGTCACTGGTTCGTTACGCAGATAACGTTCGAGATCGTCGGCCAGTAGCGCTGCAGAAAGATAACGCCGTGCCGGATCATTGGCGTGCGCGGTGTTGTAGATCGCATCCAGATCACCACGCATGAGGCGCGTCAGTGCGGCAGCCGGCGGCAATCCGGCTGGCACCGTGGTGGTGGCATCGGCATAGGCTCGTGAGAGATCGAAACGAGTGTGCCCGTGCGGCAGCAATTGCCCGGTCAGCAACTCGCCCAACAGGATGCCGAGCGCGTAGATATCAGTGGCCGTGGTTACCGGGCCGGGCAGGTATTGTTCCGGGGCCGCGTAACCCGGCGTCAGCGCAATCGCGCTGGTTTGCGTGGCCTGATTGTCGTCATCGTCGAGCAGGCGCGCGATGCCGAAATCCAGCACCTTGATCTCGCCGTCGCGATTGACCAACACGTTGGATGGTTTCAGATCGCGATGCACTACGAGCGCATGATGCGCGCTGTCGATCGCGCGGCATACCGTGACCAGCAACGTCAGGCGCGCGCGCAGACCCAGAGCATTGGCATTGGCATAATCAGTAATCGGCAGGCCATCGACGAATTCCATCGCGATGTAGGGAATGCCTGCCTCGCTGATACCGCCTTCAATAAGGCCAGCGATATGCGGGTGCGACAGCTGCGTCAGCACGCCTTGTTCGCGGCGAAAGCGACGCTGGCCGTCGACCGAAAACAAGCCGGTGCGCAACAATTTCAACGCCACCGTCTGAGTGCCCGCACCACTCGCACGTTGCGCGCGAAACACCACGGACGTACCGCCTTGACCGCGTACTTCGATCAGCTGATACGGACCAATACTGCGGCCGATCAAGCCCGAGCCGTCCTCGTGCTGTGGTGTGTACTGTTGCACCAGCGCGGCAGCCGAGGTGGCCAGCAGCGGCGCCTCGTTGAGATCGACCGCAAGCATGGCCAGCAATTCTCGCCGCAGTGCCGGATCAAGCGCATGCGTTGCGAGCCACACGTCGCGTTGCGGCGGCGCCAGCTCCACGAGTTGCTCGAAACACTCGCGCAAACTCGGTGGCGCAGCGCTCAAGACAACCGTGCCTGCAGAAACGCCGAGGCGAAACGCCAGTCACGCGCCACGGTACGCGGCGCCACACCGAGCAGCGCGGCCACTTGATCCAGCCCGAGCCCGGCGAAAAAATGCAGGTCGACAACTTCTGCGGCGCGCTGGTCTTGCAACAACAATTGATTCAGCGCGGCATCCAGTTCGAGTGCCTGCGCCGGATCGATCGTGATTGCCTCGACCGCCGGATCGGTCATTGCCACACGCAGGCGTTGGTCCTCGCGTTTCAAACGCATTTGCAGCTTGGCGCGATCAAGCAGGATATGGCGCATCGCTTGCGCCGCGTAGGAAAAAAACTGCTTGGCCTCGCCAAAGCGCAGGCGTTCGGTATCCGCCAGTTTCAGGTACAGCTCGCTGACCAGCGCGGTGGTATGCAAGGTATCGGGCGCACCACCACGACGGCGCTCACTGCGCGCCAGAGTCCGCAATTGCAGATACAACTGATCGACCAGTTCATCCACACCGCTGGCATCGACGACTTGCTGCATGGCGCGGACCCGAACGATGAAAAACTGCACGTTACAGACAAGGTTGGCGTTTTGCCACAGCACTTATGTCTCGCATCGATTGCTGTGGCCGGCAAACAGGAAATTCGATGGCAGATTTTTCTGCGTTTCGTCGTTCAAGCAGATAGGTCATGACACTGCTCACAAGCAGAAACCGGTCACGGTCGGTGAGTGTCGAGCGTGCATAAAAAGCACACCACGCCAGTCGATCTGCTCGTCACCACGTCGCTAACGCCGCAACTTTGTCTCAACAACAACCGCAGGAAGAATCGAGCCATGTCTCAGTTACCACGCTTATTTTCGTGCCTCCTGGCCGCGTCTGCCGCCACGCTTGCATCGAGCGCCGGTGCGATCGATCTGATTAGCCACAATGGCTTTTCCGCGTGCTGGGATCAGTCCATTACCAAGGATCAATTCCTCGAAGCCGCGCGCAGCAGCATCGACGGCACCACCGCCTGCGTGGCGGCGCAAAGTGGCAATTCACCGGCGCCGTTTTCGTTTTGCGATACGAATGCCTGCGCGGGCGGGCAGCAGGGCTGTCCGGTGACCTTGCATGCCAGCACAACACCCGCCGGGGATTTTGGCGCTGGCAGTTTCAGTGGCGCGGGGTCGTTGAACGACATTTCAATCCCTCTCGCCGTGTTTCAAGTTCCTTGCACCCTGACGATCACCGGCATCACCCTGGGCTATGGTTGGAACAACACGCTGCAGCCCGATGGCAACAACGGTCAATATGCTGGCGATTTACCGGGCGCCAGTGCGACCTTCAATAACTACACCATCGGCGGCAATTGCCAAGGCAGCGTCAACAGCCTGTTTGGCGCAACTGCCGCGGTGGCGGCACAGAACGCAGTAGCCAATGCGATCAAGCCGCTGCTGACTGCGGCGACGGTGTCCGAATCGGTGTGCCCGCTGCAGTAGAGTTACGGGTTTTCCCGTGGGTAGTTGATCCGGGTACACATCGAAACAGATTGCGCCCAAAATCCACCGCTGCTGGCCCGAAGTTTTAACTCGATGCCAGGTGATTTTGGATCAATGGTCAAATGATCAATCGGCGCAATAAAAAAACCGCGCAGTGCCGCGCGGTTTTTTCAAGTGGGTTCACCTCGCGAAACAGACAGCAACTATGACTTAGTCCACGGAAAAGCTTTGCAGGCTAACTGGCGTCGAGCTTGAACCCGTCAGCTGCAAGGCCATGCCTTCGAGGGTCTGGCCGAAGCTGCGCGAATCAGTGTTGGCAAAATTCAGATCGGTATGGCCACTGGCGTTGCGATAACCGTAGCCGGTGAGCGGATTATCGCCAACCGCGAAAGCATTACCGTAGCGCAACAAGCTGGTCAGGCTGTTGGTGTCGGCCAATCCAGTGCCGGTATCGCCCTTGTAGTTGACCGCAATTCCATGATTGGTCAAGCCATTCAAGGTGATTGGTGTGGCCAACGGAATTGTGAGCGTATAAAAATTCGATGCGGCCGCTGAAAGCGCACCGAAATCTGCAATTACAACTCCGCCCGATGGTGACGAAAACACCGGATTCGCTGCGCCGGACCAGACATCCCACAGCGCGAGATTGACGGTAACGTCGGTGTAGTTGACGGCAGCGGTGGATACCATATAGACCACGATTTGATTGATCTGCACGGTACCACTGGCGTTGGCCAAGTCCAACGGCACGCCCATGTAAGTGTGCGGCGTGGTAGTCGTAGATGTGAGGGTTGTGGCGCCCGTAAAGGAGTCAAATAGCAAAGTAGTGCCTGTAACCTTGTTCGGCACGGCCTTGCCGTTGATCGAACGTGCCTGAAGTTGACCGCCGGGGTGCAATCCGCTAGTACTAGGTTCGACTTGAACTTGCGCATTAGCCATGCCGACGACGCCCAGCGTCAAGGCGCCGAGAAAGAAAATAGATTTCATAATTGATCCCCCGAATTATGGATAGAGAAAAAGCGCAAGCCACCGATGCTACAGCGCAGCAGTGGTATATCGAACGCGACAATCAGCACGCATGAAAAGTCGGCTGGTTAACGGTATTTCATCCACTGCATTGAAGTCTAGCAGTGTGGCGAAATATGCTGCAATGCGAAACTCGAAGCTACAACGCAATATATGCGGTGGTACAGCAATCAACACAAAAAAAGCCGGAACCCTTATTCGACAAGGGATTTCCGGCCTTCGTTGGACTTGCTTGGACTAGTAAATGGTGGGGCGGGGGGAATCAAATATAGTGCATAAAGCGTAGATATGAAGACATTTTGCGCAAACAGAATTTTCTAGATGCCCCCAAAGTTGCCCCCTTTGATCGTCACTACTTGTGCTGACGAAGCGACTAGACATGATCGACGCGGACCGCATCGCGATCTACGCGGCCAAGATCGGGCCGACAACGCAGGACTAGCCACCCAGCCCGGCCATATAGTAAGAAAAATTGCGCTCGCGCCACTCGGTGATCCAATCCGTTAACCGCTCAACGGCTATTCTGGCAACGTGCGCTGGCATCGCTCCATTCGCCAGTGCCGCCCACTTGTCGGCGATGGTTTTCGCAATGTCGGCTGCATCTTGCCCCGGAGTCGCCACGCGGCGCTGAATGACTAAATCATCGTCGGTAAAATTCACGAAGATGATATCGACTTCGCCTTCACCCTTTGTGGTGGATGGCACGCGGTACATCATGTGGTAAGTGAGCCCATCCCACCAGCGTGGCCAAAAGCTCCAATGCCAGCTTGGCGTGCGATCCCAGTCTTCGCAGTAGATATCAGCAGGGTCGGACGGCACGCCGAACGACATGGAGAGCATTGGGAACTCGTCTTTTTTCATGACGCCAGCTTACCGCCGCGCTTGAGCACGGGCCAGTGTGTGAGTGGCCATGACACGACGAATCCACTACGATTGCGCCATGTGCTATTCAGCCCAGATCGAGCAGGAATATCTATCCTACACGCGCGTGTATGGCGCCGACATCAGCCTTTCCGAGTACATGCAAATCTACTGGGTGCGGCAAGAGATTGACCCGAAGATAAAGCTACCGCGCGGCATGGACATGGCGTTTCTGCGGGATACTTCGGGCAATCCGCAGGTGACGGAAATCCAGTCGATGATCCGCACGTTCGACGAGGCGCAGGCGACCAAGCTGCAGCAGGAAGTGTTCGCCCAGCGCAAGCGACTGGCCGACGCCGAGCGCACCCTGCAGACCAAAATTACCAAGGCTGCGACGGAGAGTAAGCGCATCGCCGCCGACAAGATCGAGCGCGCAATGGGCCGGCTGGCCGATCTGCGCCGCGATCAACCCAAGCCGCGCGATGATCGTATCTTTCCGGCTTGGTATGCGCCGGTGATGATCTGGGAAGATGGCATGCGAGTGGTTAAGCCCATGCGCTACCAGTGCCGCCCCGCGGGCAAGCCTGCGTTCTACGACACTAAGTACCCCGGCACATATAACGCGCGGCGCGACAATCTGCAGGGATTTTGGAAAGACATGTTCGGCTACTCGCACGGCATTGCGTTGGTCAGCGCTTTCTTTGAAAACGTGAGCCGGCACACGATGGAAAATCGCGAGCTTTCGCCCGGCGAGCGCGAGGAGAACGTGATTCTGGAATTCCGCCCGCAGCCTGCGCAGACCATGCTGGTGGCGTGCTTGTGGTCGCGATGGGAAGGCGAGGGCGGCCCGCTACTATCGTTCGCTGCCATTACCGACGAGCCACCGGCCGAAGTGGCAGCGGCGGGTCATGATCGGTGCATCATTCCCATCAAGGCCGAGAACATCGATGCATGGCTCAATGCTAGCGGTGACGTGGCGCGATCGCAGGCGATTCTTGATGATCGGCAGCGGCCGTTTTATGAGCATCGGAAGGCTGCATAGACTCAGCAATAAATGGTCAATCGAATGCCCCACAAAACCAGCCCATTCCACACCACGTCAATAAAAAACCCTCTAAGCCAATCAACGGAGCGGGGGAATAAAATCAGTCGACAGAGACGAATTTGCAACTAGGTCTATGGTGGTTTGAATTTTTAGTTGCCCCCTCAGTCGCCCCCAAACAGCGGCGGCTTCCGACGACTGTTGAATTCTTGACGAGCTATTGCAATCGTGGTCTTGTTGTTACAGGTGCGAACGCTATCATTGGAGGTAAATGCTGATTTATCGACGTTCGCCCTTTCCGCCATTGGATTGCACCCAGCCCTCGACTTGAGCCAGCAAGTCCGCAACTGACACTTCCAGTACAGCTGAGAGCTTGAATATCGTGCGAATGGTCGCAGAGTTAAGGCCACGCTCCAAAAGAGAAATGTAATTCCGCTGCAGATCGGCATCTAGCGCAAGCTTTTCTTGCGACAGCCCACGCTCCAAGCGCAGCCTTCGCAAGACGATACCGAACGCGACTTCTGGCTCCAATCCGTGCTCCCTTAAAAACTAGGGGACGGTAGGGCCATAGCAACTAGTGAGTCTTCACAATATACTGGTCAAAATGGGCTTTGACTGCAAACCAACGCATCGAATGGTTTGGACTCGGCGAAATTTGCTTGCGGGAAATGCAAAGTGTCGCCGCCAACGCTATCCGCTGCATCTGAGAATCAAGATTATGCGCTTGGGAGTAGCACCATGATCGTCGCAAATCTTCTCTTCGCTGCCGCAATGGCCGCCAATCCGCTTGAGATTGGCACCTCGCAGATTCACTACGACTTCGGCGATTGCACCGTTATATCTTCACCAGTTGGAACGGGTGGAAATACAATTATCACCTGTCAGGATAATCCGATTGTCACATATACCCCAGACGCTCCACCGTTTTTACCGAGCGGCTTTTATTCTCAGTTCTTCGTAACAGCAATCGTTCCATCTACTGCAAAAACTGTCGTATTTTCTTGGTGCGACGGGTATTTATGTGGCCGCATTGACACGATCTTTTCGAGTGGATTCGGAGACTAGCCATGTTCCCTAAATCGTGCGAAGTGCACATTCGTTTGGGTCCGGCAGCAATCGTTGCGCAACGATGCGCGCCAATTGGGGTCGTGTTGATCGCTTTATGTAGCTGCGCGACGATTCCTCAAGGCGCAAAATTGGTTGATAGCCCCGATCAGCTTGCTTCTATTCAACAAGAACGCGCAAGTTTGTTGGAACACGTAAAGATCGGTATGGGTCTCGCGGAGTTTCGGGCACTCGTACCAGAGGCATACGTGGGCGGACAGAGTAAAGACACGACAGCGTACGAACTCGCACAAATTCAAAAGTACGTCACCAAGCAGGACATGGATCGCCAAAACTTTTGGGTCGGAGTTGGTAGTCCCGGCGCGCGCACGACAAAGCAAGTGTTATGGTTTTACTTCTACAAGGATCAGCTTGTGAAATGGGGACGACCACAAGACTGGCCGGATCACCCTGACCTAGTCATTGAACACCGCGAGCCGTAATCTCAGGTTGCCACATTATGTGGGCCTCGACGAAAGGCTCAGCAAAATTTAGCAATCTTGCCGCTGCGTTGGATCGATAAGCGAAATAAATAGCTCAGCCTGCTCGTTTTCGGGCGTAGCCGCCATATACGCTTCTCGCTGCGCTTCAATGTTTCCCTCGATGTAGTCGAACACGACGACTCGTTCGCGAGTGATTAGCACGCCTTCTAGCTTTTCAATTCGACGTTCGATGTCATTTGCCATGTCTGGCCTCCAGTTGTGTGATTCGTTTCTCCAATTCAGACTGCTCGATCATCTTGCCCACCTGCGCGAGAACATACACAAATCGCGTCCCGTGGTGCGATTCGAGCGCGCCTGCGCGCATCTCGCGATAGACATGCGACATTTCACGACGAACCTGCGCGAGCGTCTTGAGATTGATTCGGCGCGAGGGGGTAGGCGCAAGCCCGCCACCAGTCGTGGCAATCGTTGTGGGCACTTTGGGTTCGCAATACTCAGTCATTTTTGCCTAGTTCGCGATCGTGTCGCCGCTTGTCCGCGATTACCGCTACATCTGCCGCATCGTGACAATCGGTCGTGTCTGTGGCGCATGTGGCGCTTCCTTCGGGGGCGCGGGCAAATACGTGTCGTGCAAGTCCTGCCGATGATACCCGTGGGGATCGCATTGCCGATTCGCAAGTTGCACGGAGCAACTATGTAGGGGCGGAGTCGATAACTTAATCTGTGCGCTTTCACGCTTGCGCCCGTCCATGCTCGGCTCGCCACGCGTCGGCTTGTTGTTCCATCCGGCGATATGCCCACCGACGGAAAGGGACGACGTATAGAGTGCATGCGCCAAGCTCGAATGGGCGTACGTCGCGGCTGCGATTGTTCCAGCCCGGTGCCCGGTCAGCGTCGGCTAGCGCGCGCAGCACATCATCGGAAAGTTTCGTGTGTTTCATGGGAACCTCACGCGACTGTTCGAGCTGTTGGGGGTGTGATTCGAGCAATTGCCATAAGATTGTTTATCTATATAGGAGTCATGGTTTTCGACACTGGGGCCGGGTGCATTTCTTGACACTGGCGAAGCCTTCGGAAGCCATTTTGGTGCGATGGCGAACAAGTCAGGTTTTCGGCCGGTTTGCGTGTTGCTCCCCAACGCCGTCGCAACAAGGATGTCCGCTTGCATGGCGCGCTTGCGATGTCGGTAGAACGTATGTTTTGGCTAAAGCCTTCTCGCCCTGCAAAGTCAATCCACGTCAGAGCTATATTGCCGTTGTTGTTTCCGTTGTACCGCCGGTACGCGAACACGATGATGGCCTGAGTTGCCGGTGGAAGTGTCCTCCAATCCGGCGAATCCAGGAGAACATGCGGCAACATAGCAAAGCCGTCCGATCCGTAGGCGCTTGCATTGGCAGTTATGGAGTCTACTTCGGATGCGCACATCGGCGGATTGCAGCGTTTGGCATTGATCTGTTGCAAGCGGTGATTGATGGCTTGCGCGTCATAGCCTTTTTGCACCAGTCCGCGCGCAAGGCTGAAAAGTGTGTTATTGCGTTCGCCTTCGGGGATGATTTCGGATAACGGGCGCCGCTTAACTCGTACCGGTTCGATGTCCATAGAACTTCTAAACTCGGCGACCAACTCCGAATGCGAGTAACGTGGGCCGTCATGCTGTTGAAAAATAAAAGTACGGAACGGCTCGCGCTTGTTGTGGAGAAATCCGGGCAAGCGCATCACTCGGGCAAGATCATTAACGCTTCGGTCTGCACCAAAGCGCTGTGCGATGGCGTGCTGCATCGGTTTGAAATCCGCTAGCGGTAGGTCATTGCAAAGCCAATAGGCGTGATACTTGCCCGCAGACGTCTCAATAACGATGTGCGGTCGCAATCGACAATCCAGCACCGGTTGCAGCGGAGCGCCATCAAGATCGGCAAAGCATGCCCGTACTCGCGTCACGTTCTCCGACTTGCGACCTTTCCCGTCGCCTTCGTTGACCATGACAAACACTCCTGCACCTTTTTGATTCAATTGGGCGAGTTGAGCCGAGCGTATTGATAGATCGCCATAGAGCACCCTTGAAAGCGCGCCTCTCTTGCTGGGGGTGTCATCGAATGTCTGAAAGGTCATTGCGCCACCTAACACGCGCAGAAACGTTTGCGCATCGAGGCGGCTTGATTTGAGCCTATCAGCGGAACTCATGCGCGTTTCTCGTCATTGCCGTGATAAGCGCATCGCGAGCACGGTCAAGAGCGTCGGCAGCCTCAATTGCGCCCACTGGCGGGCATGTGTAGCAATCGGAGGCTAGTGCAAGGCGATCAAGTGCATCGCGTGCCGCATTCGTGGCGGCTAGGGCCAAGCACAGCCTGCTGGACTGTCTTGCGTCGCGCGGAATCCGGCGCATCACCGAGCTTGCCGCGGCGCGGTCGCTGAGATTAAGGCCCGTATGTCCTCCACTCGCCAAGCCGTGATCCTAATACCTAAGGCACGTGTTGGCTGCGGGTAGCGGCCACTCCGTACGCCCGCCCACCACGTTGACTTGCTTACCGGGATTATTCCCGGCGTTGGAGGGTCAGACGTTCGGTTACCGATGATTTGCTGCAATCGGACATAGCCGGTTTCTGGTAGTGCGTGCATTGCAGTGTTTTCCTGTCCGCGTAAGGTCAGGAAAGCATTCTCCACACAAGCACAATGTATACAATTGGATTCTATTCAGGGGTATTACTTTGCCAGTTCATTATCAGTCTAACGCGCTTTCTCACGGTTCCCGGCTTAAGGCGAGGGTGGCCGTCTTTTAGCGCTCGATCGGAAACAGCTTTTGAGGCGTCCCCTTTTACCCTGCCAGTTTCGCGAAGGTGATCTACGGCGCCCGGTACCTCCTCGAACCACTGCCACACCATCCAATCAGGCACCTGCGATCGATAGCCCCGCCCACGCTGATAGCTCCAAGCATATTCAAGCGCGTCGCCTAGCAATCCGAGCCGTGGATTTCTGTGCGTTGGGTCCCGCCGCAGCGGCTCGACATGGCGCAAAAGATCACGACACAGCCTGCCAAATTTCTCGTCGTTCTGCGAGTTATCCGCGTAGGATTCGATAGCAGCGGTCGATGCCTTTATCACAGTCTGGATCAGCCGCTGCAGCTCGGCTTTCTTGGTGACGCGCTCTGAGTCCTCCCGAGCCCAGCGCGCCTCATCTTCAGGCGTAACAGTAAGCAGTTTTAAGAGTGGCGACTTGTACTGGTCTAATTCTAACGGACACCTCGATAGGGGATCATTCCCCCAACGAGGACAAACGATATGAACCGATCCGCCCGTCGCAGCTTTGATGCAGCCTTCAAACTGCAAGTAGTTCAAATGATTCGAGACCAAGGCCTGAGCGTGGCCCAGGTCTGCCGCGACATGAACCTGGTCGACAGCGCCGTGCGCCGCTGGCGGGAGCAATACGCCGCCGAGCAGGCTGGCGGTGCTGGCCTGGGCAAACCGCTGACGGCTGAACAGCAACGTATTCGCCAGTTGGAGATCGAGAATCGGCGATTGCGCGAGGACAACGACTTGCTAAAAAAAGCGTCGGCCTTCTTTGCCCGGGAACTGAAGTGATCTACCGCACGATCACTCACTGGCAACCGGAGGCCGGCATCACCCGCTTATGCCGTTTGTTCCAGGTCAGCCGTTCGGGCTTCTATGCCGCCCGCCAGCGTGCGCAGACGGCCCCCGTCCTCTGCTCGACCAGTGTGCATCTGAAGTCCGCGTTCCATGCCAGCGGCGGCAACTATGGTAGTCGGCGACTGTGTGCGGCCTTGCGTACCCAAGGCCTGACGCTCGGGCGTCATCGCGTGCGCCGTCTGATGAAGCGTCACGGGCTGCGCACGCACTGGAAACGTCAGTTCGTGGCCACCACGAACAGCGCGCATGCCTTGCCGATCGCCGGCAATGTGCTGCAGCGCCAATTCAACCCCGTCGCCACCGACCGCGCGTGGGTGGCGGACATCACCTACATCCGCACGCGCCGTGGCTGGCTCTATCTGGCCGCCGTGCTGGATCTGTTCTCGCGCAAGATCGTGGGCTGGGCCATGGCGCCGACCCTGCCGGCCGAACTGGTGTGTGCGGCGCTGCAAATGGCCATCGCGGCGCGCCAACCCAAGCCTGGCCTGATCATGCATTCCGACCGCGGCAGCCAATACGCCAGCGCACTTCATCGTCAGTTGCTGGCCGATCACGGACTACTCAGCAGCATGAGTCGCAAGGGCAACTGCTGGGATAACGCGGTCATGGAACGCTTCTTCCTGAACCTGAAAATGGAGCGCGTCTGGCAGCGCGATTACGCCAACGCGTCCGAAGCGATCAACGACATCACCAACTACATCGTCAACTTCTACAACGCCACTCGGCTGCACTCCACACTCGGCTATCGCTCGCCCAACGAGTACGAACGAGCCGCAGCCTGAACTGCCCTAGCGGGGTGTCCGAAATTAGTTGACCACTACAACTCGTACTTCACGCGTACGATCTCAGTAGCACGACGTTGCCACCTGTGCGGAGATTATCTAGGTAGTCGGCCCATGCCGACATCATCTTCCGGCGCTCAGTCAGGTGCGCGGTACGGTTGTAAGCGCGCCCATTTGGATCGCGAACGGCGTGCGCTAACTGGTGTTCGATGTAATCAGGGCGGAAGTGCAAAACTTCGTCCAGCACTGTGCGCGCCATCGCTCGGAAGCCGTGTCCAGTCATTTCGTCTTTTGCAAAACCCATACGCCGGAGGGCAGCGTTAACGGCGTTGTTGCTCATTGGGCGTGTGCGACTGCGCGCTCCCGGAAAGACATAGCGTCCACGCCCAGTGAGTGCGTGTAGTTCCCGCAGGGTGGCAATAGCTTGTGGCGCCAGAGGCACTAAGTGAGGCTGTCGCATCTTCATGCGCGCTGCAGGGATATTCCAATCGCCAGCGTCAAGGTCGAATTCGGACCACTCAGCTTGCCGCAATTCGCCGGGACGGACGAACAACAACGGCGCAAGCCGAAGTGCGCTCTTGGTGACGAATGCGCCTGTGTATCCGTCTATCGCACGGAGAAGCGGGGCAATGCTCGCGGGTTCAGTTATCGCCGCGCGATGTGTTTCGTTAACCGGGGGCAGGGCACCCTTCAAATCCGTCGCGGGGTTTCGCTCGGAGCGGCCGGTCGCGATCGCATATCGGAGCACTTGCCCGCAGTTCTGAAGAACGCGGTGTGCGGATTCAATGGCGCCACGTGCGACCACGCGATTCACAGTTGTTAGCAGTTCCTTGGCGCTCAATTCGCCGATTGGCTTTGCGCCGATCCACGGGAAAACATCATTTTCCAGTCGCAACATGATTCGACTCGCGTGATCTTCTACCCATGCTTTCGATTGCTTCACATGCCACTCGCGTGCGACGACCTCAAAACTGTTTGCAGAACGTTCGACGCCCGCCGCCTTCTCGGCCTTTCGGTGTTCGCTTGGGTCAACACCAGAGGCGAGCAGCTTGCGTGCCGTGGCGCGCTTTTCGCGTGCATCAGCGAGCCCAGTTTCCGGGTATGTGCCAAGGCTTAGGCGCTTCTCCTTATTTGCGTGGCGGTACTTCAACCGCCACCACTTGCCTCCTTTCGGGGAGATTTCCAAATACAAGCCGCCGCCATCAAATAGGCGGCGAGCTTTGGCTTCGGGTTTGGCTTTGCGAATCGCAGTGTCTGTCAGGGCCATTTTGGGGGCAACTCACTCGGAAGGTGGGAAGGTTGCCCCTAATCCTGCCCCCAGTTGCCCCCGGATTGCAATAGCTGCCGTCGGACTGCAATGGACAAAAAAAGGCCGGAACCCTTATTCGACAAGGAATTTCCGGCCTTCGTTGGACTTGCTTGGACTACTAATTGGTGGAGGCGGGGGGAATTGAACCCCCGTCCGAAAGTCCTACGTCCTCGGTACTACATGCTTAGCACGCTCATTTGATGTCACATTCGGCAGTCCGAGTGGCTAGGCTGTCCGAACATCAGTCTGTAGTTTTAGACGCTGCACGCCAGACGAGTGCAGCGGCGATCCTGTGATAATGACCTGAACATCCCCGAGCACAGGGACAAAGGGGTTCAGGGCTTAGGCCTTAAGCGGCCAGTGCGTAGTTGTCGTCGTTGGCAACTATAATTTTGCAGCTGGATTAACGAGGAAAGCTACCCCCTCGGCATGCACCCAGTGATTTCGTAACCCCCGTCGAAGCCGATCGCCCCCGTGGAATCATTGTTTCACCGCGACAGTATATATGGGTACGCGCTGCATTGCTTCAAGGTTTGCGCTGCTTCGATCGAAGGCGGTGCGAAAGATCCAATGCTTGCTCGCCAATGAATGGGATGTGGATGGCTGCGCATCGCGTCAACGTATCGTTGGTCGTCGCGTTCTTGCGTAGGCGATTCAAAATTTCCCAAACTCGTTCAAGCAGGAGACGCTCATGAAATTGCATACGACTATGATGACCAGCGCCCTTTGCGCGCTGCTCGCCGCGCCGGTTTTTGCACAGACGGCAGGTACCGAAGTGCAACGCGATACACAACAACAGCAGCGCATCGAGCAAGGATTGAAATCCGGCGAGCTGAGCACAGGCGAGGCCGCACGTCTGGAAAAAGGCGAAGCGCATGTCGATCACATGGAGGCGCGAGATATGAAAAACGGTTCCCTGTCGCCGACAGAGCAGGCGCATATCCAGAACGCGCAGAATCGTGAGAGTGCGGCGATAACCAACGATAAACACAATGGCATTACCGGCAATCCGAATTCGGCATCTTCACAACGCATGCAGGCCGATGTGCAGCGCAACGTGAATCAGCAGCAGCGCATCGAGAACGGCATCAACTCGGGGCAGCTGAACAATCATCAGGTGGGTGCGCTCGAGCGCGGGCAGAAGCATATCGATAATGCCGAAGCGCGCTCCGGCAAGAATGGACATGTCTCGGCTGCAGAGCAGGCGAAAATTCAGAGCCGCGAAAATCACCAGAGCAAACGCATCGAGCACAAGAAGCAGGATCAATGACGTTGGCCGGGTTTATCGATAAATCGAAAAGGCAGGCCTGAGAAATTGGGCCTGTTTTTTTCGAGCGGAGTAGGGGTTGATGCACGACGGTGGTTCGATTCTCGCCACCGTCGCAATCCCGATTATCGCACGCGCATCACGCGTTGTTTTTCTCGATTCCAATCGCGCTCTTTTTCGGTCGAACGCTTGTCGTGTTCCTGCTTGCCGCGGGCGACGCCGATTTCGAGTTTGACCTTGTTGTGTTTCCAGTACATCGCGGTGGGAATAAGCGTATAGCCCTTGCGTTCGACCGCGCCGAGCAACTCGTCGATTTCCTTGCGATGCAGCAGCAATTTGCGGGTGCGCCGATCGTCGGCGATGACATGTGTCGATGCCGATATCAGTGGTGGAATCGAGGCGCCGAACAGGAACAGTTCGCCGTCCTTGAGCATCGCATAACTTTCCGCGAGACTGATTCTGCCTTCGCGCAGACTTTTGACTTCCCAGCCTTGTAGCGCGACGCCGGCTTCGTAGCGATCTTCGATGTAATACTCGTGTCGCGCGCGTTTGTTCAGCGCGATCGTGCTGTCGACCGTTTTGGATTTTTCTTTACTGGTAGCCATGTGACAATAAGCTTCGTTCTAGAATGAGATCATCGTCGCGTGTTGCGGCGGATGGCGGGGCATTGTTGCAGATATGAGCTACTTACGCGGAAATGATTCGTGATAAAAATCAGACGCAGCGCGCTGGTACGTTACAGTGCGGAACAGATGTTCGATCTGGTCAACGATGTGCAAGCCTACCCGAAGCGTTTTTCGTGGAGCGCCGGTGCGCAGGTTCTGGCAAGCGACGAACAATCGCTTACCGCGCGGCTGGAGCTGCGCATGGTCGGACTGACCCAAGCATTTACCACGCGCAATGTTCTCGAACGTCCCGAGCGCATCACCATGAATCTGGTCGAGGGGCCATTTCGTCAACTCACCGGCATCTGGACTTTCAGCGCGCTCGGTACGCAAGGTTGCAAGGTTGCGTTGTCGCTGGATTTTGAATTTTCGGGCCGATTGCTTGGCTCGGCATTGAGACTCGGTTTTCAAGGAATCGCAGATCGTCTGGTGGACGATTTTTGCAGCGAGGCAGCGCGTATTTATGCGTGAAAAAACGCTGGCAACCATCCGTATCGAAATCGCTTATGCCGACCTAGAACGACAAGTTCTGCAGACGCTGGAAATATCGCTCGGCAGCACCGTGGCCGATGCCTTGCACATAAGCGGTATCGCCAACACGCTGGGCGATGCCGCAATCAGCGCAGATCGCATCGGCATCTTCAGCCAGCCAGTGGAACTCGATACGCGTCTGCGCGATGGCGATCGCATCGAAATCTATCGCGTGCTGCGCGCTGACCCTAAGGAGTCGCGCCGTCGCCGTGCACGCGACAGCGCAATCAAAACTTAGCTCTGGCCGGTATCACCGCCGCCGCCACGTTTTTTCTTGTCTTCGTCGGGGCGTTTTTCATCCGGATACTGACGCTTGTATTTGGTTGCGTCCTTGATCAGCTGATCGGCGTCTTCGGAGAAATAGTCGCCGTCGATACTGACCAGCGCATCGTTCTCGAAATGCAGCGTGAGATCCTTGGTTTCCATCTTGCTGCGGCCGCGGCGGATGCTGGAAATATAGTCCCAGCGATTCTGCTCAAACGGGCTGACCAGCGCTGGCGATCCCATCACCAGCGTTACCTGGCGCTTGGTCATGCCGGGCTTGAGCGATTCCACCAGCGTCTTGTTGAGCAGATTGCCTTGCTGAATATCGAGCTTGTAGAGAAATCCGCAACCGGACAAAGAAGCAGCAATCAGGGTGCAAGCGAGCAGTCGGGTAAGCGTGATCATCGAGAAGTCCGGGCAAGCGTCAAGCCGCGAATGATACACTAGACGCTCATTTACGCGAGGTTAACCGCGCAGCGCTGAACGACTTTTCCGAGGTGACTTGATGGAAACACAAAATCTGCGCAAGGCTGGCCTGAAAGTCACGCATCCGCGCATGCGCATTCTGGAGATT
The DNA here is from genome assembly GCF_004168365.1 of Pseudolysobacter antarcticus. GTDB lineage: Bacteria > Pseudomonadota > Gammaproteobacteria > Xanthomonadales > Rhodanobacteraceae > Pseudolysobacter > Pseudolysobacter antarcticus. The sequence goes on from NZ_CP035704.1 coordinate 2,315,945, forward strand.
CTCGAAGCCTCCGATGGCAAACACATGACCGCTGAAGACATCTACCGGCATCTGTTGCAGCATGAAGACGATATCGGCCTCGCCACCGTTTATCGTGTGCTGACCCAGTTCGAGGCAGCGGGGCTGGTGGCCAAACACAATTTTGAGAGTGGTCAGGCGGTATTCGAACTCGAACGCGGCAAACACCACGATCATATGGTCGATGTGGAAAGCGGCAAGGTGATCGAGTTCGTCGATGAAGAGATCGAACGGCTGCAGCGTGAAATCGCCGAAAAACACGGCTACCATCTCGAAGATCACAGCTTGGTGCTTTACGTACGACCAAAGAAAAAGAAGTAGGGCGACGTTCGCTTTATCAATTCGCGCTGATCAAATCGGCCGCAATAAAAATGGCCGCTTGCGGCGGCCATTAATACTAGCTGGATCTTTGGATTGGTCGGGGAGACAAGATTCGAACTTGCGACTTCTACCTCCCGAAGGTAGCGCTCTACCAGACTGAGCTACACCCCGACACGGAAAGATTTGCAGCGAGCCGCGAATGATACCGGCGAGCGCCATGCTTGGCAATAACGGACGCATATTTTCGTGCGACAGGAATCGCGCGCGATTTCGGCGCATCGCGGTAAAGCCAATCTGCTAGGCTATGCGCCCTCGGTCTCGGCGCCTGCTGCTCACTTTGCCGAAGAGTAAGGTAGTCAGGGTCGAACGGACGCATTCCGCGCAGCGCTTGCCGCGCGTGGAGCGATTAAACTTTCTCGGCGAAAGCCATTCAAAAACCGGAACTAGCCAACGAGGATTGCATGGCATTGACCACCGCCCGCACCATGCCTGGTGTGATGGAGCTGTTACCGCTCGATCAGATTGCGTTTCAAGACATGCTGGATACGATCCGGCGCACTTATGAGCGTTTCGGTTTTCTGCCGATCGAAACTCCGGTGATAGAATTCACCGATGTGCTGCTGACCAAGACCGGTGGCGAGACCGAGCGCCAGGTTTATTTTGTGCAATCCACCGGTAGCCTGAAGCAGGGCGACGAGCCGGATCTCGCGTTGCGTTTCGATCTGACCGTGCCGCTCGCGCGTTACGTCGCCGAGCATGAGCGCTCGTTGAGTTTTCCGTTTCGGCGCTACCAGATGCAGCGCGTCTATCGCGGCGAGTCGGCACAGCGCGGACGCTTCCGCGAGTTTTATCAGGCCGACATCGACGTCATCGGCAAGGACGCTTTGTCGATTCGCTACGACGCCGAATTACCGGCGGTGATCTACAGCGTATTCCGCGATCTCAAGATTGGTCCGTTCACGATTCAGTTGAACAATCGCAAGATCATGCGCGGCTTTTTCGAGGGCCTCGGCATCACCGATGGCGAACAGCAGACTTTGGTGCTGCGTGAGGTCGACAAGCTCGACAAACGCGGCGCCGGACATGTGCGTGAAACCTTGACCGGTGAGTCGTTCGCCCTGAGTGCCGAAGTGGCACAGAAAATTCTCGATCTCGTGCAGATTCGTTCGCACGGGCATGACGACGCACTGGCAAAGTTGGCCACGTTGGGGCAGGGATCGGACACGTTCAATCAGGGCATCGCCGAGATGCACGAGGTGCTCACGTTGATTCGTGCGTTTGGTGTGCCCGAATCGCATTACATGCTGAATCTGTCGATTGCGCGTGGCCTCGACTATTACACCGGCACGGTCTATGAAACCACGCTCAACGATCATCCGCAGATCGGTTCGATTTGCTCGGGTGGGCGTTATGAGAATCTTGCGACGCATTACACCAAATCGCATTTGCCGGGTGTCGGTATTTCGATCGGCGCGACACGTCTGTTCTGGCAGTTGCGCGAAGCAAAATTGCTCGGCAGCGCGCAAAGCACAGTGCAGGTATTGGTTACGCAAATGGAAGAAGCATCGCTACCGATTTATCTCGAACTCGCGATGCAGTTACGCAACGCCGGTATCAATACCGAAGCGGTAATGGAAGCCTCCAAGCTCGGCAAGCAGTTCAAATACGCGGACCGCGCCGGCATCCGCTTTGTGCTGGTGCTTGGCCCTGATGAAATCGCCAAGGGCGCGGTCACGGTCAAGGATTTGCGCAAGGAAGATCAGTACGAAGTCTTGCGTGGCGACCTGATCAAGACCCTGCGTGTCGAACTCGAACAGGCTGCGGTAATGCCGTTGAGCTGAAGCACGCCTGCCGCCTCTGAAAGCCGGTGGCGTATTTGATCGTCTGTGCCACGCGACCGCAAGTCGCGTCGTGAAAAATTTCTGGAATCGATAATGTCTGAAGCGACGAAACAAATTCTGCTGACCGGCACCGACATGACGCGCCAGCAACTGGTCGATATCGCCAGTCGAAACTTCAACGTTGAGCTTGATACAACGCAGCTTGCAAACGTGCAACGCACTGCCGATTTTCTTGCCGAAAAAGTGCGCTGCGGCGAACCGATCTACGGCGTCACCACCGGCTTCGGCAGCAACGCCGACAAATTGCTCGGTGCGCATCGCGCCCGCGACGAATTGCCGGGTGGCAATCCTGAAAAACGCGAAGGCACATTGCTCGAAGAGTTGCAGCATAACCTCGTGATTACCCATGCCGTAAACGTCGGAAAACCGTTCTCCACGGAAGTTGTGCGGGCGATGCTGGCAATCCGCATCAACACGCTGATGCGTGGACATTCGGGCATTCGTGCATCGACGTTGCAGGCACTGGCCGAGTTGCTGAATCGCAATGTGATCCCGGTAATTCCGGAGAAAGGTTCGGTCGGCGCGAGCGGCGATCTTTCGCCGCTGTCGCATCTCGCGATCGTATTGCTCGGCGAAGGTGAAGCGTTTTACCAAGGCGAGCGTCTGCATGGCGGCGAAGCGTTGAAACGCGCTGGATTATCGCCGGTGCGTTTGTCGTTCAAGGAAGGCCTGGCGCTGAATAACGGCACCGCGCAGATGCTTGCGACGGCGGTGCTCGCGCTGGATAAACTCGAAACCTTGCTGGCGACAGCCGATCTCGCCGCGGCGATGACGCTCGACGCATTCGCTGGGCGTACCAGTGCGTTCGCCGAAAAAGTGCATGCGTTGCGCCCGCATCCGGGGCAGGTCGAAACCGCGAAGAATATGCGCGCGCTGTTGCAAGGCTCGACCCTCGCAGATATTCCTTACCATCTCGTGCCGCGATTCCGCACCTGGCTCGCCGATTCATGGACGCAGGCCGAGGATCAACAGCATCGTTTTGATATCGCCTGGGATTATGTGCCGGTCGGTCAGCGTCACGGCAAAGAGGCGTTTTATGCGCGCTTCATGCCGTTCAAGGGCGGCAAGAAACATCAGCCACAGGATGCGTATTGCCTGCGCTGCGTGCCGCAGGTGCATGGTGCGGTGCGCGATGCGGTCGATCAAGCGTGTCGCGTCATTGATATCGAGCTTAATGCAGTTACCGACAATCCGCTGATTTTTCCCGATGTACAAGGACGTACAAGTGCCGCGGGCGCAGGATGCGCAGGAGCGGTCGATGCCGAAGATGCGCTTGTAATCGAGGATCAAGTAATCTCCGCCGGGCATTTCCACGGCATGCCGCTGGCTCTGGCGATGAGTTATATCAAGGCCGCGATTCCTGTACTCGCGAGCATTTCCGAGCGGCGTTTGAACAAGCTGGTTGATCCGGCCACGAACGACGGTTTGCCGGCCTTCCTGATCGGCAACGAAGACGCTACCGACTCCGGTTTCATGATCGTGCAGTACACCGCAGCCGCTCTCGTCAATGATCTGGCGACGCGCGCGCATCCGGCCTCGGTGTATTCGATTCCGACATCGGCAAATGCCGAAGATCATGTCTCGATGGGCGCCAACGAAGCGCGGCATGTACTGGAAATGACCGAGGATCTGAGTCACGTTTTGGCGATGGAACTCTACACGGCGGCGCAGGCGCTGGAATATCGCCAGGACATGTTGAACGCAGCGCGTACGCTCGCGGCACGCGGCGATTGTGCGGCTTTGATCAGCAAGATTCATGGCGCGCCTGCGCCGGGTCATGCCTTGTATGCGCAGTTTGAATCCGAGGTACAGCAACTGATGGACGCGCTCGCGAATGCGGGGCAATTCCACGCCGGCGACGCAGTGCAGGCGGCATTGGCGCGCATTCGTCAGCAGATTTCCTTCATGCCACGAGATCGCGCGATGGATGGGGATATCCGCGCAATTACCGCCTTGGTCGCTTCCGGCGAATTGGTGCGCTGATAACCGCGTCGATTGCTATGGGACAACATGGCGGATCGATTGCGGAATACGCGATTGCCATTTGCCAGATAAAACGCGACCGATTCGGCGGATTTGAAACCAGTCGGGCAGATTGCGCGCGCTTCATGCGATAATGGCCGCTTTTGCGGTGTCGGCATTGGCTCTGCAGCACGTCGACATATCATCAGGTATACATGGAACATATTCGCAATTTCTCCATCATCGCGCACGTCGATCACGGCAAATCCACGCTGGCGGATCGCATCATTCAACTCTGCGGCGGCCTCGAAGCGCGCGAAATGGAAGCCCAAGTGCTCGACTCGAATCCGATCGAGCGCGAGCGTGGCATCACCATCAAGGCGCAGAGCGTTTCGTTGCCGTACACCGCCGACAACGGCAAAACCTATCTGCTGAATTTCATCGATACGCCGGGGCACGTGGATTTTTCCTACGAAGTCTCGCGTTCGCTGGCGGCTTGCGAAGGTGCGCTGCTGGTGGTCGATGCGGCGCAAGGTGTCGAAGCGCAAAGCGTGGCGAATTGCTATACCGCCGTCGAGCAGGGACTGGAAGTCATTCCAATCCTCAACAAGATCGATCTGCCGACCGCCGATCCGGAAAAGGTCAAGGAAGAAATCGAAGCGGTGATCGGCATTGATGCCACCGACGCGATCGAGATCAGCGCCAAAACCGGCCAGAACGTACGTGCCGTGCTCGAAGCGATCATCACGCGCATTCCGCCGCCCAAACCGCGCGATACGGATAAATTGCAGGCGCTGATCATCGATTCATGGTTCGACAATTATCTCGGCGTGGTTTCGCTGGTACGCGTAATGCAAGGCGAGATCAAGCCGCGCGACAAGATGCTGGTGATGTCGACCGGTCGCTCGCACGAAGTCGATCAGGTTGGCGTGTTCACCCCGAAACGCAAGATCAAGGACAAGCTGCGCGCTGGCGAAGTGGGTTTCATCTGCGCGTCGATCAAGGATGTACACGGCGCACCGGTGGGCGACACATTGACGCTGGCTTCCGATCCGGCGCCGCATGCGCTGCCGGGTTTCGAAAAAATGCAGCCGCGTGTTTTTGCCGGGCTATTCCCGACCGAATCCGATGCGTATCCCGCGCTGCGCGAGGCGCTCGACAAACTTCGACTCAACGATGCGTCGCTGACGTTCGAGCCGGAAAGTTCGGAAGCGATGGGCTTCGGTTTTCGCTGCGGATTCCTTGGCATGCTGCACATGGAAATCGTTCAGGAGCGACTCGAACGCGAATACGATCTCGATTTGATCACCACCGCGCCGACGGTGATTTACCAAGTGCTGCTGACCTCGGGCGACATCCTCAATCTGGACAATCCGGCCAAGCTGCCGGTCGGATCGAATGTCGAAGAGGTGCGCGAGCCGATCATCGTCGCCAACATTCTCACGCCGCAGGAATACGTCGGCAACGTCATCAAGTTGTGCGAAGAAAAACGTGGCGTACAGCGGTCGATCAGTTATTTGGCGAGCCAGGTGCAGATCAGCTACGAAATGCCGCTCGCCGAAGTGGTGATGGATTTCTTCGACAAGCTGAAATCGACTAGCCGCGGTTATGCTTCGCTCGATTATCATTTCCTGCACTTCCAGGCAGGGCCGTTCGTGCGTTTGGATGTGCTGATCAACGGCGATCGTGTCGATGCCTTGAGCCTGATTGTGCATCGGTCGCATGCGGATCGGCGCGGACGCGATCTGGTCGAACGCATGAAGGAATTGATTCCGCGACAGATGTTCGACGTTGCGATCCAGGCCGCGATCGGTGCACAGGTGATCGCGCGTTCAACGGTGAAAGCATTGCGCAAGAATGTGCTGGCAAAATGCTACGGCGGCGATGCATCACGCAAGCGCAAGCTGCTGGAAAAACAGAAGGCCGGTAAAAAGCGCATGAAGCAGGTCGGCAATGTCGATATTCCGCAAGAAGCATTTCTTGCGGTACTGCAAACCGATAACAAGTGAAGTTGGGCGTGTACCGAGTCGTGTCGATTAAACGTAATCCCGCATCGTAGGAGCAGGGAATGGATTTTGATTTTGCCTTATTGCTGGTCGTGCTGACCGGTGTCACCGGTGTGATCTGGGCAATCGATCGATTGCTGTTTGCCAAACGTCGCGAACGTATTGCGCTGGCCGCAAACGACGTCCCACATGAGCCGATCATCGTCGAATATGCCCGTTCCTTTTTCCCGGTAATCCTGCTCGTGCTGGGCTTTCGCTCGTTTATCGCGGAACCCTTCAAGATTCCTTCTGGCTCAATGATGCCAACCTTGTTGGTCGGTGACTTCATTCTGGTCAACAAATTCGCCTATGGCTTGCGTCTGCCCGTGCTGAACAGCAAAATCGTGTCCTTCGGCGAACCGCAGCGTGGCGACGTGATCGTATTCCGTTATCCGAAGGATCCGAGCAAGGCATATATCAAGCGCGTCATCGGCTTGCCCGGCGACGAGATCACCTATCACAACAAAACCGTGCAGGTGAACGGTCAGGAAATTGCGCAATCGGATGAAGGTATTTATGCCGGTTCGGGCGACGAAGGCCACAAGATGTCTGGTGCCAAACTCAAGATTGAGCACTTGCCCGGCGTCGATCACCAGATTCTGCAGATTCCGAATATCGATTCGCACAAAGAAGGTCCGTGGACTGTGCCGCAAGGTCACTATTTCGCGATGGGCGATAATCGCGATAATAGCGAGGACAGTCGGTTCTGGGGATTTGTCCCGGAAGAAAACCTGATCGGCAAGGCATTCATCATCTGGATGAACTGGGATCAGGGCATTGATTTCAAGCGCATCGGTACGTTGATCAATCGGGGATAGGGATGAACAGCAAACGAACGCAGTCGGGTATCACGTTTATAGGGTTTCTTTTTCTTCTCGCGGTTATTGGTTTTTTTGCATACATGGGGATGATTTTGTTTCCGGTTTATTCCGAATATTCGGGCGTATCCAAAGCCGTGGAAACCCTTGCGAAAGAACCAAGCTCGGCGGACAAAACACTTGATGCGCTCCGTTCCGAGCTCATGTTCAAGTTCAGCCTGCAATACGTCAGCGATGGCTCGGTTCCAGTTCAGGCCATACGTGTGTTGACCGTCAACGGTTTGAAAACTCTGGATGTGGCATACGAGCGGCGGATACATTTTATATCCAATATTGACTTCGCCATTTCATTTCACAAGACTGCGACGTTATCGCACGTGTCCAGTCCGTAAGTGGTGGGTAAACTGTCGCCGATTTATCAGTTTCGCGATGAGCGCTTGCATGAGCAGGCGCTGACACATCGCAGTCATGCGCGACACAACAACGAGCGTCTGGAGTTTCTCGGCGACGCGCTGGTCAACATGCTGGTCGCCGAGTTGTTGTACGAAAATTATCCCAAAGCCGATGAAGGCCAGTTGACGCGGTTGCGCGCGAGTCTGGTCAGCGGTTTGGCGATGGCGGAAATTGCGCGCAATATGGAGCTCGGTGCGCAGATTCGGCTCGGTCCGGGCGAAATGAAAAGCGGCGGTCATCGCCGCGATTCGATCCTCGCGGATGCGCTGGAAGCGCTGGTGGCTGCGGTGTATCTTGATGGTGGCTGGGATGCCTGTCGCAAGTACGTGCGCGAGCTTTATGCCAATGCGCTGGTCGATTTGGCCGACACCACCAAGGATGCAAAAACCCGGCTGCAGGAATTATTGCAAGGACGCGCCTTGCCGCTGCCGGAGTACGAATTGTTGAATGCGCACGGCGAAGATCACGCCAAGCAATTCGACGTAAAATGTAGCGTCGCTGTGGCAACTGCGCAAGCTGTTGCCAGCGCCCACAGCCGCCGCGCCGCTGAGCAGTTGGCGGCTAGCCAAGTTTTAACTCAAGTAGAGCACTGGTTGCGCCATGGACACTGAAGAATCAACACCGCAGCCGATCGAACCCGCCAAATCTGATCAACGCTGCGGCTTGGTTGCGCTGGTCGGACGACCGAATGTCGGCAAGTCGACCTTGCTGAATCGGTTGATCGGTTATCGCCTGAGTATCGTCAGCCCGAAGCCGCAAACCACGCGACATCGTATTCTCGGCATCGCCAACCGCGGCCAGGGCCAGATCATTTATCTCGATACGCCGGGTATTCATCAGGCCGGCAAGAGCGCGATGAATCGTCAGCTCAATCGGGTCGCGCAACAGGCGCTGGACGAGGCTGATGTGGTGATCCAGGTGATCGAAGCGATGCAATGGCGCGACGAGGATCAGCAGGTATATCAGGCACTCGAGAATATCCAGCGGCCGCGACTGCTCGCGATCAACAAGACCGATACACAGAAAAGTAAACAAGAGCTTTTGCCGTTCATCGCGAAGGTGACTGGAGCGCATGCATTCGATGAAATCTATCTGATTTCGGCACGTCGCGGCGATGGGCTTGACCGATTGGAGCAGGGCATACTCAAGCGTTTGCCGCAGGCCGAACCGATGTTCGCCGAAGATGAGATCACTGATCGCAGTGAGCGTTTTCTGGCGGCGGAAAGAGTGCGCGAACAATTGATGCGGTTGCTGAACCAGGAGCTGCCGTATTCGACCACGGTCGAGATCGAGCAATACCAGCGCGAAGGCAAGATGCTGCGCATTGGCGCGGTGATCTGGGTCGAACGCGAAGGGCAGAAGGCGATCGTGATCGGCGCTGGTGGAGAGCAACTGAAACGCATCGGTACGGCGGCGCGACTGCAGCTCGAAAGCCTGCTGGAAACCAAGGTGTTTCTCGGGCTGTTTGTACGCGTGCGCGAAAACTGGTCTCAGCAAGATGCAGCACTGAAACAGTTCGGTTACACGGACTAGCTCGACGCCATGCGCGTCGAGCAGCAGGCGGCGTATGTGTTGCACGCACGCGCCTATCGCGAAACCAGTCTGCTACTGGAATTGTTTACACCGGATCATGGCCGAATCGGCGCGATCGCACGCGGCGTGCGTGGCGCCAGTCAGCGCGGTGCACGCGCAATCCTGCAACCACTGCAACCTTTGTTTTGCACGTGGACCGCACGCGGTGAGCTGGCTACGCTAGGCAACGTGGAGGCTGCCGCCAGTCCGCTGGTGTTGCACGGTGAATTGCTGCTGTGCGCGATGTATGTCAATGAACTCGTGCTGCGACTGACCGCACGCCAGGATGCGCATCCCGAGGCATTTTCTGCCTACGAACAATGTCTGCAACGTCTTGCTGTAGGTGAATCGCCAAGCTGGACACTGCGACGTTTTGAACGTGACCTGCTCGAACACATCGGCTACGCCTTGGTGCTCGATCACGAGCCCGATACCGGACTGCCGTTGCTCGCCGGAACCAACTACAGTTATCACGCCGAAGTCGGTCCACGACCGTGGACTACCGCATCGACCGGTATTTGCCTGCGCGGCGAATACCTGCTGGCGCTGGCCGCTGACCAGATGCCCGAAGCTGCCGCGTTGACCGTGCTGAGACGCATGTTGCGCGGCGTGATCAGCTTTCATCTCGGCGGTGTCAATCTGCGTGCATGGAGTCTGTTGCAGCCACTGCCACAAGGCCAGCAGAACAGATAATTCGACCGCGATTTCAGATGCAGGATCGCGGCAAATAATCGCGGCAAATAAAAAACCCGCCCTTGCGATGCAAAGGCGGGTTTCCCACGAATCATCAGTGCGACAAAATTTTGCGTAGCGTGTGAATTACAAGGCTTCGAAAATTCCCGCAGCACCCATGCCTGTGCCGATACACATCGTCACCATGCCGTACTTTTGTTTGCGCCGACGTAATCCATGCACGAGCGTGGCGATACGGATGGCGCCGGTCGCACCGAGCGGATGACCGAGCGCGATCGCGCCACCGAGCGGATTGACCTTGTCCGGATCAAGCCCGGTATCTTGCATCACGGCCAGCGCCTGGGCAGCGAACGCTTCGTTGAGTTCGATCCAGTCGAGATCGTTCTTGTTGATGCCGGTTTGGCGCAGCACTTTCGGAATCGCTTCCTTCGGGCCGATGCCCATGATCTCCGGCGGCACGCCAGCGACGGCGAAGCCGACGAAACGTGCGAGCGGAGTAAGGCCGTAATCCTTGATCGCCTGCGCACTGGCAAGCAGTACCGCACCCGCGCCATCTGACATTTGCGACGAGTTACCTGCCGTGACCGAACCGCCCGCACGAAAAACGGTGCGCAGTTTGGCTAGGCCTTCGATGCTGGTGTCGGCGCGCGGACCTTCGTCGGTATCGATCAGACGCTGATCGTTCTTGATGTCGCGCCCGGCCAAATCCGGGTAATGATCATCGAGCAGGAATGGCGCAATTTCATCCTTGAACTCACCGGCGGCAATCGCGGCGAGCGCACGCTGATGACTGCGCAACGCGAACGCATCCTGCGCATCGCGCGATACTTTCCATTGCTCCGCAACTTTCTCTGCGGTAATGCCCATGCCATAAGCAACGGCAATATTTTCGTCGTTGAACACGGCCGGATTGAAGGCGATGGTATGGCCCATCATCGGAATCATGCTCATGCTTTCAGTGCCGCCGGCGAGCATCAAATCGGCTTCGCCGAGACGAATGCGATCGGCCGCCATCGCCACGGCTTGCAGGCCGGACGAACAGAACCGATTGATCGTGACTGCCGAGATAACGTTCGGCAAACCGGCCAGTAGCACGCCGATGCGCGCGACGTTCATGCCTTGCTCGGCCTCAGGCATGGCACAACCGATTACGGCGTCGTCAATACGTGTGCGATCCACGCTCGGCACCTTGTCCAATGCCGCGCGTAGCACATGTGCTAGTAGGTCATCAGGACGCGTATTGCGGAACATGCCACGCGGTGCCTTGCCCACCGGGCTGCGCACGCTGGCGACGATATAGGCTTCTTGTACTTGTTTGCTCATTGCGGTTTTCCTTGTGAGCACGCGATCGACGCGCGCTGAATGAAGTCGTGCCGGATCAGTTGCGCAGCGGTTTGCCAGTCTTGAGTGTGAACATCACACGCTCCTGAGTTTTCGGCATTTGCGCGAGCGCGACAAAATGCTTGCGTTCAAGATCCAGCAACCATTGTTCATCGACCAGACTGCCGCGTTCGACCACGCCTCCGCACAGCGTATCGGCGATACGACTGCTGACTTCAAAATCGTGCGGCGAGATGAAACGGCCTTCGAGCATGTTGACGAGGCTGGCCTTGAAACTGGCCGTGCCGGTGTCGCCAGCGACTGCAATGGCGCGCGCTGGCAAAGGCGGGCGATAACCACGCTCAGCCAATGCCCGAGCTTCGGTGATGGCGACGTAGAGCAACTCATAGGCGTTGAACACCACGGTATCGGTGGCACGCAGCAGGCCGAGTTCTTTGGCTTCGAACGCGCTGGCGGAAACCTTGGCCATTGCAATGGTTTCGAACGAATTTTTCAGCACGCCGAAAACGTCACCGCCGATCGCGCTCTGCGCAGCGCGCAACGCGAGTTCCTTCAGACCGCCACCTGCAGGCAACAGACCGACACCGGCTTCGACCAGGCCGATATAACTTTCGAGTGCAGCTACCGTCTTGGCACTGTGCATCTGGAACTCGCAACCGCCGCCAAAGGCCATGCCGCGAACGGCCGATACCACCGGCACCAACGCATGCTTGATGCGCATGCTGGTCTGCTGAAACAGATTCACGCCTTGCTCGAATTCATCGATCTTGCCAGCCGCCAGCGACGCACTCGCTGCACCGAGATCCGCGCCTGCCGAGAACGGTTCGCCGAACTGCCAGATCACCATGCCAGCGAGATTCTGTTCGGCATGAGTAACAGCTTGCTGAATACCGTCGAGCACGGCGGGACTGATCGTATTCATCTTGGTTTTGAAACTCAGGATGCCGATGTCCGCATCGAGATGCCAGAAACGTACGGCATCGGTTTCGAAAATTGTGCTGCCGAGATTCGGCGTTTCACCGAGAATGCGATCCGGAAAGTACTGGCGTTTGTAGACTGGATTTTCCGAGCGAGGACGCAGCCCGCCAATGCTCGGCGCAAACGAACCGCGCGCTTCATGCACACCGTCGCGACCATCGAGCACCCAGTCCGGCAACGGCGCATTGCTCATTGCCTTGCCGGCGGCGATATCTTCGTTGATCCAGCTCGCTACCTGTTTCCAGCCGGCGTCCTGCCACAGTTCGAACGGACCTTGTTTCCAACCGTAACCCCAGCGAATCGCAAAATCGACATCGCGCGCGTTGTCGGCAATCGCGGCAAGGTGATACGCGGTGTAGTGAAACAGATCGCGCAACGACGCCCACAAAAATTGCGCTTGGGGATCCGCGCTGGCACGGAGTTTTGCAAGACGTTCGGGCGCAGCCTTGATCTTTAGGATCGCGGCGACTTCATCGCTGACCGTACCCGTTTCCTTGACGTAATCACGCTTGGCCGGATCGAGGACGAGAATATCCTTGCCGACTTTGCGATAAAAACCCGCGCCGGTTTTCTGTCCGAGCGCACCCTGTGCGACCAAGCCGGACAACCATTCTGGCGCCTTGAAAAATTGATGCCACGGATCGTCGGGCAATGTGTCATCCATGGTCTTGATGACATGCCCCATCGTATCCAGACCAACAACATCGGCGGTACGATACGTGGCACTTTTCGGACGCCCGATCGCCGGGCCGGTCAAAGCATCGACGACATCGAAGCCGAGTCCGAGCGCTTGCGTGTGATACATCGCCGACAACATCGAAAACACGCCGATGCGATTGCCGATGAAGTTCGGCGTGTCTTTCGCAATCACCACGCCTTTGCCGAGCGTGGTAGTCAGAAATGCCTCAAGTCCGCTGACGACTTCCGGCAGCGTTTTCGCGCACGGGATCAGTTCGGCCAGATGCATGTAGCGCGGTGGGTTGAAAAAATGTACGCCGCAGAAATGCTCATGCAAATGTTCGGGCAAGACGTCGGCCAGTGCATTGATGCTGAGACCTGAAGTATTGCTGGCGAGAATCGAGTCTTTTTTCAGATGCGGTGCGATCTTGGCGTACAGGTCGCGTTTCCAGTCGATGCGTTCGGCGATTGCCTCGATCACCAGATCGCACTCGCCGAGCAGCGCGAGATGCTGATCGTAATTGGCCGGAATTATGCTCGCGGCACGCGATTTGTCCGCCAGTGGCGCCGGACTGAGCTTGGTCAGATTCTGGATCGCCTTGAGCACGATGCCGTTTGGATCTCCGTCTTTGGCAGGCAAATCAAACAACAAGGTTTCAACATCGGCGTTGGTCAGATGTGCGGCGATTTGCGCGCCCATCACGCCGGCCCCGAGAACAGCGGCCTTGCGTATGCGGAGTGGAGGTGTGCTCATGCGTTCCTCATGATTGCGTGGGAAGGTTTTTGAATAAAAAGCGTGCGTCTAGCGTTCGCGCAGACCGGCCGATGCAAATTTGATCAGATGTTCGGCGGCGAGTTCGCAATGTGCTTGTTCGGAAACCGCGCCGCGCCGTTTGATGACGCCGAAATCCGCCATCGCATACGTCAAGGCGCCGCTGACGATATCAAGGCGCCAGTACAATTCCTGCTTGTCCAGCGTTGGCAGCAACGCGGCAAACGCGGCGGCAAATTCCTTCAGGACATGACCGTAATTATCCGAAAGAAATTTGCGCAGGCTTTCGTTATGCTCGGCATAAGCGCGAGCCAGAACACGCACAAAAGCACCGCCACCATTGCGATCGAGCGACAGCGCCAATGCCGGTTTGATGAACGCGGCGAGAATGTCTTCGAGGCGTGGATTTGCTTCTGTCTGCGCGGCTCTCAAGGTACTCAATCGCCGTGCATTTAGTTCGTCGAGTCGTCGCCGAAAAACTTCGTTGATGAGGTTTTCTTTCGAGCCAAAATGATAGTTGACGGCAGCCAGATTAACCTTTGCGGCAGAGGTCACCTGACGCAGGGAGGCGCCTGCAAAACCATGCTGCGCAAAGAGCATTTCTGCGGCGCCGAGAATGCGTTCCTTGGTTGAGAATTGCATGGTATTCACGTCGGAATTCCTGGATCGGGGAAGGTCGGAGAGTCGCGCATTGTGCGGTAGCGCATCTTCGTCGCCCAGCGCTTGGCACGCCAAGAATTAGTTTCAAGGGCGTATCAAACGAACGTTTGAAGCATAAGAGCTGGCGCCGCACAGGTCAAACCCGCGCGAAATCGGTAAATAATTGAAATCAGTGCTTAATAATTTTGTCGAAATGAATTAGAATCCACGACGGGTATCACTGCTAAGCCCTCGCTATCGCAGCAAGTTTTTATGATTTTCTTGCAATAGCGGCGCCATTGCCCTCACATTTCGATCACATCATTTACACATCCGGAGTTCCCATGGCGCTGGAGCGCACTCTATCCATCATCAAACCTGATGCCGTTGCCAAGAACGTCATCGGTCAGATTTATGCTCGTTTCGAGGCCGCTGGACTGAAAATCGTCGCTGCCAAGATGAAACAACTTTCCCGTGCCGAAGCCGAAGGTTTCTACGCGGTTCACAGTGCTCGCCCGTTTTTCAAGGCGCTGGTCGAATTCATGATTTCTGGCCCGGTAATGATTCAAGCCCTTGAAGGCGAGAACGCTGTGCTCAAGCATCGTGACCTGATGGGTGCGACCAATCCGAAAGAAGCTGCCGCCGGCACCATTCGTGCGGACTTCGCCGACAGCATCGATGCCAACGCCGTGCATGGTTCGGACGCTGTGGATACCGCAAAGAACGAGATCGCGTATTTCTTTTCCGCGATCGAAGTCAACTCTCGCGCTTGATGTCAGACAGGATATAACCGTGACGACCGCCATCCAGCCCGTGACCAATCTGTTCGATCTTGATCGAGCCGGGCTGGAGGCGTTTTTCATTGGCCTCGGCGAGAAGAAATTTCGCGCCCAGCAGGTGATGAAATGGATGTATCACCAGCAAGTCATCGATTTCGAGCAGATGACCGATCTCGGCAAGAGCTTGCGCGACAAGCTCAATACCCACGCCGAACTGCGTCTGCCGAAAATCCTGCATGAGCAGCAATCCAGTGACGGCACCTGCAAATGGGTGTTGGAATTGGAAGGCGGCAATGCGGTCGAGACCGTGTTCATTCCCGAAGCCAATCGCGGCACGTTGTGTGTTTCGTCGCAAATTGGGTGTGGTCTGAACTGCAGCTTTTGTTCGACCGGCACGCAAGGCTTCAACCGCGATCTGACTACGGCAGAAGTCATCGGTCAGGTCTGGATCGCGGCAAATTCACTCGGCAGCAAACATCGCGGTGCGCGTCGCATCACCAATGTGGTGATGATGGGCATGGGCGAGCCGCTGCTGAATTTCGACAACGTCGTGCCGGCGATGAGCCTGATGCGCGACGACTATGGCTTTGGTCTGGCCAGCCGTCGCGTGACGCTTTCGACCGCCGGTCTGGTGCCAATGATCGACCGCCTGAATGCGGAAAGCGATGTTGCTCTCGCAGTATCGCTGCACGCACCGGATGACGAGCTGCGTACGCAACTCGTGCCGCTCAACAAGAAATATCCGATTGCCGAACTTATGGCTGCGTGCCAGCGTTATGCCGCGCGCAAGGCCAAGACCCAGATCACGTTCGAATATACCTTGATGAAAGGTATCAACGACAAACCGGAGCAAGCGCGCGCGCTGGTCAAGTTGCTGCGTCGGGTGCCATCAAAATTGAACCTGATTCCGTTCAATCCCTTTCCCGGAACCAAGTACGAACGCTCGGAGCCGATGGTCATTGCCACGTTCCAGAAAATCGTCATGGATGGCGGTTTGATCGCGACCGTGCGCCGCACTCGTGGCGATGACATTGATGCCGCCTGCGGTCAACTGGTCGGCAAGGTGATGGATCGCACACGTCGCCAAGCGGATTTCCGCCGTCGCATCGAAGCGGAAGTGCATGTCATTCCATAGCTTCCACCTAGTGCGCGCGGCTGCGTTGGCGCTTTGCGTGCTGCTGGTCGGCTGCGACGCGAGCACTGGCGGACATGTCAAGAATTCCGACATGCATGAAGCCGCCAAGGACAACACCGATCTTGGCCAGCGTTACATGCAGCAGGGAAAGCTCGATGTAGCGATGGAAAAATTGTTGAAGGCGTTGAAGTACGACCCCAACTACGCCGACGTGCACACCGTGATTGCGGTTTTGTATGAGCGTATCGGCAATACAGCCGAGGCCGAGAATCACTACCGACGCGCGACGGAACTGGCACCAAAATCCGGCGGCGCCAACCACAATTACGGTGTGTTTCTATGCAAGGCGGCGAAATACGATCAGGCTGAACAATATTTTCAGCGCGCGATCGCCGATCCTTTCTACAAGACGCCCGCACTCGCCTATACCAATGCCGGCATATGCATGTCCAAGGCCGGCAAGCGTGATGCCGCCGAAGCCGATTTTCGCAAGGCCTTGGAATTGAATCCGCAGAGCAGCGAATCGCTTTTTGGTCTGGCGCAAATCCAGTACGACAAAGCCGATTATTTCCATGCTCGGGCTTTCATGCAGCGGTTTGAAAGTCTTCAGCAAAGCGGGCCAGATGCATTGTTGCTGGGCCGTAATATCGAATCGCAATTAGGCAATACACAATCCGCGCAGGAATATGCCAAACGCCTGCGTGACGAATTTCCAGACTCCGAGCAGGCACACATGCCGGAAATCAGCCATCCTTCATCATGAATCCAACGCCAGAATTCGAAAATGCGATTGCTCCGTCCATTGTCTTGCTGCCGGCATGCGATGAAGCTCAACTCGATCTGCCGTTAGCTGTGGATAACCAAACCATGAATCCGCCTGTCGATTGTGAGCCCGTTGATGCGTCCGGAACAGAGGCCGCGGTTGATGCGGAATCGGTTGCGCCAGCGTCATCGCACGACATGATTGCGACCGCTGCAGCAGAACCTGCTGCTGCTCCCGACGTCCACGCGTATGAGCCAGATCTCGGACAACGCCTGCGGGCCGCACGCGAAACACGCGCATGGAGTGTGACCGACGCCGCGGTGCGGCTGCATCTCCCCACTACCGTGGTTCAAGCGCTGGAGTCCGGCAACTACGCGCGCATCGGCAACGGCATTTACCTGCGTGGCTACATGCTGAGTTATCTGCGCCTGCTGGCATTGCCCGCAAGCCTGCTTGAAACACTGGTCGAACCCGCGCAAACGGAACCGCCCCTGGTCACCACCGGTGCGATTTCGCATCCGCGTTATTTGTATAATCGCTATTCGGTGCCGACCATTTATCTGATCCTCACCGGATTGATTGTCGTGCCTGCAGTTTGGCTAACGACGCACGGCGGGTTGGAGCAAACGCTGGTACGTATCGCGCCGCTGGATACACCCGCTGAAAATTCGGCATTGAATACGCTAGTCGACAGCAATACGCCAGCAATACAATCGCCGGGCGAGCAGCCCGCGCCTAGCGGCTTAAATCCGCTTGCGCTCCCGGGCGGCACAACGTCCACAGCGAATGCGACTAGCACCGACGCACCATTGATCGCGTCGTTCACGCCGGTTTTGAACCCGGTACAAACTGCATCACCAGCCACACCGGCAATTGTAGCCGCCAAGGAATCGGGTGCCCATCATGTGCGCCTGAGCCTGACCGAAGAAAGCTGGGTAGAAATTCTCGGGACCGAAGGCAAACGACTGGACTACGGCTTGCTGCCCGCCGGAACGCAACACGAATATTACAGCGATGGCGCGCTTGATATTCGTATCGGCAATAGCAATGGCGCGACCCTCGAAGTGGACGGCCACGCGATGGATCTCGCACCGTATCGGCACTCGAATGTCGCGCGCCTCAGGCTGTTCTCCGAGAGCGACAAGGCTTCCCATAGCGATTCCTGAACGGCTATCGCGCGGGCAAGCATATAATTGCGCTTTCCTGCTAATCTTAGTGTTCCAAGCGACCGCCCCTCGGGCGTCGCAGCCGCGCGTGGCATTTGCCGCGCAGCTTTTCGATTCAAACCAGGTGAACAACGATGGCTTTTGAGGTAATGGACGAACACGAACAGGGCGAACTGGTGCAGAAATGGCTGCGCGAAAATGCCTTGTCGATAGTGATCGGCGTAGGGCTGGGGCTTCTACTGATTTTCGGTTGGCAGCAATGGAAAACCCATCGCGCCATGCACCAGCTTGAAGCAGCCACGCACTATATGGCGCTGACCGACGCGCTGGAAAAGAAAAATTACGACGTGGTCAATCAGGCTGCGCAGAAACTGCGCGATGATTATTCTGATACTTCTTATGCCGCGCTCGCGGCAATGCAACAGGTTGGCGTGTCATTGAGCACGGCCGACAAAGACAAGGATGCCGCGTACAAGAATATGGATTGGGCGTATCAGCACGCGCCCGCCGAACTCAAGGAATTGGTAGGCACGCGCCTGGCCCGTTTGCAAATTTCCACCGGCAAATACCAGGAGGCGCTCCCCTTGCTCGATGGCTTGTCGAAAGCCACCACCTACACTGCGCTAGTGAATGAATTGCGCGGTGATGCCCACGTCGGTCTGGGGCACAAAGACGAGGCACGCACTGCCTACGCCGAAGCCCTGAACGGTGTTGATGCCGGTACGCCACATCGCAATGTGGTCGAAATGAAACTCGCCAATCTCGGCGCGAAAGCGGAGAAGCAGGGCTGATGAAACGCGCACTGGCTTTTCTGTTACTGGCGACTTTGCTTGGCGGCTGTACCGCGATCAAGAACGCTTTCAAGGGCAGCAACAAGGAAAATATCGAACCACCAAAGGTGCTAACGGAATTTGCGCCGACGGTAACGGTAGAAAAACTCTGGACCACCGGGGTCGGTAAAGGCGCCAGGAAAACCGGTGTGCATCTGACACCTGCCTATGCCGATGGCAAGCTGTATGCGATCAGCACCACGGGTGTACTCGAAGCCTTGGATGCAACGACGGGCCGCACGCTTTGGGAAAAGAAAGACAAAAAAATAGCTTATGCCGCTGGCCCGACTATTGGCGAGGGACTGCTCGTTGTGGGTACGCTGGATGGTACGTTGTTCGCTCTGAATCCCGCAGATGGCAGCGAGCGTTGGCACGCAGAAGTATCTTCCGAACTGATCTCGGCGCCGGCCGTTGATGGCGGCATGGTCGTCGCGCGTTCGTATGACGGTCGCGTGTATGGATTTGATGCGGCCAATGGTGAACGCAAGTGGATTTTTGATCGCAATACCGTACCGCTGCTAAGTCTGCGCGGTAACAGCGCCCCGTTGATCCGCGAAGGCGTGGTCATTACCGGCGGCGATAATGGCAAGGTCGTGGGCTTGCGTCTGACCGATGGCGTGGAGGTCTGGGAGCAGGTTATCTCCACCGGCGAAGGTCGCACAGAGATCGAGCGCCTGCAGGATGTGGACGGAATTTTGCAAGCCGATGCAGGCGTAGTTTATGCCGCGGGTTATCGCGGCCAGATCACGGCATTGGCGGGAAACAACGGGCGTCCGCTATGGGCGCACGATCTGTCCAGCTACAGCGGTGTGGCGATTTCTCCGGCAGCAGTATTTGCCAACGATGTCGATTCGAACATCTGGTCGCTGGATCGCAATAACGGGACATCGTTGTGGAAACAGGATGTACTTGGTTATCGCTGGCTCAGCCCGCCGGCAGTGCAGGGCGACTACATCGTGGTCGGTGATTTCGACGGGTATGTGCACTGGCTCAATTTGAACGATGGCAAGCTTGCCGCCCGCGTGCGACTGACCAAAAAGCCGATCGACTCCGTACCGCTGGTGGTCGGCAACACCGTCTATGTGCAAGCCAGCAATGGCGAACTCGGCGCGTACCGCATCGCCAAATAATTCTCGCATTCCTTGTCACTGAGTAGCTATTCGAGATTTACTTCAATAGTCTTGCTGCACAGTACGATCTAGCCAGTATCGGTGCCGCGCGCTGATATTGGCTTGTTGTGCGATCATGTGTTCAGTTGCGTACAGGTTTTCTCAATATCCGGCCACTCCGCGCGGCGGCCGGCGCGCGTTTCGGATAGTTAATTATGTTGCCCGTCGTTGCCCTGGTCGGACGTCCTAACGTCGGCAAATCCACTTTGTTCAATGCGCTCACGCGCACGCGTGAAGCGTTGGTCGCGGATATTCCCGGCCTCACGCGAGATCGTCATTACGGCCTGTGCCAGCTTGGCGAACGCCATTTTGTCACCATCGATACCGGCGGTTTGACCGGCGAAGACGAGGGCATCGAAGGCCTGACTGCACGCCAAGCCGAACTCGCCATTGGTGAAGCTGATCTCGTGCTGTTCCTGGTCGACGCTCAGGCTGGCCTGCTCGCGTTCGATCGCGATGTATTGAACATGTTGCGCCGGCTCGACAAACCGATGCTGCTACTGGTCAACAAGATCGACGGCATCGATGAGAATGTCGCCATCGCGGAGTTTTCCGCACTCGGTGTTGGGGCGACGCATTTCATCGCGGCCGCACAAAATCGCGGCATCTTGCAATTGGTTTCTGCGATTCAGCAGCGACTGCCGCCCGTCGTCGAGGATGATCTCGAGCCGGCGATAGGTGACGACAGCATTCGTGTGGCGATTATCGGCCGCCCCAACGTTGGCAAATCGACCTTGGTCAATCGCCTGCTCGGCGAGGAGCGCCAGATCGTTTCCAACATCGCTGGAACCACGCGCGATGCGATCAAGGTCAAGCTCGAACGCGACGGCAAACACTACACGCTGATCGATACCGCCGGCGTGCGTCGCCGTGCGCGCATCGAAGAAACCGTCGAAAAATTCAGCGTGATCAAGTCGCTGCAATCGATTGTCGCGGCGCATGTGGCGGTGCTGATTCTGGATGCGCACGAAGGCGTGTCGGAACAGGATGCAACCCTGATTGGCCACGTACTCGATTCCGGTCGCGCGCTGGTTATCGCCGTGAACAAATGGGACGGTCTCAGCGTTTACGAACGCGATCAATGTCGCAAGGCGCTGGATCGCAAACTCGACTTCGTCAATTTTGCGACACCACTTTTCATCTCGGCGCTGCACGGTTCGGGCATTGCCGAACTGATGAAGTCGATCAACCAGGCGCACGCTTCGGCGATCCGCATTTTGACATCGTCCGAGCTGACGCGCGCGCTGATCAAGGCCTACGAAGGTCATCAACCGCCGCTAGTGCGCGGTCACGCCCCGAAGCTGCGTTATGCGCATCCGGCCGGCCATAATCCGCCGACCATCATGATTCACGGTTCGCGCACCAAACATATCGCCGATTCGTATCGGCGTTATCTTGAAAATTATTTCCGCAAGCAATTCAAACTCGTCGGCACGCCGGTGCGCATCGAGTTTCGCGATGGCGAAAATCCGTACGAAGGTCGCCACAACAAACTCAACGACCGCCAGTTGAAAAAGCGCAAACGTCTGGTGCGCCACGTGCGCGGTAAATAAATCAGCGTCGATAGCGAACGCTTTATGCCGCTATGAATTCCGTGTCGATTACTGCGGCAATTCTGGCTGGCGGCGCCGCAAAACGACTCGGTGGCCACGACAAGGGTTTGCAACTTCTGCTCGGCAAACCGCTGATAGCTTGGGTCTATGAGCGCGTATCCGCGCAAGTTCAATCAATCGCTATTTGCGCCAACCGGCATGTCGATAATTATGCAATTTATGCACCCGTCGTGTGCGACGTCAACGCGGGTTTTCCCGGCCCGCTAGCAGGCATCGTCAGTGCTTTTCAAACGCTGAAAGATGACTGGCTGCTGACGTTGCCGGTCGATTGTCCAACGCCGCCGCTTGATCTTGCGCAACGCCTGTATGAGGCCTGCAAAGACTCGAATTCCACTGCAGCATTCGTGCGTGACGGACAACGTCGGCAGCCATTGTTCGCGCTGTATCACCGCGATTTGAATTTGTCCGCGCAGACGGCATTGGTGCAAAATATCGGCGTCTGGCAATGGCAGGAAAGTATCAAAGCCATTGCGGTGGATTTTTCCGATCAAACCGCTGCATTCGTCAATCTGAATACCCCGCAGGATTTTCTGGACTTCGAGGCCAACCGGCATGAGTGTTGAACAACCCGCATATGCAACCGGCGTGAGTCTGCAGGACGCGCGTGAGTTGATCGTTGCGGTCGCTGCTGAGCACAGGTTGACCACAGAAACCGTTGCGCTGGAAACGGCGCTGCATCGCGTGTTGGCTGCGGATATCCATGCACCATTCGACGTGCCCGGCTTCGCCAATTCGGCGATGGATGGTTTCGCTTTGCGCGGTGCCGATTTGCCGCAAAGTGGTGAACGCGCGTTGCAGCTGATTGGCCAGATTTTTGCGGGTGGTGACAACGTACTTTCGGTGGGCGAGGGTGAGTGCGTGCGCATCACTACCGGCGCGCCGATACCGTATGGCGCGGACACTGTCGTGATCAAGGAAAATGTGCGTGTCGACGGCGATCGTGTCTGGATCAACGCCGGTGAAAAACCCGGTGGCAACACGCGGCCTGCTGGTGAAGATTATCGCGCCGGCGATCTCGCGTTTCGCACCGGCACGCTGCTTACCGCAGCGCAACTCGGCACTCTCGCTTCATTTGGCTGCGACAGGATCACGGTTACGCGCCGTATCCGCGCCGTGCTGTTGACGACCGGTGACGAACTGGCGGCGGCGGGGATGCCGCTCGGCTTCGGCCAGATTCACAACAGCAATCGTTTCAGCTTGGGCGGTCTGCTGCAAACGTTCGGTGTCGATCTGCTTCGGCACCAGCATCTGCGCGATGATCCAACGCTGCTGCGCGCAGCGCTGCAGCAGGCGGCGAGCGATGCCGATATCGTGCTCAGCAGCGGCGGTGTATCGGCGGGCGAGGCGGATTATCTGCCGGGTCTGCTCGCGGAAATTGGCCGGATTCATCTGTGGAAAGTACGTATCAAACCCGGCATGCCGTTCCTGTTCGGTAGCATCGGCCAGGCGCTGATTTTTTCGCTGCCGGGCAATCCGGTTTCCGGCATCGCCACCTTTCTGAGTCTGGTACGACCGGCGCTTGATACCTTGCTTGGCATCAACAAATCTGCGCGAAAAACATGGCGCGCACGCCTGCAGTCCGCGATTCAAAAACGTCATTCGCGTACCGAGTTTTTACGTGCAACATTGATCTGTGATGAAAACGGTACGCTATGGGCCGCACCGCTCGCCAAGCAAGGCTCCGGCATGCTGCGCGGCGTAACCGAAGCCGATGTTTTGCTGATCGTGCCCGAAGACATGCACGATCTGGCGCAGGGCAGTGTGGTCGAATTTCTACCGTTGCCCGGCCTCATATGATCTCGTATAAATGTGATGAATTCGATTTCCGATAACTTCGAAATTACCCCGAGTGCCGCGCTGCAACGCCAATACGATGGCGCGCTGATCGTGGATGTGCGCGAAGATGACGAGCGCGCCGCGGATGCGGTCGCCGATGCGGTCGGCATTCCACGAGCGTTGCTTGCGGAGCAGATTGCCAATCACGCGGCGCGATACGACCGGGAAATTCTCACGTTGTGCGGCACCGGCAAACGTTCGCTGCTCGCGGCGCAAACCTTGCGCGAACGCGGCTACACCAATGTATTGTCAATCGCTGGCGGCATCACGCGCTGGCGTGCCGAAGGCTTGCCGGTGCAACACGGTGCGCTCGATGCCGATGCTGTAGATCGTTATTCGCGGCATTTGTTGTTGCCGGAAATCGGCGTGGCCGGGCAACTGAAGTTGCAGCAATCACGGGTCGTGCTGGTCGGTGCGGGCGGCCTGGGTTCACCTGCCGCGTTGTATCTGGCTGCTGCGGGTATCGGCACGCTCACGATCATCGATGACGATCGCGTCGAACGCAGCAATCTGCAACGGCAGGTGTTGCATACCGATGCGCGCGTTGGCGTTGCCAAAGTCGAATCTGCGGGTATCGCGCTGCACGCGTTGAATCCGCGTGTGCAGTTTGATCTGCGCAACGAGCGACTGCACGCCGGCAATGTCGAAGCACTCTTGCACGGCGCGGATGTCGTGATCGATGGCGCGGATAATTTTGCCACACGTTATTTACTGAATGCCGCGTGCCTGCAACTCAAACTGCCGCTCGTGTATGGCGCGGTTCATCGGTTCACCGGGCAGGTCAGCGTGTTCGATTCGCGCCACGCCGATTCGCCGTGTTATCGCTGCCTTTTCCCCGAGCCGCCAAGTGCCGCAGATGCGCCGAATTGTTCTGAAGCCGGCGTGCTTGGCGTATTGCCCGGCATCATCGGTCTGCTGCAGGCTAGCGAGGCCATCAAGTTGCTGCTCGACATCGGCGCGCCTCTGGTGGGACGGCTATTATGCTTCGATGCACTCGCGGCAAGTTTTCGCGAACTGCGGTTGCCGCGTGATGCGCAATGTCCGGGCTGTGGTAAGAACGCGCATTTCAGCAGCTACGAAGACATCGCAAAAGTTTGCCAAGCCGACTGATCCAAGCCGACTGAAAACCGGCACATATCGCGGCCAACCTCGATAGTTCAATCGTGTTTTTTCTGGCGTTCCGCGTACGCGGATAATTGCTCCGGTGTTGCCTCGCGCTGGTACTTGGCTTTCCATTCGGAAAACGGCATGCCGTAGATTTTTTCGCGCGCGGCGTCCTTGCTCAATTCAATACCTTGCACCATCGCAGCGTCGCGATACCAGTCGGCCAGACAATTGCGGCAGAAATCGGCAAGTATCATCAGGTCGATGTTCTGCACGTCGGTGCGTGTATTCAGATGTTGCACCAATCGGCGAAATGCAGCGGCTTCGAGTTCGGTCGTATTCATTGTTTTCTCCTTTGTCGGCAAAGTTTACGCCGATGCGATTTGAGGCGGGAGCGTCGACAGTGGATAATTAGGGGTTATTCCGATCCGGTTCCAGCATGACTGCCAATATCCTTGATGGGCGACGCATCGCCGATGAACTTTTGCAACGTATTGCCGCGCGTGTAAAGCAGCGTATCGCTGACGGAAAAACCGCGCCGGGGCTGGCGGTGATCCTGGTCGGCGACGATCCGGCATCGAACGTCTACGTGCGCAACAAGCGGCGCGCCTGCGCCAGTGTCGGTTTTCATTCGCGCGATTTCGATCTGCCGTCGAGCACCAGCGAAGCCGAACTCGCCGCGCTGATCGACCAGCTCAATGCCGATGCCAGCGTGCATGGCATTCTCGTGCAATTACCGCTGCCAGCGGGTGTGGATGCCACAGCCCTTATCAATCGCATCGACCCACGCAAGGACGTGGACGGTTTTCGTGCCGAGAACATCGGTCGGCTCGCGTTGCGTCAGCGTGGCCTGCGTCCGTGCACACCGAAAGGCGTGATGACTTTGCTGGCGCATACCGATCGCGCCGTGCGCGGACGCCACGCCGTAGTGGTTGGCGTCTCCAATCATGTCGGCCGACCGCTCGCGTTCGAGTTGCTGCTGGCTGGCGCCACAACCACATGTTGTCACAAATTTACGCAAGACTTGCCGGCATTCGTGCGTCAGGGCGATATCGTCGTGGTCGCGGTCGGCAAGCCGGGCATGATCAAGGGCGAGTGGATCAAGCCCGGCGCCGTGGTGATCGACATCGGCCTGAGTCGCCTGGCTGACGGCACGCTGGCGGGTGATGTCGAATTCGCCGCTGCGGCCGAACGCGCATCGTGGATCACGCCGGTGCCGGGTGGCGTCGGACCGATGACGGTCGCAACGCTGATTGACAACACCCTCGAAGCTGCCGAGCAATTCTTCGACTGAACCGTGAGTAAGCGGGCGTTTTTGCATGCAGAGTATCGACATCTGCATGCGCTAGGATGCCAGCACTCGCGATCGCCCCTGCCGGATTTACTGTTTATGCGAATGCCAAGATTCAGCCGCGTTGTTCTTGTCGGCGCGCTCGTTTTATTGCTGAGCGATTGCGCCAGTGTGATGAGTCGCGCGACCAGCCAGGTTGCGAATAATCTGAGTAACGAAATCCTCGATCAGGACGATCCGGGCACAGTCAAGGATGGCGTGCCGGCGTATCTTTTGCTCATCGGCAGCCTGATTGCTGGCGATCCTGATAACGCTGATTTGTTGCTCGCTGGCGCCAAACTTTATGGCGCCTACGCCGGTGGTTTTGTCGAAGATCCCGAACGCGGCAAGCGCCTCGCCGCACGTGCTTATGGCTATACGCGTCGTGCCGTCTGCCTGCGCGAAAAAACCTTCTGCGTCCAGCTAGATGCGCCGTTTGAAACCTTCCAGACAGCACTCAACCAGCAGGGCATCAAATCGGTGCCGCTGTTGTACGGTTTTGCCTCGGCCTGGGCCGGGAAAATTCAGGTTGATTCCGGCAACTGGAACGCCATTGCCGATATCCCGAAAGTGCAGGCGATCCTCGAACGCATCGTCGCACTGGACGATCATTATGAAGACGGCGGCGCGTATTTGTATCTCGGCGTGCTGAATTCGATTCGCCCGGCCTCGCTCGGCGGCAAGCCCGAAGACGGCAAGAAATATTTCGAGAAAGCGCTTGAGCTTTCTGGCGGAAAGAACCAGATGGTGCGTGTACTTTATGCCGAACATTACGCGCGTCTGGTGTTCGACAAGGATCTGCACGACAAGCTGTTGAACGACGCAATCAGTGCTGACCCGTACGCGCCACATCTGACTTTGGTCAACGTGCTTGCCCAGCGCCGCGCTAAGCAGTTGCTCGAATCGGGCAAAGATTATTTTTAGCGTTTGCGCCGCAGCTGCGGGTCGAGTTGCTTCCAGAAATTCCTATCGAATACGCAAGGTGATGTGATGAAAAAATTACTGATGACATTCGCGCTGAGCCTCGCTGCAATCGCAGCGCAGGCCACCACGATCAAGATCGCCACGGTCGCGCCGGAAGGCACCGCATGGATGCGCGAAATGCGCGCGGGCGCTGATGCCGTGAAAAAACAAACCGACGGTCGCGTAGAGGTCAAATATTATCCCGGCGGCGTGATGGGGGATGACGCCACGGTGGTGCGCAAGATCAAGATAGGGCAATTGCAGGGCGGCGCATTTACCGGCAGCCAGCTCAGCCTGATCGACGGCAATGCGGCCATTCTCGGCCTGCCGTTTCTATTCCGTAACCAGCAGGAAGTGGATGCCGTCAGGGCCAAGATGGATCCGCTGCTAAAAGCCAGCGTCGAGAAGAGCGGCTTCGTTGCGCTCGGTATCAGCGGCGGCGGTTTTGCGTATTTGATGAGCACGCGCGATATCAAGACCAAGGAGGATCTCAAAGCCGCCAAGGTCTGGGTGCCGCAGGGCGATCACATCGCAGAAGTGGCGTTCAAGGCAGCCGGCGTCGCGCCGATTTCCCTGCCGCTCGCCGATGTCTATACCAGCCTGCAAACCGGCCTGATCGATACCGTGGGCAACACGCCGGCGGGTGCGATTGCGTTCCAGTGGCATACCAAGCTCAAGCACGTCGTCGACTTGCCGTTGTCGTATATCGTTGGTGCCTTGGTGGTCGACAAAAAAGTATTCGATACGATTTCTGGGGAGGATCAAAAAATCCTGCGCGATGAATTTACCGCCGCGTTTTCGCGCATCGACAGCGTCGGTCGCAAGGATAACGACGACGCGTTGGCAGCATTGAAAAAGCAGGGCGTGGACATCTATACGCCCAGCGCGGAAGAACAGAAATCGTGGCAGTTGATCGGCGACATCGCGAACAAACAACTCGTATCCGAAAATGCATTCGCGCCCGAATTGCTCGCAGCATTGCACAAGGCACTCGATGAGGCGCGCGGAGCCGGTAAGTGAAATCCGCCGCCGCGCGCGCCTTGTCCTGGCTGCATGGCTTCGAGAACGCGCTGATCACCGCACTGGTGTTGCTACTGGTGCTGCTGGCCGGCGCACAAATCGTTTTGCGCAATGCGTTCGGCACCAGCATCAGCTGGGCCGATCCGCTACTGCGTGCGCTGGTATTGTGGACTGCGTTGCTCGGCGCGTTGGCTGCGGTGCGCGAGGACAAACACATCAGCCTCGATGTACTTTCGCGCCTGCTCTCGGGCACTGCGTTGCGCCTCTCGCGTGTGCTCACGTTTGGATTCGCAGCGGTGATCTGCGCGCTGGCGGCGTATTACAGCGGCAGTCTTGTGATGATCGAATTCGCTAGCGGCGGCATTGCATTTGCAGGCGTGCCTAACTGGGTGCTGGAAATCATCATGCCGATCGCATTTGCATTGATGGCGTTGCGTTTTGCGCTGCGTGCATTTGCGCTGCCTGACCCGGAGCACGCCATGATCGGCGTGCCGGACGATTTGCGCGAGGGCCGGGCGTGATCCTGTTTTTATGCGTGATTTTGGTGCTGCTCGCATTGTTCGGCGCGCCGCTGTTTGCGTTGATCGGCGCGTTGGCCCTGATTGGTTTCCAGTCATCCGGCGAGCAACTCAGCGCGGTTGCGATCGAGTTTTATCGGCTGTCGGAAATGCCGGCGCTGATCGCGATTCCGCTATTCACGTTGGCAGGTTATCTGCTCGCCGAAAGTCAGGCGCCGCAGCGTCTGGTGCGTGTCACCAACGCTTTGTTCGGCTGGATGCCGGGTGGCTTGGCGATCGTCTCGGTATGCGCCTGTACCTTGTTCACCGCGTTCACCGGTGCGACCGGCGTGACCATCGTCGCGCTCGGCGCGGTGCTTTATCCGGCATTGATGCAAGCGCGATATGGCCAGCGTTTTTCATTGGGCTTGCTCACGGCATCCGGCAGTCTTGGGCTGTTGCTGGTGCCATCGATGCCATTGATCCTTTACGGCGTCGTCGCGCAGCAATTCCATACCACGCCGCCAGTCAGCATCGATGCCTTGTTCAAGGCTGGCGCGTTGCCGTGTCTGCTCATGATCGTGCTGCTGTCGGCATACAGCGTGTGGCATATGCGCGGCGCGCCGAAACCTGTCGCACAAGCGACCGGGCCGGGTGAATTGTGGGCCGCACTGAAAGGCGCGGCATGGGAAATCCCGTTGCCGTTCGTGATCCTCGCCGGCATTTATTCGAGCAGGCTTGCCGCCTCCGAAGCGGCTGCAGCAACCGCGCTGTACGTGTTGATCGTCACTGTGGTGATCCGCCGCGAAATCAGCCTGCGCCAGTTGCCACGTGTGATCCGCGAGGCGATGCTGCTGGTCGGTGCCATTCTCATCATTCTCGGATTTTCACTCGCGCTGACCAATTATCTGGTCGACGCCGATATCCCGGAAAAACTCTTCGCGCTGATCCGCGATCACATCACCAGCCGCACCACTTTCCTGCTGCTGCTGAATGTTTTCCTGATGGTGTTTGGCATGCTGCTCGAAGGCTTTCCGGCGATCATTATCCTGGTGCCGCTGATCCTGCCGGTGGCAATGCATTACGGCGTCGATCCGATTCATCTCGGCATCATTTTCCTCGCCAACCTGCAGCTCGGTATTTTCCTGCCGCCAGCCGGCATGAATCTGTTTATTGCGAGCGTGCGTTTCCGTCAGCCGGTGACCACGGTGATCCGCGCCAGCGTGCCGTTTTTCCTGATCATGCTGGTCGCAGTGCTGATCATCACTTATTTTCCGTGGTTGTCGCTGGTGTTGGTGCGTTAGGTTTTTGCGCATCGGTGGGAGGTGATGCCGGCGGTCGATGCAGGTTGATGATGAGGTCGAGAAAATTCTCGTCATCCGATCCGCGCTGGATGCGGTCGGCGTGGATGCCGAGCGCGATCTGCTGCCAGTCCGCAGGCTTGTCGCCCTGCCAGCGACTGTTGTCGCCATTCAAAACTACATCGCCTTGGTGCTGGCCGAAATAGATGTCGACGACATCGCGTTTGTCGCCACGCGCGTGTTCGACATACGCCGCGGGCAGCGGATTCTGGCGCAGAAACCAGCCCTGCGCCGAGGTGCGGCAGGCCTGAGGTTGAACGAGCTCGGCTAGTGAAGGCAACAAGTCGGATTGCTGAAATGGCGTATCGATAACACCGTGCGGCAAGCCTGGCAAATCGCTCACGATAACCAGTGGTGTGCGTGCCAATGCGCTGTCGCCGAAGCGGCGTATTTCTTCGGCGAAAACCGGCGTCATGCTGCGATGATCGCCCGAGATCAGCAGGATGCCGTGCTGGAAAAAATTCCGTTGTTTTAGCTCCGTATACAACATGACGAGTTGCTTGTCGGCATAACGAAAAACACCAGGTTCATCGCTGGATTCATCCTCGGGATTGATGAACGGCGGATGTGTGCTGACCGTCAGTAACATCGAGAAAGACGGCGTAGCGCCGTGCTGCTGATCGAACCACTGCAGGAAACGCTGATACAAAGCCTTGTCTTCCGCCGCATTGAAGTGACGGCGTTTCCAACCGTTGTAGAACGGCTGTTCGGCGCCTTCGTAGCTGTCGAAACCGAGTGCCTTGAGCCAGTCGGTTTTGTCGAGAAAACCGAGATCGCCGGTAGTGAAAAAATGCGTGGCGTAGCCGGCGCGATGCAGGACATCGGGTAACGCGTCCTGAGGGTTTTGGTAACCACGGAACGCGTCGGTGCTTTGATAA
The DNA here is from genome assembly GCF_004168365.1 of Pseudolysobacter antarcticus. Classification (GTDB taxonomy): domain Bacteria; phylum Pseudomonadota; class Gammaproteobacteria; order Xanthomonadales; family Rhodanobacteraceae; genus Pseudolysobacter; species Pseudolysobacter antarcticus. The sequence continues at coordinate 2,346,580 of NZ_CP035704.1, forward strand.
CGACCGACCGCGGGGACCGGCGCGCGGCCGTTGACCAGTGCGATCAAACCGCCATCGGTGGTGAATCCATTCGCAAAAAAATTCGTGAAGTAGGCATATTGTTTGGCGATGCGATCGAGATTCGGCGTGAGATCGCGAAAGCCACCGAACAACGCGCTGTGGTGCATCGAGAGTGACTCGACCACGACATAAATGATATCCGGTTGCCGATTCTGGCCTGTCGCACATTCGGCTTTCGGCGGAAGATAGTCCCGCGCTACCTGTGCTGCAAACGCAGCGCTGTACGGCGTGTCGACGCCCAGATCAAGATTGGTTGCTATGAGGTTTTGCAGCACTTCGTTGTGGATGTAACGCATCGTTTTCGGCTGCCATAAACCGAGCAGTGCAAACACGATTGCCATTGCGAAATATATTGAAGCGGCACGCAAACGTTGCTGTCGCGGACACAATGCAAAAACCAGTATCGCCGTAATCGGTAGCAGCAAAATCAGGCCGATTCGAATATTGGTCGATTCGAGCAGCGCGCCGCCGAAATCAACGATGGCGCCAAACTCCTTGCCGAACTTAAGCACGTCGAACAGGTACAGGCGCTGGGTCAAGGTCTTCAACACAGCTAGGTCGATGCCATAAACCAGCACCAGCACGATGCCTAACAACAGCCACGGTAGCTGCAAAAAATAGTGGCGAAAGACCAAGCTCGCGGCAGTGAATAACAACAGCAGCGCCAGCATCGAGCTGTCCTGCTGCAAGGCAGTCAGCCCCAGACAAACTGGGCAAGGCGCCACCTGCGCAGTGAGTTGCGTGATCAGCAACGCGCGCAGCAACATCAGCAACAACAGCAACAAAATCAGGGCGAGCGCGCCTTTGTCACCAAGGCGGTAGGGTTTGCATGCAGCCACAGTCAGAGATTTATTCATGAACAGGGTCGTGATCGTTTGAGGTGAGGCAATGAGTTTGTGGCGCCACGAAAGCGGAAGTAGCGCGGGCGAGTTCGATCAAAGATCGGTGGCTTGAAACAATTCGGCAACGTATAATATCGGGTTTTATCCGCCCGGAGTCCCATCCATGCGCATCCTGGCCGAAGCTCTTACCTTCGACGACGTTTACCTCGTCCCGGCATACTCCAACGTGCTGCCGCGCGACGTCTCGCTCACCACCCAGCTCACACGCAAGATTCGGCTGAATATTCCGGTGGTTTCCGCCGCGATGGATACCGTGACTGAAGCGCGCCTTGCCATCACGATGGCGCAATGCGGCGGCATCGGCATTATCCACAAGAATATGCCGATCGAGTTGCAGGCGGCGCAAGTTCGTCTGGTGAAAAAATTCGAGGCCGGCGTGATTCGCGACCCGATTACGGTGACGCCGAATACCTCGATCCACGACGTGATGCAGATCACGCGGGCGCGCAATATTTCCGGCGTGCCGGTGGTCGAAGGCGCGCAACTGGTCGGCATCGTCACGAGCCGCGACCTGCGATTTGAAAAGCGCCCGGACGATCCGGTCAAGAACATCATGACGCGCAAGGAGCGCTTGATCACGGTCAAGGAAGGCGCGAGCGAAGACGAAGTGTTGGAGCTGCTGCATCGCAATCGCATCGAGAAAGTTCTCGTGGTCAACGACCAGTTCGAACTGCGCGGCATGATCACGGTCAAGGATATCCAGAAATCGCGCGACAACCCGAATGCGTGCAAGGACGATCACGAGCGCCTGCGTGTCGGTGCGGCGGTCGGCACCGGTGGTGATACCGAAGAAAGAGTCGCGGCGTTGGTGGATGCCGGCGTTGACGTGATCATCGTCGATACCGCGCATGGTCATTCGCAGGGCGTGCTCGATCGCGTGCGCTGGGTCAAGCAGAATTTCCCGAACGTGCAATTGATCGGCGGCAATATCGTCACCGGCGATGCGGCGCGTGCGCTGGCCGATGCAGGTGCGGATGGTGTCAAGGTTGGTGTGGGTCCCGGTTCGATTTGCACGACGCGTATCGTCGCCGGTGTCGGCGTACCGCAGATCACGGCGATCTCGATGGTCGCCGAAGCACTCAAGCATACCGATGTTTCATTGATCGCCGATGGCGGTATTCGTTATTCGGGGGATATCTCCAAAGCATTGGTGGCGGGCGCGAATTGCGTGATGATTGGCGGCATGTTCGCGGGCACCGAAGAAGCGCCCGGCGAAGTTGAGCTGTATCAAGGTCGTTCGTACAAAAGTTATCGCGGCATGGGTTCGCTCGGCGCGATGCAGCAAGGCTCGAAAGATCGCTATTTCCAGGATGAAACCGACGCCGACAAACTCGTGCCGGAAGGTATCGAAGGTCGCGTGGCGTATCGCGGACCGCTGCGCAGCATCATCCATCAGCTGGTCGGCGGTTTGCGTGCGAGCATGGGTTATGTCGGTTGCGGTAACGTCGAGGAATTGCGCAGCAAACCGCAGTTCGTGCGCGTGACCAGCGCTGGTGTGCGTGAGAGCCATGTGCACGATGTCGCGATCACCAAGGAAGCGCCGAACTATCGCCTGGATTGATCGCGCCGCAGTCGTTTCAGGCACGTTCCGATCAGATGCGTTCCGATAATGGGTGATGCAAAAAAATCGCGTGAATAACGGAGTTTCGCCATGAATTCAAAAATGCGTTCGCTGAGTCTGGTTGCTGCTTTGCTGAGCGGTACGATGTCGTGTTTTGCGCTCGCCGCGGATGCGCCGCCCATCGGAAAATATTACGAACTGACGATCGATGGCACCACCTACAAGGCTGCCGCCAGCAAGCCGTTCACGATGCATATCGGCGGCTCGACGATCAATCTCGCGATTCGCGATTTGCCGTCCGAGTTCTACGCGGGCGATGCGGCGTTTCAATATCCATCGACGTTTGCCTACAGTCATCAGGCCGACAAGCAAGTGGATGTGTGGATGGTGCAGGGCCATCCGGCGCAAGCCACTCTGCACCGCGATCTCAACATCGGATTCAACGCGACTGTGTTCGCTGCAACATTGCGCACCAACCTTGGAAAATCTGCGACCGCACCGACGCCGCTCGAATGGAAAACTGCGAAAGCCAATTTCAAAGGCCTGCGCCAGCAAGGCAAGGATGTGAGTGGTGCGAACATCGTGCAGGAAATTTTCGACCTTGGTAAAAACAAGGTTTTCTGGCTGCAGGATCATCCGAATGCCGATGGCACCGCCTCGGCCGAATTCATCGAGATGAAACGTCTGCTCGGCGACAGCTTCGTTCTGAAAGGCAACTGATTCCGTCCATGAACAATATCCACGCCGACAAAATTCTGATCCTCGATTTCGGCGCGCAATACACGCAGCTTATCGCGCGGCGCATTCGCGAAATCGGCGTGTATTGCGAAATATGGGCGTGGGATCACGATCCCGCCGACATCGCGCGCTTTGGCGCCAAGGGCATCATTCTTTCGGGCGGCCCGGAATCGGTCACGCAAGCCGATTCACCTCGTGCGCCGCAAACCGTGTTCGAACAAGGTGTGCCAGTGCTCGGCATCTGCTACGGCATGCAGACCATGGCCGCGCAACTCGGCGGCACGGTCGCACCCGGGCACCAACGCGAGTTCGGTTATGCGCAGGTGCAAGTCATACGTGACAACAGCCTGCTCGCCGGGCTTGAAGATGCGAAAAAAGACGGCAAGCCGTGCCTCGATGTCTGGATGTCGCACGGCGATCACGTCGCCACTTTGCCGGAAGGTTTTACCATTGTCGCTGCCACCGATAATATTCCGATCGCCGCGTTTGCCGACGAAACCCGGCATTGGTACGGCGTGCAGTTCCATCCCGAAGTCACGCACACCAAACAAGGCGCCGAATTGCTGCGTCGTTTCATCGCCGACATCTGCAACTGCGCGACTTTATGGACGCCGGCCAATATCATCGACGACGCGACCACAAAGTTGCGCGCGCAACTCGGCGACGATCAGGTGCTGCTGGGGCTTTCGGGCGGCGTCGATTCGTCGGTAGTAGCGGCCTTGCTCAAGCGCGCGATCGGCGATCGCCTGGTCTGCGTGTTCGTAGATACCGGCCTGCTGCGCTGGCGCGAAGGCGACCAGGTGATGGCGACGATGGCCGAACACATGGGCGTGCGCGTGATCCGCGTGAATGCGGCGGATCGTTATTTCGCCGCACTCGCTGGTGTGCAGGATCCCGAGGCAAAACGCAAAATCATCGGCGGCTTGTTCATCGATATCTTCGAGGAAGAAGCCGCCAAGCTCGAAGGTATCCGCTGGCTCGCGCAAGGCACGATTTATCCCGATGTGATCGAGTCCGCCGGCAGCGCCACCGGCAAAGCGCATGTGATCAAGTCGCATCACAATGTCGGCGGTTTGCCCGAGCACATGAAGTTTCAGCTCGTCGAGCCGCTGCGCGAATTGTTCAAGGACGAAGTGCGCCGCATCGGTGTCGAACTCGGCTTGCCGCGCGAGATGGTGTATCGCCATCCGTTTCCGGGGCCAGGTCTGGGCGTGCGCATTCTCGGCGAAGTCAAACGCGAATACGCCGAATTGCTCGCGCAGGCCGATCATATTTTTATCGACGAGCTGCGCAAACACGATTTGTACGACGTCACCAGTCAGGCGTTTGCCGTGTTTTTGCCGATCAAATCGGTCGGCGTGGTCGGTGACGGTCGCGCCTACGAATGGGTGATCGCGTTGCGTGCCGTGGAAACCATCGATTTCATGACCGCGCATTGGGCGCATCTGCCGTATGAGTTTCTTGATATCGTTTCTCGTAGAATAATCAATGAATTACGAGGTATATCTCGCGTAGTTTATGATATCAGCGGCAAGCCCCCGGCGACGATCGAGTGGGAATAAAAAGATAATATTCTTTCCTTTTTTGCCATTTAGGGAAATAATAGTTCCCTTATGGCCAAGAAAACTTCACCACTGTTGCCAACGAACGAACTGCGTCTGCAGCAATTCGGTGAACGCATACGTCTGGCGCGGCTGCGTCGACGCCTGACCGCCAAACAAGTCGCCGCCAGGGCAGGCATGACGACGATCACGTTACGCAATCTGGAACGCGGTGGCGCTGGCGTCACTATCGGTGCATATCTGGCGGTGATGCAGGTGCTTGGCGTCGAGCGTGATCTCGACTTGCTGTTGAAGGACGATTCGCTCGGCCGCGACCTGCAGGATGCGGCCTTGCCACGCCAGTCGCGCATGCCATCACGCCATGCTCCATCGCAGCAAAATCGCCCGAGTGGAACTCTCTCCAAGCCACAACGCGCGGTCCGGGAAGATGTCGTAGCGGTACAGGAAATAAATGACTGGAACCCCGGCAGCGACTTCGTTAGTTCGGAAAATTTGGCAGCGCTGATCCGCCCAGTGCTGCCTGGTCATAGCAAGCAACAAAAATGAGCGGGGATTTCATCGCCGTTTATGCCGACTGGGATGGGCTGTTGCAGCCATTATTGCTGGGGCGTTGTTACACCCATCGCACGGCTGGCCGCGAAGTCTTCGATTTTGAGTTTGATGCGACATTCTTGCGCCGCGCGGGTTCGGCCAATCTTGTGCTGGATCCCGGCCTTGGCTTGTTCGAAGGTCGGCAATATCCGGTCCAGGGTCAGGAAACCTTTGGCGCATTCGCCGACGCCAGCCCAGATCGCTGGGGCCGCATGCTCATGCGCCGGCGCCTTGAGCGTGCGCAACGCGCGGGCCAGGTTGATGTCAAATTCAGGCTGCACGAATCCGATTATCTGCTCGGTGTACACGATAATTACCGGGTCGGTGCCTTGCGTTTTCGTCGCAACGATGAAGGCCCATTTCTCGATGATCAACACGACGTCGCAGCGCCGCCGTTTGTCCAACTGCGCGCGCTTGAGGCCGCCAGCCTTGCGCTTGAGCGAGACGAGAACAATACCGACAGCGATGCCGACGAATGGCTGCGCATGCTGGTTGCTCCCGGTGGATCGCTCGGTGGCGCTCGGCCGAAAGCTAGCGTGGTTGATCCGCAGGGCCACCTCTGGATTGCCAAATTTCCGAGCGTTCGCGACGAATACGATGTCGGTGCCTGGGAAATGCTGGTCCACACTCTGGCCAGAGCCTGTGGTCTGACCGTGCCCGGGGCACTGCTGCGGCGTTTTGGCAGCCATCAGCACACCTTTCTGATCAAGCGTTTCGACCGTACCTCAGTTGGCCGACGGCTGCACTTTGCCTCGGCCATGAATCTGACCGGCCACCAGGATGGCGATGACGCGAACACGGGCGCGAGCTACCTGGAGATTGCCCGAGTGCTGATGACCGACGGATCCAGAACCGATGCCGATCTGCGCGAGTTATGGTCACGCATCGTCTTTAGTCTGCTGGTATCGAATAGCGACGATCACTTGCGCAACCATGGGTTTCTGCTTGAGCCCGGCACAGGCTGGCGGCTTTCACCGGCGTTCGATATCAACCCCGTTCCATTTGCGCATGGGCTCAAGCTCAACATCAGCGCTGCAGACAACGCGCTTGATCTCGATCTCGCGAGGTCGGTGGCGCAGTATTTCAGAGTGTCGGCTGCCGCTGCGAACGAGATCATCGAACAGCAGCAGCAGATTGTGGCGCAGTGGCGAACGATCGCTGATGCAATCGGTATTCCTGCGTCGGAACAACGTCGTCTCGCCAGCGCTTTTTTATTGGCTGAGGCTGGCGTCAAGTGATATCAAAAGAATCATTGAATCGCGTCGGGAAGGCGATAAGCGACTCATCGTGCGTGACTCACATGCGAGATCAGCTTCGCGCCGGGTAAACTGTCGCATCGGCAGGAACGCAGTCTGAGCGCTTTGCCATGTATCGATTCAAAGAGAGACGATCTTGCGCGAACCATCTATAGCAGACGCCATCGACCCAGCTGCGGTAGACGATCTGCGCTGGATGCAACGTGCGCTGGCTTTGGCGCGCGATGCGGAAGCCGAAGGCGAAGTACCGGTTGGTGCGGTGCTGGTGCGCGATGGCAGCGTCATCGGCGAGGGCTGGAATCGCAGCATCATTCTGAGTGACGCCAGCGCACATGCCGAAATTCAGGCCTTGCGTGGCGCTGGACAAAGCCAGAAAAACTATCGTTTCCCGGATGCAACCCTGTATGTGACGCTGGAGCCGTGTGCGATGTGTGCGATGGCGCTGGTGCATGCGCGAGTGGCGCGAGTGGTGTATGCCGCCGCCGATCCGAAAACCGGTGCCGCTGGCAGCGTGTTCGATATTCTGATTTCCGAAAAACACAACCATCGTATTGATGTGCAGGCGGGCATCTGTGCCGATGAATCGAGCGAGCTGTTGCGTCAGTTTTTTCGCAAGCGCCGCTGAATAACGCGCGCCGCATTGGTTGCAGGTTACAGCGACGTTTGTCTGCAGCGAATCAAACCTTGTAGAAATCCCGATACCAATCGACGAAACGCTGCACACCGATCTCGACTGGTGTGCTGGGCGAATAGCCGGTATCGCGCGTCAACTCCGCGACATCTGCGTAAGTGTCAGCGACATCACCGGCCTGCATCGGCAGCAGATTCTTGATCGCACGTTTGCCCAGGCAATCCTCGATCACTTCGATGTAGCGCGCCAGCTCGATCGGCTGATGATTGCCGATGTTATAGACGCGGTACGGTGCGGCCGAGGACGCCGCGGTCGGATGCATCGGGTCGAATGTCGTATCACCTTGCGGCACGCGATCCAGCACACGAATCACACCCTCGACGATGTCGTCGATATAGGTGAAATCGCGCGTATGTTTGCCGTGATTGAACACGTCGATGGGCTGGCCTGCGAGAATGTTGGCGGTGAACTTGAACAGTGCCATATCCGGGCGCCCCCACGGTCCGTAGACCGTGAAAAAACGCAGGCCGGTGGTCGGGATCGCGAACAGATGGCTGTAGGTATGCGCCATCAATTCGTTGGCTTTTTTGGTCGCGGCATACAGGCTCACTGGATGATCGACATTGTGCTGCACCGAAAACGGCAGCAGCTTGTTGGCGCCGTAAACCGAGCTACTGGATGCGTATACCAGATGTTCAACTTGCGTATGCCGACATGCTTCAAGAATGTTGGTGAAGCCTATGATATTACTCTGGATATAGGCGTGCGGATTCTCGAGCGAATAACGTACGCCAGCTTGTGCCGCGAGATTGACGACACGCTGCGGCGCAAACTGCGCGAAGGCCGCATCCAGCGTGGCGCGGTCTTCGAGATCGGCGGTGATGTGCTGATAATTGGCGTGCTCACGCAGCCGTACCAGCCGCGCGTGTTTCAGGCGCACGTCGTAGTACGTGTTGAGATTGTCGTAGCCGAGCACTTCATCGCCGCGTGCCAACAGCCGCTGGCTCAATGCGGCGCCGATGAATCCTGCCGATCCGGTAACGAGTATGCGCATGGCGATTTATTTCTCTTGGAATTATTTGTAACTTGCAGATCGATAATTCAAATGCTGGCGATTAGCCAGCCGCACGTGATCAAAGTCGATCGTCGACTTGATCCTTCGGAAACACTTGCTTGACGTCGAACAGCACTACATGCGGTTGACCGAGCGCGCGGATATTCTGCACGCCCAGCGTAATGAATTCGCGATGGCTGACCGCCAGAATGATCGCGTCGTAATTCGCGGCATTCAACGCCGGCAACAAGTCCAGCCCGTATTCCGCTTTGGCCTGTGCCGGGCTGGCCCACGGATCGTAAACATCCACCTGCGCGTTGTAACTCTGGAATTCGCGCACCACGTCGATCACCCGTGTATTGCGCAGATCAGGGCAGTTTTCCTTGAAGGTGAGACCGAGCACGAGGATGCGCGCCTGCGCCGCGTGGATGCGCCGCTGAGTCATGAGCTTGATCACACGTCGCGCGACCTGGCTGCCCATTTCATCGTTGATGCGTCGTCCAGCCAGAATCATTTCCGGATGGAAGCCGATCTGCTGCGCCTTGTGCGTGAGGTAATACGGATCGACACCGATGCAATGGCCGCCGACCAGCCCGGGGCGAAACGGCAGGAAATTCCATTTTGTGCCGGCGGCTTCGAGCACTTCCTGCGTGTCCAAACCGAGCCGATGGAAGATCAAAGAGAGTTCATTGATCAGCGCGATATTCACATCGCGCTGGGTGTTTTCGATCACCTTGGCGGCTTCGGCGACCCGAATCGACGAGGCTTTGTGCGTGCCGGCGTGCACAATCAGACGATACACCTGATCGACGAATTCGGCGGCATCGGGTGTCGATCCCGACGTGATCTTGACGATGGTTTCGAGCCGATGCAATTTGTCGCCCGGATTGATGCGCTCCGGGCTGTAGCCGACAAAAAAATCTTGGTTGAAGCGCAGACCGGATTCTTGTTCGAGGATCGGCACGCAGATTTCTTCGGTCGCGCCGGGATACACGGTCGATTCGTAAATCACCACCGAGCCCGGTTTCAGCGCGCTCGCAATAAACTGTGTGGCGGATTCGAGCGGACGCAGATCGGGACGTTTGAAATCATCGATCGGCGTCGGCACGGTGATGATGAAGACGTTGCAGCGTTTGAGATCGGCGGCATCGTGGCTGAAACTCAGTTGTGTCGCTGCGCGCAATTCATCGGCACTCACTTCGAGCGTTGAATCCTGTTGCTGCTTGAGTTCGGTGACGCGACGTTGATCGATATCAAAACCGAGCGTGGGCCGCTGCCGCGAAAACGCTACGGCCAGCGGCAATCCGACATAACCCAATCCGATCACACCGATCTGGACATCGGCAAGCGAAGGCAAACTGACAACGTGCATACGTGGGCGCGAACCTGTCGGCAAAACGCTAGTCTAAACCAATAAGGGAGATCCCCCGGCTATGCCGGGGTGGCAGTAACAGTTTGACAATTCCGGGAGTCCATCGAAGAAACTCCGTTCGTGAGCCGCCAAGCACATGAACGGAGAATCCCGATGGACGAGTACGAAAGCCTAAGTCACACGAAATGGGAGTGCAAATACCATATCGTGTTTATACCGAAGTTTCGCAGGAAGAGTTTGTATGGAGATTTGCGTCGGCATCTGGGGGAGGTGTTCCGTCAGTTGGCAGGGCAACGCGAGAGCCGAATAGAAGAAGGGCATTTGATGTCAGATCACGTGCACATGCTGATTGCGATACCGCCGAAGTATGCGGTGTCGCAAGTGGTGGGGTATATCAAAGGCAAGAGCGCGATCCATCTGGCGCGGACGTATGGCGAGCGGAAACGAAATTTCACGGGGCAACATTTCTGGGCTCGAGGGTACTTCGTATCAACGGTGGGTCGAGACGAAGCGCAGATACGAGCGTACATACAGAACTAGGAGCATGAAGATCGCCGACTGGAACAGTTGAATCTGTGGCGTTAACCGGCACCACAAGGTGCCACTGAAACTGGGGACGCGTTAGCGCCCCCGATTAGCCGCTTTGAGCGGCTCACACAATAAAGCCCCCGGCTTTGCCGGGGGATATTTACTGCGTTGCCGCGGCGCCTTGCGAACTTTGTTGTATCGGCTTGCTGGATCAGAGAATGTAGTGCAGGCCGATCGAACCCAACTGCCGGGCCTCGATCTGCAAACCATTCACGCGCTGATATAGCGGAACCTGCACAAACGCGAACGCCGAGAAACGCCGGTTGATATTCCAGGTCACACCGGGGCTCAGATAGACCAGACTCGCGCCACTGTTGTCGACATCTGCATTGGCACCGACTTCGCGTTTTTCGATGCGCGCATTGATCTGCAACTGCGGCACAAACGTCGTGCTGGCCATGTAGCGGAGGCCGAGGTTGAGATTCACGCCAGCGCTCGGTTTGAAATCCTCGCGTGAATTCAACGGCTGCTGCACCAGTGCTTGCGCGAAATATCCCCAGTCGGGCGTGAGCGCACCGAAACCGTACGCGCCGAAAAGCAAGTCAGTAGTGCCGGTGCCAAGCTGCAGACCGCGATCGACGATCTCTCCGGTTTGTGGCCCGCTGGCAAACGTGTCGTTGAATTTGCCGGTGGCGAATTTCAGACCGAACTGCAGGCCGATATTGTGCTCGTCATTGAATCCCTGGAAACGCCCGAGCACACGCAGATCGCCGATGCCGTTGTCGTGCGAGGTGGAAATATCGCTATCGCCTTCAGCCAAGGTGGCGTGGCTGCGATTACTCCACGGCAACTGGATGCCGATTCCCCAGTTCTTGTCCGGGCTGTAGTCGAGCGCGAGGTTGTAGTTGCGATTGATCGTGTATTGCTGGACTTCCTGATCAGCCGAACTGACGCTGCTGCGCGACACTTTATCGCTGCCGGAGCGCAATTGATCCTGATCGAAATAGTCGAAACGAAAATCCGCGCGCCAGCCGCTGCCAGCAACCAGACCCTGACTGCCCCAATCGGAACTCAAGGTACAACCGCACGCCGAGCAGGCGATGGCAGGCATCGGCGCAAACGCAGTGCCTGCGAGCAAGGTGACAACGAAATAACGACCATGACTGCGCATTCGACGAACCTCCCGTGCAAGCGTAAACGCCATGCTAACGGGTTATCGCATCGCTGCGCTTGCGGCAAAGTGTCGCAGCGTTACACGAAACATTTACTGCGGGATCGCCGTCGGGTGATTACTCAAACCAGTCGCAAATTGACCGCCTGCGCATCGGGGAAAACTTTCGCGAGTTGCGCGCTCGACAATCCCCACATTGAGCTGTAGATGCCGCCGAGCACGTTGCGGTAATCGTTGAGCACCGGGTAGTCGCGGTCCTGCAGCAAGGTCTTGCGCTCGACCTTGATTTGTTCACCAGCGATCACGCCCCCGCTGATGCCGCCGCCGAGCACCCAATACACCGAGCCGTGGCCGTGGTCGGTGCCCTTGTTGCCGTTCTCGCGGAAAGTGCGGCCGAATTCCGAGACGACGACGACCACGGTATTTTTCCACTCCGGCCCAAGCTCCTGCGCGAAGGCGCCGAGGCCACGACCGAGATTATCCAGATTGTTCGCCAGCACACCTTGCGCGCCGCCTTCGTTGACGTGGGTATCCCAGCCGCCGATGTCGACGAAACCAAGCCGGTATTGATCGCGCATGAGTTTGGCGATGCGTTGCGCTTCAACTTCGAAACCCTTCGCGCTGATCGCGCCGCGATTGGCCTTGTTCATTTCGTCATCGAGATCGTGCGCAACGTCCTGACGCAATTGCAGACCGTCGGACACCGCCGCTGAAAGATGATGGCCGGCATACATGCTGTTGAGATTTGCGGTCTGGCGCGCATCGAACGCGGGCTTCAGCACGCCTTTCAACGATACGTTCGGAATATCGTTGCCGCCCTGAAATGCCAACGGCAGCGCATCGGTAAACGCGATCGGCGGCGTGCCGCTGAGCAGGCCGGAAAGTCGTGCGAGAAAACCGGTATGGAAATCGTGGCGAGTCTGGATCGGCTGGCCGGACTCGATGCTGTCCTGAGTTTCGAAATGACTGCGCGACATGTCATCGGTGCCAACGAATGGAATGAACGCGACTTCCTTGCGCGAATACATCGCGCCGATCGAGTCGCGCAGGATCGGGCTCAATCCCCAGTTTGCATCCAATCGCATCGCGCTGCTCGGATTGGCCGCGTCGGGTCGGGCAATCGCGATGCTAGGCCGCGCCTCGTAATAAAAATCACTGGAATAGGGCACCAGCAGATTGGCGCAGTCGTAACCGCCACGCAGAAATACCAGCAAAAAGCGAGGCGATGAAACCGGTGCGGCGAACAGCTTTCCACCCAAGGTCATGGCGGGAAGGCTGGCGGCGAGGGATTGCAGAAAAAGGCGACGTTGCATGGCGATTTCCTCAATGGCAAACAGAATTTTGTTACGCGTGATGTCGCGCCGAATCAGCGCGGTATCACGACTAGCGATAATTGAATCCGGGCGACGAGAGCAGGTAGGTATTCCATTCCTGCTGCGAAGTGGCGTGATCGAGCGTGTCGCGCGTGGCCTGCGGCAAGGTCGGTTCGATCGCGTTGTAATACAGCCGCGAGGCTAGTTGCGGAAAGCCCGTCGCGGTCGGCGGCGTACCATCCTCGGGATCGAATAAGCCGGCATTACCGTTGCCGATAGTCTTGGCGATTTCGAAACGACGGCTCATCTGGCCGGAGCTGGCCCAACCGCTTTCGATCAGCGCGTAACCATCAGGAGTCAGGTGTCCGAACAGCGGTTCGCCGAGCGCGTTGAGCCAGTTCATGACCGGATGCGTGTTCGCGATCTGCTTGCCGTCGTAAGCCAGTCGCAACGACGATACGACGAACTGCATCGGGTCCTTGAATTTCTTGCCGGCAGAATCGTCGAGATCGCGAGACTCGAACATTGTGCGCAGCACGGCCGCGATATCGCCATCACTTTTCTGGAACGTCTTCGCCATCTGCTCGACGAGTTTTGCCGGCGGATCGTCGCTGACAAAATACATGGCGATTTTGCGCGAGATGAATCGTGCGCACGCGGGTTGTTTGATGATCAGATCGACTGCTTGCTCGACCTCGGCAAATCCGCGACCTTCGATGGTTTTGCCGAGCAGGGTCTTGTTGCCGAAATCGTGGCGCGCGGGATTGAATTCAAAACCGTCGTTGCGGATCAGCAGGGGCTGCCAATCCGGTTTGAGTTTCGGCGGGTTGTCGCGTCGAGTGATGCCAACGCCGGTGAGTACGCGCGCGAGCTCCTGCACATCCTGCTGGCTGTAACCGGAGTTCACGCCGAGCGTATGCAGCTCCATCAATTCGCGCGCGTAGTTTTCGTTGATGTGACCATTGGCATTCTGCGCGTTGTCGAGATATTCAATCATCGCCGGATGCGTCAACGTGGCCATCACCAAGTCGCGGAAATGGCCGAGCGAATTCGGGCGAATCGCCTGTTCGGCATAGTTGCCAAGCAGCCAGCGCAGGTTGCCTTTCTGCTCGTATACACTGAAATGGTTGAGCCAGAACCAGGTCATCTGCTCCTTGAGTTGCGCCGGCGAATACAGCGCACGCAGCACTTCGGTGCGTCGGGCTTGATATGCGTATTGATTGCCGAGTTCGCGCTGCGCCTTGCGTGCGGCAACTTGATCGGGGCCTTCGGGCATTGCCTTGATGCGTTTGTTTTCGGCGGCGACGTTTTCGAGAATATCCAGGGATTTGGTCTGGCTCACCGGCATCTGCGCGATCTCCTGCGCGATCGCGGGCGGCAATGCGTCATTTTTTCCACTGAGTTGTTCGTCGAGATAACGGCGGCGCCCGAGCTGCTGATAATGCTCGACACTCGCGCTGTCGATGCCATAAGTGATGCGCGCCAGCCACAGCGCATCGTCGCGCGCGAGTTTTGGCGGGTCGGCCCAGCAGGTCGAAGCTACCGTCAGCGTCAGCGCAAAAAATAGTTGGCCAAGATGTAGCGGAGTGATGGGTCGCATCAGTTGCATGGGAACGCCTGCGGTTGCGGGTAACAGGAATTGGAACGCACGAAGCGGCGAATGGATGACCATAACGGATCGCGCCCTCAGTTTGTGTTCAGCGAATTTTCCTCGGGGCGTTGGCAGATAACTTAAGCGCAGGTTCTTTGTCGATGACTTTGCGCTACTCTCGTGGCTGTCGATGTCGAGTTCAAGCGGAGACGTGCCATGGTTTTGTGTCCAGTAGCTTTGGCGGTGGGTTGCCGCAAGTGCCCGATATTTTCGGGCTGCCCGGTGAAGAGTCTGATCGGCGATTACAAACCGCCGCCGCCGGTGGCTCCGCAAGTCGCAGCGAAGCGAACCGCAAAGTCGGCTCCCAAAGCTACCGCAACGCGCAAGAAACCTCGCAGCAAACCAGCAAAATAAAACGCTGATAGCTGTGCCGATTTTCGGCGTCGCGATTCAGCTTGCGCCAACTCTTCATGGCCGCGTGCTGCTAGCGTAAAATGTCGTCTGCATACCGAGCGCGTTTGTGCGCAGCGGTGTGCTTGCCTGTTCGAAAAACTCACTCAGCATCCAGCGACCGCCATCATGCCCAGCATCAAACAAGACGACCTGATCCAGAGCGTCGCCGACGCCTTGCAATACATTTCTTACTACCACCCGATCGATTACATCAAGAGCCTCGCGCGCGCTTACGAGCTCGAAGAATCGTCCGCGGCGAAAGATGCGATGGCGCAGATACTGATCAACTCGCGCATGTGTGCCGAGGGTCATCGGCCGTTGTGCCAGGACACCGGCATCGTCACCGTGTTCCTGAAAATCGGCATGAACGTGCGCTGGGACGATGCGACGATGAGCGTCGAAGACATGGTCAACGAAGGTGTGCGCCGCGCCTACAATTATCCCGACAACAAGTTGCGCGCCTCAGTGCTGGCTGATCCGGCCGGCAAGCGCAGCAACACCAAGGACAACACGCCGGCCGTAGTGAATGTGTCGGTCGTGCCGGGCGACAAACTTGATGTGATCGTTGCGGCCAAGGGCGGTGGTTCGGAGGCGAAATCGAAATTCGTGATGTTGAATCCATCGGACTCGGTGGTTGACTGGGTGCTCAAGACCGTGCCGACGATGGGCGCCGGCTGGTGCCCGCCGGGCATGCTCGGTATCGGTATCGGCGGCACGGCGGAGAAGGCGATGCTGCTGGCGAAAGAAGCCTTGATGGAAACCATCGACATCCAGGAATTGATCGCGCGCGGGGCCAGCAATCGCGCCGAAGAATTGCGCCTCGAAATCTATGAAAAAGTGAATGCGCTTGGCATCGGCGCGCAGGGCCTCGGTGGCTTGACCACAGTGCTGGACGTAAAGGTGCGCGATTACCCGACGCATGCGGCGAATCTGCCGGTGGCGATGATTCCAAATTGCGCTGCGACACGACATGCGCATTTTGTGCTCGATGGTTCCGGCCCGGTGACACTCGATCCGCCGTCACTGGAAGACTGGCCGAAGCTGACCTACGACACGTCGAAAGGTCGCCGCGTGAATCTCGATAAGATCACGCGTGAAGAAGTTACGACCTGGAAACCCGGCGAAACCTTGCTGCTCAACGGCAAGCTGCTAACCGGTCGCGATGCGGCGCACAAACGTTTGATCGACATGCTGAATCGTGGCGAAAAATTGCCGGTGGATTTCACCAATCGTTTTATCTATTACGTCGGCCCGGTCGATCCAGTGCGCGATGAAGTCGTTGGTCCCGCCGGCCCGACCACGGCCACGCGGATGGACAAGTTCACACGCCAGATGCTCGAACAAACCGGCTTGCTCGGCATGGTCGGAAAATCCGAACGCGGACCGACCGCCATCGCTGCAATCAAAGATAACAAGGCGGTCTACTTGATGGCAGTCGGTGGCGCCGCGTATCTGGTATCGAAGGCGATCAAGGCATCACGCGTGCTCGCGTTCGAGGATCTCGGTATGGAAGCGATTTACGAGTTCGAGGTGAAGGATATGCCGGTCACCGTGGCAGTCGATTCCGGCGGCACGTCGGTGCATATCACCGGGCCAAAAGAATGGCAGTCGCGTATCGGCAAAATTCCGATTGTGGTCGAGTCCACGACAGTCTGATCGTGGCTTCTCGCAACGCATGGATGGTCGGCATTTGATCGCGCCGAAAGAAAATCGCTTGCCTGCAACGGACGAATTGGAAACCGGCAAAATAGACCTGAGTCTGCAGCAAGCACGTCTGCTGCATCTTGCGGCGCAAGGATTGTTGCGTCGTCCGCGCGCCCGAGCCACGCGTTCGGCGCTACTTGCAAATATCGCGCTTATGCAACTGCTGCAGATCGATACGATCAACGTCGTCGCGCGCAGCCCGTACTTCGTACTGTTCTCGCGGCTCGGTGCGTATCCGAACGCGTGGCTGGATGATGCGCTTGCTGGGGGCGAAATTTTTGAATGCTGGGCGCACGAAGCGTGCTTCGCGCCGGTCATGGATTTTCCATTGCATCGGCACGATCCGGTTGCACGCGCCGGTCATTGGGCGATGAAACATGCGCAGCGTAGTCGCGCGCAGGATGACGCCGGCATGGTCGCCTTGCTCGATCGCATCCGCGAACACGGCCCGGTAAAAACCGCCGACTTCGAACGCAAGCAGGCCGCAGACAGTAGCGGCTGGTGGAGTTGGAAGCCTGAAAAACGATGGCTCGAAGCGTGGTTCGCGCTCGGTGAACTGATGGTGCTCCGGCGCGACAAATTCCAGCGCGTCTACGACATCAGCGAGCGTGTGATCGGACGCGTAGCGCCAGAGTGGAAGGCATCGATATTGACGCGTGAACAGATTCAGCAAACTTTGATCGCCAAAGCTGTTCAAGCACTCGGCATTACGCAAGCAGGATGGATCGCTGACTATTTTCGTAGCGGCAGCAAACTCAAGGATGTCGCGCTCCAACCACTGCTCGATAGCGGTGAACTGCTGCGTATCAGTGTCACGGGTTGGCGCAGTCCGGCTTATGTGCACCGCGACAATATCGAGCTGGCGAATCAAGCCGCTCGCGGTGGCTTGCGCGCGACGCATACCACACTGCTGTCGCCGTTCGACCCGCTGGTGTGGGATCGTGTTCGCGCGCGTGAGTTTTTCGATTTCGATTATTCACTCGAATGCTACACACCAGCGCCGAAGCGCCGATACGGCTATTTCGTGCTGCCGATTCTGCAGCGCGGACGTTTGATCGGACGTCTCGATGCCAAGGCGCATCGCGCCGATGGCGTGTTTGAAGTCAAGGTTATTCATCTTGAGCCCACGGTCATCGTCGATGAGCGTGTGGCGACTGACGTTGCCTTGGCGATTCAATCGTGCGCCGACTGGCATCAAACGCCGCAAGTGTCGATTGGCAAAAGCGCCCCGCGAGTGTTCGCATCCTTGCTGCGTAGCACGCTCAAAAATCTTTCCGCCGTTTGAGCAAGCGGGTTTGCATGGAGGCTGCAGCGACATCCGCACCAATCTGCGATCATGCAAAGAAGACGATAACGATTGACCGAGGAAAGGCATGAAATACGAACACGGCATCAGCGCGATCGACACCGGTTTTTTCCGTCCACAATTTGATGCAAGCCATCTGATTGTGGAACAAGGGCGCGCGGCGTTCGTTGATGTCGGTACCAATTATTCGGTGCCGGGATTACTGGCGGCATTGTCGGCAGAAGGTCTGACGCCGGCAGATGTCGACTACGTAATCCTCACGCATGTGCATCTCGATCATGCTGGCGGTGCGGGCATGTTGATGCGCGAGTTACCCAACGCGCAGTTGATCGTGCATCCGCGTGGTGCGCGCCACATGATCGATCCGGCACAACTGATCGCTGGCGCCACCGCAGTTTATGGCCCCGAGGAAGTTCAGCGCAGTTATGGCGACTTGATCGCCGTGCCGGAAGAACGTGTGGTTCAGGCCGGTGATGGTTTTGTCGTCGATCTCGCTGGCCGTTTGTTGTTGTGTCTCGATACACCAGGACACGCTCGACATCACATCTGCATTTTCGACGAGCGTAGTCGTTCGTTTTTTACCGGCGATACGTTTGGCTTGTCGTATCGCGAGTTCGATACGGAGCAGGGCGCGTTCATCATTCCCACCAGTACACCCGTGCAATTCGAACCCGATGCAATGCGTGCTTCGATTGAACGCATGCTCACGTATTCGCCCGAGGCGATGTTCCTGACGCATTACAGTCGTGTCACCGACGTGCCACGTCTCGCTGAGAATCTGATCGAACAGATACAGGCGATGGTCGATATCGCCAACGCAAATTCATGCACTGCTGATCGGCACGTTCAGATCATGGCGCAGCTTGCCGAGCTCTATCTCGGACGCGCCAAAGCGCATGGTTGCAGCATGGATGCCGCGCACATGCGCGAACTTTTGGCGATGGATATCGAGCTGAATGCGCAAGGGCTGGAAGTATGGCTCGATCGAAAAAAAGCGGTAGCGGCTTGATTTCGGACATCTATCAGCAGCGCGGAAACCTGAAAATATCGATATATTTCATTATCTTGAATGCGATGTATGGAGTGCAATCAGCATTGCGTCAGGATAAATATTCAGAGATCGGGCGGAAGCGTTGAAGATTCGTTAAATCAGCTGTTTGCATTTATTCGCTTTTTCTTTGGGACTACCGTAGTATCTGCTTACTGTGTTTGCTGGGGTCACTGTGAATTGTGGCCTGATGTGGTTGGTTTCGATCTACTGCACGTTTCACCTCGCTGTATTTACTCCTTGCACACTCAGTAATCGACGACGAAATATCTTGTCGTTATATCAATCATATGTTCCAGGAGTTAGTTATGTCAGAGCGTGAAACCGGTACGGTAAAGTGGTTCAACGACGCCAAGGGCTTCGGCTTCATCAGCCGTGACAGCGGCGACGACCTTTTCGTGCACTTCCGCGCCATCCAGTCAAGCGGCTTCAAGTCGCTGCAGGAAGGCCAGAAGGTCAGCTTCAAGGTTGTGCCGGGTCAGAAAGGCCAGCAGGCTGACGAAGTACAGCCGCTGTAAGTCGCAAAAACACTAAAGTTTTTTGCAAAGCCTCGGTCGTTCGCGACCGGGGCTTTTTTATTGCTGAAAATCGGGTTTCGCTATCGTTTGTCAATCGGCCCCGACTCGGCTCGAAATTACTCGAAACCGAATCGAGGCTCCTTGATGGTGAAACCCAATTTCTAACCTGGATTACTTCAGATCGAAACGATCCAGGTTCATTACTTTGTTCCATGCCTCCACGAAGTCGCTGACGAAGGCGGCTTGTCCATCGCTGGATGCATAGACCTCGGCCAGTGCCCGCAACTGCGAGTTTGAACCGAAGACCAGATCCGCGACGGTGGCGGTCCACTTGGCCTCGCCCGTGGTTCGGTCGCGACCTTCAAACGTTCCCGCATCCTTGTCAGCAACCTGCCATGCCGTGCGCATGTCGAGCAGGTTAACGAAAAAGTCGTTCGTCAGTGTGCCCGGGCGCTTGGTGAATACACCATGCTGGCTATGACCGGCATTCGCGTCGAGCACACGCAAGCCGCCTACAAGCACCGTCATCTCGGGTGCAGTCAGTTTCAACAGGTTTGCCTTGTCCAGCAGCAGATTGGACGTCGAGCTTTCGAAACCCTTGGCCACGTAGTTGCGGAAGCCATCGCCAACCGGCTCCAGCACAGCGAAGGATTCGACATCGGTGTGTTCCAGCAAGGCGTCCATGCGGCCCGGCGAAAACGGCACGGTGATGGCATTACCTGCCTTTTTTGCTGCAGCTTCGATCGCCGCAGCGCCACCGAGCACGATCAGATCAGCGAGCGAGACGTGCTTGCCAGATTGCGCAGCGTTGAATTCCTTCTGGATACTTTCCAGTGTTGCGAGGATCTTCGCGAGTTCGGCCGGCTGGTTGACTGCCCAATCCTTCTGCGGCGCGAGGCGCAGGCGAGCGCCATTGGCACCACCGCGTTTGTCGCTACCGCGGAAGGTCGAAGCCGATGCCCACGCAGTGTTTACGAGTTGCGACACCGACAGCCCCGAGGCGAGCAGCTTCGTCTTCAGCGCGGCAATGTCCTGCGCATTGATCTGCGTGCCATTCGCGGCGGGAATCGGATCCTGCCAGATCAGTGTTTCTTTCGGCACGAGCGGGCCGAGGTAACGGGTGACTGGCCCCATATCGCGATGGGTCAGCTTGAACCATGCACGCGCAAAGGCGTCGGCGAATTCTTTCGGATTAGCCATGAATCGACGCGAGATCTTTTCGTAGGCCGGATCCATGCGCAGGGCCAGATCGGCCGTCGTCATCATCGGCGCGTGGCGTATTTTCGGGTCGTGCGCATCGGGCACGGCGTCCGCTGCGGCATTGCCCTTGGGCTTCCACTGTTGCGCGCCTGCGGGACTCTTGGTCAGTTCCCATTCGTAACCAAACAGGGTTTCGAAGTAACCGTTGTCCCACGTGGTGGGGTGGGGCGTCCAGGCACCTTCCAGGCCGCTGGTGATCGCATGAAATCCGTGACCTTTGCCGAAACTATTCTTCCAGCCGAGGCCGAGTTCCTCGATGTTCGCGCCTTCGGGTTCGACGCCCACCTGGCTGGCGTCGCCAGCGCCGTGGCACTTGCCGAAGGTATGGCCACCCGCGACCAACGCGACAGTTTCTTCATCATTCATCGCCATGCGCGCAAAGGTTTCGCGGATGTCGCGCGCCGAACCGATCGGATCCGGCTTGCCGTTCGGACCTTCCGGATTCACATAGATCAGGCCCATCTGCACCGCGCCTAGCGGATTGGCGAGTTCACGGTCGCCGCTATAGCGCTCGTCGCCGAGCCACGTGGCCTCAGGACCCCAGTCGATGTTTTGTGGCTCCCAAATGTCCTCGCGACCGCCACCGAAACCAAAGGTCTTGAAACCCATCGAATCGAGCGCGACGTTGCCGGCGAGAATCATCAGATCTGCCCACGACAGCTTGAGTCCGTATTTCTGCTTGATCGGCCAGAGCAGGCGGCGCGCCTTGTCGAGATTGCCGTTGTCCGGCCAGCTGTTGAGCGGCGCGAATCGCTGCTCGCCTGCGCTGGCGCCACCGCGACCATCAGCAATGCGGTAGGTGCCGGCACTGTGCCAGGCCATGCGGATGAATAATGGTCCGTAATGACCGTAGTCGGCCGGCCACCAATCCTGTGAATCGGTCATCAAGGCATGCAAATCCTTGATGACTGCGTCGAGATCGAGGCTCTTGAATTCCTTCGCATAGTTGAAATCCTCGACCATCGGGTCCGACAACGATGAGTGCTGATGCAACATGCTCAGGTTGAGTTGGTTAGGCCACCACTGTGTATTCGTTTGCGCCTTGCGCGCGGCGCCCGGGAATGGGCACTTCGATTCGGTTGACATGGTTCTCTCCTTCGGAAGTTCTGATTCGGCTAGCCACTCGATCATGGCCTAAGCACACCGATAGATGAAATCGTTTCTAACGATTGCACTCATTGAAGCGACCTATAATGAATTCAGGACGTCGAAGTGATGCCACGACGTAATCGATCAGCGGAAGGCCGCGCAATGTCCGATCCTGCCGACCGTTTTATCCTGAATCTTCTGGCTCAAATTCGCTGCCATGTTCCACGGCGGCTGCGCGCCGTGCGTTTGGAACAATTGCTCAATCTCGACCATGTTATAGCTAAGCTGCAGACATGCTGCTAACTGGAGAGATCTCATGCAATTGCGCATCTTGACGACAATTGTTGCCTCCCTCGTGGTTATCGCAGCGATGGGACGGACGTTGTACACAACCGATTTCAGGACTCCTGCAATCAGTAATAACGCAAGCGATACACGCATGCCGTTAGCCACGAGTGGGGCGATTCTTGGTTTGAAGGACGGGTTGGTGGAAGCACATGCGGACGGCTTGACCGGCACGGTCCGGGTGAAACGTCTGCAGATGGCGGACGCCTCGACTCTTCTGGCAAAGGTGTGTGAGGTGATGCCAAACCACTTGTCATGGATCAAAAGTGTACGCGTATATGCACCCGACACGGCCGATATGACAAATCCAGCGACGACAGCCGAACTCAGTCAGTCGTGTCAGTGATATGGCAGCAGCGCTTGTCTTTGGGCTGGAAGCGCTTACGACTCTCGGTGCAGTCCAGATTGGCATCAATCTCTGTATAGCTAAGCTAGTGGTGTCCGACGCGACCCCCTAACCATTTAGGGGGCGATCAACTGCGCGCAGGTGCCGAACCATTTTCGATAACTGATCGGCAGGACTAAGTCGCTGCGTAAAGCCATCCATGGCGATGTCTACTCGGGGTTCTAGTGCCACTTGTAGTTGAACGACACACCGATGGTGCGCGGTTCGTTGTACACAGCAGCCATATAGTTCTCGATGACGCCCTTGAGATTTTTTTCATTGGTTATGTTGCGCACGAAGACTGCAGCCTCATACCCACCATTATTGCCAGAGTAGCCCAGCTTGAGGCCACCTTCGAAGTTGCCGTTGGCGACAAATTCTTTGGTGTCGTACAGAACGAAACTGGTGAAACCCTGCTTGTTCCAATCCCCCGAAATAAAGACCGAATCGCTGGCATTCACTGGAATATCGTAGCGAGCGGCCAAGTTGATGCTGTACTTGGGAGCATTGGGCAGTGGGTTGCCGTCAATCTGGGCGAAGGTTCGTGTGCCTAGGGTGATGGTTGGATCCATCACCGTGCACACCACGATTCCATTGAGCGCGCAGACTTGCGCATAGACGCGCTTGTCTCGGATTTCACTGTGCAACAAACTCAAGCCGGCCGTCAACGACAGGTTCTGGATGGGACGGAAGTCAAGGTCCGCCTCCAGACCGTGTGCCAGCGCTTTGTTGGCATTGAACAACACACCATTGCCATCGGAGTCGTTGCCGTTGAGTTGAATATCGTGGACCGTATAGGTAAATCCTGCGATATTCAGGCGCAGGCGGTTGTCCAAGAGGCTGCTCTTGACGCCGGCTTCCCAGGAAAGAATGGTTTCTGAATTCGCCGTCGTGAAGTCGCTGTTGAACACTGCCGACCGGCCCTGAATGGTCGGACCGCGGAAGCCGCGGGCTACTCGCCCGTAGATGCTGATATCCGGATTGAGGGCATACATCGCACTCAAATCCCAGCTCGGGGTTCTGGCCGATAGACTTACGTCGCGGCGTCCTGTGTAGGTCGAGATACCAGCCACTGAGTCGGCAGTTTTAAGCAGCCGCGTCCGCTTGCTGTCTTCGGTTTCTCGCAGGCCACCTGTGAAGGTCAGCGCGTCCGTCAGCTTGTAGCTGAGTTGGCCAAAAACCGCCCACGATGTGTTCGTATCGCGCAGGCGCACCCAGTTGTTGGGATTATTGGCCGGTGGTGTGAGGAACCACGCGCGCTGGTAAAAATCGGTGGTGTCACTGCCGTCGAAGAAGTAAGCCCCCGTTTGCCACTGCAGCGGATCGTTGCCTGTGCTGGCCAGACGAAACTCCTGGGTAATCTGATCCAGATCCCGAATTTGACCCATGGACTGGCCGTACCCGTTGGGAATGCCATTAAACGGAAAATCGACAGCGGCGCCACCGTCGGTATCGCCGCGACTAAAGCCTGACGTTGTCTCGTACGCGGTAATGGAGGTCAGCGAGATGCCGCCGAAATCGTAGATTGCTTTCAGCGACCCGCCATAAGTGTTGTACGCCTGCGGATTGCCATGCGCCTCGTCATACGCTACCCGGTCGCGCGGCACGTCGACGTCGCTCGAACCCTTCTGGATTGCATTGCGCAGAAACAGAGTGGATGTGCCGGAATAGTCGCGCGCATGCGCTGAGGCAAGGATCGAGAGATTCTCGTTCGGGCTGAGAAGAAGTTGCAAGCGCACATTGCGATCGTCGTACCCGCCCATCGCATCTTTCTTCGGTGTCACCGTGCCGTCAGCACTGGGACCGTTGTAAGTATTGTCCACCCAGTTGTCGCGATGCTGGTACAAAGCAGAAACGCGGAACGAGGCCGTGTCGCTGATCGGGCCGCCGAATCCGCCATCGAACGAGAGTGTGTTATTGCTGCCATAACTCAGCTGCTCACGGCCCGAATATTCCTGGCTCGGCTTGATCGTATCGAACTTGATGATGCCAGCCGTCGTATTGCGCCCAAACAGCGAGCCCTGTGGACCACGCAGAACTTCCACCTCATCCATATCGTATACCGGGTTTGACTTCAGCACGACATGCTCTAGCACCACATCGTCCTGAATGATCGATACCGGCTGCGATGCGCCCAAATAGAAATCGATATTGCCCAAACCGCGGATATAGAAACGCGGGAAGATTCGCCCGGTGGTCGTCTCTGCATACAGTCCCGGCACCTTGCCGGACAACGCCAAGAGGGTATCGTCTCCGCCGGTCGTGAAGTCGCGCATCGCGTCACCTTGCAGGACGCCCACCGACAAGGGCACCTTCTGAAGATCTTCCTCGCGGTGCTCAGCGGTTACGGTCACGGTGCTCAGCGACGCTGTCGGTGTATCTGTCGATACAGGCTGGGCGACCGCGCTGGTTTCGGGTTCCTTCGGTTGACGACTGTCCTGTGCCGTGGCGATGGCCGCCGTCGACGACAGCAACACGCTCGCGATGGCAAGCACCATTTTTCGCGGCATGGGCGTGATCACGTTTTGACGTTGAGTACGGGAGCCTTCGGGTAGACGATCCTTGGCGAGTTCGAACATAAGTAAGATCAAGTCCTGATGGTGGAAAATGGGAGAAAAATGCATTCGCGCTGCCTGACCGGCGCGCTGTCGCGCATTGCGAAACTGCAATGCTACGCTGTGCATGTTGCATCTCGAAGGCACGACAAACCGGCTCCCGCTGCGACTGGCGGAGCACGCAGTTACGCGCGCCCTCGCATTTTCGAACGTAGTGACCAGCAGTGTCGCAATCCGTGCGACCACATTGCCATTAAATGAGTATCCAGCGACTTCTCGGCGTGCTCTATGTTTCCCTCCTCGGCGGCAATCGATTCGAGTTCTGGTACTGGTCAAATAACCGGTGGTAATATGACCGGCATGGATCTCCTGACCAACCGCCAGCAAGCCATCCTGGATTTCATCAGCGAAAGTGCGCGTATGAACGGCCTGTTGCCCAGCCAAGCCGAAATCGCTCGTGCCTTCGACATCCAGCTCAGTGCCGTGCAGGATCATCTGCATGCTTTGGAACGCAAGGGTGCGATTGAACGGCATGCCGGCAAAGCGCGTGGTATCCGCTTGGTGGATGCGGTCGTTACAAATACCAGCACACTGGAATTACCTCTGGTCGGTCGCGTCGCCGCAGGACAACCGATCTTGTCCGAGGCGCATATCGAGCGGCAGTTCACGGTGGATCGCTACATGTTTCGCCCGCGTCCGCACTATCTGCTGCGCGTAGAAGGCGAGAGCATGCGTGACATCGGTATCCTGCATGGCGATCTGATCGCCGTACACCGATCACCGGATGCGACCAACGGCCAGATCGTGGTGGCACGCATCGATGGCGAGATCACGGTGAAGCGCTTCCGGCGCATTCGTCAACGCATCCTGTTACTCCCGGAAAATCCGGCGTTTGCGCCGATAGAAGTCGATCCGCGCACCGACGATTTCGCGATCGAAGGTTTGTATGTCGGCAGCATTCGCATCCCGTAGCCATGAATGCCGTGATTGCCCTTACCGATGTGCTGCGCGATCCGCGCGTCTGGCGCGGCAGCGCCGACGCCGTCGTCCTGGCGACCGAACCCACCGGATATGCCGCATTGGATGCAGTCTTGCCCGGTCATGGGTGGCCGAAACATGCCCTGTCGGAAATCCTGTTTGAGGCCGATGGCATTGGCGAACTTGGGCTCATTCTGCCCACACTCGCACGATTGACGCAGACCGAGCGCGCTGTCGTGTTGGTCGGGTCGCCATACCTTCCATATCCGCTTGCGCTGGCGGCGCAGGGGATCAACCTGCGGCATCTGCATCTGATCGATGCCACGGGACGTGAGGCGTTGTGGGCCAGTGAACAATGCCTGCGCTCCGGCGCCTGTGCGGCCGTGGTGTGCTGGCCATTGCAAGCGAACGAACGCGCATTGCGTCGTTTGCAAGTTGCCGCGGAATCGGGCCATGCGTTGGGCTTCGTATTTCGTGCGTCATCTGCTGCACGCAATCCATCACCCGCACCGCTGCGTCTGCAACTTGCTCTGCATGCGTCTGGAACCACGCTGAATATATTGAAATGTCGTGGTGGCCGCGTGCCTACCCAAGTGCTATCGCTACGCTCTGCGCGTCGCGCGTGATGGATCGGATGACGAGCGCTGACCATGCTGTGGGCCTGCCTCCTTTTGCCGCATCTGGCGCTCGATGATGTTCAACGTCGTAGTGCAGATACCACCGCGGCATTAGTTATTGCCGATGGTCCGGCACAACGACGGATCGTGCGCGACGCGAATGTCGCTGCATTACGCGCCGGGATACACGTTGGCCAACCCCTGGCCGCCGCGCGTGCGGTATTGCCGGAGTTTCGTTGCATCGCCTATGACGCGGCTGCCGAGACGCGCCTGCGTGATCTGCTGGCCGCGTGGGCGTATGGTTACAGCTCGATGGTCAGTCTGCGTGAGCATGATGCGATCTTGGTCGAGATCGGGGCGAGCTTGAATCTGTTCGGTCCGTGGCCGAATCTTGAGCGCCGCTTGCGCAGCGAACTGATCGAGCTGGGCATCACACATCGTATTGCCATCGCCCCCACCGCACTGGGCGCGTGCGTGCTTGCGACCAGCCAGGACGGCATTGCCGTAATGCAATCCGGGCCGTTCAAAGGCGCCTTGGCACACATCGCATTGAGCGCAGCGCGGTTGCCTGACGAGAATGTATCGGCACTGCACGCGATGGGCATCCGCCGTCTGCGCGAGCTTTTTGCGTTGCCACGTAGCGGGGTGGCCAAACGCTTCACACCAGCGCTGCTCGATCATCTGGATCGCCTGCGCGGTGACGCGCCAGATCCATTGCCTCTGCATCATCCGCCGGCATGTTTTTTCACGCGCATGGAGTTTGATCACGCGATCGAAAGTAGCGAAATCCTGCTGTTTCCACTACGCCGATTGCTCAGCGATTTTTCGGTGTACCTGCAGGGTCGCGACAGCGGAGTGCAGCAGTTTCAAATCCTGCTGGATCACGACGATCTGCCGTCCAGCCTGCTGACAGTGGGTCTGCAAAGTCCGCAGCGCCACGCAAACGCATTGATGGAAGTAGCGCGCCTGATGATTCAGCGCATGACCGTGCCTGCTGCCGTACGCGCGCTGAGCATCCGTGCCGAGGAATTGCCAGCCTATGTACCAGATGCCGAAGACTTGTTCGATGATCGCTCCAGCGGTAGCCAGTTGAGCTGGTCACAGCTGGCCGATCGCCTGCGCGCGCGGCTGGGTCAGGAGCAGGTTTACCAACTCACCGCGACGCACGATCCGCGCCCGGAATACGCTTGGCGCCGCGCTGCATTCTCGCAACGAACGGCAATGACCATTCCCCGTGACGGCACACGACCGACCTGGTTGTTCCCCTGGCCGCTACCGTTGCACGGCCAACCCCAGCATATTCTGGCCGGCCCGGAGCGTATTGAATCAGGCTGGTGGGAGGGCTTGCAGCAAGATGTGCGTCGCGATTATTACGTGATTGAAACCCGCCTCGGACAACGCGCGTGGGCGTTTCGTCTGCTTGATGATGCGGGGCCGTGGATGCTGCACGGCTGGTTCGCATGAGTCCGCCCGCTTACGCCGAGTTGCACTGTCTATCCAATTTCACCTTTTTGCGCGGTGCCTCCAGCGCGCTTGAATTGGCCGAGCGCGCCAAGAAGGTCGGCTATCGCGCGCTGGCGATCACCGACGAATGCACTCTCGCCGGAATCGTGCGCGCCTACGAAGCCACGAAAAAACTTGGCCTGCCGCTGATCGTAGGCAGCGAGATACGTTTTGAAGACGGCATGACCGTGGTGCTGCTGGTGCAGAACACCACCGGCTACACCGCATTGTGCCGATTGATCACGCGCGGCCGACGCAATGCGCAGAAAGGTCAGTACCAACTGTCGCGCCAGGATCTGGGTGACACCACGGGCTTGCTAGCGCTGTGGATACCATCGATTGATTCGAGCGCAGAAGATGGGCGCTGGTTGTCCGCGATATTTCCGGATCGCGCATGGTTGGCAGTAGAATTACATCGCGGCCCCGATGATGCCACGCGTCTGCGCATGCTGATGACCTTGGCCAGCGCGGCCGGTCTGCCAGCAGTGGCTGCCGGCAATGTACATATGCATGTGCGTCGCCGCCGCGCCTTGCAAGACACACTCACCGCCATCCGCCATCGCACCACCGTGCATGCCGGTTGCGAACACCTCTTCAAAAATGGCGAGCGCCATTTGCGTCGACGCGAAGCGCTTGCCACGATCTATCCGCAGGAATTGCTCGATGCCAGCGTAGCGATTGCCGCGCGTTGCACCTTCTTACTCGATCACCTGCACTATGAATATCCGCGTGAACTGGTGCCTGCCACATACAAGGCCGATGCGTGGCTGCGCGAGTTGACCGAGACGGGCGCACGCTGGCGTTGGCCGCAAGGCATTGCGCCGCATGTGCGCAAACAGCTTGAGCACGAGCTCGTCTTGATTGCGAAACTCAAATACGAATCCTATTTCCTGACCGTTCACGACATTGTGAGGTATGCGCGAGAGCAGGGCATCTTGTGTCAAGGCCGTGGTTCTGCTGCCAACTCGGCGGTGTGTTTTGCGCTAGGTATCACTGAGGTAAACCCGGCGTTTTCGAACATGCTGTTTGAACGATTTATCTCCGCAGAACGCAACGAGCCACCGGATATCGATGTCGATTTTGAGCACGAGCGACGCGAGGAAGTCATCCAGTACATCTATCGCAAGTACGGGCGTGACCGCGCCGCACTCGCCGCCACGGTGATCTGCTACCGCTCCAAAAGTGCGGTGCGGGATGTCGCGAAAGCGCTGGGCATGACCACCGATCAGGTCGATCAACTTAGTCGTGCATTTACCGCTTGGGACAACCTCGATGGCATGGAAGAGCGTTTGCGCGAGTGCGGCTTTCAGGCGGAATCACCCGCGATGCAGCGCCTGATGAGTTTGGCGCGAGACCTGATCGGTTTTCCGCGCCATCTGTCGCAACACGTCGGAGGATTTGTGATCTCCGAACATCCTTTGCACGAAATCGTGCCAGTGGAAAATGCCGCCATGCCGGATCGCACGATCATCCAGTGGGACAAGGATGATCTGGACACACTCGGACTGCTCAAGGTGGACGTGCTCGCGCTCGGGATGCTTACGTGCATCCGTAAATGCTTCGACTTGCTGCGAGCACATCGTGGTCTGGATATGACTTTGGCCACGATACCTGCCGAGGACACCGCGACCTACGCCATGATCCAGAAGGCCGACACGGTGGGTGTATTTCAGATCGAATCACGCGCGCAGATGTCGATGCTGCCGCGCCTCAAACCGGCGACGTATTACGATCTCGTCATCGAAGTGGCGATCGTTCGGCCCGGCCCGATTCAGGGAAAAATGGTGCATCCGTATTTGCGTCGGCGGCAAGGGCTGGAAACCTACGAGCCGCTAACCGGAGCATTAGCCGGCGTACTCGATCGCACCTTGGGCGTGCCTCTTTTTCAGGAGCAGGCGATGCAATTGGCGATCCTCGGCGCAGGATTTTCGCCGGGCGAAGCCAATGATCTTCGCCGCGGCATGGCCGCGTGGAAACGCCATGGCGGCTTGGAGCAGTTCCATGATCGACTGCTGTCAGGCATGCAGAAAAATGGTTACACCGTGGCGTTTGCCGAGCACGTGTTTGAACAGATGCGAGGCTTTGGCAGTTACGGATTTCCGGAAAGTCATTCAGCGAGTTTTGCCTTGCTGACCTACGTCTCATGCTGGTTGAAATGCCACGAGCCAGCGGCCTTCGCCTGTGCGTTGCTGAACTCGGCGCCGATGGGGTTTTACACAGCCAGCCAGATCGTGCAAGACGCGCGCAAGCATGGCATACGCATCTATCCGGTCGATGTTCGTTTCAGCCAGTGGAACTGCACGCTCGAACCGCAAGTGCAGGGATGTGCATCACAACCGATTATCCGTTTGGGATTGCGTGAGGTGCGCGGATTCCGCGAAGATGTGGCGCTGCGCATCACCTGCGCACGCGAGCAATCCCACTTTTTGAACCTCACCGATTTGTGTGATCGGGCGGCGCTGGATCGTCGTGCGCAATCCTTGCTCGCTGATGCCAATGCGTTACGTGGCCTGACCGGAAATCGTCACCGCGCACGCTGGGCGATGGCTGGCGTAGAACCGCAACTCGCGTTGTTCGGTGAACTACGTGTCGAAGAAGAAAGTGTGAGTTTGCCCATGCCCACGGTCGGCGAAAATCTGATTGCCGACTACGCCAGTACCGGGCTCACACTCGGCCCACATCCCATGTCTTTGCTGCGTCGTCAGCTCACGGCACAGCGCTGCAAAGGCTCGGTCGATCTGCGCCGCCTGCAGCACGGCACAGCGGTGCGAGCAGCAGGTTTGGTCACCTTGCGCCAGCGTCCGGCGACCGCCAATGGCACGACGTTTCTGACCTTGGAGGACGAAGCAGGGATGATCAATGTGGTGATCTGGCAACGACTCGCGCAACGTCAGCGACGGGTACTGCTGGAATCACGGCTGCTGGCGGTCGATGGTGTACTGGAATCAGCGGATGGTGTGCAGCATCTGATTGCAGGAAGATTGATTGATCTGACGAAATTGCTCGGACAACTGGATACGCGATCGCGAGATTTTTATTGACTTCATCGCGGCCAGCAGGGACGTGTCACTCAGTTTCACAGAGGGCTTTTCGCTTGAAGCGCGTCGAAATCTGGGGCTAATCAGAACACGTGCTCAGCTCCAACCAAACCAACGCGTGGTAGAGGATCTCGCGCGAAGTGTTGGTTTGAAACCGATCAATATTTTGCATGCCACATGCTGCACTGGGGTAAACTTTTTCCGATCCCTAGCGAGATGCCTCGATGGTCATTCGTTTAGTCCACACCCTGATCGGGGGCGTCGTGCTCGCGCATTTCGCTGTTGCTGGAGTAGCCGCAGCCGCCGCCCCTGAATCGTTCTCAATTTCACCATCGCCGGATGTCAGCCACGGCACGGCAAGCTCCTTGTGGCCAGCGGTCGGCGCCGTTATAACGCTGTTGCCAGGCGGATCGTTTGAAGAGTGCACGGGCACGTTAATATCACCGCGCTGGGTGCTGACGGCGGCGCATTGCCTCAATGGGGATCAAACGGTAGCGAATACGACTTTTATTGCGCAGCCCGATTACGGATCCTCGTTGGGTAGCGGGCTTCCGATATCGAGTTTTGTTTTCGATCCGAACTACGATGGACTGAGCTCCGATGTTGGATTGATACAGTTGACGGATCCATTGCTGATTCAGCCGTTCGTGATCAACGATCTCGCGCCGCCGCCCGTCGGCACGACGTTGTACCTTCTCGGGTACGGGGTGACGCAGAACAATCAGAACAACATGCACAAGCAACTCGGCACCATGATGATCAGCGCCGAAACATCGGGAACGATGACTTTTTCCCCTTCGCCATCGCTTGCTTGCGAAGGGGATTCTGGTGGCCCCGTTTTTGGATATACGTCACCGGCCGGGAATGCTCCCGTGGTTTACTCGACCATCAGCTACGGCAATACCTCAAACTGCGCAACGGGAGCGTCCGCCACCACGACGCGAACTGACGCTGTACTGAATTTTATCCTGCAGCACGCCACCGATGCCTGCAAGCTCAGTGGATCACAGGCGCCCTGTGATTTTGTGTTTCGAAATGGATTTGATTTGCGGTTGGGCACGAACCCGTAGCTATAGCCGGGCTGCTATGCAAGAGCTCTGTATCGAACTTCTAGGCAATACTTGCTGAGCGAAGTTTGCGAGGTATCAAGCTTTGCCTTTCGCGCAAGCCTGATTCGACACAGCTGGTATTTGGAGCAGCTCACCGCATATAGGAAGCCGCATTAAGAACTCGCGCCATATTTCGCAGTCTGACCGAGCCCGCCACCAATACATCAAGGACAAATGTCATGACGCGATTTCGGCAAAGGGCGCGAGCAATGCTGACCACGGGGTTTGTTGCCTGTGGTGTTGTCGTAGCTCCCGCAATCGCTGTAGCTGCTGGCGCCGATGCGTTGGCGAATTCGGTGCCGACGGTATTCGCACCTGGCGTGATATCCGGCCCCGCGCATGATTCGGCGCCGGCATTTACGCCGGATGGCAACACGGTCTATTTCACACGCAGCAATACGAGCCAATCGGTCATCTCGGTTTCGCACAAGATCGGTGGCAATTGGTCCGCGGCGGAAATTGCGCCGTTCTCGGGGGAGTGGAACGACATGGAACCGGCCATGGCGCCGGACGGCAGTTACCTGATCTACATTTCCAATCGACCGGCCGAGGGTATTGACGGAAAACCAGTCGAAGCAACTTACAACGGTGCTACACACCCAGGCGGTAATCTTTGGCGCGTGGATAGCAAAGGCTCAGGCTGGGGGCGGCCAGTACGACTTGTCGATACGGTCAACACCGGTCCTTCGACGTTTGCACCGAGCGTTGCCAGCGACGGTAGTCTTTATTTCATGACCACCGACAAGCAGAGCGGCAAGTTTCGTCTTTACCGTGCGCAGTATCGCAAGGGGACTTACGAGACTGCGCAGCCACTGTCCTTCAGCGATGGCAGCAATACCGATGTCGACCCTGCGGTGGCGCCCGATGAATCGTTCATCGTGTTTGCCTCCGGACGCAAACCCAGTCGGGGCATGGATCTGTTCATCGCCTTTCGCGAGGGAACGACATGGGGCGAGCCTATCCATCTCGGCAATGTCGTGAACAGTCCCGGCTCCGACGCCGAGCCGCGCTTGAGCCCAGATCAGCGTACGCTGTACTTCAGCAGCGAACGCGTATCACCAGTAAACTTTCCACGCACGCGGGAGCAGGCGCAGAAGGATACCCAGCGCCTGCAGAGTTGGGACAACGGCAATTACAATATCTGGAGAATATCGCTGGCGGAGTGGCTGGATAGCCGCCGCGATCCACATCTTCAGCACTGATCCACCAGGCCGCGCGCGCGCCGGTGCAGCCTTGATCAAAATTTTCGTCGGTGGCACACGTGATCAGGCCAGGGCAGTTCGTGCTACCTGATTGGTGACGCTGCGGCGACGTATGGGAGCGCTTTGCGCAGAGTCAGCGACGCGTCCTGTCAGCCGCATCAAACCAATTCTGCGCGGGGCAGCAGCCCTTGGGTTTGAATGAACTCGATGATCTCGGGCAATCCTTGTCCGGTTTTCAGGTTGCTGAAAACGAATGGCCGCACACCGCGCATCTTGCGCGTGTCGTGATCCATCACTTCGAGCGATGCACCGACCATCGGTGCGAGATCGATCTTGTTGATCACCAGTAAATCCGACTTGGTAATGCCCGGGCCACCCTTGCGCGGAATCTTGTCGCCGGCAGCGACGTCGATCACGTACAGCGTCAGGTCGGACAGTTCCGGGCTGAATGTGGCGGCCAGATTGTCACCGCCACTTTCGATGAAAATCACATCCAGATCGCTGAAGCGGCGCTGCAGCCGCGCCACCGCTTCGAGGTTGATTGAGGCATCCTCGCGAATCGCGGTGTGCGGACAACCGCCCGTCTCGACACCGATGATGCGATCCGGCGACAGCGCGCCATGACGCACCAGAAACTGCGCGTCTTCGGCGGTGTAGATATCGTTGGTGACGACGGCGATATGGTAGTGATCGCGCAATGCCTGACACAGCGCCAGTGTCAGTGCAGTTTTGCCGGAGCCGACCGGGCCACCTATACCGACACGTAGCGGATTGTTCACGAGATTTGTCATGGTAGCGTTGTCATGGTCAGGACCGGAAAAGGCGGGAATACTGGGTTTCATGCGCGATGCTGGCAAGCCCATGGCCGGGAGCAAAGTTGCTCCAGTGTGTATCGTCCAGATCGAGCGCGCGTTCGACTAGCGCCGGGATGCGCGCGCCGATCGCGAACAACAGACGTTGACCGCAGGCCTGACCCAGCGGCACGGTCTTGAGCGCCGCCATGGTCTGATTCTCCAGCCATGCCCACAGATAGACGTTGAGGCTTATTGCCACCGGAATCGACCAGTGCTGCGCGACCGCCGCCCAGACCAGCGGAAAGCCGATGTCGCCGAGTTGATCGAGGTCCGCGAGCAGGCGGGTATCGATATCGCCCATTTCATGCAGCAGGCGCCGCAAGGAATAACCCATCTGGATAGTTTCGGCGCGCAATTCCGCGCTCTCGCGGCTCGCCAGCCAATCGTCGTTGAGCGCACTCACGTGTGCCAAGTCGGTGTCGCTCCAGGCGCTGTGCGCGCGCGCCAGCAACGGGGCTTCATAGCGGCTCAGGCTTAGATCGAGTACATCGCCGATCCAGCGCAAGGCAGATGTTTCATCGGTCACGAGCGCGCTCGCCACCGCGTATTCGAGTCCCTGCGAATAACTGTAGCCGCCGACCGGCAGTGCGGGGCTGGCCAACTGCAACAGCCGTGGCAGCGCAGCACCGGGGATTGAAAATACGGCGCTCACGACGACGGGAATTCATGGATTTTTGGCAGCGATCGATGTGCGCCGTGGCCCGGATCGAACAAGCGCACGTTGCTGTGGTTTTGTTCGTGCGCGTGCGCGCCATAGGCGCCGGCTTCCGGTTCAAACGCCGCGTTGATTGCACGCGTTGCGCAACCGAGTCCCTGCACCATTTGCGCCAGCACGTGATCGGCGACAAAACGCAGCCAGTCATCGCCGACTTCGACCGCAACATGCCGGTTGCCGAGGTGATACGCCACACGTCCGAGTTGCAGCGGCGTTGTGCAGCGCGCTTCGATCAGCGCTTCGGACGCGGCGATCACGGCAATCACGCGACCATCATCGCCAGCCAAAAAATCGCCGCCGCGCAAGATCGTGCCGGATGCAAGCATCAAGGCGATTTCTTCACCGGATTGCAGTTTGCTGCGCATGCGCCGTTTGCAGCGACTTTCGTAAGGCAGCACCAGTTGTTCGGTAGCGCTGCTGGCTGAGTCGGTTTTTTCATGCACTGTGAGCATGCGCTACCTCGAATTTGAAAAATTGAAACCCAGAAATGTCAGAACAGAAAATAACGCTGCGCCATCGGCAATACGACCGCCGGCTCACATACCAGCAACTCGCCATCGGCGCGCACTGCATACGTTTCCGGATCGACTTCGATTTTCGGCAAGAGATCGTTATGCCGCATATCGTGTTTGCTGATATTGCGCGTATTGCGCACGGCTTCGAGCGGCTTGCGCAGACCGAGTGCAGCGAGCGCGGGATTGGCCAGCGCTGCCTGCGATACGAACGTCAGCGAAGTCGCCAGCGCACCACCGAACGCACCGAACATCGGTCGATAATGCACCGGCTGTGGTGTCGGAATCGAAGCATTTGGATCACCCATCGCTGCCGCCGCAATCATGCCGCCTTTCAGGATCAGTGACGGTTTGACGCCGAAAAACGCCGGCTTCCACAACACCATATCGGCGAGTTTGCCGACTTCGATCGAACCAACGACATGGCTGATGCCGTGCGTGATTGCCGGATTGATGGTGTATTTGGCGATGTAGCGTTTGATTCGGAAATTGTCGTTGCGTGCACTATCCTGCGCGAGCGCGCCGCGTTGCATTTTCATCTTGTGCGCAGTCTGCCAGCAACGAATGATCGTTTCGCCGACGCGTCCCATTGCCTGCGAATCCGAGGAGATCATCGAGAACGCGCCGAGATCGTGCAGGATATCTTCGGCTGCAATCGTTTCGCGCCGGATACGCGATTCGGCAAACGCGATGTCCTCGGCAATCGACGCATCCAGATGATGGCAAACCATCAGCATGTCGAGGTGTTCATCGATCGTGTTGATGGTGTATGGCCGCGTCGGATTAGTCGATGACGGCAATACATTTGCCTCGCCGCAAGCGCGGATAATATCCGGCGCATGACCGCCGCCAGCACCTTCGGTGTGATAGGTGTGAATGGTGCGGCCCTTGAAGGCGGCGAGGGTGGTTTCGACAAATCCGGATTCGTTGAGCGTATCGGTATGGATCGCCACCTGGGTATCGGTTTCATCCGCCACGTTGAGGCAATTGTCGATTGCCGCGGGTGTGGTGCCCCAGTCTTCGTGAAGCTTGAGGCCGATCGCGCCGGCGTCGATCTGCTCGCGCAAAGGCAACGGCAAACTGGCGTTGCCTTTGCCGAGAAATCCGAGATTCATCGGGAACGCATCGGCCGCCTGCAGCATTTTGTGGATGTGCCACGGCCCGGGCGTGCAGGTAGTGGCGAACGTGCCCGTTGCCGGGCCGGTACCGCCGCCGATCATGGTGGTGATGCCCGACATCAGTGCTTCGTCAATCTGCTGTGGACAGATGAAATGAATGTGCGTATCGATGCCACCGGCAGTGATCAACAAACCCTCGCCGGCGATGATTTCGGTGCCGGCGCCGATGGCAATTGTCACTCCCGGCTGGATATCCGGATTGCCGGCCTTGCCGATGCCGGCGATGCGCCCGTGCTTGATGCCGATGTCAGCCTTGACGATGCCACTGGCATCAACAATCAGCGCGTTGGTGATGACTGTGTCGGCCACTTCGGCGGCGCAACGCTGGCTCTGGCCCATGCCGTCGCGGATCACTTTGCCGCCACCGAATTTGACTTCCTCGCCGTAGATCGTGAAATCCTTTTCGACCTCGATGAACAGTTCGGTATCGGCCAGACGCACACGATCACCAACAGTCGGGCCGAACATTTCCGCATAGGCGCGGCGCGAAATTTTCAGGCTCATGTCGGGACATCCTCGAGCGCGCCCATGATGCGTCCGGCAAATCCGTAGACGCGCCGATCACCGGCGAGCGCGACCAGACGCACCGTGCGGCGCATGCCCGGCTCGAAGCGCACCGCAGTTCCAGCGGCGATGTCGAGGCGAAATCCGTAGGCAACACGACGCGTGAATTCGAGTGCGTCGTTGACCTCGTAGAAATGATAATGCGAGCCGACCTGAATCGGCCGATCGCCGCTATTCGCGACCACGATCTCGACCACATCGCGACCGCCGTTGAGTTCAATCTCGCCGGTATTGACCAGAATCTCGCCGGGGATCATCGCGGCATGCTCCGGTTTCGTTTGGCGGAATGAATACTCCCGCATTCGGCGTTGCGCATGCGCATCTCCGGCTTATTGAATCGGCTGATGTACGGTGACCAGTTTGGTGCCATCGGGAAAGGTCGCCTCGACCTGAATCTCCGGCACCATCTCGGCCACACCTTCCATCACATCGACGCGTGTCAGCAGGCTTGCGCCGAAGCTCATCAACTCGGCGACCGTGCGGCCATCGCGCGCGCCTTCCATCAGGGCTGCGCTGATGAACGCCACCGCCTCGGGATAGTTGAGTTTCAAGCCGCGCGCCTTGCGCCGTTCGGCGACCAGCCCGGCGGTGAAGATCAGCAGTTTGTCTTTTTCGCGCGGAGTCAGTTCCATTGCAGCTGGCGCCGTATCAAGGGCAGGGATCGCCCGGCATTTCGATTGTCAACGATTTTGCGCAGCTTAGGTACTCCAGATTCTCGGCGCCTGCGCAGGTCGCCCGAACACTGCCGGACGCAGCACCGACCATAGCCCGATCATCCAGCCGCGCGCGGCTTCATTGGAGTCGCCAAGATAACGTGCAACGGCGAGTTGCGGCAGGAGCGTGATGCCGTGTTTTGCGCCATCCGCAGGCACGATCTCGCGCAGCCGGTCGAGTACCGATCGATCCAGATCAGTGCCGGCCAGGATCAGTGTGGCACTCACCGAACAACCGGCCAGCCCGACCGGCGATGTCAGAAACGCTGAGGCGCCATCGACCCGGCCACGCTCTCGCCATAGTGATTTTCCGGATTGGCTGATGCGGCTGGTCAGGCTCAGTCGTCCGCCATCGAAAATTTCGCCACTCGCGCGACGACCGAAACACAATACTTCCCAGCCCAGGAATAGCGCGCCAGGTGCCAGATCGATGGTGCAGTCGAGTCGTGCACGTGTGCCACGAAAAAGAATGGTCTCCTGCGGTAGCCACTCAAGCATCGCGCCGGGTGCTAGTGTGAAGTGAAGCTGCTGTGCCGCTTCGGCGTCGTCCGAGCGATACCATTTGCTTGCGCCTGGCGTGGTCAACAAAGAGTGGCTGCCCGGCCCGAGATCGACACCAAGATATAGCTGGTCGCCCGCGGCGATTCCGCCTGGTGGATGCAGGATGATGCTGTGGCAAATCGCATCGCCTTCGGGATACAGCGCCTTCTGCACGCACAGCGGCCCGCGCCGTCGTTGCGCTGCCAGCAGCGTGCGTTCGCCGACCCGGCGGTATTCCAGATCAAGTTCGGCGTGCCAGTTTGATGCGAGCGGTATGGTCTTGTTCACGCATGGAAGTATGCCCGCAATGCATGGGCCCGCGCGCTGCAATCTTGCTTGCGGAGTCATGGATTGTCGGTGCGGAATTTCGTTGACTCACAACTTAGATATCGTGCCCGATCAAGTAGGTGGAATAATCCGCTTCGCCGGGTAGAAATTGGCAAGCGTGGCGCTTGGGCCAAGCCCCAGATATTCTGATCCATATGTCGCGCTGGAGATGTACAGTGCGTTGGCGTTGGCGTTGGCGTTGGCGTTGGCGATCGGCTTGCGGAAGACAATAGCATTGCAAAGTGTGCGGCACGCACGCAACACCCTAGAATGCGCCACTGACGACGCATATGTATATTATGTCAAATTACACAACGACATAAGCGAAAGTCTTATTTAACTGTCGTTAACCAGTTAAACATGTCATGTGACCGCTTAATCATGTCATGCCGCCTTAACGTGTCACCTTTTTCATTTTGAAGATGCCTTCAGCGTTTCGCTTTCGCGCCGCCACGATTTGGCTCGTTCTTTTTTGAGAGTGCCTTCAGGCGTTTTTCAAGCTCACGCACTTTCCCTTTGAGTTGGCGTTGCTCGGCAACATGGGCGCTCGTGATCTTCAGGACATCCTGGCGAGAACGACCAAGCTGGCTGCGGGCCGCCTTTGCGTCCTTGGTAGCCAACTTCGCTTCTTCGCGAGCTCGGTCAACTTCACGTAGCCAACGCTGCTCGGCGATGACGGCGCGATCGAGATGGTGTTCCCTTGATTCTGCTGCCTATGGTAGCGCTTGCCGAATCTTTGTAACATATTGATTCGCATATATAAAATATTATATAAATATATTAATAGCATATATATCAATAAGTTACTGTTACCCTAAATGCGGAGTCTCTAGCGGCTGATTTCGCGAAAATCCGGTTGATTTTGCTGCCTATAGTTGCGTTGGCAGCTGCATCGCCATGTGATGAATATCAATCCTTTGGCGCAAATCAATAGCCCGAACCAAAAATGACGAGAGTTGTGCGCGCTTACGTCCGCCAGCGCGTCGCCACGGAACTCAAACTACTCGGGTATTGGGGCACGGAAGGCGTCGAGAACGATGTCAATTTCGAGTCGGGTCACATTGATCGCGAAGGGCGCACCGATATTGCCTATTTATGGAACAACGATACGTTTGGCATGGAGCTCGTGTTTGAATTCAAGAAACTGACCACGCGGTCCGATAGCCGATCTCGTTACATCCATCACGGTGTACAGAATTTCGTATCCGGTATCTACAGTGAGCGGCAGCCCTTCGCGGTGATGGTCGGCATTCTGCTCGCCAGTCGCGAGGAGGCAGGCCAAGGACTATGCCTGGCTTTGGCGCACCGACCCACTGCCGCTGCCATTCATGCTTGCGCAAATACCGACCACCGCTTTGTTATGGCGCCGTCAACGCTGTTTCCGAAGTACGCAACGTTCGACACCGAGCATTTACGCTCGGCGTCGAATGCACCCTTCCACGGCACCATTCGCATCGCCCATTTATTCTTAGA
Source organism: Pseudolysobacter antarcticus (assembly GCF_004168365.1). Classification (GTDB taxonomy): domain Bacteria; phylum Pseudomonadota; class Gammaproteobacteria; order Xanthomonadales; family Rhodanobacteraceae; genus Pseudolysobacter; species Pseudolysobacter antarcticus. Next base: position 2,386,896 of record NZ_CP035704.1, read on the forward strand.
GTTTCCCTATGCCAAATTCACATACAAGCGCAAACAACGGGCGGCCCTGATCGAAAGCCTTGAAAACGATGACGACGTCTGATGCCAAGCGCTCGGCGCTCCGTCACCCGTCTGATTCTTGAGAAAACCGCGGTGATCATCAGCGGCAAAGTGAGTGTGGAACCCAGCTTGCTGATACCGACATTCCGGCGCACTGATCATCGACTCCAGCTCAGGCATCCTCCTTTACTCCCTGATCCCAAGGCAGCAAGCGCGCAAATTCCTTACGCACCACCTCGTAGCACTCGCAGGACTTCGCCTCGAGGCGTTTGCGATCCAGGACGCGAATCTTGCCGCGTTGGTATTCGATGATGCCCAATCGTTGAAGCTTACCCGCGGCCTCCGTCACACCTTCGCGCCGCACGCCCAGCATGTTGGAAATCAGCTCCTGCGTCATCATCACCTCGTTCGATGCCAATCGATCCAGGCTCATGAGAATCCAGCGGCACAGTTGTTGGTCGAGGCTGTGGTGTCGATTGCACACCGCCGTCTGCCCCATTTGGGTGAGTAGCGCTTGTGTGTAACGCAAGAACAATTGTTGAACCGGTCCGGCCAGAACAAACTCATCGCGGATGAATTGGGCCTTCATGCGGAACGCATAGCCCGCGCTCTGCACCACGGCCCGACTCGGTGTAGCGCTTCCACCCATGAACAGCGAAATCCCCACCAAGCCCTCATGGCCCACGATGGCGATCTCCGCCGAATCACCGTTCTCCATGACGGAGAGCAACGACACAATCGAGTCGGTGGGAAAGTAGACGTAGGTTTGCTCGACCCCGGCTTCGTAAACCACCTGACCGAGCTTCATGATGATCGGGGTCAATTGCGGGGCAAATCGATCCCATTCTGCTTCGGGAATGGCACCCAGCAGATGGTTACGTCGTGGGTCGATGCGCGCGTCAGGCATGAGTTGGCAGTCTCGGCGTGAATCAATGGTACAGGAGTCTGGCCGTGCCGGCATCGGGGACGGCTTAAGCGCGAGGCCGCTCATGCAGCGTGGTCGTTCAGGCGTTCAATCCACAACCTCACAGTTAGCTTTCTGCGCTCTTCGCACATCTCACCGACACAGGCGCGTCACTGCGTTTGAGTTTCGATCATCGCATGGCTGCATATGCGATGGCAGTGGAGCGGCTTAGCGGCCGGAATATTGAGGTGAGTGATAAAGTCCGATGGTGTTGCGAGGGTAGCGACGCGTTGATCCAAGTGCGGGCTGCGCTGGCAACGGACGTGTTCGAAGGAGTGGTCGTGAATCTTCGCGATGTCGAATCCGGATAGCCTTCGTCCGAAGGCGCCTGTGTTCGAATGTCTGAAAACGCCCCTTCCTGGAGCAAGAACATTCCATGGGTAGCGTACCCCAGGCCGCAGCCGAGTGCCCGCTGCCCATCGTAAGGCCCCTATCGCCCCGCCTTCCCGCAGCCGCGATGCAATTAGCGCGTGATGCATTTGAAAATTTGGTGCTCGTTGAAATGCACCAATGAACCCACGCGTATCAACTCCGTAACCATGGGCACCTGGAGTTCGCCCACTCGAACTTGGACAACGAAGCCGTCGAAGGCTTGGTTTCCTTGGCAATGCACGTGATCGACATCCACGCTGAGCGAGCCCATTCGCAGCGTCACGATACCCTTGTCATGCTCAAACGCGGTGGCGGGAAACGCTTCCCGATCCGTATAGGCAATCGCCATTTCCATTGGTCGTAGATCAAACATGGCACAACTCCCAGCAAGCGCAACACCGCTTGAATAGCTTGCACCCGTGATGGGCTTTGTGTCTGTGCGCTGCCGAACACGGAAAGGCGCGGCTCAAAGGTTGGCCAAAGAGCATCGGCATGGAATCAGTTCGATCGCAATCTCGAATTCACAGGGGGTAGCCTTCGGCGATCGCATGGCCGCCACGTTCAAAAGTGCTGCTGTTAAGCCACACCTTCACGCACAGATGCCTAATGTACGCTGCCGCACAGATGGCAGATTAATCCGGAGGCATCCTACTTTGGCTCAAATCTTATGCACGGTCGCACGATATCGAATTGCATATGCGGCGCCCCCCCCCTTTTCATTGCCAGATACTGGCAAATGCCCACGCATGAGAAGTAACCCCTATGCCTGTCAAGCGAGTCACCGCGGTATCCAATCAATTGCTTTCAGCACTTCCAAAGCCGGATCGCGAGCGTTTTATCGCGGATTGCAGCACCGTTGATCTCGTGCGTGGCAACGTGCTGCACGAGCAAGACCATCGTATTGGGCATGTGTATTTCCCCACGAGTAGCTTTGTTTCGATGCTCATTCATGTCGATGAACATTCCGAGTTGGAAGTGGGCATGATCGGTAGTGAAGGCATGTGTGGGCATGAAGCGATTCTGGGTTCCACGCGCGCGCCCCTGCGTGCCTTGGTGCAAGGCGCTGGTCACGCATGGCGCATGGAGATCACAGTGTTTCGGCGGAAATTGGAAAGCTCGCTGCCAGTGCGTCAACTTCTGAACAGATACGTGGGTATCCTTCTCCGACAGCTTGCGCAGACCGCTGCCTGCACCCGTTTCCACAACGTCGAACAGCGGCTTGCGCGATGGCTGTTAATGACAGCAGACCGTGCGCACGCAGACTCCTTTGTTGTGACGCAGGAGTTCCTCTCGTTCATGCTCGGTGTGCGTCGGGCTGGCGTTACAAAGGCTGCGGGCGCGCTCCAGGCGCTAGATCTGATTCACTACACACGTGGCCAAATGGACATTCTTGATCGCGATGCACTCGTGTCAGTCGCGTGTGTTTGTTACGAGGCAGACCTATCCAGCTACCGGCGCGGCCTCTCAGAGAAAACATACATGACATGACCATCCTCACGAAGTTTTCACTTATGTGCGTCAACGTACAGAACGAGCAACGACGCCCAAGATAGGCTCACCTTTCGGGATCGGTAATCTTTGCAACGCCCCTGCAAGATTGAACTCGGCTTTTGTCCGACGCCCATCCGAAAAACGGGATTTGTCATGTTGGAGCACTCCATTGTTTCCCTCCCGGTTGGACGACTGGGCGGCAAGTTATTCCCAACGCTTTACGTTGCACCGTTGGCGCCAATCGAGCAACCCAGTTTCGCGGAAATCCGCGATGCCTTGGCAGCGTTGGCGGCAACCCACCGCGAGACGGAAGATTTGCTCAAGCAAAGTGATCAAGCGCTCCTCGACGCTGGCGAACGCGCGAGCATGCGCGAGCGATTCATTGGCGTGCTGGGGCATGACTTGCGAAACTCACTGCAATCGATCGGCTTCGGTACCTACCAGCTCAGGCAGACCGTAGCCGATGCGCCATCAACAGAGGCCATCGCGCAAATTGAACGCAGCTGCGGTCGAATGACCGAACTTGTTCAGAATATTCTGGATTTTGTGCGCGGTCGACTCGGCGGTGGCATTCCGCTTTCCCGCCGGAGAGAGGATGGGTTAGCTGATGAACTTCGACACGTCGTCACGGAGGTTCAATTGGTGCATGCAGATCGTGACATCTTGAGCGATATTAATATCGCTTTCCCTGTCACCTGCGACCGACGCCGCCTGGCGCAACTACTCGCCAATTTGTTGACGAACGCAGTTACTCATGGCGTTGCGGATCAGCCGGTGAAGGTGCGGATGCATAGTTGCGAAAGGATGTTTGAAATGTCCGTGACCAACGGCGGCCCCGCCATCCCGGTCGACAGATTAGCGGGGTTATTCGAGCCTTTTTCTCACCGCGTGGACAACACTCAACACTCGGGGCTTGGGCTGGGACTGTATATCGCTGCGGAAATTTCCAGGTCGCATGGCGGAACGCTGACGGTATCGTCACTGCCAATGCAAACGTGCTTCACTTTTCGTATGCCGATGCCTACCCAAATCGTCGTAGAAAATAAGCGGGTCGAACCTGAAGCTTGGCAATTATTGTTCAGGTAAATAGTGCGGCGCTCAAGGCATCGAGCGTGCATTTATGATTCATTTTTTAAAGGCAGCGAGGGGCTTCGTTAGCCGCTCCGGTCATACGTCTTTGCGTCGCAGCCCAGTGCCACCGACCACCGCACTACTGATCGTTGCCTCCACCGTGCGCGCTCCACTGGCCTGCGACCAACCGGAAGTGTTCCGGCGCGGTAGCCGCGAACGTGGTAGCGGCCGGGTTCCAAACCCAACGTTCGACGACGATGTTCGGTCGATTGATCCGGATCACATTGAATGAATTGGCTTCGCCACGCCCGCGCGTCGACGTGGCCGTACCGGCTTGGATGACGAGCGCCGCATGCCCGACAATTTCATAGCGCGCGGCGGTATTCCCGGTCTGACCGACATGCAGGTGGCCCGCGAGCAGGATATCGATCGCGCAATCAGCGAACGTTTCCATCGCCATCCGCGCCCTGCCGACCAAATCCCTGTCGCTGTGGCCTTCCGGCAAGTCCAGCGGATGGTGAGTGACGACGATCTTCGTCGCGCCAGCAGGTAGTCGCGAGAATTGTGCGCGTGCGCGTTCGAGTTGTGCTTCGCTGATACGCCCGCCCTTGATCGTCAGCGAGCGCGCGGTGTTGATACCGAGCACCGCGATCTCATCGTCGACAAAAAACGGTTCCAGATCGTCAGTGATGTAGTGCCGGTATTTTTGAAGCGGTTGAAGCAGGCGCTTGAGCACGTTGTGCAGTGGCACATCGTGGTTGCCGGGGACGACGATTCTGGGCGACGGCAGCGCATCGAGAAACTCCCGCGCCTGCCGAAATTGCGCGGATCGTGCGCGTTGGGTCAGATCGCCCGATACGGCGACAAGATCAGGTGCGATGCCGTTGATACGTTCGATCAATGGCCGAATCACGGCCGAATCCACGCGTCCGAAGTGAAGGTCCGACAAATGCACAATAGTGCGCATAGTGCGTTCCTAATCCTGTCAGGCGATTGATGCCGACTTGGCGCAAATAACGCGTAAAGCGCCAGGCCGAATTCGATACCGCAAGGGCGCATCCATCGCTGCTACTTCGCCGTCAGTGGCTACGAGCAATCGCTTGTGGTGGGTTTCTAAATCGATTGCTGTGGCGAACAACGCATCGAAGTCCCTGGATTCACGCAAGCACCCGAAGAGCGCGCGAACGGCCAACATCGACAGTCCGCTGCGACCGCCGCGATGCGGAAGATAGAGACTTAGCTGTCCGGCATCCAGTCGCTCGCGTTCACCAATGCGCAAACCGTTCATCTGATAGGCGTTGTTGCCGATGAAGATGATTGCGGTGCGCCTTTCGATTTCTTCTCCGTTCAAGCTCAGTCGAACGCGCAGAAACGCATGCCGGCGCAGCAAGGTTAGGGCGGCCCACAGGGCAGCGGCCCATTTACCCCGCCCGAGCTGTTCCTGCTGTGTGTCGCGACGGCGCACAAGGCTTGGATAGAGGCCCAGACTCGAATTGTTCAGGAAGATGTGCCCGTTGACTTCGCCTACGTCGACGGAAATGGCGTTTCCTGCAATCACGATGCGTGCCGCCGCCTCGACATCCAGCGGAAGGTGCAGTGCTTTGGCGAAATGATTGAGTGTGCCTAGCGGCAATACCCCGAGGGCGATGTTTGTACCCACGAGCTCAGCGGCAACCGCGTTGATCGTGCCATCACCTCCACCGGCGACAACGATGTCCGGCTGTTCGCGCACAGCAGCGCGCGCCAACGTTGCTAGCTCGGCACGGTTGCGCGCGAGGAGAACGCGCGCATCGACATCGTCCGGACGAAACACTTCCACCAAACGTTCCACGATCGCCTGCTTGCTAGCCGCACCTGCACTGGCGTTGATGATAGCGATCAAGCGGCGTGGCGCGCGGATTACCATCAGCAATGACCGCGAGCTGTGCGACGACGTACCGCGTCGACTGCAGCAAGACATACGCCTAGCCAGACAATGCCTTCGAGGAAGCCCGCAGCCACATCGGAAAGATAGTGCACACCGAGATAAATGCGACTGAGACAAATCCATGCGACAAGCAACGCCGCAGCGAAAATCGCGAGCAGGCTCACGCGCCAATCGCGAACCTGCCATATGACGATCGCCGCGAGCGTGCCGTAAAGAACGGTCGATCCCATCGCGTGTCCGCTCGGAAAACTATACGTGGCAAGCGTTTGTATCGGGTCGTCAAAGACAGGCCGATGCCGATGTATCAGCTGTTTGATGATGCCATTCAGTAGCGCACCACCGGGCACCGCGAGTACCAGCAATAACAGCTGATAGTGCGCCCGCAGGTAGAGCAGAACAGTCGCCACGACCGACGCGATCGCAATCACCGTGATCGGAGCGCCAAAGTCGCTGACGACGGCCATGACTGACGTCCAGCCGGGCGTCACACGGGAATGCAGCCATGCCGCGACATACAGGTCAAGCGTGCCAAGCGGTGCATCTTGATTCACGACGTCTTCGGTTATCGCACCGAACAGCCATGCGGCGGCGATCAGCGCAAACGCGCCCAGCGCAAGGCGCAGCGCGAATGTTCTTTGCGGCGACAACCGCATCATCATGGATGCGCGATCAATAAACAACGCTACGCTTCGTACTGTCTGTTTGGCACTCATATATCGCGGGTCATTCCGGATTGCGGCAGCAGGACGGTCGTACCGAAGCGGTCGGGATCCTGTTCTATTTCGGCGTCCAACTCATGCGGTAGAGAAATTCATTCAGCTCACATAGCTGCCTAAGTCGTGGACACGTCTCGTTTTGAGATGGCCAAGTAGGTGACTAAGCCGAGAATCGCGACTAGAAACACGGCATTAATCCCCATTGCGCCGAGATTCAGACCGCCAGCATCACGAGACTGCGATAGATAGTCGCCCAAGGACGCGCCAAGCGGACGGGTCAGAATGTAGGCAATCCAGAACGCCATTATTCCATCGAGCTTGAATCGGAAGTGGGCGATGGCGACGATTGCGATCAGAGCACCAAAAACCATCAACGACAAGAGGTATCCGACGCCGGACTTCTCAGCTACCAAGTCGCCCGAAGCCGTGCCCAAGGCAAACGTGAATAAGATGGCCAGCCAATAGAACGCCTCGCGCGCGACGGTATGAATGGTATGTATCGAGAGAGTATTCTCTCTTGCGTACCAAGCGGCGAAAGTCGCCATCAACGCGACGGCAAAGATTATCGTGGTGGTAACCAGGGAGATGCGGAAATTGTCCGTCAGGTTATCGGTGATCAGCGTACCGACAATGCTCAGCAAGACGACGGCAAGCCAATAAATTCCGGGAATGTATTTGCGAACCACAAATTGGAAAATGAGCGTGACCAGCAGAAAGCTGCCCATCACATAGGTCGTCTTGGTCAGACCCAAGCCTAGTCTATTGTTCAAAAAGTCAGCCGCTGTCTCGCCCACGGTCGTGCATAGGATTTTAATGATCCAAAAGTAGATTGTGACTTCGGGCACTTTATTGAGCATTTCGCGGCCAGGCGAAGTACGATTCGCCGCATCCGGGGGCGTCATCTCGCTTGTCATGTACGGTCTTTCCTTCTATTTTTGGTTGCGGATGACGGGAATTCGCCACGCCGCAAAATTACTCTTCGCGGCGATAATGAGCTTGGCAATTTCGTCGAGCTACCAGATAAGTGTTCCTTTTTTCGACACATGCGATCCCAAAGGCCGCTCTCGGTCGAAAATCAGGAGAAACCGAATAGCTCTCAACCGCGCTGGATCGCGCCAAATAGGAAGACAAGCTGCGATTGCAGTAAGTACTTTGCTGCGTAAATCTGGCGGCGTCAAAGCTATTTAGCGGCTCCGTCCTTCTTATCGGCCGCTGCTTCCTTCGCCTGGTCCTTCGGGGTTTCGACTTTTACACTGACGATCTTGCCAGTAATGGCGTCTACCTGTACTTCAGTGATGTTCTTCGATTTCGGCGTACTCAAGTCGTAGGACCAGATAAGTTTGCCCTTCTCTCTTTCCAATTCCGAGCCTTGGACGACAGCCTGAGGCACCCGTGCAAGTGCCGTGGCTCGTGCAGCAGATTCGGTGATCTTCGCTTCGGCCTGAAGCTGCTGTTGTGTTTCTTCCGCCATGGCGACGGAGGCCGACAGTCCAACGCAAAGGATCGCTGCCGTCATGTATGAATGCATTTTCATCAAGAAGTCTCCTGTCAGTAACGAATTCCAGTGTGGGCTTACCCCATGAAGGGGCCATGAATTTGATGTTCTTGCCGCGAACGGCCGGTTGGGCGCAGGCAAAACGCGGGTCCGGCTGACGGGTTGTGGCCGAGAGCAGCCGGTCGTCGGACGACCTGCGGGGCGGATTTGTTCACGCGCGGTATGGTGATCTACCACTACCGCAACTGCTGATCGTGCTGACCGGTACAGGGCGAGTCGGCCTATAAACTGCCAAAAATAGGCAACCTGTTGACCATTCGACAATTGCTTGGCAAAAACGTGCAACCCAACTGCCAAAATTCGGCAGTTGGGTTGCCGGAAAATGTTCAAGTGCTTGGCGATATGCAGCTATATTTTGAGCTGCTTTTTGATCAAAACTTCGTTGCTGCCTTCGGGTGAGAGGCGGCGCAGCTTTTCCTTGGCTAGTATGAGCGTGCCGGCGTAGAGGTTTCGAACCGACGAGAGCGCCCGTCGGGGATCCGTGGATTGATAGTCTTCGATACAGATTTGAATTGACGCGATGGCGTTGTCGGGCAAACTCACGAATTTGCCTTTCTATTTGGAGGCTGCATGCGCGATTCGTGCAAAAGAAATCCACACGGGCGGAATATGGCTGATCCGTCCGACGCGAGCGCTAGCGAATTTTTCCATAGTAAAGAAAATCCCCAAGCCTAATCGCCCGGGGACTATTCAGTGCGTCAACAGATTAACTGAACGCCTAGCCCTCACGGGTCAGCCGCTCTTTTTTATTTGCCCTCGATCGCACTCACCAGCGTGCGTCGGTGGGCGCTTTCCGGTAGGCGACGGACAACACGTCGCAGCATCTCTCCGTCCTGGCGTCCGCCCAGCGCGGTCACCAGCGCGTCCAGTTCGTTGATCCCGGGCATGGTGTCCAATGCCTCGCGCAAAACCCAACGCGCCTGCAGCTGCGCTTCTTTCGGCACCGACATCTCGTGCGCCAACGCCGTTACACACTGCAGTTGCATCCTCAGACGGCGCAATCGACGGCGGTAGCGATGTCGCGCGCCTTGCGTGACGTGTTGCTGGCACGCACGTTCGGCGCGTCGCACGCGCGCGGAACTCTGCCGGAGCAACAGCAAAACAGCTTCTGGCGTCAGCGCATCGCACGTCAGCGATGCGAAGGCTTTCTGCAGGGCGCGCGCGCGTGCGCGTCGTCGTTCGAACTCCGGGTCTGCCTTGAGCGTTGCTGAAGCGAGGTCGTCTCGGGTTTTTTTGAGCCGTTCGTGAACAAAACGCCAGGGCCGGCGACTGCCGTTCGCGTCATAGCCCTTCAGTCGCTTCGACGCCAACTGAACCAGCACATGCGCGTCGCGTAACTTGGACAAGCTGCGGCCCAAGCGTTGGGCCGTGTGATCGACTGCGGATGCCCGCGGGTCGTCAGCCGCCCCGCATAAGGCAAACGCTGCGCGAAACCGGCGAATGGCCTTGCGCGCCTCGTGAATGCTGCCATGCAATCGGATGCCGCGTCGACCCAGATAGTCATCCATCAGCACCAGTTGTTCTGCCGCGTGCGCTAGCAGCGCCAGTACCATAGCGGCTGGCTCATGGGTCATGGGTGTTTCGGATGGTTCGATCAATGCCATGCGTGCAACGGAGCCAAAATCGAGGGGCGATATTACCTCAGCGCGGGCAAACGATTGGGGCTTTGCCGCGCCTTACGACCGACAGCGACTGCGCACTGAAACCAGTATCGCCTTCGCACGTTACAACAATTTTTACGAAAGCGGCCCCGGTGGGGCGTCGCTGCTCGCGCTGGCGTGGCGCAAGCGGGAGATCGTGCTGTACACAATTCGGCAAAGGCTGCCTGTATGCGAAATTGCGGCGCATCGACTTGCCAAAGGTTAGGCATTACTGCGTGAGGTCGTCACCCAACTCCCGCACCGCGATCCATAAGACTAGCGAAAGGTGCTCGCTGTCTTGGCACGGACAGCAATGTGTCACATGCGCGGGGTAGAACGACATGCACCGCCGTGTGCACGTCAGGCGGGGTCTGAGTATCTTTTCATCTACCGGAGTCTTTGCCATGTCATCGCATACTGTCGCTGAGCATCACCAGAAAGCCGCCGAGCACCATACGCTGGCTGCCGAGCATCACCACGAAGCTGCCAAACACCACAGCGATGGCGCACACGAGAAAGCGGCGCACCACGCCCACCTCGGTCACAGCCATCACCTGCACGCCACGCACCATTCGCAGGAAGCGACCAAACAGTTCGGTCACGACCACCACGCGAAATAAAGGTCTGCGGACCACTGCGCGATCAATGTCGGTCGCGCAGTTTCACTCGCACTCCCGCGGCACAGCGCATACTTTCGGTTTTCCAGGTAACGGATCCTCCCCGGTGGCTATGCCGCACAGCAGTCCGCCTATTTCCATCAAGACCGGCACCATCACGGCGCTGCGTCTGTTCGATATTGCCTACTCGATCGATCTCGCGCAGGTCGAAGCGCTTTGGCTCGCGCATGCGCACTCGACCGTACGTCGCGGCAAACTAAGCACCACACCAGAAAAAGCCGTGTCCTTCGATGTGCCCCCGGTCACCTTGCCGTTAGAACCGTGCGAGTTGACACTCGATGGCAACCACTCGATCCGCGCGACGGTGAGCGCTCGCTGCTACGACTTTGGCGTCGTGGCTTTAGCGGTGCAGATTCCAGTGTCGGATATCGCATGGTCCGATTATGTGGAGCGCGTGCAAGCGATCGATCGAGCCATTGGACCCTCGACATCCACCGGCTTTTGGGAACGCCTGCTGCAACGCGTGCTAGGCGTTATTTCCCCGACGCTCGATCGTCCATCGAGCATCACGCTGGAAGAGGACTATTTGATCGTTACGGTGAAGGAGCTCAGCGAGCCATTGAGTGCGCGCGATTTGCAAGAGCGCATCGACTTGGTTCCGCTGCTTTCCGGCGAGTCCAGAACGCTGGCCGAGGCTGCACAACGCGATCTGTTGCGGCACAGCTACTCCTACTTCACTGATGATCTGGTCGTACTGACGTGGGATCGCGCATTCATCTATGAACCGCGCGGGGATTCGGACGTGGCCGATGTGCTGGAGGTCGCGAACGCCCAACTTCTGGAGCTGCGTTACTACGACGAGCTGCTCGACGCTGAGTTGCCGCACATGTACGACCGCGTCGAAGAAACGCGACGCACCTTGTCCTTGTTCGCCGCGCGTCGATTCGCCCACTTGGCGAGCCGGCTGTACACGCTGGTCGCCGAAGTGACCGAGTTGACTGAGAAGGTCGACAACGCGCTGCAGGTGACTGAAGACGTGTATCTCGCGCGAATCTACACCGCGGCGCTGTCGTTGTACCGCGTGCCGATACTGGCGGCCGCCGTCGACCGGAAACTCGCCATCATTCGCGATACGTACGCCGCTCTCTACGACGAGGCGCTGAACAGCCGTGCCACGCTGATGGAACTGGCCATCATCGTCCTGATCGTCATCGAAATCGTGCTGGGCCTGCTGCGACTGTAATGGGGTTGGTTTGGCGATGGCGTATCTGAATCATATGCCCGAAGTGCTTACGATTCGCGGGGCAGTCCACCTCATTTATCACTATGGCAAGGGAAACGGGGGCTGGAAGGCGGTATGGTTTACCGTCGTGATCCCCGCGCAGATCGCCGCAACCCTCATCGGTCTGGGCGAATTCCCCTTCTCTGTGCAATGTAGAAACCACCTGCGCTTAAAACAAGACCTAGCATCAGCAGACCCCATAAGTTAAGCGCTGGTATTTGCGCCACCACCAGCGGCGCGCTGACGGTCAGCGTGCTGGTCGCCGGCGTGGTGTTGGAGCCGGCATTAGTACTTGTCACGCCGCCCGCGGGAATCGTGTTGGTGTAGGCCCCGAGTGTTGCTGCAGTTACCGTCACCGTCACCGTGCAGCTGCCATTAGCGGCAGTCGTGCCGCCGGCCATGCTCACAGAACCGGTCGTCTGCGCAGGCGTCCCCGGTGCACAGTTGGTTGCGACCGTGCTGGCGACCGTGGTGACCCCCGCCGGCAAGTTGTCAATCAGCGTCACGCCCGTAATCGGTATCGCATTCGAGTTGCTCACCGTAATCGTCAACATGCTGGTGCCATTCACCGCGATCGTCGCCGGGCTGAACGACTTGGCAACGGTCGGCGGCACGAGCGCAACTGCATTGACAGTCAGCGTACTGCTGGTCGGCGTCGTGTTCGAGCCTGCATTCGTGCTCGTGACACCGCCTGCGAGAATCGTGTTTGTGTAAGCGCCCGGGGTCGCTGAGGTCACGCTAACCGTCACTGTGCAGTTGCCGCTGGCGGGAATCGTGGCACCGGCCAGACTCACGGCACCGGCCGTTTGCGAAACCACGCCCGGTGCGCAGGTTGTCGCCGCCGTGCCGGCGACGGTGGTTACGTTCGCGGGTAAAGTATCGGCGAACGCAACACCGGTGATGGCCGTCGTCGCATTCGGGTTGGTCAACGTGATCGTCAACGTGCTGGTACCGTTCACGGAAATAGTGATGGGATTGAACGCCTTCACGACCACCGGCGGCCCAAGCACGGTCAGCGTCGCGGAGGTTGGTGTCGTGTTCGAACCGGCATTGGTCGTCGTCACGTCACCTGCAGCAATGGTGTTGTTGTAAACCCCACCGATCGCCGAGGTGACATTCACCGTCACCATGCAGCTACCGTTGGCTGGGATGGTGCCACCAGCCAGAGTCAGGGAACCCGCTGCTTGGGAGGCCACGCCCGGTGCGCAGGTTGTCGCCGCCGTCGCCGCGATCGTGGTGACGTTGGCCGGTAGCGTGTCGGTAAAAGCAGCGCCGGTGATGGCCGTCGCGGTATTCGGGTTCGTCAGCGTGATCGTCAGCGTACTCGTGCCGTTGACCGGAATAGTCGCTGGATTGAACGTCTTGGCCACAGCGGGCGGCAACAGCGCGCTGACCGTCAACGTTGCACTGGTCGGTGTAGTGTTTGAGCCG